>NZ_BDJF01000033.1 GCF_001895205.1 Vibrio injensis | reverse complement strand
GAAGGGGTTTTGTGGGCTCAATTGAGTGCATTGAATGTGTAGAGAACGAGAAACAGCTTTCCAGATTTAGGAATTGAATTTATCAACTACATCCCTGTAGTTGACCCTACGGGCCGCACTAAAGTGCGTTAAATTTTGTTCCAGACAAAATTTTGCTTGGCGACCATAGCGTTTTGGACCCACCTGACTCCATGCCGAACTCAGAAGTGAAACGAAACAGCGTCGATGGTAGTGTGGGGTCTCCCCATGTGAGAGTAGAACATCGCCAGGCTTTAATACTTGTGTTTAGACTTAAGGTCTGAAGACACAAACTCAATAAAGCAGTCAATCAGACTTTATCGAGTAACAAGACAATGTGGAGCGGTAGTTCAGTTGGTTAGAATACCGGCCTGTCACGCCGGGGGTCGCGGGTTCGAGTCCCGTCCGCTCCGCCACTGATAAAGAATCCCTAGCAGCAATGCTGGGGATTTTTTATGGAATTAAGTTAGGGTGGCATCATTTCTTTTCTAGCTATCTGCTAGATATTGCAATACAGAATTAGCGTAAAAAAAGCCGATAGTGATTCACTATCGGCTTTTTTTGCTCTTTTCTTTAAAGAATCTGTTTTAATACTCGGTCCGCTTTGACACGGGTAATTCTTTTCATTAGTCGCTGCACCACATCAGGGTAACTATCGAGCTTCTCAATTTGTTTGTAGGTACAGATTAATTGCGTATGTTGTAAAATGTTATCCATCTCTTTACTAAACTTATCAACGAGATGCCCGTGTTTATCTTGGATAAGTAACGCGTTCTCTAAATCGAGTTTCCATGCTCTTGGATTAAGATTATTGCCAGTGATTAGCATATAACGTTTATCTATCCAAATTCCCTTTAAATGGAAACTGTTGTCGCCATCTTTCCATAAATGAATGGATAGTTTTCGACTAGCAATATTAGCTTCATTAATTTTTGCAAAGCGGCGCAGATTGAGTTCATAGAGATAAGGTAAACCGCCAATGGTTTTAAAATCTTGCGAAGGTGCAATATAAAAATCATTTGCCGTTTTATCCCCAACAATAATATGAACGGTGACTCCTCGTTTAATCGCTTTTTTTACTTCTTTAGCGACAGATGGGGGAAAATTAAAATAAGGTGTACAGATGTAGATTTCTTGTTTTGCCTGAGCCAATAAATCAATGATGGTCTGATTAAGATGGTTTCGGCGTTTACCAATCCCAACCAGTGGGGTGACACCGACTTGATCAGCATTGAGTGTTTGTGCAGAAAAATCATAGTTCGCTTCAGCAAGCGTTGCACGAAACTGGCGAATATCGGTTTTGATCTCTTTTGTTTTGGGCCTATCTGTGCAAGATAATTCATTCACGGCCGGATGAGCCAATAATGTATG
The DNA here is from genome assembly GCF_001895205.1 of Vibrio injensis. Lineage (GTDB taxonomy): Bacteria > Pseudomonadota > Gammaproteobacteria > Enterobacterales > Vibrionaceae > Vibrio > Vibrio injensis. The sequence continues at coordinate 5,102 of NZ_BDJF01000033.1, read as the reverse complement.
TTGAATGAAGTTAACCATAGTGTCAGCGAGAAGTTGATTATCTAAGGTATGATAGCGATCAAAGCGGTAACGTTCTTGATAGTGCAGGTAAACGTTATTAATACTCGCTCCGCTATAGATCACTTGGTCATCGATGATAAAGCCTTTGAGATGAAGCACGCCAAAGACTTCTCTTCCGCGAACCGGAATGCCATGTACAGGGATAGCATGTTGATAACGCTGTTTAAAGTCACAATACAGTGTTGCATTCCCTGCAGAGGCCTCAGCACCGATTAACCCGCGCTGAGCTCGATGCCAATCGACACAAATGTGAATATCTAATCCTGGATTACGCTGTTTAGCGTTATAAAGCTCAGTGAGTATTTCTCGTCCGGCATCGTCGTTTTCTAGGTATAAAGCCACTATATAGATGCGTTTACTGGCTAGACGAATAGACTCAATAAGATGAGTACGAAACTCTTGAGCTGACAGCAATACATCAAACTTATTAGGATCTTGCGCAATAGTGGGCAGTTGTTCGACTGTATTTCTACGAGCAATCATAGTGATGCTTTACCTTACGTATGTGCAAAATTGCGAGCAGGGTATATTACCAAAATAACGTGAATGATAGCTAGAAAAGAGCTCTATTCTTAACATAAGTCATCTTTATACATCATCGGAATAAGAGATTTACCACTCGCTTGGTAGCGCGTAAGCAGTGTTCGCAATTCTGCAGGAAGCTGGTCTGGACGCTGAGTATAAAAATTACCAAGTGTATAAAAGGATGTCAGATGCGAGTAAGCAAAACAATAGTCATTGTGTTTCAGTATGTTTTTTTTGCAGTAGAGCAATAATGCTTGCCCAATCCCTTTTGAACGCTCATCACTCACCACGGCCATACCAGTCAATAATCGATAATCAGCAATTGAGCGAAAACGAACAACGGCTTTGATATGGTGGTTTTCATAAGCCGCGATGATCAGCTCATCACTTTTCGGTTTAGCTGATGGATAGTGCTGTTTATAAAAACGTTTAATCAGGGGTAGCTTTAGCGTCTCTACGTGCTCAAAGTGAAGAATTGGTATTTGCATCTGTCTTATCAAAGTATCTGTTGTAGAATAGCATGAGTTTTATTTAGGCAAAGAGTCTCATGCAACTACATCATAATGCAAATCTTAAGTCTTATCATACTTTCGGTCTTGATCAGACTTGCCAATATTTAGCGGTAATTGAATCTGTCGATGATCTGATTGTACTGCATCAATCTGATGAGTGGGCTGATCGGCCGAAATTGATGTTAGGTAAGGGAAGCAATGTGTTATTTACCGAGCCTTACCAAGGCTTGGTGATGGTCAATCGCCTGTTAGGTATTGAGCATAGACAAGATGCTGACTTTCACTACTTACATGTTGCCGGCGGAGAAGATTGGCCAAGTTTAGTCGAATGGTCTATTCGGCAAGGTTTACCAGGATTAGAAAACTTAGCCTTGATCCCGGGCTGTGCTGGTTCTGCACCTATTCAAAATATTGGTGCTTATGGCATAGAATTTAAGGCGGTTTGTCATTATGTCGATTACTTGTGCTTAGAGAGTTTCACTATTAAAAGATTAAGCGTTTCTGACTGTCAATTCGGTTATCGTGACTCTATTTTCAAACAAGATTTATGTGGTAAAGCGCTTGTAGTTGCAGTAGGACTGCGCCTAAGTAAGGATTGGAGACCTCTTTTGTCTTACGGACCATTGCAAGCTTTGCCATCGACTTGTACGGCGGAGGATATCTATCACACCGTTTGTCAGGTGAGAAAAGATAAATTGCCTGATCCTACGGTAGTTGGTAATGCGGGTAGTTTTTTTAAAAATCCAGTGATTGATCAAACCTCGTTTGAGACTTTAAAAAAGCAGTATCCAAATCTGGTGGCTTACCCGACCGAACAAGGCGTTAAATTAGCCGCTGGTTGGCTTATTGAACAAGCCGGATTAAAGGGATATACCTTGGGGGGAGCGCAGGTGCACCCCAAACAAGCCTTAGTCATCATCAATAAGAATCGTGCTACCGCAGAAGATATTATTACTTTAGCAAAGCAAATATGTAAGACAGTGCATGATCAGTTTAATGTTAATCTTGAGCACGAAGTTCGTTTTATTGGTGCCGCTGAAGAAACTGACTTACGGGCGTTAAGTTAATTGAGAAAAAACAATGAAAGTTCATAGTGTTAAATTACGCTTATTAAAGATGCTCTCTGATGGACATTTTCACTCTGGTGAGTCATTAGGGGAGCAGTTTGGTATGTCTCGAGCTGCCATCAGTAAGCATATCCAAGGCATTCAACAGTGGGGGATGGATATTCATCGCGTGCAAGGTAAAGGATACCAGCTTGCTCGGCCATTGATGATGTTGGATGAAGATTACATTCGTTCTCAAGTAACTAACCCCGTTGAATTGCATCCTATTATTGATTCAACTAACCAATATTTATTAGACAATTCGAGCCTGATGCACTCTGGTACGGTTTGTCTTGCTGAATATCAAGATAAAGGGCGAGGCCGTCGTGGTCGGCATTGGGTATCGCCGTTTGGCGCTAATCTCTATTTCTCAATGTATTGGCGTTTAGAAGCTGGTATGGCTGCTGCGATGGGCTTGAGCCTTGTTGTTGGGGTCGCGATAGTCGAAGCCCTTGAAGATATGGGGCTGACAGGGATTAAATTAAAATGGCCGAATGATCTTTATTATCAAGATCGTAAACTCGCGGGAATTTTGGTTGAAATGTCGGGTCAAGCTGGCGGAGCGGCTCACTTAGTGATTGGTATCGGCATGAATCTCATTATGCAAGATAAAAACCTGTCCATCGATCAGCCTTGGACGAGTTTGTCACATGTCACTGGTCAGGAGGATATTGATCGTAACCAACTGGTAATTAAGCTTATACAAGCTTTAAATCGGTCATTAGAAAATTATGAGCAGCACGGTATGCAAGAATTTGTTGAACGCTGGAATCGTTTGGACAATTTTTTAGGCCGTCGAGTTCATTTGCTGATCGGACCGAATAAAATTACCGGAATAGAGCGAGGTATTGATCCGAATGGGGCAGTGTTACTTGAAACTTCTGACGGAATAAAAAGTTATCTCGGTGGTGAGATTTCTTTACGAAAAGGTGACGACGAGTAAATAGTAGTCTTTAAATGGTTGGCTAATAGTGAATAGGTTCTAGTGTAATTATTTGATATTATAGTAGAAAATGACTTCCCTTCGTTGCGCTGCACAAGGTCGAGTCATTTTCAATTTCAGCTGAGTGATCGTATCGATAAATTTATTTTCGTAACAGCACTTCTTCGACATTATGGCAAAGCCCTTTCCTTAAAATTAATTGAGCCCGTTCTTTGGTGGGTAAAATATTTTCTTGAAGGTTTTTACCATTGATAGAATTCCAGATATGTTGTGCTTTGGCTTTGGCTTCTTGTTCAGTCAATTGCGTGTAATGATTGAAGTATGATTCTGGTTTTTTAAAAGCCCCATGACGAAATTTCATAAAACGATCAACGTACCATTTTTCAATTAATTCGGCATCGGCATCCACATAAATAGAAAAGTCTAAAAAATCAGAGATAAATACCCGATGTGGGTCATGAGGGTAATCCATCCCGCTTTGTAAAACGTTTAACCCTTCAATAATTAAGACATCTGGACGATCAACCACTTTCTGTTCGGAGGTGATGTCATAAGTCAAATGTGAGTAGATAGGTGCAATAACATGAGGTTGTCCTGCTTTTACATCAGAAACAAACTGCACTAGGCGTCGAATATCGTATGATTCTGGAAAGCCTTTCTTATGCATAATGTTGCGTTCATGCAAGATTCTATTAGGGTAGAGAAAGCCATCAGTGGTGATTAACTCAACTTTAGGATGGTTCTCCCAACGAGAGAGTAATGCTCTCAATAAGCGCGCGGTTGTACTTTTACCGACCGCTACGCTACCAGCGATACCAATGATAAATGGAGGTGCTTTCTCTGCATGGCCTAAAAATTGGTTAAGAACGGTATTACGACTTTGTCTAGCGGCCACATACAAATTCAATAATCTTGCTAGAGGGAGATAAATTTCTACCGCTTCTTTCATCGTTAGACTTTCATTAATACCTTGTAATTCTTGTAGATCATGTTCTGACAGAGTCATAGTGACTGAGTTACGTAACTCAGCCCATTGGTGACGAGCAAAAGATAAATAGGGGCTCATAAAAGGTTCAGTCATAGTGTTAGAAGAAGCAGGCAACATACAATATGCGACTAAGATTGCAAATCAGAAACACACTAGAATTGGCGATTAAGCAAAAAAATGAATAAAAAAACAACGAATAGACCTAAAGCGAATAAAATTTGTTTTTTTTTATCGATTAGGCTTGCAAGCATTAAGATCATTCAATAGAATGCGCCCCACTTATGCCGACTTAGCTCAGTAGGTAGAGCAACTGACTTGTAATCAGTAGGTCACCAGTTCGATTCCGGTAGTCGGCACCATCTTCCTTAGTAAGAAGATAAAAATTTGGAGGGGTTCCCGAGTGGCCAAAGGGAGCAGACTGTAAATCTGCCGGCTCCGCCTTCGATGGTTCGAATCCGTCCCCCTCCACCATATTGTAAAGGAAATAGCTCACAGAGTTACGTGTTGCGGGCATCGTATAATGGCTATTACCTCAGCCTTCCAAGCTGATGATGCGGGTTCGATTCCCGCTGCCCGCTCCACTCATTTTAGAGTGCTGATATAGCTCAGGTGGTAGAGCGCATCCTTGGTAAGGATGAGGTCGGCAGTTCGAGTCTGCCTATCAGCACCAGCTCTAAGCAAAGATTTCCATTTACTGTATAATTATTACCGAACTTTTTTTGGTTGCGTGGTCATAAACAAAGCCACATACATCCGTACCTAGAGGGACAACTCATGTCTAAAGCAAAATTTGAACGTACGAAACCGCACGTAAACGTTGGTACTATCGGCCACGTTGACCACGGTAAAACCACTCTAACAGCAGCTATCTGTACTGTACTTGCAAAAGTATACGGCGGTGAAGCGAAAGACTTCGCGTCAATCGACAATGCTCCAGAAGAGCGTGAGCGCGGTATTACTATTTCTAC
>NZ_BDJF01000032.1 GCF_001895205.1 Vibrio injensis | reverse complement strand
AGAACATCGCCAGGCTTTAATTTCTACTTCTTCTTACGAGAAGAAGTAACTCTAGCGCTGATAACAAGCGGACTAGCAGTTTAAAAAATATCTGCTGATATAGCTCAGGCGGTAGAGCGCATCCTTGGTAAGGATGAGGTCCCCAGTTCGATTCTGGGTATCAGCACCAGTGATTCAATAGCTTCAGCTATAAAAAATTCACTTGGCGACCATAGCGTTTTGGACCCACCTGATTCCATGCCGAACTCAGAAGTGAAACGAAACAGCGTCGATGGTAGTGTGGGGTCTCCCCATGTGAGAGTAGAACATCGCCAGGTACTCATTTGAAAAGCCTCTGTAGTAATACAGAGGCTTTTTGCTATTTACGATTTAACTGCCAATCATATTCATAACGAAAACGTCGCGTTATTCTTTCATCATTAGCTAGATCTGGACGATAGCGAATAAGGTGATCCAATAATTCATCTTGTGAACCAAAATCCTCAGCGTACCATTGATAAATAGAAGATAGAATCAAACGTTGATTATGGATATTAACGCCTTTATCGCTGTTGATAAATTCATAAGTAGCCTGTTCCAGTAAACGCTCAATATTATCTGCAGTAAATGCTTCAGGTTGGAGATTAGGACAACCAAGGCTGGCGCAATTGACCACATAATGAATTCTTGCGTCTTGCCAGATAGGCCGCAAAATCCGATGTTCAATATCATTAAGGGTTAACTCTTGATTGGCGATCTCTATTAAGGGAATGTTCCAAGGCCCAAAGCGAAACCAGCCACCGATCTTAGTAATTGATGATACAGGATAATGATCAATGATTACTTTAACGGTTAGCGCATTATATAAGTTGACCCAGTAAGGATACTGCTGCTGTTTACTTAGCGTTCTTGGATCCAGCCTTGTCAGTGAATCAATGTAAGCCTGTAATTTCTCCTGATCATAGGTTTGCAGATTGGCGTAATCGAAAACGGTATGCATGCCTTGCCGAGATAAGTAACTATCAAGCAGTTGTTGCCAAGCTTGATGGGATACCTCTTGTGAGTTTAATTGATTACTTTGATCCCAATAGTCCCATAGTTCTGATTTGGGTGCGGCGGTGATTGATAATGACCAGCATAAGGTTAAAAGCGATAGTAAATATTTCATAGATTCCTTAATGAGAAAAAGCAGAATGCTGCCAGCAGACAGTGTAGTTCAAATGAGAAGATAAATACGGCTTTAAAAAGTAAGGGCTGCCTAGGCAGCCCTTTTTCAAATAGTCGTTGAGTTAGCTAAGCTAAAGGTTATTTAAGCTAAAAAACGCGGTATTTTTGCTTCATATTCAGCGATTTTTGTCTCATGTTGTAGCGTGAGGCCTATATTGTCTAAGCCATTTAATAAGCAGTGACGTCGAAAATCGTCAATTTCAAAATGATAGGTTTTACCATTAGCTGAAACGGTTAAACTTTGTAGATCAACACTGATGGTTGCTCCTTCAGTATGTTGAACATAACTAAACAGCTCATCCACTTCTTGATCAGTCAGTTGTACCGGAATCATCTGATTATTAATCGAGTTGCCATAAAAAATGTCGGCAAAACTTGGGGCGATCATCACTTTGATACCGTAATCGGCCAATGCCCATGGTGCGTGCTCTCGAGAGGAACCACAACCAAAGTTTTCACGGGCAAGCAAGATACTCGCTCCTTGATAGCGAGGCTGATTCATGACAAATTCTGGGTTAGCTTTTTCACCTGTATCGTCTAAAAAGCGCCAGTCATGAAAAAGGTGCTTGCCAAATCCAGTGCGATTGACCTTTTGTAAAAACTGCTTGGGGATAATCGCATCGGTATCCACGTTGGCGGCATCAAGAGGAACGGCTAATCCGGTATGTTGCTGAAATCCTGACATGGTGTTCTCCTTGAATTAAAGTTGGCGAATATCGACAAAGTGCCCACTAATGGCGGCGGCGGCAGCCATCGCAGGGCTGACTAAATGAGTTCGACCATCACGGCCTTGACGTCCTTCAAAGTTACGGTTTGAAGTCGAAGCGCAGCGTTCTCCCGGCGCTAAGCGATCGTTATTCATGGCTAAACACATTGAACAACCGGGTAATCGCCATTCAAATCCAGCTTCAATAAAAATCTTATCTAAGCCTTCTGCTTCAGCTTGTGCTTTTACTTGCTCAGACCCCGGTACAATTAAGGCTTGAACATGGGGAGCTACTTTTTTACCTTGTGCGACTAACGCTGCTGCTCGTATATCTTCAATACGTGAATTGGTACATGAACCCACGAACACTTTATCCACCTTGTAATCAGAGAGCATTTTCCCAGCTTCTAACCCCATATAAGCTAATGCTTTTTCTGCTGAGTTACGCTCAACGGGATCGGTAAAGTCGTTCGGTGATGGAATCGGTTGATCGATGGCAATCACTTGTCCGGGATTGGTTCCCCAAGTCACTTGTGGTTTGATTTCACTGGCATCCAAGATCACTTCCGCATCAAATTTCGCATCTGGATCGGTTCTTAGTGTTTGCCAGTATTTTATAGCGTCATCCCAATCACGGCCTTGTGGCGCAAACTTGCGACCTTTAATGTAATTAAAGGTCGTTTCATCAGGGGCAATTAAGCCGGCTTTTGCGCCGAGTTCAATTGCCATATTGCAGACTGTCATTCGCCCTTCCATAGAAAGATCTTGAATAGCTTGACCACAGAACTCAACCACATAACCGGTGCCGCCCGCAGCGGTAGTTTTGCCAATGATGGCCAGCACAATATCTTTAGCCGTGATGCCTGGAGCGACTTTACCACGCACTTCGATTTTCATTGTTTTGGCTCGGCCTTGTTTTAAGGTTTGGGTCGCGAGGACATGCTCGACCTCTGAAGTGCCGATACCAAACGCGAGTGAGCCAAAAGCACCATGTGTTGCGGTGTGTGAATCACCGCAAACAATCGTCATGCCTGGTAGCGTGATGCCTAGTTCTGGTCCCATGACATGAACAATACCTTGATATTTATGATTAATATCATATAAGGTCACGCCAAATTCGGCGCAATTTTTGGCTAACGTTTGCATTTGAATGCGAGCCATTTCTCCTGATGCATTAATGTCTTTGGTGGTAGTAGAGACGTTGTGGTCCATGGTGGCGAAGGTTTTGCTGACTTGGCGTACCGAACGTCCTTTTTCACGTAATCCATCAAAGGCTTGCGGTGAGGTTACTTCATGAACCAAATGGCGATCGATATACAAAATGGGCGTTTCACCGGGTGCGGCAACCACCACATGCGCATCATAAATTTTTTCATATAACGTTTTTGCTGATGACATTGCTTCTTCCTTGAGCTCTTTGAGCTGCATAGTGTACTCGTATCATTAACGAGTCGACTTATTATGAGTGTAAAATATAACCAGCGATTTTATCGCCCATTTCTGAGGTAGAGAGCGCCGGTTTGTTGCCTGCAAGATCGGCCGTCAGTTCTCCGGCGGATAAAGCTTTTGACACGGCATTTTCAATATCCAGTGCTGCTTGTTCTTCACCTAAGCTATAACGTAGCATTAAGGCCGCGGAAAGAATTTGTGCGACAGGATTAGCGATGTTCTTACCCGCGATGTCTGGTGCTGAGCCGCCCGCTGGTTCATAAAGGCCAAAGTTACTCTCGTTAAGGCTTGCTGAAGGTAACATCCCCATTGAACCTGTGATCATTGCGCACTCATCGGAAATGATGTCACCAAAAATGTTCGAGCATAACATCACATCAAACTGAGCCGGATCTTTGATAAGTTGCATAGTCGCGTTATCTATATAAAGATGAGAAAGTTCAACATCAGGATAATCCTGCGCAACTTTTTCAACGACCTCACGCCATAAAATAGAGCTTTGTAAAACGTTAGCCTTATCTACCGAGCAAACTTTTTTACGACGTAAGCGAGCTGATTGAAAAGCAATTTTTGCGATACGTTCGATTTCATAACGATGATAGACTTCAGTATCAAAGGCTTTTTCATTAGCTCCTTCTCCTTCACGTCCCTTCGGTTGACCGAAATAAATGCCTCCGGTTAATTCACGAACGACAACAATATCAAAGCCTCGTGAAGAAATGTCGGCACGTAGAGGTGAGAAGCTCTCTAATCCAGTATGGATTTGCGCTGGACGTAAGTTACAAAATAGCTGGAAATGTTTACGTAAAGGCAGTAGTGCGCCACGTTCGGGTTGTTGATTGGGCGGCAAGTGCTCCCATTTGGGACCACCAACAGAACCAAATAATACCGCATCGGCTTCTTCACACGCTTTGAGAGTACTCTCTGGTAGTGGACATCCATGATTATCAATGGCGATTCCGCCAACATCATGATGTTCGCGGCTAAAGGTGAATGAGTACTTTTGTTCAATAGCATCAAGCACTTTTTCGGCTTGTTGCATCACTTCTGGTCCAATGCCATCGCCGGATAAAACGGCAATGCGGTAGTGTTTGTCTGTCATGATCGTCCTTTGTCTAATTTTTTATTAAGTTGTGTTTGCTAATCAGTCGTTGTAGGAGTTATACCGTGGCGACTTTTTTCTTTTGTTTAATTTGGTCTATCTGGTTTGCGCGATGAATGCTATTGATCACATGAAGTAGAGCTTGACCCGAGGCCTCAACGATATCCGTAGACACGCCAGTTCCATGGTATTTTCTACCGTTATAGTTAGCAATGATGTCTGCTTGACCAAGTCCGTCTTCACCTTCACCTTTTGCGGTTAAGTCGAATTTGTCCAATACAATGTCATAACCCGTTAGGCGATAAATGCATTGATAGAGTGCATCAACCGGGCCATTACCGACGGCGGCTTCGCAGCGTTCGTCATCTCCACACTTGAGTTTAATTGTGGTGGTCGCCATAACACTTCCAGATTGCACACTAAGATAATTCAACTTATAGAAATCATCTTCTTCACGTAGATTTGAAAAGTGCATTAAGGCTTCTAAGTCGTAGTCGAATACCTGACCTTTTCGATCGGCTAATTTGAGGAAGTCTTCATATAACGCATCTAAATTATACTCATGTTCATGATAGCCCATGGATTCCATATGACTTTTCACGGCCGCACGACCGCTGCGACTGGTTAAATTCAGTGCTTGGTTTTTCAAACCAATCGATTCAGGGGTGATGATTTCGTAGGTATTCTTATTTTTTAATATCCCATCTTGATGGATACCTGATGAGTGGCTAAATGCATTCGCTCCGACAATCGCTTTATTACTTTGGATAGGCATATTACAAAGTTGACTTACGAGTTTACTTGTTCGACTGATTTCTTCATGACGAATATTGGTTTTAACTCCCAGTAGATCGTGACGAGTTTTCAATATCATGGCGATTTCTTCTAGAGCACAGTTGCCAGCTCGCTCACCAATACCATTGATAGTGCCTTCGATTTGTCTTGCGCCAGCTTGAACGGCTGCAATGGAGTTAGCCACCGACATTCCTAAATCATCATGGCAATGGACGGAAATGATCGCTTTGTCGATATTGGGAACCCGATTAAATAACGTTTGAATAATTCCACCAAATTCGCTGGGTACTGTATAACCAACGGTATCGGGAATGTTGATGGTGCGAGCCCCAGCATTGATCGCCGCTTCTACCATACGACACAAGTTATCAATAGGGGTGCGTCCTGCATCTTCACAGGAAAATTCGACGTCATCGGTATAGTTTCTGGCATGTTTTACGGCTTGTACTGCCATCTCTACCACGTCATCGTAACTGCGGCGCAATTTATCTTGTACGTGAATGGTGGATGTTGAAATGAAGGTATGAATACGAAAAGCGTCGGCGACTTTTAATGCTTCGGCGGCAGCATCGATATCTTTCGCAACGGCACGCGAAAGGGCGCAGACTCGGCTATTTTTGATGTGTTTAGCAATGGTTTGTACGGATTCAAAATCACCAGGAGAGGAGACGGGAAATCCGGCTTCAATAATATCAACCCCTAAGCGTTCAAGGGCATAAGCGATTTGTAGTTTTTCTTTGACGGTTAAACTGGCTGATAACGCCTGTTCGCCATCACGCAATGTGGTATCGAAGATAATGACCTGATCACTCATGTTTGCTCCCTGATTGTGTTGTGCCTTGTCGGTTTAATTTAGCTAGACTGATGTTTTTGGGGTCTTAGCACTGCATTAAGCCGATGGTTTCTGGTTGACTTCCTGAATATCAATATAAAAAAACCCGCATCTCTGTGCGGGTTCTATGTAATCAGTGTGTTATTTTTCTTCCACAAGCTACCCGCGCGATTGGTTCACGATCAGAAGTAGGCCTAGCAGAAGAGAAATACGCAATATCATTATTAACATTCCACACGATTAAGTTAACAAATTAGTACCGCACTCCACTGAACTCGTCAACCCTTAAATGGATTTTTTATTGATTAACCACGATGATAAGCCGTGCGAGTCAGTTTGCTTTGTCATTTAATTTCAAACAAAGGATCACGGTGTTGTCATTTGCCTTATCTATGCTCGATGAGTACTGGATAGATTAAGCAAGGAATAGATCATGCGCACCATTGAGCCACTGATTAAATTAGATTTGGCCTTGTCGACATACTGTTTACGGCATCGAACACATTCATCGTTAACGACAGTCAGTAAAGCTATTTCCCATACGGGAGATGGTCATCTTTATCTACTATTAGGTTTGTTAGCATGGGGACTCGATGGGAATTATGGCCGTCAATTTTTTCTTATTGGTATTTTCGCTTTTGCTATGGAATTACCGATTTATTGGATAATCAAAAATGCTGTCCAACGACGCAGGCCACAAGACTATTCTCCTCGTTTGACCGCTGCTATTACTCCCTCTGATCGTTACAGCTTACCATCTGGGCACACCGCCGCCGCTTTTTTAATGGCAACACTGATTGGGTATTTTTACCCGAGTCTTTATCCTGTGGCACTGATTTGGGCCGGATTGATTGGCGGTTCGCGTATTGTCTTAGGTGTTCATTTTTTAACGGATGTTGTTGCTGGTGCATTGCTGGGGTATCTCTCTGTGGTCATGGCTGTAACGATTCTTGGTAGTGGATTATTATGAAAATACTTTATGGTGTTCAAGGGACGGGAAATGGACATATTGCCCGAGCACGAGCGATGGCGGATGCCTTTGTGCAACGTAATATCGAGGTGGATTTCCTATTTTCAGGCCGAGATCCCCAACGTTACTTTTCGATGGAGTGCTTTGGTCATTATCAGACTCGGTATGGTCTGACTTTTGTATCTCAACGGGGCGAGGTTAGCTATTTAAAAACGCTTTATGCAAATCGTCTGGGGCGATATTACCAAGAGGTAAAAAAACTCGATCTTAGCGGCTATGATCTTGTGATTAACGACTTTGAGCCAGTCACAGCTTGGGCTGCCAAACAACAAGGAGTGATGTCAATTAGCCTCAGTCACCAGAATGCATTTCGTTATTCTGTTCCGATTAAAGGTGCTAGCTGGTTGGATAAATCGATCATGCAGTACTTTTCTCCGGCTAACTATTATCTTGCTTTACATTGGTACCATTTCAATCAACCCATTTTACCGCCAATCATTCATTCATCCAGTAAATCTATTAGTAATCAAGGGTTTATTTTGGTTTATTTGCCTTTTGAAGACTTGGATCAAGTGTGTGAATTACTGGCTCGTTTTACTCAACAATCCTTTGTCTGTTATCACCCTAGTATCAATCAGAGTTCGACACTGAATAATCTTCATTTAAAACCTCTATCTCATCAATCGTTTCAGATTGATTTACACCGCTGTGGCGGAGTAATTGCTAATGGTGGATTTGAATTGCCGTCCGAAGCATTATCATTAGGAAAAAAACTCCTTTTAAAGCCACTTATTGGTCAATTTGAACAACAAAGTAATGTGGCGACTTTAGAGTTACTTGGACTTGCGGCAAGTATGAATTCATTGGATGCTTTTGTGATCAGTGAATGGCTCGATGAACAAGACATTGAACGTGTCCATTATCCTGATGTGGCGGGCGCGATCGTTGATTGGTTGCTCAATGGCCATTGGGCTTGCCACTCTGAATTATCACAACAGCTTTGGAAGCAAGTCGATTTTCCTAGCTATGCCGCATTAAATTAATTCACATTATTATTCTTACCTCCAATGATATTTCTTTGGTGAATATTAGCTTTTGTTTGTGTTTTAAAGTATTCGCGGGGTCAATGTTTTATAAAAAACACCAGAAAATAAACTTTATCTTTTTTTATAAAAAACTAAATTGTTGAATTTAAAGGCCAGTTATTTGCTTTGGGTAAAATTTACTGACTTTTTCTCAATCCTATTGCTATTAGTTAAATGAATCGTTGATAGTAGGTCTCACCAGAAATTATCTGGGTAATAAATACTTCTGCATTCTTTTTTTACTTGAGATGGGTTACCACTCATTACAGTGAACATTGATGTGGATGATAATAAAAAAAGAGGCGTACTTTATGCTTAACAAAAAAGATCCAATGAGCGCAATTGCGAGTTACCGAATGGAAAGCACTTTGCGTAGCGTTGATTTAAATTTACTCACGGTGTTTGATGCGGTGATGCAAGAGCAAAATATTACTCGAGCAGCCCATAATTTAGGCATGTCTCAACCTGCAGTGAGCAATGCGGTTGCGCGTTTAAAAGTAATGTTTAATGACGAATTGTTTATGCGTCAAGGACGAGGGATTCAACCTACACCGCGTGCTCGTCAATTGTTTGGTCCGATTCGCCAAGCACTACAACTCATTCGTAACGAATTACCAAGTTCGGTTTTTTCTCCGCAGACCTCGACTCGTTTATTCAAACTAGCGATTTGTAGTCCTTGTGATATTCGTTTTGCACCACAAATCATGGCGACGATTCATGAACAAGCGCCTCACGTTCAATTGCATCTTGATGCGGAGTTTGATCGTCAATTAGCTGAGCGTATGCGTTATCAAGAGATTGATTTTGTTATTGACTATGCTCGATTTGATGAACAAGGTTTTTCTAGCACCGAAATTTTTCAAGATGAGCTGGTGGTGGTCGCTGCCAAATCTCATCCACGAATTCAAGGTACGATCACTCGCGAGTTACTGGCCAGCGAGCAACATGCTAAATTGTCAAAAGTTCATGGTCAACGTAGTTTTTCTGAGCAGGCATATCGTGAATTAGATTGCCAAGCCAACTACGAAGGAACGAGCTTGAGCAATGTACTTTACGTTGTTGGTCAGTCAGAACTTGTGACGATTGCTCCACGTTGGGTCGTTGAGCATGCAGCGAATAAAGAGCAGTTACAAATTCTAGATTTTCCATTTGATCATGCAAGTATCAGTGGCTATTTAAGCTGGCACGAATCAAGTGAAAAAGACAAAGGCCATATTTGGTTACGTGACCAGTTAATGATGACTTGTGGCAATGTCGTTGCTTTATCGTAAATAACCTTGCTGAGACGTGAACTTCAGGTTAGGGAAAGCCTTAACCTGAAGTTCTTTTTATTTTCAGAGACAATCTTTTGGTAAAAGTTTGATACCGTGCCATTGTCTTTTCAACGGTTAAATGTACACTTGTTCGCTAAAAAAATAGCTTACAAGTGTAAGCCATAGGTAAGAGACATGGTCAATTTAGATTTTCATATCGTTAACTGTATTCGTGAGCAAGTTTCTCGCGGTGGCAATCGTATTGCATTACAACATAAAGTAGATAAAACTTGGCAGGGCATTACTTGGCATCAATTTGGTCAACAAATCGATCAACTGTCCTTAGCCTTATTATCGTTAGGATTAGATATCCAAGATAAAGTCGCGATTTGTTCCCCCAACATGCCACGATGGACGATTGCTGATTTTGCTGCTTTACAAGCAAGACTGGTAACGGTGCCAATTTACCCCACCAATACCCCTGAGCAATGCGCTTATATTTTGCATAATGCCGATGTCAAAGTGTTGTTTGTCGGTGAACAAGCACAGTACGATGCCGCCCTCGCTATTTTTGCACAATGTGAGACTCTACAATTAATCATCGCTATGAATGATGACATTGATTTACAGGGTTTTTGCCATGCTTTTACTTGGAGTGATTTTATTACTCAAGGTTCTACTGCTCAGCAAGCCGAGCTATCAGCGCGTTTAGCGAAGGCTAACTATGATGATCTTTATACCTTAATTTACACTTCGGGCACGACTGGCCAGCCTAAAGGAGTAATGCTTGATTACCGTAATATTGGTGCTCAATTAGAAGGACATGATCAACGGTTAAATCTTTCCGATCAGGATGTTTCTTTGTGTTTCTTGCCGCTTTCGCATGTCTTTGAACGTGCGTGGAGTTGCTATGTTCTATATAAAGGGGCGACCAACGTTTATTTGCAAGATGTATCTCAAGTGCGTGAGGCATTGAGTGACGTTCGTCCTACGGTGATGTGTGCTGTACCGCGTTTTTACGAAAAGATTTTCTCTGCTATCCATGAAAAAGTAGCCAAAGCGCCATTTCATCGTAAAGCCTTATTTACTTGGGCGGTGAATATGGGAGCCAAAATGGCTTTGTGTCGTCAAGAAAATCGTCAACCGTCGTGGTTGTTAGTGCGTAGCTATCAGCTTGCGGATAAATTGGTGTTAGTTAAGCTAAGAGCACTACTGGGAGGACGAATCCATTTTATGCCATGTGGTGGTGCAAAATTGGATGAAACGATTGGACGCTTTTTCCATGCGATTGGCATCAATGTCAAATTGGGCTATGGCATGACGGAAACCACAGCCACCGTCTCTTGTTGGAATGATCACCAGTTTAATCCTGATTCTATTGGTATCACTATGCCGAATGTGCAGCTTAAGATCGGGGAAAATAATGAAATTTTAGTCCGTGGACCGATGGTGATGCGTGGTTATTACAAGATGCCGCAAGAAACCGCCAATAGTTTTGATGAGCACGGCTTTTTGAAAACTGGTGATGCCGGACATATTGATGAACACGGTAACGTTTTTATTACTGATCGCATTAAAGAGTTAATGAAAACGTCGAACGGTAAATATATTGCCCCTCAATTGGTTGAAGGCACGATAGGCAAAGATCACTTTATTGAGCAAATTGCCGTGATTGCTGATACGCGTAAATTTGTTTCTGCATTGATTGTTCCGTGTTTTGATACGCTGGAAAGCTATGCGAAAGAGCTAAATATTAAGTATCACGATCGTCTTGAACTGATCAAACATAGCCAAGTGGTGGAAATGTTTGAAAAGCGAGTTCATGATTTACAACAAGGATTGGCTAAATTTGAGCAGGTAAAACAGTTTAAACTGCTGCCTAAAGCCTTCTCTATGGATGACGGGGAATTGACCCCGACCCAAAAATTACGTCGTAAAGTGATTAATGATCGCTATCAACACGAAATTGAAGATATGTATCGTGATAAGTCGAAAGAATAAATGAGAGCATGATTATCATCTGATATTACTATCATTTAACCCCTAATATTTTCCGCCCTCCAGTATTAGTCTCAAGGGGCGGGAAGTTCTTTTCTTCTTTAGAAATATTGAAAATAAGGCGTGGTCCCAGCCTCTGTGTTTCGCTGTACGGCTTTTTCGGATTTCTACAACTATTTTGCACGGTATCGGTGAGCCACTTGGATGATTTACTGCACTCAAAGTGAGTGTGTCGGCTAACGTAACAAAATATTACTCTGTTTTTTATCTTCTTTCCGTCTCTCCATCCTATTTATGATGACAAAGTCAACATTGAGCGCCTTTTATACATTTATTTACCTTATCTTATTGTTTGCTGGCGTTTTATGCCATTAGACCTTATGAAAATAAACCGTTACAGTTGTTGCGTTACCTTAGCACTTGTTATGACCGGTGCGGGACATAGCGGAACGCGGAATGCTTCCACATCAGGCTACAAATAAGCCCTAGACTATGTAAAACCAACTTTATCCACTGACCGAGTGCAGAAGATTGGTTAAGGAGAATAAAATGGCAGAAGTACCGAATATAGCGATGTTATCTGGCGCTGAAATGGTTGTGCAATCGCTGATAGAAGAAGGGGTGGAGCAGATTTTTGGCTATCCCGGTGGTTCAGTATTAGATATCTACGATGCGTTGCATCTCAAAGCTGACCAAATTAAGCATGTCTTGGTCCGGCACGAGCAAGCCGCCACGCATATGGCGGATGGTTATGCTCGAGCCACAGGAAAGACAGGAGTGGTGTTAGTCTGCTCGGGACCAGGTGCAACCAATACCATTACCGGTATTGCTACCGCCTATATGGATTCCATTCCTATGATTGTTATTTCCGGTAACGTTGCCACGAATTTAATCGGTAATGATGCTTTTCAGGAATGTGACATTGTTGGTGTATCAAGGCCGATTGTAAAACATAGTTTTTTAATTAAAAAAGCTCAAGATATCCCAGAAACTATCAAAAAAGCGTTTTATATCGCTTCAACAGGGCGTCCTGGCCCCGTCGTGATTGATATTCCCAAGGATGTGATGGATCCTTTGGTTAAGTTGCCGTATCAATACCCAGGTTCAATCCATCTTCGGGCTTATAATCCAACCACTGCGGGTCATAAAGGGCAGATAAAAAAAGCCTTAAAAGCCTTGCTTGCCGCTAAAAAACCGGTGCTGTATATCGGTGGTGGGGCGATCATTTCACAAGCCGATAAACCTATCAAAGCCTTAGCTGAACAGCTAAATTTACCTGTGGTCAGTACATTAATGGGATTAGGGGCTTTTCCTGGTACCCATAAAAACAGTCTAGGCATGTTAGGAATGCATGGTTTATATGAAGCCAATATGGCAATGCATCATGCAGATTTGATTTTTGGGGTTGGGGTACGATTTGATGATCGTACCACGAACAATTTGGAAAAATATTGTCCCAATGCCAAGATCATGCATATTGATATTGACCCGTCTTCTATCTCAAAAAATGTCAAAGTTGATTTGCCTATCGTAGGCTCAGCGGAACAAGTTTTAACGACGATGCTCAACTTATTGAATGAGCAAGACGAAACCAATGATCATCAAGCATTGGCCGCATGGTGGCAAGAGATCGATCAATGGCGAGAGCGTCAATGTTTACGTTATGAAACCTCAGCTGAACGAATCAAACCCCAGCAAGTGATTGAAAGCTTATTCCGGCTTACCGAAGGCAATGCTTATGTGGCTTCCGATGTTGGTCAGCATCAAATGTTTGCCGCGCTTTATTATCCATTTGATAAGCCGAGACGCTGGATTAATTCTGGGGGGCTTGGCACGATGGGATTTGGCTTGCCTGCGGCGCTTGGTGTTAAGTTTGCCTTGCCGGAAGAAGAAGTCGTGGTCGTGACGGGAGACGGCAGTATTCAGATGAATATCCAAGAGCTTTCTACTGCGTTGCAGTATGGTATTCCGGTCAAAATCATCAATCTTAATAACCGTTTCTTAGGTATGGTCAAACAGTGGCAAGATATTATTTACCAAGGTCGTCACTCTAACTCTTACATGAGTTCAGTCCCTGATTTTGCGGCGATAGCGGAAGCGTATGGTCACGTAGGGATGCGCATTTCATCCCCTGATGAACTGGAATCAGGGCTGGCTAAAGCGCTCGCTATGAAAGATCGTTTAGTGTTTGTTGATATTAGTGTTGATGAGACAGAGCATGTTTACCCAATGCAAATTAAGGGTGAAGGCATGGATAAAATGTGGCTAAGTAGAACGGAGAGAACCTAAGATGAGATATATCATTTCCTTATTGTTGGAAAACCAGCCGGGTGCGCTTTCTCGTGTGGTTGGTTTGTTCTCTCAGCGTGGTTATAACATTGAAACATTAAACGTTTCGCCTACTGATGATGAAACATTGTCGCGTTTGAACATCACCACTAAATCAGATCAGATGCAATTAGAGCAGATTCAAAAGCAATTGCATAAGTTGATCGATGTTTTGAAAGTACAAGAAGTCTCTGAGTTTGAGCATATCGAGCGTGAATTAATGTTGGTTAAAGTTAAAGCCAGCGGTTTTGCTCGGGCTGAAGTCAAACGAACGGCGGATATCTTTCGTGGCCAGATTGTGGATGTGACTGCTGCGCAATATACGGTTCAGTTAACTGGAACCAGCGATAAACTGGATGCCTTTATTGCCGCGATCACCGAAGTCACGGAAGTGATTGAAGTGGCACGAAGTGGCGTTGTTGGCATGACCCGCGGTGAGCGAGCTCTACGTGGTTAATACAAACTAAAAAGCTCTAAAAAAACCAGCCTAGGCTGGTTTTTTCGTTTTATACATCGATGATTGATTAATGAAGAATGCGCGCACGAATGGTGCCATCGATGGCCTTGAGTTTGACTAAGGCTTCTTCAGAACGTGCAGTCTCGACGTCAATCACCACATAACCAATATTGGCGCTAGTTTGTAAATATTGCGCAGCAATGTTGATGCCATCTTGGGCAAAAATGGTGTTGATTTGGGTTAGGATACCGGGACGATTCTCATGGATATGCAATAAACGAGAACAATCACGATGCTGAGGTAACGATACTTCAGGGAAGTTAACGCTCGATAGGGTTGAGCCGTTATCTGAGTATTTGGTTAGTTTGCCTGCGACTTCAATACCAATGTTTTCTTGCGCTTCTTGAGTTGAGCCACCAACGTGTGGGGTAAGAAGGACATTATCAAACGCAGTTAGTGGCGACTCGAAGCGCTCTTTATTTGATGCCGGTTCCGTTGGGAAAACATCAATCGCGGCTCCAGCAATATGGCCAGATTCAAGAGCGCCACATAACGCAGGAATATCAACTACGGTCCCTCGCGCAGCGTTGATAAATATAGCGCCCGGTTTCATGCGAGCGAACTCTTCTGCCCCCATCATGTTTTTTGTTTCAGGCGTTTCTGGGACATGTAAAGAGATCACATCACACTTATTGAGTAACTCGCTCATGGTATGAACTTGAGTTGCATTACCTAAAGAGAGTTTATTTTCAATGTCGTAGAAATAGACATGCATGCCAAGGTTTTCAGCAATAATTCCAAGCTGAGTACCAATATGACCATAACCAATAATCCCTAAGCGTTTGCCGCGCGCTTCATAGGAATTGTCGGCACTTTTTTTCCAGATGCCACGATGAGCTAAAGCATTTTTCTCTGGGATACCACGTAGCAACAAGAGGATTTCGCCCAAAACCAATTCGGCTACACTGCGTGTGTTAGAAAAGGGAGCGTTAAATACCGGAATACCACGTTGGGCTGCAGCTTCTAGATTAACTTGGTTGGTGCCAATACAGAAGCAACCGATGGCGACCAGCTTATTAGCAGCATTAATGACTGACTCAGTGAGGTTGGTTCGTGAGCGAATACCGATAAAGTGGACGTCTTTGACGGCTTCCAGTAGCTCGTTTTCTTCGAGCGAACCTTTGTGATACTCAATATTGCTGTAACCTGCGGCTTGTAATACTTCGACGGTTGAAGGGTGTAGCCCTTCAAGCAGTAAGATTTTAATTTTATCTTTTTCTAGTGAAACTTTGGCCATGATACTCGTCCTTAAATATGGGAAATGGGCTTATTGAGTTAACCACAAGTATCCCCATTCCGTTTGAAGTTACCGTTTCATGTCATTGATGCTGGAGAGATGAATCGGTCATAGAGCTATTTTTCAAATGGTTTGGGTATCAAACGTCAATTATTGGACTTGTTTTATTCAACGCAAACGTTTTCCTTGGGTGTCTTTGCTCCAATAAACTAACAAATATTTTCCCGTTTGGGTAAGAAAATTACGGAATAAGCGAGAATATTCTTTAATGAAAAGCAATAAAAACGGCACTCAAGGTGCCGTTTGTAATCAAATAACCAAAAAGGTGGTGATTTTCTCAATCTTATTCTTCGATTTTAGCACCTTGTTCGGTGCCTGTGATCACCACATCGGCACCACGATGAGCAAATAAACCATTGGTTACGACACCGGTAATCGAGTTGATTTTATCTTCCAGTGCTTTGGCTTGAGTAATGTGCAGATCGTGCACATCCAAAATAATATTGCCGTTATCAGTAATCACCCCTTCACGATAGACAGGTTTTCCGCCCAATTTGCTCAATTCACGGCTAACGTAGCTACGCGCCATTGGGATAACTTCAACTGGCAATGGAAATTTCCCTAGTACGGGAACGGCTTTGCTGCCATCGACGATACAGATAAATTGTTTAGCAATCGCCGCAACAATTTTTTCTCGCGTTAAGGCTGCGCCACCGCCCTTAATCATTTCACGTTGAGCGTTGATCTCATCAGCACCATCGACGTAAATATCTAACGCTTCAATGTCATTACAGTCATAAACTTTGATGCCGAGTGCTTGGAGTTTTTCTGTTGAAGCAATAGAGCTAGAGACTGCGCCTTGAATATCATCCTTAATAGAGCCTAAGGCATCGATGAAGTGATTAACGGTTGACCCCGTGCCGACACCAACAATACTGCCTTTTTTGACATAGTTAAGTGCAGCCCAGCCGGCGGCTTTTTTCATTTCATCTTGAGTCATGCCTATCTCCTGATTGTGAGTCATTGAATGTTGGTTGGTATTCCCTGTCAATACATGAACCATAAAGGGGGAATAAGGGCGCGATTATATACTCAAATCGTATTCAGCTGTACTGAGAGAAGACAACAATCGAGTCGTTTATGTCTACACAGATCACGCTTTCCATTGCCAAACTCGCGTTGGCGTGACGATTTTAGGTAATGGAATATCCCAACTTTCGTGGGGTAATTGCTCGACATATTGACAGTTATGCGCAAGACCGATCGGTGTTGCCCCTTGGCCTGTCGCAAACCAATTGGCGAGGGTTCGATCGTAATATCCGCCTCCCATCCCTAAGCGTTGGCCATGAGCATCAAAGGCTACTAACGGGGTGCAGATCAGATCCAGTTGTCCGAGTGGTTGGATCAGTTGTTGATTGAGTCGCGGTTCAAGAATCGCAAAGCGATTACGCACCATAGGCGTTGTAGATTGATAACGTAAAAAAAGGAGATGACCGGGAGAAAATGGGTGCAATACTGGTAGATAAATACATTTACCTTGAGCCCATAACCATTCAATCAGAGGTTGTGTATTTAATTCACCATCAGTAGCCAGATACAAGGCAATGTGTTGGCTTGTTTTCGCTTCAGGAAGCTCAGTAAAGCGCTGGATTAAGTCTTGGCTGGCTTGCTGTTGCTCAGTCTGAGACAGTTGATTGCGTCGTTGGCGAATCAATGAACGTAGTTGTTGACGAGTTGGTAACATTAGGAACCCCAGAGTGCCGTTGAGGACTGTGGCCCTTGAACCAGCTGGTTCAAGGCGGATTAGCAATGGCTACCGTAGGCTTCTCGGTACAAGCCGAGCCTGCTCAATAGTGACCAAGTACCAACCCTTATGTGTTGCTTATCGGCTCAGGGACGTACATCCTCTGACAAACACTCCAGGGTAAAACTTGTGCAGGTAATGTAACACTATCCGTGTGGTACTTTATTGAGTACTGCTTGTAGTGATGCAGTCAGCTCTTCCACTCGCTCACTGATTTGTTGCTGTTGATCATTCTGCTTTTGTCGCTCCGTCTGTAGCTCATAGCAGATATTAAGAGCGGCAATGGTAAGTAGCTTAACCTCATTAGTTACCTTAGTACGTTCAGCCATATCTTTCAATCGTTGATCGAGATCTTGTGCGGCGCGTATTAACGAGGCTTCTTGTCCAGAAGGACAATTGACACGCGTTTTTTTGCCTAAAATTTCAACGTCAACCGCTTGATTACTCATGATAAGTGAACTCTATTCGCGTAACTAATGATGATTGTATCCGAGCAACCATCGAGGGGCAAACTATAGGTAAAGTGGTCACAAGATTCAAGCTTTTCAGGTTGATAAATAGTAATTGGCAAAGTAAACACCGACTTCTTAACCAATTTGCGTTAAAGGCAAGCACAAACCCAGCATGGAGGATTTTCCCGATGACCTCGAAGTGATAGGATGGCAATTATTTACCATGATGAAGTGACCATGAGCGATACAACGTTTCCCAGTTATAACCAACTAGCCAGCGAACTCCAAGCGGCATCGTTAGCGATAAATCCAGCTGAACTGCATGGTTTGATCGCTGGTATGCTAGCCGGAGGCTTAACCTTAAATGATCAAAGTTGGCAACCGCTGCTTTTTGATTACACCAATGATGGTATGGGCTGGCCGACGGGCGCATTAGAAAAAGCGAAACAGTTACTGTCCGCCACTCAAGCCGAACTTGCCAGTGAGGATTTTAAGTTAACCTTATTAGTACCGATCACCGATGATAGCGAGGCTCTATTTCAATTCGCGGATGGCGTCGCTGATTGGGTCAATCACTTCATTTCTGGGCTAGGTTTAATGGCTGTCACGCTGTCTGGGTTATCGACGCATGCTAAAGAAGCTCTGCAAGATTTAGAAGAGATCGCAAAATTAGGCATTGATGAACAAGACGATCTTGATCAGCAAGCGCAGTTACTTGAGCATGTGATTGAGCATATCAAGGCGTGTGTGTTTATGTTGTATATCGAGTTTAAAGGCTCGGTGAATCCTGATACTAAACCTATCGTGCATTAAGTGAGGCAGTGGTGAGAGAGGTGAAATCTTTTGATGTGATCATTGCTGGTGGTGCAATGGCAGGATCGACATTGGCGTTAGCATTGAATGCACTTAGTCAACGTGCTCTATCGATCGCCATTATCGAACCCTTTCAAACGAACCATCATGCACATCCAGGGTTTGATTCTCGCTCAATTGCGTTGGCTCATGGTACGGTGGAATTGTTAAAAAGCTGGGGGTTGTGGCAAAGCCTATGCCCCTTTGCCACACCGATAACTCAGATCCACGTTTCTGACCGCTCTCATGCAGGGATGGTTAACTTTGATTCTACCCACCTTGGTTTAGACGCTTTAGGGTATGTGGTCGAACTGTCTAAAGTTGGCCAACAGTACGCTGAGAAAATTAACGCCTGCGATAATATTACCTATTTTTGCCCACTGAGTGTCGAGCATGTTGAGCGCTCACCAGAACACGTTAGTGTAACCTTATCTGATCAACAGAGAATAACCGGAAAGTTATTGGTTGCTGCAGATGGTGCATTGTCGACATCTAGCGCCCAAATGGGATTCGTTCGCCAAGAACACGATTTTGAGCAGGTGGCTTTAATTACCAATGTGGTTTCTGCTCAGCAACATCGGGGACGTGCCTTTGAGCGTTTTACTGCATCTGGGCCTTTAGCGTTATTGCCCATGAGTGACGACCGCTTATCGTTAGTTTGGTGTTTATCTGCCGAACAGGCCGAACAGATGCTGTACGCTTCAGATAGTGAGTTTCTTGCTCAGTTACAAACGATGTTTGGCTGGCGCTTGGGGCGCTTTTTACAGGTTGGGCAACGTTCTACCTACCCATTAATTTTGCGTTATCATTCCCAGACTATCGCGCATCGATTTGTCACCATCGGTAATGCGGCACAAACGCTGCATCCTATTGCTGGACAAGGTTTTAATCTGGGGATCCGAGATATTGCTACACTTGCGCAAGTGCTGACCGAAGAAGATACTCAGTCGATGGGTGAGTACCGTCAATTAGCAACGTTTCGTCAGCGCCGTGAAGCGGATCGCCAAGCAACGATTCAATTAACGTCGACATTAGTTCATCTGTTTTCTAATGATTGGCTGACATTACGAGTGGGACGCAACTTAGGGTTGATGGCGATGGAAAATATCCCATTGTTAAAAGCGCCTCTACTCAATCACACTTTAGGATAAAGGTAATAAATATGATGCAAAGTGTGGACATTGCCATCGTCGGTGGTGGTATGGTTGGGCTAACGCTGGCGGTTGCGCTAAAAGATTCCGATCTGAGAATCGCGATCATTGAAAGTAAAACGCCGGATACTCAGTTTGACGATTTACCTGATGTTCGAGTGTCAGCCTTGAGTCGCGCGAGTGAAACAGTCTTGAAAAATCTTGGTGTATGGTCGGGGATCCTTGCGCGTCGAGCGAATCCTTACTTCGCAATGGAAGTATGGGAACAAGATAGTTTCGCCAAGATTGAGTTTTCTGCGCAGGAAATTACCCAGCCTAACCTTGGGCATATTGTTGAAAATAGAGTGATTCAATTGGCACTGCTTGATGAAGTAAAAAAACAAGCCAATGTCAGTCTATATATGCCAGCTCATTGCCAACAATTGGCTATTGGCGAGAATGAAGCGTGGTTAACCCTAAGTGACGGGCAAGCATTAACGGCTAAATTGATCGTCGGTGCGGATGGTGCTCACTCTTGGGTGCGTCGCCAAGTCGACATTCCCTTAACGTATTGGGATTATGGTCATCATGCTTTGGTTGCTAACGTTCGTACTGAGTTGGCACATCAGGCGATAGCTAGGCAAGTTTTTACTCCACAAGGGCCGCTAGCCTTTTTACCAATGGGGGACATGCACATGAGTTCGATTGTGTGGTCAACCGAAGCGAGTCGTGCTCAGCAATTAATGGCCTTAGAGGAGCAGGCATTTAATAAAGCATTGACGGCTGAGTTTGATGCTCGTCTTGGCTGTTGTGAAGTCGTTGGTACAAGGCATGCTATTCCGTTAACGGCACGCTATGCTCGTGATTTTGCTAGACAGCGCATCGCATTAGTCGGTGATGCAGCACACACCATTCATCCATTGGCGGGGCAGGGTGTTAACTTAGGATTACTTGATGCCGCTGGTTTGGCGGAGCATCTTCTCTCTACTTGGCAGCAAGGGCTTGATATTGGTCAGCATCGCTATTTACGACCTTACGAACGTTGGCGTAAAGCAGAAGCTGCCAAAATGCTAGCTAGCATGCAAGGTTTTAAAGAGTTATTTTCTGGTGATCATCCGGCTAAAAAATGGCTACGTGGCATGGGTATGCAGTTAGCGGGACAAATTCCCGGAGGGAAACAGATGATGATGCAGCATGCGCTCGGTTTAAAAGGTAAATTGCCTAGAATCGCTCAGGGTCTTCAGGCAGATCATTTCCGCGATTACAATCCATTGAGCTAGACATTGGTTCGCAGAACGATCGTTTCTCGTGTCGATGAAACATAAAAAAGGGTTAGCTGTAAAGCTAACCCTTTTTCGAATAATGAGTTAATTAAGCGTATGCACAACGTAAGCGACGGATTTCTTGGTTGACCTCGTTGACGGTCTGGAAATGTCGTTGTTCGGCACGTTCAGGTAAGATCAATTTTCCGTGGTCAAACTCAAATCTACCAACACCATAGATATAGATTCTTCCTTTAAAAAGACGACTTACGTGCTTAGCAATCATACTGGGTGTATAGCGCTTAAACAGTCTCATATTTCGATCCTTTCTTTATTTCCATGCAAGTAAGTATAGGTTAAATCACAGAAAAATAGTGTGATGAAGGCAGCTATACTTACTGCATTGACTGACGAATTTAATAGTTTGCCCGATTACCTATCTCGATTCGGTGTATGAACATTTGGCGATAGGATAGACCATGCTTTAGGTATCGACGGCAGTGATGATGGTTATGGCGCCTATTTAGCCAAATGAATATGACAGTAATAAGAATAGCGGAAGAAAATAAAAACGAGTGATAGATGGGGGAGTTTTTTGTAAAAAATGCCCGCAAGGTTGCGGGCTAAATAATCACAGATGCATTACACACAAAGCGAGTTACAGGTAAAACCTGCTAACCGCTTTTTACTGACGATGTTCCTGAACACTTAATCAGAACCTTGATATCAAGTGAACGGACTGACCTTCATCAGTAAAATCAGGGTAACTGAAAATCATACCGTTAACTATTTATGATTGAAAAGTGATTTAATATTCATGTGAATACATTGAATAATTTAGCTGTGATCACACTATCTTGGTCATGAATAGCACTAATCGCGAACGATATCTGCAAATTTAGGTTGGCATAACTCAACCAAGTCATTGAGTGCTAAGGCTATCCCTGCATGCGGTGAGCCACTGCTAATGGTGACCAACGTTTGTTGTTTTAATGAATAGTCAAAAATAACCGGTAACGATATGGTTAAGCATAATGGCGTGACAGTGCCTATTGTATAGCCTGTCAACGCTTCAACTTGAGAGCGGTCGACGCAAGTCATTCTTCGCCAATCTAATACTCTGCGAACTTTCTTCGGATCCACAGTTTGATCGCCAGGTACACACGCTAAAGCCAAACGGTTACTCATATCGCGCAGTAAAAGACATTTGACCATTTGACTGGGATCGATGCCGCGTTGACGTGCGGCATCTTCGATGGTGATTGCGGCTGACTGATGATGCAGCAACTGATGATCGACCTTTTGTTGCTCTAAGTAGTTGATGATTGGGGTTGAAAGTGGTTTAAGCATCATCTAATGAATAGGGTAAAGGTTGTAGTGTCCAGCGTGTCTCTGGCTGAGATTTTATGCGTAATAGGGTATCAGACTCAAGGTTATTGGGGAGAACAATAAGCCCGATAGCACGTTGATCGGCAAAAGAGTAATGGGCCATCAGTACCCCAGCGCTGCGCCAGTTATCACCAACCGCTCGTTCTAATTCAATGCTTTGATCGGCGTTTAATGGCTGATGAATATCACCGGCGACCAGACATAAAGCTCGCTTATTGATCCCTCGGTATTTGGCTCGTGCTACCGTTTCTTGGCCAGTATAACAGCCTTTGTTAAAGCTGATGCCGCCTAAAGCCTGTAAGTTTAACGCTTGCGGGATATGCTCATTTTGCTGCTCTTGAGTGACGATCGGTAGTGCTTCTTGAATCTCAAAGCGAGTCCAGATCTCTGAGTTGACGCGCTGAGCTGGCATGTTTTCCAGTAAGGCTTCTACGGAATCAGGATTAACTAACAGTAACCAACGTTTAGCGCTGATTTTTACCGCCGTTCCTTGCTCTAAAACACGTACGTCATCGCGACAATCACTGAATTGGTCTAGCCACCGTTCAGCTTGTGTTCCGATAAGGCCTAAAGCGACATCTTGGCTTTGGTCGATGGTCACTTTAGAAAAAATCGCGTACTTTTTGAGTTCTCGTAATTCGACGTCAACCGCTGAAGCGGGTTGGAACATGGCGTAACCATCTCGGTGATGAAATAAACGAAAAGCGCTCCATACTTTGCCTTTCGCGTCGCAGTGTGCGCCGTAAACCATTTGTTGTGCAGGTAATGCGACCACATTACAGGTGAGCTGTCCTTGTAAGTAAGGTTTACTATCGATGCCTGAAACGCAGATTGCGCTCCACTGTTCGAGATGGGTCACCATCAATTCCGGTAATAAGTCATCGGTGGTCACTAAAAGAGGGGTAAATGTATTTTTCCAGCTCATATCCTTCACCTAACTGAAATGATTTTCACTATGTTAATCTGGATCAAGTTTTTTGTCAGCTTGAATAGGGACTGTGACTAAGCTACTAGTTGTATTGAGGGTTGCTTGTTACACTTGCCAAAAATGTACCTAAGGTGAGGAAAGTCGATGTACACTGCGCAAGAAAAAGCACGAGTGAAATGGGCATGCCGTCGTGGCATGTTAGAACTTGATGTGGTTGTCATGCCCTTTTTCGAGGAGTGTTTTGAAGCCTTGAGTGAATCAGAGCAACAAGATTTTGTCTCTTTACTTGAGTGTGATGACCCTGATCTCTTTACTTGGATCATGGGCCACGGGCGCTCTGAAAATCTCGGTCATGCTGCCATGGTAGACAAGATTGTCGCTTATAATCTCAGCAAAGTCCGTTAAGCTTGCTTTAAGTCCTTCCCTGTTTGCCCATATTACCGCGTGGTGTCTGTTGATGCTGCTGATATGGGCATTATTAATTTCGCCCATTCCTCTCATCGCCGCTATGGTGATCCTGTGTTATTGGCTAAAAACACCTTTATTAGATTGGTTACCAGCGACTTTATCACAAGAAGTTGAGATTGATTTTTCTGGACGGCTGCGATGGGCAGACCAAGAGTTGTCTTACCAAGGTGTATCGTTATTATATCGAGGATTATTCATTCGTTTTTATGGTCGGCAGCGATCCGTGCTCCTATGGCGAGATAGTTGCTCTGCAACGGATTATCGTCAGTTGCTGGGGCGCTTAAAACGGGAGCATTCAGGCTCCCGTTAACGGTGTCATCTTGGTGAGAGAATAGTTGGGCCACTCTTTTCCAGTGGTTCAGGATAATCTAGTGTGTAGTGTAACCCTCTACTCTCTTTGCGCTGCATTGCACAGCGAACCATCAGCTCTGCGACCTGCAATAAGTTACGCAGCTCAAGGAGGTTATTGGATACTCGGAAATGACTGTAGTATTCATGGGTCTCTTGCTGTAATAACTGAATACGTCGTAAAGCTCGTGCTAGACGTTTATCGGTGCGAACAATGCCCATGTAATCCCACATAAATAGACGGAGTTCATGCCAATTGTGCTGAATAACGACTTCTTCATCCGAGCAAGTCACTTTACTTTCATCCCAATGAGGTAGGGAAGGTGGCATCTGGGCTTGAGGATATTGGCGTAAAATATCTTGGGCGGCAGACCAAGCATAAACCACACACTCTAACAAAGAGTTAGACGCCATACGGTTAGCACCATGCAAGCCGGTGTAACTGACCTCACCAATCGCATATAACTGTTTAAGATCCGTTTGGCCCTGCTGATTGATAACCACTCCACCACAAGTGTAATGAGCTGCTGGAACAATCGGGATCGGTTCTTTGGTCATATCAATGCCTAAATCCATCAGGCGGTTATGTATGGTTGGAAAATGTTTCTCAATAAACGCCGCGGGTTTATGGCTGATATCAAGATACATACAATCTGCGCCCAAACGTTTCATTTCATAATCGATTGCGCGAGCGACGATGTCCCGCGGAGCCAATTCTGCCCGAGGATCAAAATCGGTCATAAAACGGCTGCCATCGGGGCGACGTAAATAAGCGCCTTCACCGCGTAGTGCTTCAGTCAGTAGGAAATTACGAGCTTCTGGATGATACAAACACGTCGGATGAAATTGGTTAAATTCCAGATTAGCGACTCGGCAGCCTGCACGCCACGCCATGGCGATACCATCCCCCGAGGAAACATCGGGATTTGAAGTGTATTGATATACCTTTGATGCGCCACCGGTCGCGAGCACAACAAATTTAGCTCGAATCGTTTCAACATGTTCATCATTACGATTCCAGACATAAGCACCGACGACTTTATTCTCATCGCCACCAATTTTATCTTCGGTGATCAAATCGAGCGCATTGTAACGTTCAAACAGGCGAATATTAGGGTGATGGAGAATATTATCTTGCAGCGAGGTTTGCATCGCCATGCCTGTTGCATCGGCGGCGTGCAAAATGCGTCGATGGCTGTGGCCACCTTCTCGGGTTAAATGGTAGCGCGGCTGCCCCTCAGGGTCGTTCTCTTCTTTGTCAAAAGGCACGCCACCATCGATCAGCCACTGAACACAGGCTTTGGCGTGTTCAGCGATAAATTGTACCGTCTCTGGGTCGCAGATCCCTGCACCAGCGATCAGCGTATCTTGCACATGAGATTCGATGCTATCGGATTCGTCAAACACCGCTGCAATACCGCCTTGTGCGTAATAGGTCGCCCCTTCACTACGAGGTCCTTTGCTCAATACAATCACATGACAGTGCTCAGCCACTTGCAGTGCTAAAGATAAGCCTGCCGCGCCACTACCTACTATCAATACGTCGCATTGATGTTCTCGAGAGTCGTTCATAAGATGGTTTACTTCCTGAACTTTAAGTGGAACATGCCCACTTGAAATTAAACTAAAGCTGACAAGGTATTTACTTGTTGTACGCGTAACTAACCTTTAAGATTTTCATACCTTGTTGTCTATACCTCAAGTAATCTTACTTAGGTATCCGTTGTTCATTACAGCATAATGCGCAGCGTAAAGGAAAATTTTACCTAGCATTGAACTTTCTGTGCGTAATTGAGTCACAATAGTGCTCATGTAAGCAGCGGTGTCAAGCAAGCATTCTGCATAATTAGAGCCCATATCTGAGAAGGTAGGGGGATAACAATAGGAGTAACCGCTCGAATGAACGAGCAGCTGACCGATCAAGTGTTGATTGAGCGAGTTCAGAACGGAGATAAGCAGGCATTTAATCTTTTGGTGTTGAGATACCAAAATAAGGTGTGCAATCTTATTTCGCGGTATGTGAGCAACTCTGGAGACGTGCCCGATGTCGCACAAGAAGCGTTTATTAAAGCGTATCGTGCGATTCCGACGTTTCGCGGTGAGAGTGCGTTTTATACTTGGTTATATCGCATTGCTGTCAATACTGCGAAAAATCATATCGTCGCTCAAAGCCGCCGGCCACCAGCGAATGATATTGATGCTGAAGACGCTGAATTTTACGAAACCAATAATGCATTAAAAGAAATATCGAACCCTGAAAACATTACGCTGTCCAAAGAATTGAAGCAGGTAGTGTTTAATGCGATAGAGGCGTTGCCTGAAGATTTAAAAACTGCGATGACGTTGCGAGAGCTGGAAGGTTTAAGCTACGAAGAGATCGCCGAAGTCATGGATTGCCCCGTTGGTACGGTGCGTTCTCGTATCTTCCGTGCTCGTGAAGCGGTAGAAAAGCGGATTAAACCACTTTTATAACCGATAATGAGCAATAAACATGGTGAAAATAATGGCTGACAAAGAAAAGCTTTCAGCGCTTATGGATGGCGAAGTGGTCGATAAATCGTTGTTACAAACGATCGCCCACGATGATGAAAGTCTCGATACGTGGAAAAACTACCACTTGATCGGTGATGTCATGCGTGGTGATGCACCCGTGAGTCCAGAATGGAATATTGCTGGAAGGGTCGCTCTCGCTCTAGAAAATGAACCTGCTCATACTCGGTTAAGCGTCGTCACAACAACTGAATCTGCTGAGCCTCGACTTGAAGAGCAGCCTGCGGCGCAAAAAGCTCGTCGCCAGTTACCCGCTTGGCTTAGCCAATTTGGGCAAGTAGCCATTGCTGCTAGCGTGTCGTTAGCGGTGATTATCGGCGTGCAACAATACGGTGGTAATGATACCGTCGGTGTGCAAGACGATCAAATACCGGTCTTGCAGACAATCCCATTCTCAGGCAGCGCTGAACCTGTGAGTTTGACGCGTGATTCCGTCAATCGACACAGCAGTAATGAAGCTAGTATGCAAGAGCAGCGTCGACGGATTAATGCATTACTGCAAGATTACGAACTACAGCTAAGATTAAATAGTGATAATCTGGCCCCCCACACTCAACTCGCTGAACCGGTAATGGAATGAAAAAAGTCCTGATCAGTGTGCTGGCACTGTTCAGTTTGCATGTGACTCAGGCCTTTGCAGAGGAATTATCTGCAGAGGCTTTGTTGCATCAGATGAACGACGCAAGTCAGCATCTCAATTATGAACTCTCTTATATTCTGCTAAAGAAAAACAGCATTGAGCCTTTGCTGTATCGTCACGCTCGGCAAGATGAGCAACAATTTGCGCATTTGATTTATCTCAGTGGTCCAGTACGAGAAGTGATTCGTCGTGGTAATGAAGTCAGCTACATCGAACCCGGTGTTGAGCCTTTTACGATTGAATCTGGCACTATGGTCGCGCCAACCATTCCGATGCTCAATAGTGATGTCGCTAAGCTTGGTCAATACTACGATTTTGTTAAGATGGGACGCGCTCGTGAAGCTGGGGCGGCCTGCCAAGTCTTGCGGATTGTACCTAAAGATGGTTTACGCTATTCCTATGTACTGTGGATAGATGAACACAGTTCACTACCTTTACGTGCCGATTTAGTTGATCGCGATGGAGAAGTGCTTGAGCAGTACCGTACTATTTCTTATTCGATTAATGATCAATTGGCTACGCTAATGTCTGGACTGAATAAGGTTCAACTGCCTGAAGTACTGTCATTACCTAAAGGTAATATTCAGCAAACTTTTTGGCAGGTAGGGTGGAAACCCGATGGTTTTCAACCTCTTGAGTTAAATCGCTATCGGATGGCGATGACAGAGCGTTTAGTCGAGAGTCAAATGTTTTCCGACGGTCTGTTTAATTTTTCTGTGTATGTCTCCGTTCGTGATGATCATTCACTCAAAGGTCAGTTAGTTCGGCAAGGTCGACGCACCTTACACAGCGTGATCAATGGTGATAATGAAATCTCTGTGGTTGGTGATATACCTCCAGCAACCGCGCAGCGTATTGCTCAATCGATCACGTTTAGTCGTCCTGAGGTCTCACCATGATGACCGCGCTAGCCACCGTAACTGAGGTAAAGCCTCAATCCAGAGGTTATCTCGTTGCGTTGAGTTGTGATCAGCAAACCAGTTGTAACCAATGTGCCTCAGTCAAAAGCTGTGGGACGGGGATAGTCTCAAAAGCGATAGGCAACAAAGCTTTGTTTTGGCGCTTAGTGACCGATAAACCAGTCACCATCGGGCAAATCGTTGAGATTGGTTTACCTGAAAAAAGCTTACTTCAATCAGCAGCCTTGGTCTATTTAGTTCCACTATTGATGATGATTGTGGGAGCGGTATTGGGAGAACTGTGGTTTGCGCCATTGTTAGGAGCATCGGAAGGCATCGTGATTGCTTGTGCTCTATTGTTTATGGGCTTAGGCGTTGTGATCGCAAAATATTTTTCTACTCAGTTAGAAAATGACTCATCACAGCAGGTGATCTTGCTACGTGTCTTTGGTGAGCCGATCGCCTAAATTATGGTGCGAAGCCTAGCGAAATTGGGTAGAATCGGCCAACTTAAATGAAATGCCACTTCGGTGGCGTTTCTTATTCCCTAATCAGCAAAGAGTTTAGTCATCCCAAGCCTATGAAGCACATTCGTAACTTTTCGATCATCGCCCATATTGACCATGGTAAATCGACGTTATCTGACCGATTAATCCAAGTTTGTGGCGGATTAACCTCGCGTGAAATGTCAGAGCAAGTTCTTGACTCCATGGATCTTGAGCGTGAACGTGGTATCACCATCAAAGCGCAGAGTGTGACACTCGATTATCTCGCTAAAGATGGCCAAACCTATCAGCTTAACTTTATTGATACTCCGGGACACGTTGACTTCTCTTATGAAGTATCGCGTTCTCTTGCCGCTTGTGAAGGTGCCTTATTGGTAGTGGATGCTGGTCAAGGGGTTGAAGCTCAAACCTTGGCTAACTGTTACACGGCCATTGAAATGGATCTCGAAGTGGTGCCTATCCTCAATAAAATTGATCTACCAGCTGCAGAGCCTGAGCGGGTTGCAGAAGAGATCGAAGACATTGTTGGGATTGATGCCATCGATGCCGTTCGTTGTTCCGCTAAAACCGGTTTAGGTGTCGATGATGTATTAGAGAAAATTGTTTCTCAAATACCGGCCCCAGAAGGGGACCCAGAGGCACCGTTACAGGCGTTGATCATTGACTCTTGGTTTGATAACTACTTAGGTGTGGTTTCTTTAGTACGTATCAAAAATGGTAGCCTGAAGAAAAACGACAAGATCAAAGTCATGAGCACTGGCCAAGTCTGGGGTGTGGATCGAATTGGTATCTTTACTCCTAAGCAGGTTGATACCAACGGATTGGGTTGTGGTGAAGTAGGCTGGGTCGTCTGCGGTATTAAAGATATCTTAGGTGCTCCCGTTGGTGATACGTTAACCCTTGCTAAGAATGGCAGTGAAAAACCGTTACCGGGTTTTAAGAAAGTAAAACCACAAGTTTACGCAGGACTTTTCCCTGTCTCATCGGATGATTATGAAAACTTCCGTGATGCTTTGGGTAAATTGAGTCTCAATGATGCGTCACTGTTTTATGAACCAGAAACGTCTGCGGCGTTAGGGTTTGGTTTCCGTTGTGGCTTCTTAGGGATGCTGCACATGGAGATCATCCAAGAGCGTTTAGAGCGTGAGTACGATCTGGACTTGATCACGACGGCACCAACCGTTGTCTATGAAGTGCTTAAAACCGATAAAGAGACACTCTACGTCGATAGTCCGGCTAAATTACCGGCGATCAATGACATAGAAGAAATTCGTGAGCCAATTGCACGTTGTAATATTTTAGTGCCATCCGATTACCTAGGTAGTGTGATTACCTTGTGTGTTGAAAAACGCGGTACTCAGGTGGATATGATTTATCATGGTAACCAAGTAGCGTTGACCTACGATATTCCGATGGCAGAAGTGGTTTTAGACTTCTTTGACCGTTTGAAATCGACATCACGCGGTTATGCATCACTGGATTATGGTTTTCAACGTTTTGAAGAATCGAGCATGGTTCGAGTCGATGTACTCCTTAATGGAGAGAAAGTCGATGCGTTGGCGATCATCACTCATAAAGATCTTGCTCAAAATCGTGGTCGTCAGTTGGTCGAGAAAATGAAAGAGTTCATTCCTCGTCAGATGTTTGATATCGCTATTCAAGCGGCGATTGGCAACCATATTATTGCCCGTTCAACGGTTAAGCAATTACGTAAAAACGTATTGGCGAAATGTTACGGCGGTGATATTAGCCGTAAGAAAAAACTGTTGAAGAAGCAGAAAGAAGGTAAGAAACGCATGAAACAGATTGGTAACGTAGAGTTACCACAAGAAGCGTTCTTGGCTATCTTGCACGTAGGTAAAGATTAATTTTTTTGCATCGTGCGTTCAGCATTTGTTCTCAAGTGAAAGGGTCTTGGCCCTTTCACTTTCGTATTTTTAGATAAGGGAAGTCAATGGCGAATACATTTTCACTCATTTTGGTGATCGTTACCCTCGTGACCGGAATCATCTGGGCGTTGGAAAAGTGGCTATGGTCAAAAAAACGTCTACAAAAACAAGCTCAAGTGCAGAACGAAACCAATGGAATTGATGCGGCAGTTGTCAGCAAAATCGCGCCACAGCCTTGGTGGGTAGAAAATGCGGTGTCGATTTTTCCAGTGATCGCTTTTGTCTTAGTATTACGCTCGTTTATTTTTGAACCATTTCAAATCCCATCTGGCTCGATGATGCCAACGTTATTGGTCGGGGATTTTATCCTGGTTGAAAAATACGCCTATGGCCTTAAAGATCCTGTATGGCGCACACAATTGGTTGAAACTGGTAAGCCTGAGCGTGGCGATGTAGTGGTATTTAAATACCCACCTAATCCAAGTATTGACTATATTAAGCGTGTGGTTGGCATGCCGGGCGATATTGTTCGCTACAACTCAAACAAAGAAATTTGCATTCAAACTCAACAAGATTCTCGTTGCCAAACGGTGAAGTTATCTAACGTACTTGAAAGCGAGTTTGTACAGAATAATATTCCATTAATGCAGATGGATGAGCAGTTGGGGCAACAGGCGCACAGCATTTTAATTAACCCGTTACGAATGGATAATGTTCGAGATTATCAACCTCGCGCGGGTGTTAATGAGTGGATTGTTCCACAAGGGCACTATTTTGTAATGGGTGATAACCGTGATAACAGTGCTGATAGCCGTTTTTGGGGCTTTGTACCAGAAGAAAACTTAGTGGGTAAAGCCGTAGCAATTTGGATC
The DNA here is from genome assembly GCF_001895205.1 of Vibrio injensis. GTDB lineage: Bacteria > Pseudomonadota > Gammaproteobacteria > Enterobacterales > Vibrionaceae > Vibrio > Vibrio injensis. The sequence continues at coordinate 202,241 of NZ_BDJF01000032.1, read as the reverse complement.
AGTTTTGAATTTGAACGATCAGCAGATAGCATCTTGCCAGCTTGGATCCCAACCGGAGTGCGATTTAATCGTATAGGTGGCATTAATTAGGTCAGCAGTTTGCTGACCCGTAACACATCGAGAGAGCATGAATTCTCCAATTAATAGATTAGAACCCAAACTCGGTTATCAATTTAATGATCCTGAGTTTATGGAATTGGCGCTTACTCATCGTAGCGCCAATGGTAAGCATAATGAGCGTCTTGAGTTTCTGGGCGATTCAATTTTAAGTTTTGTTATTGCGGACGAGCTATATCGTCGCTTTCCTAAGATCAATGAAGGTGATATGAGCCGCATGCGTGCCACACTCGTACGCGGCAATACCCTTGCGGAGTTAGGCCGAGAATTTGGCTTGGGAGATTACTTAAAATTAGGTCCAGGCGAGCTAAAAAGCGGTGGTTTTCGTCGTGATTCAATTTTAGCTGATGCCGTAGAAGCGATTATCGGGGCAATTTATCTGGATAGTGATATTGAGATGGTGCGCGGTATCATCTTAAATTGGTATCAACCGAGACTCGATGCCATCAAACCTGGCGTGTCGCAAAAAGATCCTAAAACACGTTTGCAAGAGTTCTTACAAGGTAGACGTAGTCCGCTCCCTGTCTATATTGTGACTAATATTAAAGGGGAAGCACACAACCAAGAGTTTACGGTATCGTGTGATGTTGCCGGCATTGCCACACCCGTTATAGGTAAAGGCACTAGCCGCCGTAAAGCCGAACAAGCAGCGGCTGAAACCGCTCTGGAGCAATTAAACCATGGCTGATAAAGAATTCGATATCGATGCGTACTTCGCATCCGATCAACAACCGAGCTCATCACCCGATAATCAACACTGTGGTTTTGTCGCCATTGTCGGTCGCCCTAATGTCGGCAAATCTACCCTGTTAAATAATATTCTTGGGCAAAAAATCTCCATTACCTCACGTAAACCACAGACCACTCGCCATCGTATTATGGGCGTGGATACCAAGGGTGATTATCAGGCGGTTTATGTTGATACTCCCGGGCTGCATATTGAAGAAAAGCGGGCGATCAACCGTTTAATGAATCGTGCTGCCAGTAGCTCACTCAGTGATGTCAATTTAGTACTGTTTGTGGTGGATGGTACACACTGGACTGCTGATGACGAGATGGTGCTTAACAAACTGCGTCAAGCCAATTTCCCAGTTGTGTTATGCATCAATAAAGTCGATAACGTCAAAGATCGTAACGATGTGATGCGCCATATGCAGGATCTTTCTAGCTTAATGGACTTTGTCGATATTGTGCCTATTTCGGCTAAGTTGGGGAAAAATATTGATGTGTTGCATCAGCATGTTCGTCATCATTTACCAAAAGCAACGCACCATTTCCCTGAAGAGTATGTGACCGATCGTTCACAGCGTTTTATGGCTTCGGAAATCATCCGTGAAAAATTAATGCGCTTTACCGGTGAGGAATTACCTTATTCGGTTACCGTAGAGATTGAACGTTTTGATTACAACCCAGAAACCGATGGTTTCCATATTAATGCTTTGATTTTGGTCGAAAGGATTGGCCAGAAAAAAATGGTTATTGGTAAAAAGGGTGAGAAAATAAAAACCATTGGTCGCGAAGCCCGTCTCGATATGGAAGAGCTGTTTGGACGCAAAGTCTATTTGGAAACTTGGGTCAAAGTGAAATCTGGCTGGGCAGATGATGAGCGAGCTTTGCGTTCATTAGGTTATATTGACGATCTATAAATTGCGCCTAGTGAGTTAAACCAAACGGAGTCGCTTTACGCGGCTCTTTCCATCGCCATGGTCAGATCCTACAGTGATATTGCGCGATGTTATCGTCTATTTGGTCTTCTACGCTGTACTCTGACTGGAGTGATTGGTGTTGTTATGATTGATGGTTTTCAACGTTGCTTTGTTCTTAATCGCCGTCCTTATAGCGAATCAAGCTTAATCTTGGACGTCTTTAGTGAAGAGTATGGACGATTAACGTTGATGGCGAAGGGGGCTCGTGGCAAGCGTTCTCAGCTTAAAGGCGCCTTGCAGCCGTTTACTCCATTATTATTAAAATGGTCTGGCAACAGTACCATGAAGACATTACGTCAAGCTGAGTCAATCAGTTTAGGCCTTCCTTTAAGTGGCATCAGTCTCTATTCAGCGATGTACGTCAATGAATTAGTTGGCCGAGTCTTGGCGAGTGATGTTCCTAGCCCCGCACTGTTTCATGATTATCTATTTGCGCTGACTGAGTTAGCGCAAAGTGATAATCCTGAGCCAGCTTTGCGTCGTTTCGAACTGGCATTATTGTCCTCTCTTGGCTATGGCGTTGATTTTTTACATTGTGCGGGCACGGGTGAGCCCATCACTCCGACGATGACCTATCGTTATCGTGAACAAAAAGGCTTTATTGCGTCGGTAAGACGCGATAACTTGACTTTTTATGGTGATGAGCTGATTGCGATCAGTGAACGACGCTTTACCACCAAAAATCAATTACAAGCCGCAAAGCGCTTTACACGCATTGCTTTAAAGCCTTATCTTGGCGGTAAACCTTTAAAAAGTCGGGAGTTGTTCCGACCCACAACGCTATCTAGAGCACGGAGTATAGAAACATGAGCTCAATTCTTTTAGGTGTCAATATTGACCACGTTGCCACGTTACGTAACGCGCGTGGTACCCGTTATCCTGATCCTGTGCATGCGGCAGAGATCGCTGAACGAGCAGGTGCGGATGGCATTACCATTCACCTGCGAGAAGATCGTCGCCATATTCAAGACCGTGATGTGCGTATTTTGCGTGAAACCTTGCAAACGCGGATGAACCTTGAGATGGCGGTAACCGATGAGATGCTCGAAATTGCTTTAAACACTCAGCCTGAATTTGTCTGCTTGGTACCAGAAAAGCGTGAAGAGCTGACCACTGAAGGGGGGTTAGACGTACAGGGGCAGTTAGATAAAGTGAAAGCTGCGACGGAAAAACTGACCGCTGCAGGAATTAAAGTTTCTCTATTTATTGATGCCGATCGTGAGCAAATTGACGCCGCGAAAGCATGCGGTGCGCCTTTTATTGAATTGCACACTGGGCATTATGCAGAAGCCTCTAATGAGACAGAGCAGCAAAACGAACTAAAAAAAATCGCGGCAGCGGCAGCCTACGCCAGCGATCTTGGTATTACGGTCAATGCTGGACATGGTTTGACGTACCACAACGTAGCGGCAATTGCTGCTATTCCTGAAATTTATGAGCTGAACATTGGTCATGCGATTGTTGGCCGAGCGGTGTTTGATGGTTTGAGCAAAGCGGTCGCGGATATGAAAGCCATCATGGATAACGTGCGTCGTTAATCGTCGATGATTGTTGGCTTAGGCACAGACATTACTGAGATTGAACGCATTGAGAAGGTGCTTACCCGTAGTGGTAGCGCCTTTGCGGCGCGGATCCTCACTCCTGAAGAGCAGGTTAAATGTGCGGCTTTAAAACAGCCTGCGCGCTTTTTAGCCAAACGTTTTGCCGCTAAAGAAGCGGCGGCGAAAGCCTTAGGTACTGGTATCGCTTGTGGTGTTACGTTCCATGATTTTCAAATCACCAACGATACCCAAGGTAAACCCCATCTAACTCTGCATGGCCGAGCGAAGCAACTCGCCGAAGCCATGCAAGTCACATCCATTCATCTATCCCTTTCCGATGAGCGACATTACGCCGTCGCTACGGTGATTCTTGAGTCATTTTTTCCGTCGAACTGATTACTCATCATTGCTGCGCTTTAGTTGAGGTATTGTGGCGCTTCATTGAGTAACTTCTCCATTTCATCTTGCAGTTCAAATAATTCAGGCTCGATATCACTGACTCGGCTCCCTGAGCGCAGCATCTGTTCTAAGGTGGCACAGATGCTTTTCAATGATGGCGTGCCACTGTAAGAGCAGCTTCCGTGCAGTTTATGGATGTGATGCAGTAAATCATCTAACGCATACTGATCATCTTGTTGTGCTTGATTGACCACTTGAATCACATCAGGAAGATAATTGACCAACAGTTGTAACATCTCTTTGGCCAAATCTTCTTTTCCTGCGGCTTGCTTCAAGGCCAGTGACCAATCAATCACCATTGAAGTTGAGGGAGAGGACGGGGTGGGGTTGAGCTCTGCTTGATGATGGCTTAAAGGCAGCTTTTCTACACCGTGAGTTAAGTGGGCTGGACTCCAGTGAACCAACACTTGCTGTAAAATATGCTCTTCAATCGGCTTGGTCAGATAATCGTCCATGCCTGCTTTTAGTAGTCGATCTCGTTCTCCAGCCATAGCGTGAGCCGTCACCGCAATGATTGGTGTTGTGCTATTAAGCGGTAATTGTTTAATTGCCTTACAAGCGGTAACCCCGTCCATATGCGGCATTTGAATATCCATTAAAATGATATCAAAGGCGCGCAGAGTCGCTTGTTCTACCGCGCTAATTCCATCGCTGCAAGTAATTACCTCTGCAACCCTTTCCTGCAGCAATGCACTGATCAGTTTTAAGTTGGCTGGGTTGTCATCAACCGCCATTACGGTCAAGGGCAGTTTATCTATTTCACGTGGTTGCTCGATAGGCGTCGGCAATGTCGGTTGATGAGCTAATAGGGTTTGTAATAGCTTACGGCGTGACAACGGTTTAGTGACGCATTGAACTGGGTAGTGCTTCATCAGTTGGTCGGCTAACGCAAGCTCGGTACTTGGTGTACCAATAATCACATGCGGTGCTAATTGCAGCGCTTGCTGAATCCATTGCTCGGCTAAGCTGGTGTCGGTTTCTTTGGCTGGTGATAAATTCAGTAAGACATAATCGTAGTGTTCGGAATCTTCAGGCATCGATGAGCGATAGGTAACCGTTAACCCAGCTTGGACTAATTGTTGTTGGACAATAGAAGCGGCTTGCATATTAGGTTCAACAAGTAATAACTGCTTATCCAATAGTGCCTGCGTATCAACCCAATCGCTGATAGGCATGGTTGTCGCAGGTAAACGCAGCGTAAACCAAAATGTAGAACCTTGATGCAGTCGGCTGGTTAAACTGATTTCGCCGCCCATTTGCCCAACTAATTTTTGCGTGATGACTAAACCTAAACCTGTGCCACCGTAACGGCGTGAAATGCTCGCATCGGCTTGACTAAAAGCTTGGAATAGCTGAGCTTGTTGGCGCTCCGAAATACCAATCCCAGTATCGCGAACCATAAATTGCAGCTCAACGATATCATCCCGTTGTGAGCGCATTTCAACGCTAATATCAATATTACCTCGTTCGGTAAACTTAATTGAGTTGCCAACCAAGTTAGTCAAGACTTGTTGAATACGCAGCGGATCGCCAACAAGACCGAGCGGAATTTTCGGATCGACTTTTAAAGTGATCTCTAAGCCTTTTTCATGGGCACTGGTGGCCTGTAGATTCACCACTTCTTCTAAGGTTTCTTGGAATTCAAAAGGGATGTTCTCAAGTGCTAGCTTACCAGCTTCAAGTTTTGAGAAGTCGAGGATATCATTAATGATGGTTAATAAGTTATTGGCTGATTTTTCAATGGTTTGCAGATAATCTGTTTGGCTATTGGTTAACTGGGTTTTTAGCATTTGACGCGTAAAGCCGATCACCCCATTGAGCGGAGTACGCAGCTCATGTGACATATTGGCTAAAAATTCAGATTTAATTCGAGCGGCTTCTTGAGCGCGTTTTTTGGCAATATCCAGTTCAACGTTTTGGATCTCTAATTGCTCAAGAGTTTCGCGCAGATCTGAGGTAGCTTGATCAATGCTGTGTTGCATTTCTACATGGTATTCGGATAGCGAGACCGCCATGGCATTAATGCCTTTACGCAGTGAATCCAACTCACCATGCATTTTCCCTTCAATTCGAACATCTAAATGGCCGCGCCGAATGCGGTCAACCATGTTTTTCATATGGGTGATAGGACGGGTCACATCGTGCATGAGACGAACGGCGAAAACGCTAGAGAGCACTAGGCCCATAATTAACACTAAGCAGGCGGAGAAAATCTCCTGATATTGTTGTAAACGCAACGAGGAGAGATCTAATTCAATGGCAATATAACCCAGTACCGGTACCGAACGCGCGCTATTCGTATTATCTTCGAGTAGGCGGCTTTCTGCCAAAATCGGTGTACGGAGAATAAGGGTGTTATCATGTTGCTGGGCACTGCCGAGAACTGGGATCGGTTGCTCTTTAGGGTACATCAAACTTTCAAAATTGGGATGAAAGTTGGAGGTCACAAATAACTCATGGCGAGCATCGAATACCGCAATACTGCGTACTAATTTCGAGTGTTTACGATGAGCGTAACTAATGATCCGTCGTACCGATTCCCTACTTTGGTTTTTTAACGCTTCTTCGCTGGCAATCGCCAGTGGTTCAATGATACTTGCACCAGAATTGAGAACCTGAATTTCCAAATCGTGGTAACGGTTGAATGAGAATAAAGCGCTAAGCAGTAACCCAATAATTAAGGTTGGTGCTAAAGTCAGGGTAATAACACGCGCACGTAAGCCATATTTGGTCATTATTGTCTAAACATCGTGGTGTGGATATGGGAAAATAACCCGCATTACATTGGGCGAAGTTATTCAATCAATCGCTATTATTGTCGAGCTGTCTATTCTCAACACTAAGCCACTATAGCTTAATGCAAGAGTCATGGCTTCGACAATCTTCCCCACACAGAATAGTGATGCTGGGGCAAAAACCTTTTTATAAATCACACTTAGGCATAAAGCATGGCACGTTTTTTCCAAGCGAAGAAGAACACCTCGATTCAATCTAAACATCAGTCAGTCATGGTGACGAAGCTGGATCATCTCGGCGCGGGAATGGCGTATCAGCAAGACAAACCGATTTTTATTGACGGAGCGTTGCCTGGTGAAGAAGTTGTAATTCAACTCACTGAGAGTAAAAGCAAATTTTCGCGGGCAAAGCTTATCAAAGTGCTTAAACCCAGTCCTGAGCGTGTCGTGCCATTTTGTCAACATTATCAGCAGTGTGGTGGATGCGATTTACAGCACCTCTCTCGTGGCGCGCAAGTGGCCCATAAACAGCAGACTCTTAGTCATTTAATGAGTAAGTTCGCTAAGCAAACGGTGCCATTATCGGCACCGATCACTGAGCAAGATAAAGGCTATCGTCGTCGAGCGCGGCTCAGTTTATGGTGGGATAAAAAAACGCAGCAATTGCAGGTTGGTTTTCGGCGTAAACAGAGTAAAAGTATTATCAACATTACCGATTGCCCAGTACTGGATCCTCATCTTAATCAATGCGTCGCTGAGTTAAAGCCCTTATTGAGCGGTTTTCAGCATCCTGAACAACTAGGACATATCGAGCTGGTTAAGGCTGATAATACCAGCGTGCTTTTATTACGCCATTTAGGATCGTTACCAAGCGCGGATAAACAACGTTTGTCTGAATTCGCTCAGCGTCATCAATTGGCATTGTATTTGTTGACGGATAACCAGCCGTTGGAGCATGTACAAGGTGAAGCGCCCTACTACCAAGAGGCGGGAGTGACGATGCATTTTTTGCCTACTCACTTCATTCAGGTCAATCAGTCAATCAACCAACGTATGGTTGCTCAAGCTATCGAATGGTTAGACGTTCAATCTAGTGATCGAGTATTGGATCTCTTTTGTGGCTTAGGCAACTTTAGCTTACCGTTGGCACGCATTGCTCACTATGTGGTGGGTGTTGAAGGCGTCGATGAGATGGTCTTGGTGGCCAGTAAAAATGCCGATTTGAACCAGATCAATAATAGTGCGTTTTACCAAGCCAATTTGGAACAAGATATGACGAAGGCTGAGTGGGCGGCGGAAAAGTTTGATAAAATATTGCTCGATCCTGCGCGAGCAGGTGCGGCTGGGATCATTGACCAACTCGGGGCGCTGGCGGCGGAACGTATTGTCTATGTTTCGTGTAACCCCGCAACCTTAGCTCGTGATAGCCAAAGTTTACTCAATCAAGGTTATCATTTGGCGAAATTAGCTATGCTTGATATGTTTCCTCATACTAGCCATCTAGAGTCGATGGCCTTGTTTGTAAAAAATCGGTAACTGGCTGAACTTTCGGGAGCGAAAGTCAGTCGATACCCTAAAATCTAAAAAATTAGGATTATCTCTATGGTTGCAGTTCGTAGCGCACATTTAAACCCAGACGAACAGTTTGAACTAGAAAAATGGATTGCTAGTTTACAGCAAGAGAGCAAAACGTCGGTAAGGCTAACGGAAGTCTATCGTCAGTGTGAGCATTGGCTTGATGGCCATTCTCAAGGCCCAATATTGCTATGGCGTGGGCGTGAGATGATCGAAATTTTGATCACTTTGTCGATGGATAGAGCCACTTTAGTGGCAGCGCTACTGTTTCCAATTGCCACCAGCGGTTTGCTGGATCAAGAAGAACTTGAAGAGCATTACGGCAAAGAGATCATCAAGTTGATTCATGGGGTCGAAGAGATGGCGGCGATTGGTCAGCTCAATATCACCATGCAGGGCAGTGAAGCATCGGCACAAGTTGATAATGTTCGACGTATGCTGTTAGCGATGGTTGATGATTTTCGTTGTGTGGTGATTAAGTTAGCGGAACGTATTTGTAACTTACGCGAAGTGAAAGATCAGCCCGATGAAGTGCGTCGCGCAGCCGCGAAAGAGTGTGCCAATATTTATGCGCCATTGGCCAACCGTTTGGGGATTGGTCAGCTCAAGTGGGAAATTGAGGATTACGCGTTTCGTTATCAACAACCGGACACTTATAAGCAAATCGCTAAACAGCTTTCTGAGCGGCGTATCGTTCGTGAGCAATATATCCGTGATTTCGTCAATGATCTACGCCAAGAGATGAAAGCGTTAAATATCAATGCCGAGGTGAGTGGTCGCCCTAAACATATCTACAGCATTTGGCGCAAAATGCAGAAGAAAAATCTCGCCTTTGACGAGTTATTTGATGTGCGAGCGGTGCGAATTATCGCTGATAAATTGCAAGATTGTTACGCCGCATTGGGCATCGTGCATACTAAGTATAAACACTTGCCGGGCGAATTTGACGACTATGTGGCTAACCCGAAGCCTAATGGTTATCAGTCGATCCATACGGTGATTTTAGGCCCCGAAGGCAAAACCATAGAGATTCAGATCCGAACTAAACAGATGCATGAAGAGTCTGAGCTTGGCGTTGCCGCGCACTGGAAATATAAAGAAGGGGCATCGGCTGCGCGTAGTGGCTATGACGAGAAAATCACTTGGCTGCGTAAGCTGCTTGATTGGCAAGAGGAGATGTCGGATTCTGGTGAAATGCTTGATGAACTGCGTAGTCAAGTCTTTGACGATCGGGTCTATGCCTTTACACCTCGTGGTGACGTCGTCGATTTACCGATGGGCGCCACACCGCTCGATTTTGCTTACCATATTCACTCAGAAGTGGGCCATCGTTGTATTGGCGCTAAAGTCGCAGGGCGTATCGTGCCGTTTACCCATAAATTACACATGGGTGACCAAGTCGAAATTATTACTGCCAAAGAGCCTAATCCTTCACGTGACTGGTTAAATCCGTCATTAGGCTTTGTTCATTCTGGTCGAGCTCGCGCTAAAATTAATGCTTGGTTCCGTAAACAGAGCCGAGAAAAAAATCTCGAAGCGGGACGTGAAATTCTCGAAAATGAATTAGCAAAAATTGGTGCTAAGTTAAAAGACGCTGAAGCGTACGCATTAAAGCGTTTCAATGTTAACAGTGCCGATGAGTTGTATGTGGGTGTCGGTAGTGGTGATTTACGCATCAATCAAATAATCAACCATATCAATGCCTTAGTTAACAAGCCTACCGCTGAAGAAGAGGATAAACTCGCCTTAGAAAAATTAGCGGGTGAAGTAAAAGCGACAACGACTCAAACCACTCATAAGGATGCAGTCGTGGTGCAAGGGGTAGACAATTTAATGACCCATCTTGCTCGTTGCTGTCAGCCGATCCCTGGTGATGACATTCGTGGCTACATCACTCAAGGGCGTGGTATTTCGGTACATCGTAGCGATTGTGAGCAACTTGAAGAACTGAGTCACCATGCGCCTGAGCGCATCATTGATACCGTGTGGGGACGAGGTTTTATTGGAACTTATCGCTTAACGTTACGTATTGAAGCGATGGAGCGTAGTGGATTATTAAAAGACATCACCACATTACTGGCTAACGAGAAAGTGAAAGTGATCAGCATGAAAAGTCGCAGTGATTATAAACGTCAATTGTCGATTATGGACTTTGAGTTAGAGGTGAACAGTGTTGAAGTTCTACAGCGGATCATCAAACGCACAGAGCAGATCAAAGATGTCATGCTCGTCAAACGATTGGGTTAAGCCCCGCGACCATTAGTGCGAATCGCGATAGCGTAATGTCGTTGATTCACCCTTCAATAACGAGGTGCGATGATGTTCATTGACCTCGTTATGACGTATCAAGAAAGAGAAAATATGTCTCATCCTATTGTACAACTTGAACAGATTATGGCGCAGTTACGTGATAAAGAGCATGGCTGCCCATGGGATAAACAACAAACCTTTGAGACGATTATTCCGCATACCATCGAAGAAACCTATGAAGTCGTCGATGCGATTGTCCAGCAAGATTGGCCCAACTTACAAGAAGAGCTCGGTGATTTACTGTTCCAAGTGATTTTTTATAGCCAGCTTGCTAAAGAGCAAGGTTTGTTCGATTTTTCTGATGTGGTAGACACCGTTAATGAAAAGCTCACTCGCCGTCATCCGCATGTTTTTTCTGACGCCAAGTTTGCCGATGAGCAGCAACTCAACGCCCATTGGCAAGCCGAAAAACGTAAAGAAAAGCAGCAAGCAGGCAAAACAGAACAAAGTATTCTAGACTCAGTACCACAGGCGTTACCGGCTTTGTCTCGCGCGAACAAAATCCAAAAAAAATGCGCTCAATTTGGTTTTGATTGGGCAAGTATCGGCCCTGTGGCGGAGAAGGTGCAGGAAGAGTTGGATGAAGTCATGACGGAAGCATTGCAAGTGCCCGTTGATGAGCAAAAGGTAGAAGAAGAGCTGGGAGATTTACTGTTTGCGACGGTGAATTTGGTTCGTCATTTAGGTAAGGATCCTGAACTGGCCTTAAATAAAGCCAATCATAAGTTTGTACGTCGTTTTCAAGCCGTAGAGCAATTAGCATCATCAGCTCAGCAACCGTTAACCAGCCTGACATTAAATGAGTTAGATGCGTTATGGGAACAAGTAAAAAGACAAGAGCGAAAGGTTCGTTGACTCCATGTATCGCATGGATCTTCTTACTGCGTCATTTTGAGCGAGTTAATCAACCATGGTGAGCAAAGAAAAAGCACCGACTTCAATCTGTTTGATTTGAAGCAAAAAATAAAAAACTGAGTGTGATAGATTTCACGTTGTGGCGATAAATGGGTTCTGGTATAGTTTTATCCCGTCCAGAAGAAATCCATTTCCCTCATTCAACCAATTTCAGGTTAAACATGACAACAAATTATATTTTTGTTACTGGCGGGGTTGTATCCTCTCTAGGTAAAGGTATTGCAGCAGCATCGCTTGCGGCGATTTTAGAAGCTCGTGGTCTTAAAGTGACCATGATGAAGCTTGACCCTTACATCAACGTTGATCCAGGCACAATGAGCCCAACCCAACATGGTGAAGTGTTTGTCACGGAAGATGGCGCTGAAACTGACCTTGACCTTGGTCACTACGAACGTTTCATTCGTACCAAAATGACCAAGCGCAATAACTTTACTGCTGGTCGTGTTTATGCTGATGTATTGCGTAAAGAGCGTCGTGGTGATTACCTAGGTGCAACGATTCAGGTTATTCCTCATATTACCAATGCGATCAAAGATCGTGTTCTTGCTGGCTCTGAAGGCCATGAAATCGCAATTGTTGAAGTCGGCGGTACCGTGGGTGATATCGAGTCTTTACCTTTTATGGAAGCCATTCGTCAATTAGCCATTGAAGTGGGTCGCGAGCGTGCGATGTTTATGCATCTAACGTTAGTGCCTTATCTTGCTGCTGCTGGTGAAGTAAAAACCAAGCCAACCCAACATTCGGTTAAAGAATTACTCTCAATTGGTATTCAACCAGACATCCTTGTTTGTCGTAGTGATCGAGTGATCCCAGCGAATGAACGTAAGAAGATAGCTCTGTTCTGTAATGTGCCTGAAAAAGCCGTTATCTCGATGAAGGATGTTGATTCAATCTACAAAATCCCTCAGCTTATCAAGTCACAAGGTTTAGATGACTTGGTATGTGCACGTTTTGGTATTACCGCTCCAGAAGCCGATCTTACTGAATGGGAACGAGTCATTTATGAAGATGCTAACCCAACAGGTGAAGTCACGATTGGTATGGTCGGTAAATACATCGAGTTACCGGATGCTTATAAATCGGTTAACGAAGCACTGAAACATGCAGGTCTTAAAAATCGTTTAAGCGTGCATATCAAATACATCGATTCGCAAGATGTTGAAACCAAAGGCATTGAAATCTTACAAGGCGTAGATGCTATTTTGGTTCCTGGTGGTTTTGGTGATCGTGGTATTGAAGGTAAAATTCTTGCCGCTCAATATGCACGTGAAAATAATGTCCCTTATTTAGGTATCTGTCTAGGGATGCAAGTGGCGTTGATTGAATACGCACGTAATGTCGCCGGTATGGAAGGCGCGCATTCAACAGAATTTAACAAAGAAACCCCATTCCCTGTGGTAGGCTTAATTACCGAATGGGTTGATGGTGAAGGTAACGTAGAAGAGCGTACCGAAAGTTCCGATTTGGGCGGCACCATGCGTCTAGGTTCGCAGCTTTGCCATTTGGCGAAAGGCACTAAAGCTTATGAGCTTTACGGCAGCGCGACGATTCATGAACGTCATCGTCATCGTTACGAAGTCAATAACCATCTTCGTCCAAAAATTGAAAAAGCAGGCCTGAAAGTGTCTGGATTGTCAGCTGACAAGAAACTGGTGGAAGTGATTGAAAACCCTGCTCATCCATGGTTTGTTGCGGCTCAATTCCACCCAGAATTCACATCAACGCCTCGTGATGGTCATCCATTATTTGCAGGTTTTGTGAAAGCAGCCGGTCAGTTCCAACGCGGTGAATTGAAGTAAAAGGATATGGATAGCGGCTTAAGTTGTGCGGCTATCCTTTTAGTTTTGATATTTAAATTCAATGAGAGGAAACATTAATGTCTAAGATCGTTAAAGTTCTAGGTCGTGAAATCATCGACTCACGTGGTAACCCAACGGTAGAAGCTGAAGTACACCTAGAAGGCGGTTTCGTTGGTATGGCAGCTGCTCCATCTGGTGCATCTACTGGTTCTCGCGAAGCGCTTGAGCTACGTGACGGCGACAAGTCTCGTTTCCTAGGTAAAGGTGTTCTTAAAGCGATTGCTGCAGTTAATGGTCCAATTGCCGATGCTCTTGTCGGTAAAGATGCAAAAGACCAAGCGACGATTGACCAAGTGATGATTGACCTTGATGGTACTGAAAACAAATCTAAATTTGGTGCAAACGCGATTCTTGCTGTGTCACTAGCGAACGCGAAAGCAGCAGCTGCCGCTAAAGGTATGCCTTTGTATGAGCACATTGCTGAATTGAACGGTACTCCTGGTCAGTTCTCTATGCCTCTACCTATGATGAACATCATCAACGGTGGTGAGCACGCTGATAACAACGTTGATATTCAAGAGTTCATGATCCAACCTGTTGGCGCAAAAACGCTAAAAGAAGCGGTACGTATGGGCGCAGAAGTGTTCCATAACCTAGCTAAAGTTTTAAAATCTAAAGGTTACAACACTGCTGTTGGTGATGAAGGTGGTTTTGCTCCTAACCTAAAATCTAACGCTGAAGCGCTAGAAGTTATCGCAGAAGCGGTAGCAGCTGCAGGTTACGTGTTAGGTAAAGACATCACATTAGCGATGGACTGTGCTGCATCTGAGTTCTTCGATAAAGAAGCTGGTATCTACAACATGAAAGGTGAAGGTAAAACCTTCACTTCAGAAGAGTTTAACCATTACCTAGCTGAACTAGCGAACAAGTTCCCAATCGTATCTATCGAAGACGGTCTTGATGAGTCTGATTGGGCTGGCTTTAAGCACCAAACTGAGCTACTTGGTGACAAGCTACAATTAGTGGGTGACGATCTATTCGTAACTAACACTAAGATCCTGAAAGAAGGTATCGAGAAAGGTATTGTTAACTCAATCCTGATCAAGTTTAACCAAATCGGTTCTCTAACTGAAACATTGGCAGCTATCAAGATGGCGAAAGATGCTGGTTACACGGCAGTTATCTCTCATCGTTCAGGCGAAACTGAAGATGCAACGATTGCTGATCTAGCGGTAGGTACTGCTGCAGGTCAAATCAAGACGGGTTCTATGAGCCGCTCTGATCGTGTTGCTAAATACAACCAATTGATCCGTATCGAAGAAGCACTCGCTGGTCGTGCTCCTTTCAACGGTCTAAAAGAAGTGAAAGGCCAAGCGTAATCCTTTTGGATACGGCTTAGTAGCATTGCTTAGAGAACGCCCTGCATAGCAGGGCGTTTTTTTATATTGAAGATAGGAACAAGGACGGTAGAGTAGGGCTTATTCTGTCGCGCTAATGGCTTTTATTCGCCGTTTGTTAAGCTCTTCTTTAATGGCTTTACCCTGAAAACCATCAGCGATCACCTGTTGTACCTCGACGCTTAGAGCCGCTTGATAAGCATTAAGAAAGAGATCACGTTGTGGATAAGCATTCCCTTCACAGCCTAATCGACCTGCGTGATCCGCCTGACAACAGAGTAAAACATCATATAAACGTTCTGGTTTACGCCAGACATCGAGTTTGTCGAGTATTTTAAGTTTGGTGCTCGCTTTAAGCTCTGCCGCTCGATGAATGTTTGAATGCTGCTCACAGACTAATAATGCTAGCGCTTTGCACTCATTAGGAATACGGATACGTTCGCATAACGCGTTAATAATCTTAACCCCGGTATGACAGTGCATTTTGTGGCTTGGCCATTCACTTTGCGGTGTTACGCCTTTACCGACATCATGTACTTGCGCAGCAAAACGCACCGCAATAGAGGGAGAGAGTGTTGCCGCTTGTGCGGCGACCATTAACGTGTGCACTCCAGTATCTATTTCAGGGTGCCACTGTTTGGGTTGTGGGACACCGAATAAGCGGTCAATCTCTGGTAGAATGATCGCCAAAGCCCCACATTCGCGCAGTGTAGAGAGAAAGACCTCTGGATTGGCGGTGGAAAGTGATTTATGCCACTCTTGCCAGATGCGCTCGGCTGTTAAATGCTCGAGTTCCCCTGACTGAGCGATCTGTGTCATTAATTGCATGGTCTCGCTAGCAATGGTAAACCCAAGGTGTGCTAACTTTGCGGCAAAACGTGCGACCCGAAGGACACGAAGTGGATCTTCGATAAAAGCATCAGAAACATGGCGTAATAGACGGTTATGCAAGTCTCTTTGACCACCATAGGGATCGATCAGCTTGCCAGTGTTATCTTGCGCTATGGCATTAATAGTCAGATCGCGTCGAGCGAGATCTTCTTCAATGCTCACATCCGGGGCGTAATAACAAGCGAACCCTGTATAGCCAGCCCCTGTTTTACGCTCGGTACGAGCCAGAGCATACTCTTGTTTTGTCTTCGGGTGTAAGAAGACAGGAAAATCCTTACCGACCGCTTGATAGCCCGCTTGGCGCATCTGTTCTGGACTACTGCCTACGACCACCCAATCTTGATCATGTACAGGTAAAGAGAGTAATTGATCGCGCACCGCGCCACCGACGAGATAAACTTGCACTAAGACTCCTTACTGAAATAAATAGGTGCGAAGACAAAAACGGCCACCTTCGGTGACCGTTAATCGTGCAATTATGCCCATCCGGCAGGGTTACGCTTACGGCGAGGAATAATGTGTGGCAGCACTAGACCAAACAATAAGCCTCCACCAGCAACGCCACCGCCATAGATAAAGTACTTTAAGAGTAAATCTTCTTTTTGGGTATCGAGGCGAGCTCGCAGTTCACGGATTTCAGTTTGTGAAGCAATCAGTTGTTGACTGATATCACCATAACTTTGTTCTAGCTCGGCGATTTGTTTGTTACGAATTTCGAGTGAATCGACCAGTCCCGCTTTTTCACTATCGGCATTTTGGCGAGCATTGGCGAGTTGGTTTTTTACTTCTTTAAGTTCTTTTTCAAGTTGTGGCAGACGAACCGCCATACTGACTTCACGAGTTACAAAGCGGCTTTCTATCCAACCATTACGTCCTCGTTCATCGACAATTTGACTGTAACCAGTCTCTTTATTGGTGTTGAGCAGTTTGACTTTCTCTCCCGCATCAATCGATCCAATAATACGAAACTGGTTACTTGGGCCCGAATGCATATAGGTAAACAGTTTATCTGCGACATAACGGTCTTGAGCGAGCGCTGGTGCTGCTAATAAAGAAAATAGCACCATGCAGATGAGTTTTTTCACGGTAGATCCCTTAATTATGGTCAATATTGCGCTTGAGAGTTTTGAATCTTCTCATTCCGTTGATGGACGCGCAATAGGGTTATGTACGACTGTATTATCAGTCTTAAGGTTTGTTTTACAAATAGTAAAAACTTTCTGCGTGCGGCGCAACAAAGAAGGGAGGCTGAGCCTCCCTTTCTGTGCGTTTGAGTCAATAATGACAATCCGTTTACATTGGATTGACGAATTGATTAAGTAAACGCTGCTTGAATCGCATAGAAGAACAGAACAGCCAGTAGGGCGCCCGCTGGTAGGGTGACAATCCATGAGGCAACAATGTTACGCACTACACCTAAGTTAAGTGCTGCAATTCCGCGCGCAAAACCGACCCCTAACACCGCACCAACTAAGGTTTGCGTAGTTGAAATAGGTAATCCAGTGCCAGATGCGAGTACCACGGTAGAAGCCGTCGCTAACTGCGCCGCAAAACCACGACTCGGTGTTAACTCCGTGATGCCCGTTCCGACGGTTGCCATCACTTTATGTCCCAGTGTCGCAAGGCCGATCACAATCCCGATACCGCCAAGTGGTAATATCCACCAAGCAATCGCACTTTTAGACGCGACATTACCTAAGCTTTCCACGGTTGATACAACAGCCGCTAGAGGACCAATTGCATTGGCTACGTCGTTTGAGCCATGAGCAAACGCCATCGCACAGGCAGTAATGACCATTAAAACAGAGAAAATACGTTCAACGTTAGAAAAACCATGGTTTTCTTCGGTATCGGCAAATTTCTTATAAATGTACAGATAACCAATAACCATGACGATGCCTGAAACCAGAATTGAGCAAATCCAAGCTTCATTATTGGTCAAATGTAATCCAACATGTTTTAAGCCTTTTTTAATGGTCACTAAAGCGATCACCATGGTGGTAATAAACATGTACACGGGGACGAAACGCTTGGCATTAATCAGTGGTGTTTCAGTATCAAAAATCAGTTTTTGTGCACTGACAAAAATAGCGTAAGCCAATAAGCCGGAAATAAATGGCGTGATGACCCAACTACCAACGATGCCTTGTACGGAGCTCCAATCAACAGCTTCTGCGCCAACAGAAATCGTCGCAAAACCAATAATCGCACCAATAATTGAATGGGTGGTTGAGACTGGCCAGCCCATATAAGAGGCAACAAGCAACCATGTTCCGGCAGCAAGTAGAGATGACATCATGCCATAAACCAGTAAGTCTGGTTGATCGGCAAACAAGGTTGTATCAATAACGCCTTGGCGAATCGTATCAGTAACTTCGCCTCCAGCTAAATAAGCACCAGCAAACTCAAAAATCATCGCAATGATGATAGCTTGCTTAACGGTAAGCGCTTTTGAGCCAACAGATGTGCCCATGGCATTGGCGACGTCATTCGCACCAATACCAATGGCCATTAATAAACCGAAGATCGCTGCAACAATAATCAGGACAATGCCGTAGTTCGCAAGGATATCCATCGTAATACCTAGTTGTTGATAACAAGCGGAGACTCATCGTGGTGCTTTTTAGGCACGAAAAAAACCATTAGCGCAAGAATATAGTCAGCGCTTGAATGGTGGGAAACACGATTATGGCTCTTAGTTATTTGGTTAACTTAAATGATTTAAGAACGGGAAAGCATCAGTTCAAGTCGAGCACCGACCCGCTGAGCCTGATCAGCGATACCGCCGACCCATTCAAAGATTTTGTACAAGAACATGACATCAATCGGATTCATGGTTGATTCGATAGCCATTAATTGTTGGCGTAAACGAATCTGCATATTATCCGTATCATCTTCTATGACATCCAGTTGATTAATCATTTCCGCCACAAGCGTGACTTCACGACCTTTAAATCCGGTTTCCAATAACTCGTCAAGTTCATTGATCACCTTCTGTGCTTGTGTTGCTGCGTCAAGACAGCGTTGAACATAAGCGAGGAAATTATCTTGGAGAGGTTTAGGGATAATAAGCTGACGACCGTAAACACGGCCAGAGATGTCTTTAGCAAGATTTGCCAGCTTATCTTGTTGAGTGAGAAGCTCAAGCATGTCAGTGCGATCAACCGGCAGAAACAGACCGCGGGGGAGTTTCAGACGGATTTCGCGTTTTAACACGTCGGCTTCTTTCTCTAAATGAGAAATTTGTGCGCGTATTTCTGCGGCTTTTTCCCAATCACCTTGAGCACAAACTTCAAAGAAGTTGATCAGGTGCGAGCAGCATTCATTGACACACACAACGTGTCGTTGCAAAGGCTTAATGGGGGACTTTGCAAATAACCCCATAATGGTATTTACTGGCATGGTCATTCAACCTAATTACTATAACCGAGAAAGAACAGACACCATGATAGCCTGGTGAAATGTTGAGCGTTGGCTATAAAGGCGCGCATGGTAACCTAATAATAGAATCATTAAAACTGTTTTAGATCATCAATAGGACGATATTTCTCACTTGCCCCGTTGTCTATTAGGCAATATCCTGTCGCTATCTGCTGTGAAAGGTATAACTATGGAAACCGAGATAGAACTGAAGTTTTTTGTTTCTCCTGATTTTTCAGACGTTTTGCGTAATAAAATTTCCGAAACTAAAGTGCTTCAGCACCATTGTCGGCAACTGGGTAACACCTATTTTGATTCTGCTGACCATTGGTTACGTCAACACGATATTGGGCTACGTATTCGTCGTTTTGATGAGGTGTACGTGCAAACGGTTAAAACGGCAGGGCGAGTGGTGGCGGGCCTGCATCAAAGACCGGAATACAATGCAGAGCACACCTGCAATCAACCCGATTTAACGTTGCACCCTGACGATATTTGGCCTCAAGGACGCGATGCTGAAACGCTGCAATCTCAATTGATAGCTCTATTTTCGACCAATTTCACTCGTGAACAATGGCTAGTGGCCATGAGTGATGGTAGCCAAATTGAAGTTGCTTTTGATCAAGGTGTTGTTGAAGCTGGCGATAAACAAACGCCGATTTGTGAGGTTGAATTAGAGCTGAAATCGGGGCAGATAGATGCGCTATTTTTGCTTGCTCGTCAATTGTCTGAACAAGGTGGAATGCGACTAGGTAACCAGAGCAAAGCGGCAAAAGGTTATCGTTTAGCGATGGGCGACGAGGGAGACGACGTTCAAGGGATCACTCTCGTCAATACTCGCAGTGATGATAATGTAGAATCTTGTTTGATTCGCTCACTTGAGCACGCTCTTGCCCATTGGCATCGTCATGAACAAATCTATACGGAACGCGACTCGATTGCGGCTTTGCACGAGATTCGTCATGCAATAAGTTTTATTCGTCAACTGCTTACCGTATACGGTGGTATTGTGCCACGCCGAGCCAGTGCTATTTTACGCCAAGAGCTTAAGTGGTTAGATGGTGAATTGGCGTGGTTAAAACAGTACGACTACCTAGAAGACTTACTCAAAGATAAGGGCTATGCATTACGTAAGCTAGATGCACGCAAGTTTTTAGTTGCTGAGCTTAAGCTGCGTCAAGAAACTTTACCTCAACGTGATGCGTTATTAAAACTGTTGCACAGTGCTCGTTATACGGCATTACTGCTTGATTTGAGTCGTTGGATTTTAACTCGAGGATGGCAGCCATTTTTAGATGATAAAGCTCGTGAACGGATGGCTCGTCCAGTCGGACCTTTCTCGGTTAAACAGCTCGATCGAGTGTGGGCGGAGTTGGTCGAAGTGTTTCCATTAGAGCAACTTTTATCTGCCGACGATTATATTGAACAGCAATACCGTTTGATACGTGCACTCTATACTGGGGTCAGTTTTGCTCGTTTATATGATGTTGAGCAACGTTTAGCGTTTCGGATGCCATGGATTGATTTATTACATGGTATCGATGACTTATTAACCTTAAAAACGTTAGAGCAACTGCTTGATCTGTTACAAGATGAACAAGATCAAGAGCAGTTAACCCGTTGGCTTAATCGTCAAGAAAACTCGATTTTGCACGCCATGGAGCAAACGCGTCGTATTGGCATAGAAGCGACGCCTTACTGGCGTGAATAGTGTCTACACTCATCAAGCACATTCCTGAACTTTTGCTTCGGGAATGTGCCACTTTCATTCCATTTCTCCATTACTCCCTTCTTGGTTGAAAAACTAGAGTTAACTCACAAATAGCGCAACCGCTGATTTATTCCATTGTAGCCATTTGATGTGTCGCCGATAAAAACGGTGATGGTTGGATATATACTGCATTAGAGAGGGTGTAATGCATAATCCATCGGCTTAGACAAATCACACCATCAATCTGCAAATTCGCGAGGTAATACACATCGAGAGCCGCTGGTTTTTGATAGTATTAATTTCATACGAAGCTCGAAATAATTCATACGTGGTAGGTGGGCATCACAACCATGATGGGCGAGCGTTAAAAACGGAGTGGAGAATTAGTCATGGCGAGGATGGCATTTAAACCGTGGGAACGGGTGATCACAGACATACGTTTGATCCCTAAAATGGTCATGCTAATGTTTTTTAGTACGATTTTAGTGATCGGCAAGCAACTGTGGGATGCGAGCTTGTTCTATGACTCTTTACTTGCTGCGACTCAAAGCACGGAAATTGCCAAACTGCATTATGATACCTACATCGTCCAAGTCATTTGGCAAACTGGGTTTATGATTGTCACTTTTGTTTCATTACTGATGTTTGCCGCACGAGTGATGTTACGTCAAACCCAGTTCCTTAGTCAGTCAATCAAGCAGATGGCTGAACGCGATTTATCCGAACCTATTTTTATGGACTGTAAAGATGAGTATGGTGATGTTGCTCGTGAGTTAGAGAAAACTCGTCGCCAATTGCAAGATTTAATTAAAGTGCAGATCACTACATCACAAGAATTAACCACCTTGACGGAAGTCATGACGATCAGTATGTCAGAGACGAAAGACTCCGCGCAGGAAGAGTTCCATGAAATTGATCAAATAGCCACCGCAATGAATCAGATGTCATCAACGGTACAAACGGTCGCCGATCACGCGCAAAGTGCGTCTTCATTAACCGAGACCGCTTCTCATAGTGCAGCGACGGGGCAGCAGTTTGTCCAAAAAACTATTCGTAAAATTGATCAGTTATCAAAAGATATTGCCGCTTCAGCTTCAGCCGTAAACCAAGTTGAAGAGCGAGTGGTTGCGATTGGTAGTGTGGTTGGCACCATTCAAAGTATTTCTGAACAAACCAATTTATTGGCGTTAAATGCCGCGATTGAAGCCGCTCGTGCTGGCGAGGCGGGGCGTGGTTTTGCTGTGGTTGCTGATGAAGTTCGTAACTTGGCTCAGCGTACTCAGACGGCGACGGTTGAAATTCAAGATATGATTAGCTATCTACAAAGCAGCGCTAACTCGGCGGTGGATTTAATGGAAAAGAGTGTTGTTGAAGCCGCTGATGGCGTTGAATTAATCACCAATGCCGGCACAGAGTTGGACGGTATTGTCCAACAAGTCAAACTCATCAATGAGATGAACTTACAGATTGCGACAGCAGCGGGGCAACAAAGCAGTGTCGCGGTAGAGATCAATCAAAATATCACCAACGTAAGAGAATTGGTTGAAGCTTCGGTCACGGTAGTCAGTGAGTTACTGGAAACTTCTGAGTTGATGCAAAATAATGCTGAAGAGTTGGATCGAAAAATCACCGTCTTCAAGGTGTGATCAGCTTAGGTTCATTGATATTAACGACGCTCACCGTTTGGTGGGCGTTTTTATTTATCTCAGACTGCGATACAGTGAGGCGATGATAAGAAACAAGGATGATTTATGCACCTCCCCGAACGCTTAATGACTCATGCCGATAACGCCTATCAACAGTTGCTTGCTGAACAGCCGAAGCTGCATCAGTGGCCGTCTGAATTACAGCAATCACTTCGTTATGTGACTGCGTTGAGCCGTTTTGTCACTCAGACCTTCTCTCGTGATGAGTGGCTGGTTGATGAGTTTCCAAATTGGTTACAAAGTGAATCGCGAGCAGAGACTTATCGCGATCGATTACAAGCATTATTAAGTTCGTGCTCTGATGAGCAAACCGGACAGCGGATTTTACGTCAGTTTCGTTATCGAGAGATGGTCTATATTGCTTGGCGTGATTTTTTAGCCACTTGGCCTGTCGAGCAGAGCCTTGAGCATCTTTCTGAGCTGGCAGAAGCGCTGATTGTTGAGACGTATCAATGGCAATATTCACTGTGCTGCCAAGAGTGGGGAACGCCATGCAATGCGCAAGGTGAGGCTCAACCGATGCTGATTATCGGCATGGGTAAATTAGGTGGCGGGGAGCTCAATTTCTCTTCAGATATCGATCTGATTTTTACCTACCCTGAAAACGGTCAAACTCAAGGTGTCAGGCGCAGTATTGATAACGGACAGTTCTTTACCCGTTTAGGACAGAAGATCATAAAAATGCTTGATCAACCGACAATCGATGGTTTTTGTTATCGGGTTGATATGCGTTTGCGTCCGTTTGGCGAAAGCGGCCCTTTAGTAATGAGCTACGCTGCATTAGAAGATTACTATCAAGAACAAGGGCGTGATTGGGAACGCTATGCGATGGTTAAAGCTCGGGTAATGGGCCGTGAAATGCACCATCAGTATCAAGAACTACGGCAAATGCTGCGACCTTTTGTATTTCGTCGTTATATCGATTTTAGTGCTATTCAATCGCTGCGGCGAATGAAATCGATGATCCGTAGTGAGGTACGTCGTCGTGGATTGAGTAATAACATTAAACTGGGTGCTGGTGGTATTCGGGAGATTGAATTTATTGCCCAAGTTTTCCAGCTCATTCGTGGCGGACGAGAGCCCAGTTTGCGCCAGAGAGGATTATTAGAAACACTACAGGCGATTGCCGAACTTGAACTGTTAACCGCCGAACAAGTCGCGCAGTTAGTGGCCGCTTATCGTTTTTTGCGCCGATTAGAAAATCTATTACAGGCCATGGAAGACAAACAGACGCAAACGCTGCCAGAGAAAGAAGACGATCAACGGCGTCTCGCTATTGCGATGGGTTATGGATGTTGGGATGCCTTACTTAGCCAGTTACAACATCATATGACGCAAGTTCATCACGTGTTTATCACTTTGATCGGTGAAGATGACGATGAAGAAAGCACAACGGCTGAGCATTTTCATGAATTGTGGGATATGGCAGATAAGCTGGATGTGATTTTACCTATTTTAAGGCAGGAGTTGGCGATTGAAGAGCCATCGAATTTGGCGCATTGCTGCTTAACGTTTAAGCAGGATTTAGCTAAAAAAACCATTGGTCCACGTGGCCGAGAGGTATTAAATCGCTTAATGCCTAAGGTTTACCAAGCCATATTCTCTCATCCCGATGCGCAATTTGGTTTAGCGCGAGTGCTGCATTTACTCAATAGTATTGCCACGCGCACCACCTATTTAGAGTTGTTGGATGAATATCCAGCAGCACTGCATCAACTGGTTCGTTTGTGCACAGCCAGCCCGATGATTTCTGAGCAACTGGCTCGTTACCCAATTTTATTGGATGAGTTGATTGATCCGCAGCATCTTTATCATCCGATTGATCTTGGTAGCTATAAAACCGAGCTGCGTGATTTTCTTGCTCGTATTCCAGAAGAGGACATGGAGCAGCAAATGGAAGCGCTGCGTCAATTTAAGCAGATCGGGATATTAAAAATCGCGGCTGCCGATATCGCGGGTGTATTACCAGTGATGAAAGTCAGTGATCATTTAACGTATTTGGCTGAAGCCATCGTCGATGCTGTGGTCAATCAAGCTTGGTTACAAGTCAGTGCTAAACATGGCGTTCCCGATCATTTAACTCAACAAGCTGGTAAAGGCTTTGCTGTGGTGGGATATGGTAAAGTGGGAGGCTGGGAACTGGGTTATAACTCCGATTTAGATATTGTATTTATTCATGATTGTCCACCCTCAGCTATGACTCAAGGGATGAAACCGATTGATGGTCGACAATTTTATTTGCGTCTTGCTCAACGGATCATTCACCTTTTTTCAACTCGGACTGCTTCCGGTATTTTGTATGAAGTGGATACCCGTCTACGTCCTTCTGGCGCTTCGGGGTTGTTGGTCAGTTCGATAGAGGCCTTTGCCGATTATCAGCATCAAGAGGCTTGGACATGGGAGCATCAAGCCTTGGTTCGAGCAAGAATGATTTACGGAGAAGCGGATTTACAAGCCAAATTTAATCATGTTAGACATTCTGTACTCTGTTTGCCGCGAGATGCAAAAACTTTGCAACAACAAGTGGTCGAGATGCGTGACAAAATGCGTCAACACTTGGCTAGTAAAAAAGCCGGACGTTTCATGTTAAAGCACGATCAAGGTGGGATCACTGATATTGAGTTTCTCGCGCAATATTTTGTCTTACGTTATAGTCATCAGCATCCAAAGTTGACGCGTTGGTCGGATAATGTGCGTATTTTTGAATCATTGATGAACGAAGCGGTACTGGATCGCGCATCGGCTGAGGCATTAACCCGCGCGTATACCGAGATGCGAGATCAAATCCATCATCGTAACTTATTGAATCTTGATGCAGATGTGGATGAAGAACAATGGATTGCCCAGCGAGAATGGGTGATTGAAACTTGGCATCAGTGGTTAGGTTGAACGCTATCTACTGAACCCGATAAAGATTGGTCGAACTGACACCGTTTAGCGGTAACTCAAAGTAGTTTGGCTGTAAAAGGCTATGTTACACTGCGCCATAGATTAATAGTGGAGAAGATCGATAATGAAACCAATTCTACCTGACTACAGTAAAGCGGGTGTGCTTATTATTGGTGATGTGATGCTTGATCGTTATTGGTATGGTCCTACAGGGCGTATTTCCCCTGAAGCGCCAGTGCCAGTCGTTAAAGTTGAGCATAACGAAGAGCGTCCTGGTGGCGCTGCTAACGTAGCGATGAACATCGCTTCTTTAGGTGGATTGGCGCATATCATTGGCTTAACTGGTACTGACGAGCCAGCACAAGTGTTGCAAGAAAAATTAACCTCGCTGAACGTGCAGTGTGATTTCGTTGGTTTAGCCGATTACCCCACCATTACCAAATTACGGGTATTAAGTCGTGGGCAGCAATTGATCCGTCTCGATTTTGAAGACAAATTTGAGAACATTGATGCTCAGCTGATCCTGTCACGCATGGAGCGCTCTCTGGCGAGTGTAAACGCGGTGATTTTATCTGACTATGCGAAAGGCGCTTTGGAGCACGTTCAGCAGTTGATTCAA
Organism: Vibrio injensis; assembly: GCF_001895205.1. Classification (GTDB taxonomy): domain Bacteria; phylum Pseudomonadota; class Gammaproteobacteria; order Enterobacterales; family Vibrionaceae; genus Vibrio; species Vibrio injensis. Next base: position 176,451 of record NZ_BDJF01000032.1, on the reverse strand, counting down.
AAAGCTCGCATGGCCAATATCCCAGTGTTTATTGATCCTAAAGGCGCTGATTTTGAACGCTATCGTGGTGCAACCTTATTGACGCCGAATATGGGCGAGTTTGAGCAGGTAGTAGGAAAAGTTAAGTCGGATCAAGAGTTGGTTGATAAAGGACTTCAACTGATTGAGCAATTTGATCTACAAGCTTTGTTAGTGACTCGTAGTGAGCATGGTATGACGTTGTTGCGTCGTGGTATGGAGCCTTTCCATTTGCCAACGCAAGCCAAAGAAGTTTTTGATGTGACAGGGGCTGGTGACACGGTGATTTCGGTACTTGCAGCCTCGGTGGCAGCGGGTAAATCCTTAGATGAAGCGTGTGTCTTAGCCAATGCTGCCGCTGGCGTTGTGGTTGGAAAGCTAGGGACATCGACGGTATCGACCATTGAGCTCGCTGAAGCCATTCACGGCAGCAAAGAGGCGGATTTTGGCATTATTGGTGAAAGTGCACTGATTGAAGCGGTTAAAAAAGCCAAAGCTCGCGGTGAAAAAGTTGTCATGACTAACGGCTGTTTTGATATTTTGCATGCTGGGCATGTGTCTTATTTGAATCATGCAGCAGAGCTTGGCGATCGCTTGATTGTAGCGGTGAATACCGATGAGTCGGTGAAACGTTTGAAAGGGCCTGGGCGTCCGGTTAATCCAACTGATCGTCGTATGGCGGTACTGGCTGGGCTAGGTGCCGTGGATTGGGTGGTTCCATTTAGCGAAGATACACCACAGCGCTTAATTTCAGAAGTGTTACCAAGCATTTTAGTTAAGGGGGGGGATTACCAACCAGAACAAATTGCTGGCGGTGCAGAAGTGATTGCCGCGGGTGGTGAAGTGAAAGTACTGAATTTCGAAGAAGGCTGTTCGACCACAGACATTATCAAGGCGATCAAAGGCGGTAAAGGTTAACGACTATTATCTCGATAGAGATAACCAATCACTGCGTTTTCAGTGCGTAAGAGTATAAAAAATAAGGGGCTTCAATTGAAGCCCCTTATTTCATTTAGGGATCGCTTTATCGACTCACGCGTTGTAGTCCGGCGTTGATATCGAGAATATCTTGTTCGCTGAGTGAGCCAATCGCTTGACTAAGTTGTAGGCGATTCAAAATATAATCGTAGCGCGCTGAAGAGAGATTACGGTTCGCATCATACAGACGTCGAGTGGCATCTAATACATCGACAATCGTCCGAGTACCGACCTCAAAACCAGCTTCGGTTGCTTCTAAGGCTGAACGAGCGGAAATTACCGATTGTTCATAAGCACGTAATGCGCCAATTGAAGCGTTAATATTGTTGTTATAGGCGCGAACATCTTTAACCACGCTGCGGAAGGTCGCTTCTAACTCTTGGCTTGCGGCAACAAACGCATGTTCGGCTTGTTTGGTTAAGGAGGTGACATTACCGCCAGTATACAGCGGAACATTGAGATTTAGCCCAATAGTAAAATCGTTAAAATCGGTATTATTCGCGGAATTATTGCTATTCGATTCACGCGCATAATTATAACCACCGTTTAATTTTAATGACGGTAAATGGCCTGAGTTAGCAAGCGCAATATTATCTTTTGCAACATCCTGAGCAATACGTGAAGACAGTAAAGCTAAGTTTTGTTGCTGAGCTCGTTCGATCAACGCCTGCATTGATTCAGTATTACGGCTCGCTGAGAAACGTTGAGTGTCAAGAATGCTTAATTGCGAATAGCCTTGCCCAGTAATTTCTCTCAAAGATTCATAGCTATTGATTAAGGTGTTGTCAGCCAAAACTTCTTGCGCTAAAACGCTGTCATATTGCGCTTGTGCATCATGGACATCAGTAATCGCGGAGAGCCCAACATCAAAGCGCTGCTTGGTCTGTTCTAGTTGACGCGCAACGGCGGCCTTTTCTGCACGAACAAACTCTAAGTTATCTTGTGCACTTAATACTTCAAAGTAGGCTTGAGCGACGCGCAACATCAAACCTTGTTGCACGGCGGCATATTGGGCATCGGCTTGGCGAGCTTGCTTCTCAGCGGTATCTAATGATACCCAACTTGAGCGGTTATACAGTTCTTGAGCAAAACTGATGCCTGCAGATAGACGATCGCTATCACGTGCATCCACATCGCTGCGAGTAAGATTATATCCCGCTGTTAAATTAATTTGTGGTAACAACGAACTGCGGCTCGAGTTAATGGCTTCAAAAGCGGCTTCACGACGAGCAGCAGCACTGAGCAATTGCGGATCATTTTGTTTTGCTTGATCATAAATTTGTGCAAGATCATCGGCCCATGCGTTAATACTAAAGCTACCAAGGGTTGCACTCACTAAAAAAGGAAGCAGTTTTTTCATCGGTCCTATTCCTGCCTAAATATGAAAGGAGTTACGTTGACAGAGTGTAACTCAAATTGTTGGTATTTCATGCGAAAGTTTGCACTTTTTTACACTTAATTATCCACTTGTGCAATATAAATCGATATGTTTGCGGATAAGTAACCTGGCTTACGAATGGTTCATTACACAAAAATGTTTATTTAATCAGCTATCTATCATCATAAAAGAGCAATTACTTAAATAAAAACATAACTTTTATACAAAAAGTTGAGCAATGTCGTTGGCAGTCGTAAACCTAGATGAGTAAACTAGAAGATTCACCGATAAGGAATAACCATGCAACCGATAGACAAAGAAAAAGACCAGTTTAGCCTTGATGATCTACAAATTGTCTCAAAACAGACACTATTCCAAGGTTTTTTTCGTATGGTTAAATACCAATTTAAGCATCGATTATTCCAAGGTGGCTGGAGTGGGATTATTGAACGAGAAATGTTCGAGCGTGGCCATGCCGCTGCCTTATTAGCTTATGATCCTCAACGTGATGAAGTGGTGATCATTGAGCAGATCCGGGTAGGAGCATTAGAGCATCAGCAGCCATGGCAAAAGGAAATTATCGCGGGCATGATTGAGGCTGGTGAAGAGGCACAAGAGGTTGTACGTCGTGAAGCCTTGGAAGAGGCAGGTATATCAGTAGGCCGGCTAGAAAAAATTACCAGTTATTATCCTTCTTCAGGTGGATGTTCTGAGAAACTCGATGTCTATATTGGTGAAGTGGATACGACTCAGGCAGGCGGCGTGCATGGTTTAGACTCAGAAGGGGAAGACATTAAAGTGCACGTACTTAGTCGTCAGCAGGCCTATCAATGGATTAAAGATGGCCAAATTGAGAATGGTGCCTCAATAATCGCACTACAATGGTTAGAGTTGCATCATCAACAATTACAATCTCAATGGCGGAGTTGATAACCTCATGCGCAGATCGATTGCCACTAAACCGTATCATGTGGATCTTGCGGATCTGATGCGAACTTACGAAACCAATTACGCAAAACTCAATGCTCTGTTGCCAAAACCATCGAGTGTGGGGCAAGTACGTTGCTATCAAGCGGCGGAGCTGATTTATCAGTTACAAGTGCTCGAGGTCACAAAGTACACAACTTTGGTGGAAATTTGTCAAAGTGATGATATTTCAACATTTTCATTGCCCGTGATGTCTGTCAGGCTGTATCACGATGCACGGGTTGCGGAAGTTTGTGCTAGCGATCAATTAACACGTGTTGCGGCTCGTTATGAATATCCTAATCATAAAATGATGCAAAAAGACGAGAAAGCACAAATCAACCGCTTTTTAGGCGATTGGCTAACCTTCTGTTTGAAGCAAGGCATTAGCCGAACACCGATTAATATTAACTATTCATAGCATTAGGTTTATCAATTTGAACGTATCGCCCAGTTTAGACCCATCAGATAATATTAAGCTTGTTCAGATAACGGACACGCACCTGTTTGCGGCTGATGACGGTTGTTTACTTAGTGTGAATACAGCAGACAGTTTTCATGCCATTGTCCAAGCGATTATTGAGCAAAAGGTCGCCTTTGATGCTCTGCTTGCTACTGGCGATATCTCACAAGATCATAGTGCCGAGTCTTATCAGCGTTTTGCCTCTGAAATTAGCGCATTAGAGAAAATGTGTTTTTGGTTGCCGGGCAATCATGATTATAAACCCAACATGGGGAGTGTTATGCCTTCCTCACAACTGCATGCGCCAGAGCATGTCTTGCTTGGGAAGCACTGGCAAATGATTTTACTCGACTCTCAAGTAGTGGGTGTACCGCATGGCCGTCTTAGTGATTATCAGCTCAATCTATTAGATGAAAAACTGACTCAGCACCCAGAGCGCTATGCGTTGATTTTATTGCATCATCACCCTCTATTAGTCGGTAGTGCTTGGCTTGATCAGCATACGTTAAAAGACAGTGATGTATTTTGGCGCGTCATTCAGCAATACAAAAACGCACGGGCTGTTTTATGTGGTCATGTTCATCAAGATATGGATCGCACTTACGCTGGAGTAAAAGTAATGGCAAGTCCGTCAACGTGTGTACAGTTTAAACCGAATTCTGATGATTTCGCGTTAGATCAATGCTCTCCTGGTTGGCGTGAGCTTGAATTGCATGCCGATGGTCAAGTGACGACGCAGGTCAAGCGATTAACGCGCGGAGCTTTTGTGCCGGACTTTACTTCAAATGGGTACTAACTCGATGACTGCGCGTCCTTCATTGCTATTGTATATTCATGGTTTTAATAGCTCACCGCTCTCACATAAGGCACAGGTGATGCGGCAGTATTGTGCTGAGCATCGTTCGGATATTAAAGTGGTTATCCCTAAATTAGCACCATTTCCACAGCAAGCCGCTGAGCAGTTACGCTGTTTGATTGAGTCTTATCAAGCTGATTACCAGATTGGGTTGGTGGGCAGTTCATTAGGTGGCTATTTAGCAACTTGGCTGAATGCGCATTATGCGGTTCCTGCGGTGTTGGTGAATCCAGCGGTGAAACCGTATGAGTTATTGCGTAATTTTCTTGGCGAACAGCAAAACCCGTATACTCAACAACGTTATCTATTGACGGTTGAGCATATTGATGAATTAAAAGCCTTGGAAGTAGAATCAATTGCTCAACCTGATGATTTTTGGTTGTTGCAACAAACGGGTGATGAAGTACTCGATTATCAACAAGCGGTGGATAAGTATCGTCATGCCCGCCAGACGGTTGAAGAGGGGGGAGATCATAGTTTTGTCGGGTTTGAGCGCTATCCTGCGGCAATTATCGAATTTCTCAACTTATAAACTCACGGCTGCCATGCGGGAAAAGTCATAATTTTACCTTAGGCTTACGGATGTCACTTGACATCCAAGAGGCTCTTCCAGACTATGTCTGTCTTGTTCTTACTCCATTAAGTTGCTCAGTTTTACCTTCAAATCTACTTTTTGATGGATAATTCAAGCGTAAATCTTTAATGGGTAGTAAAGTTACCAATCATTTATCGATAAAAGCATTCCGTATTATGACTGAACAATATAATGCTGGAGCCATCGAAGTTCTCAATGGCTTAGAACCAGTACGTCGCCGTCCCGGGATGTATACGGATACCACGCGCCCCAATCATCTTGGGCAAGAAGTCATCGACAACAGTGTTGATGAAGCGTTGGCCGGATACGCCACCAAGGTTCAGGTGATACTTCACGCTGATCAATCACTGGAAGTGATTGATGATGGGCGTGGTATGCCCGTAGACATCCACCCTGAAGAGAACGTTTCTGGGGTTGAACTTATTTTATGTAAGCTTCACGCTGGCGGTAAATTCTCTAATAAAAGCTACCAATTTTCTGGTGGTTTACACGGAGTGGGCATTTCGGTGGTTAACGCCCTGTCTAAACGGGTTGAAGTGACGGTTCGTCGAGAAGGTCAGGTGTATGACATTGCTTTTGAGCATGGTGAAAAAGTCTCTGATTTAACGGTCACTGGGACTTGTGGACGCCGTAATCGTGGTACTTCGGTACATTTTTGGCCTGAAGCGCGTTATTTTGATTCTGCTAATTTTTCCGTCTCGCGTTTAGTAAATAACTTGCGCGCCAAAGCCGTACTTTGTCCCGGTCTAGAAATTACTTTCACCGATAAAGTGAACAATAAAGAGTATCGCTGGCTGTATGAAGATGGTTTGAAAGACTATCTTGCCGAAGGAGTAAAAGGTTATACCTTACTGCCTGAAGAGCCATTTACGGGCGAGTTGAAAACCGAGACAGAAGCCGCCAATTGGGCTGTGATTTGGTTACCAGAAGGCGGAGATTTAATTACCGAAAGCTACGTTAACTTAATTCCTACTCCGCAAGGTGGCACACACGTTAATGGTTTACGTCAAGGCTTACTTGACGCGATGCGTGAGTTTTGTGAGTTTCGTAATTTGTTGCCGCGTGGTGTTAAGCTCACCGGTGAAGATGTGTTCGATCGCTGCGCCTATGTTTTGTCAGTAAAAATGCAAGATCCACAATTTGCAGGGCAGACCAAAGAGCGCCTCTCTTCTCGTCAAACCGCTTCATTTGTTGCCAGCGTTGTCAAAGATGCTTTTAGCTTATGGTTGAATGAAAAACCACAGTTGGCCGAGTTATTGGCCGAAGTGTGTATCAGCAATGCGCATCGTCGAATGCGGGCAAGCAAAAAAGTGGTACGTAAGAAAATCGCTTCTGGTCCCGCGCTGCCAGGTAAGTTAACCGATTGTTCGCAGCAAGATTTGAGTCGTACTGAACTGTTCCTTGTTGAAGGAGACTCGGCGGGGGGCAGTGCTAAACAAGCGCGAAACCGTGAGTTTCAAGCCATTATGCCGCTGCGCGGGAAAATCCTTAACACTTGGGAAGTCTCGGCCGATCAAGTGCTGGCTTCACAAGAGGTACATGATATTTCTGTCGCCTTGGGGATTGATCCTGATAATGATGATTTAGAGGCGCTGCGCTACGGTAAAGTTTGTATTTTAGCCGATGCGGACTCTGATGGTTTACACATTGCGACGTTACTATGTGCGTTATTTACTCGTCATTTCCGCGCCTTGGTTCGTGCTGGTCACGTCTACGTGGCGATGCCACCGCTGTATCGGATTGATTGCGGTAAAGAAGTGCATTATGCACTTGATGACAATGAAAAACAGGCGATCATCGAACGCCTCAGTAGTAAGAAAGCCAAAATTAACGTCCAACGTTTTAAAGGCTTGGGGGAGATGAATCCTCTGCAATTGCGTGAGACCACCATGGATCCGAATACTCGTCGCTTGGTACAGTTAACCATTGATGACGATAAAGAGACTGATGAAATGATGGATATGTTGCTGGGTAAAAAACGCGCGGACGATAGACGCAGTTGGTTACAACGCAATGGTGATATGGCCGAGGTACAATAGAATGTCGACTGAAATCAGTTTTGAGGGCGTAGAGCAGCTACCCCTGCGTCAGTTTACCGAGGACGCTTATCTCAATTATTCCATGTATGTCATTATGGATCGTGCGCTGCCTTATATCGGTGATGGTTTAAAGCCGGTTCAGCGGCGGATCATTTATGCCATGTCTGAGCTCGGTTTATCGGCATCGGCCAAATACAAAAAATCGGCACGAACTGTCGGTGATGTGTTGGGTAAATATCATCCTCATGGTGATTCTGCTTGTTATGAAGCGATGGTATTGATGGCGCAGCCGTTCTCTTATCGTTACCCTCTGGTTGATGGTCAAGGTAACTGGGGAGCTCCGGATGATCCTAAATCGTTTGCTGCGATGCGTTATACCGAAGCTAAATTGTCTAAATTTGCTGAAGTACTATTGGGTGAGCTAGGCCAAGGCACTGTCGAATGGCAGCCTAACTTTGATGGCACTATGCAAGAGCCGAAAATGTTACCGGCTCGCTTACCGCATATTTTACTCAATGGGGTTACTGGTATTGCTGTTGGTATGGCAACCGATATTCCGCCCCATAATGTCCGTGAGGTTGTTGAAGCGACAATTCATCTTATCGAGCATCCGTCCGCTAGTCTTATCGACTTAATGCAGTACGTGAAAGGCCCTGATTTTCCCACCGAAGCGGAAATTATTTCTCCACCGTCTGATTTAGAAAAAATCTATCAAACTGGCCGTGGTAGTATCAAAATGCGTGCGGTATGGCACAAAGAAGGCTCGGATATCGTTATTTCAGCGCTGCCACACCAAGTCTCTGGTGCGAAACTGTTGGAGCAGATCGCGGGACAAATGCGCGCTAAAAAGTTGCCGATGGTGGAAGATTTACGCGATGAGTCGGATCATGAAAATCCGACACGAATCGTGATCGTGCCGCGCTCAAGCCGAGTTGATTGCGATACCTTGATGAATCATTTGTTCGCTTCAACCGATTTAGAAAAGAGTTTTCGGGTTAACCTCAATATGATTGGCCTGAATAATCGCCCTGAAGTCAAAGGCTTAACGCAGATTCTGAGTGAGTGGATTGAATTTCGCCGTGAAACCGTACGTGCTCGTTTGCAATATCGCCTTGATAAGGTCTTGGCTCGTTTGCATATCTTGCAAGGTTTGTTGATTGCTTATCTCAATATTGATGAAGTGATAGAGATTATTCGTCAAGAAGATGAGCCAAAAACCATTTTAATGCAACGCTTTGGGATTAGTGATATTCAAGCCGACGCGATTTTAGACACCAAACTGCGCCATTTAGCGAAACTCGAAGAAGTGAAAATTCGTGGTGAACAAGATGAATTAGATAAAGAGCGCGCTAAGTTAGAAGAGTTACTCGGTTCTGAGCGACGCTTGAACACGCTACTCAAGAAAGAATTAAAAGCGGATGCGGAAAAATACGGTGATGATCGCCGCTCACCGATTGTTGAGCGGTCGGAGGCCAAAGCCTTAACCGAACGCGATTTGATGCCCAATGAAATGATTACCGTGGTGATCTCAGAGAAAGGCTGGGTACGTCATGCTAAGGGGCATGACGTTGATTGCCATAGTCTGAGCTATAAAGCTGGTGATAACTATCTCGCGCACGCTTGTGGAAAGAGCAATCAACAGGTGGCTTTTTTAGGCAGTGATGGACGTAGTTATTCATTAGAAGCACATACTCTGCCTTCTGCTCGTGGTCAGGGAGAGCCGATAACGGGTCGTTTGAACATTACTGAAGGCAGCTCAATTCGCCAAGTGATTATGGGGGAAGATGAGCAGCTATGGTTGGTCGGTTCTGATGCGGGTTATGGCTTTGTGTGTAAAGGTTCGGATCTGTTATCGAAAAACCGCAGTGGTAAAGCTTTGGTGAATTTACCGAATAATTCGGAGTTGCTTGCACCACAGGCCGTGAATGATCTGCAGCATGATGAGATTTTAGCGGTCACCAATCAGGGGCGGATGCTACTATTCCCGATCAAAGATTTGCCGCAATTGAGCAAAGGAAAGGGTAATAAGATCATTAATATTCCTAGTGCGAAGGCCAAATCACGAGAAGAAGTCGTGTCTCATTTGCTGGCTATTCCATCTGGTTCGTCGATTACGCTTTACGCCGGAAAGAGAAAGTTAGGTTTAAAACCGACTGACTTAGATAATTTCCGAGGTGAGCGAGGTCGTCGAGGAGGGTTGCTACCAAGAGGATTACAGCGGGTGACGCAAATCGATATTGATGCAGAACCAGCGGATCCGTTGACCGTCGAATCAGAGTAGAAAAAATCCCCAGCTAATCTGCTGGGGATTTTTTTATGTTCAGATTGAGGTTGAGGATGATGTTCGTTTTAAACATCGAGCCCTCAGAAAATCATAATGGATCTTCAGACCAACCGTCACTGTCGGACATATCGGGCGCACCAGGAATGGCATTTTCTTCATCAGCCCAAGTGCCAAAATCAATCATTTGACATTGTTTGCTACAAAAGGGCCGGAAAGGACTTTGTGCACTCCATGGCACATCGTCGCCACATTGAGGACACTTTACAACGGTGATTTTTTTTGACATGACACTATCCTGCGGGGAGACCAAATCAGAAGGATACGGATTTAGCAGCACACCGCAAGATCAAAAGGAATATTTTGGTTGCTGGCTTTACCGGAAGCAAAATCGATAAACTTGATGGCAAAACGATTTTTATGACCAGAAATCATCGGGTAGACGCCATATTCTAAAGGGATCGACAAACGAAGAATATTTGCGTCTTCTGCATCGCTTTGATAGAAACCTTCTTGCGCCATTCGTGCACGAAAATGTCCGGTCTCACGGGTAAGCTTTAACCATAATGCCAGTGCATCGGAGAGTGGTTGTAAGGTGGTAACCCATTGCTTTATATCCTGCTGCTTTTGTTCTGCAGATAAATGCAACCAGTAATGCAGAGCAGGAAGATCAAAGCAACAAGAGCCACCTGGTAGGTTAAATCTTTGACGAATAGCGCTTAAGAATCGATCATCTTTTAGTGATTGACCGAAGCGTTCGCCAGCGAGTAAGCAGCGATGAACACTGTCAATCTCTTGTAATAGACTAGTCAGCATCTGTTGATCGACACCGTCAATATCAATCCATTGGCGGTAGGTTTGACGCTGTTTTTCAATATCTTTGGCTAATTCGCTTTTCAGTTGCATCTGATCAAAAATATCTAATAGGTCAAAGAGAGAGCGAAACAGCAACTGATGCTGAATGCCGTCAGCAGTTTGATAGGCTCGATCCATTTGATTGATCAGCGCTTCGACACGTAAATAAATGCGCGTTTTTTCATTTAGCGGATGTTCAAACTGATGTGTGCTCATGAAACTGGCCTTGATTGATTTATCTGTATTCTCACCGATTTGTGCCGCTCATTGCTAGATACTTTTGATGTAATTCTGTGATTTGCGGCAAAAGTTGTTGGTTTTTTGCTTCATTTTTAATCACGTCATCGGCTATCGCTAAACGTTCAGATCGGGTAGCTTGAGCCGCTAAGATTGCTCGGGCTTGCTGCTCATTCACTTTGTCTCGTGCCATCGTCCGTGAAATTTGTGTTTGCTCATCGACATCGACCACTAACACGCGATCCACCATCGATTGTAATTGATTTTCAATTAATAATGGCACAACGAGTAAACCGTAGGGCGATTTGACTTGCTTTAATTGTTCCGTCATTTTTTGGTTGATCAGCGGATGCAAGGTTGCGTTGAGCCACTGTTTTTCTATCGGATCGGCAAAAATTCGCTCACGCAAAGCCCCACGGTTTAAGTGACCATCGTCTTGTAAAATATTCTCACCAAAGTGCTCGATGACAGCGCTAAGGCCCGGAGTACCAATATCAACGACTTGCCGAGCAATGATATCGGCATCAACGATGTCAATTGAGAAATGTTCTTGAAACAGATTAGCGATGGTAGTTTTGCCACTTGCAATGCCCCCAGTTAAGCCAATAATCAGTGCCATGAGCGTTATCCTACTAATGAATGTAGATACCAAGCGATCAGTTTATCGCCCCATAACATCGCTAGCCAACCTGCAATCGCAAGGTAGGGGCCAAACGGGAAAGCTTTATTAATGCCTTGTTTTTGTAAACGCAATTGAATCAATCCAAACACCAAACCGACCAGTGAAGAGAGCAATACGATTAAAGGTAATAATTGCCAACCTAACCAAGCACCGAGCGCGGCAAGCAGTTTAAAGTCGCCATAGCCCATGCCTTCTTTACCAGTCAGTAGCTTAAATAGCCAATAAATAGACCATAAGCAAAGATACCCGGCTATCGCTCCAATCACAGCATCATTGAGTGATAGTGGGCTAATATTCAAAAGCGCTAGACTGATCCCTGACCACATTAAAGGTAGAGTCAATTGATCTGGCAGTAACATGCTATCGAAATCAATGAAGGTGGCGGCAATTAACACATAAGTAAATAGCAGTAGTGCCACACTATAAGGGCTAAAGCCAAAGTGTAGGGCAATAATTAAGCTACTCACTGCGCTTAATAATTCAATGGCTGGATAGCGGGCGCTGATCGGCGCTGAACAGTGTGCACATTTGCCTTTTAAACAGAGCCAACTGATAAGCGGAATATTGTCTCTTATGCGCAAAGGCGTATGGCATTTGGGGCAGGTTGAGCTAGGCGTACTTAGGGTAAGTTTGCCATCAGGGGGGGAGATGCCGTAGTCAGGAAAAGCATCGGCACATTCTTGACGCCATTCGCGCTGCATTATGACTGGTAAGCGGTAAATCACTACATTGAGAAAACTACCAATGATTAAACCAAATAGTGTGGCTAAGGCAGGAAACAGCCAAGGTATATAGTAAAAAATGTCCATTCAGGGTGCTCTTATCCGCAGGAGTGCCATTCCCTTTTAACTTAGAGTGAGTATGGTATCAGCTAAGTATATTGATATTCAGCGTTCGCTTAGCGAGAAAATGAGCTTATCACTTATCATTGACCCATCTGTTTCTTCGTGATTTTAGGAATAAAACATCGAAAGTGAGTATACTACCCTAATACACTAATTAAGTTAAAGATAGGTAAATACATTGCCACAACCAGCCCACCAACCACGGTGCCAAGAAAGACAATAATTAATGGTTCAAGGATTTTACCTAAATTATCAACCGTGTTATCAACGTCGAATTCATAAATCGTTGCTACTTTATTCAGCATGTCATCGAGCTTACCAGACTCCTCACCAATCATAACCATTTGTAGAACTAATTCTGGGAAAGCGCCAGTATTACGCATCGCGATATACATTGGCATGCCTGCCGCAGTATCTCGATAGACTTGTTGAATAGCCGTTTCAAAATGAAGATTACCTGCGGTTTTCGCGGTCGTTTTTAGGCTATCAAGAATCGGGATCCCAGCTGCAAAGCTGGTGGCGAGGGTTCGGCTAAATTTGGCGATCGACGCTTTACAGAGTATGCCACCAATAACGGGTATGGTGAGGACTAAGCGGCTGGTTTTTAAACGGAATTTGAATGACTTTTTACGGATTAGTTTAAAACCAAATACAATGGCAATGCTGAGTAGCACAAAGACTAAGCTGTAGGCTTGAACAAGGTGTGACAGTTTAAGTACTTGTTGAGTAAACCAAGGTAACTCGGCGCCAAAACCTTGAAACATAAGCTCAAATTCAGGAATAATCATGGTGAGCATTAAGTAAGAGACCCCAAGCGCAACCAGCATCACCATCGCTGGATAGATTAACGCTTTGATCACTTTGGCGCGCAGTTGTTCGGTTTTCTCTCGATAGGTGGCAAGGCGCTCAAAAACTTCCGCTAAGTTACCCGATTGTTCACCCGTTTGTACCAAATCAACGTAAAGAGGGTCAAACAGGCTACTGGCAGTACGCATTGCTTTTGAGATAGGCGTCCCTGCTGCTACGCCTTTACTTATTTGAGTGATGATCGATTTCATTTCTGCTTTTTGATGGCTATCAGCGACTAACTTTAAGGCTTGAACAATCGGTACCCCTGTTGCGAGCATGGTCGCGAGTTGGCGAGTCAGCAGAGTAATCTCTTTGTTTGTGGCGCGATGAGTAAGACGAGTGATCAAAGAGAGGCTACTTTTTTTGATCCTTTGAATCTGCACATGTTGATCTTTGAGTTTATCGCGCACTTCCAATTCGCTGATCGCTAAAAATTGTCCTGACACTTTTTTGCCAGAGCTATTGATGCCTTTCCAGCGATAATTTTTCAGTTCTTGTGCTTTAGATAGCGTCATAGTGATAAATCCAATCGATTAGAAGTAAAGAACACGCTGCAGCTCTTCAATGCTGGTGATCCCTTGTTGGAGTTTTTCTATTCCAGATTCTTGTAAAGTTTGCATGCCGTTAGCTTTAGCAATGGCTTCGATATGAGTAATCGAAGCGCGCTGCATGATCGCTTCAGCTAACTGGCTATTAAATGCCATCACTTCATAAATGCCGATTCGACCGCTGTAACCTTTGGTGCATTCACTGCAACCGTTCGGATCCGCAGAGTAGAGAATCTGATCGGCCGATAAGCCAAACTGCTGTTGTTCCGTTACGTTTGGTTGTTTGGCGTTGGCGACTTTACAGTTCGGACATAAACGGCGTGCTAAGCGCTGAGCGATGATTAAGCTTAATGAAGAAGCGAGATTAAAAGGTTCAATGCCCATATTAGCTAAGCGAATGACCGTCTCTGCTGCCGAATTAGTGTGTAATGTGGAGAGCACTAAATGCCCGGTTTGAGCAGCTTTAACGGCAATTTCAGCCGTCTCTACATCGCGGATTTCACCGACCATAACAATGTCCGGATCTTGGCGTAAAAAAGAACGTAGTGCCTCAGCAAAGCCAAAACCGATTTTAGGTTGTACTTGTATCTGATTGATTCCAGAGAGGTTGATCTCGACGGGATCTTCGGCGGTAGAAATATTCACCTGCTCACGATTTAATAAACTCAGCCCAGTATAAAGGGAAACGGTTTTGCCACTGCCTGTTGGGCCGGTCATCAAAATCATCCCTTGTGGTTGCTGAAGTGCTTTGAGATAGAGCTGCTTTTGCACCTCGTTATAACCTAATTTATCGATATCTAAACTGGCGGCGCTGCTATTGAGTAAGCGTAGGACAATTTTTTCTCCCCATAAGGTGGGTAAGGTGGAAACGCGCATATCAATCGCGGTGCTGGTATTTAAACGTAATTTCATCCGCCCATCTTGTGGTAAGCGTCGTTCGGCGATATCCAGTTTCGCTAAAATTTTAATCCGCGCTGCCAGCCGGCGACCTAAATGACTGGCGGGTTGTTGGGTTTGCACCAAAATACCATCGCAGCGTAAGCGAACTCGATAAAGGGACTCGTAAGGTTCAAAGTGAATATCGGACGCGCCTTTGCGCACCGCATCCAGTAAAATTTGGTTGATGAATCGGCTAACTGGAGAGTCATCTTGACTAAGGTCCTCGACTTGTTGCTGCTCATCATCAGAAATATCGACTAAGCTGGCTAGCTCGTCTTGGCTGATCTCTTTGCCTTGCGCAGAATGCCCAGCTAATGAGCGTCCGTATAAGCGGCGAATCGCCCCTTGTAGTGATTTATAATCGACCAGCACCACTTCAATCGCGAGTCCGGTGGCAAAGCGAAATTCTTCTTCTGCTTGTAGATGAGTAGGATCAGCCATGGCTAAGGTGAGCACCAAGCCATTATTCTCAATCGGTAGCGCTTGGTAGCGCATGATTAACTCACGCAATCCGAGCTGTTGGCACAGCTCTGGGTAGGCATAATCGTTAAGATTTTGGAGCGGTAACGCGAAAATCTGACTGATGTGCTCACTCAGCTCTTGGCTATCGAAGATCGCTAAATCCAGCAAAGCTTCCGGCGCACTGGCGCCAGAAGCTTGGATATGTTCGACCAGCGCTTTTTCTTGGGTCAGGCTAAGTAATTGCGCCTGACGCAAAATCGCGATGAGATTGGTGAGCATAAATTATTGATAAATTATGATTTTGTTGTGTTACAAGATTTTATGCCTAGTTCTGCTATTTTTTCCGATGGCTCGCATGTCCAACCGGTTTTTTCCGTTCTTTTTAAAGTGATGCTTTCGTTTTTCAATGCACCTGTATCGGGAAATGTAAATACGATACTTTCTTTATCCTCCCCAATTGATAATTTGCCTAATCCATTTGCTTCGCCGGATGTTCCTAATTCTTCAAGCTCTTTTAATTTACCATGCTCCTGAATATACAGCTCTGCAGGGGTTTGTAGCGCTTTCAATGTAGCAATGGCAGAGGATGCTTCAGACTTAGTGACATAATCTTTATAAGCAGGTACAGCGACTGCCGCTAGCACGCCAATAATCGCCACGACGATCATCAGTTCAATCAGGGTAAAGCCTTGTTGTTTAGTATAGTGAGTTTTCATGACTGAATTATCCTTGGGTATGGTCAGTTGTTGAGACTGAATTAGGATAAGTGTCTGGTTGCATTAATAAAACCGTCACACAAGTGTGCTTCGAGTCAGGCAACAGTTTTTACATCCGCGTTGAAATGTCGTTGCTGAAATTTTGCGAGTCAGCTAAAGGTATCCCGATAAACAGTGTGGCAATTGGTGTTTATCGGGATTAATAAAGAGGCAATAGTGGTTTGATATCAATTCGATGTAGGCTGAGGCGATGCTTCAGGGGGGATAAAACCCGCTTAACCTTTAGTCTTTTAGGCGCATTGAGAGATCCAACGCTTGAATATGTTTGGTTAATGCACCAACGGAAATATAATCTACCCCCGTTTGCGCGTACTCGCGAATGGTCGCTAAGGTAACATTACCTGAGTTTTCCAGTGCAGCCCGACCCGCGTTGATATGCACGGCTTCACGCATCATCTCTAAGCTAAAATTATCGAGCATAATAATATCTGCCCCAGCGTGAATCGCTTCTTCGAGCTCGGCTAAGTTTTCGGTTTCCACTTCAACCGGCTTGCCCGGATTAAGCGCTTTTGCAGTCATGATCGCGGGTGTGATCCCGCCGCAAGCAATAATATGATTCTCTTTGATCAGGTAAGCATCAAATACACCGATACGATGGTTAAAGCCCCCGCCACAAGTGACGGCGTATTTTAACGCATTACGTAGTCCTGGCAGTGTTTTGCGGGTATCTAACAAGCGGCATGAGGTGCCTTCCAGCTGCTTAACATATTGCGCGGTAACGGTAGCGCAGCCAGATAAGGTTTGGATAAAATTCATCGCGTTACGTTCACCGGTCAAGAGTGCGCGCGCAGGGCCGCTTAGCGTGCACAATACTTGATTGGGTTCGAGCGAGTCACCATCTTGCACATGCCAATCTATCGCTACTTCACCACCAAGTTGTCGAAAAACTTCATCAGCCCAAGCTTGGCCACAAAATACACCCGATTCGCGAGTAATAATGGTTGCCACATTATGGGCATCGGCAGGGATCAGGCTGGCGGTAATGTCTGCTGTTGGATCGACACTACCACCAAGATCTTCTTCTAGTGCGTCACGTACCGCACGGGTAATATCTAAGGGAAGCTGTTGTTTAAGGTACTCAAGGCGTTGTTGGCTATTATGGGTGTTTTTCATCGCGAATCTAATCTAATATGCTATCGAACGGAGTCGGAATGATACGCTGACTAGGCGTGAAATTCAGCCACTAATTACGGATTTTGTGTAATCGATAAGGTGAAATTGATGATTGACCCAGCAGGCTGGTATCAAGTCGCTCGACATGTTCCGTCGCCTTTTTTTGATCAGCGCACTCAGCAACAACCCATTTCTCTATTGGTCGTGCATAACATTAGTTTACCGCCGGGGCAGTTCGGAGGGCCTTATATTGAACAGTTTTTTACCGGTCAATTGGATCCGAGCGCACACCCATTTTTTGCCACCATTGCGACGATGCAAGTCTCAGCGCACTGTTTGATTCGCCGTGATGGCGAGGTAGTGCAGTTTGTGCCTTTTTCTGGGCGAGCCTGGCACGCTGGACAATCATCCTTTGCGGGTCAAGCGCGGTGTAATGATTATTCAGTCGGCATAGAGTTAGAGGGTAGTGATTATGTCTCGTATACTTCAGCGCAATATCAATCATTGGTACGCTTAACAAAGGCTTTGCAACAGCGTTATCCGGCAATCACTCAGCAGCGGATCACCGGTCATCAATATATCGCTCCGCAACGCAAAACCGATCCAGGATTGGTATTTGATTGGCGCTATTTTTTTCAGCAGTTATCGCTTTAATTGAGCTGTTGATATTCAGTAAGGATTTGTTCTACCCAGTTGGCAATACGCTCATCACTGAGTTCATATTGTGAATCTTCATCGAGTGCTAAACCGACAAAATATTCACCATCGGCAGTCAGTGCTTTCGAGGCATCAAAATGGTAACCATGATTGGGCCAGTAGCCAATAAGCTTAGCGCCGGTCTTCTGGATCTCGTCGTGTAGCATCCCCATCGCATCCAGATACCACTCGCCATAGCCTTCTTGATCGCCTAAGCCGAACAATGCGACGCACTTGTCGTTTAGCGGTACGCCATCGATGTGATCCCATATTGCACTCCAATCTTCTTGGATTTCACCAAAATCCCAAGTTGAGATGCCTAAAATCAGCAGGTCGTAATCACGCATTTTGCTTAGTGGCGTCTCCTTGACATTATGGAGGGTCAATAATTCTTCGCCAATAAGGGCACGCATTTTTTCCGCTGCCATTTCGGTATAACAGGTGGTAGAACCGTAAAATAGGCCAATTTTCATAGAATCTTATTCATGGTTTAGAACGATGGACGAATTCTATACCCAATCCGACCTGAGATACCACCTAGGAGTAGTGACTATTTTGTGGTATTAAGTTGGGGTTTAAATCTAATAAATAATGAGAAGAAGCGGTGTCAAAACAATTGTCGACAGACCATGGACTGGTTGAGCAGTTTTTAGATGCAATGTGGATGGAGCGAGGGTTAGCAGAAAATACCCTGATGTCCTATCGTAATGACCTCACAAAATTATTGCTTTGGATGGAGCAACACAATTACCGATTAGATTTTATCAGCTTGGCTGGGTTGTTGGAGTATCAGAGCTGGCTGACCGATCAAGATTATAAACAAACCTCACGGGCGAGAATGTTATCGGCGTTACGTCGTTTATTTCAGTATTTACACCGTGAAAAGGTGCGTAATGATGATCCGAGCGCCTTATTGGTGAGCCCTAAATTACCCCAACGCTTACCGAAAGATCTCAGTGAAGAACAAGTTGAAGCACTGTTGAATGCACCGGATCCTAATGATCCATTGGAGTTGCGTGATAAAGCCATGTTAGAGTTGTTATATGCAACGGGGCTGCGCGTGACGGAGCTGGTCTCATTAACTATGGAAAATATTAGTTTGCGTCAAGGCGTAGTGCGGGTGATTGGCAAAGGCGGTAAAGAGCGTTTGGTACCGATGGGCGAAAATGCTATTGAATGGATTGAAACGTTTATCACTCAAGGGCGCTTGCATTTATTGGGCAACAATACGTCTGATGTTGTCTTCCCGAGTAAACGTGCCCAGCAAATGACTCGACAAACCTTTTGGCACAGGATTAAATACTATGCCGTGATTGCTGGGATTGATGTCGAAAAGCTGTCTCCCCATGTCTTACGTCACGCCTTTGCGACCCATTTATTGAACTATGGCGCCGATTTACGCGTGGTACAGATGTTGCTCGGTCATAGTGATTTATCGACTACGCAAATTTATACTCATGTTGCGACTGAGCGACTCAAGCAAATACACAGCGAGCACCATCCAAGGGCTTAAAAGAAAGGATTATTTATGAAGGTTTTACCGCGTCTGACACTTTTCGCTTTGCCATTTTTTATCATGGCATGTCATGCTCAGGAATCCAAAGAGCAAACGCCAAGTTTGGATAAAGCAGGCTTTGAGCAACGTTTTGCTCCATTAGGTATTGATGTCACGGCTATCGTCCCTTCTGAGATCAGCGGATTGGTCGAAGTGCAAACGCCTGGTGGTGTATTATACGCCTCACCAGACGGCAAACATTTTATTGCCGGAACCTTATACGCCTTAAAGGATGATGGTAGTTATATTGATGTCTTAGCTAAGCGCCAAGCGCCAATTAACGCAAAAAAACTACAACAAGTTGCGTCGAGCACGATTGAATTTAAAGCGCCTCAAGAACGCTATGTCGTCAGTGTGTTTACCGATACGACCTGTGGTTATTGTGTTCGCTTGCATAGCCAAATTAAAGATTACAATGATTTGGGGATCACCATCCGTTATTTAGCTTTCCCTCGTCAAGGTGTTGCCGGTCCCGTTGCTGAACAAATGGCGGCGATGTGGTGTGCTAGCGATCCGAAGCAAGCCATGCATGAGGTGAAAATTGAGCGCAAAACTTTGACTCCGCAAGGAAATATCGCTCAGTGTAAACAAATTATTACTGAGCATTATCAATTAGGTCAAGAGTTGGGTATTTCAGGTACGCCAGCAATGTTCTTACCAAGCGGTGAGATGATCGGTGGCTACTTACCCGCAGCTCAATTACTGCAACGCCTTCAACAAGGCTAATCTCACGACGTTGTTTATTACGAGGAAACAGGCTTGGCATGTCCAAGCCTGATTATTTTTATGATAGAGATCCACAGAAGACCAGAAGTCGATTTAAGCCTATTGCCCGACAGTATCCCCGATTTATTGAAGCGTATTTATCTTAATCGAGGCATTACCCGTGTTGAGCAATTAGAGAAAAGCGCCAAATCTTTGCATTCGTACCAAAGTTTGCACGGGATTGAATTAGCCGTGTCACTACTATTGAATGCCATTGAGCAGCAAAAGCGGATCATTATTGTTGGTGATTTTGATGCCGATGGGGCAACGAGTTGTGCGCTGTCGGTATTGGCGCTAAGAATGCTGGGTAGCCGTAATGTTGATTATTTAGTCCCTAATCGTTTTGAAGATGGCTATGGACTTAGTCCCGAAGTGGTTGATCAAGCCTTACATATGGGCGCTGAAATGATCATGACAGTGGATAATGGCGTCTCTTCCATCGAAGGGGTACGTTATGCCAAGCAGCATGGTTTGCAAGTGTTAGTCACCGATCACCATTTACCCGGACAAGTATTGCCCGAGGTCGACGCTATGGTGAATCCTAATTTACAACAGTGTGCGTTCCCGTCGAAAGCGCTTGCTGGGGTAGGGGTCGCGTTTTACTTAATGATGGCGCTGTGCGTGCATATGCGTCAGTCAGGATGGTTTATTAAACACGGTATTGCTGAACCTAAACTCATGGAATTGATCGATTTGGTTGCATTAGGCACGGTAGCTGATGTGGTTCCTCTGGATGACAATAATCGCATTTTAGTTCATCAAGGTTTACAGCGTATTCGCGCAGGTAAAGCCCGTCCGGGTATCCAAGCCTTAATTGAAATTGCCAAACGCGATGCGCGAAAACTAGTGGCTGCCGATTTCGGTTTTGCGCTTGGGCCAAGGATTAACGCCGCCGGGCGGTTGGATGATATGTCGTTTGGGGTTGAACTGTTGTTAACCGACAATATTCATGCCGCGCGGCGCATGGCCAGTGAATTGGATGCTCTGAATCAAACTCGTAAAGAAATCGAAGAAGGGATGAAGCAAGAAGCGTTGGCGTTTTGTGAGCGTCTGCAATTTGCCGATAATAGTGTGTTGCCGCAAGGGTTAGTCTTGTTTCAACGAGATTGGCATCAAGGGGTGATCGGTATTTTGGCTTCCCGAGTTAAAGACAAATATCATCGCCCAGTGATTGCCTTTGCCGATGGTGGTGATGGATTGATTAAGGGTTCTTGTCGTTCGATTCCTGGCTTACACATGCGAGATACCTTAGATAAAATTGATACTCAGAATCCAGGGATCATTATCAAATTTGGTGGTCACGCGATGGCGGCAGGGTTAACCATCGCTGAAACTAACTTGTCGCGTTTTCGCCAGTTGTTTGAACATGAAGTGGCTCTGCAGTTGGATGAAGCCAGTTTAAAAGGGATCGTACTCAGTGATGGTGAGTTAAAGCCGGAAGAGTTTTCGCTGCATACCGCCGAGCTGTTGCGATCTGCAGGGCCTTGGGGACAAGCCTTCCCTGATCCACTGTTTGACGGTGAGTTTAAAGTTCTCCACCAAAAATTAGTTGGTGAAAAGCACTTAAAATTGATGCTTGAACCTTTATTTAAAGGTCATCCGACCAATATTATGATCGATGGCATTGCCTTTAATGTTGATCTTCGTCGCTGGCCCGATGCTTCGGTGAAAACGGTACGTTTAGCTTATAAACTCGACATTAACGAATTCCGTGGCAACCAGTCTTTACAGTTACTGATTGATTGCTTAGAAGCTTAATTCCTCTCGCTAATTTCTCATTCTGGACTGAGTTCACCTACACTCAGTCCGGTTATTCTATTTCTACAACGCTTTGCTAATAGCTTGTCAGGTTATTGACTTAGGCTTAATTTGTAATTGGTCTGACCTATACTATTGCTGTTTTAATACGCAGTTGTTATCAAAGTGTTTTAACTTGGTGGGTTCTATGATTTGGGTCAACTTTTGACTGGACACTCGCGTTTTAATTATGTTAATTTCTACCCCAACTTGAAATTGGTATTACCAATTGCCTGCAAAAAATGACCAGTAGAAGAACAATAAATTATGGCTTATCAAAGGATTCGTCAGCCGAAACTTTCTGATGTGATAGAGCAAGAGTTAGAGCGGTTGATTGTGGAAGGAACATTAGCCCCAGGGCAGCAACTCCCTCCTGAGCGCGAGCTGGCAAAACAGTTCGAGGTTTCTCGTCCTTCGATACGTGAAGCGATACAGCGCCTAGAAGCAAAACGTTTATTGACGCGTCGCCAAGGCGGCGGAACCTTTGTCAGTGAACATATCTGGCAAAGTTTCTCTGATCCTCTGCTAAATTTATTGTCTAGTCATTCGGAAACCCAGTTAGATTTACTGGAAGCACGCCATGCGTTGGAAGGTATTTCAGCTTATTTTGCCGCTTTGCGTGGTACCGATGAAGATTTTGCTCGTATTCAAACCAGTTTGGCGCGAATTAGCGAAGTTCAAGACTTGAAAGATACCGAAGCAGAAGCCAGCACGGTAATGGCCTTTTTGATAGCGATTACCGAAGCCACCCATAATGTGGTGCTGCTGCATATCGTTCGTAGTCTTGCGCCTTTGCTTGAGCAAAATATTTTGCAAAATTTTAAATTATTACGCCGCCGCCCAGAAGCGGAGGAGAAAGTAACTAAGCACCGAGCTAATATCGTGGATGCGATCGTTTCTGGTCAGCCAGAAAAAGCACGAGAGATGTCACACTCACATTTAGCTTATATCGAAGAAACATTGTTGGATTTGACCCGAGAAGAGTCTCGACGTGAACGTTCTCTGCGTCGCATCCAACAGGGTAATGAACCGCAATAGCGGTCCATTGCGGTTCTAAATAAATCCAACCAACAGAAGGATAGATCGCCATGTCTGACATGAAGCATGACGTAGATGCACTGGAAACTCAGGAGTGGCTTGCTGCCCTGGAATCCGTTGTACGTGAAGAAGGCGTAGAGCGTGCGCAATTTTTACTAGAAGAAGTTCTAGAAAAAGCTCGTCTTGATGGCGTTGATATGCCAACTGGCATTAACACCAACTACATCAATACGATTCCTGCAGCCCAAGAGCCCGCTTACCCTGGCGATACCACGATTGAAAAACGTATTCGTTCAATCATTCGTTGGAACGCGATCATGATTGTTCTTCGTGCTTCGAAGAAAGATCTTGATTTGGGCGGCCATATGGCTTCCTTCCAGTCTTCTGCCGCGTTTTATGAAACGTGCTTCAACCATTTCTTCCGTGCTCCTAACGAAAAAGATGGTGGTGACCTCGTTTATTATCAAGGTCATATTTCTCCAGGAATCTACGCGCGTGCCTTCGTTGAAGGTCGCCTGACTGCTGAACAATTGGACAACTTCCGTCAGGAAGTCGATGGCAAAGGTCTGCCTTCTTACCCACACCCGAAACTGATGCCTGAATTCTGGCAATTCCCGACCGTATCTATGGGTCTGGGTCCAATCGCCTCTATTTATCAAGCTCGTTTCCTTAAGTACCTAGATGGTCGTGGTCTTAAAGACACTTCTGAGCAACGCGTTTACGCTTTCCTTGGCGATGGTGAAATGGATGAGCCAGAATCACGCGGCGCAATCTCTTTTGCTGCTCGTGAAAAACTGGATAACCTATGTTTCCTTATCAACTGTAACTTGCAGCGTCTTGATGGCCCAGTGATGGGTAACGGCAAGATCATTCAAGAGCTAGAAGGTCTATTTAAAGGCGCTGGCTGGAATGTGGTTAAAGTGATTTGGGGTAACAACTGGGATGCACTATTAGCGAAAGACACCTCTGGTAAGCTACTGCAATTGATGAATGAAACCATCGATGGCGATTACCAAACGTTCAAAGCGAAAGATGGTGCTTACGTTCGTGAACACTTCTTTGGTAAATACCCAGAGACCGCAGCACTTGTTGCCGATATGACCGATGATGAGATTTTTGCTCTCAAACGTGGCGGTCATGAGCCATCAAAACTGTTTGCTGCGTTCAAGAATGCGCAAGAAACTAAAGGTCGTCCAACCGTTATCCTAGCAAAAACCGTTAAAGGTTATGGCATGGGTGAAGCGGCGGAAGGTAAAAACATTGCGCACCAAGTGAAGAAAATGGACATGACCCATGTTCTTGCGATGCGTAATCGTCTTGGTTTACAAGATCTTATTTCAGATGAAGCGATCAACGATTTACCTTACTTAACGCTAGAAGAAGGTTCAAAAGAGTACGAGTACTTGCACGCGCGTCGTAAAGCCTTACACGGTTATACCCCACAGCGTTTGCCTAACTTTACTCAGCCTTTAATTATTCCTGAGTTGGAAGAATTTAAACCGCTACTTGAAGAGCAAAAGCGTGATATCTCTTCTACTATGGCGTTTGTACGTACGTTGAATATTCTTCTGAAAGACAAGAATATTGCTCAAAACATCGTACCGATCATTGCCGATGAAGCGCGTACCTTTGGTATGGAAGGTCTGTTCCGTCAAATCGGTATTTACAACCCACACGGTCAGAACTACACCCCACAAGACCGTGATATCGTTTCTTACTACAAAGAAGCGACGTCAGGCCAAGTATTGCAAGAAGGCATCAACGAGCTAGGTGCTATGTCGTCATGGGTATCAGCGGCGACGTCTTACAGTACCAACGATCTACCGATGATCCCGTTCTATATCTACTACTCGATGTTTGGTTTCCAACGTGTTGGTGATATGGCATGGATGGCCGGTGACCAACAAGCGCGTGGCTTCCTATTGGGCGCAACGGCGGGTCGTACTACGCTAAACGGTGAAGGTCTACAGCACGAAGATGGCCACTCACACATTCTAGCCAGCACAGTACCAAACTGTATCTCTTATGATCCAACTTTCGCTTATGAAGTAGCGGTGATCATTCAAGATGGTATTCGTCGTATGTATGGCGACCAAGAGAACGTGTTCTACTACTTGACGCTCATGAACGAAAACTACGCAATGCCAGCAATGCCAGAAGGCGCTGAAGAAGGCATCCGTAAAGGTATCTACAAGCTAGAAACTTACACCGGTTCAAAAGCCAAAGTTCAATTGATGAGCTCAGGTACTATCATGAATGAAGTGCGCAAAGCGGCACAAATTCTGAGTGATGATTATGGCGTTGCTTCGGATGTTTACTCGGTGACTTCATTTAACGAATTGGCTCGCGATGGTCAAGCGTGTGAGCGTGATGCGATGCTTCATCCTGAAGCGGAAGCCAAAGTACCTTATATTGCTCAAGTGATGGGTACAGAGCCTGCTATCGCTGCAACCGACTACATGAAGAACTATGCGGAGCAAGTACGTGCTTACGTTCCTGCCACCGCTTATAAAGTATTAGGTACAGATGGCTTTGGTCGTTCAGACAGCCGTGAAAACCTTCGCCGTCACTTTGAAGTGAATGCAGGTTATGTTGTTGTTGCGGCACTAAGCGAACTGGCCAAACGTGGTGAAGTTGAGAAATCGGTAGTGGTTGAAGCGATCAAGAAATTTGATATCGACACCGAAAAAACTAACCCGCTATACGCTTAATTGAAGGTAGGAAAGAATAATGGCAATCGAAATTAATGTACCGGATATCGGTGCCGATGAGGTTGAAGTTACTGAGATTCTTGTCAGCGTTGGCGACAAGGTTGAAGAAGATCAATCGCTTCTCACTGTTGAAGGTGATAAAGCCTCAATGGAAGTTCCTGCTTCTCAAGCAGGTATTGTTAAAGAGATCAAAGTGACTGTGGGTGATAAAGTCACCACGGGTTCTTTGATCATGGTGTTTGAAGCTGAAGGTGCCGCTGCAGCGGCTCCTGTGGCTGAGGCTCCTGTTGCTGCGGCGGCCGTTGCTCCTGCCTCTGCTGAACTAAAAGAAGTTCAAGTACCGGATATTGGTGGTGATGAAGTTGAAGTCACTGAAATCATGGTTGCCATCGGCGACGTGGTAACAGAAGAGCAATCGTTGATCACCGTTGAAGGCGATAAAGCCTCGATGGAAGTACCCGCACCTTTCGCTGGTACAGTGAAAGAGATCAAAATTGCTTCTGGTGACAAAGTGACCACGGGTTCTTTGATCATGGTCTTTGAAGTTGCCGGTTCTAGTGCTGCGGCTCCAGCGCCTGTTGCTCAAGCTAGCGCTCCAGTCGCTGCCGCAGCAGATAAAGACGTTCAAGTGCCAGATATCGGTGGCGATGAAGTTGAAGTGACTGAAATCATGGTTGCGGTTGGCGACATGGTTGAAGAAGAGCAATCGTTGATCACCGTTGAAGGCGATAAAGCGTCAATGGAAGTTCCGGCACCTTTTGCTGGTAAAGTGAAAGCGATTAAAGTCGCTGCTGGTGACAAAGTTTCTACCGGCTCACTGATCATGGTGTTTGAAGTGGCTGGCGCGGCTCCTGCGCAAGTAGCGGTTGCTGCTCCTGCGCAAACATCTGCACCAAGCGCTGCCGCTCCAGTAGCACAAGCGAGCACTGCAGCGACTGCTGATTTCCAAGAGAATCATGAATACGCTCATGCCTCTCCAGTGGTTCGTCGTCTCGCTCGTGAGTTCGGTGTTAATCTTGCCAAAGTGAAAGGATCTGGTCGTAAGAGCCGCATCTTAAAAGAAGACGTACAAAACTACGTCAAAGAAGCGCTAAAACGCCTTGAATCTGGTTCTGCTGCGGTTGCTTCTGGCAAAGGCGATGGTGCGGCACTTGGTTTGCTTCCTTGGCCAAAAGTGGACTTTAGCAAGTTTGGTGAAACTGAAGTTCAACCACTTTCTCGCATTAAGAAGATCTCTGGTGCTAACCTGCATCGTAACTGGGTGATGATCCCACACGTAACCCAATGGGATAACGCGGACATCACAGAGTTAGAGAACTTCCGTAAAGAACAAAATGCGATTGAAGCGAAGAAAGACTCTGGCATGAAGATCACTCCACTGGTGTTCATCATGAAAGCGGTGGCTAAAGCACTAGAAGCCTTCCCGGCGTTTAACTCTTCATTGTCTGAAGATGGCGAAAGCTTAATCCTCAAGAAGTACGTTAACGTGGGTATCGCGGTTGATACACCAAACGGTCTTGTGGTACCTGTGTTTAAAGATGTTAATAAAAAAGGCATCTATGAGCTTTCAGCTGAGCTAGCTGAAGTCTCGAAAAAAGCGCGTGCCGGTAAACTGACCGCCGCTGATATGCAAGGTGGCTGCTTTACTATCTCTAGCCTAGGTGGTATCGGTGGTACGGCATTTACGCCAATCGTTAATGCACCAGAAGTGGGCATTCTTGGTGTATCTAAGTCGGAAATTAAGCCGGTGTGGAATGGCAAAGAATTTGCTCCACGCTTACAGCTTCCATTATCACTGTCTTACGATCACCGAGTGATCGATGGTGCGGAAGGTGCACGCTTTATTACTTACTTAAATGGCTGCTTGAGCGATATTCGTCGTTTAGTATTATAAGCAGTTAGCGAGTGAAGGCGGCTTTTCAGCCGCCTTGATTCAACTATTATCTTGCAATTGGCTGATAGGTTGCTTTTTATTTAGCGAATTGTCGTCTAGCTCACAGGCTAAATGGATTTACTTTTCACACCATTAACATCTCTGTAAACTGTTGCGGTCTGAAAAATAATCGTTTTAAACCATTATGTTTGATTACATTTTGTATTATCAAACAAGATAGAACCCTCCACTCAGCCTGTTAGGGATATTGACTATAAGAGGTCGAAATGAGCAAAGAAATTAAAGCCCAAGTTGTTGTACTGGGCGCAGGTCCTGCCGGTTACTCCGCGGCTTTCCGTTGTGCGGATTTAGGTCTTGAAACCGTACTCGTTGAACGTTATAGCACCCTTGGCGGTGTATGTTTGAATGTCGGTTGTATCCCATCAAAAGCGCTACTCCACGTTGCTAAAGTCATTGAAGAGGCGAAAGCGCTGGCTGATCACGGCATTGTATTCGGTGAGCCAAAAACCGATATTGATAAAGTTCGTTTATGGAAAGAAAAAGTTATTAACCAGCTAACGGGTGGTCTTGGCGGTATGGCTAAGATGCGTAAAGTGACCGTGGTGAATGGCTTTGGTAAATTTACTGGTCCAAATACGCTTGAAGTTGATGGTGAAGAAGGTAAGACACTGGTTAACTTCGATAATGCGATCGTTGCTGCTGGTTCCCGTCCAATTAAATTGCCGTTTATTCCTCATGAAGACCCTCGTATTTGGGATTCAACTGATGCGCTAGAACTTAAAGAAGTACCTGGAAAACTGCTTATTATGGGCGGTGGTATCATCGGTCTTGAAATGGCAACGGTTTATCACTCTCTCGGTTCTAAGATCGATGTCGTTGAGATGTTTGATCAAGTGATTCCTGCAGCAGATAAAGATATTGTGAAGGTGTATACCAAACGCATTCAGAATAAATTTAACTTGATGCTTGAAACCAAAGTGACAGCGGTAGAAGCTAAAGAAGATGGTATCTACGTGTCAATGGAAGGTAAGAAAGCACCAGCAGAAGCAGAGCGTTATGACGCCGTGCTTGTAGCGATTGGTCGTGTACCAAACGGTAAACTGATGGACGCTGAAAAAGCAGGTATTGAAGTTGATGAGCGCGGCTTTATTCACGTTGACAAGCAAATGCGTACTAATGTACCGCACATTTTTGCGATTGGTGATATTGTCGGTCAACCAATGTTGGCACATAAAGGTGTCCATGAAGGCCACGTTGCTGCTGAAGTCATCTCTGGTAAGAAACACTACTTTGATCCAAAAGTGATCCCATCTATCGCATATACTGAGCCAGAAGTCGCTTGGGTTGGTAAGACTGAAAAAGAAGCGAAAGCAGAAGGTCTTAACTACGAAGTTGCCACGTTCCCATGGGCTGCATCAGGTCGAGCGATCGCTTCTGATTGTGCAGACGGTATGACTAAGCTTATCTTTGATAAAGAGACTCACCGTGTGATCGGTGGTGCGATTGTCGGTACCAATGGCGGTGAACTGCTTGGTGAAATTGGTCTTGCGATTGAAATGGGGTGTGATGCAGAAGATATCGCACTCACGATTCACGCTCACCCAACGTTGCATGAATCAGTTGGTCTTGCTGCAGAAGTGTTTGAAGGGACAATTACTGACCTACCAAACGCGAAAGCAAAAAAGAAGAAGTAATTGATCGTTGTTAAATAATAAAAGCCGCTGAATCATTCAGCGGCTTTTTGCTATCTACCGGATGTTAACTTCACGGCATTCAGCTATGGTTCACTAAATAGTTACTGCGCGATCGCCTTGATAGATGCAGAGCATATTCAAATAGTTATTAACCAGTTTCTGCATATCGGCTTCATCACGCGCCCGATTGGCTTGAACGAATAGCGAGTAGCAGATACCGTGAAACAAGGTAGCAAGATCCTCAGGATTATGTTTGCTGCATACCTCTGAGCGCTCAATCGCTTTTGAAAAGACATTTTTCACTAGCAGTTGATTGGTACGATTACTCGACATAAAGAGTGGCCATACTTCATCACGCGTAGAGGCGCTCCACTCAAACCATACTTTTAACCAGTGACAGTCGTCGATAGCCAAACTCACCATACCAGACGCGATATTGTGCATATTTTGTTTTGCATGCAAATCGAGATCGATATGGTCAGTTAAGAAATTAGAGAACTCACGTACTACAAAAGTGAGAACATCGTCGACGAGATCTTCACGAGTCGGGAAGTAATTGAATACTGTGGCTACAGAGACCTGAGCGATCTCAGCAATATCTGCATGACCGCCGCGGCCGATCCCTCGTTTTGCGAAGACTTCCAGCGCGATTTCCATGAGCTGCTGTTTACGTTTTTGTGGAGATAGCCTTGTTCTAGGGCGTTTCTCAATAGATGCGTCCATAGTTGTTTTCCTTGCCAATTGACTGAGTTGTTGCGTATTTAGTTACGCTAATGATTTTTTTATAGTTTGTTTAAAAAACCGTATGAGTGTAATGGTGCATATGTTACAGGTCAATACGTTGTGGGTAAAAAGTACACTTAGTTATGAAATGACTTGTCATTCAATGAGTTTTATTGATGGTTTAGCAAATGAAAATCATTATTCTGATCTCAATCTTTGACTGTGGCCCCTCCTTGAAACGAGAGCGTATTTTTCTGGAGTAATTATTCACAGTGACTCGGTGAAAGGTTAACACCCTGCGTTGGCAATGTTATTATACGTGCCGAACTAACCAGCGATCGGCTACACACTGACGTCGAGTGTCGCTCTAACCCATGAGATAGGTATGAAACATACAGTAGAAGTGATGATTTCTGAGCACGATGTTCAGCAACGCATTCGTGAATTAGGTAAACAGATTACTGAGCATTATCAAGATAGCGAAGATTTAGTCTTGGTTGGATTATTACGTGGTTCATTTGTCTTTATGGCCGACTTAGCTCGTGCGATTGATAAAATTCATCACGTCGATTTTATGACGGCGTCGAGTTACGGCAATAGCATGCAAAGTTCACGTGATGTGCGAATTTTGAAAGATTTGGATGATGATATTAAAGGTAAAGACGTTTTACTGGTTGAAGACATTATCGATACTGGCAATACCCTAACCAAGGTGAAAGAGTTTTTAGCGCTACGTGAGCCTAACTCCATCAATATTTGTACTCTATTAGATAAGCCTTCACGCCGTGAAGTTCACGTCGATGTTCAATGGGTTGGTTTTGAAATCCCTGATGAATTTGTTGTAGGTGTCGGTATTGATTATGCACAGAAATACCGTCATTTGCCTTACATTGGTAAAGTGGTACCGCAAGAGTAATGTCAACTTTCACCGGATGTTGATGATTAAAAGTATGCCCACAACCGTGGGCATTACCTCATCGCTGAAAGCTATTATTTAACGACACAATAGCTGATGCTGTGGATTGAGAATCTTCTCCATCGCTTTACGATAGCTTCCGTCAACTAATTCTTGAGAATCGCAGCGCAGACCTAAGTACTCAAGCTTACCGTCCTCAATACCGTAGACCATACCATGTAGCTCAACATCTTGACCGCGCAACCAAGCGGTTTGCATGATGGTGGAGTTACCTA
This sequence comes from Vibrio injensis, assembly GCF_001895205.1. Classification (GTDB taxonomy): domain Bacteria; phylum Pseudomonadota; class Gammaproteobacteria; order Enterobacterales; family Vibrionaceae; genus Vibrio; species Vibrio injensis. The sequence goes on along the minus strand of NZ_BDJF01000032.1, from coordinate 145,507 downwards.
GGTTGTAGACTTGTTCAGCCACGTTAATTTCTGCCAGTTTGTCTGAGCGGTCTTTTTCTGGCATCTGCTCTAAATAGTGACGATGCTTGAAGTACAAATCGCGAATATGCAGCAACCAGTTATTGATTAAGCCTAATTGAGGATTATCGATCGCTGCCGTTACCCCGCCACAGCCATAATGACCACATACGATAATATGTTTTACTTTCAATACATCGACCGCATATTGCACCACCGACAGACAGTTAAGATCGGTGTGAATCACTTGATTGGCGACATTACGATGAACAAACAGCTCTCCGGAGTACAATCCAGTTAAGCGTTCTGCCGGGACTCGACTATCTGAGCAACCAATCCATAAGAAATCGGGGTTCTGTCCTTTGGCTAACTTCGCGAAGTATTCTGGCCGTTCGGACTTGATTGACTCTGACCAACGAGAGTTATTTTCAAAAAGCTGTTTAAGTACTGGCATCTTCGTTCCCTTTATTAACTGAGCCAACTATACACAATGTGCTTACACGATTCTCTGATAAATTAGCAGATAGATTACTCATCTGAGCAGTTTATCATAGCGGTTTTTATGCAAAATAATCTTGTCCTCTGCTGATTATTTGGGCTGATAACGCTAAGGGGGATATTTTATTATTTCCTAATGTAAGGGTTGAAAAACCAGCATCTCGCCAGCACATCTAAAGATGTTGTTATCGTCATAGCCTAGAGGCTGTCATTAATATGTATGCATTAGAAATTGAGCAGTTGCGTAAAACTTATCAGGGTGGGTTTGAAGCACTGAAGGGCATTAGTTTAACGGTAAAAAAAGGCGATTTTTACGCGCTACTTGGGCCAAATGGAGCGGGAAAATCGACCACCATCGGTATTATTTCTTCTCTCGTAAATAAAACCTCAGGCCAAGTTAACGTATTTGGATATGATATCGATACGCATCTTGAACAGGCTAAGCAGTATTTGGGACTAGTCCCGCAAGAGTTTAACTTTAATCCTTTTGAAACCGTAGAGCAGATTGTTATCCAACAAGCGGGTTATTACGGCGTGCCGAAAAGCTTAGCGAAAGAGCGAGCGAAAACGTATCTCAGTCAACTGGATTTATGGGATAAGCGCAAAGAGCGTGCTCGTAATCTCTCCGGCGGTATGAAACGACGTTTGATGATTGCTCGGGCTCTGATGCATCAGCCACAACTGCTGATTTTAGATGAGCCAACCGCAGGGGTTGATATTGAGCTGCGTCGGTCAATGTGGGAGTTTTTAAAAAAAATTAATGAGCAAGGCATTACCATTATTTTGACCACTCACTACCTAGAAGAAGCAGAAATGCTCTGTCGTAATATCGGTATTATTCATCGTGGTGAGTTGATTGAAAACACCACCATGAAGGCGCTGTTAGGTAAACTGAGTGTCGAGACGTTTATTCTCGATATCGATGATGAGCAGAAAGTGCAACCCTTATCCGACGTAATCTCTCAGCGGATGGTCGATGGTTCTTTAGAAATTGAACTGGATAAAAGCCAAGGCTTAAATGGTGTTTTTCAACAGCTAACTCAACAGGGCATTAACGTACATTCAATGCGCAATAAAGCCAACCGCTTAGAAGAGTTGTTTGTCACGATAGTGCGTGATTCCAATCAGGGGGATAACTAATGTACGCGATTTATTGGACGGCTTTTTGTAGTCTACTGCGTAAAGAGATTACCCGTTTTACTCGTATTTGGGTTCAGACTCTGGTTCCCCCGGTGATTACCATGAGCCTGTATTTTGTGATTTTCGGTAATCTGATCGGTTCACGAATTGGTCAGATGAATGGCTTTAGCTATATGGAATATATTGTCCCTGGCCTTATCATGATGTCGGTGATCACCAACTCGTATTCCAATGTGGCTTCGTCATTTTTTAGTGCGAAATTTCAAAAGAACATTGAAGAGTTATTAGTTGCGCCAGTGCCGAATTACGTGATCATTGCTGGTTACGTGATGGGGGGAGTGGTACGCGGTCTATTAGTTGGTGCGTTAGTGACCTTTGTTTCATTGTTTTTTGTGAACTTACAAATCGAACATTGGGGAATCATTGGGGCAACGGTTTTCCTGACATCGATAGTCTTTTCTCTAGGTGGATTAATTAACGCGGTTTTTGCTCGCACCTTTGATGATATTTCGATCATCCCGACGTTTATTCTCACGCCATTGACGTATTTGGGCGGTGTTTTTTACTCAATCAGTTTATTGCCGGACTTTTGGCAAGCCGTATCAAAAATTAACCCAATCGTTTATATGGTGAATGCGTTCCGTTACGGTTTCTTAGGGGTATCGGATGTTAATGTGGCGACGTCATTTAGTGTCTTAGCGGTATTTATTATCGTCCTCTATTCGATTGCTCATTACTTAGTCAGCAAAGGTAAAGGATTACGCAGTTAATTATTTTTTCGATGATCATCACTCAGATCTCAGTTGTTAATTAAAAAGGTCAACCTGTTCAGGTTGACCTTTTATGTTGGGCATTACTATCGATCGTGATAACCATCACCGGAGTGAAAAGGCGGTTACTCTTCTTCGCTACTATTTTTCACTTCAGCGTTAAGATCAACCACTTGATTATCAATCAGCCGGACTTTACCTAAAAAAGCCGCCATTAAAATGACTGCTTGTTTACTCTCTGCACTGATCGGTAATAGGGTTTGTGCATCGCGAATAAACAGATTATCAGGTTCAATATCCGCGGCTCGTAATTGATCGATCGCATCTTCAATGATCGAAGGATAATCATCACGACCACCACGGATAGCACTGCTTATCCAACGCATCGTTCGAGCGAGGACGGGGGCTCGTTGACGCTCATCAATGGTTAATAAGTTATTGCGTGAGCTCATCGCTAAACCATCCATTTCACGTACGGTGGCGACACCGACGATCTCAATGTCTAGACATAAGTCTTGAACCATTTGTCGAATAACAGCTAACTGCTGATAATCTTTTTCGCCAAAACAGGCGATGTTCGGCTGAACAATATTAAATAGCTTATTAACGACCGTCGCGACGCCACGAAAGTGGCCGGGACGAGAGGCACCTTCCAGCATCTGCGAAAGCCCAGGCACTTCAACAAACGTCTGTTTGTCGAGTCCATTTGGATAGATAGTTTCTGCCGTCGGCGTAAAGACTAACTCAACACCTTCACTATTTAGTTTACTGAGATCATCGTCTAAAGTGCGTGGATAGTTATTGAGATCATCGGCACGTTCAAACTGCATTGGGTTAACAAAAATGCTAACCACGACAACATCGGCGAGTTCACGCGCTTTACGAACTAAGGTCAAATGGCCTTCGTGTAAATTGCCCATGGTTGGCACAAAAGCCACTTGGCGACCATCACGCTTATACTGTTTTATCTGCTCGCGAAGAGCTGAAACATCAGCAAAAGTCTGCATGGATTACTCCTTTAGGCAATAGTATGTGCATCATCAGGAAACGCGCCACTCAATACATCCGCCATATATTTGGCGACCGCTTGGCGCATATCTCCGGTTTCTGCGAGGAAATTTTTGGAAAATTTGGGCATATAATTGGCGGAAATACCGAACATGTCGTGCATCACTAAGATTTGTCCATCCGTGCTGTTACCAGCACCAATGCCAATCACCGGCACGTCAAGTAACTCAGTGATCCTTTTCGCCAATGCTGCGGGTACACACTCTAATACAATCAGTTGTGCCCCTGCGTCTTGTAAGGCGATCGCATCTTTAACCATACGATCAGCTTTGTCTTGTTCACGACCTTGTACTTTATAACCACCAAAAATATTGACTGATTGAGGAGTAAGCCCTAAATGAGCGCATACTGGAACGGCGCGTTCAGTGAGCATTTTCACTGTTTCGACTAACCAGTCACCGCCTTCAATCTTGACCATATTGGCCCCTGCACGTATTAGCTGAGCGGCGTTCTCACATGCTTGCTCTGGCGTGGCGTAACTCATGAATGGCATATCTGCCATCAGTAGGCAATTGGGGCTGCCAGCTCTTACACAGCGCGTATGATAAGCAATATCAGCAATGGTGACTGGCAGCGTATCATTTTGTCCTTGCAGTACCATGCCGAGTGAATCACCAACCAATAACACTGGCATCTCTTGGCTTTCAAACAATTGAGCAAAACTCGCATCGTAGGCGGTTACCGTTGGAAATTTACGGCCTTGCTGTTTCCAGTTCATCAGGTCGTTAATGGTTATTTTTTTCATGGGCTGTCCTTATACTCAGGTTGGCGAATGCCAAATACTAAGTCCATTACGATCAATTTTTGGTAGTAGATCGCTCAGCTTAGTTCCATCAGGGAGAGATAAATCAGGGACGATTTCAGCTAGGGGATAAAGTACGAATTCACGCACTTTCATACCGTAGTGAGGTACCGTTAAACGTGGTGAATCAATGATCTCATCGCCATAAAGCAGGATATCTAAATCGAGCGTTCTTGGTCCCCAGCGCTCCGCTTTGCGCTCACGTCCGTGCTCTAGCTCGATAGCTTGGGTGCAATCGAGCAGAGCGAATGGACCGAGCTGCGTATCAATCGCGACGACGGCGTTGATGTATTCCGGCTGATCTTTAGGCCCCATTGGTGTACTACTGTACAGCGATGAGCTGGCAATAAACTGTGATTGCGGCAGCTGTTTCAGTGCTTCAATAGCTTGTCTGGCTTGTGATGCTGGATCCGCTAAATTACTGCCAACCGCAATATAAGCGATGGTCATAGCGCTGTTTTACCCTTAGGTTTACGCTTACGAGTAGACGGCTTGCGGCGACGAGTCGTTGGTCCTTCCTCGGTACTGTCTAGATCGTTAACCATGGCTTGGCGCATATTACGCCCCGCATTTTGGAACGTTTGCCACCATTTAGCGAGTTTTCGCACGTCACCGCCTTCAATTTCACCGCGCATTTCAAGGAAGTCAAATCCAGCACGGAACTTATTGAGCTCTAATAAGCGGAAAGCTCGTTTGCCGTTACGGCGTGGTAAGCGCAACTGCATTTGCCAAATTTCGCGAATGGTCGTGGTATGACGACGAGGAATGGCAATCGACTTAACCACTTGGTCAAGAATATCGTTACTTGCTTCCATGACTGCATCGTAAAAACTCAGGTTTTTGGATGCCATTAATTGTTCAGCAATCGTAACCATTGGGTACCAAAGAAACGCCGCAAACATAAAGGCTGGATTGATGCGTTTGCCTTCTTCGATACGCAAATCGGTAGAATCAAGCACCAGATCAAGCATTTGCTCAGTTTGTGATGAGTAATCTTCCGTAAAGTATTTGGCTACGTGTGGGAACAACTGTTGGAATAAGTTGTATTCACGCATCAAATGATAGGTTTCTAAACCATAGCCACTTTGCAGCATTTTCAGTGATTCTTCGTACAAACGTGCCGAAGGGATCTCTTTTAATAATGGCGCCAGAGCTTCAATCGGTGCTGCGGTATCTTCTTCGATATCAAAGTCCAATTTAACCGCGAAACGAATCGCGCGTAGCATGCGCACCGGATCTTCACGATAGCGAGTTTGCGGATCGCCGATTAAGCGGATCAGCTTATCATCGAGATCTTCAATGCCACCAGCATAATCATGAATGCTGTAGTCAGCGATGTTGTAGTACATAGCATTGACTGTGAAATCGCGACGTTCTGCATCTTCATCGATGGTGCCATAAACGTTATCGCGTAGCAGCATACCTGCTTCGGATTGCGCCGCGATCTGTTGATTGATCTCTTGATGGTGGCCACGGAAGGTTGCCACTTCAATGACGTCACGGCCAAACATGATGTGTGCTAAACGAAAGCGGCGACCGATCAAACGACAGTTACGAAATAACTGACGGATTTGCTCTGGGGTTGCGTTGGTAGCAATATCAAAGTCTTTTGGAGTCTGGTTGAGCAGTAAGTCGCGTACGCCTCCTCCGACTAAATAAGCCTCGAATCCCGCACCGTGTAAACGATACAAGACTTTTAAGGCATTTTCGCTAATCAACTGCCGAGAGATATTATGCTCTTGGCGAGTGATTACATTGAGCGCAAGCTCTGGGTATACGCGAGGTTCGCGTTTTTCTATTTCATTATTATTCATGTGCATCTGACAATGATTGGTGTTGGCTATTCAAGCGTTGTGGTGCACCTGTTGTGGCTTAAATGGGCCGAATTGCGGCTAATAATAGCGTACATAGCGTCGTTTGAGAATCACGGTGTGATCTTTGTCGCTTCAGGGAGCTGGGCGACTTGCCAATGTTGACATCCCCAAGTGATGATCTCATCGAGCTGAGCATCGATAACATCGTCGGGTATGACAAAGCCTAAAAACTGCATCGCGCGAATCAACGTCGGTTTGGGATGATCAATATCAATCGCTGGGGCGTGATTTTGTTTAGAGAGTTTATTCCCGTTACCATCCATCGCCAATGGTAAATGTAAGTAGCGAATCGGCTTTTGTTGTAAAGTGTGATACAGGCTAATTTGTCGTCCTGTTGGCTCAATTAAATCGGCTCCACGAACGACTTCTGTGACACCTTGTTCGATATCATCAATAACGACGGCGAGATTGTAAGCAAATAAGCCATCACGGCGTTTGATGATAAAATCTTCTTCTGCTAATGCTCTAGGAATGGCTATTTGGCCTTGTTTTAAATCCGTGAATTGATAGGTCGGATGGTCCATACGTAGACGAATTGCACACGGTTGCTGTGTGGTGAGCACTGAATTGCGGCAAGTGCCGATGTAAAATCCACCACTTTGTTTGATCTGTTGGCGAGTGCATTGGCAGCGATAGGCTTGCCCTGAATCTAGCCAAGTATCGATTTGCTCTTGATAGAGAGCATGCCGCTGGCTTTGATAAACGATTTCGCCATCCCACCTTAGGCCATAAGCTTCCAGAGCTTGTAAGATCCATTGTGCCGCGCCGGGCATCTCTCGTGGTGGGTCGAGATCTTCAATGCGTACCAACCATTTTCCTTGCTGACTTTTGGCTTGAAAATAACTGCCCAATGCAGCAATGAGCGATCCAAAATGCAATGGACCAGAAGGTGAGGGAGCGAAGCGACCGATGTAATTCATAGTGATGACAGTTAAATGCAGTAAAAATATCGTCCGTTGAATGGACCATATCCGCCACAACGTGAGCGTAGTAGTCTTCAATAGTAAGGGAATCATTGCCAATAAAAAAGGAGCGTTGTGCTCCTTTTTTATCATCAATCAGTGCTGAGGCTTTACTTAGCCCATCATCTGCTTTTCTTTGATTTCAGCCAGTGTCTTACAATCGATACACAAATCTGCCGTTGGACGAGCTTCTAAACGGCGAATACCGATTTCAACACCGCAAGATTCACAGAAGCCGAAATCGTCTTCTTTGATCTTATCGAGCGTCTTTTCAATTTTTTTGATCAAGCGACGTTCACGATCGCGGTTACGCAGTTCTAGGCTAAATTCTTCTTCCTGAGAGGCGCGATCCACCGGATCGGGAAAGTTTGCTGCTTCATCCTGCATATGGTGAACGGTGCGACTGACCTCTTCCCTAAGCTGGTTACGCCAAGCTTCTAAAATTTTAGTAAAATGAGCGATCTGATCCGGTGACATATACTCTTCACCGGGTTTGGTCTGATATGGCTCAACACCTGCAATGGCTAGGGTGCCTAGCGTTTTCTTTTTGGATTCTGGCATACAGCATCTCCTACTAACACCTAGTCAACTGCGAGAGCAGTTAATTTGAGGCGGGTATCTATAGCAAAAAGAAGGGTCCGAGGCAAATACTCAATCGTAAAGTTATCGTCAATGTGAAGGTGCCGTCATTTTTTACAGTGCAGGCACAAACTCGATGGGCGATACCAATTGGATTTCTCGTGGTGAAAGTTGTGCTTTATAACACAGCACTTCGACACCGGCTTCTTGAGCCATGGTTAACAATTGTGAATAGTTTGCGTCAATATGGTGAGCGATAGAGACTTTTTCAATCCCTGAATGTAAAACAGCGAATAAAAGTACTGCTCTGCTCCCATTTTTGGCCATTTCAGTCAGTTCACGTAAATGTTTTTGTCCCCGTATGGTCACGGCATCTGGGAAGTAACCTTGGCCGATGGATTGCTTTCCTACGTAATCACCGAGATAACGATCATCGAGTAAAGTGACGCTTTTCACTTCTACATAACAGTTTGGCAAATCTGGGCCACTAAGCAAGAGATCGATGCGGCTATTTTCTTGACCATATTTGACTTCGCAGTGCCGCTGTGAATAGCCTTGTAGCTCTTTAATCGTGCCATTTTCTATTGCTTCTAGTGCCAATTGATTAGCTCTTAGAGTATTCACCACTATTTGGTGGGAGGCGGTGGTCTCGGTGAGTTCCCAACTGTGTGGATATTTACGTTTAGGATTGTCCGAGGTGGAGTACCATACTCGACTGCCGGGCTGAGCACAGCCCGTCATTGCTCCCGTATTGGCGCAGTGAATGGTCATGACCGATCCATCGTCTAATTGGACATCAGCTAAAAACCGTTTGTAGCGTTTGATTAAGATGGCGCTGTGTAGCTCAGGGGTAAATTGCATCCGATAACCAGTTTGATAAGGGAAAGGCTTATTTTATACGTTAAAAACAATCTAAAGGCACGTTGAGTGATTCGGATTGACCATCAATCATGCCTATCGCGTCTGGTTTTTTACTGTTTGTAAAAGGTTTACTTTCGGGACACAACATAATGCACTGAAAGTAAGTTAGTTGGGTTTCACTACTGTTTTTATGTACAATGCTGTGTTGCTTTTTGAGAAGGACACTATTTTGTCAGCTTTACCTATTGATGCGGTTATTCCTGAATTACTTCGTGCTATTCAGCAGCAAAATCAAGTGATCCTTAAAGCGCCTCCTGGAGCCGGAAAATCGACCCGTTTCCCACTACAACTTCTGCAGGCAAATATTATTCAGGGCAAGATCATTATGCTTGAGCCACGAAGGCTTGCTGCGCGTAATATTGCTTATTATTTAGCCCAGCAATTGGCAGAGTCGGTTGGTCAAACGGTGGGATATCGAGTGCGCGGTGAGAGTCAGGTTAGTGCACAGACACGGTTAGAAGTCGTCACTGAAGGGGTCATGACGCGGATGATTCAGCACGATCCAGAGTTAAAAGGCATTGACTTAGTGATCTTTGATGAATTTCACGAACGCAGTCTCCAAGCAGATACCGCCTTAGCATTCAGCTTAGAAGTACAAATGGCACTGCGTGATGACTTAAAAATAGTGGTTATGTCCGCCACATTAGACAGCACGGCATTACAAACGTTATTACCTTTAGCCGCTTATCTTGAATCTCAAGGGCGCAGTTATCCCGTTACGGTCGATTATTATCCGTTATCGGCCAACCAAAACTGGCTGGCAGCCATGGAACAGCAGATTCGTGGTTTGCTCGCCCATCAACACGGCTCGTTGTTGGCGTTTTTACCCAGCGCGGCCAGTATCAGTCAGTTACAACAGAAGCTTAGCGATTTGCCTGCCGAGATTAGCGTGCATGGCTTATTTGGTCAGATGCCTTTTGAGCAGCAACAACAAGCGCTGCTTCCTGCAAAGAGTGACCAACGTAAAGTGGTGTTAGCGACCAATATTGCCGAGACCTCATTAACCATTGAGGGTATTCGTTTAGTGGTTGATTCAGGACTTGAGCGGCGAGCTCATTTTGATTTGAAAACGGGGATTACTCGTTTAGAGCAAGTCAGAATTAGTCAGTCTTCGGCTCAACAAAGAGCTGGTCGTGCTGGGCGTTTAGAGCCAGGTTTGTGCGTGCGACTGTATAGTGAAGCGCAGATGAAACAGCAGCCATTTGCACCACCACCAGAAATTTTACACAGTGATTTAGCCTCGCTAGCTTTAGAACTTGCTCAATGGGGAGCGCAATCAGCCAGTGATTTATTATGGTTAGATGTTCCGCCATCCTCCGCTCTTCAGCAAGCTCAAGCATTATTGTCTGAATTACAATTACTGGATACGCGGGGGCAACTGACTCGTGCGGGAAAACAAGCTCATCAATTAGGTGTTGAGCCTAGATTAGCAGCAATGCTTATTTGGGCGGCTTCTCAAGGGGCGGCTTATTTATCCGCGGCTTTGGCCTTAACGGTTCTATTGGAAGAGCCAGAACGACAAATACTGGATATTCAGCACAGTCTGCATCGTTGGCAGCAGCGCTTACATCGTCAATCATCCCAGTTGCATCAGCGAGCGAACTCATTAGCCAGTTTATTAAGCACTCGTTTTTGTCTTTCAGATGTCGATGAACGGTTGCTGGCCAGTGTTGCCTATTTTGCATTTCCCGATCGTTTAGCCCAGCAACGGGGGCGTCATGGGCAATATGTTTTAGCTAATGGCCATGGTGCTTTTACCTTTGATGATCATCCTCTTGCCAGTAGTCAATATTTGCTGGCGCTGGATTTGTTGCGTGGCCAGCAGCAAGCGAGTCAAATTTTTACGGCTCTGCAGGTTGATATTCAATCATTAATTACCGATCACCGTGAGCGTCTTATCGAGCAGGAGTGGGTTGATTGGGATGATAAATCCCAGCACTTTGTTGCGGAAAAACAACAGCGATTCGGGAAGCTAATGATTGCTCGGCAAGCGCTTCCCGCTCCAGCATCTGAAAAAATCACCGAGGCTTTACTTAATTTTGTCCAGCGCCAAGGGCTCTCCGTATTACATTGGGATAGTGCCAGTCAAGAATGGCTTGCGCGGGTGCGCTGCGCTTGCCAATGGTTACCGGAAGAGGCGTGGCCTGATATGAGCGATGAAGGGTTATTGAATCATCTGGCTGATTGGTTAGCACCATATTTGATAGGGATTCGCTCAGGAAAGGCTTTGCAGCAAGTGCCAGTTATTGAAGCTTTGAATGCCTATTTGGCTTGGCCCTTGAATCAGCAATTAGACGAATGGTTACCCACTCATCATCTTTTGCCAACCGGAACTCGGAAAAAAATACGTTATCAAGTGGGAAGTGATCCGGTGTTGTCGGTGAGAATGCAGGAAGTGTTTGGCGAGAAAAGCTCACCATTGATCGCGAAAGGCCGGATTGCTGTGGTGATGGAGTTATTGTCTCCTGCGCAACGCCCCCTGCAGATCACCCGTGATTTAGCCAGTTTTTGGCAGGGTGCTTACCGTGATGTGCAAAAAGAGATGAAAGGGCGATACCCAAAACATATTTGGCCGGATGATCCGGCTAACCACTGTGCGACAACGAAAACGAAACGACATTTAAACTCATGACCAATAAAAAAACTCCGCTTAAACGGCCTGCTTCGAAAAAAGCAGAGCCTACCAGTAAAGCATCGAAAAAAACGACGGCCAAAAGCCATCGATCCTCAGCCGCTCAGCGGGTCACTCCCTCTTGGTGGCGGCGATTATGGGGCATTACTTGGAAATGTGCGTTGGCTTTATTGGCTGTGTTACTGTTCGCTGGGCTGTATTTGGATAGTGTGGTCAAACAGCGTTTTGAAGGCCAATTGTTTGACTTACCAACCGTAATGTATGCCCGAGTATTGACCTTGCAACCGGGCGATAGCATTACCCTAGCCGAGGTGCGTAATGAATTGGATATCTTAAATTATCGTAAAGTGAGTCAACCTCGTTTGGCTGGTGAGTATTCGTCTTCGGCGACGCGTATTGAGTTAATTCGTCGTCCCTTTGAATTCGCCGATGGACCAGAAGCGGATCGGCACGTGATGTTGACGTTTGATCAAAACGGTCTACAACAGATCCAATCTTTGGAAGCGCGCCAAGGTCAGCTCGGTTTTTTCCGTTTAGATCCGAAAATGCTCGGCATGTTAGAGCGTAATGCGTTAGAGCAACGCTTATTCCTGCGGCGTGAGCAGTTTCCCGAAGTGATGGTTGATGCCTTGCTCGCTACCGAGGACCGTTATTTTTATCAGCATGACGGTATCTCTCCGTGGTCGATCGCACGTGCGATGCTTGCCAATCTCAAAGCGGGAAGAACCGTGCAGGGGGGGAGTACCTTAACCCAGCAATTGGCAAAAAATATCTTTTTATCCAGCGACCGCACCTTATGGCGAAAAGTTCGTGAAGCTTACTTAGCGTTGATTATTGATTATCGCTACAGTAAAGACCGGATCCTTGAGGCTTACCTGAACGAAGTGTACCTTGGACAAAATGGCCGTGAGGCGATTCATGGTTTTGGATTAGCGTCGCGCCTGTATTTTGGTCAGCCTCTACAAGAATTACGCATTGATCAATTAGCTTTATTGGTGGGAATGGTCAAAGGGCCGTCTTTTTATCATCCAATACGTTTTCCTGAACGAGCGCGAGAGCGACGTGATCTGGTACTGAGATTAATGATGGATCAAAACATTCTCACCGCTCAACAATATCAACAAGCGATAGCCAGACCATTGGATGTGCAGCCGCAACCAAGAATCGCCAGCCGACAACCCGCTTATTTCCAGCAAGTTTCGATTGAATTAAGATCGCAATTGGCAGAGCGCTTTCAAGCGGATCAAGGGTTACGAGTGTTTACTTCGCTTGATCCGGTATCGCAAGCCAAACTGGAGCAAGCCATTGCGGAGCAAGTACCAGTATTAGCCAAGCAAGCGGGTAATGAATTAGAAGCGGCGGCGATTGCTGTCGATCGGACAAGTGGTGAAATTCGTGCCATGGTCGGAGGTAAGCGCACGGGCTATGATGGCTTTAACCGCGCCCTCAATGCCAGTCGTCCGATTGGTTCATTAGTCAAACCAGCTGTGTACTTAACCGCGCTCGCGCAGCCGGAACGCTATCATTTGGCTACCACCTTAATGGATAAGCCAATCAGCCTAAAAGGCAGTGAGGGCAGTGTTTGGACACCGCGCAATTTTGATCGTCAATACCGAGGCGATGTGCCTTTGTATCAAGCGTTAGCCAAATCATTCAATGTACCGACTGTACAACTGGGTATGGCATTAGGCATTGATAATGTTTCAAAAACCTTGCAGCAATTGGGTGTCGATAGCCAAGAGATTCGTCCTGTGCCAGCCATGTTACTAGGGGCATTTTCACTCACACCTTATCAAGTCGCGCAAATGTATCAAACCGTGACCAATTCCGGTAGAAAAGCGCCACTTTCTGCGCTACGTTCCGTCGTTGATTTACAAGGCAATGTGCTTTATCAGTCAATCCCGAGAGTTTCTCAGGTGGTGGATGAGCAAGCCGCATGGCTGACCACTTACGCCATGAAACAAGGCGTTCAGCAAGGTACGGGGCGATATCTCACTAATCAGTTTGCTTGGGCGGCATTAGCTGGAAAAACGGGTACCAGCAGTGATCGGCGTGATAGCTGGTTTGTCGGCGTTGATGGCCGTGAAGTGACCACCATTTGGCTTGGACGCGATGATAACCAACCGACACAATTAACCGGAGCGAGTGGCGCATTACGTGTCTATGCTGACTATCTTCGTCAGCGTACTCCTGAAGTTTTATCATTACCTTGGCCAAGTGGGATTACGATGATGGGTTTCAAACCTACCGCATCGGGCGCCTTACAAGCCGATTGCAGCAATCAATTTACCTTGCCAGTTTGGGATCGATCCGGCGAAATGAAAAAACAGTGTGAGAACCGCCCTCAAGAGTGGTTAAAAAATCTCTTTCGGTGGTAATTTATCGTCTAGCTCGTTTATAGTAGCTTGATTTTTAAGGATGAGAGGACAAGGCGTGAAGCGTTTACAGCTTGGTATTATCGGTATCTTTGCCACCGTGTTTGCTTGGTTTGTGTCAGCCGAAAGTACGGTTGTTACTGGTGATGATATTAACCATCCTCGTCCGATCATCGCTCTTGTTTTAGCGGGTGGCGGTGCGAAAGGCGCGGCCCATATGGGAGTGCTTAAGGCACTCGAAGAGATGAAAATACCGGTTGATATTGTTCTTGGTACCAGTATGGGCGCCTATGTTGCCGGTCTTTACGCCACCGGAATGGACGCCGAAGAAATAGAAGGTGTCATTTATAGCGTTAACTGGCAATCGGGCTATCGAGATCGGGTCAGCCGTAGTCAGCGTCGAGTGCGTGATAAAGAGTACGAAGACCGTTATCAATTAACCACTGATTTAGGGTTTGGTTGGGATGGTATTCGTGCACCGCGTGGCGTGGTTCAAGGGCAAAGTATGCTGCGTATTTTGCGTGAAACCTCAGGAAATATTGCTAAATTAGATTCATTTGATGATTTGGTGATTCCGTATCGTGCGGTAGCGACGGATATTATCGAAATGAAGCCTGTGGTATTAGATAAAGGCTACTTAGTCGATGCGATGATGGCCAGTATGTCAGTACCTGGCGCCTTGCCACCTTATGATATTGACGGCCGTTGGTTAGTCGATGGGGGGGTAACCAATAATATGCCGGTCGACATTGCCAAGCAAATGGGGGCTGATGTAGTGATTGCGGTCGATATAAGCTCCGATTATAAACAGCAAGACTCATTCAGCAGCTTTTTAAGTGCCGCCAATCAGTTGTCCAATTACCTTGTACGCCGCACAACAGAGCGTCAAGCTTCTCAACTCAGTGAACAGGATATTTTACTAAGGCCAAACGTTGGGCTGATGGAAACCACCGATTTTTATAAAATGCCCGATGCTTTTATTGAAGGCTATCAGACCGCACTAGAGCATCAGCAACAATTGCAAGTGCTTGCTTTAAGTAGTGCTCAATATCAAAACTATGTTGATGGTAAAGCAGAGCGTCGTCGAAAGCTGCACTATGGCGATCAGCTAACGGTCGATAACATCGCGATTCGTAACCACTCTCATTACAGTGACTTATTGTTAAAAAATAGGCTGAACTTAGCGCAAGATACAACATTAAGTACCGAAGAAATTGAAGCAAGCGTTGATCGGCTCTATGCCTTAGACCGATTTAAACTGGTCCGCTATCAATATGAACAGGTTGAAGAAAAAAATCATTTACTGATTGATGTTTACGAAAAAGGTTGGGGGCCTAATTACTTAAATTTCCGCTTTTTTTTAGAGGATGATTTTAGCACCACCAGTCAATACTCGTTAGGTGCGTCTTTGAATTTTACCGATCTGGGTTCTCATGGCGCTGAGTTAGCACTGAATATGGATTTAGGGACAGATAAACAATTAGAAGCCGAATTCTATTCACCGCTGTTCTCCAGTCAAAAGACCTTTGCTTCGTTTACTGCGCGTTATCGAGATGATAATCGCCAAGCTCCTCTCGATGATCTGTTTGAAAATACCGGATTGTCCGCGACGCGCAACTATGTTCCGATTTCTTATCGAACGTTAATGGGGGAAGCCGCGCTTGGCTATCAACAAACCTTGTGGCGTCAATTAAGAGTAGGCGCGCGTTATGTTGATGGACAAGTTCAGCCATCGACGGCGCCAGATTATGGCAATGGCAAGTTTACTCGCCAAGGTGTATTTGTTAATTATCGTATTGATTCATTAGATAATTTTAGTTTGCCTCGTGAAGGAAATTACATCGATCTTGAATATTTTATTTCGCATGATGATGTGAATGATCTGGTCGACCAAAGCAATAATAGTTCTGATACGGTATACGATATTTCAGCTAAATTGATGTCAGCGAAAAGTATCGGTCGGCACACCGTGGTTGCCAATTTAGATTATGGAGAAGTGCGGAGTAAAAATTCAATTACTCCCGTTGAACCTAAAACCATTGGTGGTTTTTTGAACTTATCGGGTATTCCGCGCAAAAGTTTGCTGGGACAGAATAAAATATTCACCAGTTTAGTCTATCGTTATCGTTGGTTTGATAATGATTTTGGCTTATTTAACGCGCCATTTTATTTAGGAGCATCAATTGAGTATGGGGGCGTGTGGTCGGATCCTGATTTAAAAATTGATACCGCACCTAAATATGTCGCGGGGTCAGTTTTTGCGGGTATTGATTCGCCGATTGGTCCCGTGATGTTTGGTTATGGACGAACCGAGCAAAATTACGATTCATTTTATCTCATTATTGGCACGACATTTTAATGCGGCCCAGCGGTAAGTTGTTATGATGCACGTTGATCTGATCTAGTGAGTAACTTTCATCTTAACTTGCTATGTTGGTCAACATGATGAGATTTTAATTTATCGTTAATTTTGCTATTCTATTGTCCACAGTTTGGCCTCTAGGGCACGGTTTCTCAATCATACTTGAATGAAAACATGAGCAATGGAGAGCCAAGTTTCCAAGGATGTTCACTCACCTTTTAATAATAACTGGGGTGAACCGCAATGAGAGGAAAAAGTCGTGCTTGAAGCCTACCGTAAACACGTCGCAGAGCGTGCCGCTGAAGGAGTTGTACCCAAACCTTTAGACGCTGAGCAAGTTTCTGGACTTGTTGAGTTATTAAAAAATCCCCCCCAAGGTGAAGATGCCTTCATCCTGGATTTACTTGAAAATCGAATTCCTCCTGGTGTTGATGAAGCGGCTTACGTTAAAGCTGGTTTCTTAACCGCGATCACTAAAGGTGAGGTTTCGTCTCCTCTCGTTAGCCGTGAAAAAGCAGCGCAACTGCTTGGCACCATGCAGGGTGGTTATAATATTGAACCACTGGTGTCTTTATTAGACGATAACGCACTTGCTCCGATAGCCGTTAAGGCGCTTTCACATACCTTATTGATGTTTGATGCTTTCTATGATGTGGAAGAAAAAGCACAAAAAGGCAATACCTTTGCTCAGCAAGTCATGCAATCTTGGGCGGAGGCCGATTGGTTTTTATCCAAGCCAGCCTTAGCTGAAAAAATCACGTTAACCGTCTTTAAAGTCACCGGTGAAACCAATACCGATGATCTATCTCCCGCGCCAGATGCGTGGTCTCGTCCGGATATCCCGGTTCATGCTTTAGCGATGCTGAAAAATGAGCGCGAAGGTATTCAGCCAGACAAACCGGGTAGTATCGGGCCGATAAGCCAAATTGAAGCACTGAAAGAGAAAGGCCACCAGTTGGTTTACGTTGGTGATGTGGTTGGAACGGGATCTTCTCGTAAATCAGCGACCAACTCAGTGTTGTGGTTCATGGGCGATGATATTCCTTTTGTGCCCAATAAACGCGCTGGTGGTTATGTACTTGGTGGTAAAATTGCGCCTATTTTCTTTAATACCATGGAAGATGCGGGCGCTTTACCAATCGAAGTGGATGTCTCCAAACTGCATATGGGTGACGTGATTGACGTTTATCCATATGAAGGCAAAGTCTGCAATCACCAAACGGGTGAAGTACTCGCTACCTTTAAACTAAAAACGGACGTTTTGATAGATGAAGTACGTGCTGGTGGTCGTATTCCATTGATTATCGGCCGAGGATTAACCGATAAAGCGCGTGAGTCTCTAGGTTTGGAGCCGTCAACGGTATTCCGCCGTCCTGTGCCTGTGGCTGAAAGTAACAAAGGCTTCACTTTGGCACAGAAAATGGTTGGTAAGGCGTGTGGCGTAAAAGGGATTAGACCTGGAACGTATTGTGAGCCTCGCATGACCACGGTTGGCTCACAAGATACTACTGGGCCGATGACTCGTGATGAGTTGAAAGATTTGGCTTGTTTGGGTTTTTCTGCCGATTTGGTGATGCAATCTTTCTGTCACACTTCCGCTTACCCGAAACCAGTGGATGTTAATACGCACCATACCCTGCCTGATTTTATTATGAATCGTGGCGGCGTTTCACTGCGTCCAGGAGATGGTGTTATTCACTCTTGGTTAAACCGTATGCTGCTACCTGACACTGTGGGAACGGGGGGAGACTCTCATACTCGCTTCCCATTGGGTATTTCTTTCCCTGCTGGCTCAGGCTTAGTGGCGTTTGCGGCGGCAACAGGAGTGATGCCACTGGATATGCCAGAATCGATTTTGGTCCGTTTTAAAGGTGAAATGCAACCTGGTATCACATTACGCGATCTGGTTCATGCGATTCCTTATTTTGGTATCAAGCAAGGCTTACTCACGGTAGAGAAAGCGGGCAAGATCAACGAGTTTTCCGGCCGTGTGTTAGAAATTGAAGGGGTTGAGCACTTAACGGTTGAGCAGGCCTTCGAACTGTCTGATGCGTCTGCTGAGCGCTCTGCAGCTGGTTGTACGGTTAAGCTATCACAAGCTTCAATTGCCGAGTATCTAAACTCGAATATCACCATGCTTAAGTGGATGATTGCTGAAGGATATGGCGATCGCCGGACGATTGAGCGCCGGATTAAAGCGATGGAAGAGTGGTTAGCGAATCCAGAGCTGATGGAGGCGGATAGCGATGCAGAATATGCTCATGTGATAGAGATTGATTTAGCCGATATCAAAGAGCCGATTCTATGTGCGCCTAACGATCCTGATGATGCTCGTTTGTTGTCTGATTGTGCGGGAACCCCAATTGACGAAGTCTTCATTGGTTCTTGTATGACTAATATCGGCCATTTCCGAGCGGCGGGTAAATTGCTGGAGAAATACAACGGCCAACTGGATACTCGTTTGTGGGTCGCGCCTCCGACTAAAATGGACCGCGATCAGCTCACCGCTGAAGGCTATTATGGTATTTTTGGTCGCGCTGGCGTGCGAATTGAAACACCGGGATGTTCATTGTGTATGGGTAATCAAGCGCGAGTCGCTGATAAATCGACGGTGATGTCCACTTCAACTCGTAACTTCCCGAACCGTTTAGGTACTGGCGCTAATGTTTATTTGGCTTCCGCGGAGTTATCTGCGGTAGGGGCCATATTAGGTCGTATTCCGACCATGACCGAGTATTTGGATTACGCGAAACAGATTGATGCAACGGCAGCGGATACTTATCGCTATTTGAACTTCCACTTAATGCCTCATTACACTAAAAAGGCAGATACGGTGATTATTCAGCAAGCAGTATGATGTAACGTGTCTTAAGTTAATATGATCAATCAAGAGCCACCATTGCGGTGGCTCTTTTTTTATCGCCCTTTAGGCCAAACTTAACGGTTGGTATGCTGCTGGCCAGTTTCCCTTCTATAAATGATTTGATATGTAAATATTGTAAATTGAATAAAAATGAGACTGCTTATCATGTAGCTTTCTGGCAGTTTTATTCTTTAATAGATCAGTCATGTTTTATAAGCACCGTACTTTTCAGCTTTGGGCTCGCCGTTTACACATTTATGTCTCTATGGCGGTATTAGGGCTAATGCTGTTTTTTGCTGTCACGGGGATAACCCTTAATCGGCCGGAGCTATTTGTAGCCAGTCAGTCGAAGACAACCGAATGGCGAGTCACTGTTCCGCAACATTTATTATTCGCTGAAGGTAAGGTTGCCATTAATGAACCCGAATTACGCCAATATCTTTCCCAGCATACGCCGATTCGTGGCCAGATGTCGCGACTCGATATCTATCTAGATTCAGACAATGGTGTCTTACAAGAAGGTGAGGCGAGTGCAAGCTTTACCGCTCCCGGCTACAGCGCTGCGCTGTTTATCGATTTAGTTTCTAGAGAGGCGGAGCTTGATATCAGTGATTATGGTTGGGTAGCTAAATTCAATGATTTACATAAAGGACGTCACAGTGGTGAGTGGTGGAAGTGGGTGATTGATGTCTCTTCACTATTGATGTTGGTGTTTATTTTATCAGGCCTTGCCCTATTACTACCGAAGAAAAGCACACTGCGTTATGCCATACGTTGGTGCAGCTTTGGTACTTTGATCACGTTTGTTATTTATTGGCTGGCAGTGCCGTAAAGCTTGTCTATGCGCCCAGCTATTTTAGGTTGGTTATGATTACTATTTTTGTGGACGACAGAGCATGAAAAAACAGCGAGGGCGTATTTACGCTTGGTTATTAGGGTTTAGTGTACTGAGTGCAAATGTCTTGGCTGCGCCTTTGGGGAAGCTGGATATTGAGTTTGAACTACCAAAACTGGACGTTGGAATGTACGCCAGACCTTATGTCGCGATTTGGATAGAAGACGCTCAAGGTCAGCCTGTACGCACTGTTGCTTTATGGCAAAAAGAAGACACTTGGTTAAAGGATATTCGTCGTTGGTGGCGACAAGTCGGTCGTTACGATCGGGCATTAATTGATGCGGTAACATCTGCGACTCGTCCAGCAGGGCAATACCGTTTGCAATGGGATGGCTTAGATGATCAAGGTCAGCCATTGGTGCAAGGAGAATACTTGTTTTATGCCGAAGTGGTTCGTGAGCATGGTGGTCGAGACGTGGTGCGACAAGCAATGACGCTGCAGGCTCAGCCTAAGCAGTATCAACTTGAGGCCACTTATGAGACTGGCGTGATCCGGCTACGTTATCAGCCTTAATGATCGCCATTTAACCCCCAAGGATAGTCGTTAATAGTATGACGGCTCTTCAACTAAGAGCACTACATAGGAATGAATAAATGATGTTGTATCGCGTATTTTCTACGGCTTTATTAGCGGTAGCGGCCTTAGCGTCAGCGGCTTCGGTCGCCCATCCTCGTTGGGTATTACCGAGCGAGTTTACGGTCTCTTCACAGGACGGCGAATGGATCACTACCGATGCCAGCGCGTCACACGGTACTTTTGTTTTTGATAAGCCGCTAGGATTAGATTCTGGCGTGGTGATCACGCCAAGTGGTCAGCGTGAGCGCTTTGCGTTTGTGGCTAAACATAAGCGTAAGTCGAGTTTCGATTTCTTTTTCTCAGAGCCAGGTACTCATAAAATCAGTCTTACAGGGCAGCCATTTTATATGACCACCTACACCATTGGTGCTCGTCAAACGCCACGACGTATTGCTGCTAATGCCGCAGAGCGTGATGCGGTGTTGCCTGAAGGAGCACAGAATGTGCAAAGTGTTTTAGTCTTTAACCGAACCGAAGCTTACGTGACGGTGAATCAACCATCTAGACAAGTTTTTGAATTAGAAAAGAAATTCTTAGAGTTGGTTCCTGTTACTCATCCAGCAGACATTATTGAAGGCGAAGCGGCCGTTTTGCAGTTTTTCTTTAATGGACAACCCCAAGCAGGTGTTGAAGCGGAAATTCGTCAAGATGGTACTTTATACCGCAATCAGCAAGAAGCGGTAATTTTGACCAGTGACAAGGACGGTAAAATTCAATTCACGCCACATCAAGCGGGTCGTTATTTATTAATTGCCGGTTTTAGCGGTCCTTTGGATGACAATCCACTTGCTGAACAAGCTCGTTCTTCCATCCATTTAACTTTTGAAGCGGTTTTAAAATAAGAGGTATGCAATGAAGTGGCAACAGTGGCTTGTGCTAACGAGTGGTTTATTGACTGGGTTGAGTTGGGCTCATTTTCCAGTCATGGAGTGCCAAAAACAGGCTGATCACATCTTGTGCCAAGCGGGATACAGCGACAGTAGCCCAGCCATCAATGAAACGGTACGTATGTTTGATTATGACGATGTACTGATTGAAATTGGGAAAACCGATCAACGTTCTGAAGTAACGTTTACTATCCCAAACGGTGACTATTACATTGTGTTTGATCCCGGCCATGAAGCGCCTGTTGAGATTGATGGCGTTGAACTTTAACTCTCACTCCTCAACACCATCGACGGTAAGCGTTCAGGTCAAGGCGGATAAGGGCAGTCAAGAGACATGGTGGGTACTAGGCAGCATGCTGCTGATCCTACTGGTTTCGGCACTGTTGTTACGCGGTATGCGGGTAGATGTGACGTCTCAGACCTCGCCGCTCTCTTTTGAGCTGCGAGCTACGGATCTCAATGAAAAGCAAAAAAGTTTGTTGATTGAACTAAGCCTTGCTGAACAAGAGTTGCGTTTTTTTCATCATCTAGAGCGTCAGTGGCCCTCGGTGCAATGGTTAGCAGAAGAGGGCATTGCGCCTTTTGTTCGTGACAGTAGTTGGCATTATTTCGGTGAACATCAATGGCAACTGGTCGCTCAAGGTTATTTGGGATTGGCGCAGGACCCTAGTCAAGTTGGGCATGTATTGATCTGGTATCCAGAAGGCCTTGATGCCGACGCACAAGTCTGGTTTTTTACTCAGCCAATTGTGGGAGAGTTATCAGACTGGTTAGCACTTACTGATTCATCATGGATTCAAGCTGGGTGGAAGCGTTGGCCGCTGTCTGCCTCACTATCGCATTAATAAGAGAAAAATCGTTATGTTATCAAGCCAGATTAGAGCCATCTTTCATAGAACGCTGTTAACGATCTCCTTACTGTTGGCCAGTCACGCGGTTGCGGCAGCTGATAAACTGACCATCGGCATCACGTTACATCCTTACTACAGTTATGTTGCCACGATTGTGCAAGATAGAGCGACCATTTTGCCACTGGTTGATGCGGGTTTTAATCCACACAATTATCAACCGCAACCGGGAGATTTATTGCGTTTACAGCAGATGGATGTCTTGGTGGTCAATGGCATTGGTCATGATGACTATGCGATGAAAGTGCTTGCTGCCGCTCAGCGTTCGGATCTACAGGTTATTTATGCTAATCAACAGGTGCCCTTACTAGCCGCAATGGGCGCGAGTGTTGGCGATGGTGCTAAAAATCCCCATACTTTTGTGGGTATCGCAACCTCGATTCAAAAGGTTTATACCATTGCTCAGGCTTTGGCTCAGCTTGACCCGGATAATGGTGAATTTTATCTCGCCAATGCGCGGCAATTTGCTCGCCAAATGCGTCAAATGAAGCAAGCGGCTATGCAACAATTAATCGATGCTAATGTACAAGCGTTAAAAGTGGCAACCACTCATAACGCCTATAACTATTTACTGCAAGAATTTGGGATTGAAGTCAGCGCAGTGATTGAGCCTGCTCATGGTGTAGAGCCGAGTGCCAGTCAGCTACAAGATACAATCAATAAAATTCGTCATTCAGGAATTAATGTACTGTTTTACGAATTAGAGATGCCGAATCGTTTTGTCGATACCATTGAGCGCGAAACTGGCGTTAAGTTATATCGATTTTCACACATGACTCATGGTCCTTTTACGGCCGATAAAGTGATGAAAGAGATGCAAGACAACACACAGACGTTAGTGCAAGCCATTCATTATGCCAATCAGATGAGCGAGCAAGCCCAATGATGCAGGGGCCTGCTATTCATCTAAACCAATTGAGTTTGGCTTATGCTCATCAACCGGTATTAACCCCGTTTGATCATACTTTTGCCGCCGGTCAGTGCCATATTATTATGGGGCCAAATGGCGGAGGGAAAACCTCTTTACTGCGTTCGATTATGGGCTTAACCCCTTTTCAGGGCCGTGTCACTCTTGAGTGGCCGCTGGGCGCTAAGCAACAAATGGGTTATGTACCTCAAAAAGCCTTATTTGAATCAAGTTTACCGATCAGTGTGATGGATTTTATGCTGCTCAATGTCAGTCGGTTACCGCTGTTTTTACAAGCGCTGTCTCCTTATAGGCGAACGAATCGCGAGCTGGTTTTGAATAGCCTACAGCGGGTTGGTATGGCGAGTCGTGCCCATTTACGTCTTGGCCAATTATCAGGCGGTGAATTGCAACGGGTGATGTTTGCTCAGGCGCTACTCGATAAACCACAACTCTTAATTTTAGATGAGCCGACAACCGGTATGGATGAGCAAGGCGTACAGTATTTAGAGCAGCTGATAGCGGATTTAGTGGCTGAAGGTGTGACGGTATTAGCGGTACATCATGATATTGGCGCGGTTCGGCGTATCTTACAGACCACGCCTGGCCAAGTACATGTCATCAATCGTCAATTGGTGGCCTCGGGACCGGTCGTACAAGTCTTACACCCCGATAATATTGAGCGGCTTTTTGAGTACTACAGTCAGCATGGACATTTGGCTTCCAAACAAGAGCGAGCAGCTTAATGGAGACATTACAACAATGGCTGATCACCGGTGTTGAACGTGGTTGGTTAGCGGAAAGCTTTGCCTACGCCTTTATGCTCAATGCGTTGATTGCTGCGGTAATTTTAGGTCCTTTGCTCGGTGGGTTGGGAACTTTAGTGATAGCGAAACGCTTGGCATTTTTCTCCGAAGCGGTCGGCCATGCAGCGATTACCGGGATAGCTATCGGTATTTTATTGGGTGAAAGTCCTGAATCGCCAATGATTGGCTTGTTCAGCTTCTGCTTAATTTTTGCCTTACTGCTGCATTATGTGCGCAATCGTACCCAAGTACCTTACGATACTTTAGTGGGCGTATTTCTCTCCGCTGCATTAGCGTTAGGCGCGGCGTTACTGATGTACGTAGCGCGAAAAATCAATATTCATCTATTAGAAAACGTGTTGTTTGGGTCGATTTTAACCGTCACTCGGCAAGATATTGTTTTACTGGTTTTGGTGTGTAGCTTGATCATGTTAGTACTGCTGCTCAGTTATAACCGTATCTTACTGGCTTGTTTAAGCCCTGATATCGCGAAAGTACGCGGCTATCTGGTCAACGGTTATGACTACCTGTTTGTCATCATGATAACTCTAGTAACGATAGTTTCGGTCAAAGTCATTGGCGCAATTTTAGTTGGTGCATTGCTGTTGATTCCCGGGGCGACGGCGCGTCTATTAACTCGTAATAATGCCAGCTTTGTCATGTTATCTGCTTGCTTAGCAACCTTAGCTTGCATTGGCGGAACCATTTTACCGGTTGTTTATCAATGGCCTTTACCTTCTGGGGCGGCGATTATTTTACTCTCAACCCTGTTTTTCATCAGCGCCACTTTATGGCGAGTATTAAGACCGAATGGATAATATTATGTACCATCACTGCCGAACCATCATCAGCCAATTGTGGTTGCTATTGTGTAGTTCATTGCTGCTGGTGTCTCTATCAGTACAAGCTCAAGACCGTGTATTAACCTCTTTGCCGGTTACCTATTGGTTAACCAAGCAGCTTGTTACTCAGACGCCAATAGAGGTTGTCTATCTGCCATCCCCCCGCTTTAGCTTACAGCGTCATCAAAGCTGGTTTGATAGTGAGCAGCAAAAGGTCGCCAAGTACGCTAGAGAAGCGACAGCCGTCGTGACTATCCGCTCTATTTGGCCGCAAGACCCGATTTATCCTCAGGTACGTCAATATAACATTCATCTGGTTCCTATTGATGCCGCGCAGGCCTTGACGCCAAGAGCGCCAGCGGTGTCATCATTACGAGATGGACAAGGACAGATCTCGCCGTATGTGTGGCTCAATCCGCTGAATTTAACCACCATGCTGAATAATATTAGCCTCGATTTACAGCAAATTTTCAGCTCACAACAAGCCACTATTCAGACCAATCAGCAGCGCGTGGCGCGTGAACTACAGCAGCAACTTTTTGCCAATCAAGCTCGATTGTTTAATCATGAAGTCGAAAGTGTGGTGTTGTTGGATGAAGCGCTGCTCGATTTTGCTGCAGGGTATAGTTTATCGATCCAAGGGCAGCAATTTAAGCCAGAGCTGGAGTGGGATACGCAAGATCAACAACAGTTAAAACAATGGTTGCAAACGTCATCTGATGTTTGGTTATTAACGACTCGTCCGCCAAGCCCTGCGTTAAAAGGGTTATTGGGCGAATTTTCGCGCTACCTTGTGATCGATCCGTTAAGCCGTTTTGGTCAAGGGTTTAATCACCAACACCCCTGGCAGCGTTGGCAAATTGATCTAGATTAACCCGTATAAGGGCTATCGGCTGTTTTGCTTGTATTTTAG
Source organism: Vibrio injensis (assembly GCF_001895205.1). Taxonomy (GTDB): domain Bacteria; phylum Pseudomonadota; class Gammaproteobacteria; order Enterobacterales; family Vibrionaceae; genus Vibrio; species Vibrio injensis. The sequence continues at coordinate 119,908 of NZ_BDJF01000032.1, read as the reverse complement.
TTAATAATAAATAGAATAATAACAATTCCTATTTGTTATTATTAAGCTCATGCCGACCATTTTAATTGCTGATGATGATCCGATGATGTGCCAACTGCTCGAATCTGTGTTGGTGAATGAAGGCTATCAAGTCATCTGTGCTCATGACGGCGAGCAAGCGTTAACTCAGCTCGCCAATCATCCCTTTGATCTCGTGTTACTCGATGTGATGATGCCTAAACTCAATGGGTTGCAGGCGGCAAGACGTATTTGTCAGCGTTTTTCGACTCCGATTGTGATGATCAGCGCGTTTGCGGATGAAGCGGCAAAAATTGATGGTTATGAAGCCGGAGCGGATCATTATTTAACCAAGCCATTCAGTATTCCTAAACTCCTGACTCTGATCAAAGCGACGTTGCGTCGAGTCGCACTAGAGAAACAGCGCCATACCCATCATTTTGCACTGAATTTTTCTGGACCGCTGTCGGCGCATATTGATACCTTGCGTCGGCTACCGTTTACTCAAACTGAACTGGATCTGGTTACTTATCTGGCGGCTAATCCGCAGAAAGTGATCTCTAAATCTGAGCTCCAACATCAAGTGTTAAAACGAGAACTGTGTCCGTTTGATCGTAATTTAGATATGCATATCAGTAATATACGCCGTAAATTATCGCAAGCTGGATGGCCTAAATCTACCATTCGTACAGCTCGAGGTGTAGGATATCAGTTCGCCAGTGTTCATGCTCAATAAAAGACGGTGGTGTTTTTTTTCAGGAAAAGGCTTTTATCAACGATTAGTTGTGCGTCTTTTTGCCAGTTTAGCACTCAGTGTACTGCTGATTTTGCTCTCTTTTACCGCTGTAGAAATGGTGCTCTACGAGCGTTTCTTAACCCTACCCAATAAAATTCAACGAGAGTTACAGCAATTAAGCACCATTGCCGATCAACAGCGTCAGCTCGGTGCAGAGGCGTTAGCGCAATGGGAGATGTCTCAACCTTATTTGTTGTACGTGATAGACGGTGCTAATCATGTACTGAGTGAGCGAGATATTCATCCCCATGTGCAGATGAAAATGCGCAACGCTCGTCAGCTTAGCGAGCCGATGGGAACTCGAGTCTCAAAGCCGATGATCATTGTGCCGATGACTGAGGGCCATTCATTAATGGTTCAGTTACCATGGCAACAACATCCCGCATCACGAGCTGGGTATTATCTTTGGTCAACAAACCTGTTGCTCAGCTTATTAATTTTAACCTTAATGTCGTGGGTATTAAGCCGTCAATTACAAAGGCCATTGGCGCGTTTACAGTGTGCCAGTCGTGCAGTAGCTCAGGGACTGACAGAGACGCGAGTGTCACAGTCAATTGGCCGAAGTCCGCGAGAGTTTCAACAACTGGCGGCTGATTTCGATAATATGGCTGAGCAGATCCAAGGCTTGATTGAAGAGCAGAAAAAATTGGTTCGCACCCTATCTCATGAGTTAAAAACGCCACTGACTCGGCAAGCTTTAGCCCTGCATTTAGCCAGTCATACAGAGGTGAATGAAGAGCGCAGCCAATGGTTAGTGCGCGCAGAGCAAGAAGCTCAGTTAATGGATTCAATGATTGAGAAAATCCTTGAACTCAGTCGCTTGCAAAGCTGTCATTGTAATGTGGTATTACAACCTCTGGATGTGCAGGCGTATTTAAGTCAGAAAATCGAGCAGTTTCGTCCTCATTTACAACCGACTCAGCAACTACGATTGGTGCCGAGTGGGCAAAATGAATGGATACGGGGCGATCGAGTGTTACTCGGTAGTATTTTGGATAACTTATTGACTAATGCGACTAAATACGCAGGTGAACAGTGTTGTATTACAGTGATGACGGAAAAGCAGGATCGACAAGTTAAGATCATCGTGATGGATGATGGTCCAGGGGTGGCTAAGGAACAATTAGAGGCAATTTTTCGTCCTTTTTATCAAACGGTTTTATCTTCACGTCATGGCTATGGTTTAGGTTTATCTATTGTTCAGCAAGCCGTCGAAAAAATGCATGGTCATGTCAGTGCTGAAAATAACCAAGGTTTAGTTGTCACCCTGAGTTTTCCTGTCTACCTTCCTTCGGTGTCCAACAACAGTCAGCATTAACGCTTTACTCTGAGGGTCGAAAATCAGTAGTTAAGCTACCCAAAGCGATTCGGAATGAGGATGTTAAGAAAAGTTCCCTTCATTAGTGTAAAGAATGTAAAGTAAATACAATTGATAATTATTATTAGTTAGATTCCTTTCGGTGGTAATTCAAGCCCATTTATTCCCAACCAACGTGAAGCCGCAGTTATGCTGCAATCATGATGAGAGCCTCCTTGGACCAAACAATGGGCATTATGCAATAAAGATAAAGGAATAGAACCATGTTGTTAACTCGTAAAACGAGCTTAGCGGTGGCGATTGCCTCGCTGTGTCATTTGCCTGTGTTGGCCCAAGTGGAAAGTAAAGCGGATGAAGTGATGGTCGTCACCGCTTCTGGTTTTGAAAAGAAATTGACTCATGCTCCCGCTACCATCAGTGTGATCTCCCGTGCTGATCTGGAAATGAAGCGTTTTGCTAATCTTGCTGAAGCGCTACAAGATCAAGAAGGGATTGATGTTTTTGGTAATACTGGAAAAACTGGTGGCTTGAACATCAGTATCCGTGGTATGCCGTCTGAATATACGCTGATTTTGATTGATGGTCGCAGACAAAATGTCGCGGGAAATATCACGCCAAATGGCTTTGGTGAGATGTCGGGTGGTGTTATGCCACCGGTTAATGCCATTGAACGAATTGAAATTGTCCGTGGCCCGATGTCAACGCTCTATGGCTCAGATGCGATGGGCGGGGTTATCAATATTATTACCCGTAAAGTGACTGACACTTGGAATACATCGATCACGCAAGATTATACTTGGCAGCAAGAGCGTGAATTTGGTGATACTCATAAAACCAGTTTGCATACCAGTGGTCCGCTGATTGCGGATACGCTAGGTCTAGCCGTTCGCGGTAGTTTTTATAAACGTAATGAATCTAATCTTACTGCTCAGGGAGCGGATGGTCGCGAACTAGACGCTCGTGGGCAAAGCAAAGTCGATAATGAAAACTATACCTTTGGTACTCGTTTTGATTACATTGCGATAGACGATCATAACTTATGGTTCGATATGGACCTATCTCGTCAGAATTACGATAACGGTACCCCAGACAATCGTAAACTGAGCAACAATGATACCGCAACCAATTGGCGCGGTTATGCTGACGAGTTACGCTATGAAAACCGTCAGTTTGCACTCGGTCATACTTCGCAAGTGGATTTAGGGGTATGGGAATCGAGCGTGATGTATAACGTTTCCGAGACCATTGGTCGCACCATTCCGGGGAATCCAAATCGTCCGAGTGGTATCCCTGGTAAGAATGTCAAAGATAAGCGTGAGTTAGAAACCACCAATATTGTCTTTGATACCAAACTTAATACAACCATCGGTGATGATCATTACCTGACAGTGGGAGCACAGTACTGGAATGCATCCATGACAGACGGTATGGTCAGCGAAGATTTCGAACAAAAAACGTGGTCACTGTTTGCCGAAGATGAATGGTTAATCACAGATGCTTTAAGCCTGACTTTAGGTGGACGTTACGATCATCATGATGCTTTTGGTAGCCACTTCAGTCCTCGTGCCTATGCAGTGTACAGTCTGAGCCCGACAATGACAGTCAAAGGTGGTGTGAGTACCGGTTATAAAGCGCCACAAGTTAATGAGTTGCACAGTGGCATTAATGGGATTACCGGGCAAGGGACACAAATTACCATCGGTTCTCCGGATCTAAAACCAGAGACCACTCGCACTACCGAGCTTGGTTTTTACTACAATGGTGAGCAAGGCATTACGACCAATATCACACTATTCCATAACCAGTTTGATGATAAGATCTCAACGGGTACACCATTGTACAACTGTTTCTCATCGACCAATCCGAACCGTCCTGGCTGCGTGAGTTATGGTGATAACTGGACTCAAGATACCTTTAGCCAACAAACTAACGTTGATGAAGCTTACAGTCGTGGTGTGGAATTTGCCTTTGCGATGCCATTACTCGACACCGTGAATTTCTCGATGAACTACACCTTTACCGAAACGGAAATTAAGGAAAAAGGTAAGGTTGCTGGCGAGCTGAGTGATACACCAAAACACAAAGCCAGTGCGAAAGTTAACTGGGCTGCGACTGAGCAAGCCAATGTTTGGTTGGCGGTGAATTATCGTGGCGAGAGCCGTCGTTTTAATGGTTTAGTGGAAGATCTCTCAGCCGCTAATAAGGCGATGTACGATGCGGTAGGTGATATTAAAGCGTATACCCTGTTTGATCTGGGTGGTGCTTATCGGATCAATAAAAACTTCAGTGTTAATGCAACAATCTATAACTTATTTAACCAAGATTTTCGTAAGTTTACCGCTTATGAGTACGATGGTGATACCTACTACGCGAGTCAGTACAGTCATCTTCAACAGTCGACCAAAGGTGCGATTTTAGAAGGACGTCGTTTATGGATCTCGGCTAACTATACTTTCTAATAGTCATATTGAGTGACAAGTCGTGAATAGATAATGCCAGTGATCCTGACGGTCACTGGCATTTTTTCCTTAATATTAGCGGTTATGGTGTGTTGCTAACGGGTTGTTAGTGAGAGCTAAACCAAACACCGCGGCCACATTACGTGCAGTGAGCTCGATATTGTGCGCGGCCTCGGCAAAAGCGGTTGTTAAGTCAACGCAACCTGGTACAACACTGAACACGGCATCCATCCCATGTTGATGCACAACGCCGCAATCGGCAGACAAGCTTCCAGCAATGCCAATTACCGGAACCGAAAAACGTTTGGCGGTTCGCGCGACCCCGATGGGCGTTTTGCCATAAATAGTTTGACTATCAATACGTCCTTCGCCAGTAATCACTAAATCAGCATCTTTGACCATATCACTCAGATTAACGGCTTCCATAACAATCTCAATGCCGGGACTCAGGCTTGCACCAAGTAGGCCAATCAGCGCTGCTCCTAAACCTCCCGCCGCGCCTGCGCCGGGGATATCTTTGACATCGATTGCCAGTTGCGTTTTGATGATCTGCGCGTAATGGGCAAGGTTGGCATCAAGCTGCGCAACCATCTCTGGTGTTGCGCCTTTTTGTGGGCCAAATATCTGCGTTGCCCCTTGTTTACCGCATAAAGGATTATTCACATCACAAGCCACTTGTAGCGTGATGTTAGCTAAGCGTGGGTCGATAGCAGAGGTATCAATGCGAGCCAGTTTAGCCAGTTCTTCACCACCAAAACCTAAATCATCCCCTTGTGCATCAAGCATTTTAACCCCTAATGCTTGCGCCATGCCTAAACCAGCATCGTTAGTGGCGCTGCCACCAATCCCTATGATGATCTGCTCAACCCCGTGATCAAGTGCGGCTTTGATCAGTTCACCGGTGCCATAGCTGGTGGTTTTCATTGGGTTGCGCAGCTCTGGCGCGACAAGGTGTAAACCAGAAGCGGCCGCCATTTCTATCACGGCGGTTTTTCCATCGCCCATCAATCCGTAGAAGCCTTCAACTTGTTCACCTAAAGGACCTGTCACCGAGGCGGTAAAAATAGATCCTCCAGTGGCGTCAATCAGCGATTGAACCGTGCCTTCTCCACCATCAGCCATAGGTAACTTAATGTAATGCGCATCAGGGAAAACCTGTTTGCAGCCATTTTCTATTGCAGTGGCTACCTGCATCGCGGTTAAGCTTTCTTTATAAGAATCGGGAGCAATGACAATTTTCATTATTACACCTTATGGAGAGAGGCTATTCACTAGACTAAACCATTACTAGGTCAATGGAGGGCTTGTGTTTCTTTACTATCGATAATCACAGATAATAACAAGATTATATGTATCCCCAAGTAGCAATTGCAGAGAACCTGATGGACTACGAATTTAAAAAAAATACCCTTGATGGCAGCTATTACTGTTCATTTTCAATGGGCCACGAAATCATTGGCCGCTGGCTGCAAGAAGAGATCAGTCATGACCGTCAAAAGGTCGATTACGTGTTACAAGCCATTCATCAAGCCCAGCAAGCGCCGAGCCAAGAGCAAGTATTAGAAGGGCGTGAAATTAGCTTGATGATCCTAGCCGATGAAGTGACTGTGCAAGCCAATGTGTTGTCGCATGAGGATGAGTTAGACGTCGAGAGTGACTTTGATTTTTATGATTGTGAAAGCACAGCGAGCTGTGGTTTGGATGATTTTATCTTGATGATTGAGCAGTGGTGTGAATTTATTCGCTATCAGCCGACTTCGCTCGGTTAGGTCGAGGCTGACAATATGTTGCACAATATCAGTGAAACGTGAAGCGGTTGCTTCAATAGTGGGAATTAACGCACCTTTATGGTGCGTTTTGCTTATTTAAAGCATCAGCTTTAAGCTTAATTTATTTTATAAACAATAAGTTAAAAAGTTGGCACGTACCTTGGATTGTATGAGTAGGACATGGATGACTGCGATTGAGAGGATACGATGAAACTGATTAACGCGATAATTAAACCTTTTAAACTTGATGATGTACGTGAGGCTTTAGCTGATGTTGGTATTGAAGGGATGACGGTAACGGAAGTTAAAGGTTTTGGACGTCAAAAAGGCCACACAGAGTTGTACCGTGGTGCTGAATACCAAGTGGATTTTTTACCCAAGGTGAAATTAGAAATTGCCACTCAAGCTGATAATGTGGATCGCGTTCTTGAAGCGATCATTAAAGCAGCGCACACCGGGAAAATCGGTGATGGCAAAATTTTTGTTTATGATTTAAGCCACGCGGTTCGCATTCGTACTGGCGAAACCGACAGTGAAGCGCTTTAACATTCAATGGATTGGAGAATATGACTATGGAATTGTCACTGACAGTAACTGAGCTGCGCTATGCACTGGATACGTTCTTTTTATTAATTTCTGGCGCATTAGTGATGTGGATGGCGGCTGGATTTGCCATGTTAGAAGCGGGTTTAGTTCGCTCTAAGAACACCACCGAAATTTTAACGAAAAACTTTGTCTTATACGCGATAGCTTGTACCACCTTTTTGATTGTTGGTTATCACATTATGTATGTGGATAATACGGAAGGTGGCTTATTTCCTTCCTTAGGTGGCTTGATTGGCAGCCAAGAAGAAGGCGCAGATTTTGCCTTACAAGCGGATTTCTTCTTCCAAGTGGTATTTGTCGCCACCGCAATGTCAGTGGTCTCTGGCGCTGTGGCTGAGCGAATGAAGCTGTGGGCATTTTTGATTTTTGCCTTAGTACTGACGGCATTTATTTATCCGGTTTCAGGCTACTGGACATGGGGCGGTGGCTTTTTAGATGCTGCAGGATACAGTGATTTTGCTGGTTCTGGGATTGTCCATATGGCCGGTGCTTCTGCGGCTTTAGCGGGTGTGCTTTTACTTGGTGCTCGTAAAGGTAAATACGGCAAAAATGGTCAAATTTTCCCAATTCCAGGTTCAAACATGCCATTAGCAACCTTAGGTACTTTTATTCTATGGTTTGGCTGGTTTGGTTTTAACGGCGGATCACAATTGATGGTGTCGGACTTTGAAAACGCAACCGCGGTAGCGCAAGTTTTCCTCAATACTAATGCGGCAGCGGCAGCGGGAGCGATTGCAGCGCTACTGGTATGCAAAACTACTTGGGGTAAAGCCGATCTGACCATGATCCTCAATGGTGCATTAGCGGGTTTGGTGGCGATCACTGCCGATCCTCTGTCACCATCGCCCCTCTATTCGGTTGCGATTGGCGCAGTGGCTGGAGTGATAGTGGTGTTTAGTATCGTTGGTTTAGATAAACTTCGCATTGATGATCCGGTCGGTGCTATATCAGTGCACGGTGTGTGTGGTTTGTTTGGTTTGCTGGTGGTGCCTTTAAGTAACCCTGAAGCGACGTTAGCGGCTCAATTATTCGGTGCGGCGGTGATTTTTGCTTGGGTGTTTACGGCTAGCTTAGTGGTGTGGGCTATTCTCAAAGCGACGATTGGTATTCGAGTCTCAGAAGAAGAAGAAATGCAAGGTATGGATATTCATGACTGCGGCGTTGATGCTTACCCTGAATTTGTCACTCTAAAATAGCGATATTGAATCGTTGATCATCCCCTTACTGAAGGCTCAGTAAGGGGATTTTTTATGCCAGTAAACGGCAAGCGTAAGCGATGTTGGTAATAGCGACCGTTTGACCCACAGCAAATTCAGCGTGGCGGTTAGTGATCACCGATAAAGTGAGCTCATCGAGCTGTAGAGTATAAAAATAATCATGACCACGAAACTCACGGCTGAGCACCGTCGCTTGAACCTGTTGCTCGCTTAATTCACGACTGAGTTGAATGTCTTCTGGACGAATGGAAAGGGTGACACTGGTTTCTGATAATCCGGGCAGCGTGATATTACCTAAGCGAGTCTTGACCAGATCACCATCAACATGACCCGTAATTAAATTGGTGTGACCTAAAAACTGGGCAACAAAGGCGTTGATAGGCTGTTGATAGACCTGTTGTGGTGTGCCGATTTGTACTAATTGACCTTGCTGCATCACGCCAATTTTATCGGCGAAGCATAGCGCTTCGGCTTGATCATGAGTGACTAAGATGACCGTTGTTCCTGAGCGTTTAAATAATTGACGCATCTCATTACGTGTGGCTTCACGAAGCGCTGCATCAAGGTTACTAAACGGTTCATCAAGCAATACTAAGTCGGGCTCAGCGGCTAAGGTGCGAGCGAGTGCTACACGTTGCTGCTGACCTCCAGATAACTCGTTGGGATAACGATGAGATAAATGGCTCAGACCCATTAGCTCTAACCAAGGGATAGCTTTTTTAGCGCGTTGGGATTTCGGGGTTGTGCGCATGGCAAACATGATATTTTGTTCCACTGTCATATGTGGAAATAACGCATAATCTTGAAAGACAATACCAATGTTACGCTCTTGCGTCGGTAAGTTGGTCATGTCTTTGCCATGCAGAGCAATTTGCCCTGAGTTCGGCTGCTCAAAGCCAGCCAACATGCGTAATGTCGTGGTTTTTCCGCAGCCACTAGGGCCTAGTAAGGCTAAAATCTCGCCCGCTTGCAGTTGAAAAGAAACATCAGAGACCGCTGGTTGCTCGCCGTCGGTGAACCATTTGCTTAACTGCTGAGCTTCAATTTGGTATTGGCAATCTGGCGCTTTTTCGACTGCTAGCGTGTCTTGCATAGCGTCGATAACAAGTTGATATGAGCTCATTGGGTTCCTTTGATCTTTTCGCGATTTAAAATTAAACCGATCGATAAACTAGAAAATAAAACAATAGCCGCAGCGAAAGGTGCGGCCTCTGCCATCATCCCTTCTGATGTGCGTGAGAATACGGTCACCGCTAAAGTATGATAACCCGTCGGAGCGAGTAAGAAGGTGATTGGTAGTTCTTTCATGCAGAATAAAAACACTAAAGCGATGGACGCTAAAATACCGCGTCTTAAGCGAGGCAGAACCACATAAAAAAAACTAGCGCTGGGACTATAGCCTAAAGATTGTGCTGCTTCTTCGGTATTTTGACGAGTTTGGATTAAGGCGCTGCGAATCGGGCCCATCGCGAGGGCAAGAGTTGCCAAACTCCAAGTTAGAATCAGTAATGCTAAGGTTTGGTATAAGAAAAACGCACTATGCAGAGCAAAAAACACCATGGCTAAAGCTAGGGTTAAAGGTGGTAATGCATAACCGATATAAGCACTGCGTTCCATCATACGTGTTAGTGCCGATGGATAGCGAGTGGCTAAATAGCACAGTGGTAACGCCATCAAGGCGGCCAGTAAAGCAGCTGGCGCAGCAGCAAAGGCAGAGCGAGCAAAAGTAAAAGGGACTTGCATCAGTAAACTGACATCCGGTGGTATCACGATCATCCAATAGCTAAGCATGGCTAATGGTAAGCCGATTGAAGCTGAGAATACTAAGGTAATATAGATCCATGCGGCGGGAGTCCAAGCTCCTAAGGCTAGTAGTTTTGCATGACGTGTGACGCCACTGCCGACACTGGAGAGTCTTTTTTTCTTTAGTAATGAATATTCAATAAATAGGAAGCTACCCGCTAGGGCCAGTAACATCAGTGATAGCCAAGCGGCGTAAATGCGATCAAACGCCCCTGAATATTGGTTGAAAATGGCAAAGCTAAACGCTTCATAGCGCATTAATGCTACCGCGCCAAAATCGCCCAGCACATAAAGAGCCACCACCATATAGCCAGCCAATAGCGCTGGTAGTAAATGCGGTAGCATCACAAAACGAAAGGTGGCCAATCGTGAATAACCAAGGCTGTAGGCGCTCTCTTCTAAGCTACTATCTAGCCCTAGCAGCGCGGCACGTAGGTTTAAAAAAATGTAAGGATAAGTATAGAGCGAGAGTGCCCATACTGCGCCCCAGTAGCCGGAGATATTATTGATTCGAATATCAAATAGATGAGCTAATGCACCCATATTGCCACCGATACCAAGTAGCGCGTAGGCCATCACATAGCCCGGTATAGCTAGCGGAACAATCGCTAGAATGGTTAACAGTTTCTTCCCTGCGATCGAAGTACGGGTAACTAACCACGCCATGGGCAGTGCTAAAAAGGTACAAACGGCGAGTACGCCAAAGGTAAGGGATAATGTATTGAGCAAAAGTTGCCAATTACGGGCTCGAAATACCAATTCAACGAGCTGATCATAATCAGCTTGTGATGCACGCAGAACTAAGTAAAACAGTGGGATGATCATCAATAGCGAGATAAAACCAGCACTGAGCAGTAAATAAAGCGGGGGACGTTGACCAATCGCTCGTATTGAAAAGTCTGGTTGTGATGAAACACTCATAGGAGTTACTACCTGTATTCAGCGTCCTTGGTGGAGTTTGCTAATTATTGCTATCTCTGATTGAGCGTGATGGCGCTGAGACGGAGACAGTCTGATCAAGGCCAAATCATAGGGCCAAGTTGCATACTATAGATTACGATTAAATAGCAAAGCCAATGCTTGCGCACTGGCTTTGTGGTCGAGATATTACCATTAAGGGTAATGAATAAGGTACGAAATTATCGTAAAACTTATAGCAAACCTGCGTCACGCAACAGTTTTAAGGTACCTTGTAAATCAGCCAGTTGATCGAGATCAATACTTGGTGCCGCTTGCAATAGCGTATCTAGCTCACCCAATACAGGGTTAGGAATAATGCCCTGAGTGACTGGGTATTCACCAACTACAGAGGTGAAGTATTGTTGAGCGGCAGGAGACAACATGTACTCAATAAATTGAATCGCTTGAGGCTGTTTTTTACTGCTTTTTAAAACAGCAACACCCGCAACATTAACCAAGTTACCAATATCACCTTCAGCAAAGTACGTCTGTTTGGCTGGGAAGTTAGCATTGGCAGCAACAAAGCGAGGTAAGTAGTAGTTATTGACTAAGGCAAAATCGATTTCGCCATCACCAATGGCTTGTACTTGGGTGGTGTTATTACGATAAATTTTTGGTTGGTTGGCTTTCATTGCTTTTAACCACGCCAAGGTTTTCTCGTCACCATGTTGTACTCGCATCGCGGTAACGAATGACTGGAAACCACCGTTAGTGGGTGCTAGACCAAAGCGGCCTTTGTATTTTTCTGAAGTCAAATCAAACACAGAGGCTGGAATGTCTTCCGCAGATGCACGTTCAGTCGAATAAGCGATAACGCGTGAGCGGCCACTCGCCGCCACCCATTGACCCGTTTTGCTGGTATAAATTTCAGGTAGCTGTTTGTAAAGCGCTTCTGGCAATGTTGCTAGTAAGCCTGCATTAGCTAGGGCACCCATTGCGCCTGCATCTTGTCCCCAATACACATCGGCAGGTGAGCGAGCGCCTTCTTCTTGTAATAACACCGCAAGTTGAGCGGTATCACCGTAACGTACGTTAACTTTAATGCCACTCTGCTTTTCAAATTGTTCAATGATAGGCTTAACAAGCGTTTCACCACGGCCAGAGTAAAGCGTGATGTCTTGTGCGTGGAGTAATGGTGCGGTAATTAAACTACTGACTAAAGCGACAGCTGAGAGCAACTTCTTTTGCATGAATAAACCTTTTATCTCAAAGAGTAGGACAATCGACGGTATTTAACTTACTTACTGCAATGGAATGGCATTAAGCGTTATCGATACTATTATATAAATAAGTTTGATAATTATTATTAATCGTACTCCCTGGGTCAATAGTTACCCAGAGAGGAAAATTGCAAAAAGAAAGAATGTGATTTAATACCTTGAAATAAAACAATAAAGCTCAAAACTGAGTAATTGTAACAAATTGTATGATTAAGAAAGCGAGAAAGCGGTCTTGGTTTCCATTAAAAGATAGAGAGATAAAAGTGCTGGGCAGCTCGTCTTTATTTGAGAGCAAGAAGTGAAAGCACGATAGCTTTCACTTCTACATTTTGCATCCAATATACCTATTGAACGTTGACTGGATTTAAAGTTGTAAAAACGCTTTCATTTGGTCGACTAATCGCTCAGCGGTGGGTTTATCTGCCATCTCGGCAAAGATCCTTAGCAAAGGTTCAGTGCCGGAAAAACGAGCAATGATCCAGCCTCCATTACTGAAATAGACTTTCGCCCCATCTTCGTAGCTCACTTTTGCAATTTCCTGGTCAAAGTTGGGCAGCTGTTTTTCGACGTACAGTTTGTGATAGAGGGAGGCTTTTTGCTGTGGGTTAAATTTACAATCTCCTTCTGCGGTGTAAGCATAACCATAGCGACAGTAGATTTCTTGCAGCAATTCTGAGAGTTTTTTACCAGTGACGCTGAGCATTTCCACCAATAAGCTGGAAGCAAATACCCCATCTTTACCTTTGATATGACCACGAATGGTTAAGCCGCCGGAGCTTTCACCACCAATCAAAGCATCGACCGCTTCCATTTGCGAAGAAATATGCTTAAAGCCAACCGGAACTTCAAAACATTGCTCGCCATGATCAGCGGCAATTTTATCCAATAAATGCGTGGTAGCGATATTACGTACTACCGAGCCTTTCCAGCCTTTATATTCCAGTAAGTAATAGTAAAGCAGCATTAGCACTTCGTTGGGATGGATAAAATGGCCTTTTTCATCAATGATCCCCAGTCGATCCGCATCGCCATCGGTACCAATGCCAATGTCATAACCTTCATTTTTTACTAGGTGTTGCAGGCGATACAAGGTGGCAGCACTGGGGGATGGCATTAATCCGCCAAAATCGGGATTTTTACCATCGTTGATCACATCGACATCACAGCGGCCATTGATCAGTACCGTTTGTAGCGCATTTTTTGCCACACCAAACATAGGATCGATCAATACTCGTAAATTCGCTTTACGGATCGCGTCAATATTAATCAAGTTAATGATCGAATCGACAAAATCATTCATTGGATTAATGTTGATGATTTGTTGCTCGGCTACCGCTTGATCAAAATCGAGCGAGCGAACGTCACTCAGTGTCAGCGTGGCTATCTGTTGTTCAATCTTTTTAGTAATGACTTCATCAGCATCACGCCCACCACGGATAAACACTTTAATGCCATTATAATCGGCCGGATTATGCGAAGCAGTAATGCAAGCAGAATAAGCACAGTTCATGACTTTTGCTTGAAACATCACCACAGGTGTAGGGACAAACTTATTAATAAAACTCACCACTATGCCATTAGCGGCCAAGACTTCGGCAAACCAGCGTCCGGCTTTATCGGATAAAAAGCGGCGATCGTAGCCAATCACAAAACCTTGCTCGGCGACCTGTTCTTGCTGAATGATATTAGCCAGCGCTTGTGCGACAATGCGTACATTGTCTTTGGTAAACTCTTCACCAATAAAGGCTCGCCACCCTCCGGTACCAAATTGAATCATGCTTCTCTCCTTAGAGGGGCGCAAAAATGCGCCCCAAGCTGTTTAGTCCATAGGGACGACTTAGCCCATAGTGACGATGACTTGATTGACTGAGCCTGCCGCTTGCACTGGGATCGGCCCGTTAATTTTTTGGCCATTCAAAATAATCGACTTCACGCCTTTAGATACGCGATCGGGGTTTTCCACCTTGATCTGATAGGTCGCATCGCGCCATTGGCGGGTAACTTCAAAGCCAGGCCATGAGGTTGGAATACAAGGATCGACGTCTAAGCCTTCAAAGCCAGTGCGAATCCCCAAAATAAAATTGGTGGTGGCGTAGTAAGCCCAACCAGAAGTACCAGTTAGCCAAGGATGGTTGGCACGACCATGATCTTTATGATCGCGACCCATGATGAACTGTACATAGGAGTAGGGCTCAGCAACACGGGTTTCAATATGATCGTTTTGATTATAAGGATTGAGCGCATCGTACAATTCCATTGCTCGATCGCCGCGGCCGAGTTTTGCTTCTGCAACCCAAGCCCAAGGATTAGGGTGAGAGAAAATCGCGCCATTTTCTTTTACCCCTTGATAAACACGGGTCACAAAACCAATATCATCGTTCGGGGTGGCAAACGATGGCGCATTAAGATGTAAACCATATTGAGAGAAGAGGTACTCGTACACCGCATCCATGGCTTTGATGCCACGTTCATGGCTCACCGCACCAGACAGCACCGCCAGTGAATTGGATTCCAGATGTACTTTGCCTTCTACTTGGTCAAAAGTACCAATCTTATCGCCATCTTTAGTCAGGCCGCGAATGTACCACTGACCTTGTTCATCCCATAAATGGGTTTCACAGGCAGCGCGCACCCCGTTAGCCATGGCTTGGTATTTATCGGTGGCTGCTTCATCGTGACGGAATCGCGACAGTTCGAGGAATGCTTCTAGTGCCCAGAAGTGAAGGAAAGACACCATCGCTGATTCACCACCGCCGAGATTCAGACAGTCGTTCCAGTCGGCGCGTAGACCTTTACAAATGCCGGTTTGCCCCACGTACTCGGCAGAGAAATCGAGCGCTGCCATCATGTGCTGATATACGGTGGCATCACCACCATCGGCATAAGGGATCACTTGATCGATAAAGGCCATATCGCCGGTCTCTTTCACGTAATTTAAGATGGTCGGCACAATCCATAAATGATCGTCAGAGCAGGTGTCTTTGATACCGTGGATCTTATCGTCATCAGAAGGCGTTGGAACGACGGTTGGCGATTTTGATGGTTTAACATCGGCTTTTTCTGGATCAAACCAATCTGGGTCGAAAAGATGCAAACCGTAGCCCGCTTTTACTTGACCGCGCAGCAGATCAACTAAGCGTTTACGGGTCATTTCAGGGTTAGTATGAGGAACTGAAATGGCATCTTGCGCGGTATCACGATAGCCAAGCCCAGTACGGCCACCTACTTCGATGAAAGAAGCAAAGCGTGACCAAACCACACAGGTTTCTGCTTGGTAAAGAGTCCAAGCGTTAATCATGGTATCTAAACCGGAATTAGGGGATTTGACTTGAAACTTGGCGCAGCGCTCATCCCAGTGAGCTTTGATCGCCGCTAATGCTTGATCAACCTGCTGTGGGTCTTGATATTTTTCACGTAGTCTGACGCCATTACCTTTACCAACCCCTAATACCACAGCAAAGCGAACCTTTTCTCCAGGCTGTAGGACAAACTGTTTATGCAGCGCACCACAATGGTTATAGCAAGTTTGTGCGCTGTTCGAGCATCGACCTTGCTCTACCGCAATTGGGTTGGCTTCATCACGGTACATACCGAGGAATTGGTCACGTTGACCGTCATAGCTGTCGGCATCGAAAGTCGCGGTGAGATAATAAAAACCTAAGAAATCATCAGTGTTGTAATACAGATCGTATTCAATGACGCCATCTTTATATTCTGTGCCCGCAGAATAGAGCGACATCTGATGGTTTTGGTTATCGGATTTAATATGGCTAAAGGAAAATTCCACATAGTTGAAAGCACTGATGGTACGAGTTTCATTGGATGTGTTTTCAATCACCACATCCCACAGTTCGGCATCCTCTCCTTTGGGGACAAACAAGGTTTTACTGGCGACAATGCCTTGATATTCGCATTTAAAGCTTGAATAAGATAAACCATGACGCACTTCGTATTTGGCTTGGGCAAGGCTTTTTGCTACCGGTTGCCAAGAAATAGACCAGAACTCACCATTGGCGTCATCACGTAAATAAACATAGTGACCGGGACGGTCTTGGGTAAAGTTAGGGCGAAACTTAGTGATACGGTTGTATTCAGGTGAATGGTAAAAAGCGTAGCCTCCTGCGTTGTGTGAAATCACGCTGCAGAATTTTTCTGTGCCAAGATAGTTAGTCCACGGCGCTGGTGTGTCGGGGCGGGTAATGACGTATTCGCGATTTTCATTATCGAAATAGCCGTATTTCATGATGTTTTCCTTTTCAAACACTGCTCAATGGAGCAGATAAAAAATAAAGAGTTGTGTGAACCTAGTTCTGCTGCTTTGCTCGCCATGGATGGCGATAGTCAATACCTTGCTGATCAAGTAGCGGCAGGTGACCTTTTAAACGTGTGAGATAATCGGACCAATTACGGCGTTGTTTTTCCGTCCAGCCAGCTTCGGCGAGAGCGGTTAAGCGTGGGTAAATCATATAATCGAGACGAGATGGGTTATTGACTCGTTCGCACCATAGGGCGCATTGAATACCGAGGATACGTTTACGCAGCGGATCGTTATCGGTGACTTCAGCTAATGGCTCATAGCCATAAGCGCGCTCTAGCGGTGTCACTCCTGCCCAATCAACACCAGGTTCTTCTGGCGCGTAATCTTGTACGATGTCTAAGTAGGTAAATTGTCCCGGTTGCAAGATCACATCAAAGCCTTGCTTGGCGCAGTGCAAAGCGGCTTTTTCCGATAACCAAGAGTAGATCACGGTATCTTTACTGACTTTATTGCCATGATGGGCCTCTTCCCATCCGACCATACGTTTACCGAGTGATTTCAGTTTTTGCTCGGCATAACGCAGTAGATGTCCTTGTAATTCATGGCTATGGTGATAACCATGCTCTGCCATTAGTGCTTGGCATTTAGGACTATCGAGCCAGACACCATCAGGGACTTCATCGCCACCGATGTGAACCCATGGGCTTGGAAACAGGGCGGCGACCTCTTCTAACACGCGATCAATAAACTGATAAGTACCCGGCAGGGCTGGAGAGAGTACGTTATCGGTATAATATTGAATACTGCGATAGGCAGATTGGTCTTCCCTGTCGATTAACCATTCTGGCAGTGATTTGATGGCCGCGCGGCTGTGACCGGGAATATCGATTTCTGGGATGACGGTGATCCCACGCTCCGCGGCGTAGGCAATCACCTCTTTGATTTCATGCTGGCGATAAAATCCACCATGACGTTCCGTAAGCGTGCTGTACTGCGGCTCTAATACCTGATCCATACCGCGCCATGCGCCAATCTCCGTCAGTTGTGGTAGTGATTTAATTTCAATCCGCCAACCTTCGTCATCGGTTAAATGCCAATGGAAAATATTGAATTTGTAGTGGGCCAGTTGGTTGATTAAGCGTTTAACCGTTTCTAAAGAGTGAAAATGTCGCGCGCAATCGAGCATCATGCCTCGGTATTGAAAGCGCGGAGCGTCACTGATTTTCAGGCATGGAAAATCGAGCTGCTGAGCATTTTTTCGTGCCAATTGTAACAGCGTTGCGCTGGCGTAGATAAAGCCGGTTTCACTATTCGCGTAGACGAAAATAGCCTCTTCACCTATCTCTAACTGATAACTTTGCTCATCAAGTGTCGGTTTAAGACAATAAAGGATCGGCGTGGCTTCCGCTTGCTCGTCAATAGGGAAAGCGTATAACGCCATCAACTGCTCTCGAAACCACTGACTGGCGTGATGAGCCAGGTCGGTGTCGACGACTAAGCCACTTTGCGGCGATAAAGTCATCACTCCTTCGAGTCGCTGTAGATGATTAGGATAAGGAATAAGGCACAGCTCCGCGCGCTCAACCGTATCGATAACACAGCGCTGTTTATGACTAGATAGCAGAGCGATGGGGGTGACGGTAACGGCTTGGCGATGAATTTGCTTGGCACTCGAATATTCGATAAAAGCCTCTTTAATGCCATCGGTATAAAAATGGAATGGAGCGGTTTTTATCGTAAATTCACAATAAAAGTGGCTATTGGCAGCTAATATCTGACAATTAGGCTCGAGAGTGCAAAAGCTGCCGATTTGCTGTAATTGACCTTGAGTGAGTGAGTTGGGGTCAATATAGCGCTCAATGGCAAAATGTAAGCGCCAATCCATCAGTGGCTGATCGCTTAAATTATGCAGGGTTAGTCCGAAGCGGCAATGGCTGGCTTGCTCGCTCAATACAGCAAAATCCATCCGATAGTTCATACCCTATCCTTATTCTTATTGACGTTGAGGTAGTGAGTTTGATGTCCACTCATGGCTATTCTCCTGCACTGCGAAAGTGAGAAAACTGAGTAGTTATTGCTAGCAAATACCAAGCTGCATGAGGCATCCATTGTTCTGCCCAGCGCCAGTTTTGTAGCAAATCGTCTTTTTGTGGTTCTGGGTTAAAAGCGATATCTTGCTCATCGTCAAAACCCGCGGTAATCCCATTGCAGATCCCGCCTTTGGCATTAAAAAAGCCCAAATCTGGTAAGTAATCGGGGTTATGCAGGCCATGACCATCGAGCATGCAGATGTCGTAAGGATTAAGTCCCAAGATCCAATTCAGTGAATGGTTGGCTAGTGCGAGTAATGACTGACTAAGACGGCTATCAGTAAGATAAGGTTGTACTAGGTAAGCCATGCTAGCTAATGACGCGAGGCGAGCATTTTCCCCCTGCCACCAGTATCCAGTTTCGTTGTCGTGAGGCATGAAAAAAGCACTGCGTTTGACGCCTTTGGTGTCACACACGTATTGTCGTGGATAACCAAAGGGATTGTGTACTTGTGAGCTAATGGTCAGTTCAAATTGACAGGCTTGAGTGACGACCTGCTGCATACATTGGCGTTCTGATTGTTCTGGTTCAATCGCCAGATATTCACACAATGCGATCACAGGTAAGCCGGCTTCAACCCCATGATAATAAGGGCGTGAACCATCCTGATTGGCTGACCAAAAATAGCTATGCTGCTCATCACTCATTTGACGAGCTGATAAGCGTTTAGCCCATTGGCGAGCTTCGAGTAAATAGTTGTCTTGTTGAGTGCTTTTATAGAGCTCACAACTGGCTAATAGAGCGCAATATTCATCGATGATATTCTCTTGCTGATCATCAAGATAGGTGAGGTTGGCGGTGAGTAAATGTTGATAACCTCGCTGCGCTGCTTCTAGATACTGCTGCTGAGTAAACTCGCCGTGCTCGGATAAGCGAGCCGCCGCCGCTAGCGCGGCTATAGCAACGCCGGCACCTTGACGAAAGCCAGCTTGATAATCGCTAGATTTGTCGCCTTGTTGAGTGGCATAGCTACAAATCTCACGTTGTTTGGGATCTTTACTCCACTTGTCAAACACAGTAACGTAAAAAAAACCCTCGGCGTTTTGCATACGAAGCAGAAAATCAGCACCAAACAACGCCTCTTCCATGAGACGAATGCGAGAAAAATCAGCAAAACCCGAGTGATGGTTTAAAAGCGCTAACCCTTTGAGCATATTCCATACCACCATAGGCGTTTGTTGTGGGTTCAAATAGTTAGCGTAAGAAAGGTGACTGAAGTATTTACTAACGTCACCAGAAGCATCGTACCAGCCGCCGTGCACATCGGCAGTGAGTGAAGTGCCCAGCAGTGGTACTTGCTTATCTTGTCTATCGAATACGCCAGCACAGCGTTGTGATTTAAAATAATGCAGTACATCTGAAAAGGTACGCTGCATCAGTAGCCCAGATTGAATAGTGAAAGTGGCTGAGCGTGCGTTATCGACACAAAGATAGAATTGACCCTCTTGCGTGATGGTCGAAAAATCGAGACGATGAAAATGACCTTGATGCCAACCATCGACTTGTCCACCAAATTCAATCGCAATACGAGCCATCGTTTGATGTGTATGCGCACAAACCAAGCGGGCTTCTTCAACGTAAAAAGCCGATTGATAGGTCAATAATACGGCTTGTTTAGGTCCCAACGCTTCATAACCAAGGTGGTTAGTGAGTAATTGCATTGCTCTCTCCATTCATCACGCAAAATCGTTGTTATGTTGATGATTCAATAGTTATTTATCTCCTTGCCACTTGACGCTACTGCTGCAGTATTACCTCTAATCACATCATGTATCCATGGAATTGGGGCTTACTGACTGGTTGCTTATTTGCCGCTTCAAGTTGTTTGCAGATATCGATTCGACATTGCCTTATCGTGACCCCAAAGTCGCGAGTCAACGATAAGGCCAGTGTTAATGTTCAAATAAATAACAGCGTACAAAATGGTTTTCCGATAATTGGGTGACCTCTGGCAGTTTTTCTCGGCAGCGTTCACTTGCATGCATGCACCGCCCAGCAAAAGGGCAGCCTACCGAGTTTGGAGTCCAGAGTGGAATTTCACCTTTATTGCCTTTGAGTTTCTCATGAATCGATTTTTTAGGATCGGGTACCGCAGACACCAATAACTGAGTATAAGGATGCTGTGGGTCGTGAATGATCGCATCGGTATCGCCCCATTCAACCATATGACCGACATACATTACGGCCAGATCTTCCGCTATATAACGGGCGGTAGCGATATCATGAGTGATGTAGAGCAGAGACATTTGCTTTTCAAACTTCATCTCTTGCATTAGGTTCAGAACGCCGGCGCGAATCGATACATCGAGCATAGAGGTAGGCTCATCAGCCAGTACCACTTCTGCACCAACAGCGATGTTACGAGCTAAATTAACCCGTTGCCGCTGCCCGCCAGACAGTTGGTGGGGGTATTTTTCAGCCGTCTCTTTAGGGGGGATCAAACCAACCTGCTCAAGCAGATCATAGACACGTTCTTGCAGCTCTTTTTTATTGCCAGAGCTGACTTTTTTATGGATCAGCAATGGGCGAGCAATATGATGAAAAATGGTGTGTGTTGGATTGAGCGATCCAAAAGGATCTTGCCAAACCATCTGTACGCCTTCGCGATAATGCATTAAATCTGAGCGTGATTTAATGTTAAGAATATCTCTGCCTTTGTATTCAATCGTTCCTGAACTAGGGGCATACATTTTGGCGATCATCTTTGCGGTGGTGGATTTACCTGAGCCTGACTCTCCGACCACTGACAAACCACGACTTTTGTACATTTTGAATGATACGTCATTGATGGCGCGCATCATTGGTTGTTTAAGACTATTGCTATTGAGTGGGAAATCCTTGACGAGATTCTTACCTTCCACCAACAGTTGGCCTAATACATTACTCATTGTTATCTCCAGAAATTCAGTTGTTTGCCTACATCAATACTCATGCTTTTTGCTGAGCAATCGGCTCACCATAGAGATGGCAATTTGAGAAGCGTCCTTGTTCAATTAAACGCAACTCAGTGGGCACTTTGCTGCAGGCATCATGAACGCGATCGCAGCGAGCTTGAAAACGGCAACCATGGGGAATTTCCAATAAGTTCAGTGGATTGCCTGGGATTCCTGTGAGTTTATTTTTCGGTCCAGTTAAGGGCGGGAATGAACTGCCTAGCCCTTTGGTATAAGGGTGATAAGGGGTCTCTAAAATTTGTTTAGAAGGGGCAACCTCAATCAGTTCACCAGAGTACATTATCCCAATTCGATCCGAGAACTCGACCATCAAAGACAGATCATGAGTGATGAACAAAATAGCAAAGCCGAATTCTTCCTTTAACGCATAGATCTTTTGCAAGATCTCCCGTTGTACTACCACATCCAATGCGGTAGTGGGCTCATCCATAATGATCATTTTCGGATTAAGCGCTAAAGCAATGGCAATCACTAGTCGTTGGCGCATTCCCCCAGAAAACTGGTGTGGGTAGTCATTAAGACGGCTGGGGTGAATGTCGACAATCTCCAATAAACCTTCAGCGCGCCGTTTCGCTTGTGAGCGGCTCATGTTGGTGTGGCGCATGATCACATCACAAAACTGCTCTTCCATGGTTAATACTGGATTGAGCGCATTCATCGCACTTTGGAAGACCATCGACATTTGGCTCCAGCGAAAGGATTGCATACGTTCTTCGCTGTATTGCAATATATTTTCGCCGTTGAAAATCACTTCTCCTCCAGTGATAAACGCGGGCGGCTTATGTAAACGCATTAACGAGAAAGCGACGGTCGATTTGCCACAACCAGATTCGCCAGCAAGACCAAAGATTTCTTTAGGGGCAATATCAAAGCTGACATTATTACAAGCACGAACATCGCCAGCATCGGTAATATAATCAACACAGAGGTTGCGGATTGAGATAATAGGTTGGGTCATGATTATTTGTCTCCGCTCCAAATGGCTTGTTGAGGTTGCATGGCTGGCTTACGCTCTTTTCGCTCTTGTTTGGCAAGCTTCTTCCAACGTTTCATACCTTTATGAGAACGCAATTGTGGGTTTGCTATCTCATCAACCGCGAAGTTAAGTAACGCTAAGCCAGTCACCAATAAGGTTAAAGAAAGGCAAGGAGCTAACAGTTCCCACCACGCGCCAATTAACATTGATGAAGAGGTTTGTACGTTATAGAGCATGATGCCCCAACTGATGGTGTTTGGATCACCTAACCCTAGAAAGGAGATGGTGGCTTCCATCATGATCGCGTACATCACCGAACCGATAAAACTGGCGCCAACAATCGAAATCAGGTTAGGAAGAATTTCGACGAAAATGATCCGCCAAGAAGATTCACCCAGTACTTCAGCCGCTTTAACAAACTCTTTTTCCCGCAGTGCCATCGTTTGTGCTCGTACGACCCGCGCGCCCCAAGCCCAGGAGGTACAACCGATAATCAGCGCTATGGTGAGTGGCCCTGCCTGACCAATGAAGGCGGCAACAACAAACAGCAAGGGATATTGGGGGATAACCAGCATGATGTTCATCGCTGCAGTGAGAAAATCATCGATTTTTCCACCAAAGTAACCCGCAGAGACGCCAATAATTGTCGCTAAAAAGCATACGGTGATCCCAGCACCAAAACCGACCGCCAGTGATACTCTTGCTCCGTAGGCCACTTGCGCCCATACATCTCGTCCCATACGAGTAGTACCGAGCACATGATTCTCTTTTTTGGACATCGCCAAAGTTCGACGATCGTTGCCCAGATTAGTCGCTATCCAACCGTTTGGGTTAGCTTTGGCGGCTTTGACGATAAAGCTTGGGTATTCATGTGGATTTCCTGTCCGTTTATCTGGCGCATGTTGAGTAATTAACGGCGCAAAAATGGCCATCAGCAGGAAGAGGCTAAGAATGATCACCCCGATCATTGCCATTCTATTACCACGAAGAAGTTTCACGAGTGCTTGCATAATTATTTACCTCCCCGGCGTAAACGCGGGTCGAGCACAACATAAAGCATGTCGGCGAGTAAGTTAAAAAACAGCATAAAGAGCGTCATGATGATCAATTGGCCTTGCAATACTTGATAATCGCGAGCAGTGATTGCGTTGAACAAAACCGTACCAAGGCCGGGGTAGTTAAAGATAATCTCAATAATTAATTGACCACCTATCGCCATGCCGAGTGACATTGAGAGGGCAGTAACGCTGGGTAACAGTGCATTACGAGCGGCGTAGTTAAAAACGACTCGGTTTTCACTGAGTCCTTTGCCTTTCGCCATTGTGATGTAATCTTCAGCCAATAAGTTAATCATGTTGTTGCGCATGTTGACTAAGAAGCCACCTATTTGCACGATTGAGGCGCAAAGCAAAGGCAGTATAGCGTGAAATCCTACGTTTTTAATAAAGGCCCAGCTTGTCCAGTCTGGAATGGTACCTGGTGTGTAAGCGTAACCAGTTGGGAACCACCGTAAGCCGATAGCAAAGGTGTACATGGCGAGCATGGCAATAACCACTTGGGGAACCGCTTGAATCACCAGCATCCCAGGGGTTACAAAAGAGTCGTAGTAACTGCCTCGTTTCCAAGCAGCAAAGATGCCGAGGATAGAGCCAATCGAAAATGAAATAATCACCGCCGTGCCAGCAAGGAATAGTGACCAACCAAAAGCACCCGCTAAAAGCTCATTAACGCTTAATGGATAGAATTTGATTGATGTTCCAAGCTCCCAACTGAGGATGCTTTTCATATAGGTAAAATATTGCACCCAAATTGGTCCATCGACAAAGCCAAGCAGTTGTCTCATGGCTTCAATACGTTCTGGTGTCACTTGGGCGGTTGCGTGTGCGAACATCATGGTCACCGGATCTCCGGGCATGGCTCGCGGTATAATAAAATTGAGGGTTGCTGCAACCAGCAACGCCGCAAAATAGAATGACAAACGTCTTAAAAAATATCCCATAACTTACCCCTTACTCACCCAGTCATCCTGATAACCCTATGCTATTTGAAGCTGCGATAATGTTGGCTAGCTGCAACTCCGAGCCGTTTGGTTATATTATTCAGGTCGCTCACAGAAAGTTGAGAGCGAGAAATCCCCTGACGACACGCGCCATACTTATCATTAATAAGAGGGGGATTTTTAAAAGCGGCGCCATTACTGCGCCGCAGTCATCAACGTTTACTTAACGGGTTTTAAATCCAGTACATGCAGTAAACGCTCTGGGATACCAGCCCAAATACTTGGACGGCCTTTTGGATTTTCTTCATTCCACCAGCCAGTAAAGCGCGTGGTGTTGTATTGGTACATCCAAGCGCCAGAAAGCACAGGGACAGTGACTTGATTTTCAGCGATGATCTTTTGGATTTTGTGAGCAATCGCTAGCTGTTCATTACGGTCTGCGGTTTTGTAGAAGCTGTTGAGTAGACGATCAAGTTCTTCATTTTTAAAGAAATGCATCGCAAAACGAGGCATTCCATCACCAGACTGTAACGCTGAGTTGTAACCACTATTCCAATAAGTGTAAGGATCGGCACCATGGAAGTAGTTGGTATAAGCGACATCGTAGTTGCCTTCAAGCATAGCTTGGTTATAAACGGCAAACTCAGGCGTACGTGCTCTGGCTCTAATGCCTACTTCTTGTAACTGTTCAACGGCTAACTGAACCGTGTTATTGAAATCAGTCCAGCCATTAGGCGATTGAATTAACAACTCAAAGGTTTTACCTGATGGTGTTTCGACAAAACCATTACCGTTAATATCTTTAAAGCCGGCTTTGGCAAGTAGCGCTTTGGCACCTTCGACATTATAAGTATTGAAACCTTTATACTTGTTGTGAACTTCAGGATCAGACCAAGCTTCAAACGCGTAGCCGAGACCAGAAGCAAAATCGTTGACCGTACCACCGCCATAGAAAGCGATATCAATGATAGTTTGACGATCTATGGCCATTGAGAAGGCACGGCGGAAATCAACGTTCGTCAATGCTTCTTTTTTCGCAGGATCGGCGTTTTTGAAGTTAATCATAAACGCTTGCGTTCCTGCTGCTGGATACCAGTAATGGTGGTTTGGATTGGCGGCTGCATAAGTACGATCAATATCGGGGACAAATGAGGATGTCCAGTCAAGCTCAGAGTTAATGATTTGTCCCAATAATTGGTCGTTATTGGCAATTTGTGGTACGCGTAAACAGTCTACTTTTAGGCTTGCGGCATCCCAGTAGTTCGGGTTACGACATTGAATATAAAGCTGTGGAGTAAAGGTATCAATTTCGGTAAATGGACCAGTACCAACTGGGTTTTGGTTAGTAAATGTTGTCGGTTCTTTCACATCCTTCCAGATATGTTGAGCGACAATTGGTACTTGAGCAATTTCATAAGGAACGTTGGAGTTGGCTTCACTTAAACGAAAACGCACTTTGTAATCGTTAATTTTCTCAACGCTGGTTACCCACTTATTGATACCGCGCTGATCAAGTTCAGGTTTTTCCTTCACCAGATTGAATGAGAAAATCACATCATTCGCGCTAAAGCCTTTACCATCTGACCATTTGACGCCTTTACGAATATCGAAAGTGACACTCATTAAATCGTCGGACATGGAGAAGTTTTCGGCTAAACGCATGACGGGAGTATTACCGTGCATTTCATTAAAAATGACCAATGGTTCATAAATGAAGTCAGTGGTTGTTCTTAAATTCGTGGCAAGGTAAGGGTTAAAGTTGCGCACCATGGTTGGATAAAAATCAGGTACGATGGTCAGTTCACTGCGTGCAAACGCTGGAGCTGACACGGCCGCGGCTGCAGTAATTACGGCAGCGGCTAGGGCAGTTTTTTTTATATTGGCAAGCATAGCTGTTCCTTACTATTTGCTTTCATTTCACATACGGATATGAATAGGGTTTGAATGTTATCATCGGATTAACACTCGGCAATGACCCACCTCATGTGTTCATTTAAGTCAAAGCTTAATGGCATGAGTGGCCTGTAGGTCGTTGACAGGGGTAAGGAAACACCTTACAAGGAAAATTATCAATTCCAATTCCCGTTAAAAACGTCAAAATGTCTTTGTTTGACGTTAGTTTTGTTAAAATTAGCCTAAGGGCTGAAAGAACGTTGAAATATTGCACAGTGATTCACTTCGCAAACCTAGCCATTACACCTGTGGTTTGTTAGTGCTTACTATCTTTATTTTTATTTATTTCATTGGTGTTTTTCATCTTGATTTTTTATTGAGACCTTGCTCACTGGTGTTAAAAGTAGAAATTTCACTTCATAAATTAAATCTGGCAAATTGTTGTGATTATCTTCGCAAACTTGACTTATTACCCAGTTAGTCAAGATTCAATACTGAATTTGTTGCTGGTTTCACCGGAAAATTATTGGCATAGAGAGATAAATCAGAGGGTTGTTTTGATAAGAAAATCAACGTCAGATTGATGATAGCATTGATGATTGGGGGGCTTTGATCGTTGAGTGACCCGTGATGCGCTGAACGTATCAAGCAAGCCTATTTAAATAGACTTGCTTGATACAGCGACACGAAGGATAGACAATTCTCGTTACTTAATCGCTGGTTAGTAATTGCTGTAATTTATCTCGTTGTACTTCGATATAGGTGCGTTCCGGACCTTGTTCTTGACAATGATCTAGGATGTAGTCAAGAGAGTTCAATACCGTACGCCAACGGGGAGTTTTCGGTAATGTTTCAATACGTAAGTATTTATCCAATGTTCGAGTTTGTAAGGTGCTACGATCTAAATAAACCCGCCATAATCCACTTTGTTCAGCAAAAGTAAACTTACTTTGCCCAGTGACTTTTTCCCAGTAATCGAGAGCACTCGTCATTGCATCGACCAACACGGCGCGCATTAATGCCTGTTTTGATTGAGTTTCTCCGGCCACTTTTTCTGCGATGCGAGTAAATTCCCCTCCCAGTTCTTTTAGCTGCTGAAGTTTGTCTCGATCACCAGCAAAAGCATAACTGGATAAAGCATCGACAGCGGTTTCCAGTTGATGGATACGGTTGGCGTTAAGATTGCCGCCGACATTAAAAATATACATACTTTTGAAGCTATTCCCCTCCGGTAAGCACAGTACATCTGCGGAAAGATGTTGTCTGACATCATCAACATAAATATCAATGTTTCCGCAATAATGCTCTTGCTCAACCAGTAAGTATTTAGGCGCAATCAGCTCTTCGGCGTTAGAACGTTTGAGTTGTTCTTGGCTACGTTTAAATAGCTTACAAGCCGCTTCATTGGCAAAGCGAATTTTATTGTCTTCGCGCAAACACAAAATTGCTTCAGGTGCTGAGTCCAGTTGTTCTAATAATCGGCCTTGAGTTTCGAGTAAACTTGCTTCGACCATGGCTCGTTGTTTGAGCTCTTTTTGAAGTTGAGCATTTTCAATACGGCGTTGCTCTGCTTTACTGGCGGTTAAATGAGCTTTAATGCGAGCGGCAAGTTCTTGTTTATTAAAAGGCTTTGATAAGTAGTCATTGGCTCCTGCGGCAAAGCCTCTTATTCGATCATCGCTTTGATTTAATGCGGTTAGCATAATAATCGGTAATTGTGCGTGATCGTATTGTTCTCTTAATTGCTCACAGACCTGATAACCGCTCATGCCGGGCATCATCACATCGAGCAGTAATAATTCAGGTTTCTCTTTAGTTATCGCTTCGATAACCTCATGTCCATCGAGTGCTGTTCGCACACGATAACCCTCTAAACGTAAAAAGCTGTCTAATACACGCAGGTTAACGGGTTCATCATCAGCAATCAGTAATAAAGGCCCTTCTGGATTTTCAGGTTGTTGCGGTTGTTCGAGGTCGTCAATTGAGGTTAATTCTGGTGCTTGAAAATGAGCAATTTGACTACGCTGAGCTTGAGCGATTTGTTGCGAGGTCGCGAGCGGGAGGGTAAAGCTGAAAGTGGTGCCGACCATCGGCTGACTACTGACATATAACGAGCCTTGCATTAATTCGATTAATTGACGACTGATCGTCAATCCTAAGCCTGCACCTTGACGATAACGGCTACTATCATTTCCTGCTTGAATGAGTGGCTCAAAAATATGCTCCAACTGCTCTGCCGGGATTCCTTGCCCAGTATCGACAACTTGGATTCTGACTTGATGCTCCATTGGCGTAGCTGAAATAACAATTTTTCCTTCAGAGGTATATTTTATTGCATTACCAATCAGATTATACAGCACCTGTTCAAGACGCTGAGCATCAGCCGACACCCATAATGGTTGCTCGGCAATTTGGTTAATAATCCGTAGTGTTTTTTTGCCGATCAGATGATGAGACAGCTCAAGCACCATTCGGGTGGCGTTGGATAGGTTCACCGCTTGAATTTCAATATCAAGATGACCGTAACGCATTTTGTGATAATCGAGCAGATCATCAACAAGATTAGCAAGGCGTTGACCGCTATTAATAATAATGTCGAGTTGATAGCGATGAGCTGGGCTAATTGGTCCATTGGTACCGGAAGTCAAAGCTTCAGCAATGCCTATCATACCGTGTAGTGGAGTCCGTAGCTCATGTGATGTCGTCGCTAAAAATTCATCTTTAAGTTTGTTGGCTAGTTGTAGATCATCATTTTGTTTACGAATCACTTGGATATTATCTTCCAACTCAATATTTTGTGATTTTATTAGTTGGATTTTTTCTCGGATTGAGCGTTGCATTCTCTCAAAACTGACGGCCAAACGGCCAATTTCGTCCCGTCGTTGAGTGTGAATGATCGGTTGATCTAAGTCGCCAGCGGAGACGCGTTCTGCTGCCCAAGTGAGCTTGAGCAAAGGGAGAGTAATAAAGTTAGAGAGGTAGTGAGAAGCAATGACTACTAAGATGATCGCCGTTAACATGGCGAAAATAAATAATTTTTCCAGTTGTCTTACTCGGGCAAAGGCTTCTTTTTCTGGAAGTTCGACCACTAAGGCCCAATTGAGATTTTGCAAATGAATCGGTGCATAAGCGGCAATCTGTTTTTCACCGAGAGTATTCTCATAGGTTGTGACCGAGCGTGAGCCATTGAGTGCCAATTGAATCACCTGACTGCTGGTATCGACATCGGCTTGTTGATAGGCCAGTGTGCGAGAACGGTGATCTTGGCCGACCAATAACGTCCTTTTTGCTGAATCTTGACTATGATCGGCAATTAATTTGGTGATGCCATTATTTGGCAGACGGAACATGGCATAACTGTGAAGATAGCCTTGCTGGATGATCGGTGCACCCATCCAAGCATACTGGCGTCCATTTTCTTCGGCAAAATCAGACAGAATAACCGGTGTATAATCTTCATTGACTTTACGTTGTTCAGTGACTTGCTGCTCTAGTTGTTGGAACGTTCGTCCCAGAGGCGAGTTCTGCTGATTATCGGTCAGTAGATTCGTGCCATAGTAAGCATGTTTGAAAATTGAATAGACCACATTACCTTGTAAATCAACGATAAGAATATCATCAAAATCCGATCGTTTAAGTAACTCTAGATAGCTGGCATGATAACGTTTGTGTAGCAGACGATAGCGTTCACTACCCGCATAACTGCTCGATTTGGGCAAAATAGAGGTTCTAATTTGATCACCAGAACCGGGGATATAGCGTTGTTGAGCATGTTGACGAGCTTGCTCGATGTTCTCTCCTAATCGCTGAAAAGCATTGACTAGGCCATAAAAACGTCCACCGCTAGCATAAGCGAGTTCTGAACGCACAAACCCCATTACCTCAGATTCTTTGGCGCTGAGATAATCGATAATTTGTTGCTGCTTGGTATCACGTACAGAAATAAGGTGTGAGGTACTTTGTTCTTGTAAGTCTTTACTGTGTGAATGAAGAAAGAACAAGGCCGTTACCGTCAGCGGAGTCAAGCTCAGCGCCAGAAACGCTAACATCAGGGTGTTTTGTAGGCGTTTAAATTTATGTTGTCGATGAAACTTAAATTTAAACAAAGGGTTATTTGTAATGGTGCTCACAGTCAACAAAGCCTTAGTGAGAAAATTGAATAAAGTAACGCGTAGGAAATAACGAAATTAACGTGTTTTTTTACTTTGACAAGTAAGTTGACAGTAAACCGTGTCGGTGGGCGCAAATTTTTGATGTTACTCCCGTAAACTGTCGTTAAAAACGGCAATTTACGGGCGCTAGGCTTATTTTTTGGCGTGATAAATTGAGAATTTACCCGTCTTATTTAGCGTTACACAATTACCGAACGCTTGCTCTATTAATGGCGGGTATTTGAGGAAATTATTAGCGACGACAAACAGTTGACCAGACGCGGTCAGATAATTAGGAGCTTGCTGTAATAAAGTTTCTGTTGCTCGATAGCTGGTATCTAATCCTGAATGAAAGGGTGGGTTAGTCACAATTGAGTGATAATCTCGGTCAGTATCTGAATAAACATCGGAAGCAAAGACTCGTCCGGTCAGGCCATTTGCCGCCAATGTTGCTTGACTAGAATGAATAGCAAGAGCGCTGATATCACACATTTCGAGCTGAATCTCAGGGTTAAGCATACTCAGCACACAACCAAGCACACCAGCACCACAACCAAAATCGAGTATTTTACCTTGTAGTGGTGGTAAGCTATCAAGCAGCAGCTGACTACCTAAATCGAATTCACCATGGCTAAATACCCCTGGTAGGCTACGAATAGTCAGTGTGTGTTGTTGGTAATGGACGGTATAAGATTTAAACCAATCTTCTAAGTCAAATTCAGCAACGGGTTGTGTACATTGTCCCCAATAAAATGAACAACGACGAGCAGAATCGTATTTTTTTATCACGCCATAAGGGCTAAACAGTTTTTCAACCGCTTTTATCCCTGAGCGGTTTTCACCGACGACGATCACTTCACAGTGTGCTGGCAGTTTGGCCAGTAACATAGCGAGTAAAAACTGCGCTTCTAATTTAGCTTTTGGCCAATAAAGTAGCAATAAATCAGCCGTGACCTCGGCAGTTAATTCCGCGCCAAAATGACTTTTTACAGCAGAAGACGCTTGTAATTGACGATAATAGCCATAATGGGTAGTAAATACGGTAACGGAGTCGCAGTGTTTGCTCAACTCGATGGGAAAGTTATCTTCCACCTCCCCGGCGACCAAGACTTTTTTTCCAGTGAAATAAGTTAATTGACGCTGTGTGATCTGACTTGGGGCTGTGTAATGTGGCATAACAAACTCGTGGTGAACGACAAAGGGGACGATTTTCGCATAATCAGCGCTTGGCTTGAAGCGCTTTAATGGCGGTCTTTTTGATTTAAAAAGCCCGCAAATTCTTCTTCATAGAGGTTAAATAGAACAATGGTGATCGCAAAAATCAGTGGTCCGTAGATTAACCCTATCAAACCAAAGAGCTGGATCCCCCCTAATAGTGAGAAGAAGATCATTAAAGTATTCATACCTGCGCTGCCTTGCATCAGTAGGGGACGTAATAAGTTATCAATCGAACCAACAATCGCAATACTCCAGATTAATAAGAACAATGCCCAAGCGGTGTCACCAATAATAAACAGATAGAGAGTAGCTGGGACCCAAATTAAGGCGGTGCCAATTAAAGGAATAAAAGAGGCGAAGCCCATCATGGTGCCCCAAAAAAGTCCGGGTAAGCCGACGATCCACATCGCAAATCCACCCGCTACGCCTTGGGCAATGGCAGTAAGAAATGATCCCATAATTGCTGATTTAGATACCTGTTGGATTTCATGCAGTAATTTATCTTCTTGGCTACGAGATAAAGGCAAAATGTGTCGCAGTACATTGATGATCTTGTCGTGATCGCGAAGCAGGAAAAATAGCACAAACAGCATTAAGAAAAAGTTCATGACTAAATGCGTGACATCACCAACGATTTTGGCACTAATGGCAACCAAACTACTGCCAAAAGAGGTGGCGAATTGAGCGGTTTTCTGGGCGATTTGTTGAGGTGTCACCTCATGAAACGGGAGATATTGATTGGTCAATGTGAGTATCTTAATGATTAAAGGATGGCTAAGTGCGGCTTGAATGCCGCCTTCATTACCCCAGTGATAGAGTATTTGTGCAAAGCGAGCACCTTGTTGAATGATGGCTGAAAAAACCAACATTGAAGGAATAACAATAATGAACGTTAAAATGATACAAGAGAGCAAGGCGGTAAGATTTTTTTTCTGAGCTAGGCGTTGTTCTAAACGTTGATGGATAGGGAAAATCAATAGCGACAGAATAAATGCCATCATGATCGCATTACTATAAGGTTCAATCAGTCGATAACAACTGAATACGGCGATACATAATGCGCCGATCAATACCCAATGGTTGACGGTAAGTCTGGTTTTTTCGGACACGCTAGTGGCCCCTTTCTACTGGTTGATTTTCTATGTCAGGATGTCGGATCTCAGTGAGCGATTGACGGAATCATTAGATCCATTATCCATTTACTCACACCATCGTCACAAACAGATAAATGACATAGAGTTAGTTTCGATTTCGTTATAACCCTGTTTATAATGGCTTGGATTGAGTCTTTGGGCAATGGGAGAGATAAAAATGGGTTGTTGTGAAAAGAAATCTTGCTGCGCGACGAAAACCTCATGGGTGCAACGTATGCCTTGGACAACAATTTTACTTGTTTCCCTTGCCATATTAGTGATGTTTTTTTGGCACTAATGGCATTAGACGTTGTGAGTTTTCTGCATGGTAGGGGTGTTGAATCTTCGCAATGAATAGCATGGCGAAAAATCAATACCCCTTCAATTTAATAAGTTAAATTCGATATACGCTCATTACGCTCATTACGCTCATTACGCTTCTTGAGCTAATTGGGCAAAACTTCGGTCTGCTGCCTCTAAAGTTGCTTCTATTTCTCGACTACCGTGAGCCAAAGAGGTAAAGCAAGCTTCAAATGCGGAAGGTGCTAGATACACCCCATAACCTAACATTAAATGGAAGAAACGCTTAAACCGCTCAATATCGCATTTAGCGACTTCTTCGTAGCAGGTGACACTGGCTTGGTCGGTGAAGAAAAAGCCAAACATGCCTCCTGCTTGACTCACCACTAATGGAATTCCATGCTTATCGGCGAGCTGTTTAAAGCCATCGGCCAGTTGTTTGGTTTTAGCCGCTAAATTTTTCTCATTACCTTCTTGTCTTAATAGCGACAGACAAGCGTAACCTGCCGCCATGGCAATCGGGTTACCTGAAAGGGTACCTGCTTGATAGACAGGACCTGTTGGCGCAATATACTGCATCACTTCTTTACGGCCACCAAATGCGCCAACAGGCATGCCGCCACCAATCACTTTACCTAGCGTGGTCAAATCAGGTTTGATGTTATAAAAAGCTTGTGCACCACCTAGCGCAACACGAAACCCGGTCATTACTTCATCAAAAATCAATAATGCGCCTTCTTGATCGCACAATTCGCGTAAACCTTCATGGAATCCAGCAATGGGAGGGATACAGTTCATGTTTCCCGCCACGGGTTCGACGATAATACAAGCAATTTCCCCTGGATGAGCGGCGAACAATTCGCGTACCGATTGTAAATCATTAAAACGTGCCGTCAGCGTGTGCTTGGCAAAGTCTGCTGGTACGCCCGGTGAGCTTGGTTGACCCAGAGTTAAAGCTCCAGAGCCTGCTTTCACTAATAAGCTATCAGCATGACCATGATAACAGCCTTCGAATTTGATGATTTTATCTCGCCCGGTATAACCACGAGCCAAACGAATTGCACTCATGGTCGCTTCGGTGCCTGAACTCACCATGCGGACTTGTTCCATTGACGGCACCAATTCAGAGACGAGCTCTGCCATAGTGATTTCCATTTCCGTTGGCGCTCCAAAACTCAGCCCACGCTGCGCTGCATCGATCACGGCTTCGCGAATGACGGCATGATTATGACCAAGAATCATTGGCCCCCATGAACCAACATAATCAATGTAGGCTTTACCATCGGCATCAAAAATCAGTGGGCCATCGGCTCGATCAATAAAAATGGGTGAGCCACCTACACCACTAAAGGCGCGCACCGGAGAGTTAACTCCGCCTGGAATTTTAATTTGCGCCTTTTGATACAGATCTTCTGATTTGGTCATTGAGAATTCCTCTTTATATTAGTTAGGGCATGTTGACCTTAGGGTCTGTTTATCTTTCGCGGTTAAATTTTGTTCGAGATAAAAGTGTTTTAATCGCGGCGAGAGGTTTGTAGCCTAGTATTCTAGGCAAAATACCTCTCAACAAAGAGTAAAACACTTTTAGCCGAACCCTTCGGGCAGCGTTTGTGGCTCCTTTCTACTGCGTTATCGGCTTCTTAGGTAGAATAACTACATTTCAAAGCCTCTGCCTTGTATAAAGAAGCCACAAACTGCTGCAAAAATCAGCTCGAAAGATAAACAGACCCTAGGGATAAAGCCACTATCATCGCTGGCGATATGGGTTCTTGGCGGAGATAATAAAGCGTAATCTCCTTATCACGATGAAACCCTGCTGATACACTTACGGTAAGCTACAGCGGTGTGCTAGTACGAGCGTTGCTCAATCTGCTTGGCTATGTTGATGGAAACAAAACGACATATCGTTGAGTCACGAGGTTCGTCTTTTAGCTCAAGTTCGAATCAGCGTTCACTTAACAAGGCCAATCTACCCTAGGATTCATTACGTTGAGCATTGTACGCTGCTCAGTGATGAGACGAAATCATTTATAACATTTATCCGCTGACTAAGCGCAAAATGGTAGTATTGCCATTCGATGGCATACTTTTCTCGCCGAGGGGGACTGATGGTTTCACGCGCAATAATATTTACGATTCGGTGGGATTGGAATAGTAGCTACGATGAGATTATCCGGCTAATACTTGAACGAAACAGTCAGGTATTAGATAATCGTACGATTAGAAAAATAAACATGCTCATCAATAGGCAATGAGTATTGACACCAATGAGAGAGGTCGTCGTGAGTGAAGTTAATGTCCCTTTAACGTTTTCTGATGCCGCTGCCACACGAGTACGCACGTTAATTGAAGAAGAAGAAAATCCCCAGTTGAAATTGCGAGTTTATATTACCGGTGGGGGATGCAGTGGTTTTCAATACGGTTTTACCTTCGATGAAAATGTGAATGATGGCGATACTACTATCGAAAACAGTGGTGTGACTTTAGTCGTTGATCCCATGAGCTTACAGTATTTGATCGGTGGCGTAGTGGATTATAGTGATGGATTAGAAGGCTCGCGCTTTTTTATTAATAATCCTAATGCGACTACGACCTGTGGTTGTGGGGCGTCATTTAGCGTTTAAAATCTATTTGTGTTAGAGAACTACCCAGATTAAAAAGCCCTTACTGATATCATAAGGGCTTTTTTGTGAGGTTAAGGGGTTGCGTAGAGTAATTGCCCATAACGCGATAAGGTATCAAGGCGAATTTTAGCATTAGCTAAAAATGTCGCTTTTGCTTGTCCGGTCAAGGATTTTGATTGAGGAAGATCGACTGTGCGTGGATCTTTATGAACGCCATTAACCAGAAACTCGTAGTGTAAATGGGGGCCCGTGACTCGTCCGGTTCCACCTAATGTACCAATCACTTGACCTTGGCGAACCCGCTCTCCAGTTTTGACCGTACGTCGAGTTAGGTGAAGGTATTTAGTTAAATAGGTATTACTGTGGCGAATAAAGACATAATTACCGTTAAATTGGTTATAGCTAGAGCGTTCAACTACTCCGTCACCCGCGGCCCAAATTGGGGTGCCTACAGGCGCAACGTAGTCTGTACCTCGATGCGCCCTTAGCTGGCCTGTCACTGGATGAAGGCGGCGAGGGTTGAAGTTTGATGATACGCGCCGAAAATCAAGAGGTGCCCGTAGAAACGCTTTTTTCATCGCTCGGCCAGTTTCATCGTAATATTGTCCAGTATGATCGTCCAAAATTGCTGTAAAGGTTGTGCCTTGGTTAGTAAATTGAGTGGCGATGATTCGCCCTCGTCCCACTACTTCACCTTCAACTATTTTCTCTTCAAACAGTAAGCGAAAGTGATCTCCTGAGCGAATATCTAACGCAAAATCGATATCCCAACCAAAAATGCCCGCTAATTCCATAATCTGGTTAGCCGTTAAGCCTGCTCCTCTTGCCGCATTCCAAAAGTTTGAGGTGATTTCAGCTTGAGCGTAATTGTATTGATAAAAAACCTCTTTTTTATCAAACCGAGCAGAAAAACCAGCGTCGGTACGAGTGATATCAAAGGTTTCATAGGGGGTAATACGTCGTTTAAGTTGAATTAATTGGTTATTGTCATCAAACCCAAATTGCAACTCATCACCGGGGCGTAAGCGACTCAATTGTTGGTTGATTTGTTGATCACTGGACGTCAGTTCATGGAGTAAACGAGCGGAGAGACCAATACGTTGAAAAAGAAGTGCTGCACTTTCTCCCGAATTCACTTTATGCGTTTCCCAGCGCAGTAAAGCAGAAGGCAATACCGTACTGCCTGGCGCTAGTGCTTCCCGGTCAATAGTCAAAGGATAATGACGACCAATTTGTAGTCGTTCTGGGTGGTTTCTTAATGCTTCCTGATCCGGGAGGAAAAATAACGCGACAACAATCACCGCACTAAAAAAGGCAATACATGCCCGATGCACCCAGGGAAGACGAGCAAAAATCGCTAGCATACTCGTGTTCGTTCAATCATTCGTGAATAAAATCGTTATTTGGTTAGTCTAACTGGTTTCAAAAGGCATCGCTATTCAAGTAAGATGTCAAACTATTAAATTTTTGCCAAATCTGTGGGAGTGAACAAGAATGGCGAGTATTGAAGCGGCGTTAGCTGAGATTAAGCGTGGTGTTGAGGAGTTAATCCCAGAAGAGGAATTAATCGCAAAACTGAAAGAAGGTCGTCCTCTGCGGATTAAGCTTGGAGCTGATCCAACGGCACCAGATATTCATTTAGGTCATACGGTGATCTTAAACAAGCTGCGCACTTTCCAAGATTTAGGCCATGATGTTACTTTCTTGATTGGTGATTTTACGGGAATGGTCGGTGACCCAACGGGTAAAAATACCACTCGTCCCCCTTTGACGCGTGAAGATGTTCTACGTAACGCGGAGACTTATAAGCAGCAAGTGTTTAAGATACTTGATCCGACAAAAACGAAAATTCAGTTTAACTCTGAATGGTTGTCTGAGCTGGGCGCTGAAGGAATGATCCGACTTGCTGCCAATCAGACCGTCGCGCGAATGTTAGAGCGGGATGATTTTAAAAAGCGCTATGCAGGTGGTCAACCGATTGCCATTCATGAGTTTATGTACCCTTTACTGCAAGGTTATGACTCCGTTGCGATGGAAACCGATGTTGAATTGGGGGGCACAGATCAAAAGTTTAATTTACTGATGGGACGAGAGCTGCAAAAATCTCATGGTCAGAAACCTCAAGTGGTATTGATGATGCCATTATTAGTTGGCTTAGATGGCGAAAAGAAAATGTCTAAGTCCGCGCACAACTATATTGGGGTAAGCGAAGCGCCAAGCGAAATGTTTGGTAAGATCATGTCAATCTCTGACGATTTGATGTGGAGTTATTATGAATTGTTGTCTTTCCGTCCGTTAGCGGAAGTCGAGCAATTTAAAGCTGATGTAGCCAACGGTGCTAACCCAAGAGACGTTAAAATTCTACTGGCTAAAGAGATCATCGCTCGTTTCCATTCACAAGCCGATGCTGATGCGGCAGAACAAGAATTCATTAATCGTTTTCAAAAAGGTGCTCTACCTGATGAAATGCCAGAGTTTACCTTTGCTCAAGGGATTGCGATTGCTAATTTACTTAAAGATGCTGGCTTGGTTGGCTCAACTTCGGATGCGATGCGCATGGTAAAACAAGGCGCGGCTAAGCAAGATGGTGAAAAAATTGATGATGCTAAGTTCACTCCAACGGTTGGAACTTATGTCTATCAAGTTGGTAAACGTAAGTTCGCACGAGTAACTATTGAGTCATGAGTAGTGATAAGCTTTGATGCTGTTAAATTGTCAAAGCATGAGTTATCCCCAATAAACAAAAAGCGCCGTTAGGCGCTTTTTGTTTATTGGCCGTGAGCCATGTTGATCACATCTTGATAAAAACGCAGCTCAAATTGGGTAATGGGTGGTTCTATCGGTAAGTGAGCATTGGCGGTGGATGGGAAATAATCCGTTACGTACTGAATAAATAGACTCAGTGGTTTACCTTGCTCATCGACGACAAAACCCGCCATGTTATGCGTACCGTATAACGAGCCACTTTTGGCGATAAGCTGACCTCGCACGCTACTATGACGCATACTACGACGATAGAGTAAAGTTCCATTCTCTCCGGCCGTTGGCAGCAAACTCAATAACGATAATTGCTGATCGTGAGCAGCCAAATAGGCAAGGATTTGACGCATCGACTCTAAGCGTAAGCGGTTATTACGTGATAACCCTGATCCATCGACTAACTGAGCATCTTGCAAGTCAATTCCGGTGTTGGCAAAAATAATTTGTTTCATGGCTTCTGTACCATTAGCAAAGCTTCCGGGCTGCAAGAAAAAGTGCCGGCCTAAGGTTTTGGTAAGCGAGTCAGCAATCAAGTTGTCCGAGTCTTGCAGCATGATTTTGAGCAGTTCAGGCAACGCTACTGAGCGATGTATTGCAATACTCGCCATAGTCTGTATTTCTGGGGGCTGACCGATTTTTATCTCGCCTTCTAAATGGATGCCAAGTTGCCGTAGTAGTTGATGAATGACGCGTTGAGCATAAAGTTCAGGATTTTGTACAGCAAAGCGAAGCGGTAGTGGTTGCTCACGTTCCGCTAAACAGCCTGATAGTTGATAATGATTGTTAGGTGTGGCGATTAACTCTAAATCACAATGTAAGCTTTGCTGTAGAGCTTGAGAGACCGTTTTAGCCTCACTACTAACATGAACTGGGTAATGAGGAGGGACATAAACTCGAGTAGAACCGTTATCTTGAGTATAAATCGACGCTTGAATACAGTTGCCATCAAGATTAATCGCGCCGACTGGAGCGCTATAACACACGCCAAGACTATCCCAAGGCCAGCCCACTGCTCGTTGATAACCACTGAATTGACTGATGTCGAGCCAGATATCTCCGCTAATCTTGCGACCGTGTTTAGAACGATAATGACTGAATAATTGACGTAAGTTGGCAGTAGTCAAAGTCGGATCACCAGAAAAAATCAAGGCCAGCTGATGGTTATCAGCACGTAACTCGGTGGTAAAACGAAATTGTTCACCGAGTTCGAGTTGGCTCGCCAAAGCGGTAATGATTTTTAAGGTGCTGGCAGGCGGGAAATACCCATCGGTGTATTGATTAACGGTTTGTTGTTCATTGAGTAACTGGCTGACTAAGCCGCTGCGGGTACCTGTTGGCAGTTGTGCTTTTGCTTGCTCAAAATCGGCCCAAACGGGGGGCGCGATAAACAGGTAAAGCAACATGAAAATAGAAGAAAGGTAGCGCCATAGACAATGCATAAACGATCGACAATCAATCAAACAGGAAGGCAAGTATAACCAGAGAATAAAACGCCTGCTAGTGCGCAGGCGTTTGGAGTATTAATTAAGCATGATGATGCATAATTAAGGCGACTTAGAAGTCGTAACGTAGACCTAGAGCTAGCTCATCTTCAGCGTTCACTTTACCTACTTTATCTGAATCTAGCAGGTTGAAGTTGTATGAGATGTATGAGCGGAAGTTAGGTTTGAAGAAGTAAGTTGCATCGATAGCGATAGAGTCGATTTTTTCTTGGTCGGATTTTGTTCCGTCATTTTTTACTTCTTTAAGGTTATAAGTTGTCGTAAATACGGTTTGTTGCATAGTGTATTTAGCTGCTAACTCGTAGCCTTTGATATCTTTTTTGTTGATGCCCTGAACCTTAATAGCATCACTCTTATCTTGACCATCAACATAAGTACCGGCAAAGTACAAATCGTTGATTGCATAAGAGGCCGCTAGCATCCACTGATCAGCTTTGTCTTGATCGGCGTAACCAGCACCAACAGCAAAGCCAGTGTCAGCAAATGCATAAATTGCAGATAGTGAGTAACCATCTTGGTTATTATCACCAAAATTTACCCCTTCTTCACGGTCAGCAAAACGGTAGCTGGCTTTTACTGCAAGATCATCAAATTGACCTGCGTAAGTCAGCATGTTGTCAGCACGGTCAGCAACGGTCAGTTTGTAAGCCGCTTTGTTACCGTGGTAAGACATGATATCGGTAAAGTCAGTGATCACACCTAGTGCGCCGTCATTTTTACCGTAAGTCACTAGACCAAAATCACCACCGATACCAGCAAAAGCATAACGGTTAGTTAGGTTATTACTATCTGAATCGATATCGCCATTATCAGCAGTAGTAAATTCACCTTCGTAGAAACCAAGACCATACAGGCTGTCATTGATTTGAGTTTTACCTAATACATTAATACGTACACGTGAAGCATCTTCTGCTTTACCATCTTTTAGAGATAGACGTGCTTCAGCGCGGCCACCTAGCGCAAGCGAAGTTCCATCTTGGTTGTAAATTTCACCAGCATTAACACCAGCGGTCATTGCAGCAGCTGAAACTGCTAGAGCAATCAGAGTTTTGTTCATTTTATTAAGTCCTAATTTACTGTCCATAAATTGTTATCGGCGACATAACAAAGTTTGAAAGCGATGGTTCAAATCATTGATATGTGCAACGAACAACCAATGTTCCCACTCGTGTAACCTCTAAAGAAGTGACTCTCAGGTGGAACATTCGACCTATTCGTGTCTACCTTTGTAACTGCAAAGTTCCATTATCCGTTAGTAAAATGATATAAATTTCAGTTATGAACAGTGTTTTATTGTGATGTAAAAAATATCAAGATACTGATTTATATTAGTTTTGTTGGTTTTTTTAAGCTGGTCTGACCGTCGATTTTAAGTGGGTTATTTAGATTTTTTTAGTTATTTTGAATGTTTTTTCGACAGGTGAGTGTGTGGGTTGGATCACATTAAATTTACCTCATCGTGCTCAATCTCAATTTCTGATCGCAATGATTGAATTTGGATGATTTCGTCGCCATGTTTGTTTACACTGAGAATCATGCATTCAAAAATGACTACCTGACCCCCTTATCGGGTTGGGTAGTTTTGTATTGTCCAAAGATAATTTTGGCATAGAGGTAATAATATGGAAAAAGTTCCAATGACAGTGCGTGGCGAAAAGTTGCTGCGCGATGAACTTGAGCGACTGCTTAAACTACGTCCCAAAATCACTCAAGCGATCGCTGAAGCTCGTGAATTAGGTGATTTAAAAGAGAATGCCGAATATCATGCCGCTCGAGAAGAGCAAGGGATCTGTGAAGCTCAGATCCGCGATATCGAATATAAGTTATCGGTAGCTCAAGTGATTGATATAGCAAAGATAGAAAACACAGGAAAAGTGATTTTTGGTGCGACAGTGAGCTTGATTGATGTCGATACTGATGAAGAGAAGCGTTATCAAATCGTTGGTGATGATGAGGCGGAAATCAAAGCTGGACGGATTTCAGTCAGTTCGCCGATTGCTCGTGGGCTAATTGGTAAAATGGAAGGTGATGAAGTCACTATCTCGACTCCTGGCGGCGATAAAGTTTTTGAAATAGATAAAGTTGATTATCTGTAAATCGAGCTGAGACACTTTTGACATTAACCGTTGAGATCACTGTCTTGGTTTGTCTCCAGTGTTTCCGAGAGACAATAATAAAAAGGTCGCCTACAGCGACCTTTTTATAAGCTTAAGTAGCGAGGTTCGCATACTTAGCGAACGGAGCAATTTATTTGCGAGGTAATTCGATTTTACGCTGCTCAGATGGGCGGTAAAGGACCAAAGTTTTACCGATTACTTGGACCTTTTCTGCACCCGTTTCACGAACGATCGCGTCAACAATCAATAGTTTCGTTTCACGGTCTTCTGATACTACCTTGACTTTAATGAGTTCATGATAGTTAAGCGCAATTTCGATTTCTGCCAAAACAGCTTCAGTGAGGCCATTGGCACCCATTAATACTACTGGGTTTAAGTGGTGAGCCAATCCTTTCAGGTGCTGCTTTTGTTTGTTGCTTAGATTCATTACGCGACCAAATTTATTAATATTAGGGTTGAAAACCACCATTTTAGCGCCATCTACTCAGGAAGACTATATTTTCTACAAGACTTTCTCGAATAGAATCACCTTAGTTAGGTATCGAATGAGTAAACAGAAACATTCCGCGAGTTCTTCTCGTTGGTTGAAAGAGCATTTTGATGACATCTATGTTCATGAAGCAAAAAAGAAAGGTTATCGTTCACGTGCGATTTTTAAGCTAAAAGAGATCCAAAGTAAGGATAAGTTACTGCGTACTGGTATGACCGTCGTTGATTTAGGGGCTGCACCCGGTGGATGGTCACAATATGCGGCTAGTATTGTTGGTGATACAGGACAGGTCATTGCTTGTGATATTTTGCCGATGGATTCGATTGCTGGTGTCTCTTTTTTACAAGGTGATTTTCGAGAAGAGAGCGTACTTGCAGCATTAATCGAGCGTATTCAACCAGATATGGTTGATGTGGTGATGTCTGATATGGCCCCTAATATGGCCGGAAATAATTCAGTGGATCAACCAAGAGCGATGTATCTGGTCGAATTAGCATTAGATATGTGTCGACAAGTTCTGATTCCTAATGGTAGTTTTGTGGTCAAAGTGTTCCAGGGCGAAGGTTTTGATCATTATGTCCAAGAGGTACGTAGTATGTTCAAGGCGGTCAAAATTCGTAAACCAGATTCTTCAAGAGCTCGCTCTCGAGAGGTTTATGTTGTTGCCACTGGTTACAAAGGTTAACTATTTGCCCTTATCGGTAAGAGTTAACACTATAGCTACAGCCTACAAACTGTAGTACCCTACCTTTAATTACAACTAGTTATCGCGAGGCTTGCACCTTGAGTGACATGGCAAAAAATCTAATACTGTGGCTGGTTATCGCCGTTGTGCTGATGTCGGTTTTCCAGAGCTTTGGCCCTGGTGACAGCAGCGGAAGAACAGTGGACTACACCACATTCGTACATGAAGTTGGTCAAGGCCAAATTCAGGAAGCTCAATTCAAGAACAGCGAAATTACTTTTACTCGCCGTGGTAGTAACAATCGTTTCGTTACTTACATGCCAGTATATGATCAAAAGCTGCTTGATGATCTGATTAATCAAAACGTAAGAGTACAAGGAACGCCGCCAGAAGAGCAAAGTTTGCTTGGAACTATCTTTATCTCTTGGTTCCCAATGATACTGCTAATTGGGGTATGGATTTTCTTCATGCGTCAAATGCAAGGCGGTGGCGGTAAAGGCGCCATGTCCTTCGGTAAAAGTAAAGCGCGGATGATGAGCGAAGAGCAGATTAAAACGAACTTTACTGACGT
This sequence comes from Vibrio injensis, assembly GCF_001895205.1. Lineage (GTDB taxonomy): Bacteria > Pseudomonadota > Gammaproteobacteria > Enterobacterales > Vibrionaceae > Vibrio > Vibrio injensis. The sequence goes on along the minus strand of NZ_BDJF01000032.1, from coordinate 76,041 downwards.
TGCTGGCTGTGATGAAGCCAAAGAAGATGTTAAAGAGCTGGTCGATTATCTTCGTGATCCAAGCCGATTCCAGAAGTTGGGCGGTAAAATCCCAACAGGCGTATTGATGGTAGGTCCTCCAGGGACGGGTAAAACTTTGCTTGCTAAAGCGATTGCTGGTGAAGCAAAGGTACCCTTTTTCACTATCTCTGGTTCTGATTTCGTTGAAATGTTTGTCGGTGTCGGCGCATCGCGCGTGCGTGACATGTTTGAGCAAGCCAAAAAAGCGTCGCCTTGTATCATTTTTATCGATGAAATTGATGCGGTCGGTCGTCAGCGTGGTGCTGGTGTCGGCGGTGGTCACGATGAACGTGAACAAACCTTAAACCAAATGCTGGTTGAGATGGACGGTTTTGAAGGTAATGAAGGGGTTATCGTCATTGCCGCAACTAACCGTCCTGATGTATTGGACCCAGCATTATTGCGTCCTGGCCGTTTCGACCGCCAAGTTGTCGTTGGTTTACCTGATGTTCGTGGCCGTGAACAGATTCTTAAAGTTCATATGCGTAAAGTTCCATTAGCGAATGATGTTGAACCGTCATTGATTGCTCGTGGTACCCCTGGTTTCTCAGGCGCTGATTTAGCCAACTTAGTCAATGAAGCTGCGTTGTTTGCCGCTCGTGGTAATAAACGTAATGTGTCTATGGTTGAGTTTGAACTGGCTAAAGACAAAATCATGATGGGTGCAGAGCGCCGTTCAATGGTAATGTCGGAAGAGACTAAAGCGTCAACGGCTTATCATGAGGCCGGCCATGCAATTGTCGGACGTTTGGTGCCTGAACATGATCCGGTGTATAAGGTCTCTATCATCCCTCGCGGTAGAGCGTTGGGTGTGACAATGTACTTGCCAGAACAAGATCGTGTCAGTATGTCTAAACAGCATCTTGAGTCGATGATATCCAGCCTTTATGGCGGTCGTCTTGCTGAAGAGCTGATTTATGGTGCTGATAATGTTTCCACTGGGGCTTCGAATGACATTGAACGAGCGACTGCAATTGCTCGTAAGATGGTTACTCAATGGGGTTTTTCAGAGAAACTCGGTCCTCTTTTGTATGCAGAAGATGAAGGTGAAGTGTTCTTAGGTCGTAGTGTGACGCAAACTAAGCACGTTTCTGAAGATACGGCCAAACTGATAGATGATGAAGTTCGTAAAATCATTGATCGTAACTATGACCGTGCTCGTGAAATCCTAGAGAACAACATGGATATCATGCACGCGATGAAAGATGCGCTGATGAAATATGAAACCATCGATGCAGGACAGATTGATGATTTGATGGCTCGTAAATCGGAGATTCGTGAACCTGCTGGTTGGGCCGATCAGGCCGCTAGAGCGACTCAAGACAATGTTGAACCGGAGCCAAGCAACTCTGCACCAGTTGATGCGGATGTTCCACCAGCTTCAGAGCATAAAGATAAAGATTAATCTCTATTTTATGATGAAACCCCGATTCTTTCGGGGTTTTTTGTTTGTTGGTGAAGGTGTTTTAGGTTTGATAACGTAAGCAATAAATTATTTATTGCTTGGTATAATTCTTGAGGTTAGCAAGGGATGGAGGTAACGTATTCTTTATTAATCCATTCTATATTCAGAGGCTTATGAAAATTCAAACCACATCTAAACAGTTGAAGCTTGACCAGCCTCAAGTGATGGGAATACTGAATACGACTCCGGATTCTTTTTCTGATGGTGGTCAATATACTACTGTGCAACGTGCGTTTTATCGAGCAAAGCAGATGATTGATGCCGGAGTTAATATCATTGATATTGGTGGTGAGTCGACTCGTCCCGGTGCGCCAGAGGTATCGCTCAGCGAAGAGCTTGAGCGAGTCATTCCCGTGATTCAGGCCATTCGCCAGTATTATCCTGATATTTGGATATCGATTGATACTAGTAAACCTGAGGTTATGCGTCAGGCGGTACAGGCAGGCGCTGACTTAATTAATGATGTACGAGCGTTACAAGAGCCGGGGGCTTTGCAAGCTGCCGCCGATGCTCAAGTGCCAGTGTGTATTATGCATATGAAAGGCCAGCCAAGAACGATGCAAATCGCTCCTGAGTATGATGATATTCTAAAAGAGGTGGATGGATTTTTAGCCGAACGTATCGCCGCATGCGAGAAAGCGGGGATCCAGCGGCAGAATATTATTCTGGACCCTGGTTTTGGTTTTGGTAAATCGCTTGAACACAATTATCATCTGCTCGCGAATTTAGAGGTATTTCATCATTTTGGTTTGCCTTTACTAGCAGGAATGTCTCGTAAGTCAATGTTGTTTAAGCCACTAAATAAAGAACCAGCACAATGCATGGTGGCAAGCGTAACGAGCGCAACATTAGCGGCTTTAAAAGGTGCGCACATTCTTCGTGTACATGATGTTGAACAAACTATAGAAGCATTGGCGATCATACAAATGATGCACCGCCATAAACATTAAGGAATCATTATGTCTAATACTAGACGTTATTTTGGCACTGATGGCATTCGAGGCCGAGTTGGTGAATATCCAATCACGCCTGATTTTGTTTTAAAACTGGGTTGGGCTGCAGGGCGTGTTTTGGCTCAGCAAGGCACCAAAAAAGTGATTATCGGTAAAGACACGCGAATTTCAGGTTACATGCTAGAGTCAGCATTAGAAGCCGGGCTGGCTGCTGCTGGGCTAAAAGCGATTTTCACAGGGCCAATGCCGACCCCTGCTGTTGCTTATCTTACCCAAACTTTTCGCGCCGAAGCGGGGATTGTGATTTCTGCGTCGCACAACCCTTATTATGACAATGGCATAAAATTTTTCTCTTCCGCCGGTACGAAATTACCTGATGAATTGGAACTGGCTATCGAAGCCGAATTGGATAAACCCATTGAATGCGTTGAGTCCGCAGAATTGGGGAAAGCGACTCGTTTGGTTGATGCTGCTGGTCGTTATATCGAATTTTGTAAAAGTACCTTTCCTTCTGCTTTAAGTCTCGCTGGTTTAAAAATCGTCGTCGATTGTGCCCATGGCGCGACTTATCATATCGCGCCTAATGTTTTTAAAGAACTGGGTGCAGAAGTGATTTCGATCGGTACTGAGCCAAATGGTTTAAATATTAACGATCAGGTTGGGGCGACCGATGTTCGTGCATTGCAACAAAAAGTGGTTGCTGAGCAGGCTGATTTGGGACTGGCTTTTGATGGTGATGGTGACCGAATCATCATGGTGGACCATTTAGGTCATAAAATCGATGGTGATCAGATTGCTTATATCATCGCTCGAGATGCTTTGCGCCGAGGTGAATTGAAAGGTGGGGTGGTTGGTACACTGATGACGAATTTAGGCATGGAAAATGGCTTGAAACAGTTAGGTATTCCATTTGTCCGCGCAGCCGTCGGTGATCGCTATGTAATGGAAAAGCTGCTCGAAAAAGGGTGGAAAATTGGTGCTGAAAATTCAGGGCATGTTATTTTGCTTGATAAAGTTACGACTGGAGATGCGATTGTCGCGGCTTTACAAGTATTGGCCTCTGTGATTGATAGTGATTTGTCTTTACATGAATTATCGCAAGGTATGACACTCTATCCGCAAGTGCTAGAAAATGTTCGCTTTAGTGGGCAAACTAAACCACTTGAGTCACCAGCGGTACTAAGCGCGGTAAAACAGGTTGAGGCTAAGCTCGGTGATAAAGGGCGGGTATTGTTACGTGCGTCGGGTACTGAACCTCTTATTCGAGTGATGGTTGAAGGTGAAGATGCTCAGTTAGTGCAAACTTCAGCATTAGATATTGCCGCCGCAGTTAAAGCCAGTTGCTAAGTTTTTTACGTATTTCTCTATTTCTAATTGCGATAAATGTTAATGAATAGAGAAAATAGAGTTATTAATATCGATTGTTGAGCCTTTTTTGACCGTTTGATTGATAAAAAAGACTTTTTTGTTAAATACCGCTTGTCAGCGAAACGGGCATTCGTTAGTATTGCGTCCGCCCTCGATGAGGAGGTCGCTAGCCTTGTTTAAGTCGCATGATTGAACGGCGCTGGCTCAACAATTTGGAACATAGGTGGAAGCAATGTTTACAGTTCTACTTGTGATTTACCTGTTGGCAGCGGTTGGTATTATTGGCCTAGTGTTGATTCAACAAGGTAAAGGCGCAGATATGGGAGCCTCATTCGGTGCTGGCGCTTCAAACACAGTGTTTGGTGCTGGTGGCTCAGGTAACTTTTTAACCCGAATGACTGCAATTTTTGCAACCGCATTTTTTGTTATTAGCTTGGTGTTAGGCAACATGTCTACACACAAAACCGAATCACAATGGGTTGACCCGTTACAAGGTCATGTGGTCGAGCAAGCTGATAATTCAGTGAGTGATATTCCAGCCCCTAAAGGCGACGAGATTCCTCGCTAAGCTTATCTTAAGATAAGTCAGGTTATGCCGAGATGGTGAAATTGGTAGACACACTAGCATGAGGTGCTAGCGCCTATGGTGTGAGGGTTCGAGTCCCTCTCTCGGCACCATTATTTACAAACTTGTAAATCACCTTGTAGCGAGTATAATTGCTTACAAGTCGGACGCGGGGTGGAGCAGCTTGGTAGCTCGTCGGGCTCATAACCCGAAGGTCGTCGGTTCAAATCCGGCCCCCGCAACCATTTACCTGTCTGGTAAATTGGTGCAAGTTTGGCAGTGTTAACCTCACTGCAGTTGAGAATAATTTCTCAATTTATCAGGGTCCAGCAACAAAAAAACCCGACTTTCGGGGTTTTTTGTTATCTGAATTTCATCATGAAAATTTCAGGTGCTTGCTTGGAATTTAAATTGGGCTCTATGCCCTTTTTTTGTTTCTGGAGTGGTTTAAATGACTGGTTTAGAGAGACAACTTACTGAAATGCTTGAAGCACCAGTTGCAGCTGCAGGTTATGAGTTAGTTGGATTAGAATTTGTACGTGCTGGTGAACATTCAACACTGCGTATTTATATTGATCATGAGAATGGTATCACGGTTGATGCTTGTGCTGAAGTGAGTCACCAAGTCAGTGCGGTACTGGATGTTGAAGACCCAATTACTGTTGCTTACAACCTAGAAGTGTCCTCCCCAGGTTTGGAAAGACCACTCTTTAAAGCAGCACATTACGAGCAGTTTATAGGTCACGAGGTCAGCATTGTCTTGAAAATGGCTGTTGCTAATCGCCGTAAGTGGAAAGGTATTATCCATGCGGTTGAAGGCGAGACAGTCACTGTTATTACCGACGGGCAAGAAGAATATTTCGCCCTGAGTAATATTGCCAAAGCTAACCTGATCCCTAAATTTTAGTTCTCCTAGAGAATAGAGCTTAAGAGGCTATAACAATGAGTAAAGAAATTTTAGCGGTCGTTGAGGCGGTTTCTAATGAGAAAGCAGTACCTCGTGAACGTATTTTTGAAGCGTTAGAGACAGCTTTGGCGACTTCGACCAAGAAAAAACACGAAATGGAAATTGAGGTTCGTGTGGCCATTGATCGTAAAACCGGTGAGTTTGAAACTTTCCGTCGTTGGTTAGTGGTTGAAAATGTTGAGCATCCAACCAAAGAAATCTCGTTTGATGCGGCAAATTATGATGATGAAACGGTTCAGTTGGGTGATTACATTGAAGACCAAATTGAGTCAGTAACCTTTGATCGCATTACCACTCAAACCGCTAAGCAAGTGATTGTACAGAAAGTACGTGAAGCAGAGCGCGCTCAAATCGTTGAACAATTTATTGATAACGAAGGTGAGCTTGTTACTGGTGTCGTCAAAAAAGTGAATCGTGATAGCGTGATTGTTGATTTGGGCAACAACGCTGAAGCGGTGATTTTACGTGAAGATCAATTACCACGTGAAAACTTCCGTTCAGGTGACCGAGTGCGTGGCTTGCTTTTCAAAGTGGCTCCCGAAGCTCGTGGTTTCCAACTGTTTATTACGCGATCTAAACCGGAAATGCTTGCTGAACTTTTCCGCGTTGAAGTTCCAGAAATTGGCGAAGAGATGATCGAGCTAAAAGGTGCTGCTCGTGATCCTGGCTCGCGCGCTAAAATTGCGGTGAAAAGCAATGATAAGCGTATCGACCCTGTCGGTGCTTGCGTTGGTATGCGCGGCGCGCGTGTACAAGCGGTTTCTAGTGAACTAGGTGGTGAGCGTATCGATATCGTGCTGTGGGATGATAACCCTGCTCAGTTCGTTATCAATGCGATGGCTCCTGCTGATGTGGCTTCGATCATTGTTGATGAAGACGCCCACTCAATGGATATTGCGGTTGAAGCCGATAATTTAGCTCAAGCGATTGGTCGCAATGGTCAAAACGTCCGCTTAGCTTCTCAACTTACTGGTTGGGAGCTCAACGTGATGACGGTTGCAGATTTACAGAAAAAGCATCAAGAAGAATCAACAGCCTCTATCGAGAAATTTATGAAGTACCTCGATATTGAGCAAGATTTTGCCGAGATGTTAGTAGAAGAAGGTTTCTCTACATTAGAAGAGATAGCTTATGTCCCAGTGAGCGAGTTGCTTGAAATTGATGGTCTGAATGAAGAGATCATTGAAGAAATACGCGCTCGTGCTAAGGACGCATTAACGACAATTGCCCTAACGCAAGAAGAGTCATTTGAAGGACTTGAGCCAGCAGAAGATCTGCTTGGTTTAGCTGGCTTAGAGCGTGATATGGCATTCAAATTGGCAGCGAAAGGAGTAGCTACTCTGGAAGATCTCGCTGACCAAGGCATCGACGATCTTGAAGGTATTGAAGGCCTAACCGGAGAGCGTGCGGGCGAACTAATTATGGCGGCTCGCAATATTTGTTGGTTTGGCGAAGACGCATAGTTTCAGCAGGGGAGGAAGCGGCATGACACAACTTACAGTTAAAGCACTGAGTGAAGAAATTGGTACGCCAGTTGACCGCTTATTAGAACAGCTTGCTGATGCAGGTATGGAAAAAGCGGGTTCAGATCATGTAAGTGAAGAAGAGAAACAAAAACTTCTTACTCATTTGCGTAAAGAACATGGTGAAGGTTCTGAGCCGACTCGTTTAACCCTCCAGCGTAAAACCCGCAGCACATTGAGTGTGAATGCCGGTGGTGGTAAAAGTAAGAATGTTCAGGTTGAAGTGCGCAAAAAACGGACGTATGTTAAGCGCAGTGTAATTGAGGATGATGCTAAACGTGAAGCTGAAGAAGCAGCGCAACGTGAAGCAGAAGAAAAAGCCAAACGTGAAGCGGAAGCAGCATTGAAACGTGAGGCTGAAGAAAAGGCTGCACGTGAAGCGCAAGAGAAAGCGAAGCGTGAAGCCGAAGAGAAGGCGAAGCGTGAAGCCGAAGAAGCTCAACGTGATGTACCGGTTGAAGTCAATCAAGCAAAACGTGAGCGTTCTGCACAAGATAAATCAAAGCAAGAAGCAGCACGAAAAGAGGCCGAACAATTAAAACGCCGCCAAGAAGAAGAGGCTCAGCGTAAAATTGAAGAGGAAAGTAAGCGTCAACTAGAGATTGCACGTGAATTGGCCGAAAAAAATAAAGATCGCTGGTCTGCTGAAGAAGAGAAAAAAGGCAATATGCAAGAAGATACCGATTACCATCTAACCACCTCAACTCATGCACGTGAGGCGGAAGATGAAGCAGACCGTCGTGAAGAAGGCGCTCGTCGTGCAGCCAAACTGAAGAAGACGAAATTATCCTCGCGTGATGATAAACAAGAGCGTGGTTCACGTACTCGTGGCGGTAAAGCGGGACGTAAAGGTCGTATTAATAAACCGACATCAATGCAACATGGCTTCGATAAGAGCGCGGTTGTTGCTAAATCAGACGTTGTGATTGGTGAAACCATCGTGATTTCTGAGCTGGCCAATAAGATGTCGGTAAAAGCCACTGAAGTCATCAAAGTGATGATGAAAATGGGCGCTATGGCTACCATCAACCAAGTGATTGACCAAGAAACGGCTCAATTAGTGGCAGAAGAGATGGGGCATAAAGTTATTCTACGTAAAGAAAATGAGCTAGAAGAAGCGATTCTTTCTGATCGTGATAATAAGTTTGAACTCGTTTCACGCGCTCCTGTGGTAACGATTATGGGTCACGTTGACCATGGTAAAACGTCAACGCTTGACTACATTCGTCGTACTCACGTGGCCGATGCAGAAGCGGGTGGTATCACCCAGCACATTGGTGCTTACCACGTAGAAACCCCTAACGGTATGATTACCTTCCTTGATACTCCGGGACACGCTGCGTTTACTTCAATGCGTGCTCGTGGTGCTAAAGCGACAGATATCGTTGTGTTGGTTGTTGCTGCAGATGATGGTGTTATGCCACAAACCGTAGAAGCGATCCAGCATGCTAAAGCAGCGGGTGTTCCTCTTATCGTTGCGGTCAACAAAATCGATAAAGAAGCGGCTAATCCAGATAACGTAAAAAATGAGCTGGCTCAGTACGATATCATGCCTGAAGAGTGGGGCGGCGAAAACATGTTCGTCCATATCTCAGCTAAACAAGGTACCAATATTGATGGCTTACTCGAAGCGATTCTTCTGCAAGCGGAAGTCCTTGAGTTGAAAGCAGTGAAAGAAGGTATGGCGTCAGGCGTCGTGATTGAATCTCGTCTAGATAAAGGCCGTGGTCCAGTTGCCACCGTCTTGGTTCAGTCGGGTACCTTGAATAAAGGTGACATCGTTTTATGTGGTCAGGAATATGGCCGTGTACGTGCGATGCGTGATGAAGTGGGTAACGAAATTGAACATGCTGGCCCTTCTATTCCAGTCGAGATCCTTGGTTTATCAGGCGTTCCTTCTGCGGGTGATGAAGCTACAGTGGTTCGTGATGAGCGTAAGGCTCGTGAAGTGGCCAACTATCGTCAAGGTAAATTCCGTGATGTTAAACTGGCTCGTCAACAGAAGTCTAAACTTGAGAATATGTTCTCGAATATGACGGCTGGTGATGTCGCTGAGTTGAACGTGGTACTGAAAGCTGACGTACAAGGTTCTGTAGAAGCGATCGCCGAATCACTGAAAAAACTATCAACCGATGAAGTTAAAGTGAACATTGTTGGTTCTGGTGTTGGTGGTATCACGGAGACTGATGCTGTATTAGCAGCAGCGTCGAACGCTATCGTCGTTGGCTTTAACGTCCGTGCGGATGCTTCTGCTCGTCGTACGATTGAAGATGAAAATATCGATCTACGTTACTACTCGATCATTTACCAATTGATCGACGAAGTGAAGCAAGCCATGAGCGGTATGCTTGCACCTGAATTTAAGCAAGAGATCATTGGTCTTGCCCAAGTACGTGATGTCTTTAAATCACCTAAACTGGGTGCAATTGCGGGTTGTATGGTAACGGAAGGCACCATTAAGCGTAATAGTCCAATTCGCGTTCTACGTGATAACGTTGTTATTTACGAAGGCGAACTTGAGTCACTACGTCGTTTCAAAGATGATGTGTCTGAAGTTAAGAATGGTTACGAATGTGGTATCGGCGTTAAAAACTACAACGACGTACGTGTGGGTGACCAGATCGAAGTCTTTGAAACCGTTGAGATCCAGCGTACCATCGACTAGCAACTAAAATTGCATTTACGGTAATGTTAGGTTGTTGAATACACCATGGGGGGCTGGGAAACCATCCCCCCATTCTTTCTATTAGTGAGAAAAAATATGCCAAAAGAATTTAGCCGTACTCAGCGAGTGGCTCAGCAATTACAAAAAGAATTAGCGATGATTTTACAACGTGAAGTTCGTGATTCACGTTTAGGAATGGTCACCATATCCGATGTGGAAGTATCAAGAGACCTAGCGTATGCGAAAGTATTTGTGACCTTCCTTTGCATCGGTGAACAAACGCCAGAGTCTTGTCTCAAGGCGCTGCGTGAACATGAAGTACATATTCGTATGATGCTTGGTAAGCGAATTCGTTTACGTTTAACACCAGAAATTCGCTTCCATTATGACAACACGCTAGTGGAAGGGATGCGGATGTCTAACTTAGTGACTGAAGTGGTCAATCAAGATAAACGTCGTCAACAAGATGCAGGTCGAGAGGACGAAGAGTAATGGCACGACGTCGTAAAGGCCGTGCGATTAACGGCGTCTTACTACTCGATAAAACCACTGGTATCTCATCGAACGATATATTACAGAAAGTGAAACGCCTCTATTTTGCTGAAAAAGCAGGACATACTGGTGCGCTTGATCCATTAGCGACAGGGATGTTACCAATTTGTTTGGGGGAGGCGACCAAGTTTTCTCAGTTTTTACTCGATTCAGATAAGCGTTATCGCGTGATTGCTAAATTAGGTCAGCGCACCGATACCTCAGATTCAGATGGTCAAGTCGTGGAAACTCGTCCGGTCAACGTACAGCGTGAAACATTACTGACTCATATTGCTTCTTTTCAGGGGCAAACTTGGCAAGTTCCTTCGATGTTTTCGGCATTAAAACATCAAGGTAAACCACTTTATGAGTATGCACGCCAAGGGATTGAAGTTGCCCGTGAAGCTCGAAAAATCAATGTCTATGAAATCACCTTACATCGTTTTGAAGGCGATGAAGTAGAGATGGAGGTTCACTGCTCGAAAGGAACTTACATTCGAACGATTGTCGATGATTTGGGTGAAATGCTCGGTTGTGGTGCGCATGTTACTATGTTGCGTCGTATTGGGGTGGCGAATTACCCCTATCAAAACATGGTGACTTTAGAGCAATTGAATGCCTTGGTTGAACAAGCGCAGGGCGAAGAGAGCGACAAGTATCAGCGGCTGGATGAACTACTGCTGCCGATGGATACCGCCGTGCAAGATTTGCCTGAGGTTAATGTTATCTCTGAGTTGGCAAATATGATTCAACATGGACAAGCGGTACAAGTTTTCGGCGCTCCCACTGAAGGTCTGGTTAGAATGACCGAAGGAGCACAACGGCGTTTTCTTGGGGTCGGGCAGATTGATCAAGATGGCAAAGTGGCGCCGAAACGTTTAGTGGTTTATCCGCAATAATCGATTCAGGTTGAGTGAGTTTGCGCTTGTGTGTCAGCTCGTTATTCCCTATAATTCGCGCTCGCGTGTCGGCTGAATCAGAGATTGGCTGGCACAATAATAAACTTAACTCTTTAGGAGAGAATGATGTCTCTGAATGCAGAAACTAAAGCAGCAATCGTTGCTGAATACGCACGTGCCGAAGGCGATACTGGTTCACCAGAAGTACAAGTAGCATTGCTAACTGCTTCTATCAACCACCTACAAGGTCACTTCAAAACGCACAAAGGCGATCACCACAGCCGTCGTGGTCTGCTACGTATGGTTTCAAGTCGTCGTAAACTTCTAGATTACCTAAAAGGTAAAGATCTAGGACGCTACCAAGACCTTATCAAACGTCTAGGCCTACGTCGCTAATCAGTGGCTGCATAGTACAGTTTGTTTAAAAAAGGGGCATTAGCCCCTTTTTTGTTATCTAAATTTGGCATATCCCTAGCTAAGTAGTTTATACTACACCCCGTCCAACTTTGATGGTTGGCACGGTTATTTCTCATCGCATTACAGTCACCCCAGTCGACCAGCAGGTCGCGGCTATTAAAAAAAGATTAGGACCCATGAGTCTTTTTTTACTAGTCGCGATTGGTAGTGCTTTGAGTCTTGTTCAATTTATCTAGGTCTTACCTAGAAAAGGAAAAACTTAATGTTCGAAAAACCAGTAGTGAAAACTTTCCAATACGGTAATCATACCGTGACGTTAGAAACCGGCGTAATGGCTCGCCAAGCGACAGCCGCTGTAATGGCAACGATGGATGATACCGCCGTTTTTGTTTCTGTGGTTGGTAAAAAAGATGCCGTAGAAGGACAAGATTTCTTCCCACTTACCGTTAACTACCAAGAGCGTACTTACGCTGCGGGTAAAATCCCAGGTGGTTTCTTTAAACGTGAAGGTCGCCCTTCAGAAAGTGAAACATTAATCGCTCGTCTTATTGACCGCCCAATTCGCCCTCTATTCCCTGATGCATTCACAAATGAAGTGCAAGTGATTGCTACCGTGGTTTCGGTTAATCCGAACGTTCAGCCAGACATCATTACCATGATTGGTACCTCTGCAGCCCTCGCTATTTCTGGTATGCCATTTAATGGCCCGATTGGTGCAGCTCGTGTTGGTCATATCAATGGTCAATTAGTTCTTAACCCAAGCCCGAAAGAGTTGGATCAATCTCGTCTTGACCTTGTTGTGTCAGGAACCGAAGGTGCGGTATTGATGGTCGAGTCCGAAGCAGACATTCTTAGCGAAGAAGAGATGTTGGCGGCAGTGGTTTATGGTCACGATCAACAACAAGTGGTGATCAATGCTATTAACGAGTTCGCGGCTGAAGTTGCCACTCCAGCTTGGGAATGGGTTGCACCACAAGAAAATACGGCATTAAAAGAGACCATTGCTCAGTTAGCTGAAGCTCGTCTAACGGAAGCGTATCAAATCATCGAAAAAATGGCGCGTTACGAAAAAGTTGCAGCGATCAAAGCTGATGTGATTGCGGCCATTCTTGCTGAAGATGATTCGCAAGATGTGATGAAAATCAAGAAGCTGCTAGGCGCACTTGAAAAGCAAGTCGTTCGTGGACGCATCATCGCTGGTGAAAAACGCATTGATGGTCGTGAAAAAGACATGATCCGTGCTTTGGATGTCCGTACTGGTGTATTACCACGTACTCACGGTAGTTCTTTGTTTACTCGTGGTGAAACGCAAGCGTTAGTTACGGCGACACTAGGTACTCAACGTGATGCTCAAATCATTGATGAGTTAACGGGTGAACGTAAAGATTACTTTATGTTGCATTACAACTTCCCTCCTTACTGTGTTGGTGAGACAGGTTTTGTTGGTTCACCGAAACGTCGTGAAATTGGTCATGGTCGTTTGGCTAAGCGCGGTATCGCAGCAGTAATGCCTTCTGCGGATGAATTCCCGTACACAGTACGCGTTGTTTCTGAGATCACCGAATCAAACGGTTCATCATCAATGGCCTCAGTATGTGGTTCATCTTTGGCTCTTATGGATGCTGGCGTACCGATTAAAGCTTCTGTTGCTGGTATCGCGATGGGACTTGTCAAAGAAGACGAGAACTTCGTTGTCTTGTCTGACATTTTGGGTGATGAAGACCATCTTGGTGATATGGACTTTAAAGTAGCAGGTACTTCAAACGGTGTGACTGCACTACAAATGGATATTAAGATCGAAGGTATCACCAAAGAGATCATGCAGATTGCATTGAACCAAGCGAAAGGTGCTCGTTTGCACATTCTTTCGGTTATGGATCAAGCGATTGCTGGTGCTCGCGATGATATTTCAGAATTTGCGCCTCGTATTCATACCATGAAGATCAGCTCTGAAAAGATCAAAGACGTGATTGGTAAAGGCGGTGCGGTGATTCGTATGTTGACCGAAGAAACGGGCACAACGATTGAAATCGAAGATGACGGTACGATCAAAATTGCCGCAACGGATGGTGAGCAAGCACAAGAAGCGATTCGTCGTATTATGCAAATTACCGCTGAAGTAGAAGTCGGTAAGATTTATACGGGTAAAGTCGCTCGTCTTGCTGACTTTGGTGCTTTTGTGACGATTCTACCTGGTAAAGATGGCCTAGTACATATTTCACAAATCGCGGATAAGCGTATTGAAAAAGTATCAGATGTCCTTGCTGAAGGCCAAGAAGTACAAGTCAAAGTGTTGGAAATTGACCGCCAGGGTCGTGTTCGTTTGAGCATGAAAGAAGCGGTAGAGAAACCAGCAGAAGAAGCCAGCGCAGAAAATGCTGCACCTGCAGCAGAATAATTGCTCAGCGAAACAAGTGAAATAACAGTTTTCGCTTTTTCGTTATAAAGCATGTTATAAAGGGAGCCTATTCGCTCCCTTTTTTATTGATTAGGGGAACCACAGGAGTACTGATTTGTGAAATGGTTTCAAAGCGCTCTAGTAAGTGTCATGGTTTTGTTATTGGCTGGATGCGCCTCAAAAGGTGGTTCTCAAGCAACGCACTGGGTCTATCCACCAATGGCGATTCCTTTGCAATCAACAATTCAACAGGAAGTGCAAATCGCTCGTTTAAGCCAATTATTACAGCGTACTGACTTGAACGATGAACTGCGGGCAAAAATGTTTTTTGAACGTGGTAATGGCTACGATAATCTTGGATTGCGAGATTTAGCACGATTAGACTTTACTCAGTCATTAGCCTTAAACCCAGCTCAACCTGATATTTTTAATTTGCTTGGGGTCTATTATACCGAAGCCGGTGAATTTGATGCTGCTTATGAAGCATTTGACTCTACTTTAGAGCTCGATCCGAGTAATGAATACGCCCTGAGAAATCGAGCTATCGCCCTGTATTATGGTGACCGACCAGAGCTGGCGTTACAAGATATTCAAGCTCATTACCAGCAAGATCCGAGCGATCCTTTTCGCGCTTTATGGCTCTACATTATTCAATCGGATGTCAATCCACAGCAAGCGAAGCATGATTTATTGAACCGCTATCAAGAGCATGATGAGCAGTGGGGATGGGTATTGGTTGGTGTTATGTTGGATGAAATCCCTCAAGATCAAGTATTTAAAGCACTATTAACCACTACTCGTGATAATACTTTATTGGCGCAGCAGCTCACAGAAGCTTACTTCTATCTTGGCAAACGTTATCAAATGGAAGATAACTTCGCTCAAGCCATTTCGCTGTATAAATTAGCGATTGCTTTTAATGTCTATGAGTATGTTGAGCATCGTTATGCCTTTATTGAATTAGGCCGTATGTATCATGATTTGCGAGAAGCTCATTTAGCCAAAGCGCGAGTCGAACAATAACGCGATTTACGAACGCCCAAGCCAATTTTTATCAGTTGGGCGTTAGAGAACTATTGATAATGAACGTCTAATCCTGGTAATTGATGCCAATAACCATTGCATTGATGGTTGTCTAACGGTTGAGGATGCTCGGCGTTTTGATTGGCTCTAAACGCATCGATAAGTGAAAAAGTCTCCTGCCCTAATGGACTAAGACGAACGACATCGACGAATCCTTGCATGCCTGCTTGCTCATTGATTAAGTTATAGCAATAGCCAGATTGAGTTTGAATGCCATTGAGGTTAAAGACGGCTTGTCCCTCCTGGCTAGTGACCTGAATACCGGTTGGATAGCGAATACAACAGGTTTGACATTCGTCTTTAGCGAGGTTTTCTGCGCGCGCAGTGAAACAGCGGGCCGAATAGGCGAGTGGTAAATATCCATGGGCAAATACCTCTGTGGTAAACTTGCCACGAATATTTAAATCATCACATTGATTCAAGACATTGATTAACCACTCACGTGACAACTCAACCGGCATACACCAGCGAATCATACCTTGTTGTAGAAATTGTTTGAGAACATAAGCGTTATAGCAGTTGATGGCAGGACCAACGACAAAGGGAACGCCTTGTTGAGAAGCGAGTTGGATAGCGGCTACGTCATTTGCTTCAATAGTAAATTCACCGTTATCAATATACTTCTTCATCAGATTGATTTCACTGGGCGCTTCTAAGAGTGCCATGGTTGAGAGAACGACCTCTTTTCCCTCTCCAGCAAGCTGTTTCGCCATATCGAGCCAATCAGCAGCCTTTATTTCTCGACGTTTTGAACATACTGTTTCCCCCAAATAAATGATTTCTGCTGAGCTAGAGCAAGCTTGTTGATAAAACGATTCGACGTCGGTTTTGGGCCAAAAATACAGTAATGGACCTAAAGCGTATTTCATGATGATTATCCTATTATTGCCACTGTCGATGATAGGCACCGAGCGTGGTTTGTCTCCCTTCTGATACATTAGCTAGACAGTTATCCCACTCGGTTCGAACTTGATAACGCTCCGGGGCAGCAAGATAGCTATCAATCGCTGCACGCCAAGTTCGGGTGACTTGTTCAACGTAGGCAGGGCTGCGTTGTCGTCCTTCAATCTTCACTGAGGCGACATTAGCGGCAAACAATTCTGGCAACATCGACAGTGTGTTTAAACTTGTCGGTTCTTCAAGCGCGTGATAATGCTTGGATTGACCCGCGATATCACTGATAAAGCGTCCTTTGCATAAGGTCGGATAGCCTGCATTTTCACCGTGTTTATAGCGGTCGATCAGAACGTTATTTAAGCGAGACTCAAGTCCACTATCTGTTTCTTGCCAGCGAACATATTTGGCTGGTGAGCAAGCGCCAACAGTATTAGGGGATTCTCCCGTTAGGTAAGAAGATAGATAACAGCGGCCTTCGGACATAATACATAGGCTACCAAAAGCGAAGACTTCTAGCTCTACGCCAGCAGGGATTGTCCGAGACAGTTGTTTTACTTGATGAATGGAGAGCACTCGAGGTAGCACAACACGCTTAATATTGAATTGCTGCTGATAGTATTCGATCGCTTTCGCATTCGTCGCCGAAGCTTGTACGGAAAGGTGTAATTCCATCTCTGGATAATGTTGCGTTGCATAATCTAATAAAGCTATATCAGCGATGATCAAAGCATCAACACCTGCATTTACCGCTTTATCAACGGCTTGTGTCCAGCGCTGAAATCCTTCAGGATGGGCAAAAGTGTTTAAAGCGACATGAACTTTTTTACGCCGATCATGGGCATATTGGATCGCTTTATCGAGTTTGTTACCACTGAAATTGAGTCCTGCGAAGTGACGGGCATTGGTCTCATCTTTGAAGCCGAGATAGACCGCATCGGCGCCACAATCAACGGCGGTTTTAAGGGCTGGTAAGTTACCCGCTGGGCATAGTAGTTCCATTGCTCATTACTGTCTTTAAGAAATTTGCGTTAGTGTAAAAATTATTCTGTGCTAGGGAATTGATATAAGGCAGGTTTCAGGCAATCAATGGCTATTTTAGAAGACTCGTAGTAAAGAAAAGCACCGATCTAGCAATAGGAGGGATCGATAGAGTGAATAACAATACGCAGTGCTTTAGTAACTACGGCGATGTTGAGAAAAGAGAACTTCGACCTCTTCTTTAGGTTGGGGGCGATAAAAATGAAAGCCTTGGATGGTATGGCAATGGAGGTTAGATAACAGTATCGCTTGCTGCTGAGTTTCAACGCCTTCTGCTACCACTGTTAGGTTGAGCGATTGACCCAGTTTAATAATGCTTTCGATCACCGTGATCTGTTTGGGCAATGTATCCATATCGCTGATAAATGATCGATCAATTTTTAATTCATCGATTGGAAAACGAGCTAAGTACGCCAGTGATGAGTAACCGGTCCCAAAATCGTCAATCGATAAGCTAAAGCCTAATTTTTTGATCGCACTGAGCATTTGTAGAGTATGTTCACTCCCACTCATGATCGCACTTTCGGTCAATTCAAAGGTAATATAGCGAGGATTTAATTGGGTTTGGCGAAGCAGCTTAGTTAGGTAATCGATTAATTGTGGGTTGGCAAACTGTTCCGGCGAGATATTGATTGCAACATTGCCGGGAAGTAGATTTTGTTGTTCCCAACGCTTAACGGTTGTAAACACTTCGCGAATCACCACTCTGCCCAGATGCTCGATTAACCCCGCTTTTTCTGCAACAGGAATAAAAGCACCAGGACTGATGTACCCTTCAATTGGATGCTTCCAACGCACTAACGCCTCGGCACCATTAATACTAAAATCACGCGTGTTGACTTTGGGTTGATACCAGACTTCCAAACCATTTTGTTGCAAGGCTTTTTGTAGCTCAATTTCTAGCCACAGGCGCATGCGCGCTTCTTTGTTCATTTGATTATTAAATTGTACTAAACGATTACGGCCACGTTCTTTAGCTTCATACATCGCGGTATCAGCATTTTGCAGTAATACCCGGGCATTATGGCCATCGCCAGGGTAAACCACGCTACCAATAGAACACGCTAAGCGTTTACTAAAGTGATGCAAATCAAACGGTTGATTAATTAAGTTGATGATCCGTTCTGCAAGATCTTTACCGCTGTGGCGATGTTCAGGATAAGGTAAGATGAGCGCAAACTCATCTCCGCCCAAATGACCGAGGATCGCTTGCGAGGGCAGCAAACGCTTTAGACGGATTGCGACCTCTTTTATTACGTTGTCGCCGATATGATGCCCTAACGAATCATTAATATTTTTAAAGTTATCAATGTCTAGATAGAGCATGATCAACGGTGTATGTTGTTCAATCAGATAATCAAGACGTTTGATAAAGCTGGAACGTGTATAGACGCCACTTAAGGTATCTATATACCCCTCATCGCTTTGACAAGTGGATGACAGAGGTAATATCGGCGATTTATCTTCCCTATTTTCCATAACGACAAGCTGAGCATGGCTACCGAAGAGTGGGGTTCTCACTGCACTTAACTGAACCCTTTTCGGCGGACCGTAATCAGCATGCGTCAAACAATGAATAGGGTTAATCAGCAACTGTTGCACCAAAGTATGATTAAAACTGCTTTGGTTGGTGCCATCGCTAAATAATGCGGAAAGCGACTCGCCTAATAAATCATGGCTTTCATCGAACCCAAATAAGCGAGCTGCAGAAGGATTAGCCGCCAGTATGCAATCCTCCTCAACTAATAAAACCCCTTCATTGAGTAGCGTGCTGAGTGCGTTGAACTTAAGTTCGGATTCTTGCAGTGACCGCAGGAGCCTTTGTTGCTCAGAGGTTTCTAAGGCATGAACAATAATATAATCAGGATGATCAGCCCGATGAATGAGAGGCGTTATGCTGATGTGCCATTGACTGGCAATATCAGACGGGGAATTGAGTGTTAGCGTCAGCTCTTGTGCTTGTCCTGCAAAGGCATTGATATAATAAGGTTTGATTTGCTGATAGAAAGCGTCTCCGAACGTATCATTATCATTCATGCCGATTAGCTCAAAGCAGGTTAAACCACTCAGTTCGGCATAACGTTCATTGATCAAAACATAGTGATGCTGGCGATCTAAAATAGCCACAAACGCTGGATTAGAAGCGGTAATATGGCCAAACCAATAAGATAAATCTTGAACGGCCATCAAAATATGACCAATGTTATACAGTATGTACTATTCACGGTAAGAATTACTCATCAAAGATCCATCAACTATAACCTTGATTCCATTGGCTGAAAAGCGTCATTGCCATCTTAATCGATAACCATTTTTTGATGCATAACAGGTATTGTGAGCTTAACATCCATTATGATAGTGCTCAGTCTCTTAAGGTAACGGATAATACGCGTGATAAACAAGATTCGTCGTCAACTCGTACAAAATGCCCCATCAATTTTGCGATCTCCAGTCCATTTATTGCCTCATCGAGTACAAAAAATAGCCTTGTTAGAGGGGCTGAAGTTGGTTTTTCAAGAAGCGCTCGCTGATGGCGATTTTGAGTTTCTGGAGGGAAAATGGCTTAAAATCGAAATACATGATATCGCATTACGTTGGTTTATTAGCTATCAACATCCGCAGTTAATCGTCGCCGATTGCCCTTGCCAAGAAGATGTCAGTTTTAGTGGATGTTTGAATGATTTTATTTTGATTGCTGGTCGCAAAGAAGATCCAGATACCTTGTTCTTTCAAAGGCGTTTGTCGATTGAAGGGGATACCGAACTAGGATTAGCCGTTAAAAACTTGATGGATAGTGTGGATCTTGAACAATTACCTCAGGGATTGCAAATTTTGCTTCACCAGTTGGCTGATTTTGTGCATAAAGGCATGCAGATGCCAAACACACAAAATGAGGTAATGAATGCTTATTCGAACTGAAGCTCCTGCGGATATTCTTGCTGTTGAGCGATTATTAAGCGCGGTATTTGCTACCGATAGCGAAGCCAATTTGGTCACAGCGCTACGTGAGAATGGGCGTCGAACACTATCGTTAGTGGCATGTGATGAGCAAGGCGAAATTATCGGCTACGCTCTGTTTAGCCCTGTCACTCTTAATGGTGAGGATCTTAATTGGCAAGGCTTAGCCCCCTTAGCGGTGGCGAAAGAGCATCGCAAGCAAGGTATCGGTGCAATGCTGGTGAATGAGGGATTAAGTTCGCTCGGTGAGCTGGGCTATCCTGCTTGTGTCGTATTGGGGGATCCTAATTATTATCAACGCTTTGGCTTTAACGATGCGCAACGGTATGGTTTCTCCTGCCCATGGCCTGAACTCGCTTCTGCTTTTCAAGTGGTGGCTTTATGGGAGGAGGCGTTTATTGAACGCCAAGGGCTGATTGAGTATTGCCCTGAGTTTACTGATGCCTTTAAGCATTTAGATACGTAACAGGATAGCTCTCAATACTTCCGCTATAGGCTTGATGGTCGATATTTGTTAGCATGTGCAGATAAATTTCGTGAAGTAGAACATCATGTTTGAGCAGCAACACTATTTACAGGCGATGGGTATTCAAGAGTGGCAGCTTATTCATCCACAACGATTGGCTGGCTACTCACCTCCGATAGAGTCTCTCGATAAACAGTGCCGATTATTGCTGGTTAGTTCGCTCTTGCCTTCTGGTGCACAATTGGTTTGGTTAGAACGAGTATTAAACAGCTTTCAGCTCAACTTATCACAAGCAAGGCATGTCTATCCTCACCAGCTGTGTCAATTGGAACTCAATGATCTGCAATGGATATGGTATGTCGATTGTCAAGTAAGTGCCGTCACAACGGCAAAAGCATTACACACGCCAGCATTAAGTGAAGTTGAAGGCAATACGCACCATCGACGAGAACTATGGCAACAAATCTGTTCTTACGGAGCGCAATAAACAATGAGTATTTACTTTGTTCCTCTCTCTGTTGAACATTTGCGCCAAGTTTGGTCGATAGAACAACAGGCTCATTCTCATCCTTGGTCAAAGAATATGATTGATGATTTAGCCAGCCGTGGCGCGTGTCATCGAGCAATGTTACTTAACGATCAGCTATTGGGTTACTATTATGCGCAGCATGTTGTCGGTGAAATCACCCTACTTAATCTAGCGATTGCGCCAAGTGAGCAGGGTAAAGGTTACGGTAAGCAATTAATTGAAGACTTTATTCAGCAAGGTGAGCGCTTGCAAGCACAAAGTGCTTGGTTAGAAGTGAGAGCGAGTAACCAACGCGCTTTTCGGCTGTATCAAGATGCAGGTTTTAATGAGATTGATCGACGTTTTAATTATTATCCGACCGAACAGGGTAAAGAAGATGCGATCATCATGAGTTATTTTTTCTTGTGATCCTCTCTAACTGACACTACGGCGTTATTGGTATCGCTGGTTCTCTTTTATCTGTAGCTAAGGCGTTTTTGAATAACAATGGTGAATAAACCGCTGTTCAAGTTCTTGGCTGGTTAAGGGTTTATCAAATAAGTACCCTTGGAACTGTGTGCACCCCATAGTTTTCAGTGCCTCTAGCTCGAATTTGTCTTCAACGCCCTCGGCAATCACTTGTAAATCAAGACGTTTGGCAATCAATAAAATAGTATCGACAATCGCCTGCGCGCTAGGATCTAAATGCAATTGGGTGACAAAAGAACGATCAATTTTTAATACGTCAACCGCGAGATCTTTTAAGTAGCGTAGCGATGAATACCCTGTACCAAAATCATCAATCGCCAAATGCAGCGACTGGCTTTTTAGCTGAGCAATTTTTTGAATGGCTTCATCGATATTCTCTAACAGTAAGCCTTCAGTGATTTCTAATTCAATATAGTGACCACTGATCCCACTTTGTTGAAGGGTGGCAACGATGTGTTCAACAAAAGAGGCCTGTGAAAACTGCAGCGGACTAATATTGATCGCTAAACGGCGAAAATGTTCAGGAAGCACGCCACGTTTTTGCCATTGAGAGAGTTGATAACAAGCTTGCTCGATGATCCAGCGGCCAATCGGTAAAATCTGTCCGGTCTCTTCAGCGACTGGCATAAAAATACCGGGCGGAAGTAGCCCTTTTTCTGGATGATGCCAACGGATTAATGCTTCAACACCAATCAATTGATGCTGCTCATTCACTTGTGGTTGGTAATAAAGCTCCAATTGATGGTATTGCAAAGCTTCGTGAAGCCCCTTCTCTATATCAAGAAACGTCTCTACTTGCGCCTGCATTTCCGGTTCATAAAATAAATATTTATTTCGTCCACAGGTTTTTGCGCGGTAAAGGGCAGTATCTGCTTGTCGAAAAACATCCAAACTGGTGATCCCTTCAGAGGGGAAAGTGGCAATACCAATACTGGCGGTACAATACAGCTGATGGCCATCAATCGAATGAGGGTTAGCCAATAAAGCCAATAACTGCTGAGCGATACTCGAAATTTGTTGATAAGGTAAACTGGGAATAATAATTGCGAATTCATCTCCGCCCACTCTGGCAGCAGTATAACTCTGATTGGCCCAAGCCTGTAAACGGTGCGCGATGGATTGAATTAAGGTATCGCCAATGGTGTGCCCTAAAGAATCATTAATGGTTTTAAAACGGTCTAAATCTAAGTAAAAAAGTGCACCTGTGTGTTGGCGTTGATGCGCATAAGCAATCGCTTGAGTCAGTGTTTGCAGCAATAATCCCCGATTAGCTAATCCGGTTAAACCATCGTAGTAGGCCAAGTGGTTCAGTTTGGCTTGCGCTTTTTCTTTGTCTTGCCATAAAGACTGAAAGCTAGAGGCAAGCTCACTTAATTCGTCTTTGGGGCGTAGTAAATTGGTCGGGATGGGGTGTTGAGCGGTAGGTAATGAACGTACCCAGTCAATTAACGTGGTGATTGGGCGGGAAAGTTTACGATAGAAAAAGGCCAATAAGATAATGGTTAATAGCGTATTACGCAGTAAATCAAACAGGATCACCCGAGTGGTTTTGACGATAAACGCATGAGCAATGCTATTGCCATCAATCATAAAGCTCAGTTTTCCGACCACAATTTGCGAATCGGGTTGATGTAATTCGCTGACAAAAACCGGACTTTCAGGTGTAAGGTAACTCACCAAACTGCTTGTCATTAACGAGGGATGACTGATAGGTCGCTGCTGCTTAGCTAAGACATCACCAAAATCATCAATCACTGCCGCGTTAATGATCGCTGGCTCTGCCATTAAAGAAGAGACCACTTGTTCTGCTAATAAATGATTAAGGTGGTAAGCCGCTTGGCTGGCATTAGTATAATTTTGCACGAGTTTGAATTGATAATACTCTTCAACTCGTTTTTGCTCATGATGCAAATCAACCAAAGTATGATACAAGCTAAAGCAGAGGCCAACCAACACGGAGACCCAAAATACGGTGTTCGCTTGTCGAAACGCAAGGGAGTTGATAGGCTTTAATGTCATCAGGACTGAATCTATTTTTAAGTATTTAGTATTTATAGTTCATAATGATAGATAAATTAACTTTTCTGATTAAATAATGCGATACGCCTTTAGTTGCTCCAAACCTTAAGATCAGCGAGAATATCCGACAATTTGAACCATAAGGTCGACACCCTCGCATTGAGTTAGCTGTCGGCCGAAAAAGAAGATACCTTGCATGTCAACGACTCCTTTTATCGGCGAAGTCTCAAAGCGCCGAACTTTTGCTATTATTTCGCACCCCGATGCGGGTAAAACCACCATTACCGAAAAAGTCTTATTATTTGGACGCGCGATTCAAACCGCTGGCACGGTAAAAGGCCGTGGTTCAGCACAGCATGCTAAATCTGACTGGATGGAGATGGAGAAAGAGCGTGGTATCTCTGTCACCACATCGGTAATGCAGTTCCCTTATCAAAATGCGTTGGTCAATCTGCTGGATACTCCGGGACACGAAGATTTCTCGGAAGATACCTATCGGACGCTAACAGCAGTCGACTCATGTCTGATGGTTATCGATGCGGCAAAAGGGGTTGAGGACCGAACTCGTAAGTTGATGGAAGTCACTCGTCTGCGCGATACGCCAATTATTACCTTTATGAATAAATTGGACCGCGAAATTAGAGATCCGATGGAGCTGCTCGATGAAGTGGAAGATGAGCTAAACATTGCTTGTGCACCGATCACATGGCCGATTGGTTGTGGTAAAGCGTTTAAAGGGGTGTACCACATTCATCGTGATGAAACCATTTTATACTCTTCTGGACAGGGACATACCATTCAAGAGCAACGAGTGATTAAAGGGTTAACAAACCCAGATCTTGATGCTCAAATCGGGGCTGATTTAGCTAATCAATTACGGGAAGAGCTAGAGTTGGTGTTGGGGGCCTCTCACGAGTTTGATCTTGAGCTATTTATGCAAGGTGCTTTGACACCAGTATTTTTTGGTACGGCACTCGGTAATTTTGGTGTTGACCATATGCTTGATGGACTTACCGAATGGGCTCCAGCGCCTTTAGCTCGTCAAGCGAATGAACGTGTGGTTGAAGCGACGGAAGAAAAATTCTCTGGTTTTGTGTTTAAAATTCAAGCCAATATGGATCCTAAACACCGAGATCGTATTGCCTTTATGCGCATTGTTTCTGGGACGTACAAACAGGGCATGAAGATGAATCATGTTCGCCTTGGTAAGCAAGTTAGTATTTCCGATGCGGTGACGTTCATGGCGGGCGATCGCTCACGTGCCGAAGAAGCTTTCGCTGGAGATATCATAGGGTTACATAACCACGGTACGATTCAAATTGGTGATACTTTTACCCAAGGTGAATCACTGAAATTCTCTGGGATCCCTAACTTTGCTCCAGAGCTGTTTCGCCGTATTCGTCTGCGTGATCCTCTCAAACAGAAACAGCTACTGAAAGGGCTAGTACAACTCTCTGAAGAGGGAGCCGTGCAAGTTTTCCGTCCACTACAAAATAACGATTTGATTGTTGGAGCGGTAGGTGTGCTGCAGTTTGACGTGGTCGTGGCACGTTTGAAATCGGAATATAATGTGGAAGCCATTTACGAAGGCGTTAATGTGGCAACCGCACGTTGGGTCGAGTGCGCTGATGCGAAGAAGTTCGAAGAGTTTAAGCGTAAAAACCAAAGTAATTTGGCTCTGGATGGTGGTGATAACTTAGCGTATATCGCTCCAACCATGGTTAACCTTAACTTAGCGCAAGAACGTGCTCCGGAGATTATTTTCCGAGCGACACGTGAGCATTAATGCGTCGTTAACTCATGAGTAATAAAAAAGCCGATGGATTGTTCATCGGCTTTTTTATTGGGTTTATTTCTTTTTCTTGGTCTTTTTCTTCACGCTTTTGGCGGCAACTTTCTTTTTACTGTCGTCTTTTTTCTTTTTCTTAAACACCGGCTTTTTATGCGTAGGGCGTAATCCATCAATAAAGCGTTCTTTAATCTCTTCTTTCACATAGCGAGCGACGCGATCCATCATCATTTGATCATGCGCTTCGACTAAAGAAATCGCATTGCCTTTTTTACCGGCTCGAGCGGTTCGACCAATACGATGGAGGTAAACATCCGCGCTACGTGGCATATCAAAGTTAATCACGTGACTGACATCAGGAATATCAATACCTCGTGCAGCGACATCGGTCGCCAGTAGGATATTGACATCCCCTTCACGAAAACGGCTAATGGCGTTGTTACGTCGATCTTGCGGCATTTCACCTTGGATCCAAGCACAAGGGATTTGGGCTCGTTCTAGTTCTCCTCGTAATTCGGCTAAGCGTTCACGGGTTTTGAGAAACACGATAGAACGCTCGGCTTGCTGAGTAAGAATCACTTTTAGCAGGTCGAGTTTATGTTGCATGCTGTCAGCACGATGATACCACTGCGCGATTTTTTTCCGTTCCCGACGAGGTGGTTCTGCGGTAATTTCTGCTGGGTTATTGAGAAGATCCGCGGTAAAGCCTTCGACGCCACGGCCTTCTAAGGTCGCAGAAAAGAGTAAGGTTTGTTTACGCCAGCGGCATTCGGCGGCTAAACGATCGACGACAGGACCAAATCCCATATCCAACATGCGGTCGGCTTCATCAAGGATCAACCATTCAATCGCCCGGCAATCGAAGCGCTCGGCGTTGATGTATTCAAGTAGGCGCCCCGGTGTCGCCACCACAATATCTTGCGTGGTAGCAAGAATATCTGCGTGTTCTTGATACTGCACTCCTCCGGTGATGGTAAAGATATTCAGCCGAGTATGTTTGGCGAGTTGACGAGCTTGCTCAGTGATCTGCATTGCCAATTCACGCGTTGGCGTCAGGATCAGCATTCGCGCAGGTCCCGGTTTTTTGCGTGGAAAATCTTGTAAATATTGCAGAGCTGGAATCACAAACGCTGCCGTTTTTCCAGTGCCTGTCGGAGCAGAGGCAAGAATATCTCTACCGTCCAGGGCGTGGGGAATCGCCTCCTCTTGCACTTGAGTTGGGCGTTCGAAGCCTAATTCTTTAATTGCATCAAGGAGATTGTCATCCAGTTCTAGGTCAGCAAAGGTTTTAGTCACAGTTTATTTACTCCGCAAGGCTCGGGCTGAATAGTCTAAAATAGAGGGCGCACATTATAGTTGGATCCACGTCTAGATCACATCTTTAATTACACCATCTTAAGATAAAAAGCACGGGTAAGCTGGATAAATGCGTCGCTATAGTTGCCGGACTCACGAATGATCAGCTCGCTTGATTGTAATTGTTGTTCGGTACGGCTCAGTTCAAATAATAGTCGTTGCACCGGTTTTTCTGCCGTAGATCTGACTTGACAGAGTCGGGTTAAATACCAACCTTGTTGTCGTGCTTGTTCAATCAATGCTTGTCCTTCTTGTTCGGGTAAAATTAGGCTAGCAGTACCTTGGTGAGTTAAATATTCTGTCAAACAGAGCAGTAATTGTTGATGAGAAAGCGTATCTGTATGACGCGCGATCGCTCGCGTTTTTTGTTGTGCTGGTTGCCCGCTATTAAAATAGGGGGGATTACAGATGATGGCATCAAACGGCTGAATAAAACGTAAAGCGGTAATATCATCATGGACCACTTCTATACGTGCCGACCATGCTGAGCGACGTACATTATTTGCCGTGGCCAAAAATGCTTGCTGATCAATATCGATAGCGTAAATGTGACTATCGGAAAAACGTTGAGCACACATTAAGCTCAGTAAGCCTGTACCACAACCAATGTCGAGTATACGTTCGGGGGGGCGGGTGAAAGCCCAGGCTCCCAATAGTACACCATCGGTGCTGACGGGCATGCCACTGTGCCCAGGTTCAATGGTAAATTGCTTAAAACGAAAGCCTTTTGTTATCGGTCGATCTGTCTTCATTAAATATCGCTATGGGGTTGTTTTTTAAAAGTTAATCTGCTGTTGGTTTTTTGTTTGGTGTTTTGTGCTGAAAAAACAACCGCAGTCATGGGTTGGTAACTGAAATATCATTCCATTAATGTTTTATAAATTAGTGTATTTAACTGCTATTGAACCTTCAGAATAAATTAATGTAGTGTTTTTCCCTTAGCTATTGCGAAATGCTGATAGGTTGTTCATTATTCGCCTTCACTAAAAACTAGATGGCTTGTACTGTCTAGAGATGCACACACAACATTCATTAAATAAGTAAATATAAGGGTTATCTGTGAAACAGACGTTAAAATTAACAGATATTGCCGCATTAGGCTTTATGCTATTTGCCTTCTTTTTAGGCGCAGGCAACATTATCTTTCCGCCATTAGCGGGTCAACAAGCTGGGATAAACTTGATGTCTGCCATGGGGGGCTTTTTATTGACGGCGGTGGGACTGCCTTTAGTGACGATCATTGCGGTGGCGATTGCTGGAGGTAGCTGGAATCACCTTACGAAAGATCTGCCAATCAAAGTCGCGACACTGATTGCCGTATTGATCTTCATTATTATCGGTCCGGCTTTTGCTGCGCCACGAACCGGACTGGTTGCTTATGAAATGGCGGTTAGTCCACTCTTTGCTGATAGCTCGCAAGCTCACCTAACTATTTTCTCGATCCTTTTCTTTTTGGTAGCAATGTTTTTCTCTTGGTCGCAAGGACGTTTAATTGACCTCATCGGTAAAGTATTAACTCCCGCGCTCTTTATCGGTCTAGTCGTGTTGGCGATTGGTGTGTTCTTAGACCCTCAAGGCGATTGGATGCCGGCCACTGGGCCTTATGCCACTCAACCTTTCACTAAAGGTTTCTTGGAAGGTTACAACACCATGGATACCTTAGCGGCTTTGATGTTTGGAATGTTAATCGTCGATGCTTTGCGTGCTAAGGGGATTACCGAGCAGCGTGCGACGACGAAATATCTTATCAGTTCAGCCTTTATTGCTGCCTTCGGTCTTGCTTCGGTGTACATCTCTCTGTTTTATCTTGGTGCAACCAGTTCAGCTATTGCCGCTGGCGCAGATAATGGTGGCTTTATTTTAAGCCAATATGTACAAGCTTTATTTGGTCCTTATGGGCAGTTAGTTTTATCGACCATCGTCCTTTTAGCCTGTTTGACGACGGCGATCGGTCTTATTTCTGCGTGTTCAGATTACTTCTGCTCCTTGACGCCTCTTCCATACCGCGCTTGGGTAGTGATTAATGGCGTTGCTTGTGCAGTGGTTGCTAATGTTGGTTTATCTCAGCTGATTGCTTTGTCGATTCCAGTTTTGGTTGCGCTTTATCCTGTCGCGATAGCGCTAGTGGTTCTCGCCTTTGTGCGCCACAAAATGCCGAATCCTAAAGTGGCTTTTCGGGTTGTGACTTTAGTTGCGTTCTTGTTTGCTTTAATTGATGCCGCTCAAGTCGTTGGGCTAGATATGTCAATGTTCGACATGTTGCCACTGTTTGATGTCGGTATGGGTTGGGTTTTACCGTCGTTAGCGGCGCTAATATGCATGTTCTTTATGGCTCGTTCAGTGGTAGAACAATCCTCTAATGATGTTGCTTAGTGACGTTTTAGGTTGCAATAGAGCAGCGTGTTGATGGCGTGACGTTAATCTGCATACTGTTAACCATTTATTGTGATTAGGTGTTGTGATGGTGAATCACGTCATGTCGCTAAAATCCAATATCCCCTAAAGCGGAGCCGTATGGCTCCGCTTTTTTTCTAGGCAATTTTTCCTGTATCTTCGTCACATTTTTCAGTAGAATTCTGCGGTTAAATTCTATTCATAAAGTCAAAATAACTATGTTTGAAATCAATCCGATTAAAACCCGTATTCAGGACGTGTCGCAGCGCACATCGATCCTCAGGGGGTATCTTTGACTATGACGCTAAGCAAGAGCGTCTAGAAGAAGTCAACGCTGAACTAGAACAACCCGATGTGTGGAATGAACCTGAGCGTGCACAAGCGTTAGGCAAAGAGCGATCTTCGTTACAAGCGGTAGTGGAAACCATTAACCAGCTGGAACAAGGGGTCGATGATGTTGAAGGTTTACTTGAACTGGCGATTGAAGCTCAGGATCAAGAAACGTTTGACGAAATCCTGCCTGAGCTCGAAGAACTTGAAGAGAAACTAGCACAGCTAGAGTTTCGTCGCATGTTCTCTGGTGATCATGATGCTTCGCATTGCTACATTGATTTACAAGCTGGTTCTGGTGGTACAGAAGCTCAAGACTGGACGTCGATGCTATTGCGGATGTATTTGCGTTGGGCGGATGACAAAGGCTTTAAGACCGAAGTGATTGAGGTTTCCGAGGGTGATGTTGCTGGACTTAAATCCGCGACTGTGCGTATTATCGGGGACTACGCTTATGGCTGGCTAAGAACCGAAACGGGAGTGCATCGTTTAGTTCGTAAATCCCCGTTTGATTCCGGCGGCCGTCGTCATACTTCTTTTGCTTCAGCATTTGTTTACCCAGAAATTGACGAAAATATTGCCGTAGATATTAACCCAGCAGATTTACGTATCGACGTATATCGTGCATCGGGTGCTGGTGGTCAGCACGTTAACACCACAGAATCGGCGGTACGTATTACCCACGTTCCGACTAATACCGTGGTGCAGTGCCAAAACGATCGTTCTCAGCATAAAAACAAAGACCAAGCGATGAAGCAACTACGCGCCAAATTGTTTGAGTTGGAATTACAAAAACAAAATGCTGAAAAACAAGCCAATGAAGATGCTAAATCGGACATTGGTTGGGGAAGCCAAATTCGCTCTTACGTATTAGATGATTCACGGATCAAAGATTTGCGTACTGGAGTTGAAAACCGTAATACACAAGCGGTTCTCGATGGTGATTTAGATAAATTTATTGAAGCTAGCCTGAAATCAGGTCTGTAAGCTTTTTACCGACAAAACAAGGTACATGCAAAATGACTGATGCTGTTCAAAACGAAACGAATCAAGAGCAAATCGCGCAAGAAGAAAACAAACTAATTGCAGAGCGTCGTAGTAAGTTAGAGCACATCCGTAAAAGTTGTAAGGCGAACGGTCACCCGAATGACTTTCGTCGTGATAGCTTAGCGGGTGATCTACAAGCAGAGTTCGGTGAGAAGAGCAAAGAAGAACTGGAAGCACTCAATCATATTGTTTCCATCGCGGGTCGAGTGATGGCTAAGCGTGGTCCTTTTTTGGTGATTCAAGAGACGTCCGGTCGAATTCAAGCTTATGCCGACAAAACGGTACAGGCTGAGCTAAAAGAAAAATATCAAGGGCTTGATATTGGTGACATTATTGGCGTGAAAGGTGCTTTGCATAAGTCAGGTAAAGGCGATCTTTACGTAAATATTGAGCAGTATGAACTGCTGACTAAAGCGCTACGTCCATTACCTGAAAAGTTTCATGGTTTAACCGATCAAGAAATGCGTTATCGTCAACGTTACGTTGATTTGATTGTCAATGAAGATTCTCGTCAAGCTTTTGTCATCCGCTCTAAAGTGATGTCAGCCATTCGTAATTTCATGACTTCAAAACAATTTATGGAAGTCGAAACGCCGATGATGCACGTCATCCCTGGTGGAGCGAGTGCGCGTCCATTCATCACTCATCATAACGCGCTTGATATGCCAATGTATTTGCGTATTGCTCCAGAGCTTTACTTAAAACGTTTGGTTGTCGGTGGTTTTGATCGCGTTTTTGAAATCAACCGTAACTTCCGTAATGAAGGCTTATCACCTCGCCATAACCCAGAATTCACCATGATGGAATTCTATATGGCGTATGCAGATTACAAAGATTTGATGGATTTCACTGAAGAGCTACTAAGTACGGTTGCACTTGAAGTGCTAGGCTCAACGTCGATGCCTTATGGTGATGAAACCGTAGAGTTTGGTGGTAAATACGCTCGCATGAGCATGTTTGAAGCCATCAAGCACTACAATCCTCAACACGAGCAAATTCAAGCATTAACTGAAGATGACCTACAAAATCGTGATCTTATGGTGTCGATTGCGAAATCGGTGCATGTTGATGTCGAGCCTTTCTGGACTTGTGGTCAGCTTCTTGAAGAGATCTTTGGTGAAACGGCAGAGCCGAAATTGATGCAGCCGACATTCATTACTGGCTATCCAGCGGATATCTCGCCGTTAGCTCGCCGTAGTGATGATAATCCATTCTTCACCGATCGCTTTGAATTCTTCATTGGCGGTCGTGAAGTGGCGAATGGCTTCTCAGAACTGAATGATGCCGAAGACCAAGATGCACGTTTCAAATCGCAAGTTGAAGCCAAAGAGTCTGGTGATGATGAAGCGATGTTCTACGACGCAGATTACATTACTGCCCTTGAGCATGGTTTGCCACCGACGGCTGGTCAAGGGATTGGTATTGACCGTTTAGTGATGTTATTGACTAATACACATACGATTCGTGACGTTATTTTGTTCCCAGCGATGCGTCCGCAGCAATAATGGTTAGTGATAACTTAGAAACCGCCCACGAGGCGGTTTTTTTTGCTTGATACTTGGTGAGATGCCTTGATAGCGATCTTAGCCTGTCATTAATTAGGACAATAAAGGATGTGCGATCAAAAAAAACAGTATTATCCCTTCGTTTATGGATGATATTGCCTATAGTCTTACTCGTGAGATAGATTCTATTTTAGAGTACCGCTAAGTTAGCGACAATGATCGTTACTTTTGGCCAATCACTGCGTTAACTCGATTGGCTAAGCGGGGGCATTTTTGTCATCGTGAGCGACATTGAGAGATGGAGCAAGTCCACCTTGCCATCTGTATCTCCAAAGCTGTATGGGTATCAATCAATTCAGCGCTGTATAACAATAATACTCATAAGGAAACCTGTTGATGGGCACTCAATTTCGGATGAATTGCGTTCCCGGTTCGCTGATTGTCGTTGGAGGCAGCTATGAACCGTGGTTAACCGTTTTAGAAAAGGCCGGATGGCGTTGTATGCAATGCGCAGATTTGCGTAAAGTAGATCAACAATTTACAGAAATTGGACCATGTATTGGTATTGTTGATCTCAGCAATGATGAATTTAGCTTGAATGGTATTGCTAATTTGGTCAGTAGCCATAAGCAGGTTCGTTGGTTGGCATTTGTTCGCGAGTCTCAGCTCAGCTCCGATACGATTTGCCAGTTTATCGTCAATTTCTGTATCGACTTTTTTACCGCACCAATCCCTGATGCTCAATTACTGAGTACTATTGGCCATCAACTGGGTATGCTGCAATTAGAAAAAAAAGTGTGGCCGAATTACGGTATTAATAATCAAATGGATTTATTAGGTGAATCGCTGCCAATTAAGCGACTACGTGATCAAATTAAACGCGTTGCACCAACCGATGTCAGTATTCTTATCTCTGGTGAAAGTGGAGTGGGTAAAGAAAGAGTTGCTAGAGCTATTCACAACACATCATCTCGTGCTCATAAACCTTTTGTCAGTGTTAATTGCCAAGCGATACCAGAACATCAACTTGAAGCCGAGTTATTCGGTATCGGGCATCCCGATTCAATCCCCCCTTTGTTAGCGAAAGCTCATCAGGGAACATTATTACTTAATGATATTTTGGCGTTACCGAAACGACAACAGCTCAACTTGTTGCATTTTTTCCAACAAGGGACTTTACCGGCGTCGATTGGTGCAAAGGCGGTGGATGTAAGAATCTTAGCTACCCATACGACTGATATTGAAAAGGCGTTGATTGATGGTGAATTCAATGAAGAGCTCTATCATTACATTAATGTATTGCGGATTAATGTCCCCAGTTTGCGAGAACGATCAAGCGATATTGCACTGTTTGCTGGGCATTTTTTAAAGGAGTACTCCAAAGAGTACAACGCGCAAGCGCGGAGTTTCTCTGAACAGGCACTACAAACGATGGAGCGATATGATTGGCCGGGCAATGTTCGTGAGTTAATGAATCAAATTAAGCGAATGGTCTTAATGTCTGATTCGATCATGCTTGATGAAACGCAGCTTGATCTACCTAAACGAGAAAGTAAAAGAACGTTAAAAAGCATTAAAGAGCGTTCAGAGCGAGAGGCACTCGTACAGGCATTAGAAGCGCATCGCGGACAAATCACTCATGCAGCCAGAGAGTTAGCCATATCCCGAGCGACCATGTATCGCCTTTTGAATAAGCATGGCTTACTCTCTGACTCGATTTTTTAGTCGTATTTTTTTCAATCGTTAGGCTCTTAAAAAGGGCCTAACGTCGTCACACTAAGCTTAAGGGCAAGGATTCGAGTATTGGATCGCAATCTGATTGATTCTGCCGAGCAGCTCTTCACTCAATACCAGATCTAGACTATCAATATTGGTTTTTAACTGTTCGATAGTTGTCGCACCAATAATATTGGCGGCGACAAACGGTCTCTGATTAACAAAAGCCAACGCCATTTGTGCGGGATCCAAGGAAAATTCATGCGCTAAATCGACATACGCTTGTGTTGCCGCTAACCCTTGTGGTGTGAAATAACGCTGAAAACGTTCGTATAAAGAGCAGCGTGCACCGCTAGGACGTGCACCATGTAAATATTTACCACTCAATGTGCCAAATGCTAATGGGGAGTAAGCGAGTAATTTAACGCCTTCATAATGGCTTATCTCTGATAGCCCAACTTCAAAACTACGATTCAGTAAGTTATAAGGGTTTTGGATAGAGACCATGCGTGGTAAATCGTGTTTCTCCGCTAGACGAAGATACGTCATTAATCCCCAAGGTGTTTCATTTGAAACGCCAATATAACGAACCTTTCCCATCCGTACTAAATCGTTCATTGCTTCCAAGGTTTCGATCAAGGTGATCTCTTCTTGAGTTTCCGGATAAGGGTAGTTGAGTAGGCCAAAGGTGTTGGTTTGACGTTGTGGCCAGTGCAATTGGTAGAGATCGACATAATCGGTTTTTAGGCGGCGTAAACTATCATCGATCGCTTGATGGATATTGCGATGATCCAGAGCCATTTTATCGCGAATATAACTGACACTTCGTGGACCGGCTACTTTAGTGGCCAGTACAACTTTTTCACGTTTCGCTGATTTCTCTAACCAACGACCAATGTACTCTTCTGTTAAACCTTGGGTTTTGGCGCTGGGTGGGACAGGATACATCTCTGCAGTGTCGATAAAGTTGACGCCACGTTCAAGAGCATAATCGAGTTGCTGAAAGGCCTGCGCTTGATCATTTTGTTCACCAAACGTCATGGTACCTAAGCAAATCTTACTGATTTCTAATGTTGAATGCGGTAATTTTGTATATTGCATTGTACTTCCTTGTTACCGTGAAGCTCCCTACTTTTGATGGGTGATCAATAAAACGATAGCGAGCGAAAATCGCCGTTGTCTTTAAACACCAAGGAGTTAGGGAGAGAGACATTGAATCGAATTATTCCACTATAATCTAAGCGACAGGGTAAAGTCACTGCTCGTTTTATCTTAAATTCGTTGCTTAATGGCTGAGCATGAGATTAGTACAGATAATGCTGCTGGAGTATTTGCGCGGTAAACTGAGTCCGTAAATAAAAACCTCGCGGCAAGGTTCGGATCGGACGACCATTGACGCCATAAGCTTCGGTTAACGCTCGGCTGTTAGCGGCTTTTGGTCTCAGTTGCAATACTTCACCATGTCTTGCGGTAATCTCAGCAATCCTACCGAGTACAATAAACTCCATCAATTCTTCCCAATCGGCTTTTAATTGCGCTTCTTCTGTGGCTGAAGGGCTCCAAATCAGTGGCGAGCCGACTCGACGTTCTGCTAAAGGGATTTCTCGCTCTCCCTGAACAGGGATCCATAACACCCGCGACAATTTTTGCCGGACATGGCTATTTTCCCATGTCAGTCCTTGGACACCCGTTAACGGTGCGACGCAAACAAAGGTGGTTTCAAGAGGCTTACCAGTATAACCAATCGGAATGCTTTTTAGCTCGATACCTAAATTGGCAAAGTCTTGCTGTGGTTTACTGCCGGCACTTGCGCCTAAATGCCATTCTAATAGCTGACCAACCCAGCCCTTATCTTTTTTGAGATCGGCAGGAACAGCAATCTGTGCATGTTCAGCTAATTCGGCAAAACTAAGTCCGGCAATGTGTTGGGCTCGATGAAGAAGCTCTTGTTCACTTTTAGGTTCTGATAGCATAGCGAAGATACTGAGGTAAAAAACCTAGTGTAACAAAAACTCGCCTTGGGGAGTAACAGACTCTTCACTAGTCCAGTAATGAAAAGATCATTATCAGAAGTTATCCACAGATGTTCATAAGTCATCTGTCGATAGTTAGGGTTTTTCTCATTCATGTATGGATAAACAGGGTTTTTAAACGCTATATGAAGGATAGAAAAGTAATGTTAGGTCGATAAATTCATTCAAGTGTGGATAACCATACATTTGATGGATCTTTGAACGATACAGTTATACTTTTGATCTTTTTAACAACTTGGTAGATGTTGTTTTTGTTTTAAGTTATATCTAATTGTTTTTTATTGATTATTTTTATTTTTAGTCATGATATCTAACCAATGATAAGATTAAATATAGAATTTTTAGTCTACTCCTTCGGCTTCTTCACATGGTTATTCACAGAAAACGTGAATAAATGTGCTCTGTCTCTCATTCTTTTGTTGATAACTATAGCGATGAGTGAAAGTTATGCAGTTTCTTCTCGATCGTTAATAAATCTCGCCTGAATCACACGAGTTCGTTTGCTCCTGCTGGGGATATGTGGAAAAATCAACATCATTAAGATTTTATGAGAGGTTTGCCAGTGATCGATGGCGATGGTTACCGACTCAATGTAGGTATTGTGATTTGTAACAACCATGGTCAGGTATTCTGGGCGAAACGATATGGACAACACTCATGGCAGTTTCCTCAAGGGGGGATTGATGAGGGTGAATCTCCCGAACAAGCGATGTTTAGGGAGCTTTACGAAGAGGTTGGGTTAACAAAGAAAGATGTTAAAGTCATTGCCACTAGTCGTCATTGGTTAAGGTACAAACTACCAAAGCGCTTAGTGCGATGGGATTCTCAACCGGTCTGTATTGGACAAAAACAGAAATGGTTCTTACTGCGTCTTGAATGTGATGAATCAAAAATCAACATGCAACGTGGTAGCACCCCTGAATTTGATGGTTGGCGCTGGGTAAGCTACTGGTATCCAGTTAGGCAAGTTGTGTCTTTTAAGCGTGATGTATATCGGCGAGCAATGAAAGAGTTTGTCTCTTTAGCCATGCCATTTAAAGAACGTAAAATAAAAGGTAAGCGCAAAAACCGTAGGGGATAAGATGCTCTCTCAGCTAAGGGATATTGTTGAACAAGTATCAAAAGTGGAAGATGTTTATCAAGCATTGGATATTTTTGTAAAACAGACGTGTACAGCGATGAACACGGAATGTTGCACGGTCTACTTAGCGAATGAAGAGATGTCTCGCCTTGAGTTAATGGCGACACAAGGGTTAACTTTCAAAGGCGATAAAATTCATATTGGTTTTGATGAAGGCTTAGTGGGCTTAGTTAAACGTACTGCTGAGCCGATTAACCTTGCTAAAGCCTCACAACATCCTAATTTTAAATATTTTAAACAACTGGGAGAGGAGGTTTATCACTCTTTTCTTGGTACCCCCATCATTTACCGCAAACAAGTGTTGGGGGTTTTGGTGGTACAGCAAAAATCGCCTCGCTTATTCAGCGAGATGGAAGTCTCTTTCTTGGTGACGCTGGCGGCTCAGTTAGCGGTGATCATTGCTCATTCCCAAACGCAAGGACATTGGCTGTTATCTAAAAAGCAACAGTCTGTCAGTGGCATTGCCGCCTCAACTGGGGTTGCGATTGGCGAGTTGTGGTGGGATGACTCTCAACCACAATTGACGGACGTTTCTCCCGCTTCGACCTTAGATAAAGAAAGAGAACAAGCTTGGTTAACCCGGGCAATTGAAAATGCTCTGAACGATTTTCGTAAGTTACGCAAAAAGCTTGATAACGATATCAATAAAGAAGCATTGGCGATTTTTGACTTATTTACCCATTTACTCAATGATCCTATGTTGCGCAATGATCTGAAGGCGCAAGTTCTGAAAGGCGATCGCGCTGACTGGGCGGTACGCCAAGTTGTCGAAAGCTATTCTAACCGTTTTGCTCGTATGTCCGATGCTTATTTGCGGGAGCGTTCACAAGACATACGTGAGCTTGGTCAGCGGCTGCTCTATTTTCTCTACAACACGGAGCATGAACAGCAACAATTAGACAAACCGATTATCTTAGTGGTGCGAGAGCTAACCGCATCGATATTGGCTGGTTTACCGAAAGATAAGTTATTAGCTGTGGTCTCTCTTGAGGGCGCGGCCAATTCACATGCCGCCATTTTATCTCGCGCGTTGGGTATTCCAGCGGTGATGGGCGTGTCACTGAACTTAAAGCAAGTGAATGGCAAAAAAGGCATTGTTGATGGCTACAGTGGTAAATTATACATTTCCCCTAGTAAGCCTATTCTTGCTGAATATCGTGCGTTGGCCTACGAAGAGCGACAATTGGCACAAATGGTCAATGAGGCAATTTTAGAGCCCGCATTAACCGAAGATGGTGTGCAGATAGAGTTACTGTTAAACGCTGGATTAAGCGCAGATACGAATATCGCTATTAATCAAGGCATTGATGGCATAGGACTTTATCGCACCGAGATTTCTTTTTTACTTCAACAACGTTTACCCTCTGAAGAAGAGCAAATTCAGCAATATCGAGCGGTCCTTGAAGGTTATCCTGATCAGCCTGTCGTGATGCGTACCTTAGATATCGGTGGTGATAAACCGCTCCCTTATTTACCCATTGATGAAGATAATCCCTTTTTAGGTTGGCGTGGCATTCGTTTTACGCTGGATCATCCAGACATTTTCTTAATTCAATTACGAGCCATGCTGCGAGCCAGTAGTGGCCATGATAATTTGCGTATTTTGTTGCCGATGATTTCTGGGGTAAAAGAGCTTGATGATGCTCGGCGATTTATCGATCAAGCCTATCAAGAATCGATCAAAGTTGATGCCAGCATCGTCAGGCCTAAAATCGGTATTATGCTTGAAGTGCCTTCCATGCTCTATCTATTGCCATTGATTGCCAAAAAAGTCGATTTTATTTCAGTGGGAACTAACGATTTAACGCAGTATCTTTTGGCGGTTGATCGGAACAATACCCATGTTTCGGATGTCTATGATTCGATGC
This sequence comes from Vibrio injensis, assembly GCF_001895205.1. GTDB lineage: Bacteria > Pseudomonadota > Gammaproteobacteria > Enterobacterales > Vibrionaceae > Vibrio > Vibrio injensis. The sequence goes on along the minus strand of NZ_BDJF01000032.1, from coordinate 37,593 downwards.
ACCCTGCAGTGATTATGGCATTGAAACAAATTTCGCAAACCTGTCAGCAGTATTCGTTGCCAGTATGTGTCTGTGGTGAGCTGGCTGGTGACCCTTTTGGTGCTTTATTACTCATCGGCTTAGGCTATTCCACTTTGAGTATGAATGCGTCAAACGTAGCCAAAGTAAAATATTTGGTTCGTCATTCGGCAAGGCGTGAATTACAGTTATTGGCTGATAAAGCCTTGATGCAATCGTATGGTCATGACATTTATAATATGATGCTTACCCATTTTGAAACGAAAGGCTTCGCTGGATTTGTGCGGGCAGGTAAAAAATAAACAAATAGGACGCCACTGTGGGTATTGAGTTCATTCTTCTGCTAATTATATTAGGTTCTGTCGTTGGATTATTGGCCGGTTTATTAGGCATTGGTGGTGGGCTATTAGTGGTTCCTGCCCTGCTGTTTTTGTTACCGCAAATGGGCATTCATCCAGAGATCGTTATGCATATTGCTCTGGCGACCTCTTTAGCGACGATCATCATCACCTCTATTTCCTCTGCGTTGAATCATCTTAAATTGGGTAATATCGATTTATTTGTTGTTAAATGGCTGCTGCCGGGCGTGCTTACTGGCGGTTTTTTAGGCTCTGTGGTTGCCGAGTGGATCCCTAGTGATTATTTACCTAAAGTATTTGGGGTTATCGTTTTGGCTCTTGCACTGCAGATGGTACGTTCTTCCATGCAAGCTCGTTCAACAAGGCCGATGCCGGGAGCGATAGTGACGTTATTATCAGGAAATGGGATCGGAATTATTTCTACGTTAGCGGGAATTGGCGGTGGCTCATTAACGGTTCCTTTTTTAAATCACCATGGTGTTGAGATGCGTAAAGCAGTTGGTTCATCGGCCGTGTGTGGTTTAGTGATTGCCATTTCTGGTATGTTAGGCTTTATTTTGCATGGTTATCGAGTAGAAAATCTACCGGAATATAGCCTAGGTTATGTGTATCTTCCTGCATTATTAGCCATTGCTTCCACCTCAATCTTGACTACTCGGATCGGCGCTAAATTAGCGTCACGATTGCCGACGGTAACGCTAAAACGTTTTTTTGCTTTTTTCCTGATGTTCGTAGCAATAACAATGTTGTTGCAATAACTTTTTATCTAAGACAGAGAACGCTATTTTATGTCTCAAGGCTATCTTACTTTTCCTAATATTGACCCGGTGTTATTTTCTATCGGCCCGCTTTCTGTGCGTTGGTACGGAATGATGTACTTATTTGGCTTCCTATTTGCTATGTGGTTAGCTAATCGCCGAGCTGATAAGCCCGGCAGTGGATGGACACGAGAACAGGTTTCAGATTTGCTTTTTGCTGGCTTTTTAGGCGTTGTGATTGGTGGACGGGTTGGCTATGTTCTTTTTTATAACTTTGAGCTTTTCTTAGCCGATCCCTTGTATCTGTTTAAAGTATGGACTGGTGGAATGTCTTTTCACGGTGGTTTACTGGGCGTGATAACGGCGATGTACTGGTACGCTCGTCGTCAGCAACGTACTTTTTTTGGCGTTGCTGATTTTGTCGCTCCTTTAGTGCCGTTCGGTTTAGGCATGGGTAGGCTCGGTAACTTCATGAACTCTGAACTGTGGGGACGAGTGACCGATGTTCCTTGGGCGTTTGTTTTCCCGAATGGTGGGCCATTACCGCGCCATCCATCACAACTTTATGAATTGGTACTAGAAGGGATCGTACTGTTTTTTATTTTAAATTGGTTTATCAAAAAGCCGCGTCCTCTAGGCGCCGTTTCTGGGCTATTTTTGATCGGATATGGTACATTCCGTTTCCTTGTCGAGTTTGTTCGCGAACCGGATGTGCAACTCGGTTTGTTTGGTGATGTGATCTCCATGGGACAAATTCTATCTACGCCGATGATTATCTTCGGAATAATATTAATGGTATGGGCGTATCAACGCCAAATGTATCAAGATAGTCCGCAAAAAAGTAAGGTTGTAAAGTGAAACAGTATTTAGACCTTTGCCAGAGAATTGTTGACCAAGGCATCTGGGTTGAGAACGAACGAACCGGTAAGCGCTGTTTGACCGTGATTAATGCCGATCTCACTTATGATGTGGCAAATAATCAGTTTCCCTTAGTCACGACACGAAAGAGTTTTTGGAAATCAGCGGTTGCTGAATTGCTGGGCTATATTCGTGGCTATGACAGTGCCGCAGATTTTCGTCAGCTAGGCACCAAAACATGGGATGCGAATGCGAATATGAACGCGGCTTGGCTGACTAATCCTTATCGTAAAGGTGAGGATGATATGGGACGAGTTTATGGCGTTCAAGGACGAGCATGGGCTAAGCCTGATGGTGGCCATATTGATCAACTGAAAAAAATTGTTGATGACTTAACGCGCGGTATTGACGATAGAGGAGAAATTCTCAATTTTTACAATCCGGGTGAGTTTCATATGGGCTGTTTACGGCCGTGTATGTATAGTCATCACTTTTCTTTGTTGGGCGATACGCTCTATCTAAACAGCACTCAACGATCGTGTGATGTCCCGCTTGGGCTGAATTTTAACATGGTTCAAGTGTATGTTTTTTTGGCAATTATGGCACAAATTACCGGTAAAAAACCGGGCTCGGCTTACCATAAAATTGTCAACGCACACATTTATGAAGACCAACTGGAATTAATGCGTGATGTTCAATTAAAGCGGCAACCACTGCCTGCGGCACAGTTTCACATTAATCCAGAGATTCGTTCACTGGAAGATTTAGAAACATGGGTAACCCTTGATGATTTCTCGGTGACGGATTATCAGCATCATGAGCCGATTCAATATCCTTTTTCCGTCTAATCATGACGTTTATCTTTATGCGTAGTGTGAGATAAGATCCAACGCAAAGAAAGACGATGACGATAGATAAGCGTTATCAATCTCGGTGAAGTGTTGATTGGAGCATGAGTCGACTAGTAATAATAACGCCGCCAAGCACTATGCTTTGGCGGCGTTGTTATTTGGGTTCAGTTGATAAGTGTTATGAATCAGGTTGTCAGCGTCAACACTGAGCCCGGAAGAAGAACGAAGACCGTAAATAAATAGAGTGCCACTGAAGCCTTATTTTTTACCGCGCGGTCCGAAATCCAGTCAGCGCCTTTAAGGGGGAGTTCACGTAAAAATGGAATCCCAAAAATCAACAGCGTTGCACTGATATTAAACACCAAATGCACCAGAGCAATTTGCAGTGCAAAGACAGCAAATTCACCAGAGACGGCGGTCGCTGCTAGAAGAGCGGTAATACAGGTTCCAATGTTCGCCCCAAGGGTGAAAGGATAAACATCACGAACTTTTAACACTCCTGATCCAACCAAAGGCACGATCAAGGTAGTGGTGGTGGTGGACGATTGGACTAAAACCGTAACCACTGTACCTGAAGCGATACCATGTAAAGGGCCTTTACCTATTGCGCTTTTCAATATATCGCGAGCGGGACCGACCATCAGTTTCTTCATTAATTTGCCCATCATCAGTATCGCGACAAAAATAATACTGATCCCAAGTACGATCATGCTAACCCCACCCCAGACATGACCAAAAACACTAAGCTGATCTTGCAGTCCAGTAATGATAGGTTTAGTTACAGGGCCAATAAAATCAAGACCTTTAACGCTCATATCACCTGTGGACATAAGAGGGGAAACTAACCAATAAGAGATTTTTTCAAAAATCCCAAACATCATCTCTAAAGGTAAGAAAATGAGTACGGCGAGCAAATTAAAGAAATCATGGATGGTTGCGCTAGCAAATGCTCGTTTAAACTCATGCTTACAGTGAACATGACCTAGGCTAACCAGTGTATTGGTGACCGTTGTGCCAATGTTGGCCCCCATAACCATTGGAATCGCAATTTCAACAGGTAAACCTCCTGCGACTAAACCAACAATAATTGAGGTAACGGTACTGGACGATTGAATTAAGGCCGTCGCAACTAAGCCGATCATCAAACCGGCGATAGGGTGAGCGGCAAAGGCAAAGAGCGCTTTGGCATGTTCTCCTGTTGACCACTTAAATCCGCTGCCGACCATTGCTACGGCCAGTAGCAATAAGTAGAGCATCAGTGCCAAGTTAATCCAGCGTAGCCAACGTGTCATTGCTAAGCTTGGCACCGCTGTGGATGTCGCTTGGTTTATCATGGGGTTCTCCATTGACCTGATAAATATTTGAGGTCTGTTGTTGAATCTGCCCGCGATGTTAGATGACAAATATTTCAGTAATATTACAGAGGGGGCGGTAAGTCAGTGCTTGATTAAAATGATGGGTGTTAACGTCCTGTTTGCTTATTAACTCTATAATATTATTGATGTTTTGAATTTGTATCTGGATGTGTTTTCATCGATAAAATAATGTTTTTTATGTCTGAATGATGACGGTTTGCTTTTTTTGATTCGCTAAAACAAGGAATGTTTTAGTAAATGTTTCGGTTAAACCGAAGTGTTTGTCGGTAAGCTCTGAGTTTGTTATAAAAGACGAACTGTGTATTGATTGAGTACGCCATGTCACATCTTAATTATAATCACCTCTACTATTTCTGGATGGTCTGTAAGCAAGGCTCGGTGACTAAAGCCGCTGATGCCCTTTTTCTTACTCCTCAAACCGTTACTGGGCAAATTAAAGCACTAGAGGATAGGTTAGCTGGGAAGTTAACAAAACGTAATGGTCGCAGTATCGAGCCAACCGAGCTCGGGCAGTTGGTGTTTAAATACGCTGACCGGATGTTTGGATTGAGTTACGAGATGCTCGATATTGTTAATTATAGTCAGCGCTCGAATGTGCTCTTCGATGTTGGGGTTGCCGATGCGCTTTCTAAACGTTTAGTCAGTAAAATTTTGATGAGCACCGTACCGGAAGATAATCGGATTCATTTACGTTGCTTTGAATCTACCCACGAGTTATTGCTTGAACAATTATCTCAACATAAATTGGACATGATTCTCTCGGATTGTCCGGTGGATTCAAGCCAAAGTCCGGGATTATTCAGTAAAAAATTGGGCGAAAGCCATATGGGATTTTTCTCTAGTGGTGCGGTAGAGTGTGGGCAATATCCTGCAGTACTCACCCAGCGTAAACTTCTGCTTCCTGGAGGGCGTACGGCGATGGGCCGTAAAGTTAGACAGTGGTTTGATCGCCAAGGTATGCAGCCAAATATTCTGGGAGAGTTTGATGATGCGGCTTTAATGAAGGCGTTTGCTTTATATCATCCGGATGTGATTTTTATGGCTCCTTTATTATTACGTTCAGAAATGGAACAAGAGGGGTCGTTACATTTACTCAGCCGTTTAGACGAAATTAAAGAAGAATATTATGTTATTTTTGCGGAAAGAATGATCCAGCATCCGGCAGTGAAAAATGTCTGTGATACTGATTTTAGTCATTTTTTTGAATGATCTCGCCTTAATGGAACGCCTGTCTCAATTCACTGCGTTGTGCTTTTTCCGTTTGCTTTGGTGTATATTATTGTTAACAAATAGATTACTATCTGTCGAATTGGTCAATCCATAGAAGGTTCGCTCTGATCTTGGATGCGCCGATATATTTAAACAAACTGCAGTGTTGATTTGCCTTTTAAAAGTTATAACTCATCGTCAAAATAATAAGTTGTTGAGCGTAGGCTAAATAGCTTCACTTTTACTGTGGCGTGTTGCACGTTAAGGTTGGTTTGTTTAAGTTTTTGTTTTTAAAAGGGCTTACACATGAACCTAGCACAAATGGAACAAAATTCCGCTCAAGCAGTGGTGTTATTAAAAGCCATGGCCAATGAGAGGCGGCTGCAAATTCTTTGCTTGTTACACAATCAAGAACTTTCCGTTGGTGAGTTATGTAGCAAGTTAGAGTTGAGCCAGTCTGCATTGTCACAACACTTGGCTTGGCTAAGGCGGGATGGTTTAGTCGAGACGCGCAAAGAGGCGCAAACGGTATTTTATACCTTGAGCAGCAATGAGGTGAAGGCGATGATTGAGCTTTTACATGGTTTATATTGCGCTAATTGATAGGATGTCATCGGACTTTGATTGAATGGAAATAGGAAACGATGTGCTATGGCAAATGAAAGTTTATCATAGTAGACAAATCGGAAAATCAAAGTTCTCAGATAAATAAAAAACCGGCTTTAGCCGGTTTTTTTATCACTGATGGATATCAAGTTCTATTACAGAGCTTTGATCGCAGCAGAGAAACGAGACTTATGACGAGCTGCTTTATTCTTGTGAATAAGGCCTTTAGTCGCCATGCGGTCAAGGATTGGTGTAACTACAGCAAACGCAGCAGTTGCAGCTTCTTTGTCGCCAGCAGCAATTGCAGCAACTGTTTTCTTCATATAAGTGCGCATCATTGAACGACGGCTAGCATTGTGCTGACGACGTTTTTCAGATTGGATAGCGCGCTTCTTAGCAGATTTGTTATTTGCCAAGGGTCTAACTCCCAAAAACTTTAGTTCGGTGACAATTTAAGGGCCGGAAATATCCCTTATTTGCACTTGAATGTCAAATGATTTGTGCAAAAACCCGTCTAAACCAAACAAGTTTGGTATCACAAGGTTTTCACGGTTAAGATGGCGTGGATTCTAACAGTATTTTTTGGGCAATGCTAATACTTATCTGATCTCATTCTGACATTCTTATCCAAGATTAGGCGATATTATCTTCCGGCAGGTGGTGACCCTAGCTTGAAGGACGTTATCGATCAGCTAAATTGGCGATAAGGGTGGTTTTGGCCCCCGAATCATTGTTGATATTTATATTTTTGTTTTTTCTTTTCGAGGTTACTGTGAGTAAACGTTTACTCAAGTCTGGTATTGTCGTCAGTACCATGACCTTTATTTCTCGCGTCTTGGGGTTGGTTCGGGATGTTGTCGTGGCCAATTTAATGGGAGCGGGAGCGAGTGCGGATGTGTTTTTCTTTGCCAATCGTATTCCCAACTTTTTACGTCGTCTATTTGCTGAAGGGGCTTTCTCGCAAGCTTTTGTTCCGGTATTAACGGAATATCATGCCGCGGGTGATAAGCAGAAAACGCGAGAGTTGATCGCTAAAGTCTCAGGGACACTTGGCTTACTAGTCACTATCGTGACTTTAATCGGTGTGCTGTTTTCTGGTGCCGTTACGGCGCTATTCGGCGCTGGTTGGTTTTTGGATTGGTTATCCGGAGGTCCGGCTGCTGAAAAGTTTGAATTGGCCAGCTTATTGCTCAAAATTACTTTCCCCTATTTATGGTTTATTACTTTTGTTGCGCTTTCTGGTGCTGTACTTAATACGTTAGGAAAATTTGCCGTCTCCTCTTTTACTCCGGTATTTCTTAACGTAATGATGATTTTGTCTGCTTGGTATATTTCGCCTAATCTCGCTAAACCTGAAATCGGTTTGGCAATAGGGGTATTTTTAGGTGGTTTAGTCCAGTTTCTATTCCAACTGCCATTTTTGATCCAAGCTGGTATGTTAGTTAGGCCAAAATGGGCTTGGAAAGATCCGGGTGTGGTTAAAATTCGCACATTGATGATTCCGGCACTTTTTGGGGTATCTGTTAGCCAAATTAACCTGCTATTTGACTCTTTTATTGCCAGTTTTTTACAAACAGGATCGATCAGTTGGCTCTATTATTCTGACCGTTTACTTGAGTTTCCACTGGGTTTATTTGGAATCGCTATTGCAACCGTTATTTTACCTGCTTTATCTCGTAAACATGTCGATGCTCATCAAGCTGGTTTTGCGCAGACCATGGATTGGGGAGTTCGAATGGTGATTCTGCTGGGTATTCCAGCGATGCTTGGATTAATGGTGCTAGCTAAACCGATGTTGATGGTACTTTTTATGCGTGGTGAGTTTTCTGCTCACGACGTTCATCAGGCTTCACTCTCTTTGTTTGCTTATGCATCTGGTTTATTAAATTTTATGTTAATCAAGGTATTAGCGCCTGGCTATTACTCACGACAAGACATAAAAACGCCTGTTCGCTATGGCATTATTGCCATGCTGAGTAATATTGTGTTTAACGCGATTTTTGCTTGGCCTTTTGGCTATGTCGGTTTAGCCGCGGCAACAGCCTTATCAGCCTTGATCAATATGGCTTTACTTTATCGCGGACTACATCAACAAGGGGTGTACAAAGTGACTGGTCAAACGCTAGGATTTATTGCTCGTTTAGTCGTAGCGGGTGCTGTGATGGTTATGGCTATCTCTTGGCAGTTGGATTCCATGGCTGATTGGCTCAAGTGGAGTTTAACTGAGCGAGCTTTGACGTTATGTGGGTTGATTGTGTTTGGTGCTATCGCTTATTCGTTGACCGCCTTATTGTTGGGGATACGTTTAAAAGATTTAAAAGCGGCGACAGATTAATGACAATTAAGGTATAATCCGTCGGTTTTACATCCATATTAGCGATGTCCTGCTGATTGTCAGATCTTGTAGTACTGGTGGTGTGTGCTTCTTGCCGTTGATAATGGTAAAGATTAACGTGCCCAGTCTTGCTTGCGATCGGTTGTCGGTACCATTAAGAATAATAGGTTTTAAGTTTATCCCAATGGAATTGATCCGCGGAATTCACAATATTAAGCCTCATCATCGTGGTTGTGTACTAACCATCGGTAATTTTGATGGCGTGCATCTTGGTCATCAGCAAGTATTAAGCCAAGTTTCTCAAAGAGCTCAACAACTGAATTTGCCTTCAGTGGTGATGACTTTTGAACCGCAGCCAATGGAGCTGTTTTTAAAAGCGAAAGCTCCTGCAAGGCTTACTCGTTTAAGAGATAAGTTTGTTCAGTTGGGGAAATTAGGGATTGATCGCCTACTGTGTGTTAACTTTAACCACCATTTTGCCAATTTAGACGCGCAGGCATTTATCCGTGACTTGTTGGTGAGGCAATTGGGTGTTAAGTTTCTGGTTGTTGGTGATGATTTCTGTTTTGGCCAAGGCCGAAAAGGTGATTTCGCGATGCTTCGTCAAGCTGGTGAGCAATACGGTTTTGAGGTAGTCAGCACACAAAGTTTTTGTGTTCAGCAATCACGAGTCAGTAGCACTTTAATCAGAGAAGCTTTGGCCAACGATCAATTAGCAATGGCTGACAGTATGTTGGGAAGAGCCTACAGTATTAGTGGTCGCGTTTCTCACGGTCGTAAACTGGGGCGAACGATTGGTTTTCCAACGGCAAATATTCCTCTTAAACGATGTGTATCACCCGTTTCTGGTGTTTATGTTGTGAAAGTTTATGGGCTTTCAACATTGCCTTTGGGAGGTGTTGCGAATATTGGCCAACGTCCGACGGTCAATGGTGTACGACAACAACTGGAAGTTCATCTTTTTGACTTCCAAGGTAATTTATACGGCAAGCAACTTGAAGTGGCTTTGTTGCATAAGCTGCGTGATGAGCAAAAATTTGCATCTTTTGATGCACTGAAACAACAAATTGAATTGGATGCTGAAGCAGCAAGGGTGTGGCTGCAGCAGCTTTACAGTGAATCGGTTGATTCCACCGATACGCATAATGTCTAACGTCGCCCAATACAACGGAATTAAGAATCGATGAGTGAATATAAAGATACCCTGAACTTACCTGAAACAGGGTTTCCAATGCGTGGCGATCTGGCTAAACGTGAGCCAGAAATGCTAGAACGTTGGTACAAAGAAGATTTGTACGGAGCAATCCGTCAAGCGAAACAAGGCAAAAAATCTTTCGTCCTGCACGATGGCCCTCCTTATGCCAATGGTGACATTCATATTGGTCACGCACTCAATAAGATTCTTAAAGACATTATTATTAAATCCAAAACCTTATCAGGCTTTGATGCGCCTTACATCCCCGGTTGGGACTGCCATGGTTTACCGATTGAATTAATGGTCGAGAAAAAAGTCGGTAAACCGGGTCAAAAAGTGACGGCAGCTGAGTTTCGTGAGAAATGTCGTGATTATGCTGCTGGTCAGGTTGAAGGACAAAAAGAGAGTTTTAAACGATTAGGTATTCTTGGTGAGTGGGATAAACCTTATCGTACGATGGATTTTACTACTGAAGCTAATATTATTCGCGCGTTAGGTAAAATTGCTGATAATGGTCATCTTCTTAAGGGCTTTAAACCAGTTCATTGGTGTACCGATTGTGGCTCGGCGCTGGCTGAAGCAGAAGTTGAGTATAAGAACAAAGTATCACCGTCGATTGATGTCCGTTTTCGTGCCACTGATGAAGCCAGCTTACTAGCAAAATTTGGCTTATCAGAGGGCCATCAAGGTCATGGTCCCGTTTCGATTGTGATTTGGACGACCACGCCATGGACACTGCCTGCTAACCGCGCGGTTTGTTTACGTAACGATTTAGAATATGTTCTTATCCAAGTTGAAGGTGAACAACCAGAGCGAATCATTGTTGCCTCTGAATTGGCAAAGCAAGTCATGGATCGCGCTGGTATTGAGCATTTCCATAATCTAGGCTTTGCTAGCGGCGCAGAGCTTGAGCTGACTCAGTTTAACCATCCATTCTATGATTTTACAGTTCCCGCTATTTTGGGCGATCATGTGACGACCGAATCAGGGACGGGCGTGGTGCATACTGCGCCAGGACACGGTCAAGAAGACTTTGCCGTTGGTCAAAAATACGGACTTGAAGTGGCTAATCCGGTCGGCTCAAACGGGGTTTACTTGTCAGATACCGAATTGTTTGCAGGACAACATGTCTTTAAAGCCAACGATGCGGTGGTTGAAGTATTGAAAGAAAAAGGTGCGTTGTTGCACCACCATGCTTATGAGCACAGCTATCCACATTGCTGGCGTCATAAAACGCCGATCATTTTCCGTGCGACGCCTCAATGGTTTATCTCTATGGACCAAGCGGGGCTGCGTGAACAAGCCTTAAGTGAAATCAAAGGCGTAAAATGGATGCCAGATTGGGGCCAAAGTCGTATCGAAGGTATGATTGAAGGCCGTCCTGAATGGTGTATTTCTCGTCAACGCACTTGGGGCGTGCCGATTGCTCTATTTGTGCATAAAGAGACGGCAGAATTGCATCCTAACTCACTTGAGTTAATTGAAAAAGTCGCGCAGTTGGTCGAGCAAAAAGGCATTCAAGCGTGGTGGGATGTCGATGCTGCTGAGCTATTAGGTGCTGACGCCGATCAGTATGAAAAAGTCCTTGATACATTAGATGTTTGGTTCGATTCAGGCGTAACCCACTACGCGGTTGTTGATACTCGTCCTGAGTTTAACGGAGCGCAAGCTGACATGTACCTTGAAGGTTCGGATCAGCATCGCGGTTGGTTCCAATCGTCATTGATCTCATCGGTCGCAATGAAAGGTAAAGCACCTTATAAAGAGGTGTTAACCCATGGATTTGTGGTTGATGGTCAAGGACGTAAAATGTCTAAATCGATTGGTAACGTGGTTGCACCGAAAGATGTCACCAATAAATTAGGTGCGGATATCTTACGTCTGTGGGTGGCTTCGACCGATTATACTGGTGAAGTGGCGGTGTCTGATGAAATCTTAAAACGCAGCGCCGATGCTTATCGCCGAATCCGCAATACGGCTCGTTTCTTCCTCGCTAACCTTAATGGCTTTAATCCTGCGACGGATATGATCCCTGTTGAGGAAATGGTGGCATTGGATCGTTGGGCTGTCGGTCGTGCATTGGCTGCGCAGCAAGAGATCATCAAAGCGTATGATGAATACAACACCCATGCGGTCGTACAGCGTTTAATGCATTTCTGTTCAATTGAAATGGGTTCATTCTATTTAGATGTGATCAAAGATCGCCAATACACAGCAAAACGCGGTAGCCATGCGCAGCGTAGCTGCCAAACGGCCTTGTATTATATCGTGGAAGCGTTAGTACGTTGGATGGCACCGATCATGTCCTTCACCGCCGATGAGATTTGGCATGCTATGCCAACGAAACAGGCTGATGGTCAAGCTCGTGGTCAATTCGTCTTTACCAGCGAATGGTACCAAGGTTTGCTTGGTTTAGACGAAAACGAAACGTTTAATAATGCATTTTGGACCGATATCCAACACGTTCGTGGAGCGGTGAATAAGCTACTCGAAAATGCTCGAAATGAAAAAGTGATTGGTGGATCGTTACAAGCTCAGGTGACGTTGTTTGTTGATGATTCATTAGCCGCGAAGTTAAAGCTGCTGGATAACGAGTTGCGTTTTGTTCTATTAACGTCTAAAGCTGCCGTCAAACCGTTAAGTGAAAAAAGCACCGCCGCTCAAGCGACCGAGATTAATGGTTTATGGGTTGAGGTCAGTAAAGTAGACGCCGAGAAGTGCGAGCGCTGTTGGCATCATACCGATGATGTGGGTACGATTGCTGGCCATGAAACCATTTGTGGTCGTTGCGTGTCTAACATTGACGGCGATGGTGAACAACGTCAGTTCGCGTAATCGTATTGGTTTCTTTAATTACCAAGGTTATTTATGACTCAACAGGCATTAACGTTAAAACAATCCGGTGTGCGTTGGCTATGGCTAGCGCTACTGATTTTCCTCGCTGACATCGGCATCAAGTCAGTAGTGATGAACAACATGGGTTATGGATGGCATAATCGGATAGAAGTACTGCCATTTTTTAATTTATTGTATGTTCATAACTACGGCGCAGCATTCAGTTTTCTCAGTGAGCAGGCGGGATGGCAACGTTGGTTGTTTACCGGCATTGCCTTTGCTGTCACGGCGTTATTGGTGTATTGGATGCGCCGCTTACCTGCCACAGAGAAATGGAATAACATTGCTTATGCCTTGATCATTGGTGGTGCGGTTGGTAATGTTTTTGACCGTGTTGTGCACGGGTTTGTGGTTGATTATCTGGATTTTTATTGGAAAACTTACCACTGGCCAGCTTTTAATTTAGCGGATAGCGCGATCTGTATTGGAGCTGCGATGGTTATTTTAGATGGCTTTCGCAATAAAAAATAACAGTTTGAAGTCTCGTCTGATTGAATAACCTTAAGCGTCGTCCGTTGATTCGGTCGGCGCTTTTTGTTAGAACGTGTCGGGAGTATTGCAACAACGCTAACGTGTTTATCACTCAGCGCGAGATATCGAATAATGAGTGCCCTGTGCATCATTTCTGTTACTGATCATAATAAGTCGCTCGATGAGAAGCGATTGACCATTTTAAGGAAGCCTAATAACGTGAGTATCATTGTTGATAATTCTGCTGTGACGTTACATTTTACTATTAAACTCAAGGATGGATCGGTAGCGGATAGTACCCATAATATTGGCAAACCCGCCAAATTGATCATGGGTGATGGTAGCCTCAGTGATAATTTTGAGTATCACTTGTATGGTATGCAAGCGGGAGAGAAAAAAGTGATAGAACTGGCCGCTGAAGATGCTTTTGGATTACCGAACCCTGATCATATTCACTACATGGATCGTGGTAAATTTGTCGGTGAGAATGACGTTGATGTCGGGACCATTATGGCATTTAGTGGTCCTGATGGGATGGAAATTCCGGGGATTATTACTGCAATAGCCGGAGATTCTGTGACCGTTGATTTTAATCACCCCCTCGCTGGTCAAGAAGTTATTTTCGATGTGGAAATTGTCTCCGTTGATTAATTTATTTTACAATAGTCCGATTTGAATCCATGAGCCATAACATGAAAATATTGTTAGCCAATCCGCGCGGTTTTTGCGCTGGTGTTGATCGTGCGATCAGCATTGTTGAACGTGCATTAGAGCTGTATCAGCCGCCGATCTATGTACGCCATGAAGTGGTTCATAACCGTTTTGTGGTTGAAGGGCTAAAACAGCGTGGCGCTGTTTTTGTTGAAGAGCTCAGTGAGGTTCCTGACGATAGTATCGTCATTTTCTCTGCTCATGGCGTGTCTCAAGCGGTTCGTCAAGAAGCCAAAGCTCGAGCTTTGACCGTGTTTGATGCCACTTGTCCTTTGGTTACTAAAGTCCATATGGAAGTGGCGCGTGCGAGTCGTCGCCATATGGAAGTAGTTTTGATTGGTCATGCGGGGCATCCTGAAGTGGAAGGCACCATGGGGCAATACGCCAGTCAAAAAGGCAAGATGTATTTGGTGGAAAAGCCGGAAGATGTCGATGCTTTAAAAGCTCAAGTAAAAGATCCAACTCATTTGCACTATGTCAGTCAAACCACGCTATCAGTAGATGAAACGGCTGATGTGATTGAAAAGCTGCGTGAGGTTTTTCCTGAGATCCAAGGGCCGCGTAAAGATGATATCTGCTACGCGACACAAAATCGCCAAGACGCGGTGCGTATTTTGGCCGAGCAAGTGGATGTGATGGTTGTTGTCGGATCGAAAAATTCGTCCAACTCAACGCGGTTGAAAGAACTGGCAGAAAAATTAGGTACGCCTAGTTATTTGATTGATTGTATCGAAGATATCTCACCAGATTGGTTCAATGGTGTCACTATGATCGGGGTAACCGCTGGTGCTTCTGCTCCTGAAGCGCTGGTTAATCAAATTTTGCAGCAAATTAAAGATTTTGGGGCTACGGACGTTGAAGAGGTATTAGGCCGAGAAGAAAATATGTTCTTTGAGGTACCTAAAGAGCTACAAATTAAGCAAATCAATTGATCAACGGTTGAGCGGAGTTTTACCGTTAAAAATTAAAAAGGGGCTAATGTATTTAGCCCCTTTTTTACGCCGGTCTTAATACGAGTTGCTTAACGATGACGTATTTCACTAAGCGGTTTCGACTGAGTTTTTCTCAATTTCTTGTTGTTCAGCCAAATCGATCTCGCCTTTGCCTTTGGAAATACGCATGACATAGATCATCGCGATTAATGATGTGCTTATTCCAATAATGGTCGAGAGTGTCATGGCTAAGCCAAAGCCCAGTGCACTATTATTAAGGATAAAGGTCACACAAACCGTGGTCATAAACAGCGCTGGGACGGTTGTGATCCAATGCAACTTATTGTGACGCAGTAGATAAGCGGATGCTGTCCACAACATCATCACTGCCGTAACTTGGTTAGCAAATCCAAAGTAGCGCCAAATGATAGCAAAGTCGACTTGGGTTAAAATCCCACCCAGAACAAATAATGGTAGTGCCATCATGAGTCGATTGCGCAGCGTTTTTTGCTCCATATTAAAATATTCGGCAAGAATCAAACGGCTGGAACGAAAAGCCGTATCACCAGAGGTAATCGGTAAAATTACCACACCGAGAAAAGCCAATATCCCGCCAAATACGCCAAGTAAACCAAAGGAAGCGCTATAAACGACATTACCTGGTCCACCATTTGCTACCGCCGCTGAAAGTGAATCGAGTGAACCGAAGAAAGACAGGGCAATCGTACACCAAATTAGAGCAATGATCCCTTCACCGATCATCGCGCCAAAGAACACGAAGCGGCCATTTTTTTCATTTTCCATACAGCGTGCCATGAGCGGCGATTGCGTAGCATGAAAACCAGAGATAGCACCGCAAGCGATGGTGATAAACAGTGCTGGCCACAGTGGCATATCATTAGGGTTGAGATTACTGAACATATCTCGCATCTCAAAGCCACCAAGAACTTGATGATCGCTCGACCAAGCGATAGCGCTCATGAGACCGACCGACATAAAAATCAGCAGCGCGCCAAACAGTGGGTAAAAACGGCCAATGATTTTATCCACCGGGACAATGGTGGCGATAATGTAGTAAGCAAAAATGATCACCACCATGCTGGTCATGGTGACGGTGAAATGGGTTTGTGAGTTGATAAGGTTGGTTATCATCCCAGCAGGCGCTGACACGAAGACGACACCGACCAGCAGTAGCAGTACAATGGCAAAAATGTTCATAAAATGTTTGGCGCCATTGCCTAAGTAACGTCCGGTAATCGCGGGTACCGATGCACCACCGTTACGAATCGATAGCATGCCGGAGAAATAATCGTGAACCGCGCCAGCAAAAATACAGCCGACAACAATCCATAGCATCGCTGCTGGACCGTAAAGTGCGCCCATGATTGGACCAAAAATAGGTCCTACACCAGCAATGTTAAGTAACTGAACTAAGTAGACTTTAGGTGTCGACATCGGTACATAATCGACCCCATCGGTTTTGGTGTACGCAGGAGTTTTACGTTGTTCATTGATGCCAAAGATTTTTTCAACGGCGAAACCATAGAGAAAATAACCACCAATCAGCGCGGCAACGCAGGTGAGAAACCACAACATAGTCAGTATCCTTTATCAGGTTGTATTGTACCTAGCTCACTTTTCGTTGAGTGGCTTAGGTGTAGGATGTGTAGGGGTAAAATCGATAGAAGAATAAGTGAACCATTGATGATGAGCACGGCGTTTTGTCATCAGTGGTCGTATAATTTATTAAGCGGCATTTAAGCTTGGTAAGTGGTTTTTAATAAAACGTTACAATGGTTAACGAAGGTGGATAGGTGACTTATGAAAAAATGGATAATGGCTTTACTATTGTTAACAATGTTTGGTTGTGCCAGCAGCGATGATCAACTCGCCGCGAAAGGAGATTGGTATCAAATCGGTTATAACGATGGCATTGCTGGAAATTTACAACGCTCTTATCAAACGCTATCTCAATTAGGTAATGCCAAGCATGCTGATTATGAACGTGGTTATCTAGACGGTGTTCAAGAATACTGCAACCCTAACTTTGCCTATCAGATGGGGCTTAGTGGGCAATATTACGAAGGCGTTTGCGAGGGGACTGAGCAAGCCCATAAGTTTCGCATGGAATGGCAGCGCGGTTGGCGAGAATACAACCGCTGATGTTCTGCCATGTTCGTTTGTTTAAGGTAAGTAAATTACGCCTAACGAAGTGCTTCGTTTAGCGCCGGTGACTTCCGGTAAGTTGCTCGGTAAATCATGGATCCGTCGCTGGGCTAACCAAGCAAAAGCCATGGCTTCCATATAATCACCATCGACGCCTTTCGCTTGAGTAGGAGCCACCAACCAAGTGGGTAAATTGGTTTGTAAGCGCTCCATTAACAAGGGGTTTTGTGCCCCTCCACCGCAGACTAATAACTGTGGTGTAGCTCCTTGAGCATACTGATTCACTTGTTCACTAATGGTTTGTGCGGTGAGTTCGCATAATGTACGTTGAACATCTTGCTGGTTTACGCTTAATCCCGCCAATTTGCTTTCAAGCCAAGCGAGATTAAACCATTCCCTACCGGTACTTTTGGGCGCAGGTTGTGAAAAGTAAGTATCTTGTTTTAATCGCTGCAAGAGGGGGAAATCTACCTTCCCTTGTCGAGCCCATTGACCATTTTCGTCATAAGCTCGACCAGTGTGCTGCGCGCACCAATAATCCATTAGCACATTGCCAGGCCCTGTATCGTAGCCGATGACACGCTTATCAGTGGTGAGTACTGAGATATTAGCAATGCCACCAATGTTAAGAACGACGAGAGTTGAATCGGTGGCATTAAAAATGGTTTGGTGAAAAGCCGGGACCAGCGGAGCTCCTTGACCACCCAATGCGATATCTTTACGTCGAAAATCGGCTACGGTGGTGATCCCAGTACGGGTAGCAAGAATGTTCGCATCGCCCAACTGAATGGTAAATGGTGTTTCTCCCGTAGGTTGATGAAAGACGGTTTGCCCATGATTACCAATCGCCGTGATTTGCTCTGGGCGATAACCACTGCGCGCCAGTAATTGTTCTACTGCGTGTGCGTATAGATGACCCAGTTGATGATCCAATTGACCAATCTCGTGTAAGTTGGTGGGCTGGCCTAAGCAAATATTCAACAAGCGCTGCTTGATAGATTCTGGCATCGGTAAACTATCGTGTGCTAATAGTTTGATGGTATTACCAGTAAGGGAGACTAACGCACTGTCGACGCCATCCATACTGGTGCCAGACATGATGCCAATATACAGTTCAGTATTATCCACAAGCGACTCCGATCGTTATACGATTTGCCAAGTGATTGATAAGATAAACGACATTGTAATTGAAAAACTACCTGAATAACTTTACTCGCTATGCTAATTTGCATTTTTATTGCTCGTATCACGCTAACGACACGAGCATGGCGTCGATAATACTCTCAACTTTCTCATTGTATAAGGAGCCAACATGGGACCGCTATGGCTTGATGTCGCTGGTTATGAATTGACAGCGGAAGACCGTGAAATTCTCGCTCACCCTACGGTAGGAGGCGTCATACTGTTTGCTCGTAACTATCATGATAACCAACAGTTAATTGCTCTTAATCACGCTATTCGTCAAGCGGCTAAACGGCCAATATTGATTGGAGTTGATCAAGAAGGGGGACGAGTGCAGCGTTTTCGTGATGGTTTTAGTCCAATTCCTGCAGCGCAATACTACGCACAATCGGCTGATGGTGAAGCGTTGGCGTACCGTGGTGGTTGGTTAATGGCTGCTGAACTGATTGCCCATGATATTGATCTCAGCTTCGCCCCAGTATTAGACAAAGGTTTTGATTGCCGAGCGATTGGTAATCGAGCTTTTGGTGATGATGTGCAGAGTGTACTGACCTATAGCGGAGCTTACCTGCGTGGCATGAAAGCGGTCGGGATGGCTACCACAGGGAAGCATTTTCCTGGGCATGGTGCGGTGCTGGCAGACTCACACCTTGAAACGCCACTCGATGAACGTGACTCGATTGCTGATGATATGGCCATTTTCAGTGCTCATATCGAGCAAGGTCTTTTGGATGCGATGATGCCTGCCCATGTGATTTATCCTCATTATGATCCACAACCAGCCAGTGGCTCGGCTTATTGGTTAAAGCAAGTACTGCGTCAACAGCTCGGTTTTCAAGGGATTGTCTTTTCTGATGATTTAAGTATGGAAGGGGCGGCAGTGATGGGCGGTCCAACACAACGTGCACAGCAGTCTTTAGCGGCGGGATGCGACATGATTTTGATGTGTAATCGACGCGAATCGGCGGTTGAGGTGCTGGATAATCTACCGATCAGTGAAGTACCACAAGCATTATCCTTATTGAAAAAGCAGAGTTTTACTTATCGTGAGCTACAGTCTTCATCAGAGTGGCAGCAAGCGTCTTTGGCAATGCGCCGTTTGGTTGAGGCTTCTGCTTAACTTTAGCGTGGCAATAGGATTCTCTCATCAATAAATTGGGGCTAATAAAACCCCAATTTCTCTTTGAGTTCTTTTAAAAAACGGCGGCTTACTGGGACGATGTAGCCTGAACGGGTGATGATCTCGGCAAGACCGTTGTCTAATAATTTGATCTCTTTGATGGCTTTGAGATTGATCAGATATTGACGATGACAACGTAGCAGCGGCGTTTTTTCTTCTAGGACTTTTAACGTCAATTGACTACTGGCTCGCTGCTGCGCGGTTTGCACGTGCACTCCGGCAATATCACTACAAGCAAATTCGATCTCTCCCGTTGGGATGATCATGATTCGATTGAGGCCGATACACGGAACTTGATCAAGCTGATTAGGGGCGAGAATCGAGTAATCTGGTGTTTTCACTACGCTACGTTGTAAACGTTGGATGGTTTTTTCAAGCCGCGTTGGATCGACCGGTTTAAGTAAATAATCAAAGGCGTTATCTTCAAAGGCTTGCAGTGCATATTGATCATAGGCAGTCACGAAAACCACCTTGGGCATGGTGTCAGGATCGAGCATCGCGAGCAGATCTATTCCAGTAATTTGAGGCATTTGAATATCTAAGAAAACCACATCTGGTTTGTGTTGATTGATTTTTTTCAGTCCCTCAATCGCATTATTCGCTTCACCAATTACCTGCATGTTGCCATTTTCATTCAGTAATTCAATGAGTTCCTCTCGGGCCAAACACTCATCATCAATGACTAAAGCTGATAACGTTACCATCCCTTAAGTTCCTCTTGGTTGATTGGGAATAAGAAAGCTCATTCGCGTGCAATGGTTCGGCTCAACGTCAATTTTAAGCGTTGCTGAGTGGCCAAACTGATGGATTAAGCGTTTATCGACAATGTGCATTCCTAAACCATCGTGATCGTGTTGTGGCGTTTGATAACTACCGGCATTATCTTCCACCACTATGCGCTGACCCGCAGGTTCGGCGAGATTATAGATGCGTATTTTACCGCCTTCGAGCAGATTAGATACCCCATGTTTAATCGCATTTTCCACTAAGGGCTGCAAAGTAAAACTCGGTAATTGACGGCTCAATAGCGGTTCGTCGATCGTAATCTCAACTTCTAAACGATCGCTAAAACGTGCTTTTTCAATGGTTAAATAGGCATTCACGTGCGCGAGCTCATCTTGCAAGGTGACCGTTTCAACATTTTGTTTGAGATTGCTGCGGAAAAACTGCGAAAGATGCTGAATAAGATCGCGAGCTTTAGCTGGATCACGTCGGATCACGGCACTAATCGTATTGAGTGCATTGAATAAAAAATGTGGGTTGACTTGAGCTTGCAGTAACTTGATTTCAGCTCGTGAGAGAAGAATTTGTTTCGCTTGATATTCCCCATACAGAATTTGGCTTGAGAGTAATTGAGCAATACCTTGGCCCATTGATACATTAATGGTTGAAAACAATTTACGTTTCGGTTCGTAGAGTTTGATGGTGCCGATCACTCGATCGCCAGCTCGTAGTGGAATAATCAATGCTGAGCCCAATTTACAGCTTGCTGATAATGAGCATTGATAGGGATGCTCTTTACCATCAAGATAAATGATCGCATTACGATTTATGGCGTCTAAAGTGCTTTGTGAAGATATCGCGGTATTCGGTCGATGATGATCATCGCCAACGCCGACAAAAGCGAGGATCTTGTCGCAATCGGTAATTGAAACGGCACCGACATTGGTTTGTTCATAAACAATACGAGCAATTTTATGGGCATTTTCAGGGGTAAAACCTGCCGCTAAAATTCCAACCGAACGTTCGGCGATGTTTAATGCTCGGCGAGAAAAAGTCGCGGAATACTCATCAAAAATAGTTTTCCTATCTTGCAAAATACTCATAAACAATGCCGCTCCTACTGAGTTGGCAATGATCATCGGAGCAGCAATCGCAGACACGAGGTGATAAGCCTCACTAAATGGCTTAGCAATCAGTAAGATCAAGGCCATCTGCACAATTTCAGCGACAAAGGTAATGCCAAACACCACACTGGGGCTAAACAGTAAATGGCGTTTGCCTCGTTTGAGTAAATAGGCATGAAACACGCCGCCAATCACTCCTTCAGCGGTGGTCGAAATAGCGCAAGCAAGATCGGTAAACCCACCAAGAGAATAACGGTGCAGACCTCCTGTTAACCCGACAGCAAAACCAATCAGCGGCCCACCAAATAATCCGCCCATGACCGCACCAATCGCTCGCGTGTTGGCTATCGCATCATCAATGTGTAACCCGAAGTAGGTGCCCATAATGCAAAATAGTGAAAACAACACATAAACGGTCATTTTATGACTAAAATGCCCAGAAATGTTGAGTAACGGTAGAAAGATTGGGGTTTTACTTAGCATATAAGCCAAGACTAAGTAGACACACATTTGTTGTAGTAGTGAGAGGATCAGTTCCATCAAGGTTTGCGCCTAGTCATCGATAGCCAAAACCGCTATTTTAAGTAACTTGAAGGCAATAAAATACGTTTGTTGAGTCCATTACTTTTCCAACGCTATTTTTCATTTGGTGTGTATCTTTAAGTTTACATTATTTGTTTTTTTAAATTTACACTTGCAATGTTTTTTTAGCCTGTTATTTTGTGTTTAGTTGAGTTTTGTTAGCCAAATACATTTTGGTGTAAATTAAAGATTACAGGTGTAGCAATGAAAAAAAGTGATTTAAGTGACATTAATATTGTTGATGAACAGGTCTTAATCACCCCTGATGCA
This sequence comes from Vibrio injensis, assembly GCF_001895205.1. Classification (GTDB taxonomy): domain Bacteria; phylum Pseudomonadota; class Gammaproteobacteria; order Enterobacterales; family Vibrionaceae; genus Vibrio; species Vibrio injensis. The sequence goes on along the minus strand of NZ_BDJF01000032.1, from coordinate 15,792 downwards.
TTAAAAGCTAAACTACCATTAAGTGAAAAAGCCAGACTGTCGATTCGACAATCTCGGCAAACCATCGCCGATATTATCCATAAACGTGATCACCGTTTATTGGTGGTTTGTGGCCCTTGTTCTATTCATGATATTCAAGCCGCAAAAGAGTATGCTAAACGTCTACAGGTATTGGCGACTGAGCTGAGCGATCAACTGTATATTGTGATGCGAGTTTACTTTGAGAAGCCACGCACCACGGTTGGCTGGAAAGGTCTGATTAATGACCCGCATCTTGATGGATCGTTTGATATTGAGCATGGCTTACATGTTGGCCGTCAATTATTGGTAGATTTAGCGGAGATGGGCATGCCACTTGCGACAGAAGCGCTGGATCCGATCAGTCCGCAATATTTAGCTGATACCTTCAGCTGGGCTGCGATTGGCGCTCGGACGACGGAATCACAAACTCACCGTGAGATGGCCAGTGGTCTTTCTATGCCGATTGGCTTTAAAAATGGTACCGATGGTAGCTTATCGACGGCGATCAACGCGATGCAAGCAGCGTCATCAAGCCACCGTTTCATGGGCATTAATCGTGAAGGGCAAGTGGCTCTTTTAACCACACAAGGCAATATGAATGGCCATGTGATTCTACGTGGTGGCAAACAAACCAATTACGATTCCGTTTCGGTCGCTGAGTGTGAACAACAATTAACTGGTTTTGGATTGGAGGCGGCATTGATGGTTGATTGCAGTCATGCCAACTCGCGTAAAGATTATCGTCGTCAGCCATTGGTGGCAGAAGATGTGATTCATCAAATTCGCGAAGGAAACCGTTCAATCATCGGTGTGATGATTGAAAGTCACTTAAACGAAGGGAATCAATCAGCGGAGCTACCTAAATCGCAAATGCAATACGGAGTGTCGATCACTGATGCATGCATTGATTGGCAAACGACAGAACAATTATTGCGTCATGCTCACCAGGCGCTGGTGCCTTTTTTAGCAGACCGCTGTAAATCGTAGATAAAGGAACAACGATGGCTGAAGAGTTGAATGCATTACGAGAACAAATCGACGCATTGGATAAACAGATGATTGATTTACTGGCTCGCCGTTTAGCGTTAGTTGAGCAAGTCGGAGAAGTCAAAAGCCGTTACGGATTACCGATTTATGTCCCAGAACGGGAAGCGAGTATGCTGGCGTCGCGCCGTACTGAAGCTGAAGCGCAAGGTGTGCCACCACAATTAATCGAAGATATTTTACGCCGAACAATGCGCGAGTCTTACGCCAGTGAGAAAGACTCAGGTTTTAAATGTTTAAAGCCTGAATTACGCTCAGTGGTGATCATCGGTGGTCATGGCCAACTTGGCCGCCTGTTCGCTCGTATGTTTGAGTTATCCGGTTATCAGATCAAAGTGCTGGGTAGCCAAGATTGGCATCGCGCCGATGAACTCTTACATGATGCGGGTTTAGTCGTGGTAACGGTACCGATAGATTTGACTGTTGGTGTGATTGAGAAACTCAATCAACTCCCTTCCGATTGTATTTTATGTGATTTAACGTCAATTAAATCGAAGCCGCTGGCGGCCATGTTGAAGGTTCATTCTGGTCCTGTCGTTGGCTTGCACCCGATGTTTGGCCCCGATGTCCCAAGCTTAGCAAAGCAAGTCATCGTGTATTGTGATGGCCGAGGAGTGGAGCAGTATCAATGGCTGCTGGACCAATTTGCGATTTGGGGAGCAAGTTTATGTGCCATTGATGCCCAAGAGCACGACCAAGGCATGACCTTAATTCAAGCATTACGCCATTTCACTTCATTTGTTTACGGTGTGCATTTAAGTAAAGTCAATCCCAATATTGAGCAATTGCTTAAATTAAGCTCACCGATTTACCGCCTCGAATTGGCGATGGTCGGGCGTTTGTTTGGACAAGATCCTAACTTGTATGCGGATATTATTTTATCTTCACAAGAGAATATTGAAATGATTGGCCGTTTTCAGGATAGTTTGGAACAAGCGGTCAGCTTGCTTAAACAAGGTGATAAACCAAGTTTTGTTAGCCAATTTAATCAAGTGAGCGATTGGTTTGGCGACTATTCTCAGCAGTTTATGCAAGAGAGTCAGCACTTACTTAAACATGCCAGTGATGCATGGCAACGTTGAGAAACGCTATGGAGCCTCAGTCACTAAATGTTCTAAATCGCGGTGCAAAAGTTCGTCATCACCGATATTGAGTTCTACTAAGCGTTTTAAATGGGCGATACTCTCTAAATCAATATGAACCATCTTGATATGTAGAATACGCTCATTTTGCCGCACCAATTGTCCGCTTAAACGAATCGTGATCTCGCTTTCCGGCAGGGTAAACGCCACGTCTACTAACTGATCGCTATCTAAATTGGGTTCATCGACGGCCCACAAGAGTAAACCTCGTAAAGAGAGATCGTGGATACAAGTACTGAGCAGCAGATCGCCTTGTTGTAATGTTGCTGGTGCTTGGTAAAGAATGCGTGAAAACTGTCGACGTTCGATCATAAGTCCTACAATTGCGTAATGAGTACGCATTAAGCATAGCAGAGTACAGGTGTCTTAACTCGAATTTGGCGCACGAAATAAGGTTTTGTGCAGAGTAAAAAAGCTACCCGAAGGTAGCTTTAATCTAAGCAACGGATTATTTACTGATCCGTTTGTACTTAATACGGTGTGGTTCAGCCGCTTGAGCGCCAAGCGTGCGTTTTAGCCATTCCATATATTCAGTATAGTTACCTTCATAGAAGTTCACTTTGCCCTCATCTCGATAGTCAAGGATATGAGTGGCAATACGGTCAAGGAACCAACGGTCATGGGAGATAACCATGGCACAGCCAGGGAACTCTAATAAGGCTTCTTCTAGTGCGCGTAGGGTTTCAACATCTAAGTCGTTGGTTGGTTCATCGAGGAGTAGGACGTTGCCGCCAGCTTTCAATAACTTAGCCAAATGGACGCGGTTACGCTCCCCCCCAGACAGCTCACCAATGATTTTTTGCTGATCATTACCTTTAAAGTTGAAGCGAGAGCAGTACGCTCGTGCTGGGATTTCAAAGTTATTGATCTTGATGATATCCGCGCCTTCAGAGATCTCTTGGAAGACGGTTTTTTTGTCATCCATGCTGTCACGGAACTGATCGACCGAAGCCAATTTAACCGTTTCACCTAACTCAATGGTCCCTGAATCGGGCTGCTCTACGCCACTGAGCATTTTAAATAAGGTTGATTTACCGGCACCGTTAGCACCGACAATACCGACGATCGCACCTTTCGGCATACTGAACGACAGATTATCAATCAGCACGCGATCACCAAACGATTTGGTTAGGTTGTTAACCTCCAGCACTTTATCACCAAGACGCTCACCAGGTGGGATGAACAATTCATTGGTTTCGTTACGTTTTTGGTATTGACCGGTGGTCATCTCTTCAAAGCGAGCCATCCGCGCTTTAGACTTAGCTTGACGACCTTTTGGATTTTGGCGAACCCATTCTAGCTCTTTCTCAATGGTTTTCTGACGGGCGCTTTCCCCGGCTTTTTCTTGTTTCAAACGTTCATCTTTTTGTTCTAGCCAAGAAGTGTAGTTACCTTGCCACGGAATACCTTCACCACGGTCCAGTTCTAAAATCCAACCAGCAGCGTTGTCGAGGAAGTAACGGTCGTGAGTAATCGCGACTACGGTTCCGCTATAGTCCACCAAGAAGTGCTCAAGCCAAGCTACGGATTCTGCGTCTAAGTGGTTGGTTGGCTCATCGAGCAGTAGCATATCAGGCTTTTCAAGCAGCAAACGACAAATTGCCACACGGCGGCGCTCACCTCCTGATAGAGTGGCGATTTTGGCATCCCATTCAGGCAGACGTAAAGCGTCAGCCGCGCGCTCAAGAGCGGCTTCTAAATTATGACCATCTTTGGCTTGGATCAGGGCTTCTAATTCGCCTTGTTCTTTGGCTAGGGCATCGAAGTCTGCGTCTGGTTCAGCATAAGCGGCGTAGACTTCATCAAGCCGTTTGAGCGCATGGGCGACATCGGCTACGGCCTCTTCAACCACTTCACGGACGGTTTTATTTTCATCCAACACCGGCTCTTGGGGAAGGTACCCCACATTTAAGCCTGGTTGCGGACGAGCTTCGCCGTCAAAATCTTGATCAATCCCCGCCATAATGCGTAGCAGGGTTGATTTACCGGAGCCATTGAGGCCAAGCACGCCGATCTTAGCACCAGGAAAAAAGCTTAATGAAATATCTTTGAGGATTTGACGCTTAGGAGGCACAACTTTGCTCACCCGCGACATGGTATAGACGTATTCAGCCATTGCCGATCATTCCTAATCTTTCAAACAGAACAAAGCTATCATTCTATATCAAAGCGGATACTTTTGTTACTCGTCGGCCAGTTATTTTGCTTGGTTTACCTTTTGTTATGAATGAACCAAACCGCAATATTTTGAATAAAGTCAAGTGCAATAAGTTGATTACTATTTTTTCTTACTATTGACTTCAAGTTTACATCTTACACCTTTACATTTAGCTATGGAGTCTGCGTAATAAAGTGAATTGGGAAAGTGAAATAGAAGGGATCATCGCAATGGGGTATAGGGTTTTATTGCAACGACATAAACCGATGTCGTCAACGCTGCTCGGCTGTGCTTTGATCGGTGCTATAAGTTTTAGTGGCTCAGGGGTGGGCAAAACCTTAGATTTAGAAGCGCAACGGGAATTGTATGAACAAGCACACCAATGGTTAGATAATAAAGATGTTGCACGTTTCAAAAAAGCGCGTAGACAGATAGCCGATTATCCATTGACGCCGTATCTCGATTATCGGAGCTTTTTGATTGATTTAGGTGATAAATCTCCGATTGTAGTGCGTAATTTTATCGATAGTCATAAAACTTTTCCTTTTTCAAATCGGATCAGTGCACCTTATTTTGATGCTTTAGCGAGTCAGGGAAAGTGGGCTGAGATATTGAAGTTTTCTCCGAATGAACCTAATGGAGAAACGTATCGCTGTCATTATTATCATGCCAAATTAAAAACCGGGCGCTACAAAGAAGCTTTCATTGGTGCTAAAGCGCTGTGGCAAAGTGGCGCAAGTGTTTCTTCGGCTTGCGATCCGCTCTTCACGGTGTGGGAGCAGCAAGGTGGCTTGACGGATAGTCTAGTTTTACAACGTATGCTATTGGCTTTTGAAGGGCGAAATCGGCCATTAATGCGTCATTTAGCCAGTAAGCTGAATGGTAAACCGACACATGCAGAAGCATTGGCAATGATCGGTTTATACGATAAACCTGAAACGGTGGTGAGTTTTATTTCACAGTATCGAGATAAAACCTTGTTGTATCGTCAGGTGGAGCTGGCGTTAGAAAAAGCAGCGAGAGCCGATGCTATTCAAGCTCAACGGTTATGGGTATTTGTAGATAAACAGCTCGATTGGTCTGATTCGTTACGTGCTCGGACTGGGCAATATATCGCTTTGCGTATGATGAATGTCGAACCACCAGAGCTTCAACAATGGCGCGACAGCATGATTATGGCTAGCGATAATACCCATTTAATTGAAACTCGAATACGTTTAGCGTTGCGCAGTATGGATTGGAAGGGAATAGCTAAGTGGATAGAGCAATTACCCGCAGAAGATAAAGCCTCAACACGTTGGCAATATTGGTTGGCACGTAGCGAATTACAAGCAGGGCAAATGGAACAGGGATTAAAAAGAATGCGTAGCTTACTCGGGCAACGTAATTTCTATAGTGTTGCTGCGGCGGAAGTATTGCAGCAATCGATTCAATATCCAAGTTCGACCCTTTCTTTAAATCGCCAGTTGATTAAACCTTATCAAACGGAGCTTATTCGTATTGGTGAGCTGATTGAGCGCGATAAAATCGCCGCAGCGAAGAGTGAATGGAATTGGCTATTACAGCGAGTGGAACAGCCCAGCAAAGAAATGCTCGCTGTGTATGCTGCCACACAACATTGGTATCATTTAACGGTCCGCGCGACGATATCGGCTAATTTATGGGATAACACTCAGTTACGTTTTCCTCTCGCTCATCAATGGTGGTTCAATTTTTATGGAGAGAAACATGGTATTGATCCGATTACCTTGATGTCGTTGGCGAGGCAAGAAAGTGCGATGGATATCGAAGCGCGTTCTCCTGTTGGTGCTCGGGGCATTATGCAAGTCATGCCGACAACAGCTCGCTATACCGCGCAAAAATATCGCTTAAGTTATCAACATGAAGATGAGCTTTTCCAAGTCGGTAAAAATATCGAAATTGGCAGTCATTATCTGAATGATTTGTTGGCGAGATACAATAACAATCGTATTTTGGCTTTTGCTGCTTACAATGCAGGCCCTAGTCGAGTGGATCGTTGGCGAGAGCAGACTCAAGGACAGTTAGATGCCTATGCCTTTATTGAAGCCATTCCGTTTCGTGAAACCAGAGGTTACATTCAAAACGTATTGATGTTTGAAACTTACTATCGCGATGTTATGGGAGTGAGTGGCCGGTTTTTAACGGAGAATGAGTTGCAGACTATGTATTGATTCCCGCTCAGTCTGCTCTACAATACGGAGTATGTATCACTTAACGAGTACAAGCATGTCCACACAACCTGAGTACAGCGACTGGAGCGAATTATTAACCTTAGTACAACAAGCAGTTTCACGTGATCAGCATGAGATGTTGTTGACCATGTTGATGACGCCTGATGAACGAGAGGCATTAGTTGCACGAGTTAATATTCTCTGTGAGTTACTGAAAGGGGAGTTATCTCAACGACAAATGAGCCAACTTTTAGGAGTGGGCGTTGCGACCATTACTCGTGGGTCCAATGAGCTTAAATCACGTTCATTAACAGAGCGTGAAGCTTTGGCGGCGTTACTACTGAAGTAGTACGATTTATTACTTACCGTGATATTAATCATTTTGTAGTAAACCAGAAGAAAAGCATTTTATTCCGTTAAGCTCGTACTTATTTGTTTATACCGCATAAGTACAAGCTTAGCCTTAACCTATCAACTACTTTTTCAGATTGTTATCCGCAGATAAAAACAAATCAGGGTTCAAAAATGGTACTAGTGCTAGGATAAGTGCCTGATGATAAACTGAACTGCGAGTTAAGTGATGCTGAGTAAGCAAACTTATCGCTCCTCCTTTTTGTTTGATGTTATCAGTACCAAATACTTCATCCATAATCTCACCAAGTTCGTTGTTGGCGTGTAAACGTTGGTTAATGGCAGGAGGTAACATTAAGCTGGCAGAACGAGACTCTCCATATTGTTCGCCTGATTTGACGATCATCCAGGCAAACGTCATCCCCTGCTCAATGCCTGCTTCTAATCCCACATAAAAATCGGCTCCTGGATAAGCTTGCTCTGCATGGTGTACTCGATTCAGGGCGCCTTGCTTTGTTTCTTTATCGCTCATTGGTTGGGCGGCTACACCACTATCTACAGTCACGCCTTGTAAGTGCAGCGTATACTTAGGAAATAATTGCTCAAAAGCGCTTTTGACGGCGTTAATTTTGGCAGGATTAAGTGAGGCAACAATGATATGAATAACGGTTTGATTGGATGACATGTCGTGGTTCTCTTTGTTTCTTAGTCGATATACTCTAGCTAACTGAAGTTGCTCTGGTTTGCTTGCTCCAATCACCGCGTTACTCGTGTTTATTGGAGTTCACCTTTATCTACTGCAACTTCAAGCCGTTTAGCTATCGATTGATCTGCGATGTTTTTAGGCTTGGGTCAATTTAACCTGAGTAGGTTTAATATTTTCAATAGGATAACAACCAAGGACCTTTAAATGTTTGGTCAGCTTGGTCAACTCACCGAGTGCTTTTTGCATCTCGTCTGAATCCAGATGAGCTTGCAAGTCGACATAGAACATCTCTTCCCACGGATTACCCATGATCGGTCTGGATTCTAGTTTAGTCATGTTGATCCCATAACGCTGGAGTACCAACAGTGTTGCGACCAACGAGCCTGCTTCTTGTGCCGTAGACATGATCAAGGTGGTTTTTGCTGGAATTTGAGTTGAAACTTCAATTGGTTTACGGGCCACAACAATAAACCGAGTATGGTTTTCTGTTTGGTTCGCGATATTGGTTTGAATCGATTGCAAACCATACAATTTGCCACTTGTCGCATTGCCAATAGCCGCTACATCATTACGTTGCATTTGTTGCACTTTTTTCATCGCATCAGCAGTACTGGCGCAGGTTTCTAGTTTTACGCCTTTTAAGCGACTTAAAAACTCACTGCATTGTTGATGTGGCTGTGGATGAGAATAAAGAATTTTTAGCTCTTCCAAGCGAATATCTTGTGTCGCGACCAAGCAGTGTTCTATCGGTTGAGTGATTTCTCCAACGATGTAAAGGGTAGTATGTTGAAGTAAGTCATACACTTCATTAATCGAGCCGGAGCTGGTATTTTCAATCGGTAAAACACCATAATCAGCATGGCCAGATTCAACGGTTTTGGTAATGTCTCTAAACTGTTCGCAATTGAGCTCAATAAGTTCAGTATTTTTGCGGCTGAAATATTCTCGAGTTGCAAGATGTGAGTAAGAGCCTTTCGCTCCAAGGAAAGCAACTCTAGCCAATGGCTTGCGGTTTTGTGGGTTGGCTAGGTTCTGTAAGTAAGCTTGCTGTAGTAATACGGAGTCTTCGATAATCGTATGAAACAGTTTGGTAATATATGGGGCATCTAATTGATAATCCTGTTTACCGATTTGAATTAACTTAACCAATAGTTGCTGCTCTCGAACGGGGTCGCGTACGGGCTTTGATGTTTGTACTTTACTTTTGGCGACGTCGATACTGAGTTGACGACGTTCGGAAAACAACTTCAACAATTGATTATCAATAGTATTTAATCGGTCACGAATCTCTTCTAGTGACAATTCGGGGGTGGTCATAACTAAATCCTTATAAAAAAACCTCCCGATGGGAGGCTTTCTGTCTGTTCGTTTTTGACTTATTTTCTTTAAACGAGCAAGCCTCCAAGGTTATTGGAGAAAAAAGAAGTCAAAAATAAACAGCCTATGAGAGTTTAACATCGGTGATGATTACCTTAACGATTGAATGGACACAATAAGCAAGCCAGTAAACAGCGTCAAGCAAAAAAATAGCGCCCTAAGGCGCTAAATGGATAAGAGGGGAAGACTACTCTTCAACTTCTACAATTTCAGGTTTCTCGGTGCGCCGAGCATCAGGTTTATGACGCAATTTATTGAGCTGTCTCTCTAATTTTTGTTCAACTTCATTGATAGCGGCGTAGAGATCCTCGTGAATCGCAGAGGCGACTAATTGACCTTTGGGGATAGTGACCGTCGCTTCAAATTTTTTCTGTTTATTGGGGTGTTCACTAAAGCTTGCTTGGCAACCAGTGATATCGACTTGCCATTTTTCGAGCTTTTTAAATTTACTCTCAATGTAGCTACGGATTGCAGAGGTGATTTCAATGTTTTTACCAGTGATGTTCATTTGCATAGTGTTTTTCCTCTGTTGCATCCCTTATGGGTTAACTTCAGATTACAGGTTTGCAGATAAAATAATGTGATATTGATCACTATTTTGTTGGGTGTTGAGATGCTTGAGAGTAAACGTGATCTTTCGCAAAGAGTAGTAGGAATAGTCGATAAAAAAACTTGTCATTATTAGAGAAAACGCTAAATTGATAAGCGGAGTCACTAAATATCATCGCTGTTTTAGTGCTTTGTTACGGCCTGAAAAAAGACCGTTCTCCTTTTCTCAACACCTCGTCTTTTCATTACTGAAATTTGTATAAATTTTCTATTTCTAGCCATAGTTTCCCCACTCACATTATCGATTAATGTTCATGGGGATGGTTTATTCAGATAGTTTAATCATGCTGCTTAAGGGCGGGCGTTCAATTGCATGAGCTGTTTCGTTCGTTCGGCTGCATCCGTCAATCCCAACTGTTGATAGGCTTTTAGCTGAATGGATAAAGATTTACGTGCTGCTTCAGTACCAGGATAGGTTTTCTGTAGTTCTTGAGCTCGATTAATCGCAGCGATCCAAGCTTCACGACGTAAATAGAAATCAGCCGTCGCTAGGTCATATTCAGCTAAACGATTTTTCAAAGCTATCATGCGTTGTTGTGCATCATTTGCGTACAAACTGTTTGGGTAACGCTCAAGTAGGCGCTTAAAGTCTGCAAAAGCGGCTTTTACTGGTTCTGGATCACGATCACTACGGTCAATATTGAATAGATCGTGCATGAAGTTTCGATCTTGGGCCATATGGGTTAAGCCGCGCATGTACAGAACCCAGTCCATTTTTTCGTGAGTGGGATTGAGTCGAATAAAGCGTTCGATGGTGGCAAGCCCTAAAGCGAGATCATCATTTTTATAGTAAGCGTAAATCAAGTCCAGTTGAACCTGCTCCGAATATGCGCCGAATGGATAACGAGAGTCTAGCGCTTCTAACTTACCAATAGCGGTTAACCAGTTACCGCTTTGCAACGAGCTTCGAGCATCGCTGTACAACTCCGCGGGTGGAACGTCAGGGACAATCTCTTCTTTACTTGAACAGCCAACTAATAAAGATAATGCGAGTAAGCCTGATAAAGTTTGGTATTTCATGTCAGGGTTAGGTTCCTTGCAATAAAGCTTCTATACTTGGAGCGAGCTTGCTCCGTAAATCGTTTCGTTACTTTCCGATCAGTAACAGATACAATGAAAACATATTTTTCCACACTCGTGGCTATTAGTCTCACGGTTTTTAAAAAAGTTCGATATGGCTCAGCAGATTGAATTAACTCAAACAGTAAAAGAAAGCCAGCTTGGTCAGCGTTTAGATCAAGCGGTAGCAGAATTATTTGTCGATTTTTCCCGCTCTCGTCTTAAAGAGTGGCTATTAGATGGCAAAATTACAGTCAATGGAACGGTGGTCACTAAACCACGGACCAAAGTGATGGGAGGAGAGTGCATTACCGTTCTGGCCGAGCTAGAAGATGAACAACGCTGGGAAGCGCAAGATATTCCATTGAATATCGTTTATGAAGATGACGATATTCTGGTGATCAATAAACCCAGAGATTTTGTCGTTCATCCGGGGGCGGGAACGCCAGATCGTACTGTATTAAATGCTTTACTCTTTCATTATCCACCGATTGCCGAAGTGCCACGTGCAGGTATTGTGCATCGTCTTGATAAAGATACGACGGGTTTAATGGTGGTCGCGAAGACAGTACCAGCACAAACGCGTTTGGTCAGAGATTTACAAAAACGCAATATTACTCGTGAATATGAAGCGATTGCGATCGGTAAAATGACCGCAGGTGGCATGATCGATAAACCAATCGGTCGTCACTCAACAAAGCGTACCTTGATGGCAGTGAATCAAATGGGCAAGCCAGCGGTCACGCATTATCGTGTCGCAGAACATTTTCGTGAACACACCAGAATTCGTTTGCGTTTAGAAACTGGCCGAACTCACCAAATTCGAGTGCATATGGCTTACCTGCAACATCCATTGTTAGGCGACAGTGCTTACGGTGGTCGAGCTCGTATTCCTAAAGGAGCAACCCCTGAACTTACGGAAATGATCCGAGCTTTTGATAGACAAGCATTGCACGCCGTAATGTTAAAGTTTGAACATCCGATCACTGGCGAAGAGCTTGAGTTTCATGCTCCTGTGCCCGACGATATGGTTATTATGACTGAAGCGCTACGTGAAGATGCTAAACTAAATTATTCGCAAGAGTATTAAACTATGTCGGTGATCATTCCTAATTGGCCAGCGCCTAACAATGTGAAAGCATTTTGTTCAACCCGTGATGGTGGATTTTCTCTTCCGCCTTACGATGGTTTGAATGTTGGCATGCATGTTGGGGATGATCCCGCGACTGTGGCAAAAAATCGCGATTGGCTGCAACAATATTGTCAGATGCCATCAGCGCCTATCTGGCTTAATCAAACACATTCAACTCGAGTGATTGCAGTTAACCAGCCTAGTGATGATGTATTAGATGCTGATGGTATTGTCACATCGACTCCGCATGTTGTTTGTTCTGCCATGACTGCTGATTGTTTACCTGTATTGATTACTAATACGCAAGGCAGCCAAGTTGCCGCAGTTCATGCTGGGTGGCGAGGATTAGCGGGAGGGATTGTAGAACAGGCACTAGACAAATTCTCTGATGATGTTGTGGTCTGGCTTGGCCCAGCCATCGGCCCTGAAGTTTTTGAGGTTGGTGACGAAGTTAGGCAGGCTTTTTGCGATTATGATAGTGATGCGCAAAGGGCTTTTTTAGCAACATCAAATGATGGTAAGTGGCTAGCTGACATCGCCCAGCTCGCGCGATTGCGTTTAGCTAAAATCGGTGTTGAACAGGTAGTTAATAGTCATTTATGTACTTATCAACATGATCAGCAATTTTATTCGTACCGCCGCGATGGCGTAACAGGCCGACAGGCTTGCTTCATCTGGATTGAATAGTCGATATAACATAGTGTTGGATCGTCATTAAAGCTTCACATTTAACTTAGCTATCTTTTCTATTGCTGGAAAAATGGTTGCTTATCAGTTTTTAAACTCTTCGTTTTACAGCCTTATCTTTAGGATGTTTTTTGCTCATAAAGTTCTCTCTTATGACTTGAAATCTCCCCTCTATGTAACCATGTTCTTTATGTGATTAGTTTCTCTTGAACGAGATTAGGAAGGTGGTTATGCGTCTTGATAGATTTACCAGTAAATTTCAAATAGCCATTTCTGATGCGCAGTCTTTGGCTCTAGGCCGTGATCATCAGTATATCGAGCCAGTTCATCTAATGGTGGCACTGCTCGACCAAAATGGCAGTCCTATTCGTCCTTTATTAACCATGTTGAATGTTGACGTGGCACAACTACGCTCAAAGTTAGGCGAAATGCTCGATAAGCTCCCTAAAGTGAGTGGGATTGGTGGTGATGTTCAGCTCTCTGGTGCTTTGGGTACGCTATTTAATCTCTGTGATAAAGTGGCGCAAAAACGTCAAGATGCGTACATCTCTTCTGAAATATTTTTGCTAGCAGCAATCGAAGATAAAGGCCCTCTTGGTCAATTATTAAAAGAAATCGGGCTAAGTGAGAAAAAACTCTCAGCGGCGATTGAAACAATCCGTGGTGGACAAAAAGTTAACGATCCTAATGCCGAAGAGCTTCGTCAAGCTTTGGAGAAATTTACTATTGATCTGACTGAGCGAGCCGAGCAAGGTAAATTGGACCCGGTAATAGGTCGTGACGATGAAATTCGCCGTACCATTCAAGTATTGCAACGGCGCACGAAAAATAACCCAGTGATCATTGGTGAACCTGGTGTTGGTAAAACCGCCATTGTCGAAGGTTTAGCGCAGCGAATTATTAATAATGAGGTCCCAGAAGGTTTGCGTGGTCGACGGGTACTTTCTCTCGATATGGGCGCTTTAGTCGCAGGAGCTAAATATCGCGGTGAATTTGAAGAGCGTTTAAAATCTGTACTGAACGAGCTGGCTAAAGAAGAAGGTAATGTCATCTTATTTATTGATGAATTGCATACTATGGTCGGTGCGGGTAAAGGCGAAGGCTCGATGGATGCTGGGAATATGCTCAAACCAGCTCTAGCGCGTGGAGAGTTACATTGCGTTGGCGCAACAACACTCGATGAGTATCGCCAGTATATTGAAAAAGATCCGGCATTGGAGCGTCGTTTCCAAAAAGTCTTAGTGGATGAACCGAGCGTTGAAGATACGGTGGCGATTCTGCGAGGGTTAAAAGAGCGCTATGAGTTGCATCATCATGTTGAGATTACCGATCCTGCGATTGTTGCTGCGGCAACACTGTCACATCGTTATATCTCCGATCGTCAATTACCGGATAAAGCGATCGATTTAATTGATGAAGCCGCTTCGAGTATTCGTATCCAAATGGATTCAAAACCGGAAGTGCTTGATAAATTGGAACGAAAAATTATCCAATTGAAGATTGAACAGCAAGCATTAAGCAATGAACACGATGATGCGAGCGAAAAGCGTTTAGCCATTATTAATGATGAGTTAAAAGAAAAAGAGCGTGAGTACTCGGAGTTAGAAGAGGTTTGGAATACGGAAAAAGCGGCGCTGTCGGGAACGCAACACATTAAATCTGCATTGGAACAGGCGCGTTTAGATTTAGAAGTGGCAAGACGTGCTGGTGATTTAAACCGCATGTCTGAGTTGCAATATGGACGAATTCCAGAGTTAGAAAAGCAACTGGATTTAGCGACTCAAGCAGAGATGCAAGAAATGACGTTGTTGCGTAATAAAGTCACTGACGAAGAAATTGCGGAAGTATTATCAAAGCAGACGGGTATTCCTGTTGCGAAAATGCTGGAGGCTGAAAAAGAGAAACTGTTGCAGATGGAAACGTTTTTACACCAACGTGTCATCGGACAGTCAGAAGCGGTTGAGGTGGTTGCTGATGCAATTCGTCGTAGTCGAGCTGGATTATCGGATCCTAATCGCCCAATAGGTTCTTTTTTATTCTTAGGTCCAACGGGCGTAGGGAAAACCGAGCTTTGTAAAACGCTGGCTAATTTCATGTTCGATAGTGAAGATGCCATGGTGCGGATTGATATGTCTGAATTTATGGAAAAACACTCAGTGGCTCGTCTCGTTGGTGCGCCTCCTGGTTATGTGGGCTACGAAGAGGGCGGGTACTTGACCGAAGCGGTGCGGCGTAAACCTTATTCAGTATTGTTATTGGACGAGGTTGAGAAAGCGCATCCGGATGTGTTCAATATTTTATTGCAAGTGCTCGATGATGGTCGATTAACCGATGGTCAAGGTCGAACCGTTGATTTTCGTAACACAGTAGTGATCATGACCTCGAATTTGGGGTCATCTCGCATCCAAGAAAACTTTGCTCATTTGGACTATCAGACAATGAAAGAGCAAGTTATGGAAGTAGTGAGCAAACATTTTCGTCCCGAGTTTTTAAACCGGATTGATGAAAGTGTGGTGTTCCATCCATTAGCTCAAGAGCAAATTAAATCTATTGCCTTTATTCAGTTAGAGCGTTTACGTCAACGTTTAGCGGATAAAGATTACGGATTAATTGTTAGTGATGAGGCGTTAGAACTTGTTGCTCACATTGGATTTGATCCCGTGTATGGTGCAAGACCGTTAAAACGTGCTATTCAGCAAACAATAGAGAATCCGTTAGCAAAATCGATGTTATCAGGGCAATTTATTCCTGGTGCACCCATCTATCTCGATGTTAAAGAGGGTGATATCGTCGCGCATCAATAGCTCCTTGCCCATGAAGGCTATGTCAAAGGCTATGTCACAGGCATAGCCTTCTTTGTTTATTGTCCAAGGTCGAAATCAATCAATTAGTAGGATGAATTCGGCTTTTTGATGGTTTATTGAGCGCTTAATTCGCTGGTGTGCATTTTTATTGTTTTTACTATTGCCAACCTGAATTTAACCCCTATAATGCGCCCTCACTGACACGGCAGACGCCGCAAGGCTTCAGGCAGTGTTAGTTGAGGGAAAGCTTCTAAAAAAGAAAATTTGAAAAAATGTTTGACTCTTCAAATTAACTCGCTAGAATTCACCTCCGCTTCGAAGCTCAATGAAGTTTCCAAGCCAAGCTCTTTAACAATTTAAACCAATCAATCTGTGTGGGCACTCGTTGATGATAATCAAAATGCTTAGCAATAAGTACTTCGGTATCAATGAACTGAGTGACCAATTGATAGCGCTTTTAGCTCTATCGGCACAGTCAATTCATTATCGTTCTGTTGGAACGATAATAGC
>NZ_BDJF01000031.1 GCF_001895205.1 Vibrio injensis | reverse complement strand
CAAGATTACAGCTTTAAAAAGCCGAGTTATTCCTTTGCTCAGCAAGCGCACGGGCAAGGGATAGACTATCAGCGCGACACCTACGAACACTTTGATGCGCCGGGGCGCTTTAAAGACGATGTCAGTGGCAAAGCCTTTAACCAGATACGTTTAGAGTACCTACGTCGAGACGCGCGCACCGCAACGGGAAAAAGTAACCATCCAGCCCTACAAGCGGGCGCTAAGTTTGATTTACAAGACCATCTCGATGAGAGCGTGAACCGTGATTGGGTCGTGGTCCGCGTGCAGCATGAGGGTCATCAGCCCCAAGTGTTGGAAGAAGAAGGGGGCAGCGGCGCGACCACTTACAGCAACCAATTTACCCTTATTCCAGCCGAGGTGAACTGGCGTGCGACGCCTCAAGTGAAACCGCAAATGGATGGTCCGTGTATCGCGATGGTGGTCGGTCCGGAAAACGAAGAAATCTTCTGTGATGAACATGGCCGCGTTAAGCTGCATTTTCCGTGGGACAGATATTCGAACGGTGATGAGCACAGCTCTTGTTGGGTGCGAGTGTCACAAGGTTGGGCGGGCAGTCAATACGGCATGATGGCTATTCCGCGAGTGGGTCATGAAGTGATTGTAGAGTTTTTAAACGGTGACCCTGACCAGCCTATCGTCACCGGTCGTACCTATCACGCGACCAATCAACCGCCTTACCCTTTGCCAGAGCACAAAACCAAAACGGTGCTGCGCAGTGAAAGCCACCAAGGGGAAGGATTTAACGAACTGAGCTTTGAAGACCAAGCTGGGCAAGAGAAAATCTACCTGCATGCGCAAAAGGATGTTGAGGGGTTAGTGCTCAATGATGCGACGATGCACATTAAACACGATAAGCATCTGACGGTAGAGAACGACCAGTTTAGCCATATCCACCATCATCAGCATCTGACGGTGGATGGCGAGCGTCGCTTGAAAGTCGGTCAAGACCAAAGTGTCGAGGTTGGCGGCGCACTACAGCAAAAAGTAGCAACGCTGGTAGCGATAGAATCAGGGCGAGAAATAAGTTTAAAAGCGGGTGCAAAAATTGTGGTTGAAGCGGGTGCTGAAATCACCTTAAAAGCGGGCGGCAGTTTTGTCAAAGTCGATGGTGGCGGTGTGCATTTGGTGGGCGCGGCTATTAATTTAAACTCTGGTGGTAGCGCAGGCAGCGCAAGTCGTTACGCCGGTCAGTTGGCTCAGTTACCTCATCAACTAAAAGAGCAAGAGCCGCCGATGGCTGCTTTACCTTTGCAGCTCTCTGCCAGCATGTTCGGTATGATCTCTGTGGCTAATATTGATAAAGTGAAACTTTGTCAGCGTCAGGCTGATGGTTCTTGTTTACGTGAAGATTGCCCTTGTCTGTCTCAGGAGGAAGCATGAGCGAAAACGCCATCGGATACTGGTTAGTGATCGACACTGTACGCATTCCTGATGCGATGGAAGTCGTCAATCAGCACTTTACCGTTCAATACGCCAGCCCTTTATTTGCTGGCTCTGAATTTTCTCATTTATTAGAACTTAGTCCGTTACTCATCCATATTGGACACGATGCCAGTGTGCGTGAGCGTTGGCCTTTTTTAGTCCGGGGCCATTTTTCCTCAAGTGCGGTTTTATGTCATGTTCCTGAATCCGTTAGTCCAAATCAATTGTTGACGCACTGGCATTCTATTTTGCAGGTGACACTTAATCATCAACGCTACTTTATTCGCCCTTATAGCCCAATGTTTTGGCGAAATCATGCCGCACAGCTTAATCAAGATGACCAAAGTATTTTGCTTGGTCCGATACAAGCTCTGGAATGGATTAATGCGCAGCAACAAGTACAAAGCGTACTTAATCCAGCGCTTGAGGTAAAACAAACGTCCCCTTATACACTAACATCACCTGTTTTCAATGAGGTATCTTGATGAGCGATTTACGTTATGCTGCTTTTACACAAGAGTGTATCGCCCTGTTAAGTCGGCAATTTAATATCGACGAACCAACGTTGAATCAGCTTAACTGCACTCAGTTAAGCCAACTGGATGTAAACGTTAATCAAGACGGACAGCAAACACTAGCGATTCTTCCTGCGGTAGAAACCGAGCAAGAGCGAATCCCCTTGCCTACCGGTTTTGAAGTGTTGCATGGGAGTAACGATACCTGCTCCACGTCGCCTGAATACAGCGATATTTTGTATGTTCCTGCGCACCCTAAAACGGGAAAAAGGGCATGGTATGCTATCAGTGAGGAAGCGAAAGAAAAAATCAATCAAGAGCGAGCTACGTTAGCGGCGGCAGTGGTGGAGAATGATACCCAAGCCACCTTAAATAATTTAGAAAAGCTCGGACTGTTGTCGAAGTTTTCAGCCAAGCTGCATGAGCAGTTTATGACAGCGGAGCAACAAGAGCAGTATCGAGCATTGATTGCGGTAAAAAAAGTGATTGAACTTGATGCCCACAGTGCTGATGAAGCAACCCCCAATGCTTGGCTACTAAAGGTCGTAGAAGATTTTGATTTGGGTATAAGGTATCCCGCTGCTCGAACCCCTGCCTCGGTAAAAAGAGCAAATGCGCGCTTGACATCGCGAGTGCGAAGATCGGTAGAAAAAAAGATTAAAGACCTGGAAAAAACAGCAGAGCGGGCGGCTAGGCAAAGCACGGCGGACGATGGCAGTCGGTTTGTATTTGATCAGCGGCTCGAGTACTTTACGAGTACTCAGCAACAAGCGCTAGCCAACAGTGTGGCAATGCTCTATAAGAATCGTCGCAACGAGCAGGCGCTAATGTTTGCGCAGGATGGTCGCCGTTATCTTGAGCAGTGGCCAGAGCAGCTTAAACAGACCTATCAAGATTTCATTCGATCTCATGAGCTCTCTTTTGCAGAGAAAGAAGCTTTAGTTGCTAAACAAAATGAATTCGTCTGTGCAACTCATCTACGCTTATTAAATGCCGCGGGTTTGGCGATCCTCGAACAGTGCTTAAGCCTAGAGCAGTTAGAAGGTTCGCGCGGTGTGTCTCAAGGCCCCAACACACTGGCTAAGCAACCATGGCGAAATGCTCAATACGTTTTGCCGATTAATGATACGAAACTGATTGATGACTTATACCAAGAAGTGCAAGGTCAGGTTTACGACCGCCCTGACGTGACACCTGAGCATATCACTGGGCTGATTACCAACACCAGCATCGCTGGTTGGTCATACTACCCCGCTAAGGCCTTGATCGCGATAATGGATAACAGCATCGAGACCCATAAAGGGAGATTATCTCAGGTCATCGGGACTCATGTAGATAATACTCCGCTTGGTGAGATGTTTAAAAAACTGCTCTGGGTGAAAAAATTAGCACTCGCCAGAGTGGCCCATTTAATCGATTTGGCGAAGGAGAATGCGCAGCAAGGTGACAATAAACTCCGTTTTACTCTATTCAATGAGGATGAGAAGGCAAAATGGCCAGCATCATTGACTTTAATTGAAGATGAAGCGAACTTCACCCCTTCGCAAAAATCCAATCCTGGGTTTAAAAATCTGGCAGAATTCAATGATATTCAGGTCGTCGAGTGCTGTTTGCTTTCTGAAGGTGATGTCTTTTATTTGCGTGGGCCTTGGTGGTATTTTCCTGAGCAGTCTAATGACCGTTATGATTGGTGCGCCGCTTCACATGTAAAAGATATCACACGTCAATTGGCATTTAACGACCCTTCACACAGTGGGGAAGATACCGTAAAAGCCGAAACCGTGGCGCAAGCAATGAAGGCGTTAACGGAACCTAAAGTCACTATTGAATTGTCAGATATCGCCAAGAGCTTTGACAGTGTCTTTTGGCAAGATGCTTATCATTATCAAAGTGGAGTGGGGCCGAATGGCGATCAGCCGCTCTATACCGCTGATGCCGGCATCCAATTTTTACGCTTTAGTAGCAAAGCCGAAGGTCAGTTAAACAGTCAGCACACCGTGGCGCAACCTTTGATGCTGGGTGGAGAGGGCAAACTCTCGGCCTCTTTAACCGTATTACAAGGCCAATTGAGTGTGAGTGCATGGCTGCCTTTGCAACCTAATCAAGGCTTAACTAAGGAAAATAAAAAGGACGTAAAAGGGCAACCGCTTAATATTCGTTATTTTGATAACCAGTGGCAAGCGCAGAGCTATTCAGCCGGTGAGCTATTCGCGTATCTGGAAGGGAGTGTGTATGGTTTAGCCGCGGCGACGTGTCAATTAAGCACCGATATTCGCTTTGGGCCGAGTGATCAGCGTGAAGGCATCGGTATTAAGGGCAGCGCAGTGGGACTGTTTGATGCCAATATCCATGAGGCTTACCTACTGCCAGGTACGACATTACAATCGGTTGAGCGTGCGCGGTTAGCGGGGCAAGCGAAAGCCGAGGTGGATGTGTTTGCTGGCGTTCAAGCGGGTGGTGTGCTGAGTATCAGTGTCCACTGGTTGCCGCCATCGCCATCTCGTCGCCCAGCCACCGTAAAAAAACTGGGATCAGTAAAAGGCGAACTGGCAGGCTCATTCGGCGTGGGGGCTCATGCGGGGTTTCGTTTGATTGTTCAAGGAGGCCTGTTAGTGGTTGAGGCCTCTGCGGCTTGGGCATTGGGGCCGGGCTGTAAAGGTGGAGTGGCGATTGGGGTTGATGCCTTTGCAGCGGATGAATTTATCGGCTGTTTATTGGGGGCACTAAAACAAAGTGGCTTTAGGCAGTTAGCGGTCTTTGGTGAGGCGGGCGATAACGGCATTAATGACAGTTTTATGATGTTGAATGATATATTAACCTTCGCAGTCGGCATGGGGTTAACTGTCTCACAAGCCCTGCTGATGCCCGTGACCAGTTGGTCGGATTATCGTCAGCAGGTGATGAGCCGTGAGTATGCGCCGGTGTTGGCAGCCGAAATTATTAAAGGGAATAGCAACTCCAATATGCGCTTATGGGTAAATAAGCTACCCCCAGAAACATTAAGTAATCTACTGAATTGTTTAATTAAAAAACAAATAAAAGATAAGTTGGATCTACCAGCATTAGTTGCCAACCAAAGACAAACCCAAGCCATTGTCCAAATTATGCAATGGTTAGCAGCAGATACCCGCCAAGGTGAAGAGAACAGCCAACGGCAGTGGAAAGAGACCTTAATAAGAATGAGTCTTAACCCCGCTGCGGAGGCAGAGAAAAACTACCCCGAAGAATGGGCGGCGTATCTGCACAACTGGCAACAACTGGCTGAGTTGGTTAAAGCGTTTATTTCTGAAGAAGATGATTTAATTAGGGCTTTTAATAATAATTCTCAAACCTTATCTCGTAATATGATTGTGAGTCGTTTTGAGATTGTGGAACACATCAACACGTACTGGGGCGCCACCGAGCGTAAAGTGGCGCAGTATCGCGCGCACCCTATCAGTGAAGTCGCTAACCGAGCCCCTCAAGCTGGGCAGCCCCTGCTTTTACACTCAGGCAGCGAACACCCGAATGAAACCATCGTGAATTGGAGTATTTATGACCTTTTACCGTAATCCTTGGGCGCGCTGGGTAGCCTTAGGTTGCTTATTGATGATGATCACCGCCTGTAAGCCAAATCCGCAGAATGATATTCCCTATTTTCAAGCATTTATTCAAGAAAATAACCATCGTATCGCCGATGACCCTTACATTTCCAGCACGGTCAGGCCGGGCGATAAAATGTATGAGATATTGGTCAATATTCAGCGTGGTAACTGGCCGTTAGTTGAAGAGCTATTGATACCACTGGTAGAGAGTGAAGATCCCGAAGCCATGGTATGGTATGCAAGAATACATATCAATAATATTAATAAAAGACGTGATATTTTATTAATGCTTAATCAATCACTAGCTAAAGGAAATCCACATGCTTATTTTAGATTATCCAGTCAAGCATTTGAGTGTTTGTATTATCTGAAGTCTAGTACATTAAGTAGTGATGTTGCTGAATCATTAGGCATTGAATCGGTTAATGGGGGGCGGAACTGTTCTGATGAATACTTTAATTTGGCGATTAAAGGCTTTGAACAATTAGCCGAACAAGGTGATTTACGTGCCCAGTATTTTTTACTGCAACAAAAGCAGTGGGATCAGTCAACCAAAACCCGTGAACAGTATCTGAATGAAGTGATTCGCTTTGCCAAAGCGCACTATTATCAGCCATTAATGGATTATATTGATACCATTTTAATTCTACCTCAAGGTAGTAATAAATATCAATCTAAAACACCAGAGCAAAATCAGCTAGCCTTAGAACTATTAACCATAGCGGCGAATCATAATTATACACCAGCCATCAATAAGTTGATCCAAATTAAAAGATCTTACATAAAAAAAAATAACGATCTTATTCAACAAGGAGTACAGTTAGGTTCGACGAAAACGATATCTAGAAAATATACATTATTTACAGATTTTGTTGATTTATATCCCTCTCAAGAACAATATTTTGATGCACTACTTTTTAAAAAACTAACAGACAATAATAGATTGATAGGATTCTTTGAGTTTGATGGTTTGAAACTGGCAGATAAAGAGAAACAAGCAATCGAGTATGATGTCGATACTTTTATCAAAACCATCACTCCAATGGTTTATATCGATGGATTTACTCACCAATTTAATTGGGTTGAACAGCCATAATCAATCCCGAGTGGTTGCCTCAACGACTGCGGTTTTAGGTCGTTGAGGGGACTAGGGGCGTAAATGATAACGGGGTTAACTGGAATGGGAGTATTGATGTAACCCTTGGGCACGCTGGGCAGCCTGATGCGAAGGCTTCGACGAGGGCATTTGATCGATGTGGCGAAGTAGCACGCGCAATAAGGTGAAAGTAAACTCCTTTTTAGCCTTAATTGAGCGTGAAGCGAACTTTTCTCCTTAACAAAAATCCAATCCAAGGTTTAAAAATCAAGCAGCATTCAATGACATTAAAGAGGTCTAGTGCTGCTTGCTCTTCGACGGTGAAGTCTTTTATTTACGGATGTTGTGGTGGTCGTTCCCTGAGTAGTCTAATGATCGCTACAGTTTTTGCTTCCCTTTAGTGTTTGAGAGAGGAACATCTTTTAAAACAAGATCTATCGGTTCAGAATATCTTTGAAGATCGTTTGTTTTTGATACTAAAAGTATTCAATAAGAGGATTACAAAGCAATATTACTTAAAGTGGATTTTATAATAACACTGAAATTTTTGTATAAAATAGAGAAAAACAGATAGTTTTAAAAAAATAGCCTACGTTTATAAGAACCATATAAATACCGTCATCGTTGTTATCCCACATTTCGAAATTCGTTTGTTCACCAAGGAGGTGAATTGTGAGTCTGTCGTTAAAAAGTAAACTGATTGGCACTAGCGTTCTCGCGGTCGCCTTTATGGCACTGGTGCTGACGATGCTTGCTGTCAATCAACTAAAGCATGAAACGGCTGTTAGCTTGCAGGCTCGAGTCAATGGCATCACTAAGTCCGCTACCAGCGCAATTAACCAATGGTTAAGCATTCGTGGCAGTATTGTCACCTCGGTGATTCCGCATACCGCGCAGAAAAATACCTTACCTTTCTTACAGCAAGGCCAGCAGGCGGGCGGATTTGATTTACTCTATTTTGGTACTGAGCAAGGCAGTATGCATCGCTCGATTCCTGAGCGTGGGGCTTCTGATACCAGTTATGACCCGCGTACTCGCGGCTGGTATCGCGATGCGAAAGCGCAGAATCGACAGATACTGACTCACGTTTATGCTGATGCGATCACTCGTCAATTAATGGTGACAATTGCTGAACCTATTTCTCGTCATGGACGCCTATTTGGGGTAATTGGTGCCGATGTATTGATTGAGCAACTGGTTAAAGATGTGATTGCTATCGATGCGGGTGCAAAATCGTCGGTGTTATTGGTCAATGGTAATACAGGCAATATTATTGCTCATCGTAATGCTGATTTGATTTTAAAACCGCTCAATACTTACAGCTCGAACCTAACCATGGCTGTGATTAACCAATCCATTAAGGATAATCAGGTTCAAGAAGTGAAAGTCGGCGGCGTTGATAAGTTTTTCTTTTTCGCCAAAGTACCGGGTACCGAGTGGTTATTGGGCATTGAACTTGATAAGTCCGTTGAACTGGCCACGATGAGTAGCTTAATGCGTCAATTGATCATCACGGCCGTTATTATTACCGGTTTGGTGGCCATCCTCGTTGCATGGTTAGTCGGTTTTCTGTTTCGAGATCTTAACCGGGTATCAAGTGCGTTGGCCGAAATCGCTGAAGGGGACGCGGATTTAACTCAGCGTATTGAGCCTCGTTATCAAGATGAAGTTGGTGCATTAGCCAATAACTTTAATAAATTTGTTAATAACATGCATAGCATGATCACCCGATTACAAGAGGTATCGCGTGGCTTAAATTTACAAGCGGAGAGTACGGCAGAACAAGCTCATGAGCGAAGCTTACGGATCACCGTACAACAAGACGAGATTAACATGGTTGCGACAGCGATTAATGAAATGGCGGCAGCCACTCAAGAAATCGCCAGTAATGCGGATAATACTGCCGCTACTGCATTGGATACGGTGAAAATATCTCAGCATGGTGCAGAGCAAGTTGAGCATACGCAAGCATCGATTGGCAATCTTTCTAAAGAAGTCTTGGTGGCGAAAGATGTCATTGAAAACCTCAATCAACATGCACAAAACATTAATGCCATATTATCGGCGATTCAAGGGATTGCGGAGCAAACCAATTTGTTGGCACTGAATGCGGCAATTGAAGCGGCAAGGGCGGGTGAGCAAGGCCGTGGCTTTGCGGTGGTGGCTGATGAAGTTCGAGTTCTGAGCCAAAGAACCCATGACTCAACCCAAGAAATTCAGAAAACTATTGAGACATTACAGAAAACAACAGCCCAAGCCGTGGGCATCATGAATGACAGTAGTAAGCTATCAGAAAGTAGTGTTGAAGATGCCAATGTTGCTGCGCAAAGTTTGGCGCAAATCAGTGCTTCTGTTGGTACGATCAGCGATATGGCGACTCAGATAGCCACTGCGGCAGAAGAGCAAGCCTCTGTCACCGAAGAAATTACTCGTAATACACAAGCCATTCGTGATGTGTCTGATGGCCTCGCCAATGAAGCCAAAGAAGCATCGCATCAAGCGTCGCTGCTATCGAAGTTATCTAAAGAACTACAAAGCGAGATTAACCGCTTTAAGTTGTGAGTCGACTAAGCCTAGGTTTGGGACGACCTAGGTGTTTTTCGTGAATTCAGGTGGTTTTGATATTTATATGTCACTATCACCTGAAACTACACCACTTTTAGTCTCAAACCTATCACTAATTTCCGCTTGCTCAGATTCCACCTGTTTTAGTTATAGATAGGGATAGAAGGCAACTAGAATACGATAGATTAACCATATGTCCTCGACAGTTTTCCTTATATAAATTATGCTCCTTGGTTCATATTTTATATAAATAGGAGTGTATATGAAAAAATATCTTATATTCGCTAGTTTTTTAGCAATTCCAGTGTGTGCAGCCAACGAGTTTTCTCAGTTTTCTGTTGAGGAAGAGAGTGGTTCTCAATGGGTTTCTGGTGTTAATCATGATCGTTCAGCCATTAATGCGTTAATAACAGAGATTACAGTGACACCTTTGCGTGTTTCAGTGTTAAAAGGTAGCACATTACAGTTGATCGCTACGACACAGTACGGTGATGGAACAAAAAACGATGTAGATAATTTAGTGAAATGGGAAATAGTTGGGGATCAGACGATCGCGCAAGTATCACCTTCTGGTTTGTTAACTGGATTGGAGGCTGGAACTACTGAACTTATAGTAAAAAAAGATGGTATTGTCAGTAAAACAGTTACCGTTACTGTCTGCAGCAGTCTATCTGGCCCATGTATTGATATCGTTAATGTCGGGAAGAGTGAAAAACTGTTCACTAGTTCACCATCTAAGGCTTACCTAGACAGTATAGGGGGTAGTCCAGTAACAGGTACCCATAATGAGAAGTATGGAACTTATGGTCCTCTTGGTACTTTTTATATATTTAACTGGCACAATGCAATGGAGTTATGTAATACCTATAATAGAGAAAGTATCGGGGGGAGAACCAATTGGCGTTTAGCAACTCGAGATGAGCTAAAAGAAGAATTATACAATAAATTTGGTAACATGTTTGGTGCACGTGGTTGGCCAACGACCTACTACTCCTGGTCGGCCACAATAGTTCGTGGTGAGACTCTCCTTGTTCGCCTTGATAATGGAGATATTATTGACTACAACATAGGTGTTCCGTTCTATGCATCTTGTGTATCAATGCCTTAGCATTTAACCCTTATTTTTAGAATTTTAATCGTTGTGCGCCTGTTTTATGACTGGCGCATAATTTTGATTGTAATGATGCAGTCAATTGCGACTTTTCATGAGAACAGTTAATCCCCTTATAAAATAAATAGTGACGCTAATCTTATATCTACCCGATTTTCAGGAATTGCTCGTTGTTAAAGGTAGCTCGGTTTTTTCTGCCATCCTAGGTGCTTTGTTGCTTTCCCCTCTCGTTATCCAGTACACTTTCAAGGTCTTTTTTCCTCAATCATTAGAGTGACTATGTTACAGAACCCTTTGCAGCTTCGTCTTGAGAAGTTTGAACCTTGGCAACAGATTACCTTTATGGCTTGCCTTTGTGAGCGCATGTACCCTAATTACGCTCTATTTTGTCAGCAAACAGAATTTGCGGATGCGCGTCGTTATCGTGATATTTTGGATAGCGTTTGGGAATTAATGACGGTGAAGAATGCCAAGATTGATTTCGATCGTCAGTTAGAGAAGCTTGAAGAATTGATCCCAACGACGGAAGCGTTTGAGCTGTATTTAGTCTATCCGGCGATTGACGCTTGTGAAGCGCTGGCGACGTTACTGCACGGCTTACTTGACCGAGATGATCTCTATGAATCGATGCAAAAAGTCAGTCAAATTTCAGTGCGTACGGTGGCTCAGTTAGAAGAGGCGCAAACCGGTGAAGTGATCACCAATGATAACCAAAAAAGCAATGAAGCGGTCTGCGCCGAATGGGATGTGCAATGGGCGATTTTTAGACCCTTGCGTGAAGTTACCGAGCGAGACATTGAATTGATTAAAGACCTGCGCCATGAGCTACGTGATGACTGTATCAGCAATATTGGCTTAACGTTAGGCTAGTTACCCCCGATACTCTGTTTATTTACGGCGCTACGTCGTTTGAGTATTGCGAGCGATATTCATCATCCAACCTCAATCTTAAGGAGTGCCCCATGCTGGAATCAATGGCTCAATGGCTGAGTCAGTATGATATTGAACTATCCCACATCATCCCTGTTGCTGAAGCATTAGGATTGATTGTCCTGATTGCTGCTGCGATTCATGTTGTCCTTCATCGGGGAGTGGTGAGATGGTTGAAACAGCATGCCGATGATTCTCAAGCTTCTTGGCGGCATGTGTTGTTTGCTGGCAACTTATTCAGCCGCATTGCTTTATTGATCCAAGGTGTGGTGATTGGTATCCAAACCCAACTGTGGTTATCACAAGACAGCACGTTACGTGAGGTGATACTGACCTTGGTGGCGTTATGGGTGGTAGTGTATGGGTTGTTAGCCTTTTATTCGCTGCTCAATGTGTTGGAGATCTTACTTGCGAGAACCGCCGTTGGCCGTACGATGCCATTAAGAGGTCTTAATCAAAGCCTTAAGATCATTTTATTTATTATTGCCACGCTATTGGTGATCTCGATATTAATTGGTAAGTCGCCAGTGCTACTTCTCAGTGGTGTCGGTGCCATGACCGCGGTGATTATGCTGGTGTTTAAAGATCCGATCTTGGGTTTAGTGGCTGGGGTGCAGTTATCAGCTAATAAAATGCTCAGTGTGGGTGATTGGTTAGAGATGCCTAAATATGGCGCAGATGGCGATGTGATTGATATCAGCTTAACCACGGTCAAAGTGCAAAACTGGGATCGCACCATCACCACTATTCCTACTTATGCGCTGATTTCCGACTCTTTTAAAAACTGGAAGGGGATGCGTGAGGCTGGTGGGCGGCGCATTAAGCGCAGTGTTTTAGTGGATGCAACGAGTGTTCACTTTTTAACGGAACAAGATATTGAGCGTTTAACTCATGCCCAACTCCTTGAACCATACATTAAGCAAAAAGTACAAGAAATCACCCAATATAATCGTGACCATCATGTTGATGACAGAAGCATAATTAATGGCCGAAGATTAACGAACTTAGGCAGTTTTCGTGCTTACTTAGAGCGTTACTTACGGGCTCATCCAGAGATTCATCAGCAAATGACCTTGATGGTTCGCCAGCTTGCACCGACCCATGAAGGCATCGCCTTAGAGCTGTACTGTTTCACGGCGACCACCGTTTGGGTTGAGTATGAACGCATTCAATCGGATATCTTTGATCACCTTTATGCAGTCTTACCCGAATTTGGTCTACGTGTCTCTCAAGCTCCGACGGGCAATGATTTCCGTCAATGGCAAAAAGCGTCGTAAGTCGACGCTTTTAACGGTCAGAGGATGAGGTTAGCGATTATTTGGCTCATCCTCGTCTCGGCTTTCAATAACGCCATGAGCCTGTTTCCATTGTTCCCAGCGTTCAGTGGCTAATTGCTGCATGTCGGTGACTTTGTCTGCTTCGTCCAAGATCTCTTCACCAACAAGATGTTCAAACACATCTTCTAGGGTCAGCAGCCCTTGTACGCTGCCATACTCATCGACCACTAACGCGAGCTGCTGACGTTTTTTCATCATTTGATCAAACGCTTTGGGTAAGGTTTGTGTGTTAAGCACAACATGCAACGGGCGCATCACATTACCGAGCTTCTGAGCGCCTTGATGGTTTTGTTGCCATTTGAATAGCTCTAGTCTATGCACAAAACCAATCACATTATCGGTTTCACCACTATAAATCAGTGGTCGTGAAAATGGCGTATCACTGTGTTCATGCAAAAACTCATCAATGCTCATATCGGCACTGACTCTAAAAAGTACCGTTCGTGGTGTCATGACTTGAGTGACGGGAACATCGCTAATTGAGAGTAGATTATTGAGTATTTTCGACTCTCCTTCAGCCAACTCGCCGCTTTCATTCGCCATTAATGCCATTGCGGAGAGCTCATCACGTAATTTGACGGGTTGCTGTGGATGAGTAATACGTGTGGTGATTTGTCGCGATAACCAAATAAAAGGTGTTAGCGCCCAAATCATCCAATGCAAGATAGTCGCTGAGACCGGAGCCAGCTGACGCCAATAGGTCGCCCCTAGGCTTTTAGGAATGATTTCAGATAAGACTAAGATCGCTAAAGTGAGTAGTGCGGAAAATAATCCAAACCACTGACTACCAAAAACTAAGGTTGCCTGAGCGCCAGTGCTTGCGGCTCCTACCGTATGGGCGATGGTATTTAACGTGAGAATGGACGCTAATGGACGATCAATATCGGCTTTCATGACCGAGAGTTTCTCAGCGCTGGCATGGCCTTGTACACGAAGTTGCGCTAGGTAACTGGGAGTAATGCTTAGTAATACCACTTCTAGAATCGAGCAGAGAAAAGAGAGACTGATCGTCATCACTATATAAAAACTGAGTAACAGCATAATACCCTTCGTTGTTGATTAGTTTGGGCTACTTGACGTTAATGGACACCCAATATGGCAGCACACATCTCGTTAGAGATAAAAACGCGGGCCTTGGGTGGAGAAAGCTTGATGACACTGCGATCATTCGAAGTGATAGGACTCTCCTCTCAGTGGAGAACCTCATCGTCTTTACCTATAAATAAAGGCATGGGTCGGTTAAAACAAGGTCAAGCAAAGCCCGAAAATACAGCAAATTGTGAGTGAATGCTCATATTATGGTTAAAAGTACGTCAGAGAAGCACAACCGATACGACAAACCTTTGCCAGATAGGGCATTTATGTTTTAGAGTGGGTTCGATTTGATAACCTATAAGAAGGGAAACCTAATGAACAAGACCCAATTAATCGACTTTATTGCAGAAAAAGCAGATCTTTCTAAAGTACAGGCTAAGGCTGCTCTTGAAGCGACTCTTGGTGCGGTTGAAGGTGCACTTAAAGAGGGCGACCAAGTTCAACTAATTGGTTTTGGTACATTTAAAGTTAATCACCGTGCGGCGCGTACTGGCCGTAATCCAAAAACTGGTGAAGAGATCCAAATTTCAGCCGCTAATGTTCCAGCGTTTGTTGCTGGGAAAGCACTGAAAGATTCATTGAAGTAATTTATACTACGCCGAGATATTCTATCTCGGCGTCTCTATCATGAAAAAATTCCTCTCGTTTTTTATCGCCTTTCTCCTCCTTACAGGCTGTGCTTCTTCGGTTCCTCACGCCAACCTTGATCAACTTAATGAGTATGTTGGTGGTCAAATGATGGGCGATGCGACGCATTTCTATTGGTATACCGAATATCAAAATCGTCCGAGTCATGGTGCTGATCAGGTACTGATGGGCGACTATGGCTGGTATCAAACCAATTATCGTTGGGAATCAGGTTCTGTACGCGAAGTGGTGCGTGAAGGTATGCAGCTAAGGAATGCACAATTGGTCCCTTACCGTGTTCATGTGCGCTTTAACCAACAAGGTGAAGCGGTTTATCAGCAATTTCGTGTTGATGGTAAAGTATTGCCGTTGAACTTAGAGCAGCGTAGTGAGTATTTGCAGCAAGCGCAGCAACTGGTTGAAATGAGCAAGCAGCAAGCGCGTCAAGGATGGTCTTTATATCAAGGTGTGTGGGATGGAGAACGCTTAACCAGCTGTTCTGGTCGCCGTTTTTCGCAAGTGCTTTGGCCGTTGACTACGCCAGAGCATGTAATGGAACGTTTGAAAACGCCTCATTATGTTGCCTTGTTGGGTCGAGTGAGCAGTGCTCAGTTGCAAGTCGACAGTGTGTTATCAGTGGCAGAACCTGACAGAGCTTGCATGACTCAACCAGCATTGATTGATGCCGATTAAATTGCTCGATAACAAGACAAGATAAATAAGACAAGCGGTAGAGAAGCTCGATTGAGATAGCCGCGAGAAAATCAAAAAAGCCGCTTATGCGGCTTTTTTGATGATGACTCGGTCGTCAGTGAGGGGAGCAACGCCTACTTTGCTTGCTCACGAGCAATTGCTCGATAGCCAATGTCATGGCGATAGAACATACCTTGCCAATGGATTTGCTTAGCGAGCTGATAAGCGCGCTGCTGGGCTTGAGAGACATTGTCGCCTAATGCTGTAGCGCATAAGACTCGACCACCGTTCGTTAGCACAACGCCAGATTGATCACAGGTGCCAGCGTGAAAGACTTTCTCTCCAGCCACTTCTTCCGTCGGCAGACCAGAAATCACATCGCCTTTACGATAATCGGCTGGGTAACCACCCGCGGCAAGCACAATACCAATCGATGCGCGTGGATCCCACTTCGACTCTACTTGGTCGAGCTTACCATCGAGAGCGGCTAAGCACAGCTCCACCAAATCTGATTGCAGACGCATCATAATCGGTTGGGTTTCAGGATCACCAAAGCGGCAATTGTATTCAATCACTTTCGGTGTGCCTTGGGTATCAATCATTAATCCGGCGTAGAGAAAGCCGGTATAAGGGTTGCCTTCCGCCGCCATGCCGCGCACAGTGGGGTAAATCACCTCACGCATCACACGATCGTGTACGTCTTGAGTAACGACTGGAGCCGGGGAGTAAGCGCCCATTCCGCCCGTATTCGGGCCAGTATCAGCATCACCCACGCGTTTATGATCTTGGCTAGTCGCCATCGGCAGTACATTTTCACCATCGACCATAACGATAAAACTGGCTTCTTCGCCATCGAGAAACTCCTCAATAACGACGCGGCTGCCTGCTTCGCCAAAGCTATTATCCGCCAACATATCTTGAATGGCGTCTTCGGCTTCTTGTAGCGTCATCGCAACAATGACTCCTTTACCCGCCGCCAAACCATCCGCTTTGATGACGATCGGTGCGCCTTGTTCACGCACATAAGCCAGCGCTGGCTCAATTTCGGTAAAGTTAGCGTAAGCGGCAGTCGGAATGTTATGGCGAGCGAGGAAATCTTTGGTGAAGGCTTTTGAACCTTCTAATTGCGCCGCCGCTTGAGTAGGGCCGAAAATCGGCAATCCCGCATCACGAAATGCATCGACCACGCCAAGGACTAAAGGGATTTCAGGGCCAACAATGGTGAGGGCAATCTGTTTTTGCTGAGCAAAGGCGACTAAGCCAGCAATATCTTCTACGGCAATATTGACGTTTTCTAGCTTAGGTTCAAGTGCGGTGCCCGCATTACCCGGAGCGACAAAGACGGTTTCAACTTGAGGATTCTGCGCGACTTTCCAACCTAGAGCGTGCTCACGGCCACCAGAACCAATAACGAGAACTTGCATAAGACTTCCTTAAATTTTAAAGGCTCTATGACCTAGAGCCTAGAACCTAAATCAATGACGGAAATGACGCATTCCGGTAAAGATCATTGCCATTCCGTGCTCATTGGCGGCGGCAATCACTTCATCATCGCGCATGGAACCACCGGGTTGAATGACACACTTGATCCCCGCTTGTGCCGCCGCATCGATTCCGTCACGGAAAGGAAAGAAGGCATCAGAAGCCATTACGCAGCCTTCCACTTGCAGACCTTCGTCAGCGGCTTTAATTCCGGCGATTTTAGCCGAATACACCCGGCTCATTTGTCCTGCGCCGACACCGATGGTCATATCTCCTTTGGCGTAAACAATTGCGTTCGATTTAACGTATTTCGCGACTTTCCAACAGAATAACGCGTCTTTGAGCTCTTCTTCAGTCGGTTGACGGCTGGTGACTACTTTTAGATCGTTAAGGCTAACCATGCCTTGGTCGCGATCTTGCACCAAGAGACCACCGTTAACTCGTTTGAGATCAAAGCCCGTGGTTTTACTCGACCATTCACCACACGCTAACAAACGAACATTTTGCTTGCTGGCGACAATCTTCGCCGCTTGTTCAGAAACCGTTGGGGCAATAATCACTTCGACAAATTGGCGTTCAATAATCGCTGTTGCAGTCGCCGCATCGAGCTCACGGTTAAAAGCAATAATGCCACCAAAGGCTGAGGTTGGGTCAGTTTGGTAAGCGCGCTGGTAGGCTTCAAGAATATCGCTGCCTAAGGCGACGCCGCATGGATTTGCGTGTTTGACGATCACACAGGCTGGTTCAGTAAATTCTTTTACACATTCCAGTGCAGCGTCGGTATCGGCAATGTTGTTGTACGACAATGCTTTGCCTTGAATTTGACGCGCGGTCGCCACCGAAGCTTCTTGAGGATTAGCTTCAACATAAAACGCTGCCGCTTGATGGCTGTTTTCACCATAACGCATGTCTTGTTTTTTGATGAACTGCGCATTAAACGTTCTTGGGAACTTGGATTCCTCGTCCCCTTCTTTGTTGTCGCCATAGGAGGGAACCAGCGTGCCGAAGTAGTTGGCTATCATGCCATCGTAAGCGGCGGTGTGTTCAAAAGCGGCAATGGCAAGGTCAAAACGGGTATCTAAGGTCAGAGCGTTGTCATTGGCGTCCATTTCGGTAATGACGCGTGAGTAGTCGTGTGCATTCACCACGATCGTCACGTCTTTATGGTTTTTC
The DNA here is from genome assembly GCF_001895205.1 of Vibrio injensis. Lineage (GTDB taxonomy): Bacteria > Pseudomonadota > Gammaproteobacteria > Enterobacterales > Vibrionaceae > Vibrio > Vibrio injensis. Next base: position 34,375 of record NZ_BDJF01000031.1, on the reverse strand, counting down.
GCCGCAGAACGCACCATAGTTGGCCCACCGATATCGATATTTTCAACGGCGTCCGCTAATGTACAGCCCGCTTTAGCCACCGTTTCAGCAAAGGGATAAAGGTTTACCACCACCATATCGATTGGCTGAATGCCATGTTCTGTCATGATGGCATCATCTTGACCGCGGCGACCAAGTACCCCGCCATGAATTTTAGGATGCAGGGTTTTTACTCGTCCATCCATCATTTCTGGAAAGCCAGTATAATCCGATACTTCAGTTACCGTGAGGCCATGCTCTGCTAAAAGGCGAGCGGTACCGCCCGTTGAGAGAAGTTCTACGTCACGTTCTGCAAGTGCTTGCGCGAATTCAAGAATACCCGTTTTATCTGAGACGCTGATCAGAGCGCGGCGAATAGGGCGAGCGTTGTTCATGCTTCCACTTTCCTTTCATTGATGGAGTGTATTTGCCCAAGCAATCGGCGATGACTCGGGTATAATCAGAATGTTTTACCACAAAGGGTACGTTCATCCCAAGCGAGGTTACCTAGTACGCCAGTGATGAGTATTTTGCTTATTTAACGATGGCGCACATTCTAGCCAAAATCTGGCTAAAGGTCTTGCGCAATCGTTTGGCATCGGGAAAATAATCGTTAAAAGTCATTTTTTCAAGTAAAAAATCCATTGGCTTTACGGAGAAGAATCAATGTTTCAGATCGGCGAACTCGCTAAGCGTTGTGGTGTATCGAGCGATACTCTACGTTTTTATGAGAAAAATGGCTTACTTAAGCCTGCTGGACGCAGCGAATCAGGATATCGTTTATACGATGAGTCTAATCAGCGCCAAGTGAGTTTTATTTTAAAAGCCAAAGCACTGGGTTTGAGCTTGGATGAAATTAAAGAATTACTGGAAATTAAACTCGAAGCGACCGAACACAGTTGTGCTGAAGTGAAATCGATCACTAGCGCGAAACTGCAGTTAATTGATGAGAAAATTGCTGAATTAACGCGAATTCGTATGGCATTAAAAAAGATCAATGATGCCTGCTGTGGCGACTCCGATGATGATGCCAGTCACTGTTCCATTTTAGCGGCGTTGGAATAATCAACCTTAGTTTGCATTTTTAGTTTACCGGATAATTAGTCGGTTGATCTAAATCTTTATATAATCCCGCCCTTCTTGATTAAGTGATACAAATATCACTTAATCATTGCCTATCCCTCCATGACTTGATGTCGTCGTTGTGCTGCCGTAGTCAACAGCTCAGCGATGTCAGGTTGGAAGGAGATACTGATACTTCATGGTACACACATGGTTGGAATACATTTTCAAATCAACGATTGGAGATTAAACGTTGATGAAAATAAATTGTATCGCCAAGATAGGGAAGTTTCGGTCGAGCCAAGATTAATTAACCTTCTGTATTTTCTTGCAAAAAATCCAGGAGAAGTCTTTTGTCGTGAGCAGTTGATTGAGCATGTCTGGGGCGGTGCGATTGTGACCGACCAGGTGGTGACACAATCGATTTTTGAGTTAAGAAAGCTATTACGCGATGGGCGTGAAGAAAACATTCATTATTTGACTACGGTGCCCAAGCGTGGCTATAAACTGGTTGCGAATGTTACTGAGATGGCTCCTGACCCAACCTTTGAGTCGAAGCCTATCACTGTCGATGATTGTTCGGAAAATGGCGTTGATCTTCATCACAATATGCAAGCACCATCAGCGGATATGGTTTTTCCTGCTGGGCCGTTAACTCGTGCATTAAATAGCCGTAATAGCCCCCCAGTGCGGGGTAAGATGACGATCCGTCGTTGGACATCGCTGGCTTTCGATGTGCTTTGGATTGGTATCTTGATCATCGCTTTGGGTTTGTTTACCTACTATCAATCCGCCACCAATATTACCCAAGCGATCGATACCCATCTGATTGAGTTTACTTTCCAAGAGGCGATGATTCAGGATGCTAACCACCTTGAGTTATCCGATGGCTTAGTACAAAAACTGGCGGCCGATATTGCGCAAACGAGTCATTATCGAGTGCGGCTTAGTAAAGCTCACTTTGTGTCAGGCATTTTACCGGGCAAAACGGTCACGGTGAAGATTCAAGAACAAGCGGGGCATACCTATTTAGACGTAGAGTATCGGAACAATGCTTCAGGGACGGTGCTGTTTAATCGTCAATATCCATTACTATTCCCGCAAATCAGGCAGGTAATGGAGAAAGCCTCGTTGGATCTGATGCAGGCTTTAGCCGTACCGGACGCAGAAAAGAAAGCGCGATGGTTGATGGTGGGTATGCCTGAGAATCAGCAAGCATTATTGAAGCTTGTCCGTGCGCATCATTATTTGAATCTGTCTCAAGCCGCCTCTTTTAAAGAGGGGATCAGGCTTTTGGAAGAGGCGTTGCAAATTGAGCCCGTTAATCACTATTTACAAGCGGAACTGTTGGTGGCTTATCACGTACAAACAGCCCTCGATCCTAGCCAAACACTGAGCGTTGAGCGTAGTAATCAATTAACGCAGCAATTACTATTGGCGCAAGAGCAAGGCTATCCGCTGCAGCAACCACGTATTTTTGAAGCCTTAGCGTTACATGAGATTATTCGTGATAATCCGCAGCAAGCAAACCGATATTTGCAAGAGGCGTTAAGTCGCCGTGAGTCGGTGTTTGGTCATGTATTACAAGGCAAACTGGCGGAGTTACAAGGCGATTCAGAAAGTGCAAGTGAAGCCTACAGTGAGGCGTTTTATGGTGATATTTCGCTCGAAACCTATATGTTGTGTGAAAATTTGGCTTTTTATAGCAACCTTAAATCGATTGATTATGCGCTTTACCGTGCGGTACACCCTTCAGTGACGACGGTGCTATAAACGCAACGTCTAGGTTTAGATGACACGATAAACCATGATGGTATAGCACGTAGGTTGTGATGTTGATTTATTTATATTAGGAGCAATTTGCTCTGGTTGAGGCGATGATGCAAGGTATTCTTTCTATCCAATCTCATGTGGTCTACGGCTGCGCAGGAAATAGCTCAGCCGTTTTCCCTTTACAGCGCTTAGGGCATATCGTCTGGCCGATTCATACGGTGCAGTTTTCAAACCATACCCAATATCAACAGGGTTGGCGTGGTAAAGTAATGCCATCAGGCAGTATTACAGAACTTATGGATGGCTTAACCACTATTGATGTGACCCGCGACGTGAAAGCGATCATCTCTGGTTATATGGGCAGTGGTGCGCAGGCTGATGAAATTTTAGAGACCGTTGAGCGTGTGAAAGCGGCCAATCCTCACGCATTATATATCTGCGATCCCGTCATGGGCGATCCGTTAAAAGGCTGCGTTGTCAGTCCTGAGGTGACGGAAGCGCTCTGTGAGCGGATCATGAAACAAGCGGATATTATTGTGCCTAATCAGTTTGAGTTAACCCATTTTACTGGAATTGAAATTAACGATTTACCATCGGCGATCAAGGCGTGTCAACGCGCTTTGACCATAGGACCGAAAATTGTCTTAGTCAAGCATCTACATAGTGCATCAGAAGATGAATTTACGATGCTGATGGGCTGTGCGGATGGATTGTTTATTGTTACTCGGCCGTTACTGGACTTTGTCCGTCAACCTGTTGGCGTGGGTGATTTAATCACCTCGCTGTTTACCGGACATTATCTGAATAATCATGATCCTGTAAAATCATTCGAGCTGTGTAATCATGCGGTTTATCGTGTTTTACAAGCCACTGCGCAGCGTGGAGAATGGGAACTGCAAATTATTCCGGCTCAAGAGGCATTTGTTGATCTTTCGGTGGTTGATTTTACGGCGAGGCCATTATTGGCGAACGCAGATAAATCGTCGATTTAATCACGAAAGGTCTACAGACCCTAAGGATGGCATCGGCTGTCCTTTCTCTACTTTGTTCTTATCTTTTATTTTTTATCTCTTATCTCTTATCTCTTAATCCCTCTTCGCTAAATCATGCTCATCAGAAAAACGCGGTTCGGTTTTATTTTGGTGTGCATGATTTTCCTCTTTGTCCTTTCAATCGCTTGATCACGTCAACTTATCTCAGTAGTGCAAGACCTTTATCCTGATCTTTATCTTTTTACCTTTTGTTAGGTTTGGTTGTTATTGTTTTTATCTATATGAAAAATATAGAGGTTTATTTTTATTTTCCTTGCCCTTATCTAAAAATATACGGATTCAGTCATTGTTTTATTGATAACCATATCCTTATTTTTTCTGTGCTTTTTCGGCGTAAGCTGCAGCCAAATTCAGTAAGGCGTTGCGGTGGCTTATTCGCCAATCACGACTCTTGCTCATTATGGTTTGAGCTTATCGCTCGTAGAAAATATCGGGAGACGTTATGTCATCGAATACCAAAAAAATTGGCGTCATCGCCTGTACCGGGGTCGTCGCGGGTAACATGATGGGCAGTGGTATTGCCTTGTTACCCTCAAGCCTTGCTACGGTTGGCTCTATTTCTTTATTCAGTTGGATCATTTGTATTATTGGTGCGCTGAGTTTGGCGTTTGTGTTTGCTCGCTTAGCCACTAAAAATCCACAACAAGGTGGTCCGATTGCCTATGCTGGTGAAATTTCACCGGTGTTTGGTTTTCAAGCTGGGGTGCTTTATTACCATGCTAACTGGATTGGTAATTTAGCGATTGCCATCACTGGGGTGTCTTATCTTTCCGTTTTCTTCCCCATTTTGAACAACCCTGTTCCTGCCGGTCTAGCGACCATTGCTGCAGTATGGTTGTTTACCTTAGTGAATCTATTAGGTGGGAGCTGGGTTAGCCGTTTATGTACCTTTGGTTTGGCATTAATTCTTATTCCGGTATTAGGCACCGCTTTACTGGGCTGGACTCACTTTGATATGGCGACCTATCAACAGAACTGGAACGTCTCTGCTGGCAGCGATAACCATGCGATTATTAGTGCGGTGCTGATTTGTTTGTGGTCTTTTGTTGGTGTCGAATCGGCGGCGGTATCCTCCGGTATGGTGCACAATCCCAAGCGCACTGTGCCATTAGCAACCATGTTAGGCACGGCATTAGCTGGGGTTATTTATATCCTCTCTACTCAGATGATCAGCGGTATGTTCCCTGCGGCAGAAGTGGCGGCATCCGGTGCTCCCTTTGCGCTTGCCACCACAGCGCTCTTCGGCAGTTGGTCTGCGCCATTTGTTTCTGCGTTTACTGCATTAGCATGCTTTACGTCATTAGGCTCTTGGATGATGTTGGTTGGCGAAGCGGGAAAACGCGCCGCGAGTGATGGCAACTTCCCGAAAATTTACGGTGATACGGACAGCAATGGTGTACCAAAGAAAGGCTTAATTCTCGCATCAATCAAAATGACAGCGTTGATGAGTATCTTGATGGTCTTTAGTTCTCAAACGGCCCACGCCGCCGATATCTTTAGTCAACTCACAACCGATGCGGTGTTGCTCACCATGCTGCCGTATTTCTATTCCAGTATTAACTTGATTCGTTTTGAAGGTATGACGACTCGCAATGGGTTTGTGATGTTGTTCTCCGGTGTGGCTAGCGCATTTTGTATGGTGGCGTTAGCGGGAGCGGAAGGAACAACGTTAACTGCCACCTTTATCATGTCATTAGTGATTTTGATGTTCTACAGCAAAAAAGCAGGGCTGGCTCAGTACATGGAATTACATAAAAACGATCAGCCCGTGTCAGCGGCTTAATTTCCCTCGCTAGGGCATGGTTAACATGCACCGCTAGCGTTCATTTACCCCTTGGTGCTTCTTCTCCTCACTATCGCAATGGATAGGGAGCGCCTTTCTTCGTCTTGGAGATGTCCAAATGAATATTTTTGCTATTTTGAACCACATGGGTGTGTTCTTTAAAGAAGAGCCAGTTCGTCAGTTGCATGCGGCTTTAGAAAAGGCTGGTTATGACGTGGTTTATCCGGTTGATGATAAAGATCTGATCAAATTGATTGAGATGAATCCTCGAATTTGTGGGGTGCTATTTGACTGGGATAAATACTCTCTGGAGCTTTGTGAGCGGATCAGCGACGTTAATGAAAAACTGCCTGTGCACGCTTTTGCTAACGAACAATCCACCTTGGATATTTCACTGACGGATTTGCGTTTGAATGTCAGCTTTTTTGAGTACGCACTAGGCATGGCTGATGATATCGTTGTCAAAATTAATCAGGCGACGCAAGAATACAAAGACGCCATTATGCCTCCGTTCACCAAAGCGTTGTTTAAATACGTCGAAGAAGGAAAATACACCTTCTGTACTCCGGGACATATGGGCGGAACGGCATTTCAAAAAAGCCCTGCGGGGAGTATTTTCTACGATTTTTATGGCCCGAATACCTTCAAGGCGGATGTTTCTATTTCGATGCCTGAACTTGGTTCGCTATTGGATCACTCTGGTCCACACAAAGAAGCTGAAGAGTATATCGCTCGTACCTTTAATGCCGATAGCTCATACATAGTGACGAACGGAACGTCGACATCGAACAAAATCGTGGGTATGTATTCTGCACCAGCAGGAAGTACGGTGTTGGTGGATCGTAACTGTCATAAGTCTCTGACCCATTTGATGATGATGACGGATGTCACGCCGATTTATTTCCGTCCGACCCGTAATGCTTACGGTATTTTAGGCGGTATTCCACAACGCGAATTTAGCCGCGAAGTGATCGCAGAAAAAGTGGCGAAGACTCCGGGTGCAAGCGCGCCGAGCTACGCTGTTATCACCAACTCTACTTATGATGGCTTACTCTACAACACGCAATTCATCAAAGAATCGTTAGATTGTAAACACATTCACTTCGACAGTGCTTGGGTGCCTTACACTAACTTTAACCCTATTTATGACGGTAAGTGTGGTATGAGTGGGCAGGCGATGCCGGGTAAAGTGTTCTATGAAACACAATCAACCCATAAGCTGCTGGCCGCATTTTCACAGGCTTCGATGATTCACATCAAAGGTGAGTTTGATAAAGAGTCATTTAATGAAGCCTTTATGATGCACACCTCGACCTCACCTCAATACGGAATTGTGGCATCAACCGAAACTGCAGCGGCGATGATGCGTGGCAATACAGGCCGTAAGTTGATGCAAGATTCTATTGATCGAGCAATACGTTTTCGTAAAGAGATCAAACGGTTAAAAGGTGAAAGTGACAGCTGGTTCTTCGATGTATGGCAGCCAGAAAACATTGATACGACCGAATGTTGGAAACTAGACTCTAACGATAACTGGCATGGTTTTAAGGACATTGATGATGATCATATGTACCTTGATCCCATTAAAATTACGTTGTTAACCCCGGGAATGAACCAGCAAGGTGAGCTTGAAGCCTCAGGGATTCCAGCGGCCTTAGTGGCTAAGTTTCTTGATGAACGCGGCATTGTAGTTGAGAAAACGGGCCCGTATAACCTGCTATTCTTATTTTCTATTGGTATCGATAAATCGAAGGCGATGCAACTGTTGCGTGCGTTAACTGAGTTTAAACGTGGTTATGATTTGAATTTAACCATTCGCTCGATTTTGCCTGCCTTGTATCAAGAGGACCCGAATTTTTATGAAGGAATGCGTATCCAAGAATTGGCTCAAGGCATTCATCATTTGATCCATAAATACTCACTACCAGAATTGATGTACAAGGCGTTTGATGTTTTACCAGAAATGAAATTGACGCCTCACGCGGCATGGCAACAAGAGTTACGCGGTCAAACGGAAGAGATTTTGCTGAATGAGATGGTCGGTCGGATTAGCGCCAATATGATCCTGCCTTATCCTCCTGGTGTGCCTTTGGTGCTGCCTGGTGAGATGGTGACAGAAGACTCTCGTCCAGTTTTAGAGTTTTTGGAAATGCTCTGTGAAATTGGTGCCCATTATCCCGGGTTTGATACCGATATTCATGGTCTGTATCGTCAAAAAGACGGTACTTACACGGTGAAAGTATTAAAAGCCTAGTGAGCTAGCTTTATGCCTTGCTGGCTATTGACGGTGAATACGGTCGCTAGCCACTAAGGAAGGGCCTTTTATATAACCAAGAGTCTTTTCAGGCTCTTGGTTATTTTTTTGCTTTAATTATACGCTTTAGCTACTCGGCCTAAAGAGCTTAACTGGTAGTGCTCGGTATGAGTATGACTAGCGATTTATTTCAGGTGGTTAAAAAGAGTATTGAGCACTTAAGTAAAACTCACGTGGTGCGCCGGGCATAATTTGCGTTGCTCCGGTGGCACTGACGTAGTAGTCCTTATCCAATAGGTTTTCGACACTCAACTGAGTTTTCCAATCTTGCCATTGATAACCGATGCGCGCGTCAAGGCGGGCGTAACCGGGCAGCGTGGTGGTGTTATTGCTATCAGCAAAACGATCGCCTACTGCCGTTATGCCCGTTTCACCAAACCAACCTTGTCCATGTTGGTAAGCAAGGAAAAGCTGACCATTAAGTTTGGATACCGCACTTGGGCGATTACCTTGGGTATTGGCCTCTGATTTGATGATTTTGGCATCTTGCCAACCGATCCCGCCGCGCAGTGACCATTGGTCGTTAAGATAAGCTTTGATGTCTAACTCGACGCCATCAGTGCGTTGTAAACCGGTGAGGATGGTTACCTCAGGATCGAGTGGATCTTTCATGCGCCGATTGTACATTTCTAAACGATATACCGATAACGTAGTGGCGATTCGGCCATTGAGCCAATCACTTTTTACTCCCGTTTCATACAAGCGACTGTTCTCTGGATCGAGTTCATTGGCTGGGTTACCCGGAGTAATACCAATCAATCCGCCGCCAACTGGTGAGAAGGTTTTACTGTAAGAGACGTACAGGGCGTGATCGGCGACCGGATTCCACACCAAACCTAAGCGAGGGCTGAGTGTATAAGAGGTTTGGGTCTCTTGTTTGTTGGTATCAATACGCTGAGTATTGACGTAAAACTCATCGTAGCGCAGGCCCATTAATAGGTGCCAATCATTGATACTGAGCTGATCTTGCACATACACGCCACTGGTACGAACCTTGTGCTTAGCATCACTTGATAAGGCCATCTCTCCTTGGTAAGTGGGCAATTGATCTGGTTGGTAGAGATCGCCAGCGGGAATGGATTGCTTATTACGATAGAGTGTCGGTGTGCGTTCTTGCCAACTGTGCTCAATACCCGTTAATAGACGGTGACTGATTGGCCCTGTCGTAAATTGGCCTTCCATCTCGAGTTGGTTGGTTAAGGTGTTCGCCTTGAGAAATTGTTGCCAGCGATTTCTTACCACTTGATCGCCTTTGACTTGCACGACATAGGTGTTATCAAATTCACTATCGAGCTTAATGTAACTGAGTTGCTGGCGCAGTTGCCAACTATCGTTGATCTGCCAGGTTAAACGTGAACGAGTCGCTTCACTAACGTCGTTAATAAAGTCACGTGAGGTATCACTGTATACGGCACTGTTAGCGACCTCTGCTGGGCGACCATTAACACTAGGAATGCCGCGATCTGGCGTTCGGTCATGAGCGTTGCGCTCATATTGGATTAACCAGTTAAGATAGTCGTTGATGGTCCAAGCCAACGAAGGAGCAAATAGCGTGCGTTTGCTGTTGACGCCATCACGAAAGCTGTTGTTATCTTCTTGCGCCATGTTTAAACGCACTTGTACGTCATCATGCCACTCACCGTTTAAATCGACGGCTAAACGTTGATAATCATGGCTACCGATCCGAGCATGGATACTGGACTTTTGGTCTTTGTGTGGTGTTTTACTGACCCGATTAATGATGCCGCCACTACTGCCTCGACCATAGAGTACCGCGGCTGGCCCTTTAAGAATTTCCACACTTTCAATATTGCCTAAATCTCGGGTGTATTGCATATCATCACGAAAACCATCGAGATAAAAATCGTTACTGGCGCCAAAGCCGCGAATCATTACGCTATCAAAACGAGCATCGTTGACCGCATCAATACCAGGAGTACCAACCAGTGCGGTACTTAACGAGGCGGGTGCAAAGGCGGTGAGTTGCTCGGCAGATACACTGTTGATGGTCTGTGGTATCAACTTAGCGGGGGTTTCGGTACGCGTCGCCGTTGACACTATTGGATGTTGACTACTTTGACTGGTAATCGTTATGGTTTCAGGTTGACTGTCGGCTTGCGTGAACGTTGAGACGATAGCAAGGCACAGCAAGCTCGGGCGAAGAGAATGAGAGAAAAAAGGCATATAAGTACTGACTAAAAGTTGTTTATCTCTTACCCACATCATCGACGACGAGTGAGGATTATTGACTCGCCTAAGTATTAACGTTATGAGTTATCGACGTAGCGTAAGAGTAATGATCAACGGGTTAATAACAAGGTTGTGAATAATAATTGTTATTATTTACATTTCAAGTGTTAATTTATCTTTGAGGCTTAATTGATACGAGCGATGTATGAATGACAAGGAGGGAGTGAGGAGCAAGCGGCAATGATATCGACATCCGGTGGCATCTTGCGCCGATACCACCGAACGGTGTAATTCAGATAAACATTAGCGGTAGGTCATCAGATTCATATCTTCAAACCATTTAGTCAGCTCAGCTTTGGAAAGGTGTGCGGTTTGTTCGATCATTGTTCGAGTTAAATGAGGGGCGAATTTAGCAATAAAATCATACATGTATTGCTGTAAAAATAGGTTTTTGCTGTAGCACAACCAAGCATAGCAATCTGGTACTAAGCCTTCGAGAGAGCGAACGACAATACTATCGCTCATCGTGTGAGTGGCAACAGAGGCGATAAGCCCGACTCCCACCCCCAGCCTAACGTACTCTTTGATCACCTCAGCATCCATAGCGGTAACGATGTACGTTGGAGTCAGTCCGCGCTTGGCAAATGCGTCATCGATGGCCATGCGACCAGTTGATTTTAATTCGTAGCTGATTAATTTTTCTTGAGCCAGCTGCTCAAGAGTAATGTTTTCAACGTTCGCTAGAGGGTGGTTGAGTGGCAAAATTAAGCTCAGTGACCATTTATAGGCGGGCAGTACTGCTAAATCCGCTTGTTCGTCAATTTCTTGGGCAACGACAGAAAAGTCATACGGACCTGTTGGCAACGTATTACCGCGGCTATCGGGTTCGATAGTGCCCATGTGCAGCGAGACTTTAGGATACTTGTTCATAAAGTAGCGCACGGTTTCGGGCAATAAAAATTTCGCGATAGCGTTGGTGGTATGAATGTTCATTCTTCCGCGATCGGGGGCGGTAACGCTAGCAGAGATGGCTTTAATTTTTTCTTCAATTTCGAGCATTTTGCTCGCTTCTTGAATGATTTGTTGACCAATTTCGGTGGCACCAGACAGATGCTTACCTTGTCGCTCAAAGATTTGTACGCCGAGCTCTCCCTCAAGTAATGCCACCTGTTTACTGATCCCCGGCTGTGAGGTAAACAGTTTTTCTGAGGTTAACGAGATATTATAGCCATTGCGCTGTATCTCTCGGATGTAGCGCAGTTGCTGTAATTTCATGGGTGATCTCCTGAGGTTGGCTCGGTGGTATTATCGGGCATCGCCAGTTCTTGGCATGCTTTTCAGTTATATCGATAAGGGATTGTTATAACAATATTTATCTTATCAGAGCAAGTGAAGAATCAATAAAAAAGGCTTACCGTAGTAAGCCTTGATGAATTTTGTAGCCTGATGCTGAAATTAGTTCATGCCGTATTTTTTCAGTTTCTTACGAAGAGTGCCGCGGTTGATACCCATCATGGTTGCTGCGCGAGTTTGGTTACCGCGAGTGTATTGCATGATGATGTCTAATAGTGGCTGTTCAACTTCGGCTAGAACTAATTCGTAGAGTTCAGTCACTTCCTGACCATTTAACTGGGCAAGGTAGTTTTTAAGAGACGCTTTAACGGAATCGCGCAATGGTTTTTGCGTGATTTGATCTTGTGAAGTTACGGTAGTTACGGTTAAAGCTTCTGAAGTCAGATTTTGTTCGAACATATTCGGTCTAGCTCTTCTCTTAATTATGATGCAACGTTATCAAAATAACCTTCAAGTGCTTCTATCTGCAGCGGAGCTGCTTCAAGCGCATTGAAGATACGGCGAAACTCACTGGCTTGTTCATGTTCTTTTAGGTACCAGCCTACGTGCTTACGCACAATTCTAGGCCCTAAATACTCACCATAAAACTGATGGAGAGCGTGCACATGACCAAGCAAAATGTCTTTTACTTCCTGAGCTGGAAGTTCAGGCATGGTGGTACCGCTTTCCAAATAGTGTTGGATTTCCTGAAAAATCCATGGACGACCTTGGGCAGGCCGACCAATCATTAAAGCGTCAGCACCGGTATAATCCAGCACCTGTTTCGCTTTTTGTGGAGAATCAATGTCCCCATTTGCGATGACAGGAATGCTGATCGCCTGTTTAACGGCTTTAATGCTGTCGTATTCTGCCTCTCCTTTGTACATACAAGTACGAGTTCGCCCATGAAGCGCAAACGCCTGTATGCCGCAGTTTTCGGCTAATTGAGCGATATAAACACAGTTTTTATTGTCTGTGTCCCAGCCCGTTCGGGTTTTGAGGGTGACAGGAACCTTGACTGCATCGACGACCGCTTTAAGAATGTGTTCAATCACATCCGGATAACGGAGTAGTGCAGAACCCGCGAGCTTTTTATTCACTTTTTTTGCCGGACAGCCCATATTGATATCGATGATTTGCGCACCGTTTTCAACACTGAACTGAGCGGCTTCTGCCATCTGCTGTGGATCGCTACCTGCAATTTGTACTGAGCGAATGCCCGATTCGCCTTGATGCACCATGCGGTTTTTCGATTTATCGGTTTTCCATAGTGCGGGATTGGAGGACATCATTTCACTGACGGCCATTCCTGCACCATAACGGAGACACAACTCACGAAACGGCCTATCGGTGACTCCAGCCATCGGAGCGACGATGAGGTTATTGTTAAGTTGATGATTTCCGATTTTCAAAACGTCTTCACAGCTTCATACCAGTAAGGGCGCGCATTTTACGCATTTTTTCACGGTGTGAAAAGACTAATATTTGAGCATTGGACAATTGTTTTTGTAAATTGTCCATATTTCAATCAATTAACTGATAAACTCTTCATTAATCTTGCTTGCGACCAGTAATCCGACACCACTCTTCTTGCTCAATAATTGGGTCTATGTCTAATTGATCACGGTAATAGGTCGCGACGTCTTCGGCTTGTGTATTCAGCACACCAGACATTGCCAACAGACCACCTGGTTTAATTAAGCTTTTAATTACTGCAGAAAGCTCACGTAATGGGCCCGCTAAAATATTGGCAACTAGGACATCAGCGACCAAATTCTCTGGTTGATTTTGCGGTAGGTAAACTTCAATTTTATCAGCGACACCATTGCGCTCAGCATTGTCTCTGGATGCTTGCAGTGCTTGCGGATCGATATCAATACCGATCACTTTCGCGGCACCGAGTTTAATCGCGGCAATCGCAAGAATGCCGGAGCCACAGCCAAAGTCGATCACGGTTTTGCCGCTCAGATCGAGTGAATCAAGCCATTGTAAACACAGTGCGGTAGTTGGGTGTGTGCCGGTACCAAAGGCTAAGCCTGGGTCAAGTAGAACATTGACGGCGTTAGGATCGGGGATCTCGCGCCAGCTTGGGCAAATCCATAACCGTTCACCAAACTTCATCGGGTGGAAGTTATCCATCCATTCCCGCTCCCAATCTTTGTCTTCTATTTGCTCGATTTTGTACGAGAAGTCGTCGGCAAGCAGTTGGCTGTCACGGATTTGAGCAAGGATACTTGGGGTATCGACTTCGGCGTCATACAAGGCTAATAGGTCAGTATCGCCCCACAAACGAGTCTCACCCGGTAGCGGTTCAAAGACAGGGGTATCTTTTGCATCGAGTAAGGTGACTGATAGAGCACCGGTCTCTTCCATTAACATATCGCTGATCGCTTCAGCATTTTCATTAGTAGCATTCAGTTTAATTTGAATCCAAGGCATGGCATGGGCTCTCTTTTATTCGCGGTTATTGGCGCAGAGTTTAACAGGTTTGTCGGCTCGCTTCCTACCTGAAGTTATCTTGAACAAAAAGGCGTCGTCGATCCTCATGGACGGGGAAGGAGAGATAATCAATAGCCAGAAAAAAAATGCCCACCGAAGTGGGCATTATGTTCATTGAGGCGCGATGCGACTATTTCATGCCGAGTTTCTTTTCAAGATAATGGATGTTGGTGCCACCATTTTGGAAGTTTTCGTCATTCATGATGATCTCTTGTAAAGGAATATTGGTTTTAATTCCTTCAATAATCATTTCATCGAGCGCGTTACGCATGCGGGCTAGCGCGACATTACGGTTTTCACCGTAGGTGATCAGTTTGCCGACCATCGAATCGTAGTAAGGCGGTACGGTATAACCTGCGTAAATGTGTGATTCCCAACGAACGCCCATGCCGCCTGGAGAATGGAAACGGGTGATCGTGCCCGGAGAAGGTAAGAATCGCTCCGGATCTTCAGCGTTAATACGACATTCGACGGCATGGCCGCGGATCTTAATGTCGTCTTGCGTAAAGGAGAGTGGTTGGCCTGCAGCAATACGTAATTGCTCTTTGATCAAATCCACTCCAGTGATCATTTCTGTCACTGGGTGTTCAACCTGAATACGGGTGTTCATTTCAATGAAGTAGAACTCGCCGTTTTCATACAGAAACTCAAAAGTACCAGCGCCGCGATAGCCAATTTCAATACAAGCACGTGTACAGCGCTCACCGATGTATTTGCGTACTTCTTCGGTGATGCCCGGTGCTGGTGCTTCTTCGACCACTTTTTGGTGACGACGTTGCATTGAGCAATCGCGTTCACCAAGATGAATCGCATTACCTTGACCATCAGCCAGTACTTGAACTTCAATATGACGTGGGTTTTCGAGGAATTTTTCCATATAAACCATGTCGTTATTGAAGGCGCCTTTTGCTTCTGCACGGGTCATGTTGATCGCGGTGATCAACTCGGCTTCTGAGCGTACCACGCGCATGCCTCGACCACCGCCGCCGCCAGAGGCTTTGATGATCACGGGATAGCCGATGCGTTTCGCGTGAGCTTTATTTTTCGCTTCATCACCATCAAGAGGACCGTCTGAGCCTGGTACGCAAGGTACGCCGGCTTTTTTCATGGCATTAATGGCTGACACTTTGTCACCCATTAAGCGGATAGTCTCGGCTCTAGGACCGACAAAGATAAAACCACTGCGCTCGACTTGCTCAGCAAAATCGGCGTTTTCAGACAGAAATCCGTAACCAGGATGAATGGCAACCGCCCCTGTCACTTCGGCAGCAGAAATAATGCGTGGAATATTAAGATAACTGTCGATGCCTTTCGCAGGACCGATACAAACCGTTTCATCTGCGAGGAGAACGTGTTTTAGGTCGCGGTCTGCGGTAGAGTGAACCGCGACCGTTTTAATCCCTAATTCTTTACAGGCGCGAAGAATACGAAGCGCAATCTCGCCTCGGTTCGCGATAACTAATTTATCTAGCATAACCATTGGCCTCGATTATTCGATGACGACAAGAGGTTGATCAAATTCAACCGGTTGACCATCTTCGACAAGAATTGCGGTAACGACGCCAGATTTATCTGCTTCGATTTGGTTCATCATTTTCATCGCTTCAACGATACATAAAGTATCACCTACAGAAACACTTTGGCCGACTTCAATAAAGCTTTTTGATTCTGGGCTCGGTGAGCGATAGAAGGTACCAACCATTGGTGACAGCACTTGATGACCCGTAGGTACTTTGGCGACAGGAGCCGCTTCAGCCGTTGCAACGGGGGCCGCTACTGGTGCTGCGACAGGAGCCGCCGGTGCTGCAGCGTAATGAACCTGAGTGGTTGGTGCTGGGCTGTGACGACTGATGCGTACCGATTCTTCACCTTCAGAGATTTCTAACTCAGAAATGCCAGACTCTTCCACTAATTCAATCAATTTCTTTATTTTACGAATATCCATTGGTTCTTTCTCTTTTATCTTGTGAGTAAGACAGCCCTATTAAGGACTGTAGAATGTTGTGTGTTACTTTGTTTGCAGTGCGTGAATCGCTGCCGACAAAGCAAATTCATAGCCTTGTGCACCTAGGCCACAGATCACCCCTTGAGCCTTATCAGACAGATAGGAGTGATGACGAAACGGTTCGCGTGCATGTACATTAGAGAGATGCACTTCGATAAACGGTATCGCGACACCCAGTAAGGCATCACGGAGCGCTACACTGGTATGAGTAAAAGCGGCTGGATTGATAATGATGAAATCCACCTGATTGTGCGCCTGGTGAATGGCTTCAATCAATTCATACTCACGATTCGATTGCAGATGATCTAATGCTACATCGGCCAGCGCGGCTTGTTGGCGTAACTTATCAATGATCTGCTCAAGGGTCTGTGCGCCGTAATGTTCCGGCTCACGTAAACCCAGCAGGTTTAAGTTTGGACCATTAAGAACAAGAATGCGTAATTTTGCGGTCATTATGTAGCTATCGTCCTCTATCGTGAGATGTAACCTGATAATTTCATATTATGGCACTTTCGACCTACTTTTTTTGTCAAAAGTTCGCTGTTTTTATGAAATTGACCACGATTATAGCTAATTCGTCGCAAATGGCAGCAATTTACTGGTCTAATGACTATGGTGGCTGTTTTTTGAACGACTATTGTTAGTCAAGGCTAGCTTTAAGAGGTGAAGCTTGAGGCTTTAAGAACTGAGATTCTAGGTTCGAGGAAAGGCAGGTAATAGGGAAATAAAACTAAGATCCTAGGGCTAGGCCCTAGAATCTCATTGACGGTTCTTTTACAACTGCGCTTGTTCAGCAATCAACTTATCAACCACGCTTGGATCGGCAAGCGTTGAGGTATCGCCTAAGTTACTGGTATCACCAGTGGCAATTTTACGTAAAATACGGCGCATGATTTTACCTGAGCGAGTTTTCGGTAGCGAGTCGGTCCAATGCAGTACATCGGGCGTGGCGATAGGGCCAATCTCTTTACGCACCCAATCTTTGACTTCTTTGTGTAGCTCAGCGCTAGGGTAGACGCCATGATTAAGGGTAATGTAAGCGTAAATGGCTTGTCCTTTGATATCGTGCGGGATACCCACAATCGCCGCTTCGGCAATTTTATCAAACGCAACTAGGGCCGATTCGATTTCTGCGGTACCCATCCGGTGGCCAGAGACGTTCAAGACATCATCGACTCGTCCGGTTATCCAGTAATAGCCATCTTCATCACGACGTGCGCCATCGCTAGTAAAGTACATACCTTGGAAAGTAGAGAAGTAGGTTTGTTCAAAGCGTTCATGATCGCCGTAGACGGTGCGCATCTGCCCTGGCCATGAATCGAGGATCACTAAGTTGCCTTCACTTGCCCCCTCGATAAGGTTACCCATGTTGTCTACTAATGCGGGTTGAACACCAAAGAAGGGACGTGTAGCTGAACCTGGTTTTAAAGCGGTTGCGCCAGGCAGAGGACTGATTAAAATGCCGCCCGTTTCCGTTTGCCACCAAGTATCGACAATCGGAGATTGCTCGTTACCAATGGTTTTGTAATACCACTGCCAAGCTTCGGGGTTAATCGGTTCGCCTACCGAGCCCATGATGCGTAGGCTGCTACGGTGGGTCCCTTTAATGGCTTCATCACCTTTTGCCATCAAAGCACGAATCGCGGTTGGTGCCGTATAGAGGATATTAACTTGGTGTTTATCGACCACTTGGCTCATACGATTCGTGTCGGGATAATTCGGCACACCTTCAAATAAAAGGGTTTTTGCTCCATTGGCTAACGGACCATAGAGGAGATAAGTATGGCCAGTTATCCAGCCGACATCTGCGGTGCACCAGAAAGTTTCTTGGGGTTGATAATCAAAGATGTATTTAAAGGTCATCGCCGCATACACCAAATAGCCACCAGTGGTATGCAATACACCTTTCGGTTTACCTGTTGAGCCTGACGTATAGAGAATAAACAGTGGATCCTCTGCCTTCATCTCTTCTGCTGGGCAGTGATCAGAGACGTGAGCCATGGCTTCATGCCACCAGACATCTCGATGCTCGTGCCAGTCGACTTGACCGCCTGTGCGTTGGAAAACAATCACCTTATTAATGGTTTTAATTTCAGGATGAGTCAGCGCTTCATCGACGTTTTTCTTCAAGGGGACAGCTCGGCCAGCTCGCACACCTTCGTCAGCGGTGATCACTAAGGTGGCATCGGAATCGATGATCCGTCCCGAGAGAGCTTCCGGCGAAAAACCACCAAAAACCACAGTATGTACGGCACCAATTCGGGTACAGGCTAACATCGCCACAGCCGCTTCCGGCACCATGGGCATGTATAAGCACACCACATCGCCTTTACGTACACCTTGAGCTTTTAATACGTTAGCAAATCGGCAAACTTGTTGATGGAGCTGGCGATAAGTCAGGGTGGTATCATTCGCGGGATCATCGCCTTCCCAAATAATGGCAATCTGATCGCCCCGCTCTGCTAGATGGCGGTCAAGGCAGTTTGCCGAGACATTCAAGGTGCCATCTTCAAACCAACGAATATCGACGTGTCCGGTATCAAATGAGGTGTTTTTCACTATGCTAAAGGGTTTTATCCAATCAACAATTTTGCCATGTTCACGCCAAAATCCTTCAGGATCGGTGACAGATTGTTGATACATAGCGAGATAGGTATCGTTGTCGGCATGGGTACACGCTTTGATGTTCTCTTTAACTGGATAAATGTGGGCATCGCTCATGACTAACTCTCCTTGTGTAAGCGGTCAATTCCCTTGTGCTCTTAAACCAACTTGATGGGGAATATCGTTTTATTTAAAACGCTTTAATGGGTTGGCTGAACATCATTAATGGGAAGCTTTTATGCCTTTAACTGTTAGTCACCAGCAAGATTTACACAATTAGACTTTAGCATGAGGCCTCGATTAGCTAAGAGCTGGGCTGTGTTGATAAGGGCTTTTTAGCTTCGGTAATCCGCCTTTACTGAGGCGCACAAAAACTAATGCGGCGGTAATCGCATCTTGCAGAGCATCGTGCTTGTCTTGCATTGGCAAGTCGAGATGATGGCAAATCGCCGCGAGACTCAGATCAAAGTAGGCATTAGGCAGTTGTTTTTCCAACTGTTGATGATAAAGCTGGCTGACTTCGATCAGTGGATTTGGCAGTGGGAAGCCCAGTTGCTTGCGACAGGCGATATCAAGAATCGTTTTATCATAACGAATATGATAACCGACCAAGGGACGATTACCGATAAACGCGAGCAACTGTTGTAAAGCTTGCTGCTCCGACAAACCATAGGCGAGATCTTGATGACGTAACTGATGAATGCGTACCGATCCTGAATCTAAAGATGGTGGAGCGGCGAGGCGAACGTGGAAAGCTTGACTGGTGAGTATTCGATTATCGATGATTTTTGTCGCGGCGATACTGACTAGCTCGGCACGTTGTGGATCAAGGCTGGTGGTTTCACAGTCCAAAGAAACCAATTCGCTTTTAAGGGGCGTGGTAAACAGATCTTGATAAGGCGACCCCGTTAATTTGTGATGCCAATAATATCTCGCTAGCCAGTTCATCAGCGTTACTCCCTAATTTGGTAATGATAACTCAACCATTGCTTAAACTTTTTCACGACATGCAGACTGTGACGCAGTAAGTCTCTTTCGGTGCGTTCGAGCTGACCAAGCTGAATATGGTTGGCGTGATGTTGGTTAGTGATTTGTTGCGCTAGGCGCAATTTTAAAAACAGTTTTAACGCTTCTCTTAAGTTATCAGCAGTCTGTTTTTCTAATGCCTGTTGTGCCTGCAGTGCTTCAATGCGTTGAAAGGTGTTCGTGCTGCTGATTTGATATTCAAGACTTAGCGCCCGTATGCCATGAACAATAGGAAAAATACCGCCTTTCTTGATGTCCAAGCCGGATTTACTCGATTTAAGATGGCCAAATAAGGTCAGGGGTAGCGAAAAATTCAGTGCCGGACGAGTAAACTCAGCCAACACCGCATATTGCCCGTAGACGCTGGTCTGTAAATGGTGTTTTACTGGTTCGAGTAAGGTTTTATTTCCTGCTATAGGATAGGCATCAGCAAAGATAGCGAGGTTGAGCATGTGCTCGGGCCGTCTTGTCTGAATCCATTGGCTGATGGTCGTTTGCCAATCGGTTTGTGATTGTACCCAGTCAGGATTATTGACCATGACTTTCCCTGGACAGAGCGGGTAACCAAGCTGGACTAAAGTGTGGGTGAGCGTTTCTAGCCATGGGGTTGAATGGGACCATTGAGCCTCATCGGCGATGATTAATGCATTGTCTTGATCAGTTTTGAGGATCTGCTCACCGCGCCCTTCTGAGCCTAAGACGACAAAGCAGCACTGCTGTTGTGCTTCACTGGGTACGATCAATTGGAAGGCTTTTTCGATGATCTGCTCATTAACTGCAGCAATCAGTTCCATGATAAAGCGGGTTCTTATTCCTCGGTTGAGTAAGCTTTCGACCAATTGCTGCTGCTTGTTCGCTGCAAAAGCTAACTCATCAATGCTCGTGGCACGAGCAATAGTCAATGTCAAAACGTGAGAGTGGGTCGAAAAAGCACTTAAGATCTGAACCATGGATAAAATTCCCACGGCTTTAAGCCCTTCGCAGACCACCAGACGTTTTATCTTGTGCCTAGTCATGCTGATCATTGCGTTAAACAGGAAGTCGCCTTGTTGGATATGCAGCACGGGGAAGGCTGCTATTTCGCCGACTTTCGTTTCCGGCGTGTACCCTTCTAGCATAATCGCATGTAAAAGATTACTGCGGGTAACGATACCATAAGGAGGCGTGTCTGCTGCTTCAGCACGCGAATCGCCCTTTGGCCATTCGACTAAGGCCGCATCCACGCGGCGACGTTTCATTTCTTGAGTAACCGCAGCTAAGGTCTGCTCGGGATTGACCAACATTGGTGGTAGATAGATCTCGGGTTCTATTTTGGTCAGGATGAACTCAGCAAGATTTTTCTGTTGCTGGGCGACTTCAATGAGCTCTTGACGCTTGGCTAAATTGGTTTCGAAATACGCCGAAAATTGGCGATTTTCACGGCATAAAGCCAGAAAAACTTTTTTTGGCAACAGATAACTTAAGGTGTCTTCTAGTGCGATGTATTGATGCTTGGCGCCAGTTTCAAACAGAGCTCTCACGTCAAACATATCTTCATTAGTGTAGTGAGCATAGAGGGTTTTGCCATCCACCGAGCGCTCTTCTACCGTGCCTTTGATCAGAATCCACAGTTGATTACACGCTTGTCCTTGTTGGATCAATACGTCGTGCTCACGGTAGTAAGCAATATCTAAAGCGGTGCGTAATCGCTGTTGTTGCGCCTCGGTTAAGCTGTCAAACGGAGGAGCGAGCATATTAAATTTATCTGGCATGGTACTGACCTTAATAAGCAGAGTATCTGCGCTTTGTCTTTTCTGCTCAGTTTTAGTGTCCAATGAGCTTGGCGTGCGAAGAAATACGCTACGTTTATCGCTAAGTGTGGCTGCTTTTCACCAGCTCTCCAGACGACTTTGGTCTAATGTGAACCTAATTGAATGGTGAGCGTTGTCTGACTCTTGGTGGCCATCTGTTTTTATTTCGCGAGACTCTGAGTTTGTCGCGTTTATCCAATAACCGGGAAATCGACAAGGCGATGAAAGATCCCTTTTTAGTTTTAGGGACTTATTGCATAATCGCCGATTATTATCGATGCCCGATGTGTTTTCTCTGCAACGGATGTCTAGCCGCTGTTGGCGGCGAGTGACTCGTTAGTAGGGGAGGCTTTGGGCGATGAATTATTTAGGATCTGTTATGTTGAACCCTTCCCCGTTTGGGTGGATATCCCAATACTTTATTGGTTTCTTTTTTGCTTACGGGGTGTATTTACCGTTTTGGTCATTATGGTTTGCTGATCAAGGTGTCTCTGCCACCGATATTGGTTTGTTAGTCGGGATTGGTTTTGCAACCCGCTGTGTGGCGAACTTAGTGTTTACGCCACGGATCCATAAAGTCGAACATTTGTTACCTGCTTTACGCTGGCTCAGTTTGGCAGCGTTATTATTTATCGCGTTTCACTTTTTTACTGGCGGTAGTTTTTGGCTAATGGCCTTAGCAACGGTGTTATTTAACCTCTGTTGTGGGCCGATTGTTCCGCTTTCTGATGCAATGGCTAATTTTTACGCGAAACATCAATTACTCGATTACGGACGTTCTCGCTTATGGGGCTCGGTGGCTTTTATTGCTGGGTCGACAGTGGTTGGCTATTTAGTGGCGTTATACGGCAGTAGCATGATCCTCTATACCGCCTTATTTGGTGCAGCAATCACCTTACTGCTTAGTTTACGTAACCCGCAGGTGATGCCAGTCACGGAAAGTCACGCTCACGCAGTACGCCCTAAATTAACGCAGTTATTGCGTGAATTACCAGTCATCAAATTTTTGCTATTGATGGCTTTGATTCAAGGCAGCCACGCCGCTTATTATAGCTTTAGTGCGATTCACTGGAAGCAAGCTGGGCACTCGGAAGCGATCATTGGCTATTTGTGGAGCTTGGGGGTGGTGGCTGAAGTGTTGGTATTTGCCTTAAGTAAGCGTTTATTTGCCGGATGGACTCTACGATCTTTGTTCGTGGTGGCCGCCCTTGGGGTAATGTTACGCTGGGGACTGACCGCGTCGACAACGGCGATCATCGCGTTAGTCGCGATTCAGTTGCTGCACGGTGTTACGTTTGCAATGGCGCATATTGCCGCGATTCAATATATTCAACATTCGCCTCAAAATAAAATGGTTGCTTTACAAGCACTGTATAACGCTATTCCTCTTGGTGCGGTTATTGCGTTGCTGACCACGCTCAGTGGCTGGGGATACGATCACTTTGGTGCGGGAGTATTTTGGATAATGGCGGCGATGGGGGCTGTAGCACTCTTGATTAAAGTTGAGCTGCCGAGCTCAGTCTTACAGGATGGACAAACGCTTAAAGCCGAGCCTGAAGCACAGAATTGATGCTTAGTGATTGAGTTGTGAGTCTATCCTTTGTTAAATAACCTCTCCTTATGGAGAGGTTTTTATAGGCGCAGGAAAAAGGGTAGCCAATGCATGGATGGATAGTGATCCCAGTCTCGCTGATGTATTTAGGCGTACTATTTTTGATTGCCTGGTATGGCGATAGACAAACGCGTTGGTTAGCGCACTGGCGACCATGGATCTACAGCCTATCCATTGCCGTTTATTGCACATCATGGACCTTTTATGGCACGGTCGGTCAAGCCAGTGCCAATCCTTGGGCTTTTTTACCTATTTACCTTGCACCGATGCTGGTGTTTATTTTTGGTTGGCGTGTTTTGGCGCGACTGATTTTGATTGCTAAGCGTGAACACATTACCTCAATTGCCGATTTTATCGGCGCACGTTACGGAAAATCACAAGGATTGGCCGTAGCCGTCACCTTAATCGCTGTTACCGGAATCTTACCTTATATTGCTTTGCAGCTACGTGGTATCACCATGGGGCTGAATGTCGTTGCGCCGGATCTATACGCTCAATTTGGTTATCAAGATGACCATATTTCTTGGTTTGTGGTTTTGGCCTTGGCGTTATTTACCATGTTGTTTGGTACGCGCCATATTGATAACACCGAGCATCATCGTGGCATGATGATGGCGATTGCGTTTGAATCGATAGTGAAATTGGTGGCCTTTTTAGCGGTGGGATTATTCATTGTTTATATGATCTTTGCTGATCACACCATCGACGTATTGGCGATTGCCAAGCAAACCTATCAGGCTCCTAACTGGCCAACGTTATTAGTACACACTCTGTTAACTATGCTAGCGATTATCTGTCTACCACGTCAATTTCATACCATGGTAGTAGAAAATGAGCGACCGCAAGACTTGCACACCGCTCGCTGGCTTTTTCCTCTGTATTTAATGTTGATGGGGCTATTTGTTTTACCGATTGCTTGGGTTGGTCAAGCGCTACTACCTAATGCTCCTGCTGATACCTTGGTGTTGAGCGTTCCGATGCACGTCGGGGCTGAGCAGATTGCCTTATTAGCCTTTTTAGGCGGAACTTCCGCAGCATCAGGGATGGTGATTGTGTCGACGATAGCGTTGGCGATCATGGTCTCGAATGATCTGGTGATGCCTCTTTTATTACGTCGGATGCGTTTAACGCATCGCAATCACCGCCATTTCTCTGGTTTATTGGTGATCATTCGCCGCACTCTGATTTTATTATTACTATTGGGCGCGTGGGGATTTTATCTTGCTCTCGATAGTATTCCGTCTTTGTCAGCGATTGGCTTTCTTTCTTTTTCGGCAATTACTCAATTTGCCCCGGCTTTGCTCGGAGGAATGTACTGGCGAGATGGTAATCGTAAAGGCGTTTACGTAGGCTTAGCCGTTGGCTTTACTTTGTGGCTTATCACTCTCATGAGTGCAACACAGATGCTCGCTGGGGATGCGCAAAATAACATTTTATTATGGTTGATCACGCCTCCCCAGTGGTTATATGAGCAGGGAATGAGTCGCGTTGACTGGGGAATGCTACTCAGCGTATCACTCAATACGCTGTGCTATGTGGTTGTCTCGCTAGCCACTCGCTCAAGTTTAAGTGAGCGCTTACAATCGGCGTCATTTATTGGTACGCCGCTGCCTGAAAATGAAAACATGAGCCTCTACCAAAGTCGGGTTACGGTGGCTGAGTTAGAAATGCTTGCTGCGCGTTTTGTCGGTCGCTCCCGGGTGCGCAGTGCTTTTGCTCAATTTTGGGCTCAGCAAAACGTTAGCTTAATGCCAAACCAACAAGCGCCAGCAGGGTTAATTCGTCATACAGAGCGTGTACTTGCAGGTGTTTTTGGTGCTTCCTCGGCTAAGTTAGTGCTGACTTCGGCTCTGCAGGGACGAAAAATGCAGTTGGAAGAAGTTGCAACCATCGTTGATGAAGCTTCTGAGCTGTATGATTTTAGCCGGGGTTTGCTACAAGGGGCGATTGAGCATATCGGACAAGGCATTGCGGTGGTCGATAAACAGTTGAGGCTAGTGGCTTGGAACCAACGTTATTTAGAGTTGTTCCATTTTCCTGCGGGACTAATCCAAGTCGGACGGCCGATTGCTGATATTATTCGTCATAATGCCCAACAGGGACTCTGTGGCCCTGGTGAGCCTGAAGATCATGTTCGAAAGCGCGTCGAGTATTTACAACAAGGTTCAAGGCATACCTCATCAAGAATGCGCAGCGATGGGCGTGTGATTGAAGTGCAAGGCAATCCTATGCCCGGTGGTGGGTTTGTGATGAGCTTTAGCGACATCACCGTATTTCGCAATGCTGAACGGAATTTAAAAGAGGCTAATGAACACTTAGAAGAGCGAGTCGTTGAGCGGACGAGAGAGTTAGAAAAACTGAACCAACAGTTGGTTGTCGCCACGCAAAAAGCTGAGCGTGAATCACAATCTAAGTCACGTTTCTTGGCAGCAGTGAGCCACGATTTGATGCAGCCATTAAATGCTGCCCGTTTATTTGCTTCCTCTTTATCTGAAGTGGCGAAGGAACAAGAATCTCAACGGTTAGCGCATCATATTGAAAGCGCCCTTAGTGCTGCGGAAGACTTAATTGGTGATTTACTGGATATTTCACGTTTAGAGTCAGGCAAGTTGGATATTCATCAGCGTACCTTCCCGATCCATACCATATTAACGAACTTACACGCCGAGTTCAGTGCATTAGCTAAGCAACAACAGATACTCTTCGATACGGTGCCTTGTAGCTTATATGTTCAGTCTGATCCTAAATTGCTGCGTCGCGTTATTCAAAATTTTCTCACCAATGCTTTTCGATACAGCCCGCAAGGACGAGTTGTGCTTGGAATACGTCGCACGAAAAGTAAGGTGCGTATTGAGGTGTGGGATAACGGCTTTGGTATTGCTGAGGATAAACAGCAGGAAATTTTTGAAGAGTTTAATCGCGGCGGACAAATTCGCTCTGATCAGGGATTAGGGTTAGGGTTAGCGATATCAAAAGGGATTGCTCAGGCGCTAGGCCATGAAATTACTATGCGTTCTTGGCCTGGTAAAGGGAGCGTTTTTTCGCTGACGTTACCTCGCTCGCAAGCGATGTCTATTCCGACACCTCAACAGAATATGTCAGAAACGTTATCTGATCTGAGTAATTTGCGAGTGCTATGTGTTGATAATGAACAGGACATTTTGATCGGGATGCGACAATTATTGGAGCGCTGGGGCTGTGAGGTAAAAACCGCCGTTGATTTACTATCAAGCTTACAAGCGTTAGAGGGGCAGTGGGTTCCCGACGTTATTTTATCTGACTATCGACTCGATCATGGCCGAACTGGCTTAGAAGTATTGCAGCAGTGTCGTTTAAGACTCGGTGATTGTTTTTGGGGGGTGATCATCAGTGCTGATCGTACGCCGGATATCCTAGAAGGCGTCGAATCCTCTGGTTTCAGTTTTCTGGCTAAACCCATTAAACCGTTGAAGTTGCGTGCTTTATTGAATCGATGTCGATAAGCCCTCGCGCCCCTAAGAATTAGGGACGCGAGAGTTTTATTGGCCGCGTTAGTTACTGATCACCATTGATTGTTAATGGCCAGCCAATATCCGTTTGACGGTTAGCTTCTAGCTCTAACTCACTGCAAGTTAATGGATTGTCTTGTAGCCATTGCTGATTAATGGTTAACGTTAAACTATCGCCTTGCGCCTCAAGTTGTACATCAGGCTCTAAGTCGGGATGACGTCGATGGCTAAGTAATACTGCCAAACGTAATAAGCGCAATAAGCGTTTTCCTGTCGTTCCAGAAAGAGCATGTTGTTCCGGTAGGGAAGTGAGTTGCTCTCGATACCGCCGGGTAAGTTCAGCTAAGTATTGTTTTTGTGCACGGGTATAACCGGGTAAATCCAGATGTTGAAGCAAGTACGCGCTGTGCTCACCACCTTTACGAAAATCAATCGCTAAACCAATTTCATGCAATTGTGCGGCACTACGTAATAACATTTCCGCTTGTGGTTCAGGAGCCCAGCTTTCTCCACCGCATTGAGCAAGCAGTTGACTGGCGAGAGTGGCTACCTGTTGAGCGTATTGACGGTCAATTTGATAACGTTTTTGGATGCTTTGAATGGTTCGAGCTCGGATATCTTCTTGGCGAAGCCCATCGACCATCTCATAGACTAATCCTTCGCGCAACGCACCACCAGCAAGTGTCATGGCTTCAATATTGAGAGACTCGAAAATAGCAATCAAGATCGATAAGCCACTTGGAAAGACCAAAGCCCGCTCTAACGTTAAACCTTCAATATCTAACTCTTCGAGATGATCTGCTAGCATTGCCTGTTTTTGTAAGCGCTTGAGTTTAGGGAGGGTGATAATCTCATCCATCCCTTGCGCCAACATGATTTCTTGTAGTGCTTGAACGGTACCACTAGCTCCGACGCAAACATTCCAGCCCAATTGACAATAAGAATCTAAAATGGGTTCTAGCATTTGCTTTGCTGCATGAATGGCATTATTAAAGTTGCTGGTATTGAGTTGACGATCCTTAAAGTGTCGCTCTAGCCACGTAACACAGCCCATTTTTAAGCTGGTTAACGCATTAGCTTCAAACCCTTCACCAATAATCAACTCTGTGCTAGCTCCACCAATATCGACCACTAACCGTCGACCCATGCCACCAGAGGTATGGGCTACACCTTTATAAATAGTTGCCGCTTCTTCTTCTCCAGTAATGACTTCGATAGGATGACCTAAAATAGCATTCGCTTTTTGCAAGAATTGCTCGGCATTAATCGCGGTGCGTAGCGTCGCGGTGCCGACAATCTTGATATGTGACGCAGGAATGTCTTGTAAGCGCTCGGCAAACAAACTTAAACAATCCCAGCCACGCTGCATCGCTTCTTGACTTAATGCATTCTGTTCATCCAATCCAGCAGCTAAGCGAACCTTGCGTTTAATTTTCGCTAAGGTTTGCACGCTGCCATCGACGTGGCGAACTACCAACATATGAAAGCTGTTAGAACCTAGGTCGATAGCCGCATAGAGCGGTGAAGAAGTGTGGTGACTCATAGATAAATTACGAATCCTTTTTCGGTCGTGGTGCACGCGGACGACGTTGTGGTTTTCGGTTACCTGGACGTGATCCTGTGGTATTAGTTCGACGTTGTTGCGATGAAGAACGCAGAGTTAGCGGTTTAGGTAAATCCGTTAACAGTGCCGTTGGATCATAATCCGACATCGGAATCGAGTGCTCAATGTACTCTTCAATCGCAGGTAGATTGACGGCGTACTCTTCACAAGCAAAACTGATTGAAGAACCACTTTCTCCCGCTCGCCCTGTCCGGCCAATACGGTGGACATAATCTTCGCTATCGTCAGGTAAATCATAGTTAAAAACATGAGTAACCAAAGGAATATGCAATCCACGAGCGGCAACATCGGTCGCGACCAGAATATCCAATTCACCTTGAGTGAATTGTTCTAAAATACGTTCACGTTTTTTCTGCGGTACATCGCCAGTCAGTAGACCCACTCGATGTCCATCGGCAGCTAAACTGCCCCAAACTTGTTCACAGCGGTGTTTAGTGTTGGCAAAAACAATCGCTTTATCTGGCCATTCTTCTTCAATCAGCGTCTGTAACAGGGCCATTTTATGTTCATTAGAAGGGTAGAAAAGCTCTTCTTTGATGCGATGTCCCGTCTTTTGCGTCGCTTCTACGACCACATGTTCAGGGTTATGCATATGTTCAAAGGCCAACTCTTGCACGCGATAAGATAATGTCGCTGAAAACAGCATGTTTAAGCGGTCTTTAGGCTCAGGCATACGACGGAATAAGAAGCGGATATCCTTGATAAAACCGAGATCAAACATCCGATCGGCTTCATCCAACACGACCGCCTGAATGTGGTTTAGATTAAACGCTTTCTGTTTATAGAAATCGATAATACGCCCAGTGGTACCGATTAATACATCGACACCTTCTTGAATTTTAGCCAACTGCTTATCGTAACTTTCACCGCCATAGGCTAATGCGGTTTTTATGCCCGTGGTAGCAATCAGTGATTCAGCATCGTTATAAATTTGAATCGCCAATTCCCGTGTCGGGGCCATGATGATTGCCCGGGGCTGGTTAGGTTGCCGCCCTTCCGCTTCAGGGGTAGTCAGTAAGTGGTTAAAAGTAGCAGTAAGAAACGCAAGGGTTTTACCAGTGCCCGTTTGGGCCTGGCCTGCAATGTCTTGGCCGGTGAGCAGGACCGGCAACGCCAAGGCTTGGATCGGGGTACAATATTCGAACCCTTTTTTATCCAATCCTTCAATAACTTGCGGGTGTAAACCGAAGTCGGCGAACTTTTGCTCTGTGATATGTGTCTTTTTCATTGCTATAGAATATCAGCTTACACTTGCAATACGGAAGTAAATACATTCCAATAGAGCATCTAATTTACTGGTTGTTATGCAATCAGTTCAGAAAAACACATTGGAGTGGAAGATGAGTGATAAAATTTTGCAGCTTTCTGATGAAAGTTTTGAGAACGATGTGATCAAAGCTGCAGGCCCGGTTCTAGTCGATTTTTGGGCAGAATGGTGCGGACCATGTAAAATGATCGCCCCGATTCTTGATGAAATCGCTGAAGAGTACCAAGGCAGACTCACTATCGGTAAACTGAATATCGACCACAATGCAGGAACGCCACCTAAGTTTGGTATCCGCGGTATTCCTACCCTTCTTTTATTCAAAGATGGTAGTGTCGCAGCAACTAAAGTTGGCGCGTTGTCTAAAACTCAGTTGAAAGAGTTTTTGGACGCCAATCTGTAGCGCAAAGCGTAAAACCGCACTTCACGTGCGGTTTTATTTTGCAAAAAACATTTTCTAGACTACGCTTATTTTTAGTGTTAGTTTATCGCACGTTAATTAAACAAGTGTTCACTTCTTGGTCAATCCTGAGACCAAATCCATCTTAACTAGAAAATAGATCCTATTTTGACTAAACAAGTATCCACCACAATGAATCTAACAGAATTGAAGAGCAGACCTGTGTCTGATCTTGTGAAACTTGGTGAGAGCCTAGGCCTTGAAAACCTCGCGCGTCTAAGAAAACAAGACATCATCTTCGCTATCCTTAAAGCACATGCGAAAGGTGGTGAAGATATTTTTGGCGACGGGGTCTTGGAAATTCTTCAAGACGGTTTTGGTTTCTTACGCAGCGCAGACAGCTCCTACTTAGCGGGTCCTGACGACATCTATGTGTCACCGAGCCAAATTCGTCGCTTTAACTTGCGTACGGGTGACTCGATTGCTGGGAAAATCCGTCCTCCCAAAGAAGGTGAACGTTATTTCGCACTGCTCAAAGTGAACACGGTTAACCACGACAAGCCTGACAACGCCCGCAACAAAATTCTTTTCGAAAACTTAACTCCTTTACATGCTAACGAACGTATGGTGATGGAACGTGGTAATGGTTCTACGGAAGATATTACTGCTCGAGTTCTTGATCTTGCCGCTCCAATCGGTAAAGGACAGCGTGGTTTGATTGTTGCTCCGCCAAAAGCGGGTAAAACCATGTTGCTGCAAAATATTGCCCAGAGTATTGCCAGTAATCACCCTGAATGCGTATTAATGGTACTACTTATCGACGAACGTCCAGAAGAAGTAACCGAAATGCAACGCCTTGTTAAAGGAGAAGTGATAGCTTCTACTTTTGATGAGCCGGCATCGCGTCACGTACAAGTGGCTGATATGGTTATAGAAAAAGCCAAGCGTTTGGTTGAACATAAAAAAGATGTCGTTATCTTACTTGATTCAATCACTCGTTTAGCTCGTGCTTACAACACAGTCGTTCCTTCATCAGGTAAAGTCTTGACGGGTGGTGTTGACGCCAACGCGTTGCACCGTCCTAAACGTTTCTTTGGTGCCGCGCGTAATGTCGAAGAGGGAGGCAGCTTAACCATTATTGCTACCGCTCTTGTTGATACGGGCTCAAAAATGGATGAAGTGATTTACGAAGAATTTAAAGGTACAGGTAACATGGAACTGCACCTTAATCGTA
This sequence comes from Vibrio injensis, assembly GCF_001895205.1. GTDB lineage: Bacteria > Pseudomonadota > Gammaproteobacteria > Enterobacterales > Vibrionaceae > Vibrio > Vibrio injensis. Next base: position 3,305 of record NZ_BDJF01000031.1, on the reverse strand, counting down.
AAATTGCTGAAAAACGCGTCTTCCCAGCGATAGATTTTAACCGTTCAGGTACACGCCGTGAAGAGTTGCTCACGAAGACTGATGAGCTGCAAAAAATGTGGATTCTGCGTAAGATTGTTCATCCTATGGGTGAAACTGACGCAATGGAGTTCTTAATTGATAAGTTGGCAATGACCAAAACCAACGATGAATTCTTCGATGCGATGCGTCGTCAGTAAAGTGAAGTAAAATCCTCTAAAACACCACACTATTAGCGTGGTGTTTTTTTTGGAAAAAATCTAACTTCGTACGCTGATTTTGACTAAATAGACTGAGAGGTGGTGGAAAGAGCGCTGAAATAAAGCGCTTTTTTGTTATACTAAGTTCAAGGTAATCAACGACAAGAAAGCTTATGAATTTTAAGGATTTACGTGATTTTATTGACTATCTCGAACAGCGTGGTGAGTTAAAACGCATTGCTCATCCAGTTGATCCTCATTATGAAATGACCGAAATCAGTGATCGTACACTACGAGCGGGCGGTCCTGCGCTGTTATTTGAAAACCCAATAGGCTATGACTTGCCAGTGTTGACCAATTTATTTGGTACTCCTGAACGTGTTGCAATGGGGATGGGGCGAGAAAGCGTACAAGACTTGCGTGAAGTCGGTAAATTGCTTGCTTATCTTAAAGAGCCTGAACCACCACGTGGTTTTAAAGATGCCTTAGATAAACTGCCTGTTTTCCGGCAAGTACTTAATATGCCAGTTAAGCGTTTACGAAAAGCACTCTGCCAACACATCATCTGGCAGGGTGAGGAGGTTGATTTAGATAAAATCCCAGTCATGAGTTGCTGGCCTAATGATGTCGCACCTTTATTAACTTGGGGATTAACGATTACTCGTGGCCCCAATAAAAAACGTCAGAACTTAGGTATTTATCGTCAACAAAAAATTGCTAAAAATAAAGTCATCATGCGTTGGTTAGCGCATCGTGGTGGCGCACTCGATCTGCGAGATTGGATGGAAACGAATCCAGGAGAGCCTTTCCCAGTTTCGGTCGCTTTTGGTGCTGATCCTGCAACGATTCTTGGTGCTGTCACTCCCGTACCCGATAGCTTGTCTGAATATGCCTTTGCTGGCTTATTACGCGGCAGTAAAACTGAGGTGGTTAAATCAATCAGTAACGATTTGGAAGTCCCCGCGAGTGCTGAAATCGTTCTTGAAGGCTATATTGATCCGAATGAGTTCGCTGATGAAGGCCCTTATGGTGATCATACTGGTTATTACAATGAAGTTGAGCGTCATCACGTCTTTACGGTGACTCATGTCACCATGCGTCAACAAGCGATTTACCACAGTACGTATACTGGACGTCCACCTGATGAGCCTGCCGTACTAGGGGTTGCATTAAATGAAGTGTTTGTCCCGATACTGCAAAAACAGTTTCCTGAAATTGTTGATTTCTATTTGCCACCGGAAGGTTGCTCGTATCGCATGGCGATAGTAACGATTAAAAAACAATATCCAGGTCATGCTAAACGAGTGATGATGGGGGTTTGGTCGTTTCTCCGTCAATTCATGTATACGAAGTTTGTGATTGTCTGCGATGAAAGCGTTGATGCTCGAAATTGGTCATCGGTCATTCAAGCGATGTGTGAGCATATGGATCCGGTTCGCGATAGTTTGATGATTGAAAATACCCCTATCGATTCGTTAGATTTTGCGTCACCGGTAGTAGGATTAGGTTCGAAAATGGGCTTAGACGCAACTCGTAAATGGCCTGCAGAGTCAGTCAATAATAAACCCAACCCATCCAATACATTTGCATCGTTAACAGAGCAGAACATTGCGGTATTCAAAGATCAGTATCCACAAGTGATCGATTTGTATTTACCTGAAAGTGCTGATAATCAATTTGCGCTTGTGGCAATGAAAAAAGTCCAAGCTGGGCAATCTCAGCAAATACTTGAGGCGGTATGGCAATTTTTATCTCAGTTTGCTGACGTTAAATTTGTGGTACTTTGTGATGATGATGTTAATGTTCGTGACTGGAATGATGTTATCTGGGCGATTACCACCCGTATGGATCCTGCACGCGATACGGTGAGCGATAAGAATCACAATACCTTTGCCAGTAGGTTGGGTTTTGATGCCACTAATAAATTTGCTGGGGAAGTCGAACGTGAATGGGGGACTCCGATTAAGAAGGAGCCTCTATTGGTTGCTAAAGTCGATCAAATGTGGCCTTTGTTAAAGATCGATTAACCAATCATCTGCGTATTTGTCAGGCCTTGATCATAAAACATCAATTATTTTTATCGGTGAAGTCAGTCATCACCTCAGCAAGGATATCTACTAAGAAAAGGCCGCTGAGGTAAAGGTTACTGACTCATTCTTTTTACGTCATATAGCACTTACTTTGGTTAAGTAAGGAAGAGGAAGTCATGACTATTCAATGTAAAGTGAAGTTGATTAAGCCTTTAGCCAATCATACTTATCAGATTCTACTGCAACCGACCACATCAATTGCTTTTAAAGCAGGCCAGTATTTGATGGTGGTAATGGGAGAAAAAGATAAGCGACCTTTCTCAATAGCCAGTAGTCCATGCCGTGATGATGGTGAGCTGGAGCTTCATATTGGCGCTGCCGAACATAATGCTTACGCGCAGGAAGTAGTGCAGGTTATGCAGCAAGCATTTGAACAGCAAGGCGAGATCACGATCGATGCGCCTCATGGTGAGGCATGGCTGCAAGAAGATGTGGAGCGACCATTACTGTTAATTGCCGGCGGCACAGGATTTAGTTATGTTCGCTCGATTCTAGATCGTTGTCTAGCACTAGGAAATATCACACCGATTTATCTTTATTGGGGAGCCAGAGATGAATCTCAGCTCTATGCTTTGCAAGAGTTACAAACGATAGCGGATCAATATAGCCATGTTCATTTTGTTCCTGTCGTAGAAAAAGCACCGACAAAATGGTCAGGCAAAATTGGCAATGTATTACAAGCAGTGATGGCAGATTTTGACTCATTAGCAGAATTTGATATCTATATAGCAGGTCGATTTGATATGGCGGGGGCTGCGAGAGAGCAATTTACTCAACATAAACAAGCAATCAGTGAGCGGATGTTTGCCGATGCTTACGCTTTTATATAAGAATTGGTATGTGTTGATTGAAATACGCACTGCATTGTTCAATAGTTAGTCGCTTGTGCGTTTTTTTTAAATTTTTTATAAAAAGCACTTGCCAAGTCAATCGAACTCCCTATAATGCGCCCTCACTGACACGGCAGACGCCACAAGGCTTCAGGCAGTGTTAGTTG
>NZ_BDJF01000030.1 GCF_001895205.1 Vibrio injensis | reverse complement strand
AATCAACCGAGATTCCGAAAGTAGCGGCGAGCGAAATTGGATTAGCCCTTAAGCTTTATTGGTGTCAGGCGAAGTGCTCTGGAAAGGCACGCGATACCGGGTGATAGCCCCGTAGCCGTTAACGCCAGTAAAGTGAAATCGAGTAGGGCGGGACACGTGTTATCCTGTCTGAATATGGGGGGACCATCCTCCAAGGCTAAATACTCCTGACTGACCGATAGTGAACCAGTACCGTGAGGGAAAGGCGAAAAGAACCCCTGTGAGGGGAGTGAAATAGAACCTGAAACCGTGTACGTACAAGCAGTAGGAGCAGGCTTTGTCCTGTGACTGCGTACCTTTTGTATAATGGGTCAGCGACTTATATTCAGTGGCAAGGTTAACCAAATAGGGGAGCCGTAGGGAAACCGAGTCTTAACTGGGCGTTCAGTCTCTGGATATAGACCCGAAACCGGGTGATCTAGCCATGGGCAGGTTGAAGGTTGAGTAACATCAACTGGAGGACCGAACCGACTAATGTTGAAAAATTAGCGGATGACTTGTGGCTAGGGGTGAAAGGCCAATCAAACTCGGAGATAGCTGGTTCTCCCCGAAAGCTATTTAGGTAGCGCCTCGGACGAATACTACTGGGGGTAGAGCACTGTTAAGGCTAGGGGGTCATCCCGACTTACCAACCCTTTGCAAACTCCGAATACCAGTAAGTACTATCCGGGAGACACACGGCGGGTGCTAACGTCCGTCGTGAAGAGGGAAACAACCCAGACCGCCAGCTAAGGTCCCAAAGTATTGCTAAGTGGGAAACGATGTGGGAAGGCTTAGACAGCTAGGATGTTGGCTTAGAAGCAGCCATCATTTAAAGAAAGCGTAATAGCTCACTAGTCGAGTCGGCCTGCGCGGAAGATGTAACGGGGCTAAGCAATACACCGAAGCTGCGGCAATGCGATTTATCGTATTGGGTAGGGGAGCGTTCTGTAAGCCGTTGAAGGTGAATCGTAAGGTTTGCTGGAGGTATCAGAAGTGCGAATGCTGACATGAGTAACGACAAGGGGGGTGAAAAACCTCCCCGCCGGAAGACCAAGGGTTCCTGTCCAACGTTAATCGGGGCAGGGTAAGTCGACCCCTAAGGCGAGGCCGAAAGGCGTAGTCGATGGGAAACGGGTTAATATTCCCGTACTTCTTATGAATGCGATGGGGGGACGGAGAAGGCTAGGTGGGCCAGGCGACGGTTGTCCTGGTTCAAGTGCGTAGGCTAAGAGACTAGGTAAATCCGGTTTCTTGTTAGGCTGAGACACGACGTCGAGCTGCTACGGCAGTGAAGTCATTGATGCCCTGCTTCCAGGAAAAGCCTCTAAGCTTCAGTTCATAAGAAATCGTACCCCAAACCGACACAGGTGGTCGGGTAGAGAATACCAAGGCGCTTGAGAGAACTCGGGTGAAGGAACTAGGCAAAATGGTACCGTAACTTCGGGAGAAGGTACGCTCTTGACGGTGAAGTCCCTTGCGGATGGAGCTATTGAGAGTCGCAGATACCAGGTGGCTGCAACTGTTTATTAAAAACACAGCACTGTGCAAAATCGCAAGATGACGTATACGGTGTGACGCCTGCCCGGTGCCGGAAGGTTAATTGATGGGGTTAGACGCAAGTCGAAGCTCTTGATCGAAGCCCCGGTAAACGGCGGCCGTAACTATAACGGTCCTAAGGTAGCGAAATTCCTTGTCGGGTAAGTTCCGACCTGCACGAATGGCGTAATGATGGCCACGCTGTCTCCACCCGAGACTCAGTGAAATTGAAATCGCTGTGAAGATGCAGTGTACCCGCGGCTAGACGGAAAGACCCCGTGAACCTTTACTACAGCTTGGCACTGAACATTGAACCTACATGTGTAGGATAGGTGGGAGACTTTGAAGCGCAGACGCTAGTTTGCGTGGAGTCGACCTTGAAATACCACCCTTGTAGTTTTGATGTTCTAACGTTGGCCCCTAATCGGGGTTGCGGACAGTGCCTGGTGGGTAGTTTGACTGGGGCGGTCTCCTCCCAAAGAGTAACGGAGGAGCACGAAGGTGGGCTAATCACGGTTGGACATCGTGAGGTTAGTGCAATGGCATAAGCCCGCTTAACTGCGAGAATGACGGTTCGAGCAGGTGCGAAAGCAGGTCATAGTGATCCGGTGGTTCTGAATGGAAGGGCCATCGCTCAACGGATAAAAGGTACTCCGGGGATAACAGGCTGATACCGCCCAAGAGTTCATATCGACGGCGGTGTTTGGCACCTCGATGTCGGCTCATCACATCCTGGGGCTGAAGTCGGTCCCAAGGGTATGGCTGTTCGCCATTTAAAGTGGTACGCGAGCTGGGTTTAGAACGTCGTGAGACAGTTCGGTCCCTATCTGCCGTGGGCGTTGGAGAATTGAAGGGGGCTGCTCCTAGTACGAGAGGACCGGAGTGGACGAACCTCTGGTGTTCGGGTTGTCACGCCAGTGGCATTGCCCGGTAGCTAAGTTCGGAATTGATAAGCGCTGAAAGCATCTAAGCGCGAAGCGAGCCCTGAGATGAGTTCTCCCTGGCACTATAAGTGTCCTAAAGGGTTGTTCGAGACTAGAACGTTGATAGGCAGGGTGTGTAAGCGCTGTGAGGCGTTGAGCTAACCTGTACTAATTGCCCGTGAGGCTTAACCATACAACACC
>NZ_BDJF01000029.1 GCF_001895205.1 Vibrio injensis | reverse complement strand
TGGCCGTACAGTAGGCGCTGGTGTTGTAGCTAAAGTTATCGCTTAATCACAGTTTCTGTGAAGAATGATTTGACTATCCAGTAGCAAAAAGGGCATCATTTGATGCCCTTTTTCTACGCAATTAGTCACTTTGTTTGTTTTATCATCAAGCGCTAGCATGAAATTTAGGGGCCGAGACTATTTCTTGGTCAAAATCAGTATATCAGCCGTGTAGCTGATGAAATGGATTTGCCCTGCAACAGCGGGGCTGTTGTCGTCTATAGTAAGACTTGTGACAGGTTGGTTTATGAAAGCTAATAATGCTGAAACTCCTGATAGCTCAAATGCGCTAGATACGGTGAAGTGGGTCATCACTTTCGTATTGCTGGCCGCTGCTGTTGTAGGTAATTACCTGTATGGTGAGTGGTCTGTAGTCGCACGTGCTGCAGGTGTCATTGTGTTAATTGCCGGCGCTCTTGGCGTCGCGGCAACCACAGTAAAAGGTCAAGCTGCGATTGTTTTTGCACGCGAATCTCGGATGGAAGTTCGTAAAGTGGTATGGCCTACGCGTCAAGAAACCATGCAAACAACATTAATCGTGTTAGCTGTAAGTATTGTAATGGCTTTAGCACTTTGGGGCATTGATGGAATTATGGTCCGTCTAGTGTCTTTTGTGACTGGAGTATAGAGGGTTTAATACATGAGTGAAGCTCCAAAAAAACGCTGGTATGTCGTTCAAGCCTTTTCTGGGTTTGAAGGTCGTGTCGCTCAATCGCTTCGTGAGCATATAAAAATGCATGCGATGGAAGAACACTTTGGTGAAGTGCTTGTTCCAACGGAAGAAGTGGTTGAGATGCGCGCAGGCCAACGTCGTAAGAGCGAACGTAAATTCTTCCCAGGTTACGTGCTGGTACAAATGGTTATGAATGACGAGTCATGGCATTTGGTACGTAGTGTTCCTCGTGTAATGGGCTTCATTGGTGGCACTTCGGATAGACCTGCACCCATTACTGATAAAGAAGCCGATGCGATCTTGAACCGTTTAGAAAAAGCGAGTGAAGCGCCACGTCCGAAAACGATGTTTGAGGTGGGTGAAGTGGTTCGCGTTACAGAAGGTCCGTTTGCTGACTTCAATGGTACGGTAGAAGAGACTGATTACGATAAAAGTCGCCTGAAAGTTTCTGTATCTATCTTCGGTCGTGCAACGCCTGTTGAACTCGAATTTGGTCAAGTCGAAAAACTTGACTAAAATAGCATCTATTTTAGTCTTGTGAAAAGCGTGAGATAAGATTATAATTTCGCGCCTTTTTGTGGGCATTATGTGAAACTGGGGAGCTGATAAATTTATTAGCGTTTGCACCCAATTATTAGGAAATATCATGGCTAAGAAAGTTGAAGCTTATATCAAGTTGCAAGTTGCAGCTGGTATGGCGAACCCAAGTCCACCAGTTGGTCCTGCGCTAGGTCAAAAAGGTGTTAACATCATGGAATTCTGTAAAGCGTTTAACGCAAAAACAGAATCAATGGAGAAAGGTCTACCGACTCCTGTTGTTATCACCGTATATAGCGACCGTTCTTTCACGTTCATCACTAAGACTCCTCCTGCAGCTGTTCTACTTAAGAAAGCGGCTGGCCTTAAGTCTGGTTCTGGTCGTCCAAACACTGAAAAAGTGGGCACGATCACTGACGCACAAATCCAAGAAATCGCAGAACTAAAAGCTGCTGATATGACTGGTGCTGATATTGAAGCGATGAAACGTTCTATTGCGGGTACTGCTCGTTCAATGGGCCTAGTGGTAGAGGGTTAAGATCATGGCAAAATTAACTAAGCGCATGCGTACAATTCGTGAAAAAGTTGACGCAACTAAAGAGTACGAAATCAACGAAGCCGTTGCACTTCTTAAAGAACTAGCAACTGCTAAATTTGTTGAGTCAGTTGATGTTGCAGTAAACCTTGGTATCGATGCTCGTAAATCTGATCAAAACGTACGTGGTGCAACTGTACTACCTCACGGTACTGGTCGTGATGTTCGCGTTGCAGTATTCACTCAAGGTGCTAATGCTGAAGCGGCTAAAGCTGCTGGTGCAGACCTAGTGGGTATGGAAGATCTTGCTGAGCAAGTGAAAAAAGGCGAAATGAACTTCGACGTTGTGATTGCTTCTCCAGATGCAATGCGTGTTGTTGGTCAATTGGGTACCATTCTTGGTCCTCGTGGCCTAATGCCAAACCCGAAAGTTGGCACTGTAACCCCTAACGTTGCTGAAGCAGTGAAAAATGCTAAAGCAGGTCAGGTTCGTTACCGTAACGACAAGAACGGCATCATCCACAGCACTATCGGCAAAGTAACTTTCGAAGCTAACCAACTGCAAGAGAACTTAGAAGCTCTGCTTGTTGCGCTTAAGAAAGCAAAACCATCATCAGCAAAAGGTACTTACGTGAAGAAAGTAAGCATCTCTACGACGATGGGTGCAGGTGTTGCTGTTGATCAGCTAACGCTGAACACTAAAATATAATTCCTTTGCTTAGGCGCGAAATTTATGTATAATTTTGCGCCTAATATTTGTGGTTGGGGCTGAACTTTGGTTCTTTGAACTATGACACAGTCTCCGTCCAAGACCGTAGGCGTTATCAATCAGATAACTTAATAAAACCTACGTAGATGGTGCCCGAACTGACAGAAAGCTCTAATTTTTATAAGTTACCTTTCTTCTGGGACTGCACCTAATAATCTCTCACTGTTGTGATAATAGTGAGTGGTGTAACGACAACCAGGAGCAATCCAAGATGGCTTTAAATCTTCAAGACAAAAAAGCAATTGTTGCTGAAGTCAACGAAGCGGCCAGTGGTGCACTTTCTGCAGTTGTTGCTGACTCTCGCGGCGTTCAAGTAGGCGCGATGACTTCTCTACGTAAACAAGCGCGTGAAGCGGGTGTTTACCTGAGAGTTGTTCGTAATACTCTAGCACGTCGCGCTGTAGAAGGCACAGCTTACGAATGTCTGAAAGACGTATTCGTAGGTCCTACTTTGATCGGTTTCTCTAACGAGCACCCAGGTGCTGCAGCGCGTCTTTTTAAAGACTTCGCTAAAGAGAATAAAGCTTTCGAGATCAAAGCAGCTGCATTTGAAGGTGTAATTACTGACGCTGAAGTACTAGCGACACTACCAACTTACGACGAAGCAATTGCACGCCTAATGATGTGCATGAAAGAAGCTTCTGCTGGCAAGCTGGCGCGTACTATCGCTGCAATCCGCGATCAAAAAGAAGCTACAGCGGCTTAATTGCCTTGCACTTCATTGGTTGCTAAATAAACTTATTGTTGACTTAAAAGAGAATTGTTATGTCTATTACTAACGAGCAAATCCTAGACGCTATTGCAGAAATGTCTGTAATGCAAGTTGTTGAACTTATCTCTGCTATGGAAGAGAAGTTCGGTGTTTCTGCTGCAGCTGCAGTAGTTTCTGGCGGCGCTGCTGCTGCTGAAGTTGAAGAGCAAACTGAATTCGACGTAATTCTAGCTGCTGCTGGCGCGAACAAAGTTGCTGTTATCAAAGCAGTACGTGGCGCAACTGGTCTTGGCCTAAAAGAAGCTAAAGCACTAGTTGACGGCGCTCCAGCACCTCTTAAAGAAGGCATCGACAAAGCTGAAGCTGAAGCTCTTAAAGCTCAGCTAGAAGAAGCTGGTGCAACTGTTGAAGTTAAGTAATTATTACTTAATTCCTTAGCCGAAAGGCTAATGGCTGGTGGTTTATTGACCACCAGCCTTTTTGCGCTGTAGGGTATGGGCGAATTTTCCCGCTGTTTAAGCGTTCCATATTCTTGCAAAAAGCATCTAAATCATAACGATACGAGATGCCACTACAGTAAACAGCGATTTAGTCACTGTCCTACCCCTTTATTAATTAAAGGCGGGCAGTTTGGGTCACTTATCAGCGAGCTGAGGAACCCCATGGTTTACTCTTATACCGAGAAAAAGCGCATCCGTAAGGACTTTGGTACTCGTCCACAAGTATTGGACATTCCATACCTGCTATCGATCCAGCTTGATTCGTTCGAAAAATTTATCGAACAGGATCCAGAAGGGCAATACGGTCTTGAAGCTGCTTTTCGTTCTGTATTTCCAATCCAGAGCTACAACGGCAATTCAGAGCTGCAATACGTTAGCTACCGTCTTGGTGAGCCAGTTTTTGACGTTAAAGAATGTCAAATCCGTGGTGTAACTTATTCTAAACCTCTACGCGTAAAACTACGCTTAGTGATCTTTGACAAAGACGCGCCGGCAGGCACGGTTAAAGATATTAAAGAACAAGAAGTCTACATGGGTGAAATTCCACTCATGACAGATAATGGTACCTTTGTCATTAATGGTACTGAGCGGGTTATCGTATCCCAGCTGCACCGAAGCCCAGGCGTGTTCTTCGACAGCGATAAGGGTAAAACCCACTCTTCTGGTAAAGTGCTTTATAACGCACGCGTGATCCCTTACCGTGGTTCATGGCTCGACTTTGAGTTCGATCCTAAAGATAACCTATACGTACGTATTGACCGTCGTCGTAAGCTACCTGCGTCAATTATTTTGCGTGCGCTAGGTAAAACCACAGAACAAGTTCTAGACATTTTCTTTGACAAAGTGAAGTTTGAAGTCAAAGACCAAACTCTGATGATGGAGTTGGTGCCTGAACGTTTACGTGGTGAAACGGCAACGTTTGATATTGAATCTAATGGTAAGGTTTATGTCGAAAAAGGTCGTCGTGTTACTGCGCGTCACATTCGTCAGCTAGAAAAAGATGAAGTGAGCTTTATTGAAGTCCCTGTTGACTATATTGTCGGCAAGATTTCAGCGAAAGACTACATCAACGAAGCAACGGGTGAAGTGATCCTTGCAGCTAACCAAGAAGTTACTTTGGAAGTACTCGCGAATTTATCTCAAGCGGGATACAAAAAGCTGGAAGTTCTCTTTACTAACGATCTCGATAACGGTCCGTTCATGTCTGAAACACTACGTGTTGACAGTACTTCTGACCGAATTTCAGCGTTAGTTGAAATCTACCGCATGATGCGCCCTGGCGAGCCGCCAACGAAAGAAGCGGCTGAAGCGCTATTTGAAAGTTTATTCTTCTCTCCTGAACGTTATGACTTATCAACGGTAGGTCGTATGAAGTTCAATAGTTCTATTGAACGTACAGACGCAGAAGAGCAAGGCACACTCGATGAAACTGATATCATTGAAGTGATGAAAAAGCTGATCGCGATCCGTAACGGTAAAGGGGAGGTTGATGATATTGACCACCTAGGTAACCGTCGTATTCGTAGTGTTGGCGAAATGGCAGAAAACCAATTCCGTGTTGGTTTAGTACGTGTTGAACGCGCAGTAAAAGAACGCCTAAGCTTAGGCGATCTCGATAACGTGATGCCACAAGACTTAATCAATGCGAAACCAATTTCTGCTGCTGTAAAAGAATTCTTTGGTTCTTCACAGCTGTCTCAGTTTATGGATCAGAACAACCCGTTATCAGAAGTTACGCATAAACGCCGTATTTCTGCTTTAGGTCCGGGTGGTTTGACTCGTGAACGTGCTGGTTTTGAAGTTCGTGACGTACACGTGACCCACTATGGCCGTTTATGTCCGATCGAAACACCTGAAGGTCCAAACATCGGTCTGATCAACTCTTTGTCGGCTTTTGCTCGTTGTAATGAATATGGCTTCCTTGAGACACCATACCGTCGAGTTGTTGATGGCATTGTGACTGATGAAGTCGATTATTTATCAGCGATTGAAGAAGGCCAATTTGTTATCGCTCAGGCAAACGCCAAGCTTACCGATGATAGCCGTTTTGCTGATGAACTGATCACTGCTCGTCAGAAAGGTGAATCTGGTCTTCACCCGCGTGAACATGTTGATTACATGGACGTTGCGACTAACCAAGTAGTATCGATAGCAGCCTCTTTGATTCCGTTCCTAGAACACGATGACGCGAACCGTGCTTTGATGGGTGCAAACATGCAACGTCAAGCAGTACCAACATTACGTGCTGAAAAGCCATTTGTCGGTACCGGTATTGAGCGCAACGTAGCCGTTGACTCAGGCGTAACCGTTGTCGCTAGCCGTGGCGGTATCATTCAGTCGGTTGATGCTTCTCGTATCGTGGTTAAGGTTAATGAAGAAGAGTTAATCCCTGGCGAAGCTGGTATTGATATCTATAACTTAACGAAATATACCCGTTCGAACCAAAACACCTGTATTAACCAGCGTCCTTGCGTGATGCCTGGTGAACCTGTGGGACGTGGCGATGTATTGGCAGATGGTCCATCTACGGATTTAGGTGAGCTAGCACTAGGCCAGAACATGCGTATCGCGTTCATGCCTTGGAACGGTTATAACTTCGAAGACTCAATCTTAGTTTCAGAGCGCGTTGTGCAAGATGACCGCTTTACCACTATCCACATTCAAGAACTGTCTTGTGTGGCTCGTGATACTAAGCTTGGTGCTGAAGAGATCACTGCAGATATTCCAAACGTTGGTGAAGCGGCATTATCTAAGCTTGATGAGTCAGGTATCGTTTATATCGGTGCAGAAGTTAAGGGTGGCGACATCCTTGTGGGTAAAGTAACACCAAAAGGTGAAACTCAGCTTACTCCAGAAGAGAAGCTATTACGCGCTATCTTTGGTGAGAAAGCTTCTGACGTTAAAGATACTTCATTACGTGTACCTAACTCGGTGGCTGGTACGGTTATTGACGTGCAAGTTTTCACTCGTGACGGTGTCGAGAAAGATAAGCGTGCGCTTGAAATTGAGCACATGCAATTGAAAGAAGCTAAAAAAGATCTGACTGAAGAATTCCAGATTCTTGAAGGTGGTCTATTAGCTCGTGTTCGCTCTGTATTGTTAGCCGGTGGTTACTCAGATGCGAGACTGGATTCTATTGAACGCAAGAAATGGTTAGAGCAAACCTTGGAAGACGAGGAGCTACAAAACCAACTTGAACAGCTTGCTGAACAGTGGGATGAGTTAAAAGCCGACTTTGATAAGAAGTTTGAAACTAAACGTCGTAAGATCACTCAAGGTGATGATTTAGCACCTGGTGTTCTTAAGATCGTGAAAGTTTACTTAGCGGTTAAGCGTCGTATCCAGCCGGGTGATAAGATGGCGGGTCGTCATGGTAACAAAGGTGTTATCTCGAAGATCAACCCTGTGGAAGACATGCCGTATGATGAGAATGGTCAGCCAGTCGATATCGTACTGAACCCACTAGGTGTACCATCGCGGATGAACATCGGTCAGATCTTAGAAGTTCACTTAGGTCTCGCGGCCAAAGGTATCGGCGATAAGATCAACCAGATGATCAAGGAACAACAAGAGCTAGCGAAGCTGCGTGAGTTCCTACAAAAGGTTTACGACCTTGGCGATACTCGTCAGTCGGTTGACATCGCAACGTTATCTGATGATGAAGTACGTACTTTAGCTAATAACCTACGCAATGGCCTAACGGTTGCAACTCCAGTCTTTGATGGTGCGAATGAAGCTTCCATTAAAGAGATGTTGCAATTGGCTGACCTGCCGACTTCTGGACAGTTAACTCTGTTTGATGGCCGCACGGGAGATGCCTTTGAGCGTCCGGTTACTGTTGGTTATATGTACATGCTGAAATTGAACCACTTAGTGGACGATAAGATGCATGCTCGTTCAACAGGTTCTTATAGCTTGGTGACTCAGCAACCTCTGGGTGGTAAAGCACAGTTCGGTGGTCAGCGTTTTGGTGAGATGGAAGTGTGGGCACTAGAAGCCTACGGTGCCGCTTACACGTTACAAGAAATGCTCACCGTTAAGTCTGATGACGTTAACGGCCGTACTAAGATGTATAAGAACATTGTAGACGGTAACCACGCGATGGAACCTGGTATGCCTGAATCGTTCAACGTATTGTTGAAAGAGATTCGCTCGCTAGGTATTAACATCGAGCTAGAAGACGAAGAGTAAACCTTAAGGTTCCCCTTTCGGGGAGCCTAACTGGTTTTCTGGTAGGAAGGTGCTCGTTACATTAAGCAGCGGGCCCTTTTAACTCCTTACAGGAGCTGATTGTGAAAGACTTATTAAACTTTCTAAAAGCACAGCATAAGACCGAAGAATTTGATGCAATCAAAATCGGTCTATCTTCTCCAGATATGATCCGTTCATGGTCATTTGGTGAAGTGAAAAAACCTGAGACCATCAACTATCGTACGTTCAAACCTGAGCGTGATGGTCTATTCTGTGCGCGTATTTTTGGTCCGGTAAAAGACTACGAGTGTCTTTGTGGCAAATATAAGCGTCTGAAACACCGTGGTGTGATTTGTGAGAAGTGTGGCGTTGAAGTAACCCAGACTAAAGTTCGTCGTGACCGTATGGGCCATATCGAACTTGCTTCTCCTGTTGCACACATCTGGTTCTTAAAATCACTACCGTCTCGTATCGGTTTGTTGATGGATATGCCATTGCGTGATATCGAACGTGTTCTTTACTTCGAAATGTACGTAGTGACTGAGCCAGGTATGACCGATCTTGAAAGAGGACAAATGCTCACTGAAGAAGAGTATTTGGATCGTCTTGAAGAGTGGGGTGATGAATTTACCGCTAAGATGGGTGCAGAAGCGATCAAAGATCTTTTGTCTTCAATGGATCTTCAGGTTGAAACTGAGCAAATGCGTGAAGAGTTAGAAACCACTAACTCTGAAACCAAGCGTAAGAAACTGACTAAACGTTTGAAGCTAGTTGAAGCCTTCCTTTCTTCAGGCAATAAGCCTGAATGGATGATCTTAACTGTTTTGCCTGTACTGCCGCCGGATCTTCGTCCTCTGGTTCCACTTGACGGTGGACGTTTTGCTACGTCGGATCTGAACGATCTGTATCGTCGAGTGATCAACCGTAACAACCGTTTGAAGCGCCTACTTGAGCTTGCTGCACCAGATATCATCGTACGTAACGAAAAACGTATGTTACAAGAGTCGGTGGATGCACTATTAGATAACGGTCGTCGTGGTCGCGCTATTACTGGTTCTAACAAGCGTCCTTTGAAATCTCTTGCTGATATGATCAAGGGTAAGCAAGGTCGTTTCCGTCAGAACCTACTGGGTAAACGTGTCGATTACTCTGGCCGTTCGGTTATTACCGTAGGTCCATACTTGCGTCTACACCAGTGTGGTCTTCCTAAGAAGATGGCACTTGAACTATTTAAACCATTTATCTACAGCAAACTTGAGACTCGTGGCCTAGCAACGACGATCAAAGCTGCGAAGAAAATGGTTGAGCGTGAAGAAGCGGTTGTTTGGGATATTTTGGATGAAGTGATCCGTGAACATCCAGTATTGCTTAACCGTGCACCAACACTGCACCGTTTAGGTATTCAAGCTTTTGAACCGGTTCTGATTGAAGGTAAGGCGATTCAGTTGCATCCACTCGTGTGTGCGGCGTATAACGCGGACTTCGATGGTGACCAAATGGCGGTACACGTGCCTCTAACTCTAGAAGCACAGCTTGAAGCACGTACGCTGATGATGTCGACCAACAACATTCTGTCACCTGCATCGGGTGATCCGATCATCGTTCCTTCTCAGGACGTTGTATTGGGTCTGTACTACATGACTCGTGAAAAGATCAATGCAAAAGGTGAAGGTATGTACCTTGCTGGCCCAGAAGAGGCTGAAAAGGCATACCGCACTAAAAATGCTGAATTGCATGCACGTGTTAAAGTACGTATTACCGAAACGGTAGTGGATGAAGATGGTCACAGCACCACTAATACCCAATTGGTCGATACAACGATTGGTCGTGCTATGTTGTGGCAGATCGTACCGACAGGTTTACCTTACAGCATCGTTAACCAAAAATTAGGTAAGAAACAAATTTCTAACCTACTTAACGAGGCATATCGTAAGCTGGGTCTGAAAGACACGGTTATTTTTGCTGACCAAATCATGTACACCGGCTTTGCTTATGCAGCACTCTCTGGCGTATCGGTTGGTATCGACGATATGGTCGTTCCTGCAGCTAAGTACACTGAAATTGCTGATGCAGAAGAAGAAGTGCGAGAAATTCAAGAGCAGTTCCAATCTGGTCTAGTTACTGCTGGTGAACGTTACAACAAAGTGATCGATATTTGGGCGTCAACCAATGATCGCGTTGCGAAAGCGATGATGGAAAACCTCTCTTCTGAGTTAGTCATTAACCGTGATGGTGAAGAAGAGCGTCAAGAGTCTTTCAACAGTATTTACATGATGGCCGACTCAGGTGCTCGTGGTTCTGCGGCTCAGATTCGTCAGTTAGCGGGTATGCGTGGTCTAATGGCTCGTCCAGATGGTTCGATCATTGAAACGCCAATCACCGCGAACTTTAAAGAAGGTCTGAACGTACTCCAGTACTTTATCTCAACCCACGGTGCGCGTAAGGGTCTAGCCGATACCGCATTGAAAACGGCAAACTCAGGTTATTTGACTCGTCGTTTGGTTGACGTAGCACAAGACGTTGTGGTTACAGAACACGACTGTGGCACCCATGAAGGCGTTGATATGATGCCTCATATCGAGGGTGGTGACGTTAAAGTTGCTCTGACTGAGTTAGCACTTGGACGTGTTGTTGCAGAAGATATTGTTAAGCCTGGTACTGAAGAAGTCTTGATTCCACGTAATACTTTACTGGATGAAAAATGGTGTCAGATCATTAACGATAACTCGGTTGACCGTATCCGCGTTCGTTCGGTAGTAACTTGTGATGCTGACTTTGGTTGTTGTGCATTGTGTTATGGCCGTGATTTGGCTCGTGGTCACTTGGTTAACCAAGGTGAAGCAGTCGGCGTTATTGCTGCTCAATCTATCGGTGAGCCAGGAACACAGTTAACGATGCGTACTTTCCACATCGGTGGTGCAGCATCAACAGCGGCAGCAGAGAACAGTATTCAAGCGAAGAATAAAGGTTCTGTGAAACTGCATAACGCTAAATTCGTAATCAATAAAGATCGTAAACTGGTGATCACTTCACGTGCATCAGAGATGACGATTATTGATGAATTTGGTCGCACCAAAGAGAAGCACAAACTGCCTTACGGTTCGTTATTAAGCAAAGCCGATGGCGATGCAGTTGACGCCGGTGAAGTGATTGCTAACTGGGAAGCGCATACACTGCCTATCATTACTGAAGTGGCTGGTCGTATCCAGTTCGTGGATATGATTGATGGTGTAACCGTTTCTCGTCAAACTGATGATCTAACGGGTCTATCTTCAAGTGAAGTGACTGATGCCGCCGCTCGTCCAGCTGCAGGTAAAGATATGCGTCCTGCGATTAAACTGGTTGATGCGAAAGGTAAAGATGTCTTGATCCCTGGTACTGATATGCCAGCGCAATACTTCTTACCTGGCAAGGCGATTGTAAACATCGAAGATGGAGCAGAAGTAAACATCGGTGACACGTTAGCACGTATTCCACAAAAATCTGGCGGTAACCGAGATATCACAGGTGGTCTACCACGCGTAGCTGATTTGTTTGAAGCGCGTAAGCCAAAAGAGCCAGCGATTCTTGCTGAGCACACGGGTACCGTTTCATTCGGTAAAGAGACTAAAGGTAAGCGTCGTCTACTGATCACTCGCGATAGCGGTGATGTGTATGAAGAGATGATTCCTAAGCATCGTCAGCTCAACGTGTTCGAAGGTGAGCGAATTGAACGTGGTGATGTCATTGCTGATGGCCCAGAGTCACCGCATGACATTCTGCGTCTACGTGGTATCCACGCCGTGACTTCATACATTGCTAACGAAGTTCAGGAAGTTTACCGTCTACAAGGCGTTAAGATAAACGATAAGCATATTGAAACGATTGTTCGTCAGATGCTACGTAAGTGTACCATCACCCATTCAGGTGATTCGGAATTCTTACCTGGTGAGCAAATTGAGTACGCTCAAGTTAAGATTGCTAACCGTTTATTGGAAGCTGATGGTAAAGAACCTGCTCGTTTCGAACGCGAACTATTAGGTATTACCAAAGCCTCTCTGGCAACCGAATCGTTTATTTCAGCGGCGTCGTTCCAAGAAACAACACGCGTACTGACAGAAGCGGCGGTATCGGGCAAACGCGATGATTTACGTGGTCTAAAAGAGAACGTAATCGTAGGTCGTTTGATCCCTGCCGGTACGGGTTTTGCGTATCATCAAGATCGTCAAGCGAAGCGTCTAGCTCAACAAGAAGGTACGTCAGCAGAACAAGCGACGGACAACCTTGCAGCGCTACTAAATGCTGGTTTTTCATCGGACGAGTAATCGTATCGCATGAGCAAAAAAGGCACCCTAGGGTGCCTTTTTTTAACGGTATTTTTTATGTCAGATTGCTTTTAAGTTGCTAATTTTGCAATAAAGAGCGAATGGTTATTTAAGCGCCTGGTGGAATAGCAAGGCTATCTGCAATTAACTGAATCAAGTAATCTTCAGACGCAAAGCGAGACTCAAGTACCTCACCCACCGTCGATAAATCATTATCGAGGTTTTCTAGGTCATCGTCGTCAGCTACGGTGGCGTAATTATCGGCAAAATCTAATAAGGCATCATTCGTGTTGACGATTTTGCCATAGGTTTGATTAATATCGTCCGTTGCTTTAAAACCGGTCGCTTGCCATTTTTGCATAACCATATCATAAATTTTGAAATGGCCTTCGGAGATATAATCAACCAGCTCCTGACTAAAGCGGTGCAATGCTTTTGGCGAGGGTAACTCATTCAGTGAGGACTCGGGAGTCAAAGGCTGTAGTGCTGCAAGCTTGCAGTACTCAATAATTAGGTGTTGACGGTTATCTAACCAGTGATCGATGACTTCGCTGGATCCGCCCCACTGCTCTTGTGTTTTCTTTAATTTATTTAGCATGACCATGCCCTCATGATCTCATCATCTTTTATCGATGATTTTCCTTGCACGCCCATTGTAGTGCTTTACTACAACCTGTTGTCCTAACGAGAATTTATAGGTTTGAAAATCAAATGACTACAAACTCTGGTATGAATTTAGATTGCCAGTAAAATGGTCGAACTGCAAGCAATCAGGAGTGAGTATGTTAGAAAACAGTGACACAAAAGCCGCTTATTGGTGTGTTGTTTCAGGAAGTGAGATCTGGACCATTGATGGGGATATCCCTTTTGGTTGTGCGCAGCAATGGCAATTACCGACGGAGCATGCGGTATTGATTGGTGATTACCATCAAGCGCCCGTTTATTGGATTAATGCTCAAGAGATAGACCATGACTTAGCGATGACAAATTTACGTACGCTATTATCGATAGATTCGGTGCTATTTTTACTCGCCAGTAAAGCCGTTCAATATGGATACATGAGTCAGACTCAGCGCTTTTGTTCACAATGTGGGGGGCGTAATCGGCTCAATCATCATCAGTTAGCAATGCAATGTCAGGAGTGTCGCACTTTACATTACCCGCGTATTTTTCCATGCATTATTGTTGCTGTTCGTAAAGAGGATCAGATTTTACTTGCCCAACATCCTCGTCATCGTGGTGGGATGTACACGGTGATTGCGGGTTTTTTAGAGGTAGGAGAAACCCTTGAGCAATGCGTCGCGCGTGAGGTGCAAGAGGAAACGGGGATTGCTATCGACAATATTCGTTATATTGGCAGCCAACCTTGGGCGTTTCCTTCTAGTATGATGATGGGTTTTTTAGCCGACTATGCCGGTGGTGAGCTAAAGCCTGATTACTCAGAACTGACCGATGCGCAGTGGTTTAGTGAACCTCATTTACCTGAGCTTGCTCCACACGGAACGATAGCACGAGCGTTGATTGAGCAAACTTTAGCCAATATACGAATCGGGCAAAGCACTATCGATTAGTGCAATAACCATAAAAAAACCCTCCGCAAGGGAGGGGGTAAGTAAGATGTCGTTATGAGATGCTAGACATTAAATGCCTAGCTATTATTATCGTTTTCGCTAGCGAATAAATTTGTAACAGTTAATGCTTTTGCACGCAATTTAAGCATTGATTTAAAAGTTAATAACTTGATCTCGGTTGCAAAGCACTCTGCGATGCTTGGTCAATCAATGTTAGAATGAGCGATTGATTACCGCTTGATAAAAATGGGAATAAGCCATGACTGAATTAAAAAATGACCGCTATTTGCGAGCATTGCTCAAGCAACCTGTCGATTGCACGCCAGTATGGATGATGCGTCAAGCGGGACGCTACCTACCAGAATACCGAGCGACACGTGCACAAGCGGGCGATTTTATGTCGTTATGCAAAAATGCCGAGCTGGCTTCTGAAGTCACATTGCAGCCGCTGCGCCGTTTTTCACTCGATGCCGCGATTTTGTTTTCCGATATCTTAACCATTCCCGATGCCATGGGCTTAGGTTTGTATTTTGAAGCTGGTGAAGGGCCAAAGTTCGAGCGTCCCATCACCTGTAAAGCGGATGTCGATAAAATTGGTGTACCGGATCCAGAAGGCGAGCTGCAATATGTCATGAATGCAGTGCGCCAAATTCGTAAAGATTTGCAAGGTGAGGTGCCTTTGATTGGCTTTTCTGGCAGCCCTTGGACCTTAGCAACTTATATGGTGGAAGGCGGAAGCTCAAAAGCTTTCACTAAGATCAAAAAGATGATGTATGCCGAACCTGCTTTATTGCATCGGTTACTCGATAAATTGGCAAACAGTGTCATTGAGTATTTGAATGCACAGATTAAAGCTGGAGCGCAATCAGTGATGGTTTTCGATACTTGGGGCGGCGTATTAACGCCAAGAGATTATCAGTCGTTTTCACTGCATTACATGCATAAAATTGTTGATGGATTGATCCGTGAGCACCAAGGCATACGAGTCCCCGTGACATTATTTACCAAAAATGGTGGTATGTGGCTTGAGTCGATTGCGGCTACGGGATGTGATGCGATTGGACTGGATTGGACTATCAATATTGCTGATGCTAAAGCGCGAGTGGGGGATAAAGTTGCGCTACAAGGTAATATGGATCCTTCAATGCTTTATGCTAATCCAGAACGAATTCGCCAAGAAGTCGCGAGCATTTTAGAAGGTTTTGGTCATGGTAGTGGGCATGTATTTAATTTAGGTCATGGTATCCATTTAGACGTTCCGCCTGAAAATGCCGGAGTGTTTGTCGATGCTGTCCATGAGCTATCAATGCCTTATCATCGATAAAAATATTCAGTATTGAGCCTGCTTTCATTTGAATCGCGAAGAGGTGGCCCTGTCTGCCTCTTTATTTTGTTTGGTATATACTGAGATAAATTCACCACTTAAGCTTATGGTTCGACAATGAAAACCAGAGACCGAATAATTCATGCTGCGTTAACTTTGTTTAATGAGCATGGTGAAAGACCGATCACCACCAACCATATTGCGGCTCATATCGAAATTAGCCCCGGTAATCTCTATTATCATTTCCGCAATAAACAAGAGATTGTGCGTGAAATCTTTGCTTGGTACTCGGCAGAACTTATTGAGCGTTTTAGTCCTTGGCAGGGTCAATATGAAAGCTTAACACTGCTGAAACATTATTTAGATTCTATTTTTAATTTGATGTGGAAATATCGATTTTTCTACGCCAATTTGCCCGAAATTTTGCAACGTGATCCTGAGCTGCATCAATCGTATATTCAAGTTCAAGATAAACTCCAAGTGAATTTGATTAACATTATGCAAGTGTTTATTGATATGCAGCTCTTGGCCATGGATGAACAAGAGATGAAAAAGCTAGTCACGACTTTGCATTTGATTGCTTCAAGCTGGTTAGCGTATCAATCTGCCATGTCGGCTAACGCGTCCATTACCGAGCATGTTATCCATCAAGGGATGCTACAAATTATCTCAGTGATGAAACCTAATGCAACAGCACAAGGATTAGAGCAATTGCAACTGTTGGAAGAAGGTGTCAGGGCCATGCACGCTACTACCATCATTG
Organism: Vibrio injensis; assembly: GCF_001895205.1. Classification (GTDB taxonomy): domain Bacteria; phylum Pseudomonadota; class Gammaproteobacteria; order Enterobacterales; family Vibrionaceae; genus Vibrio; species Vibrio injensis. Next base: position 30,199 of record NZ_BDJF01000029.1, on the reverse strand, counting down.
GCTAGGATGCTCTGAATAGTGATGAGCTGGTGTTGGCATTTGCGGTTGTTATCGATGCGCTGGGTAATAAGTTTGGAGATATAACGTTTTTATCTTACCCATTATTGTTCGATTTAGATAAAGTGTGCTTATGTCCGATGGATCCTCGTGTAAATAACCATGCACTATGATGTTTTTAATGGTGATGCTGATGGCATCATCGCGCTATTACAACTGCGTTTAGCCGAGCCTATCGAAAGTCAGCTAGTGACTGGTGTGAAGCGAGATATACAGTTACTCAGAAAACTAACGGTTAATCCCGGTGACTCTGTGGTCGTGCTCGATATCTCGATGGCAAAGAATACGCTTGATTTACAGCGCCTTCTCAACGAAGGGGCAAGAGTGTTTTATGCGGATCATCATCAGTCCGGTGATGTTCCTTACCACGCTAATTTAACCACTCACATTGATTTAAACGCCAATATTTGTACAGGTTTGATCATTGATCGATTACTGGCGGGCCGTTTTCATCATTGGGCGATTGCCGCTGCTTATGGTGATAATTTGATCGCGACCGCCAATCAGCTTGCGTCACAAGCTGGACTAACGACGTCTCAAACGAACCAGTTGCAATCAATCGGAACTTTACTCAATTACAACGGCTATGGGCAAAGGTTACAAGATCTGCATTTCCATCCCGCAGAACTGCTGCGAAGTTTATTGCATTATCCTTGCCCTTTTATGCTCATCGACGATCAGCTTTCTCCCTACTATCGCCTCAAGCAAGCCTATCAACAAGATATAGCGCAGGTGCAAGATCTGAAGGCATATTATCAAAGTCAGGTTTTGCGAGTGTTTATTTTACCCGATCAACCGGCCTCACATCGCGTCAGTGGAGTATTAGGAAATCTACTGGCTAATCAGCAACCGAATCACGCCCACTTGGTGCTCACTGAAGCCGACAGTGAAAGCTATACTGTGTCGTTGCGTGCTCCTTTAGCGAATAAACAAGGCGCAGGCGCTATTTGTGCTCAGTTTGTTACTGGTGGTGGGCGAGAAGCGGCGGGAGGCATAAATCGTCTAGTTAAGTCGCAATTAAATCAACTGATTGAGATGGTTGATATTTATTATCGATCTTCATTATAGTTGACACGCATGATTGGTTTAGCGAGTCAGCCATTGGCGTGGGTTTTCTGCCCGGCTATTACGACGAATTTCAAAGTACAACGCGGGACGAGATTGTCCTCCTGTATCACCGGCTAAGGCCAGTGTGTCCCCGGCGACGACCTTATCGCCCTCTTTTTTCATGAGTGATTGGTTATAACCGTACAAGGTCATATCACCTTTACCGTGATCGAGTAAAATTACTAATCCATAACCACGTAAGTATTCAGCAAACACAACGGTTCCTGGATAGACTGCTTTGACAGCTTGGCCATAATTGGCGCTGATCACCATGCCTTTCCAATCGACTTGACCGGTTTGTTTCTCTCCAAACTGATGTAACACGTTACCTTGCAGTGGCCAAGGTAGCTTACCCCGTTGCTGAGTCAGCCCATCCATCGGTACCGCATTACGTTTGGCTGCTTTGGCGATTTCTGCTTTTAAGCGAGTTTCATTGCGTTGCAGTTCGGCAAGATAAACTTGATCACCCGAGATACTTTGCTGAATGGTATTGACGGTCTTACGTCGTTCTGCCTGAGTACTAGCTAACTTATCGCGTTTATCCGTTTGCTGCTGTAATAAGACGGCAATTTGATCGCGCTCGCGTTGCAGTTGTCTTTCACTTTCGTTGAGCGCTTGATGAGTCGTTTGTAAACTGCGTAAGGTTTCCGTACGCGCTTTGGCCAAATGTTGATAATACTGACTAATTCTGTCTTGCTCGACGCCACTTTTGAGGAGATCGCCGCTGGCCAGTGCTCGTTGAGTCACATAGTAAGTCTGTAACAGTTGGGTGAGCTTTTCGGTCTGTTGCTGGCGCTGCTGTTCTAATTCAAGTCGGTTTTTTTGAATGTTGGCGAGATTGTCATTAGCGGTCATTAAATCGCGCTGGGTATTTTTAATTTGATTTTCTAGCTGAGAAATAGACAGCTCTTGCTGTCTGAGCGAACGCTGTAATTGATCCAGCTCTTTTTGTCGTTGACTTAGTGATTGCTGCTGACGAGAGATTTCGTTTTTGACACCAGACAGCTCTTGTGGCGAAGCGGCGTGAGCCGCACCCGATGAAATGGTGATCGCTAAGTATATCGAGAATAATCGTACAGCAAGTTTTAAAATAGACAACGTCATGTTTGAGCAATCATTACCATTAAAATTGTTGAATGCTCAGTATACTCAAAGTCACCTATCAGGCGAGCAGCATAATGTAAACTTTGTGCGGTTTTTTGTCATACTGCTCATTTGTTGTTAACGAACGCTGGTTTAGCGCGATGATTTTGATTGAAACTGTTTAACACTGCGTTTTTGAGCACTCCGTCGATTGGCTTGCTTATCTCGTGGTTGACGTTTTGGCGCAGCAGTAGCGGGTTGATCAGTAACGGGAAAATCGGCCAACGTCTGCAACACAAGGGGGCGTTGAGTGAGCTGGCGAATCGCATCGAGAGTGACACTTTCATTATGGCAGACTAAAGATATCGCAAGGCCGGCTTTACCTGCCCGTGCGGTTCGTCCAACACGGTGAATATACACTGCCGGACTTGGCGGTAAATCAAAGTTGATAACGACAGGAAGTTGCTCAATATGAATGCCTCTTGCCAATACATCGGTTGCGATTAATACCTCAATTTTCTGTTGTTTAAATTGAGCTAAGATTTGTTCACGTTCCGTTTGAACTTTATTGCCATGGAGTGCAGCAACACGAATCCCCGCTTTAAGCAGCTTTTTAGCTAGTGCCTCTGCATTGTCTCGAGCGCTAATAAAGACCAAGGCTTGAGGCCAATGATGTTGTTTGAGTAACCCAATCAAGACTTGAGCCTTACTGCCTTTATTGACTAAGTACAGTTGCTCATCAATCTCGGGCACCGTTTGATTAGGTAGGCTAGCACTAATTTTTATTGGCTCTTTTAATGGTTGCAGAGCTTTCTCTTCAAGGTCTGGCAATAAGGTAGCAGAGAATAGCAGAGTCTGTTTTTGAGTCGGTAAATGGTTAATGATCCGCTGTACATCGGGCCAAAATCCCATCTCTAATAGTCGATCGGCCTCATCCAGTACCAGATATTGTAGCGATGATAGGTTGATGATCTGTTGCTCAATAAGATCCAATAATCGTCCAGGCGTAGCAACGATGATCTGGGGGTTTTGTATCAATCGTTCTTGTTGTGATTGTTGGTCTACACCTCCACAAAGTGCGCAGACATCAATGTTCATCGGTGTTGCCACCAAGCTAAGTTGTTGACTGACTTGGCTTGCCAGTTCACGAGTAGGGACGATGATCAATGTTTGAATGTAGGCTGTTGTTGGGAGTGTTTTCTGTAATAACGGTAAGCCATAAGCGAAGGTTTTACCGCTGCCCGTTTGAGCGAGAGCGAGCAGATCACGACCAGACAAAATAACAGGAATCGCCAACTGTTGGATTGTGGTCGGAGTCTGTAACTCAGCGGGTAGGGCACCAAGTAGAGAAGAATCCAAGTTAAGCTCAGAAAAGGTCATAAATACATCATGGATGAGAGAAGCGGTAGTTTGAGTCTAAAGCTATTCATCGTTGGCGACAACTCACGATGATAGTGATGCTAAGTAAGAAATTGTTAGGTAAAAGTCATCGATAAAAAATCCCCTTAAATGGTGAATTTAAGGGGATCAATGCGTTAAAAATTGTATATTAGGAATAAGCGTTATGAATAAAGCACTTTACCTGACATATCAGCAGGAATTTCCATGTCAGTTAGCGCCAACATGGTTGGTGCGAGATCCGACAGTTTACCTCCCTCTTTAAGAGTAATTGACTTATTACCGACATAAATCAGTGGGACGGGTAAGCTGGTATGTGCGGTATGTACGCCACCGGTTTCTGGGTTAATCATCATTTCAGCGTTACCGTGGTCTGCAGTAATGAGCAACTGACCATCGACTTCTTTAATTGCTTCAACTACTCGGCCAATACATTCATCGACCGCTTCACAAGCTTTAACCGCCGCTTCATAAACACCAGTATGACCGACCATATCACCATTTGGATAGTTACAAACGATCGCATCGTATTTACCGGATTTGATTGCCGCAACCAGTTTATCCGTGAGTTCTTTAGAGCTCATTTCTGGCTGCAGATCGTAAGTCGCGACTTTTGGAGAGGCGACTAGCTGGCGCTCTTCACCAGGAAACTCGTTTTCTGCGCCACCGTTAAAGAAGAAAGTCACGTGGGCGTATTTCTCAGTTTCGGAAATGCGCAGTTGGGTTTTACCGGCTTTAGATAGCCATTCGCCATAGGTATTATCCAGTGACGCTGGTGGAAAAGCTGTTGCTAGTGGAATGTCTGCCGCGTATTGCGTTAGCATTACGAAGTTGACTTTAGGGAATACTTGACGAGTGAAGCCATCAAAATCGGCGACAAAGGTACGAGTAATTTCACGAGCACGGTCAGCACGATAGTTCAAAAATAGTACCGCATCACCGTCTTGCATAGCTGCTGATTCTTGATCTGCACTGCGGATTTCTGTTGCTTTTACGAACTCATCGTTTTCTTCACGTGCGTAAGCCGCGGTAAGACCAGCGACGGCAGAGTCGTAAGTGAACTCTGCTTTTGCTTGAGTAAGCAGATCGTAAGCCTTCTCAACGCGATCCCAGTTATTATCACGGTCCATAGCATAATAACGACCAATCAGAGAAGCGATACGTCCTTTACCGAGCTTGCTAAAGAGGTCTTGGAAGCGTGCCAGTGAACCTTCTGCACTGCGTGGCGGAGTATCGCGTCCATCAAGGAAGCAGTGGAGATAAATCTTTTCAGCACCACGAGCAGCTGCCAGTTCCACGGCGGCATAGATATGATCTTCGTGAGAGTGAACACCGCCTGGCGACATCAATCCCATGAGATGAACCGCTTTACCTTCAGCAACCGCTTTATCAATCGCATTGACAATCGCTTCGTTGTGTTGGAATTCTCCATCAGCAATTGATTTTGTGATTCGAGTTAAGTCTTGATAAACGATACGACCAGCGCCGATATTGGTATGACCAACCTCAGAGTTTCCCATTTGACCATCAGGTAAGCCAACATCCATGCCTGAGGCAGAAATAAGCGTATGAGGATTATTTGCCATTAATCCATCAAGTACAGGTGTGTGCGCATTGTTGATCGCATTGCTGGCGTTATCTTCACGGTAGCCCCAACCGTCAAGGATCACTAGAGCCATTGGCTTCTTAGCAGACATAATTATAACCTCGTCAAATTCATGGTAATGAGAAATAAAAAACTAGCGTAATTTTACTACACTTTTTCCTCTTTGCAGTAGGTTAAGATCAATGATTCTCCCTATCAATAAGAAGAATGTTGTCTATGGATCAACATTGGTTACCTTCGTTGTTTTACTACTGCCATCGGTTGACGTTACGCTCCCATTGCATCAATTTAATGCCCAAGTGGCGATGTATACAATACATAATCCGACCAATCCAAGAATTAGTCCGGTTTTGGCCATATCTTTACTTTCAATCAGGCCTGTTGAATAAGCCAATGAGTTGGGTGGCGTCGAGACGGGAAGAATCATGCCCAAGGATGCCGAGAACGCGACGACCACTAATAACCCTTGTAGACCGCCTACTTCAGTTAAACTAGACATAGACACACCAATGGCTGCTGCAATTGGCATTAACAAGTTCGCTGTTGCTGTATTAGACATGAAGTTTGCCATCAACCAGCAGACCACTGAAAGTGAAATGACGATAAACATCGGAGATAAGCTTTCATAATCAATGGCATGAGCCAAAGCAACCGCAAGGCCGGTATGCTCTAGTCCAATACCGATCGCAATGCCACCTGCAACTAACCAAAGGACATCCCAGTTTATTTGTTTAAGCTCTTCTTTGCCCATGATCCCTGTTAGCGTAAATACGGCCAGTGGAATAATTGAGACAACATAAGTATTCATGCCATGTAGAGTGGTACTCATCCACAGTAAAATCGTTGTGGCAAAAGTGATATACACAACGATGGCTCGCCAAGATCGTTGGAAGGTTCCTTGTAATTTTAACGTCATTTGTTGCTGAGATGAGGGAAATAGATATTGCAATAAAAACCAAGCAATCGTTAATTGAACGATGACAAAGGGTAAGCCCATCATCATCCAAGAAAGAAAATCAATGCTATTTTCTCCCGTTAAATATTGTAGCGCTATCGCATTCGGAGGCGTTCCTATTGGTGTTGCTATCCCCCCAGTATTAGCAGCTATGGGAATGGATAACACTAAGGCTTTAATGCCCAGCTCACCTTTTGGAGCTGAGGCGACAATGGGACCAAGCAGAGCTAACATCATCACTGTCGTCGCCGTGTTCGACATAAACATTGAGAATACCGAGGTGATGAGCATCAGTCCAAGCATAATAAATTTGGGCTGATGACCAAAAGGACGTAGTAATACACGTGCTAAGTTGTTATCCAGTTGGTATTTCGACGCTGCGATCGCTAAGGCGAATCCCCCCATAAACAGAATGATGATCGGTGAAGAAAAGGCGCCAAGAATGTCGGTGTAAGGAATTAAATATCCCACTTCATGTTGTTCAATCGGAGAGCGGAACCAATGTAACCCTTTGTCTGAAATCATAATTAATAATAGAGCAATGATCAGAATCGAAGTAGCAAAAACAGGGACCGGTTCTAAAACCCAGAGTAGGGCGGCAAGTAAAAAAATGGCCAATAAGCGATGCTGAACGAGCGTTAATTCATCAATAGGAATGATGTCGATGGGGAGTAAGAGTACGCCGACAGGAATAAAAAAACAGATCGCTAGCCGAGTCAGTAACCCGGTCGATAACGTTGACATAAGAGCGTCCTTTGCAAAAATATCCGAATGTTATCTAGGGTAAAGCATTGCTATGAAAAGATCGTAATGGCGAGTGAAAAATTGTTAGCTTAGACACAGTTCGTCAGTAGAAAGATCAAGCTCACCGTCAGCATAAGCTCCACTCTTATTGTGCAAGAATGGAGCTCAGACTTATTGTAAAGCGTTTGGGAAAGGGGACGGGACTTGATTAGGCTTTATGGGCGTAGGCAGATCCGAGTAACGTTGGCGTATTTAATTGCATGCTACTATCGAAGCGAATCTGTTGTTTCGCAAATAAATTAATAACGGTTGATCCTAACTTAAATCGACCCATTTCTTGGCCTTTTTTCAAATGGATAGCATTAACACCTTCGGCTGGGTAATCCCAACGATACACCGTATTACCGCGCGGCGGAGTCATGGTTCCTGCCCATACCATCTCGATACTGCCAACAATGGTTGCACCGACCAGTACTTGAGCCAGTGGGCCAAACTCGGTATCAAAAATACAGACAACGCGTTCGTTACGGGCAAACAAATTGGGGACATTTTCTGCTGTTAGCGGATTAACAGAAAACAGATCGCCGGGCACGTAGATCATTTGTTTCAATGTACCGTCACATGGCATATGTACTCGATGGTAATCTCGTGGTGATAGGTAGAGAGTGGCAAACTCACCATCACGAAACTCTTCAGCCAGTTTAGCATCACCGCCAAGTAGAGCTTGAGCGGAGTAATGATGACCTTTTGCTTGAATTAATTGTCCGTCAGTTATTGGACCAAATTGACTAACGCAGGCATCTGCTGGGTGAACTAATGTCGTTTCGTCTTCTACTACCGGGCGCAGGCCTGGTTTTAACTCACGGACAAAAAATTCATTAAATGTCGCAAAGTGCTTCGGATCGGAATGTAACGCTTCACTCATGTTGACATTATATTGTTTAATAAACCAGCGAATGATGGCGGTGGTTAGACTGCCTGCCTTCGCTGACGCGAGTTTACCGACTAAACGGGTTAAAGCATGTTGTGGCAGCCAATATTGCAGCCTAACTTTAAATTTATCCATCGTATGTTATTTCCAATCTATCATCTTTGTTTTGGCGCGAAATGGTACTGAAAAATGATCAGCGTGTCATCAGACTCTGTTCACTCGTTGACATTCTATTGTTGGTCGGCTTTTTTATTACGAGAATACTGTCGATTGGCTTTATTTTCCGACATGCTCTCAATAATACGGTGATAGTTATCAAAGCGTTGTGCACTGATTTTACCGCTTTCGACGGCTTCTCTTAGCAAACAACCTGGGTCATCACCATGTTTACAGTCACGAAATTTACATCCACCTAAATAGGGACGAAATTCTATATAGGCTTTGGTCACTTCCTCTGCGGCTAAGTGCCATAAACCAAACTCACGAATACCCGGAGAGTCAATCAAATCACCACCCGATGGGATGTGATATAAGCGAGCTGCGGTAGTCGTATGCTGTCCAAGCCCTGAGTTCTCAGAGATTTTACCTTCTTCGGCAATAATACCGAGTTGAGGCATCAAGGCATTGACTAAGCTTGATTTACCTACACCGGATTGACCGACAAAAATATTAATTTTATGACTTAATTTGCTCTCCAATAATGCTATATTTTCGCTACTTTCTTTACTGACAAAAATAACGTCATAGCCAATATCTTGGTAAGCCGCCAGTTGTTGTTGATAATCTGTCCGCTGCGCCTCACTGAGCAAATCAACTTTATTGAGAACGATGACCGGAGCTATCGATAGAGTTTCTGCAGCAATCAAATAACGATCAATGATATTTAGCGATAACTCAGGTAAGACAGAAGAGACAATGATCATTTGTTCAACATTAGCGGCGACGGGTTTTAGACCGTCATAATAATCTGGGCGAGTCAGAACCGAACTGCGAGGTTCTACGGCTTCGACTACGCCTGAAATTCCAGCTAGCGTTTCTACGCCGGGGCGCCAAATTACCTGATCTCCGCACACTAAACTCTCGATCCCTCGACGTAAATTACATCGATGAATGATCTTGGTGTCGGGATCTTCAATATCCGCATGTTGACCAAATCGTGTGATCACTAGACCAGACTTAGCATTTTCCAGCATCGATTCGTCCCATTGTACGGACTCTTCTTGTTTTAACTTGCGGTGCTGATTATTTCTAACTCGGCGCACTTGACCTTTAGTGAGTTTTTTTTTCTTTGTCACAGTTTTTCACTTTAAGTTTTTTAACTTAGTACGGTGCCCCACTCAATTTATCACTGCGCGCTGCACGGCGGTATCTTGGTGAGGGGAATTTAGGTTATAGTACCTTTTTTATTGGCAAACCCCTATAGGCACTTAATTATATGTCTTTTAGTGATCAAAACTTGATTTGGATTGATCTGGAGATGACCGGGTTAGACCCTGATGTCCATAAGATCATCGAAATTGCAACTATTGTTACCGATAGTCAACTCAATATATTGGCAGAAGGCCCTGTATTAGCTATCCATCAATCGGATACTGAGTTACAGAAAATGGATGAGTGGTGCACTCGTACGCACACTAATAGCGGTTTGGTCGAACGGGTTCGTCATAGTGCAATCAATGAAGCTCAAGCAATAGAACAGACGATTGATTTCCTAAAACACTGGGTGCCTTCTGGTGCCTCACCGATTTGTGGTAATAGTGTTGGTCAGGACCGACGTTTTCTTTATCGACATATGCCAGATCTAGAAGTGTATTTCCATTATCGTTGTATTGATGTGAGTACGATTAAAGAACTTACTCGCCGTTGGCAGCCAGACATTGCTGCCGGATTCAGTAAACAAGGAACTCATCTTGCCTTAGACGATATTCGCGAATCCATCGCAGAACTGAAATTTTATCGATCTCACGTTTTTAAAATCTGAAAATCGTCGCTGTCGAAGGAAGAATGAAGCTATGGTTGCCTTATCTCCCTAAATCGAGTGGCTGCAGTTTAATCTAGATTTGTGTGTTTTTTGATTAAGTGGTTTTTTTTATCGCCATACGAAAAGAAATATGATTTTTTTTACTTTAACTACTTGCATCACAAAAAAATGCACTTATAATTCGCAGCCCTGAACAGCGCAAAACGTTGTTGATGCGACACTAGCTCAGTTGGTAGAGCGCAACCTTGCCAAGGTTGAGGTCACGAGTTCGAACCTCGTGTGTCGCTCCAGATTAGTTTTTATTGCTGATAGCGATAAAACGGTAAAGTTACAAAGCTTACATCGTGCTTAACGATGAGCAATACGGACGCGGGGTGGAGCAGCCTGGTAGCTCGTCGGGCTCATAACCCGAAGGTCGTCGGTTCAAATCCGGCCCCCGCAACCAAATAAATAGCCTTTATCGTGCTTAACGATGACATGCGACACTAGCTCAGTTGGTAGAGCGCAACCTTGCCAAGGTTGAGGTCACGAGTTCGAACCTCGTGTGTCGCTCCAGTTTCAAGCCTACATCGTGCTTAACGATGAGCAATACGGACGCGGGGTGGAGCAGCCTGGTAGCTCGTCGGGCTCATAACCCGAAGGTCGTCGGTTCAAATCCGGCCCCCGCAACCAAATAAGTAGCTTTTATCGTGCTTAACGATGACATGCGACACTAGCTCAGTTGGTAGAGCGCAACCTTGCCAAGGTTGAGGTCACGAGTTCGAACCTCGTGTGTCGCTCCAGATTTAAAGCTGACATCGTGCTTAACGATGAGCAATACAGACGCGGGGTGGAGCAGCCTGGTAGCTCGTCGGGCTCATAACCCGAAGGTCGTCGGTTCAAATCCGGCCCCCGCAACCAAATAAATAGCTTTTATCGTGCTTAACGATGACATGCGACACTAGCTCAGTTGGTAGAGCGCAACCTTGCCAAGGTTGAGGTCACGAGTTCGAACCTCGTGTGTCGCTCCAATTTCAAGCTTTCGTTGCGCTTAGCAATGAGATGCGACATTCGCTCAGTTGATAGAGCGCAACCTTGCCAAGGTTGAGGTCACGCTTTTTTGTTTAAAGAGAGTGAACCTCGTGTGTCGATTCAGATTCAAGCTTTCATTGCGTTTAGCAGTGACAGGCGGCAGTCACTCAGTTTCAAAGCTTACATCGTGCTTAACGATGAGCAATACGGACGCGGGGTGGAGCAGCCTGGTAGCTCGTCGGGCTCATAACCCGAAGGTCGTCGGTTCAAATCCGGCCCCCGCAACCAATTTAAAAACAAAAAACTGCGCCATGGCGTGGTTTTTTCTGTCTATTCTTAAAAATTGACAATATCTCAACGCTCTTTATCATGCTGTGAAGCATAACCCATCAAGATAATCGTCTTATTTTCTGCCAAGAAAATGTTGGCCAGAAATCGCATTAGAAATATGACCGAAAGTAGAGTCTACCGCTGCTGTAATCAGGCCTTATTTTATCTGTACACAGAGTTATCCACATTTTTATTTTGTGGATAACTTGGTGTGTAACGTGTTTTTAGCTTGAGCTCAGGGAGTTATAAAAACGATCTTTTGGCTATTGGTTAGGCGTATTATAGCTAAGTATTCTCTGTTAAGTTGATGATTTTAATTGTAATTATTGTGCTCTCCCTGTCCATTTAGAACGTTGTGAACGATCATTAACTGTATTTTCATTGATCCTTGTCATTTTCTGCTAATGTGATTAACTTTTTTGAAGTTTAGCAAACGCTGTCTTATTTAATATTTTTTCCACACCTAAGAATTTGCGAAGTGCGTCAAAGAATGTACATCAATAGGGTTGTGCCATTTCATGCTCACGCATCTCTCGGTAAGCCTTTTTCAATAATTCGAATCAACCTTTGCTGTTTATTAGTAACGCTGGCTAACTGCTCCCGCTGCTGCGTTAATGCCCATGCGATATGTTCATCTAACAGCTCACTTTCCCCTATTTTTTGCTCCAAAGTATCGATGATCCTTTGTGAGTAAGGTGCATTACCCATCGCAATAATTAAGTTACGTTGCCATTGTTGGTGACCAATACGACGAATGGCAGAACCTTGCATATGGTGTAAAAAGGTTTTCTCATCCCATGAAAACAAAGTAACAAGATCGGCATTATTTAACACGGCTCGTCGATGGAAGTCCTCTTCTTGGGTGAGATCAGCAAAACGATTCCAAGGGCAGACGAGTTGGCAGTCGTCACAGCCATAGATACGATTACCTATTGCTGTTCGAAATTCTTCAGGGATCACGCCAGAATATTCAATGGTTAAATAAGAAATACAGCGTCGAGCATCGACGACTCCTTCTGCCACGATAGCGCCAGTTGGGCATGAGGTTATACATGCGCGACACTGTCCACATTGATTCGCTGAAGGTGTATCGACTGGCAGAGGAATATCAACAAGCAATTCCCCTAAAAAGAACCATGACCCTGCCTCTTTATCGAGAATTAAAGAATGTTTTCCCGTCCAGCCCAGCCCCGCTTTTTGTGCCAGAGGTCTTTCTAAAATAGGTGCAGAATCAACAAAGGGGCGATAACCCAATTGGCCGACTTCTTGCTCGATTTTATCGGCTAATTTTTTAAGTTGATTACGAACCAGTTTATGATAATCACGTCCAAGTGCATAACGACTGATATAAGCTTGGGTCGGATCCGATAAATTTGCAGCAAATTGCGCTTGTGGTGGAAGGTAGTTGATGCGGACACTGATCACTCTAAGTGTGCCGGGTAACAGTTCTGCTGGACGGGCACGTAACATGCCATGGCGAGCCATCCACTCCATCTCACCATGATATCCGGCATCTAACCATGCTTGTAAGGCGGCTTCATGTTGACTTAAATCGACGTCGCAGATCCCTGCTTTATCAAAGCCGAGTTCTTTCGCCCATTGTTTGATTTGTTCGGCTAGTGAATGGAGATCCATTATCAGTATTGGTCATCGTTATTGGGCGGCGGATCTTAACGGATCTCGTCCTATTGATCCAGCCAGTGAGAGGCTAGCGATAATGATATTCGATTTAATATAAAGATTTTTCTGTTTACTTACAGAACAGAGCTTGTCTCTTAAAACTAACCCAGTTTACTATTCGTTCTCTTTTTATTTTTATATAGTGCTAGCTAGACGCTTTAGAGATCCGATTCATGAGCATAAAAACCTTTACTTTAAAAGATGAACAACAGACGGTAATGCTAGGAATGCGCTTAGCTCAATTATGTACCCAGCAGACGACAATTTATCTTTACGGTGATTTAGGCGCAGGAAAAACCACCTTAAGTCGCGGTTTCATTCGAGCGTTAGGCCATGAAGGAAATGTGAAAAGCCCGACTTATACGTTAGTTGAGCCATATCAGTTAGCGGATTGGCAGGTTTATCATTTTGATCTTTATCGATTGGCGGATCCTGAAGAACTCGAATTTATGGGAATTCGTGATTATTTTACCGAGGATGCTATTTGCTTGGTGGAGTGGCCTGAAAAAGGTCAAGGTTTATTGCCAACACCAGATTTAACGATATCGCTTCGCTACGAGGGTGAGCAACGTCAGGCGACTGTGAGCGCAAATAGCGAGTATGGATGCACCTTATTGAGTCAGTTGGAGTTATGTTGAGCATTAATTACGGTCGTTTTTTGCGTTATTGGTGGCTATTGGTCGCATTATTATTCTGTATGAGTAGCGTTCAGGCTAATGTATTAGAAGGGGTCAGAGTTTGGCCTTCACCTGATGCTACTCGCGTAGTGATCGATTTAAAGTCTGAAGCTGACTTTAGTTATTTCACATTAAGTAGCCCAGAACGTTTGGTCGTTGATTTAAAGCGGACTTCATTAAGCGCGGCTTTACCCGTTACAGTCTCTGATAGTGCTATATTGAAACGGATTCGTGCTAGCTCTCCTCCAGAACAAACTACCTTTCGTTTAGTGCTTGAATTAGCGAATAAATCGACGCCCAACATTTTTAAATTACCTCCAACGCCAGGTGGGCAATATGGCCATCGTTTAGTCATTGATTTGCCTCATTCACAGGCACCTGCTGCAGCCACCTCAAGTCCGCCCGCTCGTTCGCCAAGTGTTGTGAGCCGCGATGCGTCCCAGTTAGTCGGTACTGCAGATATTATTGTTGCTATTGACGCGGGCCATGGTGGTGAAGACCCAGGCTCTATTGGTCCAACTCGTAAATTTGAAAAAGATGCTACATTGAGTGTGTCTAAAAAATTGGCAGATCAAATTAATGCGGTTCCGGGTATGAAAGCCGTATTGACACGAACGGGTGACTATTATGTAAGCTTGAATAATCGGACTGAAATTGCCCGTCGTAATCGCGCTCATCTATTGGTTTCGGTCCATGCCGACGCTTTTCATACTCCACAGCCAAGAGGGGCCTCGGTCTTTGTGCTTAATACTCGGCGAGCCAATACTGAAATTGCGCGTTGGGTTGAAAATCATGAGCAGCAATCGGAGTTACTCGGAGGTGCCGGTGAAGTTTTGGCGCGGACGAATAACGACCGCAATGTCAGTCAAACGCTCTTGGACTTGCAGTTTAGCCATTCGCAAAAAGAAGGTCATAAAGTGGCTACCAATCTTTTACAAGAGCTAGGTAAAGTTGCCCACTTACATAAAGCTGAACCGGTAAATGCCAGTTTGGCGGTATTGAAATCGCCTGATATTCCCTCGGTATTAGTGGAGATTGGTTTTATTTCGAACCCTATCGAAGAGCGATTGATTTTCCAACGTAGTCATCAAGATAAGCTTGCTCGAGCAATGGGTAAGGCGTTGGTACAATACTTTGAGGAAAATCCTCCAGAGGGCACCCTATTTGCTAACCGAGGTAAAACTCAGCAACATCAGGTACAACGAGGTGAGTCGTTGTCCGTGATTGCCCAAAAATATGGAGCAACCGTTTCTGGGATCATGCAAGCAAATAAATTAAAAGATTCTCGCTTAACGGTGGGTCAGCGGTTAACGATCCCGGGCGGAGAGCGGGGGCCGATTCCTGTGCCTGTAGTCAATAATCCCGTGGAAACTGAAACCATTACCCATGTGGTTAAATCGGGAGAGTTTTTAGGCCGTTTAGCGGCAAATTATAAAGTCTCTATCGATGCGATACGCAGAGAAAATAACCTTAAGTCTGACACGTTATTTGTTGGTCAAAAGCTTAACATTACCGTGAGCTTGAAAGATAAGCCTTTGCGTAAACACACGGTGCAGAGCGGTGAGTTTCTTGGTCGAATCGCCAATCAGTACAATGTGACGGTACAAAGTATTCGTGAGGCTAATCAATTGCGCTCAGATCAATTGGCGGTAGGCCAAGTGCTGATTATTCCCAACCGATAAGATAGGCAGGTTATGACGATTCGTATTCTACCCGCCCGTTTGGCTAACCAAATTGCTGCGGGGGAGGTGGTTGAAAGACCCGCTTCAGTAGTGAAAGAGCTGGTAGAAAATAGCTTGGATTCAGGGGCTACCCGCATTGACATTGATATTGAAAAAGGTGGCGCTAAGTTAATTCGAGTTCGTGATAATGGATCAGGAATTGATAAAGATGAGCTTGGCTTAGCCTTAAGTCGTCATGCGACATCAAAAATACAGACACTGGACGATCTTGAAGCGATCCTCAGTTTAGGATTTCGTGGAGAGGCGCTAGCCAGTATTAGCTCGGTTTCTCGCTTAACCATCACTTCTCGTCCGGCGACTCAAGAAGAAGCATGGTCGGCGTACAGTGAAGGGCGCGATATGGCTGTCAAACTGCAGCCTAGTGCTCATCCAGTAGGGACCACAGTTGAAGTCTTAGATCTGTTTTTCAATACACCAGCAAGACGCAAATTTTTACGTACAGAAAAAACAGAGTTTACCCATATTGATGAACTCTTAAAACGTATTGCTTTGAGCCGTTTTGATGTCAGTTTGACGCTGCGCCATAATGGAAAAATTATCCGTCAGTACCGCGCAGCGAGTAGTGAACGGCAAGAAGAAAATCGTCTGACTGCGGTATGTGGTGCGTCTTTTGTTAAGCATATGCTGAAAATAGAGTTAGCCCATCAAGGGTTAAGATTGCATGGCTGGATAACAACGCCACAAGGCGCTCGTCAGCAAAGTGATCTGCAGTATTGTTATGTCAACGGACGTATGATGCGTGACAAGCTGATCAATCATGCGATTCGACAAAGTTATGAGAGCAGTTTAAAACCAGATCAATTTGCAACTTATGTGCTGTTTATTGAACTTGATCCCCATTTGGTTGATGTCAATGTACACCCTGCGAAACATGAAGTTCGTTTTCATCAAGCCCGTTTAGTGCATGATTTTATTTATCAAGCACTAAGCGGTGCTCTTGCCGATAGCCAAATTATTGAAACTCCCGAGCTTAACCAAGCCGCTTTTTCTGCTCCAGTATCGACCCGCATGTTGAATGAGCCGTTAGCGAAGCCAGACCAACTAGCTCGTACTACGAATAACACGCAAGCCTATTCTCGTCCGTACTCAACGACAGATCATTCATCACAATCGGTCATTCAAGAAGCAAAAGCTTCTCTCTCGTGGAACCGTCCGACAACGGCTCAGCCTCGTTTATCTTCACCTATCATGAGTGAGCAAAGCCAAGCTTATCAGCAGTTAATGCGAGTTAAGGAAACACCAGTTTCGATAGAAAACCATTCATCAACTACTGAAAAACCGTCAACGCTGTCAGTGGCGATGACTAAATTAGGTAAGGCAGTCGCTGTCGTTGAGGGACAATATCTGCTGATGACGACCGATCAAGGATGTGTATTAGTGGCGCTAATGAAAGCGTACGAATGGAGAGTTCGTGGGCAATTAAATAGTCAAGAAGGGCCATTAAAGAGTCAGCCGCTATTAGTACCTTTGAGTATAAAAACCTCTAACGAAGAGATTCGTAATGTCGAGTTGCACCGTGAGTTACTTGAACGTTTAGGGATTCATCTGGAGACACGCCCTAATCAGACGGTGATGGTGATGGGGGTTCCCCAACCATTAAGACAGCAAAATCTACAGCTTTTGATTCCGGATCTGTTATCTTACCTTGTGTTACACGACGCTTCAGGATTGTTGACGTTAAGTGTCGACAATATCGTCACGTGGCTTAGTCAGCGTGTCTTGATAGAAAAAAGCGACTACACTTTGTCAGAAGCTATTCAATTAATTGCTGAACTTGAGCAATTATGGCAAGGAAAATTACCATTACATGATGGCCATTTTATTCAACCCGTCGATTTTTCGGCAACCATTGCAGCATTAAATTAATGATCAAACCACTACCATTAGCTTTATTTTTAATGGGCCCAACTGCCTCCGGTAAAACCGAGTTAGCCATTCGTTTACGTCAGAAGTATCCTGTCGAGATTATCAGTGTTGATTCAGCCTTGATCTACAAAGGAATGGATATCGGTACAGCAAAGCCTAATACCGAAGAATTGGCTTTGGCTCCTCATCGTCTCATTGATATTTTAGACCCTAGTGAAGCTTATTCAGCCGCTGATTTTCGCCAAGATGCGTTACGAGAAATGCAGGAAATCGCCAGTGAAGGGAAAATTCCGTTACTGGTTGGTGGAACCATGCTTTATTACAAAGCCTTATTGGAGGGCTTATCACCTTTACCTGCCGCCAATCCGGTTATTCGCCAGCAAATTGAGTCGCAAGCTCAAGAGCAAGGCTGGGCGGCTCTGCATGCTCAATTGCAACAAATTGATCCAATTTCAGCGGCAAGAATTCATCCAAATGATCCACAAAGATTGTCGAGAGCATTGGAAGTTTATCAAATTTCAGGTAAAACTCTTACTGAACTGACACAAACGAAAGGAGAATCAATCCCTTTTCGAGTTAAACAGTTCGCCATCGCGCCCATGGATAGGGCAGAACTCCACCGTCGAATTGAACTCCGCTTCGAGATGATGGTCAAATCAGGTTTTGAAGAAGAAGTTAAAGCGCTCTATGATCGTAATGATCTTCACGCTGATCTGCCTTCAATACGTTGCGTTGGTTATCGACAGATGTGGGATTACTTTGATGGAAATAGCACACTTGATGAGGCTATTTATCGTGGTATTTGTGCCACCCGTCAATTAGCCAAGCGTCAGCTCACCTGGTTACGCAGCTGGGATGAGTTAACTTGGTTGGATAGTGAGAACATTGAACTTGCAGTAGAAACTCTTGCAAATGCCATAGCATCTGATTGAGTTAGCTGTGTATAATGTGATCGCTTTTGCGTGATGTACCCTGTAAAGGATCCGTCACTTATCGATCAATATTGTGTTGATTGCTCAGTGATATAGGGTGTTTTTATCGTTTAGCTCAGATGTAAAGGCCGCACCAACTTATGTGCACCACTAGCTAAATAACTACAACAAAATACAAATAAGGAAAATAAAATGGCTAAGGGGCAATCTCTACAAGACCCATTCTTAAATGCACTACGCCGCGAGCGTATTCCTGTTTTTATCTATTTGGTAAACGGCATTAAACTACAAGGTCAGATTGAATCATTTGATCAATTCGTGATCTTGTTAAAAAACACCGTAAATCAGATGGTTTATAAGCATGCTATTTCTACCGTTGTACCTGCGCGTCCAGTTAGCCACCATACTGGTGACCGACCTGCAGGTGAGCGTGCGACAGAGAAATCAGACGATTAATTACTTGACGTCATATTATTATTCATTAAGGAGTTGAACGCTTGTTTGACCGTTATGAAGCCGGTGAGCGAGCGGTACTTGTTCATATCAACTTTACGCAAAAGGGTGAGTGGGAAGATCTCAAAGAATGCGAAATGTTGGTCTCTTCTGCTGGAGTATCAACTCTGCAGGTAGTGACTGGTAGTCGCCAATCTCCTCACCCTAAATATTTCGTTGGAGAGGGTAAAGCTCAAGAGATTGCGCAAGCTGTGCAATCAACGGAAGCTGATGTGGTTATTTTTAACCATTCCCTTTCTCCTGCCCAAGAGCGAAACTTAGAACAACTTTGCCAATGTCGAGTGATTGATAGAACGGGTCTTATTCTGGATATCTTTGCTCAGCGAGCCCGTACTCACGAAGGTAAGTTGCAAGTTGAATTAGCTCAATTGCGTCATATTTCGACCCGTTTAGTTCGGGGTTGGACCCACTTAGAAAGACAAAAAGGTGGGATTGGCTTGCGTGGACCAGGAGAAACTCAGTTAGAAACAGACCGACGTTTATTGCGTGAGCGAATTAAAGCGATCTTACGCCGTTTAGAGAAAGTGGCAAAACAGCGTGAACAAGGACGCCGAGCGAGAAACCGTGCAGAAATCCCAACGATTTCACTGGTTGGTTACACCAACGCCGGTAAATCGACACTGTTTAATCAAATTACCTCCGCTGGAGTGTATGCTGCTGATCAACTCTTCGCGACGCTAGACCCGACATTGCGGAAGATCGAACTACTGGATGTAGGGCCTGCTATTTTGGCTGATACGGTAGGATTTATTCGTCATTTACCCCACGACTTAGTGGCGGCATTCAAAGCAACGTTACAAGAAACTCAGCAAGCTGACATTTTGTTACATGTTGTGGATGCCAGTGACGACCGCTTTCGTGAGAATATCCAAGCTGTGGATGACGTTCTACTAGAAATTGAGGCACATGAAGTGCCAAGTTTACTGGTTATGAACAAAATCGATAATCTAGAAGGCCAATATCCTCGTATAGAAAGAGATGATGAAGGTGTTCCTAGGGCTGTTTGGGTCTCGGCGATGGATGGACTGGGGATGGATTTGCTGTTTACGGCTCTGACCGACCGGCTTGCCAGTAAAATTGTCCAGTATTGTTTATGTGTTCCTCCTGAGCACCAAGGTCGAATTCGAAGCACTTTCTTCCAAATGAACTGCATTGAAAAGGAAGAGTATGATCCTGAGGGCAATCTGCTAATATCAGTTCGTATGCAACAAGTGGATTGGTCTAGACTAGAGAAAAGAGAAGAGGCAGTTTTACGTGACTTTATCGTCACTTAAAGGACTGCTAGAGTATAACGTCATATCAAATGATGGAGCTTTCTAATGGCGTGGAATGAGCCCGGAAATAACAACGGCAACAACGGCCGCGATAATGACCCTTGGGGAAATAATAATCGCGGTAACAAAGGTGGTCGTGATCAAGGTCCGCCAGATTTAGACGAAGTGTTTAATAAACTGAGTCAGAAGCTGGGCGGAAAGTTTGGCAAAGGAGGCAATGGTCCTTCGTTTGCCGGTGGTGGAGCAATGGGTTTTGGCGTTATTGCCGTACTTGCTGTTGCCATTTGGTTTTTCTCAGGCTTCTATACAATTGGAGAAGCCGAACGAGGCGTTGTCTTAAGATTGGGTCAATACGATCGTGTAGTTAATCCTGGTTTGAACTGGCGCCCTCGTTTTATTGATGAAGTAACGCCCGTCAATATTCAAGCGATTCGCTCGTTGAGTGCCTCGGGTATCATGTTGACCAAAGATGAAAACGTCGTCAACGTGGCGATGGATGTCCAATATCGTATCGTTGACCCATACAAGTATTTGTATCGAGTGGTTAATCCTGATGATAGTTTGCATCAAGCCACCGATTCAGCGTTGCGTGCGGTGATTGGTGACTCCTTGATGGATAGTATCTTGACCGTGGGTCGTCAACAAATTCGTCAAAGCACTCAACAAACACTTAACCAAATCATCGATGATTATGATATGGGTTTATTAGTGGTTGGCGTTAACTTCCAGTCATCGCGTCCGCCAGAGCAAGTTAAAGATGCGTTTGATGACGCGATTGCTGCTCGAGAAGATGAAGAGCGTTTCATTCGTGAAGCTGAGGCGTACATGAATGAGATCTTACCTCAAGCCACAGGTCGTGCTGAACGGGTTAAACGAGAAGCATTAGGTTACAGCGAGCGAATCATTAATGAAGCATTTGGTCAGGTTGCTCAATTTGAGAAACTGTTACCTGAGTATCAAGCCGCCCCAGACGTTACTCGTAATCGTATGTATCTTGAAACCATGGAACAAGTGTATACCAATAGCTCGAAGATTTTGATCGATTCAGAATCGAGTGGCAATTTGCTCTATTTGCCGATCGATAAGCTCGCAGGTCAAGAAGGTGCTGCACCGTCTCGCCAAACTCGATCTTTATCAGCACAAGATGAAGCTGGACTACAGTCACAGCGTCAGGATCCAAGTAGCAACACGGTTCCTCGTTCAATTAACACTCGTCAAGGGAGAAACTAAGCATGCGTAAGTTAATGATCCCGGTCGTTGTGGTCTTTTTAGCATTGCTCTTGATGTCGATGTTTGTTGTTCCAGAGGGAGAACGAGGCATCGTAATTCGTTTTGGACGAGTGATTCAAGATGACAATGAAATGTCTAAAATCTATGAACCAGGCTTGCATTTTAAAATGCCTATTTTTGATCGAGTACACACACTGAATGCTCGTATTCAAACCATGGATGGACGTTCAGACCGTTTTGTAACTTCTGAGCAAAAAGACGTTATTATCGATACCTACGTTAAGTGGCGAATTGAAGATTTTGGTCAATTTTACTTAGCGACTGGCGGTGGTAATATTTTCACAGCACAAGCGTTACTTGAACGTCGTGTTACCGACGTTCTCAGGGCAGAGATCGGTTCTCGAGACATTAAGCAAATTGTTTCTGGTCCACGTAATGAAGCGGTACTTCCTGATAGTGCTGATGATGAAATAGTCACCACTGAAGCTGCAAGACAAGCTTTAGAAGTTGATGGGCAACGTGATCAGATCATGGCCAATGTTCTGAAAGAGACCCGAGTAAACGCGAGCAAAGACTTGGGTGTTTACGTTGTTGATTTCAGAATGAAGAAGATCAACCTTCCGGATGAAATCAGTGAATCGATTTATCGTCGTATGCGTGCTGAACGTGAAGCGGTTGCTCGTCGTCACCGTTCACAAGGCCGTGAGAGAGCAGAAGTAATTCGTGCTCAAGCGGATCTTGAAGTGGCGACGATTTTAGCTGAAGCCGATAGAACTGCACGGATAACGCGTGGTCAAGCGGATGCGACATCAGCTAAAGTTTACGCTGACGCTTATAGTAAAGATCCTGAGTTCTTCAGTTTCTTACGTTCTTTGCAAGCGTATGAAAACTCATTTAGCCAGAAAAGTGATATCTTAGTCTTGGATCCAAAGAGTGACTTCTTCCAATACATGAATAGTGCTAGAGGCTCATCAGCAAAATAATCGCACGATGCCTATTCTAAATGGTTTGATGCCATTATAGAGATGATAACAAACGGATTATTTGAATATTATTCAGAAAGGCTCCTCAGGAGCCTTTCTTTTTTTAGTGAGGTAGAAATGACCACATCATTATGGATTGCAGTAGGATTGTTGCTTGTTGTTGAAGGGGTTGGTCCGCTGATTGCGCCTCAAGGATGGCGCAATATGATGCAGCAGCTTGCACAGCAAGAGGATAATCAATTGCGACGTATAGGAGGATGCTTAGTTGTCACTGGAATGGTGATAGTTTACTTCTTCATCGTTTGAATAAGCCGTGATTGTTGAGTTCATCAAGACTATTAATAGTGTGGTGGCGTTTCATTGGCTGGATCCGCTAAGTTTGATGTATCCATATTTTTCATTTTTCCGACCACATATTTCATTTGATCTTGCATTTTATTAATCAAGAGTTGTTGTTGGGTCAGAGCTGAATTGAGTTCGTCAATGGTCTGCTCTTGAAAAGCCAGCTTACACTCTAAATCATCAATACGTTGCTGTAGCTGTTGTTCTGCTGCGTTTTGTATGATCACGGATTGAACTCCCAAGCTTGAGCGATTCCTGCAGACGTGCCAGAAATAACGCTGTATTGTGGATTGAAAACCGCATCATACACCACAGCCCTTGGGGGGCGCGCATCTTTTTGTGGTTTAGCTTCAAAGCGGGCGAGTTTTTTACCATTAGTTGCTGACCATATTTCGATACGACTAGATGGCGTTCCAGTGAGTAGATAGCGTCCATCATCTGAAAATCGTGCGCTAGAGAAAATAAGCTGTCTAGAAAGACTACGTAGTTTGGCTTGTTTTTCACCCGTATGTAAATTCCAAATAATCGATTGATTACCACCATCAGAAGTGAAAGCTAACTGACCATCACGCTGTAAAGCAACCCGGTTAACCCGTTGTTCATGCTCAAAAGTATAGATAATCTGCCCACTCTGAGTATCCCACAGATAAGCGGTATAATCATTTCCACCAGTTAAGGCATAACGACCGTTAGGTGATAAAGCCACAGAATTGACTTTTTCCTGATGAGCAAGGAACTCAAGCCGTCGTCCAGTGACTAAGTCAACGTAGATGGCTTTACCATTGGACACCCCTAGCAAAACTTGTTGCCCATCGTTACTCAGAGCGACATCCATGATTAAACCATCAGAGATAGACCATAACCCTTGGGCTTGGGTCCAACTTAAGTCCCACACGGCAAAATTGATTTGTGTGGCTGTTATCGCATAACGGCCATTATCAGTAATACGAATGTACGAGACCGGGTTGGCTTCAGGGTCTTGCGCGCCTAGCTCCGCTAGAATTTGACGTTGTGCTAAATCCCATAAAACCAATTGGTGTTCTTGGGAGTAAATTAATGCAAAACGCCCATCACGGCTTAGACCAAATCCGGTTGAGCCATTGGGTTCTAAAATCCAGCGGTCAGTCTCTTGATTAAAGAAGAAACAGCCATTTAACAGAAAAATGACAACCGTCGGTACTATGAAATGAGAAATTATCCGCAGCACAATTAATTATCCGTTGAGTAGTAAAGACAATTACCAAACATACCGTTATATTGGTACAACATACTATTGTGCACCAGTTTAATCCGTCGGTTTGTGCTCAATAACAGAAAGGTTTACCTACAAAGTTGGAGAATTGAATGAAATCGTTTTTTAAAGTGTCATTGCTTGCCGCTACGGTTGCGCTAGCAGCCGGTTGTCAAAAAGAAGAGACAACGGCTACCCCAAATGCCTCTGTTGCCGTTCAAAGTGTCACTTTTAAGTCAGAGGATGATAAAGCGGCTTACGCGATTGGTGTCTCTTTTGCTAATTATTTAACCAGCAGTATCGAAAAGCCTAATGAAATTGGAATCGATCTTAACAAAGACATGGTGTTAAGAGGCATTGAGCATGTTTTTGCTGGTGCTGCGCAAATGGATGAACAGCAGACTCGTGAAGCATTAGAAGCGTTGGATAAGCGTGTTGCTGCGTCAATGCAAGCACAAGCGGCTGAAAAAGCCGCCACCAACAAGCAAGCCGGAGACGCGTTCCGCGCTGAATTTGAGAAGCAAGAAGGGGTGAAAAAAACCGAATCTGGATTGCTTTATCAAGTCTTAACTGAAGCACAAGGTGAATCACCAAAAGAGACCGATACGGTACAAGTGCATTACAAAGGCACTCTGACCGATGGTACTCAGTTTGATAGCTCTTACGATCGTGGTGAGCCTGCGACTTTCCCGCTAAACCGTGTGATCCCTGGTTGGACAGAAGGCGTGCAATTGATGCAAGTAGGTTCTAAATACAAGTTCGTCATTCCGCCAGAATTGGCTTATGGTGAGCAAGATACACCAACCATTCCTGCAAACTCTACCTTGGTTTTTGAAGTTGAGTTGTTGAAAGTAGAAAATGGCGACGCAGCGCAATAAATAAGAGATAGCGATTCATCCTTTATTAAAAGTATCAAAGGCCTGAAGATTCAGGCCTTTTTTATAAGTAAAACCAACTTTTTAACCAATTTTTTATCATCCCTTGTCAAATGGTAAAAGTACTGATGCTTTGCTAGGGAGATATTCATCGTATAATTTGTTCTACATCACTGCATTGCAAGATAGCCTAGTCCACGTTTAAAATTTTCTGATAAACTTACATCAATTTGTTGATTTTACGTTCTAAGGTCAAAGTACAGTGACAACGACAGAAAGCATTAACGCCGATATGCTGATGGATATGGAATTTGTGCATGTAAAACCATTTACAGAGCACGATAAAGTGATTTTGCGTTCCTATGAAGCAATGGTCGATGGTCTAGCAAGCTTAATCGGTCCCTTTTGTGAGATTGTTTTGCATTCGTTAGAAGACCTGAATACTTCGGCGATAAAAATCGCCAATGGTGAGAACACGGGTCGTCAAGTAGGGTCACCGATCACCGATTTAGCGTTAAAAATGCTGCGCGATATTGAAGGCTCCGAACGTAACTTTTCTCGCTCGTATTTTACCAGAGCAAAAGGTGGCGTATTGATGAAGTCTATTACGGTCGCCATTCGTAATGGAGAACATCGAGTGATTGGTTTGTTATGCATTAACGTCAACCTTGACGCCCCTTTTTCACAGGTGTTGCACTCTTTTATGCCGACACCTGAAGCGCAAGAAGCTGCAGCGCCAGTTAACTTTGCCAGTGATGTGGTCGAGTTGGTCGATCAAACCGTTGAACGCACCATTGAAGAAATTAATGCCGATAAATCAGTCTCGAACAATACTAAAAATCGCCAGATTGTGATGGCGTTGTACGATAAGGGAATTTTTGATATCAAAGATGCGATCAATCGTGTGGCAGATCGGTTGAATATATCCAAACATACGGTTTATCTGTATATCCGCCAACGTAAAACAGAGGATGAGTGTTCGTGAGTCAACAAAGCATACCGTTGACTTATACGCTATTGGTGACAGGCCCTGCTTATGGAACTCAGTCTGCGCGCAATGCTTATCTTTTTGCTCAATCGGCACTCAAGAAAGGCCATAGTATTAAGCGTATTTTCTTCTATCAAGAAGGTGTGCTGAATGGCTCGGGATTAACCGTTCCTGCTAATGATGAGTTTGATCTTGTGAAAGCATGGCAAACCATGGCGAAGAAGCATCAAATTCGCTTAGAAACTTGCGTTGCTGCAGCATTACGACGCGGTATTATCAGTCAAAGCGAAGCCGAACAGCATCAATTACCAGTATCAAGTTTAGCGATGGACTTTTCACAAGCAGGGCTAGGGGCCTTAGCCGAGGCGTTATTAACTGAGGATAGAGTGGTACAATTTTGAAAAAAATCGCCTTTGTGTTTCATTCTCCTCCCCACGCTACCAGTACAGGGCGTGAAGGACTCGATGCCGTGCTTGCGGCCTCGGCTTACAGTGACGATTTAGCCGTTTTTTTTGTTGGTGAAGGAGTCTTGCAATTGGTCACCGGGCAAGATCCTAGCGTTATTTTAAGTCGCGATTACATTAGCGCATTCAAATTGCTCGATTTGTATGATGTTGAACAGCGCTATATCTGTGAGCAAAGTCTTGCCGAATGGGGGTTAACGGATGAACCATTAATCATTGATGCTTTGCCTATTGCGCCTCAAACGATTGGGGTGATGTGGCAATCTTTTGACCACATTGTGACTTTTTGATACCACGGGATAAACGAGTGCTGCACATTATTAAACATCCTCAACAGCTAAAATTAGTTCGTCGTTATTTTCAAGCTCACGATCGACTATTGTTGATCGAAAATGCCGTTTATCTCACTAGCCCACAGAGCCCTTATTTTAGCGATTTACAGGCTATTGAGTCAGTTTATGCACTGCGTGAGGATCTTTTGGCTAGAGGATGGTTAGAAAAGTGCTCAAGTTCTATTGAGCAAATAACGATGAATGATTTTGTTGAAATGACAGTAAGTGAAGAGAAATCAATAAGTTGGTGTTAATTTTTATCGAGTGTTCGCTAAAGTATCCACTACGCTGATGTTGCTGGATAAAAAAGATCTGTATATTTCTTGACACACCTCTCACTGCTGCATAGAATTTTGCGTCCCTATTTGTGCAAATCACAATCAGGGCTAGATTTTTCATAAAGCTTACGTTAAGTAAATTCAGGAGCTAGCTAATGGCAACTATTAACCAGTTGGTACGCAAGCCACGTGTGAAGCAAGTTGCAAAAAACAACGTGCCTGCACTCGAAGCGTGCCCACAAAAACGTGGTGTATGTACTCGCGTATATACTACTACACCAAAAAAACCTAACTCAGCACTACGTAAAGTATGTCGTGTTCGTCTAACCAATGGTTACGAAGTGACTTCATACATCGGCGGTGAAGGTCACAACCTACAAGAGCACAGCGTTGTTCTTATCCGTGGCGGTCGTGTAAAAGACCTTCCGGGTGTTCGTTACCACACTGTTCGTGGTGCGCTTGACTGTTCAGGCGTTAACGACCGTAAACAAGGTCGTTCTAAGTACGGTGTGAAGCGTCCTAAGTCTTAATGGATTCCGTTAAGTAAGGCCAAACACTAAATTAATTTGTTATTTTGAAAAAACTGTATAGTTTTGGAAAAAACCTGAAGAAGACAACGGAGAATATTCCATGCCACGTCGTCGCGTTATTGGTCAGCGTAAGATCCTTCCAGATCCAAAGTTCAAATCTGAACTGCTGGCAAAATTCGTTAACATCCTTATGGTTGACGGTAAAAAATCTACTGCAGAGAAAATTGTTTACACTGCACTAGACACTATGGCTGAGAAATCTGGTAAAGATCACTTGGCTGTTTTTGAACAAGCTCTTGAAAATGTACGTCCTGCGGTAGAAGTTAAATCTCGCCGTGTGGGTGGTTCAACTTACCAAGTGCCAGTAGAAGTACGTCCGGTTCGCCGTAACGCACTTGCTATGCGTTGGTTGGTTGAAGCTGCGCGTAAGCGTGGTGAAAAATCTATGGCTGGTCGCTTAGCAGCTGAAATGCTAGATGCGTCAGAAAACAAAGGTACTGCTGTTAAGAAACGTGAAGACGTTCACCGTATGGCAGAAGCGAACAAAGCCTTCGCTCATTACCGCTGGTAATACCTTCTGTGCTGCGAGGTTCTCTCGCAGCACATTTCTATTTTCTAAGGTTTCCCTTAGTAAGAGGATACAATCGTGGCTCGTAAAACTCCTATTGAGCGCTACCGTAATATCGGTATCTGTGCTCACGTAGACGCAGGAAAAACAACCACTACTGAGCGTATTCTGTTCTATACCGGCCTTTCTCACAAACTTGGCGAAGTTCACGATGGTGCTGCCACCATGGACTGGATGGAGCAGGAGCAGGAGCGTGGTATCACCATTACCTCTGCTGCAACAACTGCCTTCTGGCGTGGTATGGATGCACAATTCCAAGATCATCGCATTAACATCATTGACACTCCTGGACACGTTGACTTCACTATCGAAGTAGAGCGTTCACTGCGTGTGCTTGATGGAGCTGTGGTTGTCTTTTGTGGTTCATCTGGTGTTGAACCTCAGTCTGAAACCGTGTGGCGTCAAGCAGATAAATACCATGTTCCACGCATTGTGTTTGTTAATAAGATGGACCGTACTGGTGCAGACTTCCTACGCGTAGTAGATCAAATTAAACATCGTCTTGGTGCAACTCCGGTTCCTATCCAATTAAATATTGGTGCTGAAGAGGATTTTCGCGGTGTCATCGACCTTATCAAGATGAAAGCCATCAACTGGAATGAAGCCGATCAAGGCATGAGCTTTACCTATGAAGCGATTCCGGATGATATGCTCGAGCTGGCTGAAGAGTGGCACAACAACTTAGTTGAAGTCGCTGCGGAAGCGAGCGAAGAATTGATGGATAAATACCTTGAAGACGGCGTACTTACTGAAGCTGAAATCAAACAAGCGCTCCGTCAGCGCACACTGAACAACGAAATCGTTCTTGCCACTTGTGGTAGCGCGTTTAAAAATAAAGGTGTGCAAGCTGTTTTGGATGCAGTGGTTGAATTTTTGCCATCACCAGTAGAAGTACCGGCGATCAAAGGTATTGATGAGAACGAGAATGAAGTTGAGCGTCACGCCGACGATAATGAACCGTTTTCTGCTTTAGCATTTAAAATTGCTACCGACCCATTTGTTGGTACTTTGACGTTTATTCGTGTCTATTCTGGAGTGGTTAACTCTGGTGATGCGGTTTATAACTCCGTCAAACAAAAGAAAGAACGTTTTGGTCGTATTGTTCAAATGCATGCCAATAAACGTGAAGAAATTAAAGAAGTTCGTGCTGGCGATATCGCCGCCGCTATTGGCTTGAAAGATGTCACTACCGGTGACACGCTCTGTCATCAAGATCATAAAGTGATTCTTGAGCGTATGGAGTTTCCTGAGCCTGTTATCCAAATCGCGGTTGAGCCTCGCTCAAAAGCGGATCAGGAACGAATGGGGATTGCGCTAGGTAAATTAGCGGCTGAAGACCCGTCATTCCGAGTCGAAACGGATAAGGAAACAGGACAAACGCTAATTTCTGGTATGGGCGAGCTTCACTTAGACATCATCGTTGACCGTATGAAACGTGAGTTCAGCGTTGATTGCAACGTGGGTAAACCTCAGGTTGCGTATCGTGAAACCATTCGTGGTCAAGCGGAAGTGGAAGGCAAGTTTGTTCGCCAGTCTGGTGGCCGTGGTCAATACGGTCACGTATGGTTGAAAGTTGAACCTGCAGAGTTAGGACAAGGCTTTGTCTTTGTTGACGCCATCGTGGGCGGTGCAATTCCTAAAGAGTTCATCAACCCGGTAGCGAAAGGGATCGAGGAGCAAATGAACAATGGTGTGTTAGCGGGCTATCCTATTTTGGATGTCAAAGCAACACTCTTCGACGGTTCATTCCACGATGTCGACTCAAGTGAAATGGCGTTTAAAATCGCCGGCTCAATGGCATTCAAGAAGGGCGCGCTAGAAGCAAACCCAGTGATTCTTGAACCGCTAATGAAAGTTGAAATAACCACACCTGAAGATTGGATGGGTGATGTAGTCGGCGATTTAAATCGTCGTCGTGGCATCATTGAAGGCATGGATGATGGCAATGCTGGCCTCAAAATTATCCGTGCTCGAGTTCCACTTTCAGAGATGTTTGGTTACGCAACAGATCTACGTTCTGCGACCCAAGGCCGTGCTTCTTACTCAATGGAGTTTGCTGAGTACGCTGAGGTGCCGAAAAATGTTGCTGATGCAATCATTGCTGAACGTGGGTAGTTGTTATTTGATTAATAACGAATCTATTGCGCTAACGAGCGTTGGCGCATAAAATAGCAATTTCTGGCGCGCTTTGAGTGCACTTGACTTAAGGCGAATCATAACTAGGAAGGAACACGATCGTGTCTAAAGCAAAATTTGAACGTACGAAACCGCACGTAAACGTTGGTACTATCGGCCACGTTGACCACGGTAAAACCACTCTAACAGCAGCTATCTGTACTGTACTTGCAAAAGTATACGGCGGTGAAGCGAAAGACTTCGCGTCGATCGACAATGCTCCAGAAGAGCGTGAGCGCGGTATTACTATTTCTAC
>NZ_BDJF01000028.1 GCF_001895205.1 Vibrio injensis | reverse complement strand
AAATGCTATTTGGAACAATAAAGTTTGTACACTAGGCTATAATATACTTTATCGAATTGGGTAGAGTATATGTTGTGGCTAGACAAAGAAAACTTGAAAAGCTCGCTGATTTCAAGCGGGCTTTAAAACAAAAATATGGCTTAGGTGAAGGAGCTAATTACACTCCTTGGGTAAGAGTTCAGGATGTTAAGTCTCATGGTCACAGCGGTAAAATTGACGGAATAAAATCGGGACGAACTCACCATACCTTATCTGAGCAAGAGACATGCTTTTTCTATTTAGCTGAGTTTTCCGATTCAGTTACCGATATTCGAGAACAGTTTCCTCTGCTTCCACTCACTCTCTCATTAAAAATATCTAAGCTACTTGATGTTGAGCACCCTAAGCACCCAATAACCAAAGACCCAATCATCATGACCACTGATTTCCTTTTAACCTGTAGTAATGGAAAGCGGATTTGGTATGAAGCTGTTTCTGTGAAGCCTGATGAAAAGCTTTCGGATAAGAGGACGGCAGAAAAGCTCGATATTGAAAGAGTTTGGTGGGAGTTACTAGGTGTTCCATTTCACGTATTTTGCCTGTCAGAACTGAATCAGATTAAGTCAAAGAATATTCAATGGATTACCGATCCTAAACGTAAGAATTACTCATCACCTTCGAATAAAGTTAGAGAAAAAGCTAAGCGTTTGTTGACGGTGGGAACAATGCAAATAAGAGATGTTTGCGACACATTTTCTCATCAAGTTGGTATGTCGAATGATGAAGCATTGATTTTATTAAAGTATTTAATAGCTGATAAAGAAGTTATAGTAGATTTGACGCGGCCCATAGTTCTATCTGGGATGATAGAAATTGCTCAAGTTAAGATGGATGGGAAATCACAGCAATATGCAAGTTGAATTAAATAGCGTTTGGCGAGTTCATAACTTGGATGGTCTTGGGGATGGTCTTTACAGGGTTTTGCAACTTTATACTAAGGAACATATCGTTATTCTGTTTCCTTTGCTCGATTCAAAGGCTTTGCAACGACCACTTAAGCTTGATTTTGACTTTTTTAACGAGGCCATTAAAGCGGGTAATTCCGAATTTAGTTCATATGAGCTGCCGTATTATCAATTGCAGTCAGAAGACGATATACCAGAGAGTTATCTTGTAAGAAGAGATGAAAAATATCGACTTATTAGTGAATTAGTATCTGATCCCTATTTTTTGCTAAATTTGGTTGAGCAACCTCGTAGCAAAGCTGTTTCGATACATGCGAAAGCCCACAACACATATGTCCAGAATATCTATCGATCACTAAATCTTTATTGGAAATATGGTCAAGAACGAAATGCACTCTTACCGAGCTATAAGAACTCTGGGGGCAGAGGTAAATCAAGAGTAGCTGGCGCAACAAAGCGTGGATCTCCGATACAACTCTCCAGTCCAAGTATTGAAGCGCCTGGGGGTGTTAATACCACTGAGCATGATAAGGCTTTGTTTCTTAAAGCGATGAAGGATTTTGGACTCAAAGGTGAAAAAGTAAAGTTCAGTCGTGTGTATGACAAAATGCTTAAGGAATACAAACAATATGCAGAGGAGCTAATTGCTGCTGAATCGGAATCACGTGAAGCTTTAGTACCTAATTATCGAGCATTCGTTTATTGGGCCAAAAAACTAGTTCCAGCACAAATACTAATACGTAAACAAACAAATCAGGGTGACTTTGACCGCAATAAGCGAGGCTTAAAAGGTTCTGCTACTGATCATACAGAAGTTCCTGGTAGTTGCTTTGAACTGGATGCAACGGTTTTGGATGTACATATTGTTTCGGATTTTCAGAGAAATCATGTATTGGGGAGACCGACCGTTTATTGTGTAGTTGATAAAGAAAGTCGAATGATTGTCGGGCTACATGTTTCCATGGAATATGCTTCTTGGAGAGCTGGTCGGCAGGCTTTAATCAACAGCTTTACCTCTAAGAAAGAGTATTGCGCAGAATTTGGCATTGAAATTGATGAAGCTGACTGGCCTTGTAACCATATACCTCAACGATTGCTTTGTGATCGCGGTGAGTTTATTTGTCAGGATGCAGAAAATCTCGCTGTGCCATTGATTGGTCACTTGAGCATTGCTCCACCATACAGGGCGGAATTGAAAGGTATAGTAGAACATCGCTTCAATATCTTGAACGAGAAGCTAGTACATGAGCTGTTAGGGACGACGAAAGGGCGGCATTATATCAGGGGAGATAGAGATCCAAGATTAGATGCTACTTTTACGCTCAGAGAAATAACCAAGCTCCTTATTGATGAAGTTTTAGAGCACAACAGTTCAATTTTTAAAGATTTAGCCAAGCAAAGTACATTACTTATTGAGTCAGGGCTTTCTCCAACTCCTCTAAACTATTGGAATCTAAATGTTAAAGCGCAGCGTCATGCTTTGAGTCGAGCAGACGAGGCTCATATTCGTTCTCGCCTATTACCAACAGTAAAAGTGACCATGACAGGCAAAGGAATTCGGCTGAACGATCAAATGTATTATGAGTCAGATCATGCTGATTTTGATACTTGGAAAGTAATTGCGAGAAATAATGGTTCATGGCAACTAGATGCTTTAGTTGATCATGATAATTCAAGCTTCATATTTGTCAGGCTTGAGGAAGTAAGTGGCTTTACCCGATGTTGCCTGATGAAGGAGTCGGCTAATTTTGCTCATAGGCATCAAGCTGACATCCTGTATTTTGAAGACTGGATTAAGTTGGAAAAAAACAAAGCTAAGCCAACATCGAAATCGATAGAGCGTCACCAGAGAAGAAATCAGGTTATCGAAACTGCAAAAAAAGAAGCGGCATTGGCTCCATCGCTGAGTTCAAAATCTGAGAGAACAAAGGGCATGAAAGCAAGGAGAAGGGAAGCTATTCTTGCACAGAGGATTGAGGACGGAGAATCCCAACTTCATCAAGCTAAGCCTGATATGGAATCAGATATACCCAGTGAACGTCTTGATGACAAGAAGAAAAAAGTAATTTCCATGCTCAAGCGAAAAAGGGCCAATGATAATGAAATGTGAAGAAGCCATTTACCATGAAGCGATATTACCTGAGCATCGTGGTAATCCTTTGATTGAAGCTTTGCCACCTAAGGTTGAGGATGATGAGTTAGTTATTAAGCTGAGTAATTATCCTAAGAGGCTTGTTGAGGAAACAACGTTAGAGGCAATTGAAAGATTGGATTATCTCACTCGATTAAAAACGTTGAGGCAGCCGCTTCCACTCTATTTTGATGTATTTAGGGCCATCGAAATGGCCATCAAAGAGGGATATTCAGCAAAAAATCCGTTATCTCCCACAACAATGAACTATCTACATTATTCTTCAGATAATCGACCTGATGTTGAACCCCGAACAGGCTTTTTTAAACCTAAAGGCAGTGGAATAACAATAATTGGTGAAAGCGGAGTAGGTAAAACCTGCATGCTTGAGCAAGTATTAAACTGTTTTCCTGACGTCATAGAACACCGCTATTACCAGAATAAAGTGTTAGCAATACCGCAAGTTGTATGGATAAAAGTTGATTGTCCAGATGATTCGAGTGTTAAAGGTCTTTGTCACCGTATATTAGAGCAAGTTGATCAAAAATTAGGAGACCCTCCAACAAAACCGGCGGGAACGATAGCTCTTTTACTTCAACAAATTGAATCGAAAATGAAGTCAAATTTCCTCGGGATTTTGGTTATTGATGAGATGCAAAACCTAAACCTTGCTAAAGCAGGCGGTGCCGATCGACTTTTAGGCTTTTTGCATAACTTAGTTAACAATTTAGGTATTCCAATACTTTTCTGTGCAAATCCTCCGTTCGATGAACTCCTAAGTAAAAGTTTTAAATCAGCGCGACGAGCGGAAAGTAGTGGCTACTTCGATGTAGAACTAATGAAGAACGATGATGAGTGGGAGTTGTTCGTGGATGAACTTTGGTGTTTACAGTGGACGAATGTTGAAACGCCGCTGACCCCGAGTTTGAACAATAAACTTTACTCGTTATCTGCTGGCAATATGGATTTGGCCGTTCGAATTTATTATTCAGCTCAAAAGGCAATTATTGGCTCTTCAGATGAGAGAATTACTGAAGAGGTGCTTGAGCTTGGAGCAAGTATTGCTATACGGGCAACGAAAAAGCTCACAGAAGAAATGAGAAAGAAACACGCGATTTCTATCCTAAAAAGAAATCGAAAAGAGGGTAATGCTGAACTGAACAACCATCGGAGCGAAGATCGTTCATCAAAAGAAGTCATCAATACCAAATCTAAAACTGTAACAATACCTGGAGACTTAACTCGCCCACATCATCCTGAGTTCATTGAAGAACTAACCGAACTAGTTTTTGCAGAAGATTTGAGTGATCGGATATTGGATACTAATCTGATTCAGAGGGCTTCTCAGGATAGTGACCCACTTGAAAACCTCAGGGCTTCGGGCGTTTTGTGTGACGACCCATTGGAGACGTTTAGTTAGCATTTAGCTGTATGGAGAATCCTTCGGAGGTGATATGCGTTTACCTGATGCATTACCCGATGAACTACTATTTAGTCGAATGATTAGATATTGCAGTGTAGGCGCGGTTCCCATACCTGAATTTCTCAAAAGCGTATACGGAGACCGTAGAGCAAGTATTAACCCGATACTTACAGCTGGTTTAAGCTCGCTTTCAAGCCTTTACTGTGAGAGCGAGAATGACCTGCTAATGGAGCAAACTCTTGCTCCGTTGTTTATGCATTATTACCCGCAATACAAAGCCAAATTATCTGAAGCTATATCGTCAACGGACAATTACACGGCTATTAGGTTAAGCCAGCTTTCGTGCGTGAGAGAACATGCACAACTCACCCTCAAAATGTGCCCTGTGTGTGTTCAAGAAGATATCAGACAATTTGGTGTGGCCTACTGGCACCGAGTTCATCAAATACCTGCTATTGAGTCTTGTTGTGAGCATCAGCAGCAACTAGTGGACGTTCGTCTTCCTAAACGATTAAAGTTAGCAGTTGGGTATCCTTCTTCTTTTGAAACCAAGTCTCAAGAAAGTAGCGATGAAAGCTTTCATTTAGCGCAATTTTCTCGGCAAGTACTTCGGCAACAATCAAAGAGTATTTCTATCTTTAGGGCAGATAGTTACTCTGATAAATTATCGAATCTTGGCTATGTGACCAAGAGCGGTCGAATACGCAGGGTAAAGTTACTCTATGACTTTTATAAGTTTGTAAACCAATTGCATTATCTATCTCCAAATGTTCTACCATCATCTGAATCGGATTTTAAGTACATTACCAATTTGCTCTATAACCAGTTTTCACAGCATATTTTCAAGTACTTAATTTTTGAATACTGGTTATCGAAGCAGCGAAGGATTAGAAAAACACCAGAAATAATCAGTGAACATAATGCCGATAGTCCCCCTAATGTAGAGCAAGAATGTTTGGCTCTCCTAAAGCAAGGATTATCAATTTCATTGATAAGCAAGCAAATAGGAAAGAGTCGCACTTATGTAAAATCCGTGGCGTATGTTTCTGGGATGGAGGGGCTGTTTGAACCCACGAAAATAAAATCATCGGTTATAGAGCGCGTTATTGCTCTTGCATGGAAAGGTTTTCATCGTTCAGAGATCGCCCGACATTTATCAGTATCGACAGGAAGTGTCGAAATGTTGATTTCTAGCGTAACTGGGTTGGTTGAGTGGAGAAAGAGGTGTAAGCATGAATCGAAACGGCGACGCTACAAATGCCTGATACTTCGATACCGACACAATAATTCGTTAAGGATAAGAAAAGAGATACGGCGAGATTGTAACGCAGCGTTTTACTGGCTGTATCATCATGAACCTGAATGGCTTGAATCCGTATTACCTAAGCCATCCCACCCACACCAGCAGAAAAGAAGCGCAAAATAGCGACAAAGGTGTATCTTAATTGCGAAGTTACGGTGAATGTCTCTGATGATGCCTAACATAGCGATAACCATGATGCTGTCATGAAGCGAGCAAAATGGATTTACGCTGCGCTCAAGGAGTTTCGTTGTCACCTACAATATGTTCAGTACAAAGAATATGTCAGCGGTGAAATGCAGCAAATTACTGGTGACACTAAACTGCTTTAACGAAGACAAACAAGCTCTGATGAAAGCTCTAGTTTCTTGTTGGTGTAGCGTGCGTACTGAACGTATCTTCCAAGAACGTCTGTCTGAATTATTACCGCAAACCACTTGGGTGAAATGAATTCCGAGCTTTCGGGTTTTGCCAATGATGAAGCAATGGGGAAGCTGTTCGACTAAGGGAAAACTGATGCTTAATCCATATTTGGTTAAAGCGCCCAAGGAGTCTATCGATTATGTGATTCTGCACGAGCTATGTTATATCGCGGATCACAACCACAGCGAGAAATTCTGGCGATTACTCACCAGTGCGTGATGCCCAACTGGAAAGAAGTAAAAAGCCGCTTAGATAGCATGGCGGAGTTGTATTTGAGTGAAACGAGGAGGTATTGATTTGTGGTTCCTTAATAATGAGTCAGTGCAAAGCTGGTTCTTTAGACTTGCTTTGTTATCCGGTCAGCAGCAATTCGAGAAAGTTGTCGGTACGAATGGTGAATGGCATTCTACTCCGACGCTAACTGATGGATGTAGCTTAGATTGGGAGTCTATTCCAGATAAGGAGTTGCTGAGTTTTTTGAGAAAGTCTGGAATAGCCAACCAAGAAGCAGGGATGTTTGATAATCCAACGCTTTACGTTAATGACATGTTAATCGCAACCTCGACGATGTACGGCAGACCAAGTCGGAAAGGTGCTATACCAGTAAGGTTTTGCATTGAGTGCATCAAGACATCCTTAAAGATAAATGGATTTGGATATTTTAAGGCAGATTGGTTAAGTGAAACAAAGTGTGCTGTGCACAATGTTAACCTTGAAGAAATTACCAGTGGTAATAGAAAAAGTGCGGTACTCAGCATAAAACAAGTTCTGAGTGGGCGTGGTACACCAGAGAGTCAGACTTGTACTCAGTTAGACGAAAACGGCCATAAATATTCAGATTTGACGGATCAACCTAGCTACCACGTCATGCCATGTTTACTGAACAAATTCTACAATTGGGCATCTAGGATGTGCAGAAAAAGCGAATTAAGACATGAGTATTTGAGTTTTTTTGATCCCTATGGAGTTAAAAAATATATATCGGATGAGCGGTTAGTTCGTCAGTTCTTTTACTTCAAAGAGAATTACTCAGAAGAGTTTAAAGTTTTTTGGGAACAATCCGCAGAGATAAAAGAATACAGGTTTGGGTTTAGAGAAAAACTATCTCTGGCTGAAACGTTAGCTAAGAGCAGGGGAGAAAACTGTTCGAAATGCTTTCAATGGAGTGATACAGACTACTGCCCTATCAAGCCAGTCAAAATTTCGTATCTTAGCGAAGAGTATTATGTGAGCTTCGATGAAAACCCTTGCGATCTCTTACTTTGGCGTAAAAAACATAAAATCACTTTTAATGCATGTCATTTAATGGAGCGTGAGACTAATAATTACGACACCCAAG
The DNA here is from genome assembly GCF_001895205.1 of Vibrio injensis. Classification (GTDB taxonomy): domain Bacteria; phylum Pseudomonadota; class Gammaproteobacteria; order Enterobacterales; family Vibrionaceae; genus Vibrio; species Vibrio injensis. Next base: position 13,678 of record NZ_BDJF01000028.1, on the reverse strand, counting down.
AAGGTTCATACTAATTGCTACTTCCTAGTCCGAATCAAGCTACAACTGAGTATTAAAGTATTATACTCGTTGTAACTCACTTCTGGACACAAACGTGTTATATGTTTCACTAAATTAGCCAAACTCGAATTAATTGAGATAAGGCTACCTCGATTAATTATGGTATTTCAGTTTCCATACAAAGGATCTGAAAATCTCAAACTTTGCTATTTACTCAGATGCAGTGAACCAGTCCTCAAGGTAATGGAAAGGAACTGGATATCGGTAGCAGCGACAAGCTGTTAGTACTAACGGAGCCTTTCCTTCAGTTACAGCTGACATTTTCTTGAATGAATCTGCCTCGCTACATTCTTGTTTTATATGCTCTAGCGCTGAACTGCTATTCATAGGAAAGTCAGTTGATGCAGAGCCATGCATATCAGAGTTAGAGTACATAGCGTCCTCACTATGTTGGTTTGGATACCAATATTGTAACGTGCCATGTGCCAGTTTTTCTGTGGCAAATTTTTCCAAATCTTGGCTTACTGAATCTAGTTTATACAGAGAGCAAAAAACCGTTAACAGCGGGTACAAAACACTAGCCTCCGTAACTTTATTTTTATAGTTACTGTCGGCTTTATCTTTATTTCGATGTTCAAGCAGCTTTTCGTAAGAGTTGTGAACGATTGGATACATGCCATTACTTTCAAAACAGAATATGCATCTATTGACCATTTCCGAGAGCCAACTCCGTACAAAATCATCAAGTTCTGAATTATTTGAAAGCAAAGTTAAAGCGAGACCAAGATCAATTGCTTGTGAGTCTTTGTAAGGCGATAGCAACATTGGATTATTAACGACCAATAGATTAATTGACCTCGTTATTTCTCTGAGGCGAAGCCGTAATTTTTCTTGTTCTTCGCTTTCTCCAACTATAGGTGGAGTTTCCACGTAATTCTTGGACAGTGAGTCTAAAATCCAGTGTCCTTTGACCGCTAAACGTCCTAGAACATCAAATAGCTTAATATTTACATCAATAGAACATGGCGAATGAACAGCATGAGAGAGCGCGTATTTAAATTCAACATATGGAATTAAACATCGATCTACATAACAATCAGTAATCTGTTGATATGTATCTAAAATGCTATCAAACGATTTCGAGGACTTGTTCCTTCCTGTGTAGTGATCTTTGACCTTATTCCAAGCCAACAGCAATGCTAGCTCCGACGAAAGATATGCTGATTCTAGATTCCCTCCATCACGACACCATGAGAACAGAACCCATAAACAAACATTTACCCGTGTTATGGCCGATGCAACAGAATCGGAATCAGTGGCATTTGACAGAACTTCATCAACTAATTGTGAAAAGTGCTGATTTGAACTCTCGGGTTCTTCGAGTAAAGCCAAGGATTTTCTTAACAAAGCCTGACAGGAGCTAGGCAGCAGCTCCTCCTTCAGCAAGTACTGTTGAATAAGCTCTGAAAGTTTATCGCCATTCCACTCTTCAAAAGAAATATTGTCTCGCGTATTCTTCTGTTCATAACCAGAAACCTCCTGTCTAATCCCTGAGTTAACATCTCCACCAAAGCATAAGCAGATGACTATTTTTTTATCCCTATGTTCAGGTGGTAGGCGACTAAGGATAAATGAGTCTTGAATCTCATCTAATGAAGGTCTAAGAGCTTGGTCTGCACTCCCATTCCAAGTCTCACGAGTAAGGTTTCCAGACTTAACAGAGAACAAATAAACTTTTTCTTCCTGATCATTTACTTGTCCTACAGCCGCTATATCAACACCGTATTCTTTGACTCCACGAGTAGGTAAAATGAACACATTCATCCCCATACTGCTCAATAATTCAGGTAATACTGCATCCAGTTCCTGACGCTCCCTCAACGAGGCTAAATACTGCTTAAGAATTAGCTTCATTTTTCATTCTCTCATAACGGTAAACTCGTAAAATGTAATCTAGTGACTCTGGATCTAAGACATTTAACCTTGGCATTTCAGTCGAATGGGAAAAAGAATGCATTTGCATCTCTTGTCGCACTTGCTCTCCATCTCCCAATTGCATGTAATAAATTGAACTATTGCCATACAAGAGGGTCTGCTTCATTGCTATCAGATCGAAGAAAATAGATCCTCTTGATGCATCTTCGTAGGCTGCTTGCATACTCTTGTTAGATTCTTTCCAATAAACACTTATATTTTCTCTGGGTGCCATCAACTCTTTTAGCCCAGAGACTTTTTCAATATCAGAATGATAAGCCTGAAGCTTACCAAGCAACCGCTCACATGGTTGTGATTGAAAGCCTTTATCAATGCACGATTGGAAGAATCGCTTAAGCTCCCCTGGATAACTTAAAAGCAAGGGATCATACAAAATCTGTTCAAGCTTTTTACGAGTAGTTCTCGAAGCAGTTTCGTAAATAGATAGAATGAAGCTTGCCGCCGCTATAGGCTGAGCAAACAGCCAGCCCACAGCCTTGTGACTAACAAACACTTGCTTCACTTCATCACCTAGCAATATCATTTCTGTCTCTAACTCGACATCCTTGCCCGTAACGTCATGAAGTAGATCTGAAACACCATGACAAAGTGAGTAATCACCAGACAAAAACCACTTTGTGACAATATGATTAAGTAGATCGCGATGCTTGCTTAGTAGTTCTCTGGAAAAGTAATCCAGTTGGGAGAACTTCACGCCCACAGTCAAAATCGATTCCAATAAATTCAAGGCAAGGGAAGAGGCTCCCTTCTCGACCAGGTTGACTAATAAATGATCGATATTGTCTATGATGCCTTTGTGCTCAGGGGAGATATTGGCGAACTGCTTTAACAAAAGCTTTAGAACACTCTCTGGTAAATCAACTCTCTGAAAGGCCACAATATTTGATATCTCATAGAGAACCTCTGGAGGAGTCCCCTCAACAAACGTAAGTAGGAACTCTTCAATCTGCGGCCAGTAAGATGGGAATGCATCACCAAAGCTAATTGTTGCCCGCAGTATCGAAGCACAACAGCCACTTTCACGTTCACTATTTCCACTAAGTAGTTCCCAAATGATATTCGCCTGGGCTTCACCCACATCAAGCCTCCCCAAAATATAATAGGCTTGGCTTCTTACCATCTCATTTCTATCAGCGATCAGGTTTACTGTCGTTTGGATAGCATCAGTTACACAATCTGAGTCGTATGCAAGGATTGAGCTGGAAAGAAACTGGGCATATGCACTTAACTCTCTTTGTGCAAGGATAAATTCAACACTATCTCTGGGACGCTGTGCTTCCACGCTACAGAAACGCTGAAAAGCCCCATAGACTCCACCAATAGCCAAGTCTCTGCCAGCCTGTTGCGTTAGGTTTAGCAGGCAACGGAGGACATCTTCAATATTTGCATCTAATGAAGGTAGTGCATTTTCAAAGGCGTGTAGAATTATGAAAAAATCGTGACCGCTGGAGCTTTTATCAACTCCTCTTACTAGCTCGACAAGATCAATATCTCCTGCGTTGTGCAATTGAGACAGCGCATCTTTCAAGAACTTCTCTTCAGACCGTATTTCCTCGACATACAGATCATTAACCTGAGAAAGTAGCTCTTCTGCCGTTTCGCTTGCCGCTAGTAACCGCGTTTTTGTTTTTTCTAATGACATTTTACGTCCCTTACTCAACAACCATTAAGCACTTTGCTGTATAAGGGTAATTAGGTCAAATTAAAAGGTACTTAAGCTAAGGGTTAGAGATGTTCTAAACCGTTTCGGGGCATTTTTGATTCAGGTAATTAATTCCGTAACACGGAAATGGTGGTTCACAGATCATCAATATCAACGTCAATTTCTGGAGAGTCTTCTCTTTGCTTAACTAGTTCTCGGTCTTGTTCATCTTCCTCAAATTCAATTCTACAAGAATCAAAAACATCGCTTCGTTCAACTAGAAAATCGCTGTCCGCCTTATCATTTTCCGAATAAGACCCCCAATCTTTTTCACTTGTAGTCGCGAGTTCATCAGAGTGTGACTTGTTAATCCTTCTAAAAGGTCTTTTTCTGACAACCGTTTTTTACTCATAGCTTACTTCTCGATTCGAAAATTACATTAGATAATTTATAGCATAATGAGTAGCTAGAAATTAGCTCGGAAACAAGGAATGGGGCACTTCTGAGTTACGAAGTGCCATCTGTGAAAGTTCTGGACAAAACCTTGTCAGTGATTTTGCTAATTTAGCACCTCACGGATTAGTTCAGGTATTGGTAACCTCTAATCAAGTAGCGAAGTTAACTTCGCCACTAAAGCTGAAAATTAAATTTTAGCGCCATAGTCTCTTGTTATACAGATGGCTCAAGGTAGTCGTGATTTGCAAATAAAAACAGTAAATCCATCGCTGATTTCGAGCAATTCTTAACTCTTCGAGCCAGCAATGACTTTTTATAATACTCGTGAGCAAATAAGTTACGCAAAGTTAGCCCTGTTTGCAGCTTCACAACATCATCTAAACGACAAACTTGTTCAGGCATTAGCCCGTGTGGATCATTTGGAGTACGAAAATACTGGTCTCAGGGAGGAACTTGCCAAGCTAAAAAGAAACAAGGTCGTATCGATTAAATAGTGCTGCCCTCTGATCCTCTCTAGGTGCTCAGCATGTCGACTGCTAATCACAACATCCAGTTTGAAGAGTCATGATAAGTAAAAACAAGACCTTAACCAGTTGTTTTTCCGTACTGTTTTTTAGTATTGGAAGTTACATGAGTTTGCACAGCGCTCACACAACTTAAATAAAGTTGTTAATTTTAATATTTTTACTATCGTTAAAATGTTACCTTCAGGTGTTCTTTCAAACTGAACATTGCAATAATTTAATTGAAAGCATGGATGGCTTGTGTATAATTTGCGCGAATTTTTCAAGGTGAAATACAATGAACGTTGTTGATATAGCATTACCTGAAACCCGAACCATTGATAAGTCCACCAACCGTGCGTCGACCTCAAAGAACGCTACAGTAATTTCTATTCATCAGAAGAAAAAGATGATCGCTTTCGAAAATGCAAAGAAAAACTTAAAGATAGCTGCAAGTAAGCTTGATTGGTAAGGTTTTCATACCGGATAATATGCTCCTATACGCATTCCATAGGGACATACAATGCCAGCACAAACAGTTACAAGCATACATCCTTCCCACCCCCCTTTAGCGGCTAACGGCAGCTATAAAAACTCTCTAGAGGCAATACGCTCACGACACTCACAAGAACTTGTAATTGGTCTTTGTGGTGCTGTTGGAGCTGGCGTTAAACGACTCAAAGACTCTGTAATTAAAGAGCTCAAGTCAGCTAATTACCATGTAGAGCACATAAGGTTAAGTGACCTGATTGCAGCTACACAATCTGACCCAGAATCCATTCTTAATTTAGTCGGATTTCCCCGTTACGATACATTACAAAATCTTGGAGATAAGCTTAGAAAGGACCATTCAAATACTACTGTTGCAGATATGGGGATTCGAAGAATCCATTTAATACGCAATTCAATGTTTGGCGATGGCTGTGATAGTGGAAACGTTGTAAAGGTCACAAAAAAAGTAGCCTATGTTATTGACCAAATAAAACACCATGACGAAGTAGCTTTATTCCAAGAAGTCTACAGAAAAAACTTCTATCTGATCGGGCTTTTAAGAACAAAGGACCAAAGACTGCAAAATCTTAAAGATGAAGGCATTACAGATAGTGCAGAAGCTATGAAGCTGATTGAGAGAGATCGGAACAGTAATGATAAATTTGGTCAACATGTGGAAAAAGCTATTCAGATGTCAGACTACTTTATTAGAAACCTCGATGATGCTGCAGAGCTTAGTAAATCAATTAGAAGATTCATTAATCTTATTCATGGCGTGGGTAACTATACCCCCACTAGAGACGAGAAAGGGATTTACTCGGCACACTCTGCATCATTGGCCTCAGCTTGCTTATCGCGACAAGTAGGGGCAGCAATAATGGACAACGAAGGCCAAATCATTGCAACAGGATGTAATGATGTGCCTCAATTTGGTGGTGGGTTATATGATGTTGAAAGTGAAAAGGATCTGCGTTGCTATAACAAAGCGGGGTGTCAAAACGATAAGCACAAGTTGCAGCTGAAAGATCAAATCAGACAAATATTAGCTGATGAGGGCATCGCTGAGCCTGAAAAAGTAGCAGACAAAATCTTCAATAACTCCAAAGCAAAATCACTCATAGAATATTCAAGAGCTATACATGCTGAAATGGATGCAATTATATCTCTAGCTCGTAATAGTGGCTCTAGTACAATGGAAAAGACCTTATATTGTACAACCTTCCCTTGTCACAACTGTGCTAGACATATTGTAGCAGCTGGCATTACAAGTGTCGTATACATTGAGCCGTATGAAAAAAGCTTAGCTCTCGACTTGCATAGTGACGCAATCTGCCAAGAAGATACCCCCAGCAAAAACAAACTCATGTTAAAGAACTTTGAAGGCGTATCTCCCAATAGATACGCGGAATTCTTTATCTACAAAAAAGACCGTAAGAATAATCAAGGGGAAGTTATTAGCTACGAGTTACCAACCTCAGATCAAGTTGAGCCTCATCAACTGGATTGTTACGTAGACTATGAAGTTAAAGTCGCTGATTATGCGAACCAATCTGTCGGAGAGGACCGATACTCAATATCCGATAAGGAACAATGAGACATTAGAGTTATTTACAGGGTCGTTTATAAATCAAACGCTCGAACCGAGCGTTTGTGGGTACCAGAATACAATTTGTAAACCTACTTGCTAGTTTTACGCAGTGACTTAATTAAAACATGTCTATCTCCTCATCACTTAACGTGAGTTCCTCTACTGTTACGTAAGCGATACTGCCCCTAGATTCATGATAAAGCCTCTGCAAATTCATCTCCTAGATTATTGGACTTCGGCAGGCCAATCCCAAGCGAGGTATTGGCCAAGTGTTTCACTGAGTTCATCGGAGGCTGCCCCATCTACATGATAAGCGTGGTAGTCGTATTCTTTGCCCATCGGAACATTTTTAAATTCATTGACCTCATAAGGATTGAAATCACCCATATTGCCAATAGTACAGTAGTCGGTGTTAATTGTTTTCAACCAAGTTACTAAGATTGTTTTTGCTCCTGTCTTCTCAATGTATTTTCTGCCCGCATCCAGTGACCAGCCTTTAGTGCAAAAGTCATCCACCAGTAACACTGTTTTGCCCTTCTTAACAGGTGGGCTTTTCATTGGTTTGGCTGCATAGTTCTTGGTGGGTAGTCTGTTGATCTTGATTGTGTTGATCTGGCTGTGGTGATCTACCAGAGTCCTATTGATTCGTGCATATTGTAATTTTGTAGCTGTAGTATGACGTTCAATAAGATCATGAAGATAACCTTTATTAAAGCACTTGCCGAATGTCATTAAGTCAGCATTCATTTTATCATTTCCAACTCCAGCACCATGCCCTGGGTACGCAGCGATGTAATCAATTCGCTGATGAATACCTGTGAAGTACATGCTTGTTACAAGCGCACCTAGCCAGAAGTCAACTTGACCATGCCCGAACTTAGCAGCAGCTTTAGCATGTTGAGAGTAGCTTTTTAAGGCTGGCTTGAGGGTGCTAAATGGCGCAAGAGCGTAGTATTCAAAATCACCATCCGTGATCTCGTGACTCCAGAAGTGTTCACGTAAGCAAAGGGTATCAATAAATCGAGCTACTTCCTTTGGTTCGCTGAATTCAAAGCCGTAGTCTGTATTGATGTCATACCAAGTGGCACGTAAGAATAAGATCTTACCGTGTAGTGCCGTGATCATGTCATCATGGTTACTGCCAATGTAGACAACCTCGTTTGCCTCCCAACCCATCTCATTTAGGACGTATTCCGTTGCCGCTTTGGTTTTCTTCTTTGGTACGTTAGGGTCACGTAAATGCGTGAAGATACGCAGATCATCAAATTGTTCTTCAAGGTATCCGTATAAATCACGTTTAGCAGCACCTCCGATTGAGATGGTACGAGGTCTGTTGGCAAGTAGCACAGGCTTGATACCACGTAGTTTGAAGAAAACCATTAATTTACGAACTTCATTAAACACAGCCTCATCAATCTTGCCCATGTTCATGATCGTATCTGCAACGCTTAGTATTACGCCTTTGAGTTGTTTTGCTGCCATCCTGACATCCTTATAAGCCTAATGAAATCTGTCGTTCACCATCATTGAGATCTGAGTTTGGTGATTCTTCTACCTCTTGGATCTCAGGTTTCTGTAAGAAGCTGATTAACTCATTTGTCTGATCTGGAACGTTAAAGACCCGACCTTTCCTGTACGTACTGATTGCATTTATTTCCTCGCTTTCAGCGTTTGTGTAAGGAAGGTAAGGCATCACCAAAAACCGATTAAAATCCTTAGCAAAGTTAACTGTGTGGGCTGTTCCGCTTTTGATTTTCCATTCAATGGGGATAACACAGGTTGATAGACCAGCCTGAATACGGTTTCGTTGAACAAAGTTATGAGCACTGTAGTTTTGACCTATCAGATACTCTGTGACGATTGCTCCGCCACCGGCCAAGATTTGTTCTCGGACAGCCTCGGAACTTTTGGGATAGTTGCTATCAATACCAGTACCCAATATTGCTACTGTAGGAACGTTGAAGCGGATTGATTCAATGTGTGCCCGTTGGTCGATACCGTCAGCCAACCCACTGACAGATACAAGCCCTTTATTAGCCATACCTGCAACGATTAACTTTGTTAGCCAATGACCATCCTCTGAGGATTTACGGCTACCAATAATCGCCACAGATTTACTATGGAGGTTCTTTAGGTTGCCTTGGACGAATAACCACATTGGCGGCTCGTTGATGTGCCGTAAATTGTCAGGGAAAGCGTCTTGATCGTAAAAGACAACCTTTACGTCCTTTTGGGCGTACATACGAGCCATCGAAGTGCCTTTAGACCAAAGTTCTTTCTTGAATTTTCCCCAGCCTTCTTCTGACTCGAGTACAGAAGTCGGTAACTTTATCCGTAGTGTTTTACCGAAGTGTTTAGGATCTTCACACTTGATAAGCTCTCTAAAGCTAATTTTCTGGGAAGCTATTTTATACAGAGTTCGGAAGCCTACATCATGCAGGGACTGAAGCGCATAAAACGCTACAGTTTCGGCTCTCCAGTATTCGTGTTCTTCTGTCATAGCTGAGTAGGTCATATTGAACGTTATCGTAACTAATCAGCATACCATAGGTGTAGAAAAACGTAATTGATTTAGCAGGATAGTTGTGATTGAACAGAGTAGGGTTTAGTAGAATGATATGGCTGATGGAGATACTTGTCAGAAAGCTATAGATACACGACAAGAATAGGACTTAGTTTTTGCTTTTGTAATTGTGTAACTGTCGAGGAATTCTCGGTTGTTGATTAATTAACGCCCGCACTAACGGAGAGCTATCAATCAATAACCCTTACCTATAAGTAATGTGCAAAAAATGGACTTTACCCTATTAAAGAGCATTAACTCGCTTTATGGCAAAAAATTTCAAGATAAAACGTTTTGGGGCAAAACTGAGTCAGCCATGTCCAGTTGATTAGAACAACTCAAGGTCTAAAGTGGTAAGTATCTGGACAATCGTTTAAATATATAACTCTGTCAAAATCACAAGACATTGCTTCTAAAATTGGTTCGTGAACACCTGAATATATGAGTACCATACAATTGATCACATCATTTTCATCAGGATGTTCGATCCAATTCATTGAGGTTCCTAGAGCATCAATAACAGCCTTGGCTGGCGAAGTAGATTGAATTAACCAATAATTTCTCCAGTCTGATACTGCGTAAAGCCTTAGCGTTGAGTCTTCATAAAATATAATACTCTCCTTTATATCTTGTAAATCAAACACCTTTTCATTTTGCATGATATTTTAGTATTTGTTTACAAAGTTAACGTAACAGAACCACCCTCTAGTTTAGAAAACCGACACGTAGCCCATTGGTTTATGAGGCTTAACCAAGTAGCACGAATAATATGCAATATGCGGGTTAACGCTTAAGTCCAATTCTTTCAATCTGACCGATCTCACTGTTGTATTTTCATCAAGTTTCACTTTTGTGTTACTTGAAGTTGAAGTTGTTACTTTTTTCCCGTCAACCTCAAACTGACATCCAACGTCTTCGGAACCCGGAATGATGAAATCAAGATCCAGCTCTTTCCTTACCATTTCATCATCAGTATTTTTATATTCAAAGATTGCTTTCATTTTTACATACCCGTCATAGCGTGAAAAACATCGCATTTTAACAAGCGGTAAATATGAAATCAAATGAACACAAATCAGACGAGCAATGTTAGTAATATATAAAATTGGTTTGGGGCAAATGTGAGCCAGCGCTGATCTAGCTGACTCGAAGACGAACAAAAACTGTTAAATCATGCGGCATCACTAAGACGGAGGCTCTCGTAATAGTCTTCCGCCAGAGCGGTCATTTTGAACTCAGCATCTACTCCAGCAATCTTTTCAACGGCATCTTTAATTTCCTCTAGATCGACACTGAAGAACTCCTTGCGAAGGTTAACTGCATTAACACGTTGAGAATGGAATTCACGGTGCAAAGCTGTTTCGAGTGCAGGTGCATCATCAGTATAAATCATGGCATGTACATCAAATGGGAATGGTACACTTGCATCACCAAGCTCTTTAACCCTGTCCATAGGCTCTAGCCTGCGCGTTAAACCTATCTTGTAAACATCTTCTCCAAAGGAACCAATGTTACTTATCACGTACACATGGCCCTTACGAGTTTGTTCCGCCATACTTTTAGCACGCTCTTCTTTGGCTTCAGCTTCGGCCAATTGCTGCTCTAGAATGGCTATTCTTTGTTCCATTTCACTACGTTCTTGTTCATTAGCTTGAGCAAGCTCTTGCTGAGCTTTATCAAGAAGGTTTCGATACATTTTTTCTTCTTTCTCAGCTTCAGCAATAGCTTTTTCAAACTCTTTTATTGCTCTCTGCTCTTCACGAATTTGCTCTTTGATGAGCTTCTGCTCGGCAATTTCTTCCTGTTTCTTCAGGGTATATTGATACTGCAGCTTACATTCTTCGAATTTTAGTTCGATGTAGTCAATATCAAAGCCACACTCCAGTGTCGCAGACGACTTTTCTAGATTATTTGCTAGTTTCTCGATTCGTTCCAGCGTACGAGCAAATGAGCTTGGAGAAACCTTGCCAATAAGCATGTCACATTCAATATTGAACGCAGTTAGCATTAGCTTAACTTGACCATTGAGGATTTTTTGATTCAAAGACTTATCATTAGAAATAACGGTCGTTTCTGGGAAGGTGACTGCGGTCTTCGCTTTAATCATGTCCTTTTGTTGCTGCCGTATGTCTTTGATCTCTTCAGAATAGCGATTTGATTCGTAGAGATATTGTGGCATTTCAAAATGACCATGAGCAGTATATTCATCGAGTCGTGAATACAAGTCTATCCCACCCATTAGCTCGTTCAGATCCAGTTCGCCTTTTTCAATATTGGCATGAAGTTCATTTAGAGTGTTTTGGGTAGCGTCAAGAGACTGTTGCTGTTCTAGAATACTAACTTTTAGAAAGTCATCTTGTCCTTTCAAAGCTTGTAGGTCGGCAGTTTCAGCGTTAACTTTGGAAAGCGCCTGCTTTGCTATTTCAGTAGTTTGCTGTAGTGATTCATTTGCTTTCTTTAATGTCACGTGCTCTTCTTTGGCTTTCGTTAACGCTTCATCAATTGACTTGTACTGTCCAATTTTTTTATCCGCAGAGCGTTTCGTCACTATATAGGTCAGCAAAACTGCAAACAAAGATATGCCTGCTAATATCAGTAAATTATTATCCATTGTTTACCTTAAAACCTCTTGTATGAATTGCTTTCTAAGGGCGGCTCGTTCTTCGCAGCGGTCTTGGTACTCTTCATTTGCATTTGACAGCGCATTTTTAAATGCTTGCTTTGCTGCGGATTGTTGCTGCCTTACTTGCCGCTTTAGTTCTCGCTGAGCTTCGTGCACACCTCTTTCATGCTCTCTAAGTGTTTGAGCTTCGGCACGTTGCCGAGCCTTCTCTCTACGCTGAGCTTCGCGGGCGGCTTGTTTGTTGGCCCTATCTATAGCTCTAACAACCTTGATAGCCGTCCTTAAACCACTTCCTCGTCTGGCCAATGTATTTCTCCTCGAGCAAATTAAAATTATGCTTCCGATGCTAGCACATCAAAATGGGACAGGTTGTTATTGAACTCAAATAGATTGCATAAAATCCATAGCTATGGAGTACTAAGGTTTCAAATATCTATGTTTCTCACAGCCAGATTAGCCCCTTGCTTTGGGTTAGAAAAAATATTCCAAATGAAGGCATGGAGAGTAATGGCTCATGCAGTCGCTAACGCAGTTTGGGGCATTTTTGATTTAGACAAATTTTGTCAACAGGCTGTTAAGCAATTGGATCTAGTGGGAATTGCTGCAAATGTAAAATTTGCAGAGACTAAGGTTTTCATCGAAGCCCTAGCAATCGATGTTAGAAAAGGATGTATCCAAGCGTTAGCCCCGCAACCATTATGATGATACTGGTTAGTGTCATATTTTTGTCAACCCATTCGTCAAGCTTACTCATTCGAAGATCCTCTTTCTTTTCTAATTAAATCAAAACCATGTTCAATACCATTAGTGACTTCACGTAAGCGTGTCTTATTTGGTGAACTCAAACTTGCAATAACTCGACCAATTTCATTGCCCAGGTCATAAAGCTCAATATCACTATCAGTAAGGCTATCAAGTGCTAACTTGAGGTTTGAAAGAAAAATATATGGGTTCACCAAATCTGAACGAAGCTCATCGAAAACCTCATTTCGGTTAGCCATGAAATTATCTGTAATACGCTCTACCGCCTCGGTGAAAGACAACCAATCAGGCTTTTTTTCGGTCTTGGTGAATAAATCACTGTGGGTATTATAAGGATTCATCCCTTCTGACAGCACTTTTTCGGTCAACTTTTCTTTGCTCATAGCATACAACCTGACAGAAGATTTAGATTAGTTGCAGTATAGCAAAATCAGCTAGGTTGCAGTTAGAACGAATGCATCTTAAATACGTTTAGGGGAAGAAAGTGGTATCACCTCTGTTAAGAATAACGCAGACTCAATGACTGTTGACGAGTCTTAAAATGAATCCAGTTTCTGGCTTATAGTTGTCAACAAAGGCCATCTATCAAGGTGGCTTTTTTAGGTAACAATGTTATTCAGTTTTCTTGAAAAATTTAACAATATCGAAAGTGATTAAGCTCAGGCTCAGCACTAACTTCTGCCTAAGCAATAGACACATTGCAATCGGCATTTTTGTTTTACCATTACACCTATATGCGCAGTAACGATATTAAATGCATAAGATTAGTTCAGTCAAAGACAAGCCGGTAGATATGCTAAGGGTACTTGCTCTAGCGCAGTTTGGTGAATTTTTGATTTAGAATGGCAGCGTATCGACTGCGATCACCGCCATTTTAGTATGATACTTTAATCTTTATTACTTGGAATGAGACTTTGTTACTCTCTCTCAGGTATCTGTTTAGCAAGATCATCAATGACTACCTTCCGTCTCTTACAGACACTTATCAGCCTAATCTAATGTTTGGAATGCGTAACTAAGACATACTCTGATTTCAAATTAGTGTACAAACTTT
>NZ_BDJF01000027.1 GCF_001895205.1 Vibrio injensis | reverse complement strand
CCGGAGAACTTTTTGATATGTAATGGATTAGCAATGACATAGGGTAAGTTAGCGTTATCGCAGGCTAAGATGAATGGCATTTCTAAGCGTCCGGTGGCTTCGATGACAATACGTTCAGGGTGGTACTTTTTAATGGTTTTGATGGCTTGTTTAATGCCTTTTTCATCATTGGAGACATTAAAATAGATATCGAGAGGACGGATATAGATATCTAATTGTGACTTGCCGGTATCAACGCCGACATTAATGTTTTGCAGTGTATTTGTATTCATAATAAGCTAACTCTTGCTTGCTAAATGCGGGTTCGAGACCCAGAAGACTATTCGAGTGTGGTGCTTGGAGTTCTATCTGACGTTCGCTCTTGTTATCGGTCTCTCAATAGAGGAGCCATCGTTCAATCGAACTATCAGATAGAGAACTTTAGTTGCAGCTAAAGTCTGGGTCTCACTTTACCCTTATTCGTTAGTTATTATCCATACAAGGCGTTAAAGAGGGACAGCCAACGCGTGGCATTTTTATTATGCGTTGGTTTTGGTGGTTACGGTGTTATGCGGAAAGTTGGTAGTAGCGTTGTCTGCCCCTTAACGCGGCGTTATGCTTAATTTCATAAAATCAATCGGTTGTGGCCTTTTCTCTGTTCCTTCGGCTATTCGATCTTGTTTGTCGGCAATTGAATAATGCTGTCGCTGTTTGAAAAGAATTGATGCTGTGAATATCGAGCGGTTGCCTCATTTTTGCTCTGAGCTGGTTTGTGTTGAGTTTCTTATCCTCAAAGTCGCTTTGAGTGATTTGGCTCCTTGGCTTATCGGCCAAAAGCGTATCGGCAATTTTCTATTGTCTTGCGCTGTCTAATGAAAAGGCAATTTCGCTGGCGCTGTTGGTTCAGCGTTGTTGCCTCATTTGAGTTTTACGCCATTTTGCTGTGAGTTTAGTTGGCCAGATTTTCGTTGAAAGGGCACTTTGTTCTTTTGAGCGAGGTGAATTTATATCAGTTTTTGTTCAAATCATGGTTTCGATCAGGTTAACGAGTTTTGGTGCTTTGGTTGGTTTGAAAGTCTGAGTTATTCTAATGGTTGCTTAAACTTAAGTGTTTGAAGTTTAAGCATAACAAACGGTTCAAGAGGGATTCGCAACGCGCAGCATTTTTGTAATGCGTTGATTTTTGTGGTTTACAGTGTTGTGCGGTGAGTTGGTCGTTGCGTTGCTCACCCCTTAACCGGGCGTTATGTTTTATTGAGCATCAGCAAGATCAATTCACAAAATTTAATGTGGAAACTTGGTTTAATCTAAGAGGTTTTCTCTTCTAATTGATTGATATTATTCGTTTATTGTTCTTTTTGGTGGATATTGAAAGTTGAACGAGGCTTCTGTTTTTTCGGCTAACTTTGCTCTGATAAATTGTGTACGCAAAAGATTCAACTGTTGCTGAAAAGTCTCTTTCTTTGGTGTTGTTGGTTCATTGATTCCGCAGGCTATTTCGCTTCAGCATGTTTGGAATCTCATTGGCATCTAACTTGCTGACAGTGTTTGGTTAGCGCAAGTTTATCGATGTTTGTGTGCTTTTGTCTGGCTCTGCTCTGATAAATTGTGTACGCAAAAGGTTCGATTTTTGCTGAAAGGCCTCTTTCTTTGGCGTTGTTTGCTCCTTGATTCCGCAGGCTAATTCGCTTCAACTTGTTTGGGATCTTATCGGCAACAATACTTGCTGAAAGTAGGCAAGTTTATCATTTTGAGTTAAAGTGAACGGAACAAATAAATGTTGTAAAAATTCAATATAATCAATGAGTAATAAAACATAACAAACACTTCAAGAGGGACTTCCAACGCGCAGCATTTTCATTATGCGTTGATTTCGGTGGTTTCAGTGTTATGCGGAAACTTGGTAGTAGCGTTGTCAGCCCCTTAAGTGGGCGTTATGCTTAATCTCATAAAATCAATCGGTTGTGGCCTTTTCTCTATTCCTTCAGCCATTCTATCTTGTTTGTCGGCAATGATTCAAAGCTGTCGCTGTTTGAAATGAATTGATGCTGTGAATGTCGAGCGGTTGCCTCATTTTTGCTCTGAGCTGGTTTGTGTTTAGTTTCTCTTTCTCAAATTCGCTTTGAGTGATTTGGTTCCTCGGCTTATCGGCCAAAAGCGTATCGGCAATTTACTATTGTTTTGCGCTGCCTAATGAAAAGGCAATTTCGTTGGCGCTGTCGGTTTAGCGTTGTTGCCTCATTTGAGTTTCATATCAGTTTGCTGTGAGTCTGGTTGGTCGGGTTTTCATTGAAAGGGCACTTTGTTCTTTTGATCGTAGTGAATTTAACGCGGTTTTTATTCAGATCATGGTTTCGATCAGGTTAACGAGTTTTGGTGCTTGGGTTGGTTTGAAATTCTGAGTTATTCTAGTGGTTACTTAAACCTAACTGTTTGAAGTTTAAGCATAACAAACGGTTCAAGAGGGACAGCCAATGCGTGGCATTTTTATTATGCGTTGGTTTTGGTGGTTACGGTGTTATGCGTAAGCTTGGTAGTGGCGTTGTCTGCCCCTTAACCGGGCGTTAGCCGACTTCTAGCACCTTACTCATCAGTAAGTGTATACTTAGCCGAGTTTTACTTACATTGAAGAATATCACTATGACAGCATTAACAGATAACATGTGGAATATGAAACCCAATATACCGTTGGCCAAACAACTTGCCAAAAGAGATGTACCGGCTTTGGTTTATGATGCTGTTAACCTCGAAGGTGTTGCAATGACTTTACCTGAGGTGCAAACCATTCTAGATGGGATCACTGTAGGTGGTCATCGAATTAGTGATCAAAATATGGCAATGAACCAAGCTCGAGCATGGGAGTTTATTTTTGGCTTGGTTGATCAAGGTGAGTTCCAATTTAATAAAGAAACCGCCTTAAAAATCCACAATATCGCAGGCAAAGAAGAAGCGTTAGAGTGGGGTAAATTTCGCTCTGGTTACGTTTCTATCACGGGTTCAGAGTATGAGCCTCCGGCTCCAGATGAGTTGGACGAAAAATGGCTTGAAGTTGAGAGTCAGGTGAATAGCGAATCTGATGTTTACGATCAAGCAATTACTGCATTTTTACAAATGGCACGCGCTCAATTTTTTTGGGATGTTAACAAACGTACAGGTCGGTTCATGATGAACGGTATTTTGTTAGCTAACGGTTTCCCTATCATTAATGTGCAAGCTAAGCGTCAACAAGAGTTTAATACGCTCATGCTCGACTTCTATTCTTCTAATGATATGACAGCAATGAATAAGTTTTTACGTAGCTGTTTGGATGAAAAAATCATTCGTAATTTCAAGCTAGATCTGAAAATCGGCTAACAAGAGACTATGGTGTCAAGAGTTAATTTTTGGCGTTGTTTGCATCCCACATGCAGCCGTCTCTGAGCATAGAATTTAGGATAACTACCATCTTTCTGACACAAGCAATGATCGCTACTTTTTTAGGTTTGCCAGCGGCTAATAACTTTTGATAGTGCTGTTTAAAAACAGGGTTACATTGCATTGCAGACATCATGGCCATGTACAAAACTGTCCTGACTTGCATGCGTCCGCCTTTGATCATTCGCTTGCCCTTATAACTGCCACTTTCTCGAGTAATGGGAGCGACACCGATTAATGAAGCCGCTTGTTTGTTGGTGATGTAGCCCAGCTCAGGTACGTTACTGATGATGGAGGCTGCCGCAATTTTTCCGATGCCAGGTACGCTCTGTAATAGCTCATTTTTGGCTTGGTAATCAGGGCATGTCTCGATGAGTTTTTCGATTCGAGTCTCAATATTTTCTATCTATTTTTTGAGCATGGTAAGTAGGGATGATAATCGCCCCATAAATTAACTGACGTCAAAAGTAGAATTTTCTCGTACCATAAACGCAGGAGATTCTTTATGAAAACATCAAAATTTACCGACAGCCAAATCATGGCGATCCTCAAACAAGCTGAAGCGGGAACGCCAGTTCCTGAGCTGTGCCGTGAACATGGCATGAGTTCGGCTACTTTTTACAAATGGCGAGCCAAATTTGGCGGCATGGATGCGTCGTTGATGGCTCGTTTAAAAGAGCTGGAAGCCGAAAATGCACGGCTGAAAAAAAATGTACGCCGAAGAGCGCTTAAAGGCCGAAATTATTCAGGAAGCGATGGCAAAAAAGTGGTTAAGCCGTCGCAGCGTAAAGCGATGGCGCAACACGCGGTGGCCAATCGGAATGTGACTATCCGTATTGCCTGTGCGGCATTTTGTATAGCCAAACCTGCTACCGATATCAGCCGATCAATGACGATGAAAATGCGCAGATCGCGGATTTACTTATTGATTTAACTGAGAAAGAAACGGATTGGGGAGTTGCCCAGTATTTTCATTACCTGCGCAACGTGAAAGGTTTTGGTTGGAACCACAAGCGGGTTTACCGAATTTACTGCGATTTGGCGCTGAATTTGCGCATAAAACCACGCAGACGCCCCCTCTGGCAGGATAGTTGTCACTGTTAAAATTTAACCAGATTGGGCGGCAATGAGTTTATCGTGTCTCGTATCTCTACTGAAAGAAAAGAAGTAATACTTAAGAAGCTACTGCCTCCATCTTCGATGTCTGTAAGCCAAATATCAAAGGAAGAAGGCATTAGTCCTGGAACCCTGTATTATTGGCGGCAACAACTCAGACATTCTGGATCTCCTGTGCCCAATAGCAATACTTCATCAGAGCAGTGGTCTGCACAAACCAAACTCGCCATCATCGCTGAAACTTACTCAATGACTGAGCATGAACTCAGCCAATATTGTCGCGAGAAAGGTCTGTTCCCTGAACAAATCAAAGCTTGGCGAAATGAGTGCATGCAAGGATTTATGACAACGAAAGAACAGGAGCTAGAAGCAAAAAAACAAGCGAAAGCCGATAAAATGGAAATCAAAGCGCTTAAAAAAGAGTTACGTTTTAAAGAAAAAGCCTTAGCGGAAACGGCAGCCTTGTTGGTACTACGAAAAAAGCTGAGAGCCTTTTACGGGGAAGAACCCGAGGACGACTAACCTCAACCGATGAAAGGCAATACCTAATAACACTTATTCGCGATGCTCAACAACATGGTTGCCGTTTAGAGCAAGCTTGTCATGAGGCTGAGATTGACTTGATAACCTATCGACACTGGTATCAACAGGGCAATGTTCAAGCTGATAAAAGACCAACATGCACCAGGCCTGTGCCTGCTAATAAACTGACACAACAAGAGCGAGAAGCGATCATCGAAATATGTAATCGACCTGAATATGCTAGTTTGCCACCTACTCAAATCGTTCCGACTTTGCTGGATAAAGGCGAAGATATTGCCTCAAGCTACCACCGGATATTGAAGGCACATGGTCAACTGCATAAGCGTGGTCGACAGAAAGGAAGACAACGACATGCTAAACCAACAAGCTACACAGCGACAGGGCCAAATCAAGTATACAGTTGGGATATTACTTACTTGCCATCTAAGGTGATTGGGCAACACTATTACCTGTGCGTTATAGAAGATATCTACAGCAGAAAAATCGTTGGTTATGATGTCTATGAGAGTGAATGTGGTGAGTTAGCCTCACAACTCTTACAGCGTACATTACTACGCGAGCAATGCTTTAATCAGCCCTTAGTGCTTCACTCAGATAACGGTGCGCCAATGAAATCACTCACGCTCAAAGCAAAGATGGATGAGCTAGGTATTACCTCATCGTACAGCCGACCACGAGTCAGCGATGATAATCCTTATGTTGAGTCGCTGTTCCGAACCGTGAAATATATACCGAGCTGGCCCACGAAAGGCTTTGATGGTCTGGAAGAAAGTCGTTGTTGGGTCAACGGGTTTGTACGTTGGTATAATACTGAGCACAAGCATAGCAAGTTAAATTATGTTACACCTTCCGAGCGTCATAGTGGAAAGGATCGAGAGATCTTAGCGCATCGTGCAGAGGTACTACTGAGTGCGAAAAATAAAAATCCAGGGCGTTGGTCTAGTGATATCAGAAACTGTGATCCTGTTGGTGAAGTGCATTTAAATCCAGAAAAAGATGCTGCTTAATATCTAAGCAAATGATGACAACTAACTTGAAAAACACCGGACGACTCAAAAGAAACGCACCAGAACCGCTGAAAGAACCTACCCAATCAAACCAAGTGTGGTCGATAGACTTTATGCATGACCAGCTCGCGGATGGCAGAAATTATCGATTGTTCAACGTCATCGACGACTTCAAACGAGAAGGTTTGGCGATTGAAGCAGGATTCTCACTGCCAACAATACGGGTCCTAAGAACGCTAAATCAGCTTCTTGAATGGCGCGCAAAACCGATGGCGATCCGCTGTGACAATGGACCCGAATTTATCAGCCACGAATTTACAGAGTGGGCGAAAAAACTGGGGATCCGAATTGATTACATTCAACCTGGTAAGCCACAACAAAATGCGTATATAGAGCGACACAACAAAACAATAAGATACAGTTGGGTCAGCAAACATTTATTTGATACGCTTGAAGAAGTTCAAGACTATGCCACGCAATGGCTTTGGTTTTACAATCATGAACGGTCACACAAAGCAAATGGCGGAAAACCACAATTGATGGCCGCTTAGCCTCTACTTTTAACTGCCGTTAAAAATAGGGGGATTACCGGATTTAATCGATGACAATACGTTCAGGTTATACCAACACTACAGATTAATCTGTTTATTACGATACATCTCCCTATCAGCTCGGTTGAGCAATTCTGAGGCAGTATCTCCATCATGAGGGAAGTTGGCTACTCCGAGGCTGGCATGAATCGATAAGGTTTTTTCTTGTAAAATAAAAGGCATTTGAAAGGTACTTTCGATTTTTCGCACGACATCATTGATATGTTCACTCGGTAAATGAGGCAATAAAATAACAAACTCATCCCCTCCAATACGAGCTAAGGTATCTGATGCTCTAATGCTTTCCGTCAAGCGTTGTGAGATCGCTTGTAAAAGTTCGTCACCTACTTGGTGACCCCAGTAGTCATTAACGGGCTTAAACTTATCTAAATCAATAAATATAACAGCAAATTGAATAGGATTACGTTTAGCTTGTAAAATTAACTGTTCCATTCTTTCCATTAGGAGTCTTCGATTTGCTAGTCCAGTTAATGTGTCATGATTAGCAAGATGGGTAATTTCACGTTCTGCTTTTTTTCTATCGGTAATGTCACTGATGAAATTTAAAGAGGCGGGCTCTCCATACCAGTCAACCATAACGCCACTGACTTCAATGTCAATGATGTGTCCTTGAGCATGAACTAACTGAGCTTGATAGCGTTGCGGCGGTGTGGCTTCCTTAGCGAGACGTTGATGATGCGCTTTTAATACTGCTGGCTGGTATTCTGGACTGACTAAATCGAGGAATGAAGAAAGTTCAAGAAGTTGCTCAATACTAAGACCGACTATCTGCGCTAAATGATGGTTGGCGTATACAAAACGTTGATTCTGAATAACACCAATTCCTTCGTGGGCTGTATCGACCAACGATCGATAAAAGCGTTCACTTTCTCTGAGGCGTAACTCAATATTGTCTTTTTCCACCAATGTGGTTTCTAATTGGGATTTGAGCAGTAGTAATCGTCGATGAGAGCGGTACTGAAGCAAACCAATAAATAGTAAAGCACAGATAATAACTATAGAAATTGTGATTACTTTGATGGTCATTTTCCAGTCGTAACGATAATTCACAGAGATAGGTACATGCCGATTAATGGCTTGGTTGATATCTTCAACGGTCAATGTCGCAATCGCTTGATCTAATTTTTCTAGTAATAATGGATGTTGATGAAGCACGCCAATTCGTAATAAATTTTTATAATCACCGATTTCACCAGCGATTTTCAGATTAAACCAGCCTTCATTTCTAATGGTATACGCTGCGACTAATAATGAACGTAACGTCGCATCGGCCAGCCCTCTATCAACCAAATCAAAAGCTTCTCGTTCGGTATCCACTGGTATTAAATTAATGTTTGGATAGTCACGTTTAAGAAACTCATATACGGAGGTGCCGATAGGAAGGGCGATACTACTATTGGTATTGGCGAGATCGTTTAAATCATCGATGTAGTGATGTTCGTGTCGAGTAATTAAGACGTTCGGATTAACAAGATATGGACGAGTGAAATTGAGCCATTGACTGCGCTGTTCAGTTTTATTGAGTAGTGCCAAAATATCACACTCTCCGGCTTGTGATTTGACTAAGCTTTCATTCCAATCTGCCGTCGGTATTATCACAAACTCTAGTTTCGCTCGCTGAAAGATCACTCGAAGTAAGTCAGCAGCAATACCGATAAACTGACCATCCGTGGTGATTTTCTCTAAAGGTTCCCAATCAGGATCGACACACATCCGTACAGTTTGCTGTGACCAATCTCTGTCTGCCCATACCATAGCTGGACAAGCTAATGTCATTAGGCACAGCATTTTAATAAAGTATTTATTGATGACTTTAACAGAAATGATCAATGCATCGATTCTCTATACAGTGCGGTTAAAAAATTAATCCCTAGAAAACATTAGCATACTTTTATTTGATAAGTTGCGATAGGCGATAATAATTGCTACTTACTTAGTGACTTTTATGCAATTTCGACCGGATTTTTTAGCACTATACAGTGCTTGATCGGCTAAGGTTAATGCAGATTTTGCAGTGGGTTCTACATGGCTATCACAAACGCCAATGCTAATAGTAACAGTAACGGATGATGCTTTATGACGTTTGCGTTTTTTTGAACCTTCTTGATGATTAGTAGGGCGAGTATCAGTATCTCGAATAACTAAATCATAATGCTCGATGTCGTGACGTAACCACTCCAAATGTGGTTTTGCTTGCTCTGCCGTTTTGCCTTTAAAAAGCAAAGTGAACTCTTCACCACCGTAACGATAAGCTCGGCCATTACCGGGAACGAGCCTTAAGCGACTGGCAACGAGTTTTAGCACATCATCACCGGTTTCATGGCCATAGGTATCATTGAAGGCTTTAAAGTGATCGATATCAACCATTGCAATCGTAAAGTTTTTCCCTAAACGCTGTAGATCAAGATCCAAAGCATGCCGAGCAGGTAGTTGAGTTAATCGATCATTGAAAGCTAATGCATGGCCTGCCGCGATCAAATACAAGATCAATAAGACACCAGCGAGTGAAAAAAGAATACTGGATATAAAGGAAACATGGAAAAAAATAAAAGTGGTGCTGGTTAACAATAAAGCGCTGTAAATAGTGGCATCGATCATCCGATTCCTTGTTAAAACTAAAATCGCACAGATACCGACTAAAGCGAAAAGATAGAGAACTAAAATAAATGGCAAGCGAGAAATTTGCGGTACGCTATAAAGTAAGCCGCCATGTAAATCGATGACGGCCCCATCATAAAAGTGAGTTACACTCAATATTCCCCATGACAACAACATGAGTAGTAAGGCAATGAATTTGACAAAACTGCGTGTAGCAAGCCCTTGATTGTAGAAAGCATAACTAATCAGGCAAGCGACAGGAAGTAACGTTGCCAAGAGAGATAATTCAAGTAATGTTGAACCATCGGAGAGGGGGGATTGCAGTCGGTATTGGATTATTAGATAGCTTATCAGCAATACACTGGCGATCATGGCTATCCGACTTTGCTTGAATAAATGAGCGATAGCAATAGCGGAGATAAAAAGCACGTAAGGCAAATTTTGCGCAAAGCCAATATTGCTTTGCACGACCATAACAAGGTTATCGATTCCGATCCAGACTGTGATGAGTAACAGGATAGGGAAGGCAAAACGAAACCAAGACGAAGAAGCAAAATCTGTCGACATAGATTATTCATGCGCCATTTGAATCAATGTAGTCCCTTATTGGTGAAGAGTTAGGCAAATGGTTTAAGTCTCTTTGCTTATAAGAATACGTTGATTTTAATAATTGCCAAGTTTTTTGCTACACTGAACAGGCGATAGTGCGGTGTGGTGATACTTTTACTCAGGTCACTTATTTTTAGCATCATCGATCGCCCGATAATACTTACGGACAAGCTTGCATGATTCAGGAGAAAACGGATGCAGTTAAATGTTGATGTACATAACTATATGGAAACGTTGGTTGGGCAAGTATTAGTTCAGCGTCAATATAGCGATAAATACAATCATGACCAATTAGCGGATCTTGCCTGTCTTGCATTAAGTCAAATGCGTCCGGTTTATATCCGACATGATGTTGATTTCCTTTCCGCTCTTCCTGAAGAGCGGTTGGTGATTTTAAAGCAACAAGCTCTCGCTGCCATTCAAGCGGCGGAGCCTATGATCATTGAAGATCGTCGTACTATGCGAGATAAAGAGATTCCTGTTATTTTATCTCAAGCTCGGTTTGATCACGATAATCCGTTAGAATGGTATGAAGAGCCAATTCTGAAAAACAATAAGAAACATAAGGAGTAGTTGTGGGATTATTTGCTCGTTGGTTTGGGGGAAGAGATAAAAAGCAATCAGAATCAATTCAGCCTGTTGAATATAAAGGTATGCTCATTTATCCAGAATCGATGGCTGAAAACGGTCAATATCGAGTAGCAGGCCGAATTACTCAAGAGATCAATGGAGAGCTGCATACTCATCGTTTTATTCGTTCTGATATTTTGTCAACTAAAGATGATGCCGATCAGTTAATGTTAAAAAAAGCTCAACTTTTTATTGATCAGATGAGTGGTCAGATCTTTAACTAATTTCTCCAGTCGTTGACAGAAGTCATGAATAAAAGAACGCTAAGTCGCTATGCTTAGCGTTCTTTTATTTTTTGTCCCAAAATCAAGGAAATGATATGCGAATTGGTGTGCCAAAAGAGAGGCTCGCGGGTGAAACTCGAGTGGCTGCCTCACCTTCATCAGTAGAGCAACTGATAAAACTCGGCTTTGAGGTTGTGATTGAGTCTCAAGCTGGTTCATTGGCAAGTTTTGAAGACAGTGCGTTCCAAGCGGCTGGTGCGATAATTGAATCCTCCGAGGTAGTGTGGAACTGCGATATTGTTTTAAAAGTGAATGCGCCAATTTACAATCAGCAAATCGATGAAGTCTCGTTATTAAAAGATCAAGCGACTCTGATCAGTTTTATCTGGCCAGCTCAACATGCTCAGTTGATGGAAAAACTGGCAATGAAAAGTATCAATGTGTTGGCGATGGATTGTGTTCCTCGTATTTCTCGTGCCCAAGCGTTAGACGCACTATCATCCATGGCGAATATTGCCGGCTATCGAGCGGTTGTTGAAGCGGCACATCAATTTGGCCGTTTCTTTACTGGACAAATCACCGCTGCAGGCAAAGTGCCTCCCGCGAATGTGTTTATCGCTGGTGCTGGGGTCGCAGGCCTTGCCGCTATAGGGGCTGCGGGAAGCCTTGGCGCAATTGTTAGAGCGTTCGACGTTCGTCCAGAAGTTAAAGAGCAAGTGCAATCGATGGGGGCTGAGTTTCTGGAAATTGAACAGTTGCCGACGGTTGCTTCGAGTGATGGATACGCTCGAGAGATGTCGGATGATTTCAATCAAAAAGCAGCAGAGCTTTACGCAGAACAAGCAAAAAAATCCGATATTATTATCACTACCGCACTGATCCCTGGTAAACCAGCACCGACACTCATCACCAAATCGATGGTAGACAGTATGAAACCGGGGAGTGTGATTGTTGATTTAGCGGCTGCCAATGGCGGGAACTGTGAGTATACGGTCAAAGATCAGTTGATCACGACTGATAATGGCGTAAAAATTATTGGCTATACCGATATGGTTGGTCGTCTTCCCACTCAAGCCTCTCAGCTTTATGCAACGAATTTGGTCAATTTATTGAAACTGCTTTGTAAAGAGAAGAACGGCGTAATTAACATCGATTTTGACGATGTTGTACTGCGTGGCGTCACCGTTATTAAGCAAGGTGAGATCACCTGGCCTGCTCCGCCTATCCCAGTCTCTGCGCAGCAGCCAGCTCAAAGCAAACCGATGATAGAAAAACCAACTAAGCAACCAGCATCACCTTGGAAAAAGTTGATTGGTTTAGCGACTGGCGTCGGTGCATTTGCTTGGATAGCATCAGTAGCTCCGGCGGCTTTTCTCGGCCATTTTACGGTGTTTGTACTAGCTTGCGTAGTTGGCTATTACGTGGTGTGGAATGTAACTCATGCACTACATACCCCTTTAATGTCAGTAACCAACGCTATCTCTGGAATTATTATCGTCGGTGCTTTAGTA
Organism: Vibrio injensis; assembly: GCF_001895205.1. Classification (GTDB taxonomy): domain Bacteria; phylum Pseudomonadota; class Gammaproteobacteria; order Enterobacterales; family Vibrionaceae; genus Vibrio; species Vibrio injensis. The sequence goes on along the minus strand of NZ_BDJF01000027.1, from coordinate 749,763 downwards.
CAAATCGGCCAAGGCAATGGGATAGTAACCTTTTTGGCATTTATTGCCGTTTTGATTGCAAGTATCAATATTTTTGGCGGCTTTACGGTCACGAAACGTATGCTTGACATGTTCCGTAAAGACTAAAGGAGAATAATAATGTCTGCAGGATTAGTACACGCGGCTTATATTATTGCTGCCTTATGTTTTATTTTGAGTCTAGCGGGATTATCGAAACAAGAATCAGCACTTACCGGTAACTATTACGGTATGGCTGGTATGACGATCGCGCTGCTAGCTACCATTTTCAGTCCTGAAGCACAAGGATTGAGCTGGATTATTTTGGCCATGATCATTGGGGCCGTCATTGGGATCCGTTTCGCTAATAAAGTCGAGATGACACAGATGCCAGAGCTCGTTGCGATGTTGCACAGCTTTGTCGGTATGGCTGCTGTATTGGTCGGTTATAACAGTTTGCTCGCTGCTCCTTTGGTGGATACTCATGCGGAACATGTGATTCATTTGGTCGAAGTTTTTATCGGAGTATTCATTGGTGCCGTGACGTTTACTGGATCGATCGTCGCGTTTGGTAAATTGAGCGGTTCAATTAGCTCGTCGCCTCTAAATTTGCCGCATAAACATAAGTTAAATCTCGCGGCGTTAGTAATATCGCTTCTATTACTCATGCAATTTCTAAAGCTTGATGGTGGCTTATTGCCGTTGATCATCATGACCGTGATTGCTTTAGCCTTTGGCTACCATCTGGTTGCATCAATCGGTGGCGCTGATATGCCAGTTGTGGTTTCAATGCTCAATTCTTATTCGGGATGGGCCGCCGCTGCCGCTGGTTTTATGCTCGCCAATGATTTGCTGATTGTGACCGGCGCTTTAGTCGGATCGTCTGGGGCGATTCTGTCTTATATTATGTGTAAGGCGATGAACCGCTCATTCATCAGTGTTATTGCTGGTGGTTTTGGTCAAGAAGTAGTGATCAGCAGTGATGAACAGCAAGGTGAATACCGAGAAATGAATGCTGAAGAAGTGGCAGAACTTCTCAAAAACTCTCGTTCAGTCGTAATTACCCCGGGTTATGGTATGGCTGTCGCGCAAGCGCAATATCCTGTTTACGAGATCACAGAGAAGTTACGAGCATTAGGGATTGATGTCCGTTTTGGGATTCATCCTGTGGCTGGTCGGTTACCGGGTCACATGAACGTGCTACTAGCCGAAGCTAAAGTACCTTACGATATTGTATTAGAAATGGATGAAATTAACGATGACCTATCCAAAACCGATACAGTGTTAGTGATTGGAGCGAATGATACGGTCAATCCCGCAGCGTTAGATGATCCTCATAGCCCAATAGCAGGTATGCCAGTATTAGAAGTGTGGCATGCGAAACAGGTCATTGTATTCAAACGTTCGATGAATACGGGTTATGCTGGAGTGCAAAATCCGTTGTTCTTCAAAGACAATACTTTCATGTTATTTGGTGATGCAAAAGAGAGTGTAGACGCCATCTCTAAAGCATTGTAATCTGCTTAAACCGAAGCAAGAAGCCAGCATTTTGCTGGCTTCTTGCTTTCTGGTATTCGAGTATTCGATCTAAGGTCAACAGGGTAAATAACGTTGTTTGAGTCAATAAGAGCGATACTTTGGTATATTATTGACAGTGATATAACAAGCGCTGTTTCTGTTTATAGATAATGCATCATCACTTTATGGTTTTATGATCAAACGATTATTCACATTGACAAAAACACTCATCCGCAGCCTAGTGCTAGCCACTTGCACTTTTACTGTTTCAGCTTTTGCCGATTCCCTACCGGAGCGGATTGAACTGTTTGTATCGCTATTTGATGAGCAAGCAGCCATGGTCACCTATGATATTCGTACGATTCAAAAAGAGTATCCAACTCGATTATTAACGCCAGAAACTATGTTGCCACAAACGGCATCTTATCCATTAAAAGATATCCAACTTTTATATCAGTTAGCACAAAACTGCTCGGGTAATTTACCTTTGAACCCTTTAGTGACCGAACCTTTAGTTTTTACTCGAGCGTTGTGTAAAGGAAGTCAATTACCCGTACGTTGGTTTGCCAGAAGCTCATTGATTCATCCTGGTGGTGGTACTTATGCTGCTCGTTATGCAGAAGTTTATCCCGATCAGTATGCGCAACTTGAGCCTTTTATGCATATTCAAGAGCGAGCGCAAGCGCCTAGTCAATCTTTATTGGGACGTTTGCAAAGAATGAACGAAGATGCGATGAATGCGCTGATCTCTGGTGCAATCATGTTTGGTGATAAGGATGAGCTTTGGTTAAGAAAAGGCGATGAATACTATTTATTCGATGACAGCATTTGGCAAAAAAATGCCAGTCAAGCCGGTTTGGCTTTTAGTTTTGTAGAGAGTGATACCACATGCTTTGTTCAACGAGGCAATTTATGCTGGAACGTACAAGATCATACGGATTTGCTTCGTATCAGTATGTTTGTACTAGTGTTGGCAAATATTTTCTTGGTGATCAGTTGGTCAATTTATCGCTGGAACTCTAAACGACAAGAAATGAAAAGTAGGATGCTAATCTTACAAATTCTTACCCATGAATTGAGAACACCAATTGCCAGTTTATCGTTGACGGTTGAAGGGTTTCGTCGAGAATTTGAACATTTACCCGAAACTGTATACGATGAGTTTCGTCGTCTTTGCGAGGATTCTCGTCGTTTAAGGCAGCTTGCTGAAGCCAGCAAAGATTACTTACAGTCGGATAATAAACCACTAGCGACCGCTTGGGTTCCTTCTGTGGAAGAATGGTTGCAATACAAAGTAGAAGAAGAGTTTACTCAACCTATTGAGTTAATTATTAAACAAGATATAGCGGCAAAGCTCAATGTGTATTGGCTTGGTACCTGTATCGATAATTTGATTCGCAATGCCGTAAAATATGGTGTTGCACCTATAACCCTAGAAGTGACGTCAAAAACTGATTCAGTTACGATTAAAGTAACCGATCAAGGTTCGTTGACTCATAAAGATTGGCGTCATTTACGCAAGCCCTTTGTAAGTAAAAGTGGCTTAGGACTTGGCTTAACGATTGTTGAATCGATGGTTGGTCGAATGGGGGGCCGTTTAACCTTAATCGGACCACCAACCACGTTTATATTGGAGATACCTTGTGAAACAGACATTGCTTCTCGTTGAAGATGATAAAAACCTTGCTGACGGTTTATTGGTAAGTTTGGAGCAAGCGGGATATGACTGTTTACATGCAGAAACTATCGCTGCAGTGAATCAATATTGGGAAAAAGCGGATTTAGTTATTTTAGATAGACAATTGCCTGATGGTGATTCTATTGCTCATCTTGCTGAATGGAAGGCTTTAAAAGAAATCCCGGTTATCTTATTGACCGCTTTAGTGACCGTCAAAGATAAAGTTACGGGCTTAGACGCAGGAGGGAATGACTATCTGACCAAGCCATTTGCAGAAGCTGAATTATTTGCTCGGATAAGAGCGCAGCTTCGTTCGCCGGATGGTGAGGATAGTGATGATAGCAAAGTGATTACACCAAATTTGGTTATCGATAAAGCCACTCGAGAAGTCTTTTTTAACCAACAGTGTATTACCTTAACGCGAACTGAGTTTGATTTGTTGCTTTTCCTCGCCAGTAATTTAGGTCGAGTATTTACTCGTGATGAATTATTGGATCATGTGTGGGGTTATAATCATTTCCCGACCACACGAACGGTGGATACGCATGTATTACAATTGCGGCAAAAGCTACCAGGTTTAGAAATAGAAACGCTTCGTGGTGTCGGGTATAAGATGAAAGCCTAAATTATGTATAGAAAAATAGGCCTTATTGGCACGCTTATGTGCGTGCCTTTTTATGCACAGAGTGTGGAATGGTTTGAGAGTAATAGCCCGTTAACTCAGGTACATCAACACCTACTCAATAACGATCTCGACCGAATGTTTCATTCTCTGGTTGAAGTTTGGCAACTCAACCAAACGAAAAATACCAAAACACATTTAAATGATTTATTGATCCAATCGTTATCGGTTGACTGTGGTAAGGGGTTAGCCAGTAAGACGTTTCCATCATGGTTAAACAGTATTGTGGTTCGTAAGGTGGATATTCAAAGTCCTGGTCGTGATGCGTATCAAGTCATACTAGAAGCACAAAGCGATAAGGCTTTGAATAATATAACGTTAACTCAATGGATTGAGAAACCAATTTCTACAGACAGTAGCTTTATTCACCTTGGTGACGGCGTCACTGATGGTGCGATAACCTATCGCAAGCATTATAATCTGAACTCTAAGTTATCTATGGGGTTGTATCGAATCGATATTACAGCTGAAGATCAAGATTCGTGGAGTACTTGGGTTATCTTTGGCGAACCTAAAGCTAAGCAAACGGTTCGTTGGTCGAGTAAAGATCAATGGACTGTCGATAAAAATGCATTATTGAATCGCCATTGCCCATTACCTCGGTTAGATGTGTCGGTGTACGATTATTTTGATGGTGAGTATAAAGAAATTTGGCAACAAAGTTATGAATCAAACTATCCGACTCAACTTGAGCTCACAGAACTAACATCGGATCGCTATATCCTTGCGGTTTCAATGACTCATAAGCGCTGGCAAGGACCAATAATCATAGAGCAAGCTCAAGTTATTAGTAAAACCTATAATGTTTCTCTAGAGGAATGATTAAAGTTGATAGACAATAAGCCGTTATAACAACAAAGTAACCAACGGTTTATTGGATATGAACAATAAAAAACACATTTGGCTTTTAACGCTTCCTGCGCTGCTGGTTGCCACAGAGACTCTTGCGGCAAATTATGCTATAGAAGCCCGCGGAGATGCCATGGGTGGCGTTGGCGTGGTCTCAGCAAACTATCTTACTGCTCCGTTCTATAATCCTGCTTTAGTCGCTATTTATCGACGTAATGATGACGCAGGGATGATTTTACCCAGCATTGGATTTACTTATAACGATCCTGATAAATTAGTGAAAAGTATCGATAATATTGCTGATCTTATTAATAGTAATGATCCAAGTAAAGCCACCGAATTACAGACGGCGCTTAATGATATTGACGGCGATACCCTTAACGCAAACCTGGGCGGGGTTATCGCTTTTGGTATACCAAACCGCTACATCTCTGCGAATATATTTGGTAAAGCGTACACAGAAGTATATGCGGCTCCCAGCATCGCATCAGATTGCCCTGTAAGTGCTAATCCCGGTAGTCCTGAATGTATTCTTGAGCAAGCACAGAATAGTGGTATTAATGCCGTCTCTATTGCCGTTACTGAAGTTGGTATCTCGTTAGCCAAATATCAAACCTTCCTCGGTCAACATATGGCTTTTGGTATCACTCCGAAATTACAACGCATTTATACTTATGTTTATCAAGCCAGCTTTAACAACTATGAATTCAAAGATTTGTTAGATAACGGTACGGGAGAAACGACATTTAACATTGATGCTGGCGCGGTATGGTTTTATGGGCCTTATCGTTTAGGTGCGGCTGCCACCAATTTGATCAGTCGAGATATTACGACACAAATGGTTAACTCTGTTCAGTATGATTATCAAATCCGCCCACAAATCACACTCGGTGCAGGTATCGTTGCTGATTATGCGACCTTGAGTGTGGATTATGATTTGAATACCGACCGCCGATTTAATAACTTTGCCGATGATACGCAGATGATCCGTATTGGTGGTGAAGTGGATATCATGCGTCAATTAAAATTGAGAGTAGGGTATAATAAAAACCTAGCTTATAGTGGCCGAGATGGCACCATTACTGCAGGGATTGGTTTATCACCGTTGAATATCATTCAGCTTGATATTGGTGCAAGTTATACCAATGAAAATGCTATGGGGGCATACGTAAACTTTCTTGCTAGTTACTGATTGTCTCTTTATAGTGAGGCTCCGTAATAGGAGCCTTTTTTATGTTTGACGATATACCGACTTTAACTCACAGTGAACAGCAAGCCGCTGTAGAAAAAATTCAGAAATTGATGGCTAAAGGGATCAGCACTGCACAGGCGATTCAAATCGTTTCTCAGGAAATTCGCCGTCAGTATGCTGAAGATTTACAGAATAAAACCGAATAGCTATCTGATTTAGAAGAGCACTCATGTGCTCTTCGTTCATTAATATCACTTACTTATTCATTTTAAATTATGAACTTATACCATACACATCTGTACTAAAAATCCAACAATCTAATGCACTATAACTTAAGATACGGCGTAACTTTATTGATATACGAAATAGTTTAAATAATAGAATTAGACGAAATAATTAAAGAGCAAATAAGCTTAATAAAAAAGGGGGAAGGGTGATGATCATGGCCACTAATTCGATACTCATCAGGGCCATGATTGACATGTTTACAATGTTGCTTGTAATGCTTGTTCAAGGTCCGCAAGTAAATCATCAATATGCTCGATACCTATCGATAATCTAACCATATCGGCTGAAACACCCGCAGCTTGTAATTCTTGATCATTGAGCTGGCGATGAGTCGTCGATGCTGGAATCGCAGCACAACTTTTAGCATCACCAATATTCACTAAACGAAGAATTAGATTTAATGCATCATAAAAGCGTGTTCCAGCTTCTCGGCCACCGACTATACCAAAACTGAGAATGCCAGACGCCTTTCCGTGCATATATTTTTGGGCAAGTGAGTGATCTTTGTGAGTCCTTAAGCCTGCATAATTTACCCAATTCACTTGTGGGTGCTGGTTAAGCCACTGAGCTACAGCTAAAGTATTATCATTAATTCGCTCAATCCGCAAAGCTAATGTCTCTAATCCCTGTAACAGATTCCAAGCCGCGTGAGCACTCAGCGCCGCGCCCATATTCCTCAAAGGAACGACCCGTGCTCGAGCAATAAAAGCCGCAGCACCAATATCTTGAGCATAGTTGACACCATGATATGAAATATCGGGTTCATTTAATAATGGGAAACGCTGTGGGTAAGCATGCCATGGGAATTTACCTGAATCGACAATCAGACCACCAATCGTGGTTCCGTGACCGCCAATATATTTGGTCGCAGAGTGAACAACAATGTCCGCGCCATGTTCAAAAGGTCGCCATAAAAAGGGGGTCGCAACAGTATTATCAACAATTAATGGTAAACCATGTTGATGAACTAAGTTAGCCAGCGTTTCAATGTCAACAATACTGCCGGATGGATTACCGATACTTTCACAAAAAACCGCTCGGGTTCTATCATCAATCAGTTGAGCTAACTGAGTAAAATTATCTTTGTCTACAAATCGAACTTCAATGCCTTGTCTGGGCAAAGTATGAGCAAATAGATTATAAGTACCACCATATAACTCACTGATAGAAATAATATTATCGCCAGCTTGAGCAAGAGTTTGGATAGCATAAGTAATCGCGGCCATACCAGAAGCTACCGCCAAAGCGCCAATACCACCTTCAAGCGCCGAGATACGTTGCTCAAGCACATCACAGGTTGGATTCATTATCCTAGAATAAATATTACCTTGAACTTTTAAATCAAAAAGATCGGCTGCATGTTGTGCATCATTAAAACTGAATGAAGTAGTTTGATGAATAGGTACCGCAACAGAGTTTTGATTATCAGCATGATAACCATGGTGTAAAGCTATCGTTTCACGTTTCATTACATGTCCTTATAGTGATAAACGTAAGGCATGTATAGAACCATGGGCATGATATTCCTGTCAATGTTAACGGTCACACTTTAGTGCGCATTATCATTGTTATGTTAAATAAATCGGCGAAGGTAAAGGTGGTTTTATCTATTCAATGTGGGCGATAAAAAGAGAGCTTGAGATAGACCTTACTCTACTTCTACTCAGCATACGCCGAAGATTAAACATAAGGTCTATTTACCATAAAATAGCTAATAACGACTCTTGTTATCAACATACAAGTGTCGTTATTAGCTGCCAGCAAGCTTTACCGTGTAACCTTTTTTTTCAAGCAACTGCTTAATTTTGTCACGCATTTCACCTTGAATTTCAATGTGGCCGTCCTTTATCGAACCACCGCAGCCACAGGACTTTTTTAGCTCAGCAGCCAGCAACTTTAGAGGCGCATCATCAAGATCTAAACCCTTAATAATCGACACACCTTTGCCTTTTCGGCCTTTTGTTTCTTTGTGAATTCTGACAATCCCATCACCTTTTGGACGCTCAATGCTTGGGGCTTCAGGCTTAATACGGCCCGTTTCCGTTGAATATACAAGAGTCATAATATACTTCGTTCTTTGTTATTTTTTTAATTGAGTTTGTTGGGCTTCCGCTTTCTGTTTTGCAATCAGATAAGCTTCGATATGTTTTTGAATAGCAACTTTTGCTCCTTTGATCAAGCGGCCATTGAAAAAGCAATACCATCCATTGGGTTCTCCGGTATCATTTTTTAACATGAAACCGTTAAATTGCTCTTGAATTGTTTGTGCACTACCTTCCCGTTTTTTGCCAATCGATTCAAATTCACTTGGGTCAATCAGCGATGCCGTATCACAAAACCAATCAATACTTTTTTTTACTGCAGCGAGGTTTCCAGTTAAAACGTTTTTTTTGATCTGCACTTGCCAGATGTCTGGGGAGTTATCTGCAGATTTTAAAGTAAACCCTCGGTATGTAGTAATTGCCATGATGACCTACTTATTTTTGTCATTGATAGTTAAATAATAATTGTATCTTCTCGGTACGCAAGTATATTTAGTAACTAATTAGAAAGTTATAGTGCGTTAACATGAAAAGACCTCTTGTACAATTGACTGAAGCAAAACAGATCAAAGCTAAACTATTGGAATTTAAGCATCCTATCACACCACAGCAGCTTGCTCTATTGACCCAAGAACATTATCAAAAAAATTCATTACTCGCCTTCAGTAAAGATTGGAATATTTTCACTGAATTTTGCCAAAGAAAATCGGTAAACCCTTTACCGGCTTCCGTTACCGCCGTTAGATTATTTCTTGAAAGTGAAGCCAAGGTAAGAAAGTTTAGTACCATTAGACGTTACTCTGTCACTATCGGTATGATTCATTACTTACTGAATCAAAAAGATCCGACGTTGAATGTGCAAGTTCGTCAACTTCTTCAACGCTTAAGGGCGGAAAAATACGGCGATGAGAAACAGGCTGAATGTTTTACTCGTCAACACTTGGCATCACTTTATCAATTAATGGCCGAAAGCAATGAAAGTCTAGCAATACGTGATTTGGCTATCTATCACGTGATGTTTGAATGTGCCATGAAACGAGGAGAGCTTAAAAAGCTCAGCTTCAAAGATATAGCAGAAGATCATAGTCAACTTAGCATTGGCAATGAAATCTATCAATTATCCCCTTCAGCGCAGCAAATATTAGCTCGTTGGACGGCATTGATCTCTCAGCAAGATGGCGCAGTTTTTCGCTCGATTGATAGGCATGGCAATATCAATAATCAACCTTTAGATGATTCATCCATCTACCGTATATTAAGGCGTGCTGGTGATTTATTAGCTCTACCACATTTAAAATTTTCAGGTCAATCGACCCGAATTGGTGCCGTAAAAGAGCTAGCCGAACAAGGCTATCATACTAAAGATATTCAAAGTTTTGGGCGTTGGTTAAGCCCTGCGATGCCTAACCAATACTTAGGTAAATTATACACCGCAGAAGTTGCTAAAATAAAATTTACTCGAATTAAACCTTGGACATAAGTGAGCGTTGGACACAATCAGCTAAAAAAACCGAGAATGAGTGGCCGTGGTGTTCCAGCATTTTCGGGAACATGGAAATGGGCGTCATTCCAGGAAAAGTATTCACTTCATTAAGATAAATTTCGCCTTGTGAGGTAAGGAAAAAGTCTATTCGAGCAAGATGCCTTAATTTCATATGCACAAAAACCTTCTCTGCACAGCGCTTAATGAGATCTCTTTGCTCTACAGTGATATTATCCGCAGCTACTTTAGTAATTGAATGACTATTGGCACTGTACTTCTCTTCATAGCTATAAAAAGCATCATCAGGAGCAATGATCTCGCCAGGCTGAGTAATATGGAGTTTTCCCCCAAGCTCATAAGCAGCAACCTCTAACTCTCGCGGTTTGACGGCTTGTTCAACCAGCACTTGATCAGAAAAGGTAAATGCATCATCAATTGCCTTGGCAATTTGCTGCCTATCGGTGACCTTGTAACAGCCAACCGATGAACCTTGCCGAGCCGCCTTGATGAATACAGAGCCCCATTTATCAAAAGCTAGCTGGGCTTGACGTAAAGCTTCATCGTTATTTTCTGTTAAAAATAAGTAGGGTGTATTAGGAATACCGAGTGCGTCATACCACAGTTTCGACGTGATTTTATTGAAACTATTACTGCTGGCTTCTGGTCCACATCCTAAATATGGGATACCGGCCAGCTCTAACATTGATTGGATATCGCCCGTTTCACCCGGATAGCCGTGGATGCAAGGCACAACAAAATCGATGTGACGAGAGCCATGATCGCTATTTAGTGAGGCAGAATTCGTATCAAGGTAAACCATATCACCGGAATCAGTAAACCACCCCGTGGGTTTCATCTCTACTCGAATCACGTCGAACGATGACGTTAACGTCAGTTGTTGCTGTAAATAATCAGCAGAAACTAGCGAGATCTCGTGTTCTGACGAGCCTCCACCACATAAAAGTAAAATTGTTGTTTTATTCATTAAACCGTTCCGTTACACCAAAATTTGCTTGCAGACCACAAGACCAACTGATGTGGTAACCACATTCATTCTATCGGCTATGATAGACAATTCAGCACAGAGGTACACCATAGAAAAGGATTTATTACCTAATCTTAGTTTAATTGTGTAGAGAATAAACAGCACAGGGGCAAAAGCCCCTGTTGTAGATGTTCATTAATTGAGTTTATTTAATGTAGGAAAGTCTGAATTTTTAATACTATCGATACTCTTAACAAATGGTTTCAAGTCACGAAATTCTTCAGGTAATCCTTGCAAGGCATTCAATGCTTCCTGACGAGTGGCGTAATCACCATACAAAACCGTGTACCATTTAGTACCATTAACAACCTTGTAGTTTTCCCAAATTGGTTGGCCATCTTTAGGTAACTGATTAGCAAATTGATCAACTTTGGTTTGTGCGCCAACAGCGACAACTTGAATGGTAAAGCCATAACGTGGATTCATTGCCAATTGCTGCTCAGTTGGTGGAGCAATGGTAACTTTAGGTTTAGCTGGTGGCGTGGCTTTAACGATTTTTTGCTCTTCGGCAGGCGTCATTTTGATCACTTGAGCTTGAACATTGCGTTCGGATACTCCGTCAGCATTGCCCCTTTCTGAGACGATAGGTTTAGGAATATCGGCTACAGCAAACTCTTCCGTATGACTTTGAGTTGTTACATCCGTGATATAATTTTCCGAGGCACAGGCGGCGAGCAGCGCGCACAAACCAACAATCGCAATTCTTTTCATAAACCAATACACACCTTAGATAGAAAGTAATGTAAATCATGCCGATAGCGCGTCTTATAATCAAGTATAGGATGTCATTATCTCTGATTATCCTGTGATTTATGACACAAACTGGAAGAGAGATGATGTCATGAAGATCACATCCAGACTAAATACATCAACACCATCAGACAATTTTAACTAAAGTATTGTTCATAAGGCGGTATTGACCTTTGGTAAACATTTCACACCAGAGGCAAAACTTGGTTATTAGGCTCATTACCTGTTAGGTCTTCACATCATGAATTCTATCAACCCGCTACTTAATCCAAGATCTGTGGCTGTGATCGGCGCTTCAACGCGATCTTTTCGAGCGGGTAATATCGTTATGAAAAACCTACTTCAGGGCGGTTTCGATGGGGCAATTATGCCGGTGACGCCACGTTACCCATCGGTATGTGGCGTCTTGGCTTACAAAACTGTACTTGATTTACCTCTCGTCCCCGATATTGCGATTCTTTGTACTCATGCTTCTCGTAATCTACAACTCTTTAGCCAATTGGCAGAAAAAGGCGTCTCATGCGTTATCGTATTATCCGCCGATATGTACAGTGAAGATGCTCAACAGCACGAAATTCAGCAGCAGTGCCTAACGATTGCCAAGCAAGCCGGAATTCGCGTACTAGGCCCTAATAGCCTTGGGATTATTCTGCCCTGGATACATTTCAATGGCTCATTTTCTCCGGTTAATGCCTTAAAGGGGCATATTGCTTTTATCTCCCAATCGGCTGCGGTATGCACGACGATTCTCGATTGGGCCAATGATAAACAAATTGGCTTTTCGGCTTTTATTTCCCTAGGCAACGCCTGCGATATCGACTTCGCCGATTTGCTCGATTCGCTCAGTATCGACAAACACACTCATGCTATTTTGTTGTATGTCGATACCATCAAAGATGCACGTCGCTTTTTATCCGCAGCACGTGCCGCGTCTCGTAATCGACGAATACTTGTTTTAAAAGGTGGTAGAACCGCGGCAGGACGAAAGGCAGCTAAAATACACACTGGAGGCGAAGATACCCTAGATATTATTTATGACTCTGCCATTCGCAGAACCGGTATGCTGAGGGTTAATAATACGCATGAGCTGTTTGCCGCCGTTGAAACGTTAACTCATGCCGTACCACTCCAAGGCGAGCGACTGGCAATCATCACTAATGGTGGTGGACCTGCTATTATGGCCGTCGATACGTTGCTCGAACGTGGGGGGAAATTAGCACAATTAAATCCAACCGTTTATCAACAGCTTGATCAATGCCTTCCACGTAGTTGGTCGCAAAACAACCCAATAGATATTGTTGGAGATGCTGACCACATTCGTTATGTTAATGCGTTAAAAGCAGTGCTTGATAGTGATGATATCGATGCCATTCTGATTATGCACTCTCCTTCCGCCATCGCGCACTCAGAGCAAACAGCAATGGCTATTGTTGAGGTGATCAAAACTCACCCTCGGGCGAGGCGTTTTAATATTCTGACCAATTGGTCTGGGGAACTCACCGCTCGCCCGGCTCGGCACATTTTTACTCAAGCTGGCATCCCGACCTACCGCACACCAGAAAGTGCGGTCGTGGCCTTCATGCATTTGGTTGAATTTAGGCGTAACCAAAAACAGCTGATGGAAACCCCGACGACCACTGAGTTGGTGACCGCGTCAGAAATCAATAGCGCCAAAGCGTGGATAGCCGAGCATTTAAGCGAACAAGAAAGTGTGCACATTGATACTCATCAAATAGGTACGTTCCTCAAATGCTTTCATTTTAATGTGTTACCTACCTGGATTGCTTCAGACAGTAGCGAGGCGGTACACATAGCAGAAACGATTGGCTATCCGGTTGCGGTAAAATTGCGATCTCCAGACATTAGTCATAAATCCGACGTGCAAGGCGTTATGCTTAACCTACGCAACCGTAACGAAGTGGCTAATGCCGCGCAATCGATCCTTGATAGAACTCAACTCTCCTATCCGGCAGCCAGAGTGTATGGCTTGTTAGTGCAAGCGATGGCCAAACTGGCTTAAAGTCAAACACGATGCTATTTTTGGTCCAGTGATTTTACTGGGCCAAGGAGGATCAGAGTGGGAGGAATCACTGGATGCGGTCGCGGCATTACCACCATTAAACATGACACTGGCAAGATACTTAATTGTTCGAGCGCTACGCAGCGGTAAAATTCGTTTGCAAAAACAACCAATTCCTATTGATATTGACGGTTTATCCGAGTTTTTAGTCCGAATCTCCCAACTGATTATTGAATGTCCACAAGTACACGAATTAGATATTCACCCTTTGCTGGTCAATGGCGATCAATTTACGATTCTAGATGCTGATTTGGTATTACAACGTTTCGAAGGGGATGCACAAAGTCGATTAGCTATTCGCCCCTATCCTTCTGAATTGGTCGAAAATATCATAGCTAAAGATGGGGAGCCGCTAACGATTCGACCGATTCTCCCCGAAGATGAGCCACAACATGCCGCTTTTATCAATCGAGTTTCAAAAGAAGATCTATACAAACGTTTTTTTTCGGATGTCGGTGAGTTTAATCACGAAGCCCTAGCCAACTTTACCCAAATTGATTATGACCGAGAGATGGCTTTTGTTGCTGTCAGCCATAAAACCTCACCAGCAGAGATCATTGGTGTCTCACGAGCATTAATCAACCATGATAACAGTGATGCTGAATTTGCCATTTTGATCCGCTCCGATCTTAAAGGAAAAGGGCTCGGATCATTGTTAATGAAAAAGATCATTGATTACTGCCAAGCGAAAGGGACTGCCCGCATCTCGGGTATGACCATGCCTAGCAATAAAGGGATGCTTAATTTAGCCCAAAAACTGGGCTTTAGTATCGAGATCCACTTTGAAGATGGAACGGCAGACATGGTCTTGACCCTAACCGAACCGTAAACCAATACTCTGGTAGATCAAACAAGATCCCAATGTTTTTTCAAATATTGAATACACCACGATTTTGCTTCACCAGTCGTGTTTCTGCGCCAAGCCATAACAATATCAATGTGTTTATCTGCACTACCGGATATTTTTTTCAATTGCCCACTGGCAATTAACGGTTGTGCAGTTTGTATCGGCAAAGTACCAATACCTAATCCTTCCACCAGCGCTTGGCACTTGGCATTAAAATTACTCACCGTTAAACGCGGCTGCTTTTCTAAAATATTGACACTCATCGCTGGTTGTTCACGCGCTGTATCGGCAATCGCAATCACTCGATACTTTTGTCGAGCCTGCTCATCAAATTCGCCACGGCGGCGATGAACATAATGATCGCTCGCGGCAACCCAAATCAGTGACATTGAGCCTAATCGCTCTGATTTTACCTCTTGCGGTAAACTGTCTATCTTAGGGCAAATCAGTAAATCGGCTCTTCCTGTAGCGAGAGACTCCCAACTTCCGGCTAAAATCTCTTCTTGTAGACGAATCCGAGTTTTACTGACATTACCTAATGCATCCACCAAAGGAAAAAAGTTCGCGACCGGAATGATGCCATCAAAAGCCAATGTAATATCTAGCTCCCAGCCGTTAGCAAGTAACGTCGCATCGTTAACTAGCTTCTCGGCGGCGGACAAAATGGTTCGCCCACGCTCAAGGATCAACCGTCCAGCATCAGTAAAACTGGCTTTATGACCAGAGCGATCAAAAATCATCATATCCAAATCTTGTTCAAGCTTTTGAATTTGATAACTCAATGAGCTTGGTGCACGGTTCAGCTCATTGGCCGCCGCGGCAAAACTCCCCCGCCGCTCAATCGCATCTAGGATATGTAGTGCTTCTAAAGTAATCGGGCTTTGCATCTCTTTTTTCCTCAAACAAGATCGGTGATTTGACGATCGTTTTACTCTGGTTTTACCCATACTTGGCTAAAATCAAACCAACCTAAGGCATTGCACTTTGCATTTTGTAACGCACCACATTGATCTTTATTCACCCCTAACCAGCAATGAAACATTGGAATGATCTGTTTACTGGCGACTAAGGACTTACCGAGCTCTTGAGCGGGAAAAGGGGTTGATTCATCGCTCGCACGCCATTGATCAATCAATCCAGACCAACGATAAAAATCCTCGGCTTGGCTCATTGGTTCTATATCGGAGTAATCCAATAACCAGCCAGCCAGTGCATCATCCCGATGGTTAGCGATGCCCATGGCTTTGATCCAAATGTCCACCTGATCGACATCATCAACGGTTAATTCATATTTAATGAAAGTTGCCTCAATGCCATCTTCTTTAAGTAGGCGTTCAATACACTTCGCTAAAGTAGGAAACATAGGATGTTGAGCATGATAAGCAACCGTAACGGTTTTACCGATTGGTGGTTCAACGGCTGACATTGGCCCATTTTGATGATACCAACCCGGCTTTAATCCATAAGCAGGCAATACGCCCAGTTCAACCACCTTTTCTTCTGGTAACAAACGAAATAAATTCAGCGCACTGAGTTTGGTTTGTAAATAATTAGCCCAAGTCTCATTAGACGCAATACCGTTACGACGATTGAGTAATAAATAAGTGCAACCGGGATCGAGTTCAACATCTTCACTAAATGAACCGCGCTGACTTTTTATCGGGTGCGTTAAGCTCGGAAATACCATTGAGGAGTGCACTTCATCAATAACCCATACTTCGACACGGTCCAGCAACGGACGAAAACCAAAATAGCCATCAAATGCTTGTAGCACTAGTCTTTTTTCGTCATTAATCAAAACCTTATAAGGGCCACTACCTATTGGTTTTTGATCAAAATCATCCGCTCTTAATGACTCTGGCAATAAAATTTTTGCACAAGATTCTGCCAATAATAGCGGTAAACGAGTATCGGGTTTAGCTAGATGAATATCGACAACCCAATTATCAGGAGTCGTAATGGCGTCAATGTGTGCAAACAAATTGACCAAACGTAATTGCCATAGACTCTGCACCACTATCTCAGTAGTCATTAATTCACCGTTATGAAAACGTACTCCTGGACGTAAATAAAACCGCCAGTGTGTTGAGCTTAACGCTTGCCAGTGATGCGCAAGATCCGCTTGCAGCTGTTCCTCTTCATCTAAACGAGTCAAACCTGAATAAATTTGTCGCGCAATATGCAGCTCAGATCGGCGCATCGGCTTCGTAGGATTAAGCATAGAGAGTGGCCGATAATACGGCAAGCGCACCACTTGTAAGCCTTCTTGGTGTTGTACACCTAGATAACTTTGGATAACTTGAGTTAACTTAGCGGCATCTTGATCCAATACCGCCAGCGCTTGACCTATCTTGCCTTCTTGCAGATAACGACGAGCAAGGTTTTCACTGACATCTGCCCGACTACGTTTAAAAATAAGCTGTGAGAGTTTGCCGCGTCCTGGAGCGGGATGCCATTCAATCCATCCCTCATCTTCTAATTTATTAAGTACAATACGCGCATTACGTCGAGTGCAAAATAAAATGTCGGTAATATCGTCTAATTGTGTCTCTGCATCTTGACCATGAAAATGAGCAAATAAGGTTTCAAACTGGACACGTAAGCGAGGGCTACTCATAAAGGAGGAAACTCTATATCTTAAAAACTTACTACAGTTTCCTCTATTTAGGTCCTTCAGTGCAAGAGCAGGCCAGCAGTTTAGGAGATATCGCAACCTAAAGATTGAGCAAGCTCAGATAATTGTTCGTTGTTATCGAGTTTAACTGACCATTTTACACCGCCACTGTTGGCCAGCATTACATTTGCGCCTCTGCCAAGTAAAGTGACATTGTCACTTGAAGATTGTAGACTAATTGAATGCTCACCCAGTAAGCGCACCACCACTTCATGTGCGGTGGCAATAATTTTCCCACCGGAAAATTCAATCATCATTCGATTGCCTCGCTATCTTGCCTAACTTTATTACGCTGCTGTTTGACCGCCAACGTTAAACGACTGACACAAACTAAGCGGCCTTGTTCATCGGTAATATCTATCTGCCAAACTTGAGTGGAAATACCGAGATGGATAGGTTTCGCCGTGCCAATTACCTCACCTTGTCGCATGGCCCGTAAGTGATTAGCATTAATGTCTAATCCTACGCAATAGCGAGTCTCATCGACGGCAAAATTACCGGCAATGGAGCCTAAGGTTTCGGCTAAAACCACTGAGGCTCCGCCATGCAACATACCCAATGGTTGATGTGTATACGAACAGACAGGCATGGTTGCCGAAATAGAGTTTTCCGTGATCTCGGTATAAATAATATTCAAATGCTCCATCATAGTATTTTTTGACGTGGCATTTAATCGCTCTAAGTTGATTGGCTTTTTCCAAATTTCCATGTTCACCCTTAATAAAATACATCAATAGCCGTCAACAACGCGTATCCAGCAATATTGCATCTCCAATAAACTTGGGTATATTGTACAACCACTTGGCTATCTATCCTACCGAGTCATTATAGGGATGATTATGATTAAGGATGTGTTATGCGTTTAAGAATAAAAATCTTAAGCTTAACGATGACGTTGATTGGTTTAACCGCCTGCAGCGCTTCGCCAACTGGGCGCAACCAGCTATTGCTGTTCTCGAATACCCAAATGAGCACACTCGGTGTGCAATCTTTTAGTCAAATGAAAAGTGAGTTGCCGATCAGTCAAGATGCGGCCTTGACTCGCTACGTACAATGCGTCACCGATGCCCTTCTTCAGTACGTCCCAGCACAGCCTAGCGTCGAGCAATGGGAAGTTGTCCTGTTTGATAGTCCACAAGTGAATGCTTTTGCCCTACCTGGCGGCAAAATCGGAGTCTATACCGGATTACTAAGCGTTGCCGTCAATCAAGATCAACTGGCAACGGTGATTGGTCATGAAATTGCTCATGTACTTGCCAATCATAGTAATGAACGCCTCTCTCAAGCCCAACTGGCCAATGTCGGATTACAAGTCACTGATGTTGCTTTAGGAGCTTCAGAATATGCACAATATCGTGATTTGACCATGGCGGCTTTAGGTGTCGGTGTTCAATATGGCGTGATTATGCCTTATGGCCGCCGCCAAGAATCAGAAGCGGATCGCTTAGGATTAACCTTAATGGCCCAAGCTGGGTTTGATCCGACACAAAGTATCGAACTATGGCGAAATATGGCAAGAGCTTCGATGGGACAACAACCCCCTGAGCTACTATCGACCCATCCTTCCCACAGCACACGCATTAATGATCTGGCTGCGAAGATATCAACATTGCCAGATACCACTCGACAAGCGCCCAATTGTGGACCATAAACTAACATCTCGTTCAAAACGGCTTTAATTACCTTCAGATCCCCGGGAAACACTGAACATTCTCGGGGTATAGCCCTTCCAATCGTAGGCATAAAGTGGATAATACCCGCGAACTTAACTTTATAGAGGTGGGAATCAATGTCTACTGAAGCAACTTTACTCGAACGCTGTGACTCAAAATGTGAACTGTGCGCGGCACAAAGCTCACTTTCTCCTTATGTGGTTGCGCCGCATACACAGATCACCGTCGATCACGCTATCATGCTTTGCGCCACCTGCAGCTCACAAATCGAACAACCTGAAACGATGGACGCGAATCACTGGCGCTGTCTAAATGACAGTATGTGGAGCCAAGTAGCACCTATTCAGGTAATGGCATGGCGTCAACTCAAGCGTTTATCCGCAGCAGAGAGCTGGGCGCAAGATTTGCTCGATATGATGTATATGGAAGAAGATCTTCAAAAATGGGCCGAAATCGGTATGAACGATGATGAAGATAAGCCCCGTGACGTGAATGGTGTTGAACTCAAAAAAGGCGATGACATCACGGTAATCAAAGATCTTCCAGTGAAAGGCTCAAGCATGGTAATCAAACAAGGAACGGCGGTACGTGGTATTAACTTAACCGATGATCCAAAGCACATTCAGGGTAAAGTTAATGGTCAAACTATGTACATTATCGCTGAGTATTGCCGCAAGAAATAAGCAACTTTGTGCTTATCTTTGGTAAGCGCTAAATGTATATAGCAAAAAGCCGACGTTTTCGTCGGCTTTTGTCTTTTAACAACTTGTCTTTTTGCTTAACGTGTTAATCCAATATCACGTTGAATATGGCTAGATAATTCTGCGGTGTGGTAGTACGTTGCTTGTTTTGTTTCCACAAAAAGAATATCCACCAAATGAGCTATCAATCCTTTGAAGTTAACCGCATAGGTTTTTTTATCCATAGAGGTTGGTGCTGTTAAAGTACCTAAACGCATTGCTTGTGCCATGTGAGCCTCTCTTAATTCGGTAACTTATTTGCGCGCATTTTAAGCAAGCTATTGCTACAAAAGAAGTGACAAAATTTGTCATTTCGAATTAAAAAAACTAATGAAACAACCCTATAACAACTGCGGAATATATATTCAATGTAATCGCATTTAAAACTGATATTTGACCATCCTATGCATAAGAACAATCCGCTCCACGACTTTCTAGATACTTCATTAACAAATATTTTACTCTCGCGGAAAGTCACTATTTTCTAACTTAATAACAGCAGCTTGAGATCGAGCCTGCCCTTTAACAAGTGATGCGATGATCGCAAATAGCATAGTGGTTAATAGCACCGACAATGATATCCAAGTTGGTATTTCCCAACGAGAACCAACCAGTAACATTTTTACGCCAATAAACATCATAATGAATGCTAAAGCCGGTTTTAAATAGATAAACTTATCCAGCAAGCCTTGTAAAACAAAAAATAATGAACGCAAGCCAAGCAAAGCAAAAACGTTAGCGGCGAGCACGAGAAAAGGCTCTCTCGTCACTGCAAAGATGGCTGGAATAGAATCCAGTGCAAACATCACGTCCATACAGGCGATCACACCAACAACGATCAACATCGGAGTAACCCACCAACGTTTGCCAACACGTACCCAAAGTGCATGTCCTTGGTATTGATTCGTCACTCGGCAGCAACGTCGGATGATTTTTTCTGCTAATGGATTAGCGTGACTCGCTGGCTTTTCTCGTAATAACTGCACACCAGTCCACATTAAGAACAGGGCAAACACATACAATAAGCCATGATATTGTTCAAGTAATTGAGCACCAACGATAATCATCACCGCACGCAACACAAGAGCACCAATCACTCCGAACAAAAGCGCTCTTGGACGAAGCGACTCCGGCACGGCGTATTGATGAAAAATAATCGCAAAGACAAACAAATTATCAATACTAAGTGATTTCTCGAGTAGATAACCGGTTAGAAAAGCTAATGTTGCTTGCGAGGCGCTGTAAGGGCTATGAACAGCATAATCATCCCAAAAGAGATAAAGGACTGCCGCAAACAAAAACGCGAGTAAAATCCAGACCACGCTCCAGCTTAACGCGCGTTGCAGGGTAATTCGGTTACCACGAGTTTGCCAAATATCCATAGCAACCAGAGCAAAGGTTAACAACGTAAACGAAATATAGATGATCGGGGTCATGATTCCTCCACAGGCGGAAGGAAAACGGATTCTCGATAGGAAAACGACACCTTCCGCATACCAGTTAGTTCACTGCCTAAATCAGCAGTATGGAATGCGTTGGTCTCGTCGAAATAGAAGTGGTAAAACAGACTATTTATATTTGCCGGATAAGCGATGCTTAACGTGATGACGACAAATAAACAAATGGCGACTACTCCCCAAACGTCGCCATTTTATGCTGAGTCGCTACTTTCGTCTAGAGTTTATAGCAATTAAACACCTGCAAAGGGCAAAACATACACTAAACCTGCCCATAAACTAATCCAAACAACCACCACTAAAGCATCTAACCAGTCTTTACTCCACATTGGCTTCTCCCCTGTTTGAGTCACAGCACACAATGCTTTGCAAAGAACACGCCATATTAACGTGTGTATTGTCCCGTTTCTTGTCGTTCAGCGTCATTACTGAGTATCGAAGGATTATCGGTTAAAAACTCAATAAAGGCATCGGCCATGGAAATCGTAGTTATCTTTCCTTCCCCTTTCATTTCTGTCAGTCCTTGGTAGCCTTCTTTCCCTTTCATAGTGTAAGCAGAGGAAGTTCCCCAATATTCCTGTTCCGCTTGCACAGGATGCCACTGCCCCTTTTGCCAGATCTGTAAATTGGTGATTCGCTCTCCAAGTGGCCGTTCGGGCAGATACTCAAAGGAAAGGTGATGGGTATAAGGATAACTTCCCGCTCCCGTTCCCTCGACACCGTTATTTAAAGCGTTATTAATTGCCCCTTCAAGGGCTTTAGCTAAGCTTTTACCTTTTAAACGATAGACGCCAATCGGCACGGCAAACGGAAGCAATTTTCCGGCAATATCGGCAACAGAAACAGCACCAGCAGATAAAGAGGTTCTCACACCGCCCGCATTATGAATTGCAAACTGAACCGGATAGCCACGTTTACGCATCACATGCATAAAGGCTCTGGCGACTAAAGGAGCCAATTCACTGGGGCCTTCTTGATCGGGAATACGCACATGGCGTAGTGCTTGAGTAGCATGACCAATGATTTGCTGCTGCAACTCTCGCACGCGAGGAATGTATTTATTGCGCAAAATAGCATGCACTCGCGGATCTTTTTTACACACCACGACATTAGGGTGGTTGTTGACAAAATCACAGGCATCGAGATAAGCAGAATCACTGCCTGCTTCACTCATGCTCGCATCAAGGAATAATCGTCGACCCAGCAATAACTCATTACGCCCTGAGAAATTCACTACGTTGCCTTGTTCATCAAAGTCTATCTGGCAGTGGCCTAACGCCAATGCATACAGCCCAGCTTGAACAACGTAAGTTTGGTTAATTTTTTGTCCATAGGATTCCTCACAACTTAAACCTAGTGAGCTAAAATCACCTTGCAATACGTGAGTATGACCACCAACGATTAAACTTATCCCATCAACCTTAGCCGCTAACTCTTTGTCAGCTTCATAGCCTAAGTGGCTGACGAGAATAATTTTATTAATCCCAGCATTGTGGATCTGTTGAATGGTATTCTTAGCTGTTTCTAAGGCGTTGATAAATGGTGTATCAGCATCTGGGTTGGCTATATCATCCATTTTATCCAAAGATAAACCAAAGAGAGCGATATCACTCCCCTGCGCGGATTTAACAATCCATCGAGCGCACTGCTTATCAACATCAAAAGCATGCACACGCGGGTTAATCGCTAAACGGTGAGGTTTATCTTCATGCTCTTGCGATAAATCCCAATTACCGGCAAGTAAAGGAAATTGGATACGCTCAGCAAATTGCGCCACCGGATCATTACCCATATCCAGCTCGTGATTCCCTAAAGTCATAGCATCAAGGCCCAGTGAATTGAGCATTTCCGCGTTCGCTAATCCTTTGAATAACGAAAAATAGAGCGTGCCTTGGAAACAATCGCCAGCGTGAACCAAGATAAATTCTCTCTGCATCCGCTTAGCATCCGCTCTTAACTGCTCAACGCGAGTGGCAATACGCGCAAAACCGCCAGCACTGACAAAAGGCGTCATGGTCTGCCCATCAATATTTAAGGTCAGTTGTAATGATGTTGGCTCAAAATAAGAATGGGTATCATTGATATGAGCCAGAGTGATTGATGTAATATTTTTTATTTTTTTCATAACTTTCTCTCTCTTTCGCGCTCATCCTAGCGGAAAAATCATGACAGAATCGTGACTTTTATGAAATAGGTTTGCAAAAAAAGTGCTCAACTGTCCTATTGTTTATTACGTAACACGGGATAAAAGGGATGAATTTGTGAGATGAGGACAAGTTTCAAGCCTTAACAGTCTGCTTTTTCAGACTTTTTCCTTTATGCTAAAAGAAAAGCTCAGCGCAAGCAGGCACGCGTTGAGAAAAAGGACCTTGCCGATGCATCTAGAACGTATTGAAATATCAGGATTTCGTGGCATTCGCCGTTTATCACTCGCTTTCGATGAGTTAACCACCCTCATTGGGGAGAATACATGGGGCAAATCCTCGTTATTGGATGCACTCTCGATCATGCTACCTGCCGATGGTCGGCCTTACCAGTTCGAATTGCAAGATTTCCATGTCGATTATTCTGTCTCTCATCCCCAAACCCAAGACATTCAAATCATTTTAAGTTTTGTCACCACAGAACCTCGCGAACATCGAGCTGGGCGTTATCGCAAGCTGAAACCCGTGTGGCGACAAGACGAACAGGGTAATCAACGAATCATTTATCGTGTCAGTGGAACGCGAATACAATACGATATCTCAACGGATTATGCTTTTTTAGATTTAGACGGTAATCCTATTTTAGTTCATAACAGTGCACAAATCGCTCACACGCTCATGAGTTTACATCCGGTGATCCGATTGCGAGATTCTCGACAATTTGAACGCCCTTTCGTCGAAGGTAACGGCAAAAATACCCGTGTTGAAAAACGAATCAGTAACACATGTCGCCGTCTAATGGCCATTCCTGGTCATGTTAATAAAGGTGAAATGCGCAGTAGCCTGAGTGCTATGCAAGCTTTAGTCGAACATTATTTTTCTTTTAAAGATCAAAAACGCAAAAATCCACGTCGTGAGCGCGAAAGCTTAGTTTACGCCTCTCCAAGTAATGATAAAAGCTTAACGCAAATTGTCGATGAAACCAAAAATCGTCAAACGCGGCTGCTACTGCTCGGGCTGCTTAATGCCTATCTTCAAGCAAAAGGACCGAATGATCTTCGTCGCTATGCGCGACCGATTTTAATCGTTGAGGATCCAGAAGGACGTTTACACCCCACTCACTTAGCCAGAGCTTGGAGCCTTTTGGAGTTGTTACCGATGCAAAAGATCTTAACCACCAACAGTGGTGATCTTCTCGGTTCTGTGCCACTACATTCGATCCGCCGTTTAGTCCGACAGTCAGATAAAACGATCGCTACCAGTATGCCTATTCATGGCGTTAGCCGAGATGAGTTAAGAAGAATTGGTTTCCATATTCGCTTTCATCGTTCTGGTGCACTCTTTGCGCGCTGTTGGCTACTGGTAGAAGGCGAAACTGAAGTCTGGTTATTCAGTGAATTAGCGAGACAATGTGGTTATAACTTGGCTGCAGAAGGCGTACAAATTATCGAGTTTGCTCAATCAGGGTTAAAGTCATTGATCAAAGTGGCCAAAGCTTTTTCGATTGAGTGGCATGTGGTTACCGACGGCGATCCTGCAGGTAAAAAGTATGCGGCAACAGTGATCAGTATGCTAGGCAATGATCAACCTCGACATCGGTTAACCGAACTTCCTGATCGTGATATCGAGCATTTTCTCTATTCTCACGGCTTTGAAGACTTTTTTAAAGACATGGTCAAGATCCCTCATGATCATCCTATTCCGGCTAAAAAAGTGGTTAGCCGCGTGCTCAAAAAACACGCAAAGCCTGACCTAGCTCTAGCGATAGTTTCTCACTGCGATAAAAATGGTCTTGAATCTATCCCGGTCTTACTACGCTGGACACTAAAACGTGTCATTACAATGGCAAATGGCAGCAGTTAGAGCCAAAATCAATTAGAACCTAAATCAACCAAAAAAAGCACAGCCATTAATGTTAGGCTGTGCTCAGTATCAAAGGAGCAAAACAGTCACATTTAGGGGAAATATGAATGTTGATATCAGAAAAGATGATATGACGTCATTGATACAAAAATAAGCAAGGCAACCATCGTATTTTGGATAATGGCTCCATTATCAAATAAACGGTTTAACTGACCCGATTGATGGATTTTAAGCGTTTAGTTTGAGAAGCACTTTGTGCGCGTTGATGAAGCCATACCCCGCTCGTTTTCATCAAATAACCAAAAATACCGCCAAGCAGTAAAGAAGGGATCACTAAGGGCCATTGTTCTGCTGCTGCAAACGTCGCACAAGATCCAATAAAGGTACCGGGAATATAAGCGAGCCAACTTTTACTGGCTTGAATACACATCATAAAGGCAACGATTGCAGTGATGATATAACCTAATACATCAACACCCATCCACGAAGAGCTGTAGATAATCACTAACGCCCAAAAAACCCCGCTGATGTTGCACAGTAAACTTTGCAGTAATCCTCTGATCCCTTCATTCGGGGTAGCAAAAAAACTGGTACAACCTAAAAAACCAGCCCAAGAGAGAAGCCCTAACGACACAGCAATCCATCCCCAAATACCGGATAAGATCCCCGTCGTCAGTGAAATAGCAAACAATATATTCATGATCCTCTCCGCAGCTAGCCGCTTGAAAACAACGTTATCAATAAGCGGCATAGTAAAGGGGAACCCACACAATAACTAGTGATCATGAACACATATTTGAGGTAACGAATGAAGATTAATACATAAATTTGTGACGCAAACGGTAAATCAACATATTTTGAAACTAAAGAACATAAGGCTTACCCTTCATCATCCGTAATCCTTCACGACGAATACACTCAGCTAACGGGTTTTCAGCCATATCTGCTCGCCAAATAAAAGTTAGCGTTCTTTCCATGCTTAACTGAGGGACATTCAGCGCGACCAACTGACCATTTTGAATAAATCGTTCGACATCCAAATAAGGCAAACAGGTTAAATAGGGACCATTTTCTACTAAACTACGCAGTACTGGAACATGCTCATATTCACGCCATACATCCAAATCAGGGATAAGCTTATGTATGGCACTCTCAAAGATGCCACGAGTACCTGAGCCCTGTTCACGCAATACCCATTTTGCCTGTTCTAGCTGAGCTAAACTCACCACATCACGTTTCGCAAACGGATGATGAGCTGAAGCCACAATACACAAGTGATCTCGACACCAAACTTCTTGAAGAATTCGGCTATCATCACAGCGACCTTCGATAATACCTAAGTCATAGCGATAGTCTAAAATACCGTCAATCACACTCTGGGTACTTCTGACGCCCAGCTCTATACGAATCTCTGGAAAATCACTATCAATAATACTGATAAGATCGGGGACAAGATGCTCGGCAGGGGTTTGACTCGCACCAAGACGAATCTCCCCACTCAATAAATGCTGATCATAAAAGCCCATTTCAATTTGTTGAGCATCTTGCAGTAAGCGTTTCGCTTTCGGACGCAACCACATCCCCCAATGGGTCAGTGCCATCTGCTTGCCTTGACGTTCAAATAGTGGACGTCCTAACATTTTTTCTAGCTGTGCGAGCGACATACTGGTGGCCGACTGAGTTAAGGCGAGTTTATCTGCCGCGACACTGACACTACCGGAATCTGCTACCGCATCGAAAACGGCCAACTGTTTTAATGAATATCGCACTCTCCATCCTTTTTATAACCATCATTACCCTGCCCATAATGAGCAATTCGTTTCATTTTACTGGCTCACCCAACTATATCAATAAAATTGATAGGGTAACCAAGAATTATCCATTTTACCGCCCTGCTCGTCTGCCCTAGTCTGGTTTGGTAACAACCCATACGGCGTTGTTTAATTTGTCAGGAGGTAATTATGAATGTGAGTCTGGAGAGCGCGTATGTCGACAGCCAACGCTGAAAATCAACACTATTTTTCACCCTATGAAATGATGGCTGAAGCAGAAAAATTTGCTTTAAGTAAAGCGCAAAAGACCAGTGGACTGACGCTAAGTTTAGCGGTGATGGCTGGTGCGTTTATTGGCTTAGCTTTTCTGTTTTACATTACCGTCACGACAGGCAGTGAAAGTGCAGGCTGGGGATTAAGCCGCCTTGCTGGTGGCCTTGCTTTTAGTATGGGGCTAATACTGATTGTGATTTGTGGCGGTGAGCTATTCACCAGCTCAGTACTATCGAGCATTTCATGGGCGAATAAACAGATAAGCTTTAGCAAAATGCTCGCTATCTGGGGCAAAGTATACATTGGTAATTTTATTGGTGCGATGTTCCTACTCTTATTGGTGGCGGCGGCTGGCTTATATCAATTGGATAACGGTCAATGGGGGCTTAATGCGCTAAATATCGCTCAACATAAACTGCATCATACGGCTGTTCAAGCTTTCGCCTTAGGGGTGCTTTGTAACCTTTTGGTATGTTTAGCCATCTGGTTAACCTTTAGTTCAGCCAATGCAATGACAAAAGCTGCGATGACAATATTGCCAGTAGCGATGTTTGTCTCTAGTGGCTTTGAGCACTGTGTTGCCAATATGTTCATGATCCCTTTAGGTATTGTGATTCATGCCTTTGCTCCAGAAAGCTTCTGGATACAGGTCGGCAGCACTCCTGCTCAATACGCCGACCTCAATATCTCTGCTTTTATTACGGCCAATCTTATCCCTGTCACTTTAGGAAATATTGTCGGCGGTGCCGTTTTGGTTGGTTTAGCGAATTGGTCAATCTATCGTCGCCCACACTTAAAAGCCGCTCATGTGAGCACCATAACAAAAACTACCCCTCTTCAGTCGGTTAAGGAAACTACTATGAAAAACGCAATTATCGTTCAAGATATGATGGATAAAAAAGCCATTACTCTCAGTGCAGAGACTCCAGTACCATCTGCTATCGATACTCTACTGGATAATTATCTTACCGCCGCTCCTGTCATCGATCGCCAAGGTCGTTTGATCGGCATGTTCTCAGCTCACGATGTGATGGTCGAACTATGGTGCCAAGACTATTTGCCGAATGCAGAACAAAAAGTGGTTGATTTAATGACTCGTGATGTAATTGCTATTAATGCGAGTGATAGTTTAGTTGATGTGGCAGAGTTCTTCTGCATCGATAAAGAGCAACTTTTCCCAACGACCAGTATGGGTATTGCCACTCGATTTAATGCGCTGTCCGTTGAAGAGCGTGCAAAAAGTATGAAAGTCAGTAAACCCCATGTGCTGCCTGTTTTAGATAAAGGGCAATTTGTCGGAGTTCTGAATCGCAATCATGTGTTGGCCGAGTTACGTGCAATTTATGGTGAACGAGTGACTGCGGTTAAAACAGAAAAAGAGTTAGCAAGAGCCTAAGCGATAATCACCCCATCGCAATGTTAATGCAGTAGAAAAAAATTCCCTGAATACTCAGGGAATTTTTCCATTTAGAGACTCAAATAAAAATCAGCACAGCGATTATTTTTTGATGCCTTCAACGTGCAGCTCCATGTCAACGTAACTTGATGGGCCAACCACTTTAATCGCGAAGTCTTTTAATTCTAGACGAGTCGTACCCATGAATCCGGCACGCTGTCCACCCCAAGGGTCCGTACCTGCACCAATAAACTGAGCATCGATAGTAATTGGCTTAGTATGGCCATGCAAAGTAAGATCACCAGTAATCGCTAAGTTACCATCGCCTTTATCCACCACCTGAGTACTGGTAAATGTCGCGGTGGAAAATTGCGAGGCATTGATAAAATCTGCGCTACGGATATGACGATCTCGCTCAGCATGATTAGAATCGAGACTGCGTGTATCAACATTTACCGTAACTTTTGAAGCTGCAATATTCTCAGGATCATAAGAAAACTCACCATTAAAGGTATTAAAACGGCCTTTAATATAACTAAAACCTAAATGGTTCACTTTAAAGTTGATAGAAGCATGAGCTCCTTGAGTATCGATTACATAGTCAGCAGCGTTAGCACTAAAAGGTAATGCCAAAGCGAACGCTAATCCAAGTAAGCTCTTTTTCATTTTTTTGCTCCTGTCATTTTACGTAATGTATTGTCTTTATTGATAAAGTGATGTTTCAGTGCAGCTAAGGCATGAATAGAAACCATAATGATCAAAAACCAAGCGGCATAAAAATGAACATCACCTGAAATATCTGTCTGTCTTGGAAACAAACTACCAAGGCTAGGTACAGTGAACCAATCGAACACCGAAATGCCTCGGCCATCGGCGGTAGAAATTAAGTAACCAGAAATAAAGATCACTGCCAAATTTACATAGATAAGCTTATGAACAATTTTGGCAGCGATACGCTCAAGTGGTTTACCTTCTACTGAAGGTGACGGCGTCACTAACTTCCAAATAAAACGAAATAAGGTTAACCCTGCCAGCAATATGCCAATTGACTTGTGCCAATGCGGAACCGTGTGATACCACTGGCTATAGTAGGATAAATCAACCATCCATAGGCCCGCGGCAAACATACCAATGACAACAACAGCGGATAGCCAATGAATAATTTGCAACGGTCGATTGTAATGTGTCACTTGGGTCTTCATAGGATTTCTCTGTGTAAAAGTGCCGAGTTGATACATCTTGATAACAGAGTATTTACCATTTGCTCCGTTCTGGATAGACAAGGCACTTGATGATGTTGTTCAATTTATTTGAAGAAACTTTTTCATGCCATATTTCACACAGTGTGACTGACACCGAAGAACAAATCATTGTTTAATTTCAACGAGTTAATGAAATTGGCTTATATGCACTTCAACTTAAATGGTAACATTATGAAACACATTGCCTTGATATGCTTTCGCTTGACTCAGAAAAATGAAAAGAAAAATGTATGCTAAAGCACACTCTACACTGCTTTCAGTTGCCAAGATCAGCGCGATTGCTTCATCATGCTGGTAATGATGCTGATCTTTTCATCAGAGCCAACTGATTGACAGTACACTATTATTTATTAGGCTATCGATGCTTGATGGTTAATTTTTCGAGATCAACGGGATTTGAATTTTAGGAAACGATTGAGGTTGGATCGTTTTAAGTAAATTTTGCGAAGGAGTACATCGTCTTGCTGTTGGATATAGTGACGCAAAGTGTCAATGAGTTTCAAGCCGATTGTTTAAAACTGTGTGAAAAGCACTACCCCACTATTCATAATCAAGGAATGAGTCAACATCACCTCAGTCATGCTTTTGCCCGACGATTAGCGCGAACATTAACTGAGTTTGGTCATTCCTGCGAATACATACCGTTAGACTTTATGCCCAACAATGATCTCCCTTATCATTTTAGAGTCAGTAGTGATGCAGGGACAGTGTGGATAATAACGCAACATATGGTCAGTGCTGGGAAAACGTGCCGCGCAAAACTATTGCGAGATATTTGTGCTTGGAAACAAGAGTACGCTTATGCCATTCAACCCAACGATCTATTACTCTTGCTCACCGATCATTGGATTAGTCGCAGCCAAAAGAGTCGTGAATTGTTACATTGGTGGACAGGACGCTTGCCTGATGAGCTGGCTGACTATCAAGCACAGGGCATCACTCTCTATGAAAGTGAATCACAACTGCTGCAAACCTTAGAGTCCACTTTTACCATGACCCCCTGCTATATTAAGTATGGCCACCCTCTTAAGCGCTCTAAAAACCAACAACTCGTACGTAAATACATTCAGCTTTATGCCGTATTACAGGGTGCTTAACACCATAGATACTACGGCCTAGGTGTCCACCTAAGCCGTACTCAAAGCTGGATCCTGTCATGATATTAATCGATGCGCGCCAGTAAGGCATCCATAATATCATCCATCGATACAAACCCGAGCAGTTGATTATCATTTAAAACCAGTAGACGTTTAATATGTTGTTGAGTCATCAGCGTTGCTACATGTTTTAACGCCAGATTTTCACCAACGGATATCGCCGGTTTGGCGCATACGTCATAGACATTCAACAAGTCAATATCACCACCTTCCGCGATCACTGTTTTGACAATATCGGTATAAGTGATTAAACCAAACGCATCATTAGCATTTTGCTGTTCAACGACCAGAGATTTTAAATGATGTTTTTTCATCAACATCATGGCTTCACGTAACTTAGCGAACGGCGATATTGTGACAACGTCACGAATCATAACGTCTTTTACTAACATAGGGTGTTTATCCTTATAATGTATCTTTTAACTGCTGTTGGAACAGCTGCTGTTCAAATTTATCCAGTTGATTGAGGTCAATCCCTGCTAAATGTTCTAATCCAATCGTAAAAGCAATTCCTCTTGAATCTTCTTCACTTGGACGTAACAGTGCTTGTAACGACTTCAAGACTTGTAAAGAAAGAGATTTTTCTAACACCATGAGTAAAACGGATTGACTACCATCGTAGGTTAAGCCAAAAAACGTTTTTCTGGTCTCATTACTGATCCCTCGGCCTGCCAATACGGTAATACCACCTGCGCCTTGCTCACGAGCGGTATCAATCGCTTCTTGCTCGAATTCTTCGGGTACGACGGCAACTAATACGGAAAACTTCATGATTTCACCTTTGAAAATTGAAAATACCATTGTGTGAAAATGGCGTAGATCATTACTGTAACTATCGGAAAAATTGAGGCAAAGGCAATCAAACCAAAACCATCAATCAATACGTTTCGGCCTTCGATATGAGTCGCTAAGCCAATACCAAGAGCGGTAATAAGAGGAACGGTCATGTCAGATGTCGTTACCCCTCCCAAATCATACGCTAATGCAATAATATATTTTGGCGTCATTAATGTTAATATTATAACTAGCGCATAACCACCAACAATAAATTCATAAAGCGATGCACCATTGACAACTCGATAAGCTCCGATAGTGATACCTATCGCTAAACCTAAAGCGGCAAATATTCTAATCAATGAACCATTTACTTTACCAGAAGCACACTCCTCAGCTTGCTTGCCAACCGCAATTAAAGCAGGTTCAGCCATTGTCGCCGAAAAACCGATCATAAAAGCAAATAGATATACGTAAAGTACATTACCGCTCATAATCAGCTGTTCTGCCATAGAATTGCCTATTGGAAAAAGCCCCAGTTTTAAACCTAAAACAAAAATGTGCAAACCAATAACTACTAAAACAAAACCAAAAATAATGCTTCTCGGATTATTTAATCTCCTCCTTAACACTAAATATTGGAAAAATAAAATAGTTAGCATTATAGGTAATACATCCCTCACGGTTCCTAGAAGCTCTATAAAGGGGACATACCAAATCAAATGTTCATCTGTAGGTAGAGTACTAATAAAAGAAGAAACTTGAGATGTATCAAAAGAATAGACGTAGATACCATAAAGTTGAACCGTTAGTCTTGGTGCCATCGCAGCCATCGCAGCTAAGCCAAAACCATCAATCAGTGGATTTCGCCCACGAATCGAGATCGCTAAGCCAACACCAATCGCGGTAATTAA
This sequence comes from Vibrio injensis, assembly GCF_001895205.1. Lineage (GTDB taxonomy): Bacteria > Pseudomonadota > Gammaproteobacteria > Enterobacterales > Vibrionaceae > Vibrio > Vibrio injensis. Next base: position 717,213 of record NZ_BDJF01000027.1, on the reverse strand, counting down.
TGGTACCGTTACAATATTGGTCGTTACTCCCCCCGAATCATACGCAATCCCAATAATCTCCTCCGGTGCAAAATACGTAATAGCAATCGCTAATAAGTATCCGATAATCATAAACCAACGTAAGGGATATCCCATGATGGTACGAAAAACGCCTAATGCAATAACAAAACCAACCGACGTTGCGACTAATAAACGTAAGGTAAGACTATCAATTCGTCCTTCACTGATGGTTTGCGCCTGTTCAGCCACCGCAATCAGTGCTGGTTCAGCGACCACGGCAGAAAAGCCGATAGCAAACCCAAAACTGAGCAGAATAGGAATCGAGCCACGCCATGCAAATTGGTTGGCTAAGCTTTTTCCGATAGGAAAGATACTTAGCTCTAATCCTTGTAGAAAGAGAGCGACACCAATCGCTACGACTAATAAACCAAACGTCATTGTCCATACATCATCCGGAACTTGGCGTAATATCACGAGCTGAAAGAAAAGCACGACAGCAACAATCGGCAATAAATTTTTTAGCGCATGCAAAAGCGCATGATAAAAATCCTTGATAAATAACATCATTATTCCTGTTTTACGTGAAGAGAGTCCATTGCGCTGTCAAAATGGACGATAATTAACCGTTGTTATTTGAAAAGTACATATTAAACAATACACTACATCTACAAAAAGTAGCCAAACAATTATATAAAACGATAAGAAAAAACATAATGTTATTCAAAAATAGCGTTGATTTTTTGTTAACTCACGCAAAAATGATACGTAATAAAGAGAAAAAAATAGCTAAAGCAAAACATGGTTACTCTATTCCACATTTCGTAACGAACTTAAAATAAACACCGTTTGTAAAAGAGCAACATCAAAAGGGGTATACCCAAACAACTTGGAGTGGCAGGTGGAAAGTGAGTTTGTCCCCATGAGCATAGGCAGACTGTATGATTGAGGTGAACGAACATAACCAACACCGCTGCAGCTTCAAGTAGGAGGGGTGAAGTTAATAAGAAAAGAAAAAGCTAGGCCTGTTAGCACCTAGCTTTTGTGGTATTAAGCCTACTGACATTGTTAGATATTAATTTGCAGACGAAATCATAACCACCACTAATCCATTACACAACTGATATTTAGCTCAAGATTATTCGATAAAGCATCGCCAGTAAGCTTTGTCATCAAACGGCTTACTTGCTCTGCGGTAGCCGCAGGCCAAGACTTGGCAATGCCAGAAACACCATGATTGGCAAAAGCATTAATGCGGAGTCGAAAAGCCGAGCCTTTGGCTGACTGTAACTGTTGTAACTGATTTAAAAATTGCGCTAATGGGTCACTATATAAGTCGTAGTCCGTTTTTTCAGGTATGAGTAATAAACGTACTTCGCTTAATTTGCCATGTTCAGCCAGAAAGTGTAACGACCGTTTAACGGGCACATTGCTATGCCCTGTTAATTGATAATGACACCTTTCATGCCACGCTTTTAAATCGATCATTGCTCCATCCATCCAAGGCAACAAGCTTTGCCAGTGCTTGAGCGAAAGACTGCCATTACTATCGAGTAAGCAAGTTAATGACGATAGCTCTGGGGTGGTTTTCACCGCTTTAAATAGCTCGCGAACAAATTCGATTTGTAAACTCGCCTCACCACCACTGAGAGTAATGCCGGTAATGAAGTGTCGTCGCTGCCAGATCTGCTCAACAGCGTTAAACACCGTCATCGCTTGAGAATCCTCATGACAGCGAGCAATAGTTTGCGGATTATGACAAGCAGGGCAGCGATAATTACAGCCTTGAAGAAAAAATACCAAGCGGTTGCCGGGTCCATCGACCACAGAATAAGGTAATAATCGAGCAACTTGCCCCGTTATTGAACGCTGGATCGTTATCTCATCATTATCCGAAATCACTGTGGTCGGCATTACTCACCTGCAATAAATTCATGACTCACCACTCTTGGTGCTCGTTGAGTGACTTTTGTTTCAGTGCAGGCTTCAGCACCAAGCGCCGTTGTATTCGTGCGAGAGCCTTGTTGATAATACGCTTCTAAGTCCGATTTTTTTACCATATAGCCCGTAATTCTCACTAAATCATTTCCGTGAGTATTAGCCGTGAACTCCCTCATTCCATGAGCGAAAGCGCCTAAGCAGAGATCGGTTAACGCCTGAGGATTCGCTTTAATGGTTTCGTCTAGAGTTAAAATCTCACTGACTCCAGAAGGATAGTAAGCGTGCTGCGGTGCTAAGGCTAATAAATGGCTAACCGGGTCTGGCTCTTGACCATAACGAATTCGAATTCCTGGGGTGGTCTGCGTATCAATGGATAGCCCACCTTGAGAATGCAGTAAAGCTCGATTCGCTAAGCCATAAGTGACTGGCGTTGTGGTGACAATGTCACTTAAAGTTTGGCTGATCGTTAATGCGACTTGGTTAGCCGCAGGGTCGCGCCCATATTCTGCCTTACCCGATAATAAATGATTGACCGCTTCGGCCATGCCATAAACACCAAACATTGGTGCAAAGCGAGCTTCTTCAATGAGCCCTTCTTCGACCAAAAAGCCCGTAAAGAAGTGGGATTGTTCATGTAAGAAGCGGCAACGCTGTTCAATTAATTCGTACATCAAGTGACAATAATAAGGTAGCGTATGATTTAAGAACGTATCGATATTTTGTGCTTGTTCAGCAACCGCTTTAAGATTCAAGCGTACCAAGGTATTCGCACCGCCACCCACGGGCAAAGCGTTATAACAACTGACAATACCAAAACTTGGCTGCCTATTTTGCTCTGCAAAGAAGGCTTGATGTAAAGGCCAATTCGCAATATGTGGTTTACTGCAGTGGATAATATTATCCGTTGCTTGACGAAGTAAACTGTTTGGCGTGCGCTGTGGGTCATACATGAGCGTTAAATTAGGAGCGACCTGCTGCAGTTCCGCATCAATGTTTAACACCATGCGACAAATACGATTATCCTCTGGACCAATATTCGCATGCATAAAGGCATCAGGAAGCGTTCTATCTAATTGAATCCAAAAACGTTTTAAGGAACGGTAAAGATGCTCGTCCGTCACATCATCACAATAAGGTAACAACAGTTGATCAAGGTAGCCCAAGAATACCGGCATATTGGTCACTGAGGGTACATGATGATATAACACCATTAATTTCATTAATGCATCGTCAAAATCTTCTGCAGGAGTCAATTCTAAATAGCGCGAACCTTGAGTTAGAAAGCGTTGATAATCGGGTAAGACATAACGAGGTTTAAACGGTGCATGCCCCTCATACATATCGCAAATAATGCCTTGCTCCATTGCTTGGGTTAATTCTTGACTGCGAGAGACATAAGGTAAACTGGCTTCTGCTTGAGCCGCTAAAGCAAGCGTTTTTTGTTTCGGGCTTAAGATTGGATTGGTCACAATAGAGAAAAGATCATCGGTCATCATCGTATCCACATCGTTTACTCATCAATAACCTTATGCTACCAATGGTTTTAATAGTCGGAAAGCGGAATCAAGACACAGACCATTATGATGGCTTAAAGTATGAACTGCAGCACGTATTAACCATTTTTAAAACAAAAACTTATACAATAGAGATGGTTTAATTATCCCCCCCTTTCAGAAACTATCTCCAATTAGTTATCTTTATATAACCAAAATCAAACATTCTGTTTTTATCTTAAAGCCAGTATTTTTAATTGAAAATCACCTTGAGAAAGGTACAGCGTTCTTTCCAAGCAAAAACAAACAACATTTTATACAACATTATTAGCAAGATCACAGTCAATGAAACTACAAGATACTAACAAACCATACAAATTTGCTACATAATAACCAAAAGTTGACCGTTATCTCTGATGTAGAGAGACGAATTTCAAGTACATAGGATGTTGTATGAAAACCGCTCAGGCCTCAATAGACTTAATCGCACTTCGCCATAACTATTTACGTTTAAAGTCACTCTCTGGACAGCAAAAACTGATTGCTGTCATCAAAGGCGATGCCTATGGTCATGGTGCCGTCCAGTTGGCAAAAGCACTGCCAATGGCAGATTGGTTTGCCGTAGCACGAGTCGAAGAAGCAGAAGAGCTTATCGCTCATGGTATTGATCAACCAGTCCTGCTACTGGAAGGCTGTTTCTGTGCTGATGATTTACAACGTGCCGCCGAACTCAAGCTCGCAACCGTCATTCATTGTGAAGAGCAATTACGAGATTTAGAACAAAGTAACTTGGCTAACCCTATCAGTATTTGGCTGAAAATTGATACTGGAATGCATCGGCTTGGCGTTCGTCCAGAACAAGTGACAGAATATGTGCAGCGCATTGAAAGATGCGGAAAACTTAAAGGTCAACTCGGTTTTATGAGCCATTTTAGCTGTGCAGACGATCTTTCTCATCCTGCGACGCTGAAACAAATCGAGTGTTTTTCACAAGCGGCGTTCCCGTATTCCGGCCCGAAAAGTTTGGCTAATTCGGCAGGTATTTTATTTTGGCCAGAATCACAATTCAATGTCGCCAGAGCGGGGATCGCTTTGTACGGCATTTCCCCTAGCCTTTATCATTCGGGAATAGATCACCAATTACTGCCAGTAATGACCGTCAGTACACGTTTAATTGCTGTTCGTCAACATACCGCGAATCAACCTATAGGCTATGGTGAAACTTGGCATGCAAAACGAGATACGAAAATCGGAGTTATCGCTATGGGCTATGGTGATGGTTATCCTCGCTCCGCCCCAGCAGGTACGCCAGTATTTATTAATGGTCGCCAAGTGCCAATTGTCGGGCGAGTATCCATGGACATGATAACCGTAGATCTTGGGCCTGATGCGATGGATCAAGTGGGTGATAACGTAGAGATGTGGGGGAAAAACTTACCAGTAGAAACAGTAGCGAAACATATTGGTACCATTCCTTATGAATTAACGATTAAATTAACTAATCGGGTGGCTCGTCATTATATAGATAAAGTGGTTGAACGCTGTACGGTATAATTTATCATTTCATTGATGGTGAAAATAATTAGTCATCCCTAAACCGCTTTACGATTAAAAAGCCACCGCGCAATGCGGTGGCTTGGTAAAGGTTCATGATTTACCTGATTAGCCTATCAAACCTTGTTTGGCTAAGTATTCATCATAGGTGCCGTGGAAATCGTTGACGCCTTGTTTAGTGATCTCAATGATCCGCGTTGCAATAGACGAAACGAATTGACGGTCATGGGAGACAAACAGTAAGGTGCCTTTGTAGTTCTCTAACGCTAGGTTCAACGCTTCAATTGATTCCATATCCATGTGGTTGGTTGGTTCGTCCATCAACAAAATGTTCGGTTTTTGCATGATTAACTTACCAAATAGCATTCGACCTTGCTCACCACCTGAAATCACTTTGACCGACTTTTTAATGTCGTTTTGCGAAAACAGCATACGACCTAAGATGCCTCGCACCGTTTGCTCATCTTCACCTTCGTTTTTCCACTGGCTCATCCAATCCAATAACGTCATATCGTCACTGAAATCATGAGCGTGATCTTGCGCGTAGAAACCGATGTTATTATTTTCAGACCATTTAATCATGCCTGCCATCGGCTCCATTGCACCCGCTAGGGTATTGAGCATGGTTGATTTACCGATACCGTTTTCACCGATGATGGCGATGCGCTCACCCACCTCTACCATTAAGTTCACGTTATCAAACAAGATGTTATCGCCGTAACCTTGTTTAAGCCCTTCAACTTCTAGAGCATTACGAAATAGCTCTTTCTTTTGGTCAAAACGAATAAACGGTGATTGACGGCTTGATGGCTTCACCTCTTGTAGCTGGATTTTATCCAACTGCTTTTGACGCGACGTAGCTTGCTTCGCTTTTGAAGCGTTAGCAGAGAAGCGGCTCACAAAGGTTTGTAGCTCAGCAATTTGCGCCTTTTTCTTGGCATTATCAGCATGTAAACGCTCACGAGCTTGTTCAGCGGCGCTCATGTATTCATCGTAGTTACCGTGGAAAAGACGCAGTTCACCATAGTCTAAATCCGCCATATGGGTACATACGGTATTTAAAAAGTGACGGTCGTGAGAAATAATGATCATGGTGCAGTTGCGCGCCAATAGCACTTGCTCTAACCAAGCGATAGTATGCATATCCAAGTTGTTGGTTGGCTCATCAAGCAGCATAATTTCTGGCTCGGCGAATAACACTTGCGCCAGTAAAACTCGAAGTTTCAGACCTGGAGCCACTTCACTCATTAAACCAAAATGCTGTGCTTCAGGAATGCCAAGCCCAAGTAGCAACTCTCCAGCGCGAGCTTCCGCTGAATAGCCGTCCATTTCAGCAAATTCAGTTTCAAGATCGCCAACTCGCATACCATCTTCATCGGTCATTTCCGGTAACGCATAAATGCGGTCGCGTTCTTCTTTTACTTTCCACAATTCTTTATGACCCATGATCACCGTATCGACCACGGTATAGTTCTCAAAAGCGAACTGATCCTGACCCAGCTTTGCCATCCGCTCATTGGGATCCGTGGAAACCGTACCAGAAGAGGGTTCAAGTTCACCGCTAAGGATTTTCATAAAGGTGGATTTACCACAACCGTTTGCGCCAATCAGGCCATAGCGATTGCCATTACCAAATTTAATCGAGATATTTTCAAATAATGGCTTATCGCCAAATTGCATGGTGATGTTTGCAGTCGTTAACACAAAAAATTCCAAGTTGTTGGATGATGATAAACAAAAGGTTAGTTTTACTTACCTTTAAAAAATGCCGCCGATGGTAGCACTTTTTGTGACAAATATCACCTAAATTTGCAGACAAATCGTTCATCTAACAAAATAGACAATAAACCGTAATCAATATGAAAAACACATCCAATTTTGAATACGGCATTACTGACAAAAAATGATCATTTAAAATAAAAAGAGTTAATTTTTAGTATAAACACGCTCGGGACGACCAACTTTACCGTATTCATTTTCACTAATAATAAGACCATGAGTAGCACAGTATTCTAAATATCTCCGAGCTGTCGTTTTACTCACACCAGTATGTAGACTTACCTTTTCAACGGTAAACTTATCGCCATTATTTAAAGATAATAGACGAATAATTTTATCTAATGTTATCTGCTCTATACCTTTAGGTAGAAGGCTAACTTGCTGCTTTCTATGCTGAATGTTAAATAATTCATCAATGTATTTTTGATTTAAATTATCATAAGCTTTCATTGCATTATTGAGATCTAGATACCGTTGTAATGTTTGTTGAAATCGATCAAAAGATATAGGTTTGAGTAAATAGTCAAAACAACCAAGCTGCATCGCTTCTTGAACCGTGTTTACGTCATCTGATGCTGTGATAAGTACAACATCTTGTTTTCTTTTCTTTTTCTGAGCAAGAATATCACGATATAAATCAATACCTAAACCATCTGGCAGATAGTTGTCGAGTAAGATAAGCTGTGGTTGATAAGCTTGAATAATAGTGCGAGCTGTCTTCTGGGTTTCGGCGATCCCAACAACAGTAAATCGACTAAAACCTTGAATGATATCCAAATAAATATTAGTAATATTTACGTCATCCTCAACAATAACGATATCAATCGTTTCCATTCCTCCCTCCTGACTTTATGCTAATTATTAATATAATTGGGGATAAATACAGAAAAAATACATCCCTGAGGTTCAGCATTATCAATGTTAATAAAACCACCCGCTTGTTTTACATAGTGATCGACAAGATATAGCCCAAGACCATGATCTTCCTTATCATCTTTACGAGTCACACCTTGATTCCATATTATCTCCTTCTCCTGTCTAGACAGACCGCTTCCATTGTCAGACACTTCAATCAAAATATCTTGTCCTGCATCAGTAATTAAAATGCCGACATAAGGATTCTTCGTTTGATTTATTCGACATGAATCAAAGGCATTCTCGATCAAATTTCCCAATACTGTACATAATTGATGATCATCTAACTTTGTTTGATTGTTACTTAACTGACAAGTTGGATCTAAACGAAAATCAATATTTAACTCTTGTGCACGTAAAGCTTTCCCTAGTAAAAATGCAGCGACTTGATTGACGCGAATAGAATGCTGAATAAAGTCTAAAAGCTCTTGTTTACTACTACTTTCATTATTAATTAATATCATGGCCTCTTGGATTTTCCCCATTTTTAACAATCCAGAAAGTGTCGTTAATTTATTAGAAAACTCATGGCGAAGAACACGAAAATTATCACTATATTGTTTAATTTGAGTTAAGCTTGCGGAGACCGCATACACATCATTCTGCTCACGAAAGCTCAGGACCCAACCAACAAGATTTTTATTATGTAATATGGGTTCTCGATTAGCGATAATTTGATGATGGTTTAATCGATAAAACTCATCTTTTTGCTTATCGATGAGCGAACTCTTATTATCTAACCAACTACAATCATTAAGATAATCTCTAATGTTAATATTTTCTTCTAAACTGGATGGAAGATAGCGTTTTGCTGCTGGATTTATAACAATTATCCTACCTTGTAAATCAACCGCAATAATACCCTCATAGACAGCATATAAAATAGATTGCTGAATTTCCCAAGAGAGCGAAATTTCTTCTGGCTCCATATTATTCATTTTTCTTTGTATGTGCCGAGAAAACAACCAGACTAATAATAATGAAATAGAAATTAATAATAAGGCATCAACAAGCAAAGGACGAAAGTAGTCTTTAAGCCAATATTGAAACCGTGTTAATAGATAACCGACTGAAACCACACCAATAATATTACCTTGGCTATCAATAATCGGTGACTTCCCTCGTATACCATAACCTAAACTCCCTTCTCGTAAAGAAGTATACGATTCCTTTCTTAATAAAGCTCCCGCATTATCATCACCTTGCATTGGATAACCTATACGATCCGGCTCTGGATGAAATAAGCGAATACCATTTTTATCACCAATAACAATAAAACTCGCATCAGAATAATGCATGATACGCTCAATCGCCTTTTGAATTTCTGTAATGTTTTTTGTTTCTACTAAAGTAATCAACTCTGGATCACTAGCAATATCTTGAGCTTGTAATAATGCACGAGTGCGAACTTGATCATCAATAGAAGAAGCTAATGCTTGATAGAATCCCCAGGCCATGTAAAGGAATTGAATCAGGAGTAAAAAAGTCAGCAATAAGAATATCTTATTACGAAAGCGTAAATGCATAAAAAAACATCGGTTTTGATTGTTATTTATCTGAACCACATCCAGATTTTTACGCATTACTTTATACATATTCACTCATATAATTGCACAAATCCCCTATTCCACAGCATACCTAAAGACAACAACTTTGCTACCAGAATGTAACAAAAAAAGGGCAAAGTCACAAAATGACTTTACCCTTTGAAATATTTATCTTAAGCCATATTTGAAAGGCTTTTATTTCTAAATGCGTTAATTAATGGCCAACAGATTGAAAAAATCGTCACTATCAATAGAAATTGAGCAATTCCTGATTGAACAAAAATACTGAACTCTTGATTAGAGATCCGAAATGCTTGCCTAAACGACTGTTCCATTTGGCTGCCAACAATAACAGCAAGAATCATTGGCGCTGTAGGAATAACCAGTTTGTGCATAATAAACCCAACGATACCTAATAAAATTAAGATATAAAAATCTACCACTGAATTCCCAATAGCATAACAGCCCACGAATGCAAGCCCTAGAACAATAGGATATAAAACATTCGCAGGGATAGCGAGCATACGAACTAAAACACCTGCTAATGGAATATTTACAAAAGCCAGAATAATATTCGCGACAAATAAACTTGCGATCAATCCCCACGCTGTTTCTGGATGCTGGGTGAATAAAAGCGGCCCAGGTTGTATTCCTAACATTAATAAGGCTCCCATCATGACTGCCGTCGTACCGGAACCAGGGATACCTAATGAGAGCATAGGAATCATCGCTCCAATGGATGCTGAGTTATTCGCTGATTCAGGAGCGGCTAGCCCTTCTATGGCACCTTTGCCAAATTCATCTTTGTTGGGTGAGAGTTGTTTCTCATTATTATAACAAAGTAACGATGCCATTGTTCCCCCTGCACCGGGAAGTGCTCCGACAATAAAACCAACAGGGGCACTGCGTAAAATTGGCCATTTTGATCTGCGCCAATCCTCTTTACTGATCCAAATCCGTTTAAACTGAGTCTGTGCTTTTTTACTACCATCACCTAAGGTTGTCATGCTTTTCAGCACTTCTCCTAATGCATAAATGCCAATAATCACCACCAAGAAGTCAACACCTGTTTGGAGCTCAAGGGAGCCAAAAGTAAAACGACTTAATCCGGATTGAGCATCAATGCCGATTGTTGCAATCGCTAATCCTATTGCCATAGAGAAGAAACCTTTCAGCATATTGCCTTTAGACATAGAAACCGTCATCGAAAGGGCGGCTAGCATTAACATAAAATATTCTGCTGGGCCAAATCTAATCGCAAAGTTGGCTACAGGCTCAGCAAGAAAGGTCATGAGCACCGCAGCGATAGTACCTCCGATCAATGATGCGATTGCTGAGATAGCAAGTGCCGCTTCTGCACGCCCTTTCATTGCCATCGGATAACCATCGAAAGTTGCCGCTAAGGCAGCACCGTCTCCGGGTGTATTGATTAAAATTGAACTACGGGAACCACCAAACATGGCCCCCATATAGATCCCTGTCATCGTAATTAATGATGCCGTAGGCCCCATGGCATAAGTCATGGGCAATAGAACCGCAACGCCCGTCGCCGGACCAAGACCTGGTAACATGCCGATAATCGTTCCCATGATCCCACCAAGTGTTATCAGTAGAAGATAATAAGGCTGTAAAGCAATCCCAAAGCCATTAAAAAGATTCGTAAATATATCTGTCATTGTTAATTTTCCTTAACTAAAAAGTGTTCCGCTAGGTAAATTAATGGATAATAATTCATTGAAAATGAAGTAAATCCCAACAGAAAAAACCACACCAATGACTAATGATTGCTTCCAACGTTTAATACCACATGTAACCATTAACATCATCAGCATAAAAAATATCGTACTTATAACAAAGCCAACTGGCTCAAACATAAAAGAATACAGCGATGAAATTAAACACGTTGATAGTACCCTATATGTATTAATCTTATTTTTTGAATGCTCATCAATCGTCTTCATTATTGCTGTCATTGATGGAGAAAATCGACCATTAACGATCAATAATAATCCAATCACAATCATAAATACCGAAATCGACAAAGGCATAATAATTGGTTCCCACTCATTACCAAATATAGGTCTTGGTAATAAATAGGCGTAACCACCATAGCTTAAGCCAAAGAGAACACTGATAATACCGGTCAATCCATCCCAATTAGATTTACTATAATCTTTCATATTTATATCATCCATAAATGTACAAGAGAATAAACCAATACCTATAACTATAATTTTTATCTAGGCAATTGGTTTATTTCTGTATTGAAAATTTATATAACTCTAGAAAACTTCTTTAATCAATGCATTGTATTGTTGATTCGTATTTTCTAAGAATGGTTGAAAATCATCAAAATCCAGATAAGCATCATCCCATCCATTACGTTGTAATGCGGCTTTCCAGCTATCGGTATGAATCATTTTCTCTAAAGCATCACGCCAATAATTGATGGCTTCTTCTGGCATATCTTTCGGCCCAAATAAACCACGCCAATTTTCAAAAACCACATCAATCCCCTGCTCTCTAACGGTAGGAATTTCGGCCATCATCCCTTCACCAACTCGTTTATCAGCAGTTTGAGCTAATGCTCTCAACTCACCACTTTGTATTAAACCAGCTACATCGCCTAACCCCGTTGAAATCAAATCAATATGTCCGCCTAAAACCTGAGCAACAACACCACCGTCTTGAAATGATATATAGTCAATATTTTTTAAATTATTAACCCCAGCAGCTTTCGCCACTAAGAGAAATTGAATATGGTCCATTGAGCCAGCAGCGGATGTTCCACCTATTTTAATAGACTTAGGATCTTCTTTTAGTGCCTCCATAACCTGATTAATTGAGGTATAAGGAGAATTTTTAGGCACAACAAAAGCGGCATAATCCGTAATTAAACGCGCAATAGGAGTCGTATCTTGGTAACTGTATGGTGTTAAACCAACTAAATGAGTCAGTAAGATTGGAGGAGAATAAACAGAAATTAAGTCTCCTTTACCTTTCTGACTTTGCATATAAGCCAAATTTACTGCACCTCCACCACCGGGACGATTAATCACCGGTAGATTAGCATTAATAATCCCCTCATCTTTTAATGTCTTAGCTACGGTACGAATCGTAATATCCCATCCTCCACCCGCACCCGCTGGAGCAACCATATTAATGGTTCTTGGAGGATATGATTTCGCAAAAGCAGAGGATACCCCTAATAAAGAGCTAAGTATTATCAACCATGTTACAGAGATATATTTTAATTTATTCATCGTTCTATCCTTGTGTCTGACTTAATGTAAATTATTTTTATAGTTTCTAATCTGGCTTATATTGTTGCTTCACTAACAAAGGTTAATTAAAACAACTTATAATGTTTTCAACTTGTTTACATTAAGTGACAATAAAGTAAATTAACGAGAAGAAGGACACTTTTTACCGTACCGCTTATGGTGTTTATGGTTTTTATGATGTTAATTATTGGCCGAAAAAGGTAGACGTCAGCTAACCCATTGATCTAATTAGCAGCTGACACCAATCTTGAAAAAAATGACGAGCTTATGGGGCAATGATTAAGAGTTTTTACTCTCGATCAACACTGAAATCCCTTCTTCTGCTAATTCTTGTCGGACACTGATTGGAAATGCCCGGTCAGTGATCACCACATCAAAACACTGCATATCGAGCGCATGAAAGGTGGCAACTTTGCCATATTTAGAGGAGTCAGAAACAAGGATGACTTTTTGTGCTGCCGCTGCGACTGCCTTTTTGACAATGACTTTAGGCTCACTGGGCGTAGAGATACCGCGCAGATTCCATGATGAAGTTGAGACAAACGCGATATCCACATTCATTCCCGCCAGAAAGTCTGACACTTTACTCCCTACGCTGGACTGATTCTCACGATCAATTCTTCCGCCCGTATGATAAAGCTCGCTTTTACTGTGATGGGTCAGAAAAGCCGCAATAACAAAATCGTTAGTAATGAAAAGTAGATCATTACGGCTAGCAAGTTGATGAGCGATTTCCAGTGTAGTGGTCCCAGCATCAAGATAAACCGTAGCATTTTGTGGCACCAACTGGCTAGCAATAAGGCCAATCATCGCTTTCTCGTTAGCGTGTTGCGTCGCTTTAGCATCATGAGAAGGCTCCTGATGCAGCACTTTAGTCAGTTGCACACCGCCTGACACGGACAATACCTTACCCAATTTTTCAAGTTTAGCGATATCGCGACGAATGGTCATGTGCGACACCTCTAATTGCTCAACCAGTTCGTTAATGCTGATCACTTCCTGTTGTGAAAGCAGAGATAGGATAGTTTTGTGACGTTCTGCTGGAATCATAATGACTTAGCTATAAGTAATGAGTGTACTCATATTACCAGTCATCAGCCATGGTGTGAAGTTGTGTTAACTATTGTTAAAAACAAACAAGTTCTGGAGAAAGACTGAAGCTATAAAGTGTGAACATCTAGTTAATTTCCATATTATTACTAATAATTGTTAATTTTTGTGACGGAAGACGCATGACACCTCACCAAGCATCACATAGAATCACAATTAATAACACAAATTAACATCAATCTTTAATGCGAGATAAGTATATGGATAATCAAACCGTGAAATCGATAGCGGTGATCGGATTAGGATCTATGGGGATGGGGGCTGCAAAATCCTGTATTCGCGCAGGACTCGATGTGTACGGCATTGACCTCAACCCAATCGCTCTCGAAACACTAGGTAACTACGGGGCGAAAGCGGTAGCTAGCGACGCCAATCTATTTGCTCACGAACTCGATGCGGTTTTATTGTTAGTCATCAACGCCAAGCAAGTGAAATCGATTTTGTTCGATTCAGGTTTAGCCGCCAACCTAAAACCAGGCACAGCAATCATGGTGTCTGCCACCATCTCTGCCCAAGATGCAAAAGATATTGAAGCGGGCCTTAAGCCTTACCACTTGCTGATGTTAGACGCCCCCGTTTCCGGTGGTGCAATAAAAGCCGAAGCCGGTGATATGACCATCATGGCATCCGGAAGTATAGAGGCATTCACTAAATTGGCTCCCGTGTTAGCGGCAACGGCAGGCAAAGTTTATAACATCGGTACCGAAATTGGCCTTGGTGCTACTGTTAAAATCATTCACCAACTTTTGGCAGGTGTACATATTGCTGCCGGAGCTGAAGCGATGGCACTGGCCGCTCGTGCCAATATTCCTCTCGATTTAATGTACGACGTGGTCACTAACGCAGCAGGTAATTCTTGGATGTTTGAAAACCGAATGAAACACGTTGTTGATGGTGACTACTCGCCAAAATCAATGGTCGATATCTTTGTTAAAGACCTTAATCTGGTCGCCAATACCGCACAAGATCTGAAATTCCCTCTGCCACTGGCGAGTACAGCACTCAACATGTTTATCTCTGCTAGTAATGCAGGTTTTGGTCAAGAAGATGACAGCGCAGTGATCAAGATTTTTGATGGCATCAATCTACCTGGCATGGAGAAATAATTATGTTACTTGGAGTCATTGCTGATGATTTTACTGGCGCAACCGATATTGCAGGTTTTCTGGTTGAAAATGGCATGCGCACTGTACAGCTCAACGGCATACCAAAGAAAAACATTCATGTAGACGCCGATGCCGTGGTCATCAGCCTTAAATCCCGCTCATGTCCCGCTGAACAAGCCGTCAACCAATCACTGGAAGCGCTTCGTTGGTTGCAAGCTCAGGGCTGCCAGCAGTTTTATTTTAAATACTGCTCGACTTTCGATAGTACTGCACAAGGCAATATCGGTCCGGTGATCGATGCCCTACTAGCAGAACTGAATGAAACCTTCACTATCGTTTGCCCAGCACTGCCAGTTAATGGCCGTACCGTATTCAATGGTTATCTATTTGTGCTTGGTGAACTCCTGAACGAATCGGGCATGCGCCACCATCCTGTAACACCAATGACAGATTCGAGCTTAGTTCGTCTGATGAATAACCAATCTCAAGGTGAATGTGGTCTGGTTAATTATCAAGTCATTGAGCAAGGTGTAGACGCCGTTGTTGCACGTTTTGCTCAATTACAAGAGGAGGGAAAACGCTACGCGGTTGTTGATGCCATTAATAGCAATCATCTGATTACTATCGGTCAGGCAGTGAAATCACTCAAATTGATCACTGGTGGATCAGGCTTAGCTGCAGGTATCGCTCAAAATTGGGCCAACAAACTGGCCGATCAAAGCGAAGCTCAATCGGCAGGCTTACCGACAAAAGCACCCGGTGTCGTGCTTTCTGGATCTTGCTCAGTCATGACGAATCAACAAGTCGCCCGTTATCAATCGGTAGCACCGCATTTTGCCGTCGACGTCGAAGCGTGCCTACGCGATAAAAACTATGTACAACAAGCGTTTATTTGGGTCACCGCGCAACTTGATAGTCACTACGCACCCATGGTGTATGCCACCGCAGATCCGGACAAACTCAAGGACATTCAAGCGCAATACGGTGCGGCCACTTCAAGTGAAGCGGTAGAGCAATTTTTCAGTCAACTTGCCCATCAATTGCAAGAGTTTGGGGTTAAAAACTTTATTGTTGCTGGCGGTGAAACGTCCGGAATTGTAACCCAAAGCCTTGGTGTCACAGGTTTTCACATCGGACCACAAATCGCCCCAGGTGTGCCTTGGGTCCAATCTATCGACGGTTCACTATCGTTGGCACTTAAGTCAGGTAACTTCGGCGATGAACGCTTCTTCGAAAAAGCACAGGATTTTTATCTATGACAGAACAACAACTTAGAGAACAGATGGTTAGCCTTGCACGCTCCATGTTTGAACGTGGTTACGCCACGGGTGGTGCAGGAAACCTATCATTGAAATTACCGAACGGCCATTTTCTCGCTACACCAACAGGCTCTTCATTTGGCCGTTTAATCGCCGAAGAATTATCTGTGGTAGATATTGAGGGTAATCAGCTCTCCGGTAAACGTGCTTCAAAAGAGATAGCCTTCCATCTGGCTATCTACCGAAACAATCCGAAATGTAACGCAATTGTGCATTTGCATTCTACTTATCTGACAGCGCTCTCCTGCCTCGATAATCTCGATGCTGATAATGCTATTCGCCCTTTCACACCTTACTACGTGATGCGTATCGGCCAATTACCTGTCATTCCCTATTTGCGCCCGGGTGAACCGCGTATTGCCGAAGAACTGGCTAAACGTGCCGCCGATTACCGTGCATTCTTACTGGCTAACCACGGCCCAGTCATCACTGGCGCCGATCTAGAAGATGCCGTGGATAACGCTGAAGAATTAGAAGAAACGGCCAAGTTAATGTTTTTACTCAATAACCATCCAGTTCGTTATCTCACAAATGTCGAGGTGGAAGACCTACAAGGGAGAGGAAAGTAATGGCTAAATTTGCTGCGAACCTTACCATGCTGTTCAACGAAGTGCCTTTTATAGAACGCTTTGAGCATGCACATCGTGCTGGCTTTAAGGCGATCGAATTTTTGTTTCCTTATGCTTTCGAACCACAAGTGTTGGCGAAAAAATTAGAGCAATACGGGCTTGAACAAGCGCTGTTTAATATGCCTCCCGGCGACTGGGATGCCGGTGAAAAAGGCTTCGCGGCTCTACCGGGGCGTGAGCAAGAATTTAGGCAAAGTGTCACCACCACACTGATGTATGCCAAAGCACTCAACTGCAAAAAAGTACACGCTATGTCAGGCATCATCGATCCAGCGTACAGCCAGCAACAACACATCGATACCTTTATCGCCAACATTCGTTACGCTGCGGATACCTTTGCCGAACATGGCATTGATGTACTGATTGAACCTTTAAACCAGCGCGATGTTCCTCATTACTTCATTGCTCATCAACGGCGTGCCGTTGAATTGATTCAGATGGTTAATCGTCCGAATGTGAAATTACAACTCGATCTGTACCACGCACAGATCATGGATGGCGATCTGGATGTTCTGATCCGCGATTTAGCGCCATTTACTGGCCATATTCAAATTGCGTCAGTGCCACACCGTAATGAACCTAGTGACGGTGAAATCAACTACCCGTATCTCTTCGATGTACTGGATAACTCCGGTTATGACGGTTGGATCGGGTGCGAATACAAACCTAAAACCACTACCGAACAAGGCTTAGGCTGGGTAAAGCCTTACTTATAACGCTCATAACAATAATAACAATAATAACAAGCAATACAACAAGGACATGTGTATGAACATCGTAATCACTGGTGGTGCCGGATTTCTCGGATCTCTACTAGCTCAAACCCTACTCCAACAAGATTCAGGCTCGATTCAGTCTTTAATGATTGTCGATCGAGTCAAACCCAACGGTACTATCACTGAAGATCCACGAGTCAGTGCCATCGTCGCCGACATCACCGATCCACAACAAGTGGCTACCTTGATTGGTCCGACAACCACTCATGTATTTCACCTTGCTGCGATTGTATCAAGTCATGCAGAACAAGATTTCGATCTTGGCATCAAGGTTAACTTGACAGCAACACAGTTAATGCTTGAACAGTGCCGTCAAGTCAATTCAGAGATACGCTTTGTATTTTCTAGTTCGCTCGCGGTGTTTGGTGGAGCATTACCAGAGGTAGTGACGCCAATGACGGCGACTCAGCCCAGTTCTTCATACGGTACACAAAAAGCCATAGGCGAACTGTTGGTAAACGATTATGGTCGTAAAAATCTGGTTGATGCGATCAGCGTTCGTCTGCCAACGATCTGTATCCGTCCCGGCGTCCCCAATCAGGCCGCGTCATCGTTCGTAAGTGGCATGATTCGCGAACCGCTAAAAGGTCAAACATCCAACTGTCCAGTGGATCTTGACCTCGGACTGTGGATATCCAGCCCAGAAACTGTCATTCAGAATATTATCCACGCAAGCCGACTGGAGCGTAGTGCTATCCAGGGTTATCGAACTTTTAACTTACCCGGTATTAGAGTTACGCCACGCACTATGCTTGCTGCAATGGCAGAGCAAGTGGCTCCTTCTCGCACCGATCTCGTCACCATTAAAAAAGATAAAGCGATTGAATCGATCGTAGCAAGCTGGCCTCAATCCATTGATAACACAAAGGAACTCAACTTAGGTTTCAGTGTTGATGCCAATTTTAATGCCGTTCTTTCTCGCTACCTTACGACTTGCTCAGTCGTAGAAATGGAGGATGCATAATGTTATCTACTTCAGTTATCGGTTTGATCATCGCGGTATTTGTTTTGATATTTCTGGTTCTGCGCACTCGGG
Source organism: Vibrio injensis (assembly GCF_001895205.1). Lineage (GTDB taxonomy): Bacteria > Pseudomonadota > Gammaproteobacteria > Enterobacterales > Vibrionaceae > Vibrio > Vibrio injensis. The sequence continues at coordinate 698,727 of NZ_BDJF01000027.1, read as the reverse complement.
TTCATGTCTTGATCGCAATGCTTGCAGCCGCTTGTATTGCGGGCTTGATTGGTGGATTAAGTGTTAATGAAACAATGTCGGCCATCAGCCAAGGATTTGGCGGTACCTTAAGTGGCATTGGCATTGTCATTGGTCTGGGTGTCATGATGGGAGCCATTTTGGAAACCTCTGGCGCTGGAGAATCCATCGCCTATCACTTCATTAAATGGCTAGGTAAACGAAAGGAAGAACTGGCATTAGCGATCACCGGATACATTGTCAGTATTCCCGTCTTTGTCGATAGTGCCTTAATCATCCTTTATCCAATTGCTAAGTCTTTGGCTAAGACTTCTCAACGTTCGATTCTCACTCTTACGGTCGCACTAGCAGGTGGTCTTGTCGTGGCTCACCACTGTATCCCACCAACACCTGGACCGTTGGGAGTAGCAAGTATTTTTGGTGTAGATATCGCTTCGATGCTCGGTTTTGGTTTGCTCATCGCTTTACCATCAGTGGCCGGAATTGTCATGTATGCGCGTTGGCTAGAGAAGCATTTCCCCGAATACGCGACACCAGTGACGTTGGCTAAAGCACCAGAAGAACAGAAAAAAGTTCACGCGGACTATATGGCGTCAAAGTCAGCAAAAGCATTACCCTCTTTGACTAAATCAATCATGCCTATCGTGGTACCGATTTTACTGATCCTAGCAAATTCGCTGACACAGCTGGCAGAGAAACAACTCGGATTAACGGGATTTAGCACCAGCTTTTTCGGCCAGGCTATTCAATTCCTTGGTCACCCGATCATTGCGCTATCGATCAGTACATTACTGGCGGTATACACTTTGACGCCATACCTAGACAAAGCAGAGACAACTGCGAAGCTGGAACAAGGCATTTCAACATCAGGGATCATCCTTCTCGTTACTGGTGCTGGCGGTGCTCTGGGCAACGTACTACGCGAGTCAGGCGCTGGGGCTGAAATTGCTAACCAAGTCGCCTCATTACCCATCTCACCAATCATGATCCCGTTTATTATCGCAACATTAGTGCGAGTTATTCAGGGCAGTGGGACGGTTTCAATGATTACCGCGGCATCCATTTCTGCGCCAGTTTTAGCCGAGATTCAAGATGTGAACATGCTTTTTGCCGCTTCCGCTGCAACAATGGGCAGTCTATTCGCGGGCTATTTTAATGACAGCCTATTCCATATTGTCAACCGTCTAATGGGAGTGACAGAAGTTCGCAAACAATTGGTGATTTGGACCATTCCAACCACCCTTGCTTGGGCGATTGGCGGTACGTTAATCATGACACTGAACCTTATTTTTGGGACCGCTGGCTCTATTTATGATCCTCTACTACCTCTTGTTATTCTCGGCTGGTGTCTCTATTTTATGAGCTCACAGAGCCGTTCAATGAGTCAGAGCTTTACCAAAATAAATCATTAATATCCATTTCCCCTTTTATGAAAGCGGAATGATTTAAATAAACCGATGAGGATGGCTCTCCTCATCGGTTTATTCTCACAACAATACCAGAAGATCAAAACTTTCTATGCAGAACGTCGAGTACGAACAAAAGGAATCCCTTTATCATCGATCAGTACATCTGCATCCACCTGATACAGTTGATATATCAATTCGGAAGTCAAGAGATCTTGCGGTTTCCCTTGGGCTAACAACTGCCCTTGTTTCATCACCAAAAGATTATCCGCATATTGCGCGGCAAGATTAAGATCATGCAACACCATAATCGTAGTGTATTGATGCTGGCGAGTTTGCTCAACCAAATGCTCAAGCAACACATGTTGATGGTGCAAATCGAGCGCACTAACAGGTTCATCCAGCATTAAGATGGAAGGGCTGCGCATCAATGCTTGAGCAAATAAAATCATCTGGCACTGCCCTCCACTTAAGGTTCTGACATCTCGATGCGCCAAATGACGTAAACCTAAACGAGAAAGGATCGACAGGCCATCATTCAACACCCTATCATCAATGCGCATACTCAAGGCATCCAAACGCCCAAGCAAAATCACTTCAATCACCGACAAGTTGACATCAAGATGAATATCTTGTGGCATGTAACCAAACTGTTGACGCCATTGCACAAGATGCTGCTTATTGAGTATTTGTTGATGGAAGCGAATTTCGCCTTCTTGCCATCGTATATCACCAAACAAGGTTTTGAGTAAGGTACTTTTTCCTGTACCGTTGGGACCAAGAATTGCCGTTACTTGACCCGGTTGTAATGAAAAACTCACCCCATCCGCCAAGACTAAATCACCAAATCGAACATGAAGATTGTTAACTTGTAACATATTAACGCGCCTTGCCAATAATGAGCCAAAAGAAAAAGGGCACTCCAACAATGGCGGTCACAATACCAATTGGGAACAGCGCTCCTGGAACAATTACTTTCGATAAAACAGAGGCGGTAGAGAGTAAAAATGCGCCGATTAAAAAGGATAAGGGAAGAAAGAAACGTTGATCCTCACCGACCAAAATCTTAGCGATATTGGGAGCGACAATACCAATAAACCCAATAATACCCACGAAGCTGGTCACCGTTGCCGTCATCAGTGCAACGAGAAATAATGTTTTTAACCTGAGCCGAACAATATTCACTCCGAGGCTTTTTGCCCGCTCTTCCCCTAAACGCAGTGCCGTTAACTTCCAAGCATCTTTTAGTAACAGTACAACACTCAAACTGACCACGACAGCGGTGATCATCAAGTTATTCCACGTTGCTTTCGATAAGCTGCCAAACAACCAAAACAAAATTTGCTGGCTTAGCTCCGGTGAAGAGATGAACTGCACTAATGAGAGTAAAGATTGAAATAAAAACAGCAAAGCTATGCCTGCCAAAATCAACTGCCCAGACCCAATATGACGTACAGATGCAAGAGCAAAGAGAAAGCAAGCAGAAAGCATACAACACACAAAAGCGCCTAAGGGAACCGCAAAATGGTTCTCTATGCCTAGCGAACCAACATAAAGTACCAAAGCGGCACCAAATCCAGCTGCGGCAGCCATTCCCAACGTATAAGGGCTCGCCATTGAATTATTCAACAACGTTTGCATTTCTGCACCGCCGACCCCAAGCGATCCACCGACGAAGATAGCCATTAATGCAATAGGCAATCGTAAATTTTTGACAATCACTTGTGTCGAAGCATCAACCTGAAAAGGAAGCCCGATCCATTCTAATAATGCATGCAGTACCGAGGTCACATCGATCATCGAGGGACCAGTCATAATATCTAGAATAAAGGAAGCAATCAGCAATAAACCGAAGCCAAATAACATCCAACTACGGCGACGTTCACTTTCTCGCTGTGTCATAACAGCATCTTGTAATGTATCAGAGATCATTTTTTATTAATCCAGTTTTTCGTAGCCAAAAACAACTCGTTGAGAAAAAATTCAATGACAACCAGACAACACTATCGAGCACTTTTGGTTTTGCAGTGATCAAACCTGATACTGGGATAATGATAAAAGAGGTGAGCAAAGCCTTTCTTTTCATTCTTATTTTCTCGAACACGCCTGTATATGCGTGACTCGTACTAGCATTGAATCAGCGCACATTATGCGACCTTGGCTGTGAATAATACCATTCAATAAATAATAATTACCACACATTGAGTATCTAAATAATAACTATTTGCATAATTATTTAGTTTATTCTTATAATCATGTCAATAGTCCGACGCATTCCAGCGCCAAATATGCATTTAATAGCAAATGAAGAGTTTATCGTATGTACAAAAAATTCCTGATCATGGCTTCACTGGCTTTTAGCACCACAGCTCTCTCAGCAGTGACTACCGTTACTGATGTATTAGAAAGGCAAGTTACCTTTAACGCTCCCGCTCAACGCGTTATTGTTGGTTTTTACCCTGAAGACTATATGGCTATTGGTACAGAAGCGGCCTATGACAACGTCGTTGGTATGTCAAAATACATCTGGCAAGCTCGGCCAGCCAACTGGGAGATGTATGTTAAGCATCGTCCCTCACTGGATGATATCCCTGAAATTGGCCGAGTAGATACCAATTCATTTTCGATAGAAAAAGTGATCAGCCTAAACCCTGACCTCATCCTATTAGCCGATTGGCAATATAAAGCCTTAAGCACGGAAGTCTCTCGCCTTGAAGCAATGGGGATTCCGATTGTGGTTGTCGATTATAATGCTCAAACGGTAGAACGGCATGTAAAAAGCACCCAACTGATTGGCATCATCACAGGACAAGAAAAACGGGCTGAAGCTATTGCGAATGAATATCAGGAAAGTGTCGAGAAGATAACTCAACGACTGGCTGCGGCAAATAAACCTCAACCAAAAATCTATACCGAATATGGTGCAAGCGGGGTAAATGAAGTGGGCTACACCTTTGGTAAAAATATGTGGGGAGCTATCTCAACCATGGCGGGTGGCGATAATATTTCAGCCCCTTATGTCGAATGGTGGGGAAAACTTAACCCTGAACAAATTATTGCCAGCAATCCCGATGTGATTGTTATTACAGGGTATGAATCCGGCACTGCCAGCAATGCAATGCTCATAGGGCAAGACGTCGCCGAAGAAACGGCAAAACAACGGCTAGCGGGCTTTAAACAACGGCTGGGTTGGTCTTCCATTAATGCAGTAAAAAACAACCGGATGTATGCCGCCTATCATGGTGCATGTCGAACCATTATGGACGGCGCAATGATTCAGTTTTATGCTAAGGCGCTCTACCCTGATGTCTTCACTGATCTCAATCCCGAGCAAGCCTATTTGGATTTCTATCAAAAATATTTACCAGTTACCCCTCAAGGCACCTTTGTTACTCAGCTTCCTTAATCCTTTGCCATTGAGCTCAACGCTCTCGTTGGGCTCAATGCTTATCAATTCATCATTCTCATTTTCCTGTGAACTTTTTCATTACTCACAACCGATTAATTGCTTCACTTTTCATCTTCACTAATGAGCTAAACCAAACCTCATCATATGTAGATTCCCGCGCTATGATAAAAATGCTAAAATACTCAACATAAGAGCTGCTGTCATTATGGTTAGTATGGCGACCCAATCAAACTCATCGATTGTTTTGATGCCCACCTGATACCCCACCAGCTAAAACCAAAAAACGAAAGGCTACAAACTCAAATGGTTAATAATAAAATTCAATGGTTTCCGGGCCACATGCACAAGGCTCGTAAAGAGATTGAAGAAGCAATTCCGCAAATTGATGTGATTATCGAAGTGCTCGATGCGCGTATTCCTTATAGCAGTGAAAACCCGCTCATTTCTCAACTTCGCGGCGACAAACCTTGCGTTAAGGTGCTGAATAAGCGTGATTTAGCGGATCCTGAAATGACCGAGTTGTGGATTGCTCATTTAGAGCAAGAACAAGGGGTGAAAGCCATGGCCATCACCACGGCGAATCCACAAGAAGTGCATCGAATTCTCGATTTGTGTCGCAAACTCGTTCCCCATCGTGAAGAAGTGGGTAAAAATGTCCGCACCATGATCATGGGGATCCCTAACGTGGGTAAGTCTACCATCATCAATACGTTGGCTGGTCGAGCGATTGCCCAAACCGGTAACCAACCGGCGGTAACACGTCGTCAACAACGGATCAATTTACAAAATGGTATCGTGCTATCTGATACTCCCGGTATTTTATGGCCGAAAGTTGAAAACCCTCACAGTGGGTTTCGCCTTGCCGCGACAGGTGCCATTAAAGATACCGCAATGGAGTACGAAGATGTCGCGTTTTACACAGTCGAGTATCTCGCCAAACATTATGCCGACAAACTCACCGCACGTTATCAAGTTGATGGCACGCCGCAATCTGATGTGGAATGGATGGAAGCAATCGGCCAAAAACGAGGCGCGCTGCGCGCTGGTGGACGAGTAGATTTGCATAAAGCATCGGAAATTCTTCTACATGAACTTCGTCAAGGGGTACTTGGGCAAATTACCTTAGAACACCCAGAGATGATCCCAAATGAATTAATCGAAGTCGAACAAGAAGAAATCCGCAAAGCGGAAGAAAAAGCGAAAATAAAAGAAGAGCGTCGTAAACGCTATTTACGCAATAAACGCTAGCGAGTAGAGCACAACGCAAAATCTCTCGCACAAAAAGTCACAACGTCACTTAAGGTTGTGGCTTTTTTTATCTCCCTCGCTTAATCGTCTAAGGCTTTGATTCACTCACTTCCTGTGTTTAGCAATACACAAACGTACATTTCAAGACACATCACTAAGTGACAAACGAGGTTATGGTCAGTTAGGCTATCTGGCGAATTAAGACCCACAGATAGCTTTCACAAAGCACTGTCTGATGATTATCTGCGGAACCTAATCATCAATTTACCATCATACGTTCATGATCTTATCTCACTTACGGAACCTAACATGAAAAAACGCTGGATTGCAGTCGGCATCGTATTAATCGGCAGTGGTTATTGGGTTAACTCACATTTTTCTCAGCCCAAAGCTTCACTGCCAACCCTCACGGCACAATTAGGTCAAATTGAAAAACAAGCCGTCGCGGTAGGAAAAATCGTTCCTGCTCACTCGGTTTCCGTCAAATCGCAAATTGAAGGTATCGTTGGCGAGGTTTTCCACCAGGTCGGTGAACACGTTACTGCAGGTACGCCATTAATTAAAATTAACCCTAACCCAACTCCGCAAGCACTCACCGAAGCAACCACCATGTTAATGCAAAGTGAAGCCAGCTTAGAATCAGCAAAACAAAACGTTGCCAATTTAGAACGGCTGGTACAACAAAATATTATTCCTAAAAACTACGGCGACTATGTCCAAGCTCAAGCGGATCTGAAGTCAAAATTAGCTGATGTGGTGCAAAAACGTCAAAACTTGGAATTAATTCGTAGCGGTGAAGCCTCGATTGGCGACGCAAAATTAACTTCAACCCTAACCGCTCCCATTGATGGCACTATTTTAAATTTAAAAGTTGAAGTGGGTGAGCCAATCATCTCTACCGCCTCCAGCCAAGCTGCGACCGAATTGATGACCATCGCCGATATGAACAACATGATTTTTAAAGGCAGTGTCAGCGAACACGATGCCGCGCAATTAGCCGTTGGTATGCCAGTTACGGTCGTACTTGCACCCTTTCCAACCATTAATATCGATGGCGTATTAAGTAAAGTCGCCGTGCAATCGGAAAAGCTTAATAACCCTAGCTCGGCCAATAGCACAGGGTTTGATAATGGTTTTGAAGTCGAGATTAGCCAACTGAGCTTTCCTGATACAATTACCCTTCGCTCCGGTTTTTCAGCCACCGCTCATATCATCTTAGAGAAAGTCGACGATGTCGTGACGATCCCCGAACGTGCATTACGTTTTCAAGGTAATCAAGCCGAAGTATTAATTGCTGATGATTCAGAACATGGATTCACCGCACAGCCAGTAACATTAGGGTTATCCGATGGCATCAATGTGCAAATTATATCTGGACTTGAAAACCAACAAACCATTGTTGATAACAGTATGCTGGGTCATTCTTATGCCAACTAATGCCTTGATCAATTTTACCCGTTATGGATTATTAGCACTTGCGATCAGTCAACCCGCTTTTGCTATTACGTTAGAACAAGCTTGGCAAGCGGCAAAAACCGCTGATCCAACCTACATGCAGGCACAAATCCAATCGCAAATTAGTCAAACTGACGTCGCCACAGCCACTAGCGTATTACGCCCATCGCTGAATATCACGGCGCAAACCAGTTGGAACCAAGATGGTGACAACCAAAGAGGTTATGGCGCCACATTAAGTCAAACCCTTTGGGATAGCTCTGCTTGGTCTGCGCTTGATCAGTCTCAAGCTCACTATGTCGCTACGCAACTGCGGGCAAAAGCGGAATACAATAACCTTGCTGCCCGTTTACTGACCGCTTATCTTGATGTGGCAAGCGCTCAAGGCGATTTGAATCTTGCTCAAGAAAAATGGCATGAAGGTGGACAATTACTGCAGATCACTGAGCAGCGCTATCTGGCCGGTAAAATTCGCGCCACAGAGTTAGAAGATATGCGCGCCAATCATGTTGATGAGCAAGCTGCTTTACTCGCCGCACAATCGGCTCTTGCTAGCAAACAATATGCGTTAACGGCGCTCATTAATCAGCCAGTTGATAAAATCAATGAAATCAATACGCAGGTATCAGAGCAACCCACTTTGCCTTTTGCGACTGAACAACAATGGATTAAGCTTGCCAAAGACAACAGTCCGACCTTGTTAGCCAGCATACAAGAGTTAACTGCGGCTCAATTTGCGCATGACGCCGCTAAAGCCAAATATTACCCGACGTTATCAGGTAGCGTGTCCTATCAAAGTACTGATCAAGGTCGTGATGGTGATTTGAATGCAGGGCTGACGCTCAGCGTGCCTATCGATTTAAATGGGGCGACACGTTCTAGTGTGGATCGCGCTCAACTCACTATCTTAAACAACAAGCAAGCGGTGAGAAAAGTTGAGATTGATATTCAACAAGAAATTCAAACTCGCTTTCATCAACTGCAATTGGAATGGCAACGGATTGAAATTGCCCAGCAACAAGTGTTGGCGCGACAAACCGCGTTAGAAAGTAAGCAAGCGGTGTATAACGCCGGGATGACCGAAGCTTCTGAGGTTATCACTGCTCATAATGCACTGTTTAATAGTAAACATACCTTACAAACTCGTTTATACGACTACTGGCGTCATCGCATTGCCTTGCTAAAAACCGTTGGCAAATTAGATGATGAAAGTATCGCGTTAATCGCACGAGCACTGCAGTAATGAACAGCCTATTTTTACAAGTTGCCCAAACTTTGTTGGCACACCGCTTGCGCAGCACATTAGCCATTATTGCCATTGTCTGGGGAATGCTGTCGGTACTGGTTTTAGTCGCTTTAGGTGAAGGGTTTTATCGAGTGAATACTCAATCCTTTGCGTTACTGATGAGTGATACTCAGATGGCTTTTCCTAGTCAAACGACTAAACCATGGCAAGGGCTACCGGCGAAACGACCTATCCGGATCTCCGAGGAGCAAATGCACGCGTTAGCCAGACAATCAGCGATAGAGCAACTATCGGTGATGTACGGAAAATGGGATGCCAACGTCACCAACGCTCAAGGGCGCTCACTACCAGGTTATGTCGCTGGGGTTGATCAGCATTATTTTGCTTTACAAAGTCTAACCTTACGTCCGGCGTCGCGTGCGATAACCCCTAATGATGTACTCAATCATGCGAGAGTAGCGATCATCGGTTGGCAATTAGCCCAAGTCGGTCAATTGGCGCTCGGCGATAGCGTTAAGGTCAATGGCGTACCCTTTTTTATTATTGGTATCACTGAGCAAAAAGAAGGCGGTGTATCATTAAATAATGAAAGTAATCAATTGATGATCCCTAGCACTACCTTTACCGATTTATGGCAAAGTAAACCCTATTCTTTATTGGTAAAACCTAAAGCAGATATCCCAGGACTGGCTTTACGTCACACCATACAAACGTTTTTTGCCAAGCAGCAACACTATGATCCGACAGATAGCGAAGCGGTTTATTTACCAGACTTCAGTAGTGGTGCTCAATTTATCAATGCGCTATTTCGCGGTATTCAACTGTTTTTAGGTGCGAGTGGCATGATAACACTTGCCGTTGGCGCGTTAGGCGTGGCGAATATTATGTTTTTATCGGTGACAGAACGAACGCGAGAAATAGGTGTGAGACTGGCGGTCGGGGCAACCCCAAACACTATCCTCTGGCAATTTATACTCGAAGGCACGTTATTGGTTGCTCTTGGCTGTACATTTGGTATTGGCCTCTCGTATTTAACCATTGCAACGCTCAATCAATTGGGTTTGCCTGAATGGCTAGGTACGCCGATCATCACCAGCGCATCGATCATTGGTTCGCTCTTGATAACCACTTGCCTCGCGTTATGTGCCGCTTATTTTCCAGCGCGCCGTGCCGCCCATTTAACGCCAGTGTTAGCTTTAAGTGCGAGAGGATAGCATGCTGCCAATCAGACAAATTGTTCAAGAAATGCTGGCAGAAAAACAGCGTCTTTTGCTCACGATACTTGCCGTCGCTTGGGGGACCTTGTGCATTAGCATCATGTTAGCCAGCGGCGAAGGGCTAAAACAAGGGTTAACCCGCGCCTCGCAAAGCGGTAATGGTCAACTGATTTACATCACTCCCGGCTACGCCACTATCAATAGTGGGCGATTCTTTAGTGGTCAAGCCGTGACTTTACAAGCTCAAGATGTCGATGTAATCCGTGCATTGCCCAATGTACAACAAGCAGAAGTCAGTGCTGTGTGGGAGAAAACCGTCAGTTACCAAGAAAACAGCAGTTGGCGAACGCCCTATGCCGTTAGTCCTGATTATGCTCAATTGACAGGGATAGAAATGATGCCCGGCGGTCGCTGGTTTAATCAATTAGATAACCAGCAACAGCGTAAAGTCATCGTGTTGGGTTATACCACTGCAAGTCAGTTGTTTAATCAAGACAGCGATGAGGATTTCCTGCAATCGCCCGTGTTAACCATCAATCCCGTCGGTAAAATCGTTAAGGTCGGTGATGAAGATTTCACAGTAATTGGGGTCATTAAAACCAATAGCTCACTAGTAGAAGATGGCTTACCCATTGATTATTCGTTATTTGTTCCTTTAAGTACTTGGCAACGTTTTTATCCCAATCAAGCGATTACGGCGATTAATGTCAAACCCACAGCACAAGCTGATCGCGAACAATTAGCTCAAGTGATTAAACAAGTGTTAGCCAGAAAATATTCTGCCGATCCCAGTGATGAGCAGTTAATTCAAACCCAAGACATGCTACTCCGACAAAAAACCATGCAACGCTTTTTACTCGGTCTGCAAAGCTTTTTAGGGGTGATTGGTCTTGTGACTTTAAGCGTTGCAGGGATTGGGATTGCCAATGTAATGTATGCAACCGTCAAACGCGCTACGCGAGATATCGGTGTCAGAATGGCGGTTGGCGCTACCAGCACCAATATTCGTCTGCATTATTTAGTGCAATCCATCCTAACGATGGCTATGGGGGGAATCGTTGGATTGAGTTTTAGCTACGCACTGATCCGTCTCATTCAACAATTACCACTACAAGGTAACTTTCTTTATGATCAGTTGGGTAAACCTCAACCAGAACTATCATGGCCAATTCTGCTTTTGGTTATGGCAGCATTAATTATCATCGGCGTCATTGCGGCTTGGTTTCCAGCTAATCGCGCAGCAAATATCACTCCATTAGAGGCATTACAAAGTGAATGATCAATCTCCTCTCGTGCAACTCTCCAATATCTGTAAGCATTATCGAAGTGGTGAAGAACACGTCAAAGCGCTGGATAATGTCTCACTGAATATCAATAAAGGGGAATACCTTGCTATTCTTGGTCCATCTGGCTCAGGCAAATCGACCTTAATGAATGTTCTTGGCTGTTTGGACACCCCCACCAGTGGTAACTATATACTCGAAGACAAACCAGTATCATCGTTAAGCAATCACCAATTAGCCAAGATAAGAAATCAAAAAATTGGTTTTGTTTTTCAAAGCTTTAATTTACTCGATTATGCAAATGCGATTGATAATGTCGCTCTGCCACTGGTATATAGCGGAACAAAGTTGAAAGAAAGGCGTCAACGGGCAGAGTATTTATTAGAGAGTGTTGGTTTGGGTGATCGCCTCTATCATAAACCCAATCAACTTTCTGGCGGTCAAAAACAGCGAGTGGCTATTGCTCGAGCACTGGTTAATGACCCACAAATCATTTTGGCCGATGAACCAACAGGAGCGCTGGATTCAACATCAGGCGCTGAAATCGAAGCCTTGTTCAATCAGCTCCATCAAGCGGGACGAACGCTGATTATTGTCACTCATGATGTGGCACTGGCGCAGCGCACTCGGCGGATCATTACTATTAAGGATGGTAAAGTGTTATCGGATAAGCCTGCGATCAAAGCGAATGACGCTTAAACTCCCCCTTTAGAGAGAAGATAAGAAGGCTGAGAAACGGTCTTCTTATCTTTCTGAATCAATCATCATTTGATGTTGGCTAAGGTCAATAAAATTGACTCCAATTGATCCCACGGCATCAATTGTGAATCAATGACTTCTAAACGAGATTCAAAGCCTTGTAGGGTTAACTCGTTAACCGATAACACCCCGTTATTGGCATTAAAAGCATAACAACCTTTACTCGTATTCAGCACCCCTTTCACTCGTTCAGAGGTTAGGGCACTAAGCATTGAAAATAACTCATCAAAATCAAATAGATACTCCGCACCGAATAGCCAGCCACAACTGTAGTAGCCTTGACCACGATTTTCTTTACGTAGGAATGCTTGTCCCGGTGCTAAAGCAAACTGTGGCTCTAATTGCGCATGATGATGGTGATGAGCTTCGATATGGCTTGATGCACTTTCCGCACTACGTTCTATATCAAGCATCGAGAGCGGTAAATTGCCCTGACTGACTAACTGATAAGCCGCTTTCGCTGGTTGCTGTCTGGCGAACCAAGTCTGGAAAATCTCAATATCTGTTGGCGTTGCTTGATCAACTTTATTGGCAACAATCACATCAGCACTGGCTAATTGATCATTAAAATTTTGATTCGTCAAATATTTATCATTACTTAAATGACACGGATCAACTAATGCAATGGTCGCTTTGAGGTCAACATAAGGCTGATATTGGGCAGAAGTTAAAGTGGCGATAACTTGCTTGGGGTGCCCTAAGCCTGTCGGTTCGATCAATAAACGATCGGGCTTCTGTCTTAATAGGGTATTAATCCCCACTGACATAGGTACACCCGCCGTACAGCACATACACCCACCCGGGACTTCTTTAATGAATGCCCCTTGTTCAGACATCATCGCGCCATCAATACCAATTTCACCAAACTCATTCACCAACACCGCCCACTTTTCATCCGCCGGTTTATGCTTCAATAAGTTTAAAATCGTGGTCGTTTTACCTACGCCAAGAAAGCCAGTAATAATATTAGTCGGGACTTTTTTTGTCATCGTGGTACTCCTTTTCGCGGAGTATATACAAAAAACAAAGAGGTGTAGACTGAAACGAGCCGAAGACAAGCGCTTGAATAGTAAAAGGCGCACTGTATGAGCGCGCCTTAATCCTCGGAACTCAATCGTGAGTTGTGCGAATCAGGAAGGCTATAGTTGCAACCTGATCATAATCGAGGCTATCTGAATTGTAGGTTGAATCCATCCAAATTGTAGGTAAGGCTTGCGTTTCCTCCTGTTGAAATACTCTGTTTGCCTTACGCCTTAACTATCGCTCATTTTTAGAAAAACACCATTTTTTTCTTAGCTATTTTTGAGTTTAAATACGACTTTGCGATCTTATCCCAAAAATCATTATTACCTATAACACAAGAGCTATTTTTCCAATTCAATATTTCATTTTTAAAACTATAGTTAAAAGATTCGCCAAGTATAATTTACATTTTGTCACACATTATAAGGCTATTGTATACATGCTTATCCGCGAGAAATTCTCTCATCGATTGCTCCATAAAATACCTAAAGATAACTTTAGCCAATTTCTTGCCAACGATAAGCTTTCATTACCCATCCTATTTTTATCGATGATAGTCGGAATATTAGCAGGCCTGATCGCTACTTATTTCGAACTTGCCGTGCATTTCGTATCAGAGTCTCGCACCGAATGGTTAGTGGGTTCGATTACTTCGCAAGTTCCGCTTTGGTTAGCCGCTTTTTTGATCAGTGCAGGTCTAGCCTTAATCGGCTACTACCTCGTTCATCGATTCGCACCTGAAGCCGCAGGCTCTGGTATACCAGAAATTGAAGGGGCAATGGATAACATTCGCCCAGTTCGCTGGTGGCGCGTTTTACCGGTTAAATTTATCGGCGGTATGGGCGCGCTTGGCTCAGGTATGGTTTTGGGAAGAGAAGGTCCAACCGTACAAATGGGCGGTGCCGTTGGTCGAATGGTATCTGATGTTTTTCGAGTAAAAAACGATGATACTCGACACTCTTTGCTTGCCGCTGGCGCTGCTGGCGGTCTTGCCGCTGCGTTTAATGCCCCTCTTGCGGGTATTATGTTTGTTTTGGAAGAAATGCGCCCACAATTTCGCTACAGTTTCATTTCCGTACGTAGTGTGATCATTGCAGCCGTGTCAGCCAATATTGTGTACCGAGTCATTAATGGCCAACAAGCGGTCATCACTTTGCCGCAATATTCGGCCCCTGAACTTTCTGCACTCGGTTTTTTCCTATTGCTTGGCGCATTATTTGGCCTTTTTGGAGTCGCGTTCAATCGGCTGATCACCCTTAGTCAAGACGCTTTTATACGCCTTCATCATAATATCCGCCATCGTTATCTACTCACAGGGTCATTACTTGGCGGTTGCTTTGGGTTAACTCTCCTCTATATCCCAGACCTAACCGGAGGAGGAATTAGCTTAATCCCTTCAGTGGCTATGGGAGAATATACCACTGGCGTATTACTGTTATTATTTTTAGGGAGAATCATAACCACCCTACTCTGCTTTGGCTCTGGCGCTCCCGGTGGCATTTTTGCTCCCATGTTGGCATTAGGGACACTGTTTGGCTACGCCTTTGGTTTAATCGTTCAAAGCTGGTTTCCAGAACTCAATATCGAACCCGGAATGTTTGCAATCGCAGGCATGGGAGCACTGTTTGCTGCTACGGTTAGAGCACCGATCACTGGTATTTTATTAGTGATTGAAATGACTAATAATTATTATTTAATCTTACCTTTGATCATTACCAGTCTCGGTGCAGTCATTTTTGCTCAGCTTTTAGGTGGTAAACCTATTTATAGTCAACTTCTACATAGAACGATAAAAAAAGAAAAACTGCGCCAACAAGAGCTGCCCAAAAGCTAATATCGGCAAATGTGATCATTTTGTGACTCTTATCCCGTGATTGATTACCCATGTAACGCATAAACTTGCTAGAATCGCCGCTGTTTTTATGGTTGGTTATGCGTTTCAATGGAGTGAACATTGCACTGGAAAAGATTACTACACGTACAAAGCGTACCGGCTTCGCAAGCCGCTCTAGCCTTGGGCGTTATCGGCTTAGGCCAAGCATGGACACTTTACTCACCCACTTGGGGCTCTCTTTTCCATCCTTATTTTGCGCTGTTTGGTAGTTTATTATTACTGCCCGTTTTAGCTAAATATCTCACTAGTTATTCTTCATTTATTAATGATCTCCGCCATCCTTTACATGGCAGTTTAATGGCTCCGATGAGTATGGCGTTGCTGATTTTATGTGATTATTTAGCGGTCATTTCTCCATCTGTTGCCTATCCGATCTGGGCTCTCGCTCTATTGCTACACATCACCATGATGGTGCTATTTTTCCGTTTTCAACTGCTGAATTTTAAAATATCCAATATTGTCCCCAGTTGGTTTCTCTATCCAGTAGGGCTGATCAGCAGCTCTCTTGCTGGGACACAGTTTGGTCATACTGTTTTCTCTGAAACGCTGGTTAGTCTCTGTATTGCTATCTATTTTGTGATGTTACCCGTCGTGCTCTATCGCTTAGTCTTTGAAGGCATGCTGCCCAGACGCGCGCGGCCAACCTTAGCGATTATGGCTGCACCCATTAACCTCACTCTCGCCACCTATCTGGTCAATTTTGCAACTCCCGACCCCATCCTCACGGGAGCCTTAGCAGGAATCGCTATTACCATGACCCTGTTAATTTATCTCTGTTATTTCAGACTATTGCGCTTAGCCTTTCAACCATCCATTGCGGCACTTACCTTTCCTTCGGTGATCAGCGCTATTGCTATGCACCGTTTAACCGATTATTTTTCAGAGTCTTATCCACACTGGTATTGGTTACATTTATTTGGTTTATTTGAACTGCTTGTCGCGACGGGGTTGGTCGCTTGGGTTATTTGCGGGTACTGGAAAATGTATTGGCCTTCCTCATTAGATAGAGTAAGTTAAACCATCACCAAACAACGTTAGCATGCCATACAGCAAAATTAGCCGACTGGGTGAGTCATTGGTTATTTATCATCATCGCTTGCCATAGACAGAACCATAAACCACTCCTAAACTTAGAATAATTCAACCAGATAGGTAGCATGATAATGAGACAAACCAAACGATTAACTCAGTTATTATGGTTATTATTGCTATCGGTATTCACACTACCTGCGTTCACTCAATCTAATTTTCCTAGTCAGCCACTGACTATGTTGATCGGTTTTAATCCTGGAGGAAGTACGGATATTCAAGGCCAAGTCCTTGCGAAAGTACTTTCCGAAAAACTCGGCCAACCAGTGAATATCATTTATCACCCTGGCGCGGGCGGTGCTTCTGCTGCTGCAATGTTGGCCAATAGCCGCGATCAGGGCTACACCTTTCAATTTGGTCTTTCTCTGCCTTATACATTTGCACCGTTAGCGACACCGGCTTCTTACCAACTCACCAGTTTTCGATATGTAGCAGGCATTACTCTGGATCAAATTGCTTTAGTCACCGGCCCCAATACTCCATTTGCTACGTGGGCTGAGTTTATTACTTATGCCAAAGCTAATCCCGGCTTAGTTTATGCGTCGCAAAATATTCAAGATCGATTCGTAATCAATCGAATCATGCGACGGGAGGGTATTATATTACGTGTTATGCCCACCACCGGAGGGGCGGGTATGGCGCCATTAATTCTTTCTGGGGATGCCGACCTTGCCTTTAGTGGCGGTACACACAGCGCTTATACTGACTCAGGACTGATGCGTGTGCTGGCAAGTTTAGCCGATGAGAGACTGGTTCATTATCCAGAGGTACCCAATTTAAGAGAACTGGGTTATGACGTCAGTATGCATGCGATCCGTGTGATTGCCGTGCCAGCGAATACCCCTGACGACCAAGTTGACATTTTAAGTAAAGCGCTGCAATCAGCGATTCAAGACGCTCGATTTAAACAAGTCACAGAAGAGACAATAAAAATGCCCATTATATTTATGGATGAACCAGCATTAATTGAATTATTCAACGCCCAAGTAAAAGAATATAAGCAATTAATTTCAGAGTCTCGATGAACATTTTTATAACACTGATTGAAATACACTAATCAGAATCATAGAATAATAAGATTCGAGGAGAGACACATTAATGTCACCGAGCTCAGAGATAGGAAAAAAAAACAAAAGAAACAGGTGGGAACTCAAATTCACTACCCGAATTACTTTGCTTTTTGGTTTTCTGAGTCTGTTTGCTCTGCTCGTTTCGATGTTTTATTCAATCCGTACAGCAGAAATCAGTTTACATTCAGAAATTAAAAACAGTTTAGAACAGCGACAAAGAACTGTACAAAGTTTGATAGAAAATCGCCTAGACTTATTAGAGGTTTATTTACACACGACGGCGTCTAATCAAGTGTTCACCTCATTAACTGGTGAAAGTTTTGAGTTTAATAATATTGCTGAGGATATGATCTATATGTTTCAAGATTCAGCATTAGGGGCCAACCTTGATATCTTCTTTTTAACCGACTCTTCAGGTACCGTTTTGATGGATGCGGGACTTCCTTTATACAATATTACACCGATATTAACCTCCCTACGCTCCCCATTACACTATACGAGTGAATGGACATTAGTACACAGTCCAAATTTAACTGCTTTACTCAAAGCGACTCCAATTTTTGACCCAGCGAGTATCCAATTACGCGGTTATATGTTTATTGGTTTGGCGATTGGACAAAACCGTAGCTTTATCCAGACGCTCGCTGAACGGGCCGATTTAGATGCTCTGTCTATTCATTATCAGCAGGCAAGACTCATTCAATATAGTCCAAGTATCGCGCTTCCAACACGTTCGAGTGAAGAGGCAGCTTCATCACAAATGCGTGTCTACGAAAATCTATATCTATTAAATTCGCCTCTGAACATTCAAAATAAAGTCTATCCCTTAAGCTTAAAAATGGGGATTGATAAGCAACGATTTCGTTCTGTTTCTGAACATTATTGGCAAACTTTCGTCTTATTATCTGGCGGATTTTTACTATTACTGACCTTTGCCGCTTGGCTTTTACATTTGAGTCATAGTCGAGCGATAAGCCAATTGACTAACTATATCCAAGGCGTTCAACAGGGCCTAAGAGTACGATTCTCTCCTACTGGGGTCTATGAATACAATCAAGTCGGAGAGGCCATGCAGCATATGGTAGAGAATCTAAAAATTGCTGCGACCGTATTTGAATCCGCCGAAGGTATGGTGGTAACCGATGAGAAAAAATATATCCTCAGAGTTAACCAAGCATTTACTGACATCACTGGTTATCAAGCGAAGGATGTACTAGGTCACCATATTAAAGTCATTCGTTCGGGTCGTCATAATCAAGAGTTTTATGACAATCTTGAACTACAATTACAAACCCAAGGTTCATGGCAGGGTGAAATATTAAATAAGCGAAAAAATGGTGAAGAATATCTACAATGGACGATGATCACCGCCGTGATGAGTGATAACGATAATGAGATTATTAATTATGTTATCACGTTAATTGATATTACCCAACGCAACGCTGCCGAAAGTAAAATAAAGCAATTGGCTTTCTACGACCAATTAACTGGCTTACCTAATCGTCAGTTATTAATGGAGCGTTTAGAATCCGCCAGACTCAATAGCCAAAGAAGTAGACAATATGGTGCAATTTTATATTTAGACTTAGATGATTTTAAAACTCTGAATGATACTCGCGGCCATGATACTGGGGATAAATTTTTAACCTTAGTCAGCCAACGATTGCTTGATTGTGTACGTAGAACAGATACCGTAGCTCGAATCGGTGGTGATGAATTTGTCATTATTCTTGAACAATTGGATACCAATTCAGACATTGCATCTCAACGCGCCGACTCATTGTGCAATAAGATCTTAGATACACTATCTAAACCTTATTACATTGATAACATTGAACATTTTAGCACATTAAGTATTGGTGTTACTCTGTTTCTCGGAGAGAATAAAGGCATTGATGAATTACTCAAACACGCCGACTTGGCCATGTATCAAGCCAAAGGAGCGGGGCGTAATACGCATCGATTCTTTAATCCAGAAATGCAAGCCAAAGTGTTAGAGCATGCTGCGATGGCCAATGATATTCGCCATGCTTTAACTCGTAATGAATTTACTTTGTATTATCAGCCACAAGTCACCCATGATGGTACGCTTACTGGCGCTGAAGCCCTCATTCGCTGGCAACATCCTAAGCAAGGAACGATTTCACCAATGGAGTTTATTCCTATTGCTGAAGAAACTGGATTAATTCTTCCCTTAGGTGAATGGGTATTGGATCAAGCTTGCCAAGTACTGGCTGTATGGCAAAACTCACCCTTAAGTGAACCATTAGTTTTAGCCATTAATATTAGTGCCAAGCAATTTCATCAAACTGGTTTTGTCCAACAGGTTCTAGATGCATTGAAACGTTATGGAACAAACCCCCATCGTCTTAAACTTGAACTAACAGAAAGTATGCTTCATCAAGATCTTGAAGATACCATCACAAAAATGTCGCAACTGAAAAAGCACGGTGTCAGCTTTTCCCTCGATGATTTTGGAACCGGCTACTCATCACTCAACTACTTAAAACGATTGCCTTTAGATCAACTTAAAATAGATAAATCTTTTGTGCGAGATTTATTAACTAATACTCATGATGCAGATATTGCTCGTACCATTGTTTCACTAGCGAAAAGTATGAATTTATCAGTTATTGCTGAAGGGGTCGAAACACAAGAGCAAAGACTCGCTCTCGCCAGTTATGGCTGCTTAGACTTCCAAGGCTATCTATTCTCTCGCCCCGTTCCTATCGAAGCTTTTCCATTTAATTATCCCGACGCTACGACCACAGCAATAGGCGAAATGAAATAAGTCACAATAGACTTGTATGATAAAGACACTCTTCATTACGACGAAAATGCAATGAGTTTCAACAATAATCTAAGGACTGCTTTGTAAATAAAACGGTGATGATAAAGGAAGCGACTATCTGCTGGATAAAAGACAAAAAACAGCGCATTTTGCGCTTTATTGGGTGATTTTAACTATGATTGGAGCGTGCGGCGGGAATCGAACCCGCATCATCAGCTTGGAAGGCTGAGGTAATAGCCATTATACGACGCACGCTTTGTTTGGTCTGGCTTGCTTACGGGGTGTATATTGCCATAGTTATGAGAAAAGAAAAGCCTTTTTTAATAATTTCTGTTTGTTTGCTTGTAAAATAAACAAACCAATATCAATGGGTTAAGTTTTAATCTTACCAGGCCAAATGATAGGCATTTTTACCTCCCATAATGTCGATCTTGTTCGTCTCACCACTCCCATATCATCACCCAAATCAATGGTCCGCACTTCTACTCAAGCGGCATCAATAATTTTCACCAATCAAATGTGAAAAGTGATTCCAATCACACCGATATTGGTTATAATCCGCGCGTTTTGTGATTTGTGTTGATAATTGCAAACTAATTTTTAACTAATGCCGTTGGCATTTTCCTGAACTGACCTTTGAGTATCCCAACTAATGAGCAAGATTGATAAAGCGCTACGTATTCTTCTAGCTGGTTTTTGTATCAACCTTTGTCTTGGCATCCTATATGCTTGGAGCGTATTTAATAAAGCGCTCGTTAATGATTTTGGCTGGAGTGCAGCCGATGCCTCTTCCCCTTATGCCCTTGCAACCATTGCTTTCTCAGTTTCATTGCTGATCGCGGGTGTCCTACAAGATAAAATGGGACCACGTAATATTCTTATTCTTGGCACCTCACTAACTGGTTTAGGCATGATTGCTTCTGGATTCGTTTCCTCCGTAGCCATGCTTAATATTACTTTTGGCATCATCACTGGTGCTGGTATCGGCTTTGGTTATGCTTGCCTTTCTCCTTCTGCGATGAAGTGGTTTCACCCTTCAAAGAAGGGAATGGTTAATGGACTCATTGCCGCAGGTTTTGGTTTAGCCGCTATTTATCTTGCTCCTTTAACCTCAACGCTGATCACTCATTATGGTATTCAAACTAGCTTCATTTTACTCGGTATCGGCGTGTTGGTTATCGCCGTGCCGTTGGCATGCACTATCAATAATCCGCCAAGTGGCTATGTACCCGCTGAACCTGTATTAAAAGCGGGACAACAAGCCAAAAAAGTGTCTGCTAATAATGATATGACTTGGCGAGCCATGCTAAGAACCCCACAATTTTACGCTTTATGGATCATGTATGCCCTAGCCGCATCGGTTGGCTTAATGGTCATTGGCAATATAACCAATATCGCTAGCGTACAAGCAAGCTTACCTAATGCCGTTTATCTTGCCTCTATTTTAGCGATTTTCAACTCAGGTGGGCGCATTGCTGCGGGTGTATTGTCAGACAAAATCGGCGGCGTAAAGACTTTACTGATTGCCTTTTTACTGCAAGGAGCCAATATGATGTTGTTTGCTCAATTTGACTCTGAATGGACACTGATTATCGGTACTGCGATCGCCGCTGTCGGTTACGGTACGTTACTTGCTGTCTTCCCATCGATCACGGCTGAGTTTTATGGCTTAAAAAATTACGGCACTAACTACGGTGTTCTCTATACGTCATGGGGCATCGGTGGCGCAATTGGCGCGGCGGTAGTTGGCTATTCCATGACACATGGTGGTGGTTACCAGCTCGCTTACAGTATCTCAGCGGCAATGATGGCTCTGTGTATTGTACTGGCCTTAGTGACCAAACCCGTGACTCGTCCAGAGGTTTTAGAGTTGAAAACTGCTTAATCTCACGGTTCAACGCTTCCTTATAACAAACGCGCCGCTTTAAAAAGCAGCGCGTTTTTATTTATCCAAATACTCTAAAACCAAGGTTTACGGCTCAAAATATAAGTCTGCTCAAACTCTTCATCGGATCTCGTCACGTAAATAAGAAACTCTACAAAAGCGATAATGCCAATGATCGCCGAAGGTATACCCAGTAACAAAAAGCCTAAGAGAAAAGCAAACAACATGATCAATCCTTGTTTGGTATACCCTAAATAGAACTTATGTACCCCTAACGAGCCGAAGAAAAATGCCAGTAAAGCGGCAACAATTTTCTTCGATGACTTACTGCTCGGTAGCGGATAAATCGCGGTGGCTTGACCATCCTGAACAAAAAAATCAACCGTAAGACCAATTTTTGGCCCCTGTTCGCCTTTCCACTCGTATATAGTCAATGGATATCGGTTACCATCCTCACCGGAAATAAGCCCAGTGCGGTCGAACTGATTGAAATCAATAACAGTGCCTTTCATTTTTTACTTATACCTCAGATAATGAATGTTACCATCTCTGCACATTCACCAAACAGGGTATATACTAACCATGAATGGCCAGTAACTCCCAACTCACGTAGATAACCGGAGGTGTGAGATGAACATTAGAGATAACATCGATGCTTTAGAGCAACAAATTTACGTTGCGTGTTCAGAAGGTGATTTTCAAACCGTCAACCACCTTGAAAAACAGTTAGAGCAACTTCGAGGCAAAATGGAACACCCTTTCGATGAAGATCCTTACGCACTCGAAGGAAGAACGTTTATTGATGATGATTGGCGATAAATAATGCAAGGGAGCCGCTGGCTCCCTTGCCACATCGCACTAAAAAAAGCGGATCCGACTGCGTCCGCTCTCGTGGTCACGTTGCTCATCAACGGTAACCACATCAGCCGCTTTATGAGTTGTCTTATTTTTACTGTTACTTTTAGCCTTCTTCTGGTTAGATTGGCGGCTTGAGCTTTGAGATATTTTAGATTGTGATTTTTTTGCTTTAGGGGCCGAGGAGGCTGATTTTTTCTTGGTTGGTGCTTTTTCTGCACTTAATGGGCGTTCAATCGGCTCTGTCACCGGCGCATCACAAATCACTAGATAATATTCTTGATTGAACTCAATCAAGTCTCCATCGTACAATTTACGACGTTTACGAGCTTCTAGCTCACCGTTAACGACAACGTAGCCTTCAGCGATGACATGCTTCGCTTCTCCCCCCCCGCTAACTGCATTAGCCAGCTTGAGCACCTTATATAATTCAATCGGCTGATTATCAACTTCTACACCAATCGCTTCAATTTCCACTTCTTGTTGGTCGTCAACACTTTGACTCATGATCATTTCTCATTCAATATTTCGCGCTAGTGTATACCGAATACACTCACAGACAAGACCAGAAACAAGGCTTGTCATACCTACTAAGCCAACAACATTGTCGATTAGGCGGTATCATGACTTATTTTAGGGTTTCATCGCCATTTCTTTAGCGACTAAACGTAATAAAAAGGTCTCTCTTTCAATGCTCATACCCTTTTTATCACTACAAGCCATCGTCTGCTCGTTATGAGCAATTGCTTGATGGATATTCACCCACATCGGCTGCATGCCATTTTTTATTTCATAATCTTCGAAACGAGTATCACCTAACTGACGATCCACTTTGCAGGAATAGCAGTAGGAAATCATATGCATCACATCTGCATCATCGCGATACCAGGGGCGAAATTCTTCATAAATACCATAGGGTTGAATATGATGAATATGATTTGCCCCCGTCTCTTCTTCCAGCTCACGCACGAGCCCTTGAATAATATCTTCATGCTCATCAATACCACCTCCAGGCAGGGTGTAATCATGATAACGCTGAGTGTAGAGCAGTAAAATATCATCGCCATCGAGAACGATCGCACGAGCAGCCTTGCGTTGGACAATAGTATATTGACTGAGTTCAGCCACCTCAGGATGAATAGAGGTATGTAAATGCTTCATAAACGACCTTTTTATTTCTTAAGGATGGATTTTATCATGATCCTCAACACGGCGTGAGACTTGCTCTGGTTTTTTAGGCTTAGATATAAACGACAACGATTATCATTGCCGAATGATTCATTTACCGCTAAGGTAATAGAGAAAATAACCCCCTACTTTGATGAATGTATATGGCAAATCAAGAAAAACAACGTGACTTCTATCTGGTGACTGTGGCCGAGACTCAGCGCCTTTCTCCCAATATTCAACGTATCGTGCTGCAAGGCGATACCATCGCCCATTTTGGTGAGCAAAGTATTGGCGGCTACTTTAAACTGATTTTCACCCCACAAGGTGATCCTGATCTCTCGCGATTGATGCCAAACGAGCGACCAATTTTACGTACTTATACCATTCGTGAATTTAATCCTCAAACCAATCAAATGACTGTCGATTTCGTCCGACATATTACCGAGGATCTGTCCTGTGGCTTTGCCGCTCGCTGGGCAGAAAACGCAAAAGTGGGCGATGAAATATTCATCGCCGGACCAGGTAAAAGCCAGGGCCCAAATTGGGCAGCCGATTGGGTCTGTTTAGCTGCAGATATGACGGCACTACCCGCGCTGGCAACAACACTCGCGAGCTTAGACTCACAGGCTCAAGGCTATGCCGTGATTGAAATTACTCATCCTGACGATCAACAATCGTTAATCGCGCCACCAGGAGTCAACATCATCTGGGCTCATACTGAGCAAGGAGAAACGCTAGCGCAGACCGTAAAAGCTCAACCTTGGTTAGCAGGACGTTGCACCGTTTGGTGTGCTTGTGAGTTTGAGTCTATGCGCGAGCTTCGCCAATACTTTCGTAATGACAAGCAAGTGGATCGCGATCATATATACATCAGCAGCTATTGGAAGAATGGCGTAACAGAAGATGGGCATAAAGTGATAAAACGAGAAGACGCTGAAGCGAACAGTTAAAACTAACGCCGTTTTTCCCCCACTGGCTTACTGAAACACGACTGGATATTCAACTTATATCCAGTCGTGTTTTTAATATGGTTAATCGTCACTGTGCTTTCTCTGCACCGTCAGTAAAGATTCAATCACAATGGCATCATGACGCCAATAACTTACTTCAGCATCAATTAACTCACCTTTTGCATCGTATCTGATTCGTTCGATAACCGTTGCCGGTGTTCCTTGCGTCGTACGTAGAGCTTGTGTCATCTCACCCAACAGTGATCGACTGGTAATACGGTAACGTATCGTCGCACACTCGGTAAAAAAGTGTTGTTGATAGAGCAAAGTCAACGATTGACTTACATCTAAAGTCAGTAAGTTCGGAAAACGTTCTGGATTAACATAATGGGTCACGAAAGCAACCGGCCTTTGCTCTAAACAGCGAACGCGTTCAAGATGATACACTTCTGAAAAAGGCTTGAGCTGCAATAAGTGACTGGCCTGCTGATTGGCTAAGCGACTTTTAGCAGAGAGTAATTGCACCATTGGAACACGTTGCTGAGTTTTTGCTAGCTGTTCAAACGTTAGATTTTGTGTTGGATCATAGCGTAGTGGCAAAGGAGAAATAAACCAACCGCGACGATCTTCTCGATAAATCCGCCCTTCAGCTTCGAGTAAAGAGAGCGCCTCACGCAAAGTTACCCTGGTGGTTGAGAATGATTCAGCCAGCTTACGCTCTGAAGGCAGTTTTTGTCTGGCAGACAACTGACCAGAGCTTATCTGTTCAATGATAATGTCTTTAATCGCTAAATACTGCACGATAATCCTTGATTAAAATGATAGCGCCGATATCTCTCTCGACAACGCCAATGGAAGAGTCCAACCATACCTGACATGTCGATAGTAACGCAAAAATGTAAAACTATGGGCATATAGATTGTATTTTCTCTCCATTCGGTTTATGTTCTATATCACAATAGGTGCCAAGCGGTACCACTAAATCAGTTTCTATGCCGCCCTGATACGTTCAGGGCGGTATTTCTTTTTGGAGAAAACAAAATGCCAAACAATAATAACGCGATTATCGTATCGACTCTGGATATGGATCGAATTAGCGCACTGATGGACAAACTACCTAAGTTGTCTCAAGAGTTAGAACGTCTAGAAAATGAACTCGACAGAGCCACCGTGTTAGCGCCTGAAGAGATTCCTGCGGATGTCGTCACCATGAATTCTACTGTGAAATTTAAGTTTCAAGGCAGTGACGATGTGATGCAAAAAACCTTGGTGTACCCTCATGACGTTAAGAGTAACGATGATATTTCAATCTTTGCTCCCGTTGGTAGCGCATTACTTGGGCTTTCTAAAGGCCAGCAACTGACTTGGCCAATGCCAAACGGCGTTGAACGCACCATCGAAATCATCGATATTATCGATCAACCAGAGCGCAACGGCGAGTATAACCGCTAAACGCTTTGACCTGATGCAAAGGTTAACTTTGCATCAGGTTTTGCCTATCTTAGTTACGCCAGCAAAATCGTTTTTAATTCGTGTAATGACGCCACTTCATAATGCGCATTGATACCACTTGGTTTTGGATGTTGATGAGTATTCAACCAGCATGTCTCAAGCCCAAAGTTCAACCCACCTAAAATATCAGAGTGTGGGTTATCCCCCACCATCAATACTTTTTCCTTAGCTGGATGCCCCATCATTTCCATGGCATAGGCGAAGATACCTGCATCCGGTTTAGCAATACCAATCTGTTCTGAAATCACGATATGCTCGAAATAGTGCTTCATGCCAGTTTTGGTTAATCGAACATCTTGTAGCTCGGTAAATCCATTCGTGATGATGCCAAGCTTTGCCTTACCACGTAATGCTTCTAATAATTCTCGAGCGCCAGGTAATAAAGTACAAATATCCGCCATCGCGGTCAAAAATGCGCTATTTAATTCAGCTGGCGTGGTATTCAGTTTTGTTGCCCATTGTTCGAATCGCGTGTGCTTTAGCTGTGCTGCCGTAATGTCACCATTTTGATAGTCTACCCATAAAGGCTTGTTAACCTCTTGATATTCCATAAAATCTTGCTCGGTGAAATCCACACCTTTACGGGAGAACATCAACTGCATTCCTTTAAAAGAATCAAAATGGAATAAGGTTTCATCCGCATCAAACAAAATCCAATCGTACTTCATCATTTACTCCTCAAATTTGCTGAGCAAGTGTAGATTGTTTTTAATAAGATGTTAATCTCATATTAGATCCGTTAACTGATTAAGGAGCAGAGTAATGAAAAAGATTGCTGTGATATTAAGTGGATGCGGGGTTTTCGATGGCGCTGAGATTCATGAATCGGTACTTGCCCTTTATGCAATAGAAAAACAAGGTGCGCAATGGGCCTGTTTTGCGCCAAATATTGAGCAGACTCAAGTGGTGAATCACCTCACTGGTGAAATCATGCTTGAAACTCGAAACGTACTGGTCGAGGCAGCAAGATTGACTCGTGGCAAAGTACAAGATGTGGCAGAGCTCAATGTTCAAGATTTTGATGCATTACTGCTCCCAGGTGGATTCGGCGTCGCCAAAAACCTCAGCGATTTTGCCACCAAAGGAGCCAACTGCACGCTCAATGAGCAGGTCGCAAAAGTCTGTCGTGACTTTGCTCAAAGTGGTAAACCCGCCGGTTATTTATGTATCTCGCCTGCACTCATCCCGCTTATTTATCCAACCGGCGTAGAAGGCACCATTGGCAATGACCAACACACAGCAAGTGCATTTAATCAAATGGGTGGAGAGCACGTGAATTGTCCCGTTGATGATTATGTTTACGATCAACGCCATAACGTTCTCTCGACTCCTGCTTACATGCTTGCGGAAAATCTATCGCAAGCTGCAGTCGGCATTGATCGATTAATTAAACGTTTAATCCAATTGGCTTAAAGTAAGGCACGCTTATTCAAAGCCAATAACGTTCAATCTCTACACTTAATATACCGCTGAAAACGTCTGTTTTCGGCGGTTATTTTATTGCTATTCTCACTTTATTTGCGAATGACTTAATCTTATAAGTAGATAACCACTCAGTGATGAATTCTCTCATCCAACAACAACCGTTACCGAGAGTGATTCTAGCTTTCACTACCCTCAGCATAGATAAAAAATGAACATGGTTACACCACTACACCTTCAAATGACAAAAAATAAATAGAGCGATTAAATTGATTACTATTTAATTAGGCTCTCTGAGCCTACGGATCAACAACACATAATAAAGGCACTATAATTGAGTTTGCTAATACGCGCAAAATAATAATATTTCGATAATGACAATATTTTTTTATACGACAATATATCCTTTGTCAGCTGGCGCTTACTTTCAAAAAAGGATATTAACCATGAAATATGGCACCTCAAAAAAACAACTACCTGAGTTTATTCAGCAACGATTAGATGTATTTATTAATGACCTTATTGATAGCAATAATAATGGTAAACACTTGGTTCTTGGCAAGCGTCCAAGCACTAATGATATTATTTTGCAGAGTAATGATTACCTTAGTTTATCTCATCATCCACTCATTAAAGCTCACTTAAAGCAAGCCATCGATGACAGTACTGATAGCGTATTTATGTCAGCGATCTTTTTACAAGATGATGCTGATAAACCTGATCTTGAGCAACAGCTTGCCCAATTTGCTCAATTTGATACGTGTTTACTTTCTCAGTCTGGTTGGAATGCGAATACCGCACTCTTACAAACGATCTGCTCACCTGACACTAATGTCTATATCGATTTTTTTGCTCATATGTCACTTTGGGAAGGCGCTCGCTATGCCAACGCTCATCTGCACCCTTTTATGCATAATCACTGTGATCATTTAGTGAAACTCATTAAACGCCATGGACCAGGATTGATCGTGGTCGATTCTATTTACAGCACAATTGGTACTGTCGCCCCATTAACGGATTTAGTCGCAATAGCCAAACAGTATGGTTGCGCTATTTTAGTTGATGAGTCTCATTCACTCGGCACTCATGGTCCTAAAGGTGCCGGTTTGCTCGCCGAACTTGGTTTATCATCACAGGTTGATTTTATGACAGTTAGCTTAGCGAAAAGTTTTGCTTATCGAGCTGGCGCAATCTGGGCGAATAATCATGTTGATCGCTGTTTACCTTTTGTCGGTTATCCCGCGATCTTTAGCTCAACCATTCTCCCTTATGAAGTCGCCGCGCTCAGTGCTACCTTATCGGTAATACAATCGGCGGATGATAGAAGGAGACAGCTTTTTCACCACAGTGAGCGATTACGTCAAGGTTTGCTTGATCTTGGTTTTACAATTCGTAGTCAATCGCAAATTATTGCGTTAGAAACAGGTGATGAGCGTAATACCGAAAACGTGCGTGATTTTCTAGAAGAGAATGGCGTATTTGGTGCGGTCTTTTGTCGGCCTGCTACAGCAAAAAATAAAAACATTATTCGATTATCATTAAATAGTGCACTAAAAGAATCTGATATTCAAAAAATTCTCTCAGTGTGCGAATCTGCGATAAACAATAAACAACTCTATTTTAAATGATTAACTATTAACTCAAGTAGATTTATAGCATTCTAAATTTATCACTATAGATAAACTCAAGAATTTATATAAAATCCACTTTATTAATATTGAGAAATACTGTTTAAATAACTATAGGATATAGGAGGCTTCCTATATCCTATAACCAGTCAGCCACTTTATTTAACAATTTATCCTTATCAGCAGGTTTAACGATGTAATCATTCATTCCTGCACGATAAAGGCAATTTATTGTTTCTGAGCTGTTATCCCCAGTATAACCAATAATAGGCGTTTTACGATATTCGGCCATTGAGTTTCGGATGATATTGGTCGCCTCTAATCCATCAATGACGGGCATTTCAACATCCATTAAGATTAAATCCATTTTATGTTGTTTTAGTATCTCTAAGGCTTGTTGACCATCGTGAGCTTGATAAACATCATATCCTTGCCTTTCCAATAAAATAGCTGAGAAAGCACGTAAAGAGTCGTTATCATCAACCAGCAGAATACTTCGTTGATAGTTGATCTCTCGTTGTGGAATATTTCCCCGTTCGACTGCAACTTCATCAATCGAAAATAGTAATTTTTCAATAGTTCCAATACTATCTTTTAATAAATGACGTATCTCGATTGGATAAATCGTTAAATAACGAGAAATATTGACCGGATAGCGCTGAGATTGGTCGTAAATATAACATATTCTCGCCTCCGTGAAATGCAACTGACCTTCCAACTGGCTCAATTGATCCCACTGTGTATCAAATGGTGCTAAATCAACGAAGATAAGATCAAATTCAAACTCGTACGCTTCCTTTTGCATCGCTTGATTGAGTGTTAGCGTATGCAAAGTCAAGCCTAAATAAAACGCTTGTTCATTTAAATGCCGACTTAATAAACTCGGTTCACCAATTAATAATATCGATTTAGATTTTACTAACTCATGTTTTATCTGTTTGATGCGTTCAGACTCAACATCGGGAAACTGAAGAGTAAATTGGGTCCATTCACCAAAGACGGAACGACAAACAATTTCCCCCCCAAACGAGTGCATGACTTTTCGACAAAAAGGCAGCCCTAATCCATAGCTATTATGTTTACCAAAGGTATAAAAATCCTTAAAAATTTCTTCGAGCCGTTCGGCTTCAATGCCGATGCCATTATCTTTAACGGTAATAACGTTCTGTCCATTAACTCTGTTTAATTCAATATGAATTGAAAAAGCTTCGCTGCTTTGATAGTAAAACGCGTTTTTCAATAAATTGTACAACGCAAATTTGAGTAAGGTATCACTACCAAAAAAGTTAAAATCCTGATGAACAACAAATGAAACCGCCGCTCGATCAACCGCTCGTTTGTAGGCAAAAGAGTGGATAGCATTTTCAACCACCACAGCGGCCGATAACTTGCGAAAAGTCGACGTCGAGACACGGTGCTGATCGATCGATGTTAGCAGCAAATCTATCGTTTCATTACCAGAATGAATCACCTCATCCGCATCATTTAGTATTTCATGCAATTGCTGTAAATCTTGTTGATTAATGATGTAGGTTTGCAAACCTGAATGAGGAGCCGGTACCAGAGAGCGAACAACATCTAGCGAAGATTTGAGCGCACTGAGTGGGTTACGCATTTCGTGTGCAATTCCAGCGCCAAACGATTTTGCTAATGATGCTTTGCTCTCGTGTGAGACCTGATTACGAAAATAGAACAGATTGCCGAATACATAAGTAAAAATAAAAATAGGCACATAAGTCCAAGAAATCATCTGACTAGGGGCGGCATCTACGACAACATAAACCGAGAAGTAGGCCAATAGCACGGCAATAATGGCTTGTGGCAACATTATCTTCGTTTCATGAACTAACAAAATATGCAAGAAAATTGAGGCCATGAAAGACATCGCCCAGACTGTTGACCAATCGTTCATCAACATCATGAAAGAAAAGAAGAAAGGCAAACAAAAACCTATCGACAGGAGATAGTAATAAGGTAAATAACGCTGTAAAACTTTAGGAAATGAATGGCGAAAAGCAATCCCAGCAAACAACAACGAGCAAAATCCCCGCAGCCAAAATGATTCATAGCCCTGAGGAAAGAGATAAGTCCATACATAGTAGTAAATCGGAAAACCGATGAAGCCCATCCATCCAACTAACGTTAAGTTTGGTTCTGCGTATTGGTATATTTTTTTTACCGCATCCATATGAGTTATCGCTGCCTATGATCCATTGATCAATCCTCTATCCTATCTTTGAACTATACAACAAGTTTAATGCTACTGCCGAGGGTTGAAGTCACGATATCCAAACGTAATGCAATTTGCTCTTTGAGCTCAGCAACATGAGAAATAATACCAATACAACGGCCTCCCTGTTGCAAATCCACTAAGGTTTGAATTGCCAAATCTAACGATTCAGGATCTAAACTGCCAAATCCTTCATCAATAAACAGGGTATCGAGCCGAATTCCACCGCTGTAGGCTTGCACCACATCGGATAAACCTAATGCCAATGCTAACGCCGCCATAAAAGATTCTCCGCCCGATAATGTCGCCACATCGCGCCATTTTCCGGTATAGCCATCTTCGACCATTAAATCGAGCCCTGAACCGGTATTACCTTTGGCGCGTTCCTCTTTGCGTTTTAACCAATACCGCCCCTTACTCATGATCTGTAAGCGTTGCGAGGCCTGAATCAAGACATCATCAAGCAGCACACCTAACACAAAGCGATGCAGACTCACTTTAGCGCCTGTGCGTCCATTGGCTATATCACTTAATGTGCCGTAAATTTGATACTCTTTTTCCAGTTGCGCATTGTTTTGATACAGCGTAACCAGCTTATCGCTCACTTGACGTAAACCGTCGTAACGTGAACGAACTTCACTGAGCTGCTGCAAGCAAAGCGTAACATGCGCTTGTTGCTGTTCTACCGCGGCCTTGAGTTCGGTGAGATTCGGTGGTGTTTGATGGTGTAATACCTTAGCCAACGCATCCCTCTGCCCTTGAAGCGTCGCTCGACGCTGTTCAAATTGACGAACTTTCTGCTCGATGGATAAACGCGTCTCTTCTGTCAACTTGGCTTGCAAATAATCTTCTAGCGAGGAAAAAGTGCTACCATTAAGCGCCACTTGCCATTCCTGAGCTAAGCGCTGCTCACTTGCCAACCAACGTTTCGCTAGCTGCTCGGCGCTGGTTAAACTTGCTTGAGCGGAAGAAAACCCTTGCTGAGCCTCCGCGAGTTGCGTTCGTGCCTGTAATTCAGCTTGCTGCAAGGCAGTCATTTGTTTTTTCACTCGCCCATAGGCTTCGCGTACTTGCGCGGCATCCGTAAATTCACTAGCAACTTCGGCTTGTAAACTGGCGACTTTAGTTTGTGCTTCAATCTCTGCTTTACTGGCTTGCTCGACTCTATACTGCTGCTGCTCAAGTTGTAACTGAACTTGCTGCAAGGCCGCTATCACTTGGCTCAGTTGCTGCTCAAGTGCTTGTGGATTTAACTGCGCTAAGCGCTCAATATCCGCTGCTAAGGTCTGATATTGCTGTTGTAATAAGGTTAATTCTGGCAGAGCTTTGTGCTCAATTTGCTCTGCAAGCTGCTTGAGCTGCTGCTGATAATAATTCAGACTATTCTCAGCATTTTGGTATTGCTTTAGCTGCTCGGTTTCACTCGCTTGATGATGTTGCTGCGCCTGACGAGCTTGCCGAACTTGCTCTTTACTGACTACTTGACCAGTAAATTGTGCAATATGGGGATGATGCTCACTACCACAAACTGGGCATGGATTGCCTTGTACGAGTTTCTGTGCCAATTCTGCGGCTTGATTACTGTGCCAATAAAATTCCAACTGATCGGCATGCTGGCTAGCTTGCAACGTTTGTTGCTGCGCCTGCTGATAAGCTTGCCCAGCTTGTTGATACGCCTGCTGTAACTGAGTGATTTGTTGAGTTAAAGAGTACTGCTTAACACGCAGCTGAATGTGCTCATCTAATTGACTAAGCAGCAATTGCTTGGCTTCTAGACCGCTGCGCTGACTGACTAGCAACTCTAACGCTTGCTGCTGCTGTTGGCGCTGATTGTCGAGATCAGTCAGCTGATTTTTCAACTGCTGATGCTGAGTCTGTTCCGCCTTTAACTCCGTAAGTGCTTTACTCTGCTGACGCTGTTGTTGCTCTAACTCCACCCATTTTTTGCCAATACTTTCCAGTTGATACAACTGTTGGTTTAGCGTCTCAATTTGTTGCGCGGCTTGCTCAGCCTGTTGGTGAGCCAACCTTGCGCTAGCCACTTGCTGCTCTGCTTGAGTCACCGCTTGTTGATGGCTTTTTTGCGCTTGCTCAGCCAGCGTCAATTGTTGGCGTGCATCAGATAATTGTTGATAAGGTAAATCGAGTTGCGCCGCTTTTTGGCCTTGTTGCAGTCTTAGTTGCAGCTCATCGATCTCAGTCTGTTGCGCCGTTAATTGCGCTTGTTCGCGAGCCAGTTGCTCTTGCTGACTGAATTTCTCTTGTAACTCTTGCCCCGCATGCCATTGCTGCTTGAGGACATCAAGCTGCTGTTGAGCCTGTTGGTGGCTTTGCTCATTGTGTTTTAGGGTTGGCTCAATGCTGATCAATGCTTGCTGCAATTCCTCCTCATTGGCCATGGCAACCACATTCAGCGCCCCTTTTATTTGCTGATCAAATTGTTCTTTTTGACGACTGATCCCAGCGGCCCGCTCTGAAAGTTCTCGTTCAATTTGCGCATAAATATGGGTTTGAAAAAGCTGACCAAAGATTTGTTCACGCTCTTTTGAGTTCGCTACCAATAATTCTCGAAATTTACCTTGCGGGATCACCATCACTTGGCGAAATTGCTTAACATCTAGGCCAATTAATTCCAATACAGCGGCAGCAACACGCTTCGGACTGTGAGCCAGCAGCTTTTCTTCCTCATTAGCCATCAGTTCAATTAAGCTGGCAGCATGGGATTTTTTAGTGGTACCTTCACCGCGCTGCTTAGCGACCTGCTGATCCGGGCTACGAATGATCTTAAACCGCCGCTGATGCAGCTCAAATACAAACTCTATTTCCGTCAGAACAGAATCCGGCGCATAATCACAGCGCATTTGATCGCCAGAACGTTCGCTCCCCGTGGTTTCACCATACAAGGCATAACATATTGCATCGAGCAGCGAGCTTTTTCCCGCTCCAGTTGGACCATTGATTAAAAATAGCGGCGCATGACCAAAAGCGCTGAAATCGACTACTTGCTGGTTGGCAAATGGACCAAAAGCTTGCAGAGTCAAAGTAATTGGACGCATAACTTAATTTGACTCCTGATTTTTCAGTGACTGGATGACTTGACTAATCGCCTGCGTTTGCAATTCCGTTAACGGCTCTTGCTTAGCTTCAAGAAAGAAATCGCGAAACATATCTATCTCACCACGCGCCAAGCGAGCACGCCCCATCGGCTGCTGGCTGTCCATTAGCATGCCCGGTTTCTCTAAATGCAACACATTTGGGTATACTTTACGCAGTTTTTCCATCGGATCTAAAATGGCATGCTTATCCATTAAACGTACTAGCAGATAATCATCTGCATGAGGATCCTGTTGACCTTGGGCCAGTAATGCCTCTAACTCGCCCTCGACAATACGCATATCATGAGGCGCAGTGAGCGGAATCGATTGTGCTGAAACAAAACCCTGTTGATTCAATTCAACCAAAGTCATGCCTTTTTTATGATATTGCTCAGAGAAGCTGTATTTCATCAGTGAGCCACTGTAGCGAATATAGTCTTGACCTTTATATTGCGGCTGATGTAGATGCCCTAGCGCCACGTAATCAAAGGGTAAAAAATGCTGGTGATTCACACAGTCAGCGCCACCAATCGACAGTGGTCGCTCTGAATCAGAAGTACTTGCGCCATCAACAAAGCAATGACTGAGCAAGACATGGCGTTGGCTGGGATTAAACGTGTCGACAATCTGCTGACAAAGAAATTGATGCGCCTGATCATGAGTACTGACCTTATTTTTAAACGCATCACGAACCTGCTCAGGATCGCTATAAGGCATACCATAAAAAGCCACTTCCCCGGCTTGCTCTGAGCTAAGCACCACAGGCTGTAACATTTGCGTAAAGTCACTGATAATATGCAAACCAGACGACTGCATATGTTTTGCCGCAAAACCTAAACGTTTCGCGCCATCATGGTTGCCAGGAATCATGATCACTGGGGTCTGTAATTGCTGACAAATGCGCGTTAACACTTCATCCAATAACTCAATTGCGGCAGTCGGTGGTACAGAACGATCATAAATATCACCGGCGATCAACAACACATCCACCGGATGATGAGTGATATAATCGATAAGTTGGTTTAAGACCTGCCGTTGGTCATCCAATAAAGAGACATTATGAAAGTGGCGGCCTAAATGCCAATCGGAAGTGTGTAAAAACTTCATTGCCAGCCTATAAGCAAAGGTTATGTTAAGCCTATGATAACCTTAAGCCATTATAAGATCATCGCTTTCATTGATCAGCGGCGAACTTTTAGCCGACGTGGGATCAGCTCAATGCCATTGGAAAAACGTTTTGCCGAAGCGTTCAAGGCTAATGCCATCGCACTATCCGCGATCAATTCAAACTGCTGGGGTAATGAATTAATTTTAATCGGCAAAAAGTCTAATAATCGATTATCGCCAAAGGTTGCCAGTCTTAGTTTCTCCATTAGTAATGGCTGCTCTAACAACACATCTAATACCCCTTCTAATAAGGTATAAGAAGTCACCACCACGGCATCAGGCACCTGGCCTTGTGCGTACCACTGTGCGAACACTCGCCGTCCGTCCTCGCGATTAAAGTGCTCACCATAACCGAGCATCATGTGCTTATTTGCCTGTTTCAATGCCGATTCAAAGCCCATTTGCCGCTCTTGGGAGATACTCAATTCAGGCAATGCACCAATCAAACCAACGCTGGTCACTTCATCACTCAACACCGATTGAGTCAGCTCAAAAGCAGCACTGAAATCCTCACTGACCACGCAAGGGAAATATTCATCATCCAAAGGTCGGTCAATAGCAATCACCGGCGTGCCCGCTTGTTGAACCTGCCAATAAAACTCACTGGCGTCTGTCAAGCTACTGGCCACAAATAAAGCATCAATCCGCCGAGAGACGAGAGCGTGGGCAACATTTTTTTCAATTTCTGCATCATCATCAGAACAACCAATTAATATTTGATAGCCCGCTTGGCGTGAATTATATTCAAGTAATTTGGCTAATTTGGCATAACTGGTGTTTTCTAAATCAGGAATAATCAAACCAAACGAACGACTATTACCCGCCCTTAACGAAGAAGCCGCCAAATCTGGGCGGTAATCGTATTGCTCAACAATGGCAATGACTTTTTGCTGAGTCTTTTGGCTAATGCGATATTTGGTCGCTTTGCCATTAATCACATAACTGGCCGTCGTTTTTGACACGCCAGCTAATTTGGCAATTTCATCTAGTGTCATATCCACTACTCGGGTTCTGTGCGTGGGATCATAGAAACAATTTTTTGATCCTTAATTGAGTTGAATTATAAGCTGAATCGATTCAGTATCAAAGCTGAAAGGATTCAGCAAAGGTTTAAATTGGTAGCCAAGTCGAGTTTTTTGGACTAAACCTAATGAAAAGCCACTGATTAGTTAAAGCATAGCGTTTGCTAAATTTTTTTAAACTTAAAGCTGAAACGATTCAGCTTAATCATAAATCACGATAATGCCACTATATACCCAAACAACTTGGCGTTGCAGGTAAACGGTGAGTGACAAATTTGTCTGGAACAAATTTGAACAGCCGTAGGCTGGCCTTTGGTGAGAGCCACGGATGGCTCTCATAATCCCCATGAGCATAGATAGACTCTATGACTGGGGTGAACAAACGTAGCCAACACCCCTGCAGCTTCAAGTAGGAAGGGGATAGACAGAAAAGTAACTCGCATTATCAGCACAAGCCATTTCTGGCTAAGGGGCCAAACATGTTGCAACTCTCTACGCAAGATATTCGATTAGCGCAGACACCCTCAAACAAACAAGATGCCATTCGTGCCATCGCAGCAGACCTTACCGACAGACAGCTGGTCGAGTCAGGCTATGTTCAAGGTATGCTTAACCGCGAAGCGCAAAACTCCACCTTTTTAGGCAGTGGTATCGCCATCCCCCATGGCACGATTGAAACTCGCGATCTGGTTAAACAGACTGGCGTCACCGTGCATCACTTTGCCAATGGTGTTGATTGGGGGGACGGTAATATTGTGTATGTTGCGATTGGTATTGCAGCCAAATCCGATGAACATTTAGGCATATTAAAGCAACTGACCAAGGTACTCTCTGCCGATGGCGTTGCGGATCAGCTTAAGCAAGTACAGCAAGCAAGTGATTTAGTCGCACTGCTTAATGGTGAAATACAATTTAGCGCTGATTTTGATCCTGCATTGATTCAACTACTCTTTCCTGCCAGTGACATGCTGCAAATGACAGCGGTCGCGGGTGGTTTACTGAAAAATACTGGCTGTACTGATAGTGCTTTTGTCGCCGATCTGGTCACCAAATCTCCAACGCATTTAGGCCAAGGATTATGGTTAGTCAGTAGTGATAAAAGTGTCACTCGCAGTGCGATGTCATTTGTTTCTACCGCTAATCATTGTGAGTACCAAGGCATTGCTGTCAAAGCCTTGATCGCTATTGCCGCTTGTAATGATGCCCATCGCTCGTTTCTTAACATCATCACCCAGCTTGTCTTCAACCAGCAGCAAGAGCAATTATTACAAGCGGATGCCCATCAATTGGTCGCGTTGTTTTCTCAAGACAACGCCCAAGTCGCTTCAAGCCACCCAGAAACCAACGCCAATGTTGAAACCGCTATCTTTAAAATTACCAATTCACATGGTTTGCATGCTCGCCCTGGAGCTATGCTCGTCGCAGAAGCGAAAAAGTTTCAAGCCAACATCAAGGTGGTCAATTTAGATGGTGATGGTAAAGCAGCTAACGCGAAAAGCTTGATGAAAGTGATCGCCCTCGGAGTGAAACACGGCCACCAACTCCAGTTTAGCGCTGAAGGACCAGATGCCGCTCTTGCCCTTGAATCGATTGGCGCAGCGATTAAATCCGGTCTTGGTGAGCATTAAGGAGCCGATGATGAATATGAAAGTCGTTACCATTACCTTGAATCCAGCACTTGATCTCACTGGCAGTATGGAAAAGCTCCATCTTGGTTCAGTGAGCTTAGTCCAACAAGGTTCATTACATGCGGCAGGTAAAGGGGTCAATGTGGCCAAAGTGCTCAGCGACCTTGGCGCTCAAGTCACGGTGACAGGATTTCTTGGTCAAGATAACCAAGAAATGTTTTGTCAACTCTTCACTGAGATAGGGGCAAACGATCAGTTTATTCGTCTACCTGGAGCGACACGAATTAATGTCAAATTGGTCGAGCAATCTGGCCAAGTCAGCGACATCAATTTCCCCGGCATTCATGTTAATGAACAAGATATTCAACGTTTCGAACAAAGGTTGTTTCAGCTCGCCGAAGATCACCAGTACTTCATTATTGCAGGCAGTTTACCATCCGGCCTTTCACCACAACGCTGCGCCAGCTGGATTGAGCAGTTGGGGTTACTGGGTAAAAAAGTGTTGTTTGATAGTAGCCGCGAGGCCCTAATCGCCGGAGTCGATGCAAAGCCATGGTTAATTAAACCCAATGAAGAAGAACTGGCTCAGTTTGTGGGCTATCCACTGCATAGCCCAGAAGCCTGTCAAGCTGCCGCTCAACAACTGGCCGATAAAGGTATCGCTAATATTGTGGTGTCGATGGGCGCACAAGGCACAATGTGGCTCAATCAAGGTCAATGGCTGCACGCCAAGCCACCTAAAATGCCGGTTGTGAGTACAGTCGGTGCTGGCGATACCTTAGTGGCAGGCCTGTGTTGGGGGCATATGCAAAATATGGATAAACCATCATTGATCACCTTTGCAACCGCGCTATCCGCTCTGGCAGTCACCCAAGTGGGGGTTGGCGTTCCTGATATAGAAAAAGTCACCGCTCTACAAAATGATATCCAATTATAACCACACAACTTAACAAAGTTACTAGGATAAACCATTGATTAGTCTATGCACTAACCATAACGATAAAAGGTCAACACTATGAATATTGCCATCATTACCGCATGCCCCAGCGGGGTTGCCAATAGCATTATCGCCGCAGGTTTATTAGAACAAGCTGCGAAATCGCTGAACTGGAATGCCGCTGTCGAGTGCCACTCTTCGATACTAAATACAGTCACGTTAACCGAAGCCGACATTGCTCAAGCCGATGTTGTGATCATCGCTGCCAATACGCCAGTTGATACTTCACGTTTTGTCGGTAAAAAAGTTTACCAAAGTGAGATTTCAGCCTGCACCAGCGATCCCACTGCATACTTAACCACCGCCGTTGAACAAGCGACCGAGCTTAACGCCTCAGCCGTTACCACTACGGCGCCAAGTTCATCCACTACATCAGCGGTGAAAAAAATCGTCGCTATCACCGCGTGTCCAACCGGTGTTGCTCATACTTTCATGGCAGCGGAAGCGCTGGAAGAAGAAGCCAAGCGTCGTGGCCACCAAATTAAAGTCGAAACTCGCGGCTCGGTCGGTGCCAAAAATCAACTCACGGCACAAGATATTGCCGAGGCCGATTTAGTGATTATTGCCGCCGATATTGAAGTGCCTCTTGAGCGCTTTAATGGTAAAGCGCTGTATCGCACCAAAACTGGCCCAGCACTGAAAAAAACGGCTGAAGAGATGGATAAAGCCTTGATCCAAGCCACCACTTACCAACACTCAGGATCAAGTAGTGCATCGTCTAGTGACGAGAAAAAAGGCGTCTATAAACACCTGATGACTGGGGTTTCACACATGCTCCCAGTGGTCGTTGCTGGTGGCTTACTGATCGCCCTCTCTTTCGTGTTTGGTATTGAAGCTTTTAAAGAAGAAGGCACCCTTGCCGCGGCTTTAATGGCGATTGGTGGTGGTTCCGCCTTTGCACTGATGATCCCCGTACTGGCTGGTTATATTGCCTTTTCTATTGCCGACCGTCCTGGTCTGGCACCTGGTCTGATTGGTGGCATGCTCGCTAGCTCAACGGGCGCTGGCTTTTTAGGTGGCATTGCCGCCGGTTTCATCGCCGGTTATAGCGCAAAATGGATTGCTGACAACGTATCATTGCCTCAGTCAATGGAAGCGCTTAAGCCGATTTTAATCATTCCGTTCATCGCCAGCTTAGTCACCGGTTTAGTGATGATTTATATCGTCGGTGGGCCAGTTTCAGGCATCATGTCGGCAATGACGGAGTTTTTAAATAGCATGGGTTCAACCAATGCCGTGTTGTTAGGCATTATTCTTGGTGCAATGATGTGCTTTGACTTAGGTGGCCCAGTTAACAAAGCGGCGTATACTTTTGGTGTTGGTCTCCTTGCCTCAAACACCTATGCTCCCATGGCTGCGATCATGGCGGCAGGCATGGTCCCCGCATTAGGAATGGGCCTTGCTACCTTCTTAGCCAAAAATAAATTTGCAGCAAGTGAACGTGAAGCAGGCAAAGCCTCATTTGTACTGGGCTTGTGTTTTATCTCTGAAGGGGCAATTCCTTTTGCTGCCAAAGATCCAATGCGAGTTATCCCAGCGTGTATGGTGGGCGGGGCATTAACCGGAGCACTATCCATGCTGTTTGGTGCACAACTCATGGCTCCGCATGGTGGGCTATTTGTCTTGTTGATCCCTAATGCTATCACGCCAGTATTGATGTATTTAGTAGCAATCGCCGCCGGCACTATCGTGACAGGTGTAGGCTATGCGTTTTTAAAATCACGCGCAGCGGCAAGTGCACAAGCTGTTCAAGCTTAAATCTCTCAGCCATGGTGCAAGCTATCAGGCTCTGTGCTCCTTGTTCAAAAAAGCAAAAAGTCAGCAATACGCTGACTTTTTTGTTTCATTACTTCCACCACTGTGGATGTTATTGATGCTTACCTTGGACATATTCTCGGCTCACATCGACCACTGCGACATCCCGAAAAAAGCTACGCCCTAGTAGTATAGGAAAGGTGAGATGAGTTCGATTAGCTAAAGTGAATTGAGTATGATCTTTCATTTCCCCAAGCTGTACCCACATCATCACCACCGGACGACGCTGATAATTATTATCAGACGATTGACGAATGCGTACCCAACGTTCAACAGGTAAATTGATCTCACCACTTTTTATTCCATCATGTTCAATACGAAACTTGACCCAATCTTGTCCATCGCGCTCAAAAGCTTCAACATCTACCGCACTAATTGAAGAAGTAGTGGCTCCAGTATCGATGCGAGCCCGAAAGCTCTCCTCAATAGCAGGAACATAAACCCACTCTTTTTCACCAAAAATCAGTTTACCATCGGGCGTTTTGGTCGCCACCGGCACTTCTGGCTCAACAATCTCTGGGGTTTCAACTTCCGGTTTTGCAGATTCTGTTTCTGGCTCGGGTTGATCAATTTGGGTTGAGGTTTCAGTTTGCTCAGAAGGCGGTACCATCGCACAAGCGACTAAACCACCACTGAGCAGCAACGTTAGAAGGATTTTCCATGGTTGTTTCATTCATTTACCTCATTCAACTACTTTTATGACACGCTAACGATGGCCTCTGCTACATAAGGGATGTCTTTCTCCGTTAGACCTGCAATATTAATTCGGCCATCTGCCACCGCATAAATCGCAAACTGATCACGTAAACGACCCATCTGTTCTGGACTAAAACCGAGCATAGTAAACATCCCTTTGTGGCTTTGGATAAAGTCGAATTGTGACGTATTATGTTGATTTCTCAACTCATTACACAAGGTTTGACGAAGGCTTAACAATCGCTGCTGCATTTCAGTCAATTCTTGCTGCCAAATGTTGGTCAACTTTTCATTTTGTAACACGGTTTTTACTAAAGCTGCTCCGTGATCAGGCGGCATAGTATAAGTAGCGCGTGCTAGGGTCAGCATTTTGCCTCGAGCATTAGCGACCTGCTGAGCGTTTTTACCTAATACGATTGCCGCTCCTGTCCGTTCACGATACAAGCCAAAGTTTTTCGAGCACGAAGTAGTGATTAGCATTTCTTCTACCCGTTGTGCCATATAACGCACACCTTGAGCATCGCTTTCAAGTGACTCACCAAAACCTTGATAAGCAATATCCACAAATGGAGTAAAACCTTGTTTAAGTGATAACTCTGTTATCATCTGCCAGACGGAAAAATCAATATCCGCTCCTGTCGGGTTATGGCAACAGCCATGCAGTAACACCACATCCTTCGGCCCAGCTTGAGCCAGATCGTCCATCATGGCAGCAAGATCAACCATTTTGGTTTCCGGACTAAAATAAGCATAGTATTTTACTTTTAATCCTGCCGCTTCCATGACTGGTTTATGGTTAATATAGCTGGGATTGGTTAACCATACCGTCGTATCGGGCTGAGCAACACGCATCAAGTCCCCCAACATTCGTAATGCGCCACTGGCTCCAGGAGTTTGAATGGTAGTTAAACGGTCAGATAAGGAATGTTCATGACCTAAGACTAATTGGGTAATACTGTGGTTAAACTCTTCACAACCGGCAAGCCCAACGTAGGATTTAGTGGTTTGCGTTTGGATCACCTTTTGCTGGGCCAGTTGTACCGCCTGCATGATCGGCGTATGGCCTTGACTGTTTTTATAGACGCCAATGCCTAAGTCGACCTTTTCAGGACGGGGATCTTGGCGAAAAGCGACGGAGAGAGAAAGAATAGGATCTAATACTGGTTCAGATAAATGGTCTAGCATGAAAGTCACAACCCTTTGAAATTCAAGTAATGACTTTCAAGTAAACACCAGAAACCATAAAACCGAAAGTAATTTTTACACTTTACAACTATGTATCAGCTGATTATGGCTACCCCGCCACGGTAAACTTGGATCCGCTTTGTCTTGATCAAATTTACCATCAATTAATACATCAATATGATCGAGCACTTGGCGCTGTTGAGCGTTCAATTCTGATAAACGATAGCACGCTGTACCCAAAATAAACCCCACACTAAGGTGGGGTTTGCGGGCATTTAAGCTATTTTATTTGTTGTAGCTTAAGTTTTGAGTTGATACTTGTTTATGCGATTAAGCCTTTTTGGTGAACGACATCTGCCCACGCTGTGGTGACAACGACTCGAGACTTGCTGTCTAGGCTATCGATAAATCCATTGTCTCCCACTTGAGGCGCAAAACCACTCATGGCTTGGACTAAGGCATCGATAGCGTTATCCGATAATGCGGTATAATTCCGTTCACCGGCTGCGTCTTTATCACCCATAGCGATCACCACTTGAGCACGATTGCCATTGAAGTAATCGCTAAACGTCACTGAACCAATATGCTCAAACTTGGCTTGGTCGCTGTCGTTTGACGGATCGCGCAAAATCGATAATTTCAGGTCATATCCGCTGCGTTCGAACCACAGTTTCTGCCAATCGATGCCATTGAAGACAATATTGTCTTCGCTGCGAATGTCTTCCACAAGGTTATCGATGACATCACCACTTACGACAAAGCTATCGACATCTGTGCCACCTTTGAAGGTATTTTGGTACCCGCCAAGTACCATCAGATCACGACCTTCTCCGCCGTCAAAATGGCTGAACTTAGAGATGGCAGCAGCAATCAGATGATCATCACCGTCACCACCATTGAGTACAGCGTGGTAACCCATCAGTTTAACCACATCGTTACCAGTACCAGCATTAATGCGGTTATAGTTACCAAAGACATTGGCAAAGTCATCACCCGCTCCGAGTTCCACTTGGTTGTTGTTACCAATCGTGACGGTGTAATCTTGATCGTCACCAGTATCGACTCGGTTGAAGTTGCCAGAGGTAACCACGTAGTCACGACCGGTTCCTGTGTCAATTTCACTACCTTCACCGAAGACGAATGA
The DNA here is from genome assembly GCF_001895205.1 of Vibrio injensis. Lineage (GTDB taxonomy): Bacteria > Pseudomonadota > Gammaproteobacteria > Enterobacterales > Vibrionaceae > Vibrio > Vibrio injensis. Next base: position 654,418 of record NZ_BDJF01000027.1, on the reverse strand, counting down.
TTGATCATCACCCGCACCAAGGAACACATGGTTAATTCGTCCAGCAACTACCGCTGTATCGTTACCCTCGCCCCCAAACATCATATTTTCACGTCCCATCAGAACGCCCATGTCATTTCCTTCACCGCCAGTGAAGATGTTTGATGTGCCAGTTGCGTAGAACTCATCATCCCCTCGGCCACCCCAGAAATTGTTGTTATCTCCGAGATACGCACCGAGATCTTTACCATCACCACCCCAGTTGAAGTTGTAGTTTCCTAGAGAGATGTTGATATCACCATCTCCTTGGAGATGACCACTATTACGAAGGAAATCAAACGTTTTCTCCTTCATGTTCAGCAAATCGGCAGTGAGATTCTGTTTAAGATTTTCGACCAGTGACTTCATTTCCTGCTGCTTATCTTGACTGAAGATAGTCGCAAACAAGTTAGGCAGGTTAAGCGAGTTAAAGCCAAAGGCACGATCTTGTGTTTCTGTTGTTTCGATGTTGCCATCAGCCACACCTTGCGTACTGTTCGCGCTCGCACCATTGACAGAAACCGAAGAGTTGTCCTTTTCCTCTTCTGGCGCTTTCTCTTTCAAACCATGAGTTTCAGCAAAAGACTTAATGCCATCCGCTCCCATGTCGATACCCGCTTTCAGGCTATCTAGCAACTTAGCCGGGTCGATAAAGGCTTGCAGCTGGTCACCACTGAATTCACCAATGACTTCCAACATCTCTTTGAGGATCGCAACACCATCGACGGCTTGACCATTACGCGAAACAATTTGACCAGATGCGGTGTAATCGACACCGAAAATATCGGCCAACGTGGTTTCTGCGCCTACACCAGCTAGTTTACCAAGTAGCTTATTCTTGAGCTGACGCGGCAGATCCTGTGGCGTATAAGTGAAGGTGGCTTTAGCCTGCCCTGTTGCCGTGAATTGCTGTGTCATCAGACCAAACAGTGAACCTAGGTTAGTATCCAAAATCGACTGAATATTATCGCCGAAAGTAAAGTTCCAGTTACCCGTCGTGACTTGAATATCCGCCCCTTGTCCACCTACGGCAAAGTTAAACGCCAGCTTTTCATTGGCTTGACGAAGCTTGTCAGCGCGGCTGAGCTGACTCGTGCCACTATTACCGTTACCGCTTAGCCACTGATTGTATTGTTTATTCAGTGTCGCTTCTGCATCGTGCTTCAAGCCTCGGCTATCACGTTCATTTTGTGAATCCAATTCAACTAATGTGCTGTAATCCACACTGCTGCTTTGATCCAAACCAGACATATCTTTGACGAACTTTTTCGCACCAGAGAGAGTCCATTGCTGCTCTTGAGCGGCAAGCCAACCCTCTCCTTGCCCTGAAGTTGCAATGTTTTGTAGTACACCAGAAATACGCGCAGCACCGTCGAATGGATTGACCAGTGACGGAGTCGGGATGGATTTTTCCATCATCACCAGCAGATCATTGCTTCGTCCCATATTGAAGCTCACATTACGGTTACCGAGGAACATTTGCGCACCTTCCAGTGCTTGATAGCCACCGATATCAACACTGTGTTTGCTTTCACCGTCACCGATATGAACCATAACGTTATTGTCACCAAAGGCCAGCGATTTAAAGCCACCAGTACCGACTTTAATGCCCACATTCGATGTCCCCCAGTTCACCGCCGTAAACTCCCCTTCGCCCACGTTAACTTGAATGTTACCTGAGTAGCCGAGTTGATTACTGTTGCTAGAATTGGCAATCACTTCCGTTTCTGGTTTGCGTTTTTCTGGCGCATCAAACACGTCATTATTGTCACCGATCGCGCCACGAGCAGGTTCATCGACATCGCTGACACCAATGCGAGATAAATCGATGTCGCCTTCCGCAATGCCATTGCGGATACGTTGATCCTTGGTAACAACTTCACCTTGCGCGTCCCAGCTTAGCGAAACTTTGTTGTTTTCTGCCTTTTGAACCCAATCGCCATTCGCGTCCTTGGTATATTTACGCCCCTCAGCATCTACCGCTATGTCAGTGCTACGTACAGAGACATCGACACGAAGACCATTGGCATCCATCGCGTTGATGAACTGATGACCAAAGCCCTTCTGCTTGTCATTACTCACTAAGGAACAACCGACAATACTGATATGGTCTGGCTTGCTGCTGATATTTTCCGCTTGATTAAACGTCTGCTGAAACTTCGCTAGTTTCACGGCCAGCTCATCGGCACTGTAACCACTTAAGTACGTGTTATTGTGCTCTGAGTGATCGCGACCATGCCCCACCAACTGCCAACGTAGCTTTCCATCCAGTTTTGACGGTTCGCCATACACCACACGATAGTTGCCATCAGCATCTAGCTGAACAATCACACTGTTTTCAGCATGTTTACCTGCTAAGCTGGCTGCCGCTTTTGCTACTACCGGGTCGTTTTCCATTTGCACGATCACTTGACCATCAAAGCGGGTTTTACCGCCTTCTGTCGTTGGTGTAACCGCTATAGGATCCCAGCCATTGACATCTTGATTATGAAGTGTCTTTCCATAAGCCAATGCTTCTTTCGTGTCATCTACAACTTTTGCATTGCTATCTACATCTGGAATACCTGGCTTTTTAATCGGTGTTGTGTCAAACACAGGTAAATCGAGGATCCCCTGCATGGTGGTCTTGTCACCAAAGGTCGGCTTGTAGCTTGCTAACGTGTTGCCATCCATTACCACCACACGGTTGAAGATCGCTTCACCTGTGTCGTTTTTACCCAACTTATAGCTTTGAGCCATCTTTAGATCAGATGTGCCGAAGAAACGTGTTAAGTAGGTGCCAAACTTCTCTGCTGACGAGAACTCAACAATGCCAGCATTTGGATCATAGAAGCCGTAGACACGATCTTCATCTGAGCCTTTTGCCCAAGCCGCCATCGCATGCCCAGGAGCATCAAGTTCCAACAATATAGGTTTACCGTTAACCGATACATCAGTGATCTTCTCAATCACACCGTTTACGGTCAGCGCTTGCTTACCTTCCAGCTTTTCCTGCCACACTTTCATCGACGTATCATGCATTGGGTTCTTTGCATGAATGGCCGCTAAGCTACTGAGCAACTTGCTTGCATTAGCTTTTTCACTGTCTGAGTAAAGGGTTGGATTGCTCAGCACCGCTGCCGCAGAATACATCTTCTCCAGTAGTTGTCTTGCAACGCCGACTTGACCATCATTTTCGAGCTGTTTAGCAACCAAAACGAGTTTAGAAAGTGGATCACAACGTCCACCAAAACCATCATTCGATAAGTTCAACAGCATTAACTGTGGCGCAAGTTGTTCGGTCGCTTTCGTATCCACCACCCCAGCAGAGGCAACCTCACGGAACAGTCGGTTGTACTTCTCAGACTTGTTCTGGAACGTCACTTTCAGTGCACGACTTTCAATTTCCCAAGCTAGCGCACCTTTTTGCTCTGCACCCAAGTTGCCTTTAACAAACAGATCCACCAGTTGCTTGATGTTCATATCTGAGCGGAAGCCATCAACGATCGCCTTAGCATGATCGTTTTTATAGCCATTTAGGAAATCTTTGGTCGTACGAATGTCTTTCGATTTACCCGGTACGCTAGTATCTAGTTTTAGCGCGTCACCATAGCGTTTAAAATCTTTCTCTAGCCCTTTCAGCACTTCACCTGCTTTTTCCGCCGCTTGCTCTGCATTGAACAGACCGGAGACAATTTGATCTGCGTACTGACCCATCAAGCGATTGCTTGCTTCGTGTCCATAGAAGGTTTGTTCACCCGTGACGTTGTAGCCAGCAATCGTAAGTTTAGATCGTAGCTTCTCGCCTTCTTTACCTAAACCTTCACTGTCCGTTAGCAACAGAATCGGCGTCTCTTTTGGCAAACCTTCAAGATTCTTCTCTACAGAGAACTGACCATTCACTGCCTTAGAGATTGCACCTACAATACCAGCAGGATTTACCACTTCATGTGCGGTGATCGCTTTAGTCATACTTGGCATAGGACGATCGAGCAACAAGCCTGAAACTGATTGGCCATTTTGCGCCGCAAAACGCGCGAGATCGGCAGCAATCGGCCCACCCATTGAGTAGCCATGAATGATGATCTTGCTTGGGTCAATACCCTTGTCGTTTACTAGGTAGTTGAACATAGTGCGAGCGTCTTGGTACAAGCCTTTTTCAGTTGGCCCGCCGTCACTTTCACCATAGCCACGCAGGTTGACTGCGAGCATGTCGATGCCTTGTTTCTGATAGTGGCTACGAATCGCACTCGCTTGCTCTTCGGCTGAAGAACCAGAACCATGTAAGAACAATACGACTTTGTCGCTTGTCGTGCTCGTTTCGCCTTCGCTTGATGCTGCCCCCTGATGGTAATACCCCGTTAGACGGCCAGCTTCCCCTTGCAGAGTGACTTTCTGTGATTCACCGTTTTCTACCGCATGGTCAAGTAGAGTTTGTGTGATTTCGCCAATCTTACGACGCGCGTCTTTCTCACCGTATAACTCATTATTGAGGAATCGAGTCAATGGGCTCAGAGATTCTTTATCGCGCGGTGGTGTACCATCATTTTCAATCGCGACGTTTTCTTTCTGCTTGTCATTACCTGATAAGACATCAAGAACATCTGTCACTTGGTGGTTTTGCTTCTTGGCGGTAATTTCAAGCTGAGCTTCTTGTAGTGCCTGACCGAAGTTAAACAACTCTGTCGGTGTCCAAACACCAAACTTAGGTTGCCAATTATGGCCAATCAGTTTATCGGCTCCCCCCACTTTTAACACTTTCGCCACTGTGCTAGAGCAGTTTTTAGTGAGCAACTGATAACGTGCATCTGGGTCGTTACTGAGGCGATGCCATTCGGCTTGCATTGCCGCTACATCAAGACCTTCTAGGTTAATGCGAAATACTCGGCCTTGGTCAGCCTGCATCTCTTTAAAGGTTTGAATTTTATCCAGTTCATCCTGTGCAAATCGCAGCACAACTTCGGATATCTGCTGTTCCATTTGTTCCGAGTTAACCGCAACTTTCGCTTGTTCTTGCAGCTCTTTCGCAAAGCGCTGCGCGACATCTTGCATGTCGTAGCTAGTGTCATTCCATTGGTCAACAAACGGTTTAGAAATATGCTCAGGAATATTGGCCGATTCCAAAATATCAGGGTTCATTAATGCCATCATGGTAAACGTTTCAGAAATATCTTTAAATTTCTCATCAACACCAGAGGCTGAAGCCAACTGCTTGATAAAATCCTTCAATTTATCTTCAGCGCTTTTTAATCCGAAATCATCATTTTCTTCCGACTGCATATCAAACGCTAAAGATTCCCCCTGCGCGGCGGGTTGGCTAAAATCTTTCCAGCGCAATTTAAGGTCTGGCATCGCTTCTGATGACACATCAAATAGATGATTTAAACTCGATGACTTACTCCCCATTGGCCACCAGCTAACATAATTACTCTGGTTATATGCTAGTGCTTGATCTGTATTGATTTGATTACGGCCCTGACCAATTTGCAGCGCGGCATGTCCAAGGGCACTATGATCACTCGGTTTCCAAAGAAATAGTGTTGCGCTGACGGGTGATAAGTGTTGCTCAATCGCTAAATGCACTTTTTTAAGGCCAGTGATATCAATACCCTTACCGTCTTTGGCAAGATCTTTGGCTGATAATCCAGCAAAGATTGTATCTGCAACGGTTTGTCCGTACTCGTGACTTACTGTCGACTTCACTTTTTCAAGCGCAGCTTCGCTGCTACCTAGCAGATCGATATTGGCAGGATTGCCTTTACCTTTGGTAACAAAGTCACCCTGTTGATCCAGATAAAGGTGCTTACTCTCTTTCAAATTGGCGGCTTCTAGCTGGTCATATAGTCGGCTGAAACTGTCTTTCGCTTGGATATTTTGCTCAGCATCTGACAGCACCGAAACTTCATCTAAACGAGTATTCACCTGATTTAACAGTGAGTTCATTGCTGCAATACGCCCCGAATCCGGGTGTCCGAGTACATAGCCTTCAATTTTTTTACGTAGGTTGAGCAGTTTTTCTATTGATTCCTGCTCGTAATCAGAGAATTCAGTGACGCTAGAGTGATATTCGGCTAATGCGTTAATCACTTGCTGATAGCTTTCACCGCGGATCTTGCCTGTTACATTCGCCGCATCCAGCAGCTCAGTGACTGACATCAGCTCCACTTTAGTGTTGTAGTGCCAAGTGCCATCGACTTTTTGCGCCAACACATGTGTACGACCTTCATGGTGTGAAATCACCTTGTTATCCACCAAGAAGAGCTCGTCAGGCATTTGTTCGAAGTTATCGAAGTTGGCCAGAATGAAGCGTTCGATGACTTTGTGCTGAGCCGCGTCTTCAGGGTTCTCAAGAATGATGGTTTTACTCTTGCCATCGGTTCCTGGCCAAACACGTACTTCAAAACCTTCATCTCCTTCTTGTATCAGTAGGTTTCGTTCAGTACGCAGTGAATAGAATGGCAGCATGTCATTTAACGTGGTGTTAATTATGGAAACGACGTTTTCTTGCTGCTTGTTATGTTCTAGATTGGACGTTTCACCTAAAGCGTGTAATTCTTCTTTATCGTTAGAAGCAAGCTTGGTAGATGTGAGCGTCTCATGGTTATCAGTATAAGGAGCGGTAATTTTCGCCCATTGTTCAGCATGCTGCGTCATCAACCATTCAGCTTTGTGATTGGCGGATGCACTGGACTTAGGATTTTTGACTGGCGGCTGTCCTTTGCTTGCTCGATACTCCTGATACCAAGCGTCGAAATCCTCACTACCGCTAACCAAAGCATTTACTTCAGTGATGATGGCTTTACGGCTTGCCGAGTTAAAATGATCGAGTGCCTTAACATCTACTTTCACGGTTGACTCTGTTTTGGGTACAAAGTCACTTAATGCACTCGGTACACTGCGAAACTCAAATAAGATCGCTGGTTCAGGCTGTTGCACACTTCCTGTCGTCGCATTATTAATTCCATGTCCAGCGACTTCTCCACCATATTGGAAGTATTCAAATACGTTCTTAGCAAGGCTTTCTGAATAGGAGCCTTTCAGCTTTTCCGCAATCTGTTGCCTTACATAGCGTGAGTCTTCCGCACTGAGAAGTTCCAGCATTCTAACGGGTTTAGTTCTTGGCAATATGCTCCAAGCATTTTTGACTTTCGGATCTGTTAACCCTTGAGCATTCGGAGAAAAACCTTCAGTGGCAGGATCCCAATCATTGATGTAGATCCCATACTCTTTGGCCAAATCTGCTGTTTTTGAATAGACAGATGTGAGATAGGCATACACATTTTGCGCTGTAGCAGGATCATCCAACTTAGCGTTTTTCGAGTTTGCTAAAAACTCTTCTCTTAGCCCTGCCTGATACCAAGGCGCAGATTCAAGTAATCTAACTTCCGATGACGAGCTTGTACCAAATTCTTTCGCACTGATCGCTACTGTGGCTTGTTGACCACTAGGGGTCATCCCTATGGTCTTGCCTTGTGCATCAATAGAAGTCCCGTTACCCGCGGCGATAAGATGCTTAGAGTTCGATATAACCAGTGTGAAGCGTCCGTCATCACTCACTAAGTGAGGCAAGCTTTGGTGGTTAGACTGATTGATATGAGAGGTAAACTCTTTCGCAAGCCATAGCATTGCCTCTTTACGACTTTCAACCGCTGCCGTATCACTGATTTCACTAGGATAGGTAACCAGTTCAATCGTATGCGTCTGCCAGTTGTTCACCCCTTGAATATCACTGATACCAACAGGATTGCTATAACCACCTTGATTCATGTCTTTGGTTAGCATGAACAATGGGTTACCTTGTGAATCATGCACATACCCAAATGTCTGCGCCGAGTTTTTCGGCAAAACTACAACCAGACCGGATAGCTCATTTTCTATACCAATGGATGTCGATGCGAAATGACTTTTAAATCCGGGAACACTTTTCGAAGCCAGTTGACCCGTTGGTTGACTTCCCTGTACAGCGCTTAGACTCTCGAGGTTCACTCCTGAGATACGGACGTCTCTGCGAGTCACCTCTTGGCGATTTAGCTCCGGGGAGACAGTGGTAGGAATAACGATGCTCTCGCTATTTGTTGCAGAGAACATAGCAGTAACCCGGCTAACGCTGTTTTTCGCTCGAATACCTGCGTTAATTTGTAGACGGTTAACCGCATTGGTTGCCCCCTCTAGCGCTTCTTGCTCTTGTTCAGTCAAACCTTCGCTAAAGAAGCCATCGGCATTAGCCTGTGCGTCTGCGTTAACATGGCTTGCGGTTTCACCTGCGCCTTCAACCTGATATGCCTCACCCGAAAGACCACTGCCATTTACACCTTGACGATCAGGACGATGACCTTCGTTTTGTTTAGCACCTTGAGCGTCTGCTTGCGCTTGGTTGGCTTTGTTTTCTGCCATTTGCACATCACGATCACCGCGTGATTGAGCGTGATTTACCGCATTGTGTGCATCGAATTCGGCTTGTTTTGCGTCGTTGCCTTTTGCTAAAGCATCAGCTTTACGTTTTTCAGCATTTTCTTCAGCATGAGCAATGTCTTGATCTACTTCCGATAGGTTCTGTTCAGCTTTCACCACAGCAACTTCTGACTTCGCAACCGCATCTTTGACTTTATTTTTATTGTCCGCGTGCGTCTGCTTCGCCTCAGCAATCTTGGCATTGGCGAGCAGCTTAGCATCGTCGAGCCGAGTTTGAACGCCAGCCAGCAGACCGCTGGCAAATTCGTTGCGCCATTGCTCACCAGATTGTCCCGTATGCGAGGTTTGGCCATCAAGCACATCAAGACCTTGCGCCAGTTTTGTCAACTCGGCGGTCACGGTTTCCGATTCTTCTTGCACCGCATCACGTTGAGCTTGACCGTTATTTTCTAAGGCTTGTTGGTCGGTCGCTTCCAACTGACTTTGTGAACCTGCGACAGCATCAAGCTGTTTCTGCTTTTCTTGTTCTAAACGTTGGCGATCCGCTTCTGCACGCTCTTTATCGGACAGAGCATTCTGTGTCGCTTGGTTTTGTGTTACGTGCTCACGGATTGAATTAGCTTGTTGCGATGACTCTGATGTCGCCACCACATTATCTAAGATGTAGCCCAGCCCATCATTGTGGCCTGTGCCTTTAAATTCGATACGATTACTGCCGGCCTGCGCGGTCAGTTTTAAGGTTTTTTGCTGCCAAGCAGACTCATCACCCGACGATGAGAACACCACTTCACCGTTCCAAAGAACTTCGATGCCTTCGTTATTAGAGAGGCCCGCGCGTTTTGCAAAATCAAAGCTCACCGCAATGACTTCACCTTGCGCTAGATCAGTCAGATCTTGATAGAGACTGGTGTTGGTATAAGTATCGAGCTCGGTCACACGTGCGCCGTGACCTTCACCCTCTACGCCATATACACTGCCTGCATAAGAGGCTTCAACCCCATGGGTAGATTGCCAGCCATGTTCGCCCAGCTCAAAATCACCGTTCACAATCAGATTTGGAGCTTGCGCGGAAGAATCATCAACATTGAGTGCATGTTGCATCTTGTTGAGATCAGGAGTATCTACCTTAGTCACGCTGCCCGTGAGACTATCACCGAGGTCAGAACCGACTTCCTTAATGGCGTCCATGTGGAAACCATCTAGCTTGGTGATTTCAGGCGTTGCAATCGCACCACGACCTTTATGCGTACCTGATGAGGAGGCTTCATCGCCTTGAACTAAGTAGTTGATGGCTTGGCTGCCACCGACACCCAGTACGGTTTGTTTGATGTTATCAAACAAGGCAGAGAGCTTGCTGCTGCTGGTATTGCTTGATGCCACCGCCAAACTGTAGAAATCGCCGTTACCGACTTTGATGGCAACGTTGTTTTGAGCGTAGGAAGCATTGATGTTGAGGCCGTCCCCAACGTGAATATTGGCGTTAGCTTTGCCCTTCATCACAGCGACATTCAGGCCATCACCGACTTGAGTATTGAGATTGTATTTACCCCAAGCGACATTCACTGACGCCCCATCACCGACTTTGGTGTTGATATTAGTATCGCCGTAGGCAGCAGTGACACTTAAACCGTTACCCACCGTGGTGGTGATATTGGCTTGGCCTTTTGCCGACGTCACCTGCATACCATCACCCACTTTGGTAACTATGTTGCCTTTACTCCATAGAGCGTTGAAGCTGTCGCCATTACCCACTTGAGTAACAATATTCTCTTCACCTTTGGCTAGCACCACGTTTTGGCCATGACCGACTTTGGTAATGACGTTCGCTTTACCCCAAGCTCCGGTGTAGTCGTCGCCATTACCGACATGAGTAATGATGTTGGCTTCGCCTTGCACAACGGAGACTTCTTGGCCATCACCCACTTTGGTGATGAGGTTGGCTTCGCCTTTGGCGAAGTTGTAACGATCTCCATCACCGACTTGAGTTAACACGTTGGCTTGACCCCAAGCGACATTAACACCCAAACCATCACCGACTTTGGTAATGAAGTTAGCCTTACCTTTGGCAATACCAATGGTGGTGCCGTCACCAACGTGGGTCATCACATTGCCAACATCGGAGATCAATAAACCAACGGTTGTACCTTCACCCACTTTGGTGAGGATATTGCCTTTGCCAGCCAACACAGCCGCGGTTGTTGCATCACCGACATGAGTCACGACGTTGGCTTTAGCCGCGGCCACCACACCCATGAAATCATCACCCACTTTGGTAACGATGTTGGCTTCACCCAGTGCGAGTACACCAGTTAAGCCATCGCCGACATGGGTCATGATGTTGGCTTTACCGAACATCGCCGCTAGCGTGGTGCCGTTACCAACCTTAGTCATCACGTTCACTTCGCCAGCAAACAGCCCTAGGCTGGTACCATCGCCAACATGGGTCATGATATTCGCTTTGCCGACCATCAGCGCCGCCGTGAGATCATTGCCCACTTTGGTCATGATGTTGGCTTGGCCGATCATCGCCGCAAACGTGCTGCCATGACCAATATGGGTAAAGATGTTGGCGTTCCCCACCATCGCTGCCAGTGTGGTTCCATTGCCCACTTTTGTCGCAACGTTACCTTTGGCTAACATCAGTGCCACCGACATACCATCGCCAATGTGAGTGAAGACGTTGGCTTCTGCCACCATTAACGCGAGAGCATCACCGTTGCCCACCTTAGTAAAGACGTTACCCAAGCCGCCCATCAGCGCCCAAGCATTGCCTTCACCCACATGGGTAAAGATGTTGCCCGCGCCAATCATGACCGCAATAGAGGTTCCATCACCCACTTTGGTGAAGATGTTACCCGCCGCGCCCATTACACCCAGGGTTTGGCCATCACCCACATGCGTCAGCACGTTGCCAACGCCAAGCATAATGCCAGTCGTGTCGCCATTCCCGATTTTCGTTAGGATGTTCGCGCCACCGACCATAACACCCGTTGTGGTGCCATCACCAACATGGGTAAGCACGTTTGCGCCACCGCCCATCACAGCAAGGGTATTCCCTTTGCCTTTTTTGGTGAGAATATTTGCACCGCCAAGTGCCACTGCCGTGGTATTCGATAATTGATCATCATTGCTGATATGGGTTATTACGTTCGCACCACCCAGCATACCCGTAGTGAGTTCGCCCTCACCCATTTTGGTCAGTACGTTTGCGCCGCCAGCAAGTACCGCAGCAACATCACCTTTGCCAACTTGCGTCATCACGTTGAAACCGCCCGCCGCCAACCATAATCCGTTACCAGAACCGACTTGGGTATGGGTGTTGTAGCCACCGAGCATCACAACGCGACTATCACCACTGCCTTTGTGAACTGAAATATTACCGTAAGCCAGTAAATGTGCGAGATATTGCCCATCGCCAAGGCGAACCAACACGTTTACCGCACCGCCCGCGTACACATCCATCTTGCCTTGTTGGCTTTGGTGTACCAAGACGTTCGCCAAACCTGCGCCGCGGAAGGTGAGATCCCCTTCTTCGCCACTTTTGACAACGACGTTCTCAGCACCACCACCGTTAAATTCGGTATTACCAAATTGGGAGCTATGCAGGATCACGTTGGCAATACCGCCACCGTTGAAATGCACATTACCACGCGTCACGTTTGATTTGATGACGTTACCGCCACCGGCACCGTTGAAACGAACATCACCCGAGCTTTCACCGCTATCGTTAGCGGGTTTAAACAACGTTTGATCTGTGTATTCTTCGATATCCGCTACGGTTTCGCTGGTACTTCTAACGGCGTTTACGCTGTAGTGCAAGTCACTAAGCGAGTAGCCACCTTTGCCCATTGGGTTATACCCAGTTGCAGATGAAATATCTTGGTTGGCTATATTGGCCGTGTGATCACCTTCTTTATACCAAGAGCGAGCTTGATATTTCAGTGCCCCGGTTTCAGCATCATTTGCCAGCTCCACCACCACAATTTTTGTGTAAGGCCCAAGTACTTTGGCATAAATGTAAGTGTTGGGTTGGCGGTTGGATTTTACCGCTTTGACATCCACCTTAGTGCCATCTGCATAAATCGCATGACCGCCCATTTTGGCATCCGACAATGACACCTCTTTCGCATCAATCACCGCACCATTGGCGTAAGTCACCCACTCATATTCAGTCAGGCTTTTTTCAACCGCATGAACGGTGACGGATTGTTGCTGTTCAATGGAAATATGAGAAAGAGTGTAGCCACCTTTGAGTGGATTAGGTTCAAAGCCACCTGAAGAGGAAACATCAGCGTTGGCTAGGCTTTCCAGATGATTGCCGCTTTTGAACCACGCTTCTGAGTAATAGTTCAGCTTGCCCGTTTCAGCATCGTTATAAAGACGGACTTTGTTGATTTTGGTGTAGGTATCATCAACAATAGCGAACAGATAAGTATTTGGCTCTCGCTGTGATTTTATGGCAGTGACAGCATGGAGTTTGTTGCCGTTAGCGATCGATAAACCGTGCATCTGAGCCGTAGTGAGTACAATCTCATCTGCTTTGGCATATTCCATACCTTGGGCATCAAAATCACTACCGCTACCTTTACGAATAATGGTGTTGTACGCACCGCCACCCGAGAAATGAATGTCACCATGGGCCACATCAGAATAAAGGCTGTTGTAACCACCCACACCTTCAAAACGAATATTGCCGCGGGTTTGTGTGTAGACATCTTCGGCCTGATGTGTCCGTTCAATGCGGTTTGAAGCTCCAGCACCTTGCAGGGTTATATCGCCCACTTTGCCTTTACGGACTAAATGGTTATCAGCACCTGCGCCACGGAACGTGATGTTACCAGTCTCAACACGTGAACTAATGCTGTTCGCGGCACCGGCACCATCAAAGGTCACATCACCACGAGAGCCTTGGTAACGATTAAATGCCGTTCGATCTAACTTGTTACTAGCTCCAGCACCGATAAATGATAAATTACCCTGATTAGTTTCGTGCCAAAGACTGTTGTAACCACCCGCACCTTTAAAGGTGACGTTGCCACTCACCCCTTTGCGACTAAGACCATTATAGGCTGCTACTCCACCATAGCTTACATCGCCATGATTACCTAAGTGATCAATCGAGACACCGCCAGCGGCACCAGCAAACGACACATTGCCATCGCCATTTTTATGAATATCGGCATATCCGGCCGCGCCTTTTACCGTAAGGTGGCCTGTTGTGTCATTTACTTTTAGGTATGCAGAGCCCCCTACAACGGTATCGTTGCCACTCCCCGTATATACGGTAGCGCCAATCGATCCCACAGTAATATGGTCGTCACCACCGTAGGCATGAATTTGTCCCCCAAAACCAATGGCTACAATGTTGTTGTTTCCATCGTCGGCGGAATAGTTTCCTGTGAAGAAGTATTCGACACTTCTCCAAAATGGTTTTCCCATAAGCCAAACTCTTCTTTTAAGAATTAAATAGAAAACCACTGTACCTTTCGGATACAGCGGTCATTTTGAGCATCCACTTTGCCGCGGACAGTACAGACTTTCTGCCCCTGCCACGGAAGAAATACACGGCGACGCAGATCATTGACAATCTCGCGACCATGCCCGAATGGAGCAATCATCTCTGGAATGTAGATTTGCTGGCCCGAAAGCCAGTCGGATGGAGATATTTCGCGCACACCAGAGAGCAGCTCACCTCGGATCTGCTCAGAGACAAACGCCCAATTACAAAAGGCAATTGGCCGTCCATGCTCATCTTCGTAATAGCAAAACTGGTTTAGCTCAAACGCAGGCATAATGCGTTGCAGCCATTCTGCAACCACATAACGACGATGAAGCGGCGAATGCTGGCTGAGCAGCATCACACCACCGATCATCTGTTGTATTTGCGCTAATGTGAGATTTGCGGGTTGATGTGTTATAGACATAAGCCCTATCTCAACCGATACACGGTTATTTTTTCATTTGAGCAGGACGTTTCTTCACTGCGGGTTTCTCTTCTGCAACGGCATCTTCTGTTGAATTTGCGGAGACATCACCTGCTGGTAAAAAACCAGCCGCGACGAGCTTATTAAATTCAGCTTCCATACGAGGATCTTCAAGCATATTCTTGATCATAGAAACCATATACATAAAACCTGACGCAGGCATATGCACAACTTGCTTTAATTCAAGATCATTATCGCTTTCAGCCATTACGCCGTTAGCCATATTATTTTGATCCTGACCGACGAAATAAAGAGAAAAAACCCCTTTATTGTAGTTAACACTCGATACCGTTTGAACAAACTTCTCAATCATAAATTTCCAAACTTATTTTATACAAAAATGGAAGAGATTATTTTTCAATAACAATCTCTACTAGTAAGAACAAAGGGACAAATATAAAAAAATAAACCATTTATCATGGTAACATTTTCTTACAAGTTGGATATTACATCGTTAACTCATTGCTATCAATATACTTTAACACGCCAAATTAGAGTTAAAACTCTATTTCATTCGACGCTTACTCATTAAGCTTGCAAAAATGTAAACAACAAAATCATTGCAAGGCAATGTGATTTGAATCATAATAAAAACCGAAAATCGAAGACAAAACAACCAATACGCGTACTTTTTAGATAAGACAAATGCAATTGATAATTGAACGCATTGACTTAAGGTGCTAGGATTTTGCCCTTCCGAAACAAGTGTAATTAATCGGCAAAGTAATTTAAGTATGTCCAACGATGAAAGGTTAACGCTGATATGCATTCATTTTTATTTAAGCATTATCAGTAGCAACAAAGATAGATTTAAAGAAAATACTAATTTAACAAAAGCTGATGACTTCCAGAAAGAACTCGATAAAATACAAAATAAATACAAAATAAAAATAGCTACAAAAAACTTAAATTTTAAAAAAATCAATAAGATTAAAACACCCGTTATCTTATTCGACAATCAAGGCTCACCATTTATTTTAGCAAAAACTAATGAAGATAAATGTTTAGTGCAAAGGCCTAATAAAGAAACGCCTGAAGTTATTTCCTATGATGAACTCAAGGAAAATTGGAACAAGAAATCTTTAAAAATCAATCAAAAACAGGCTCGCTTTGATATCACTTGGTTTATTCCTGAATTTCTTCAGCATAAAAGAGTGTTAAGTGAGATTTTTTTGTTTTCTTTCGTTTTGCAAATACTGGCTCTCATTTCACCACTTTTTTTCCAAGTTGTCATGGACAAAGTACTGGTGCATCAGGCTTGGTCGACTCTTGATGTACTTGTTTTTGGCCTATTGGTAGCAGGGGTTATCGAAGTGGTTCTGCGCGCTCTGCGAGAATATCAATACGCACATACTGCGAATAGGATTGACATCCAGCTTGGACTAAAAATGGTCAAACATCTATTTGGTTTGCCATTAATGTTTTTCAAATCTCGCCAAATTGGCGCGATTGTTACACGAGTACGCGAGCTCGACACGATTCGCGAGTTTTTGACTGGATCTATGTTTACTTTAAGCATAGAGCTGCTGTTCGTGTTCGTCTTTATTTATGTGATGAGCTTACTTTCTTCGATTCTTACTTGGTTGTTTATCGCCACTATCCCCTTTTATATTGTACTCGCTTGGTGGCTTACCCCAAGAATGCAAGGTGCAATAGAAAAACAGTTCTCACATGCAGCAGCAAATACCTCATTTCTCACCGAAACCGTAGCTGGTAGTGAAACGCTAAAAAGTTTAGCTGTTGAACCGAGATTTATCCGACGCTGGGACGAACAAACAAATAAAATGGTCGCAACGGGCTATGACGTCCAACAACTCAATAACCGCTCAAACCACTTAGTACAATTACTGCAAAAGGTAACCAGTGTGGCGATTTTGTGGCTGGGGGCGACAGAAGTGCTTTCACTCGAGATGACGATTGGTCAGTTGATTGCTTTTAATATGATGACCAACCACATCGCGCAACCCTTGGCGCGTATGGTTGAGCTATGGGGACAATTCATTCAAACCCGTGTTGCCATCGAGAAGCTCGGAGACATGCTTAACCTTCCCGTGGAACAGCATACCGGGAGTGACAATGTCACTATATACGGTGCGATTAGCTTCAAAAATATTCTCTTTCGTTATCAACCAGATATCCCACCGACCATTAACAATTTGTCACTAGAAATTCGCGCGGGTGAAACATTGGGGATCGTCGGCACTTCAGGTTCAGGGAAAAGCACCCTCGCCCGTCTGCTGTTGCGCCTGTATAGCCCTGAGCAAGGCAGCATTACCATTGATGGCATTCCGCTGAATCAGATCAATGTTCAACAACTGAGACAACAAGTTGGAGTGGTGCTACAAGAGAACTTTTTATTTAACAAAAGTGTGAGTGAAAACATTGCCCAATCTAAACCCGAAGCAAGCTTAGAAGAAATTATTGCGGCAGCAAAACTTTCTGGTGCCCATGAGTTTATCCTCAAGTTGCCCATGGGTTACGACACAGTATTAGCAGAAGGTGGTCAATCGCTTTCTGGCGGTCAAAGACAGCGCCTCGCCATTGCTCGCACACTGTTATCGGACCCAAAAATATTGATATTAGATGAAGCTACCAGTGCACTGGATGATGAATCTCAAGCGTTAATTCAAGCCAATATGGCTAACATTGCCCAAGGACGCACAGTCATCACCATTGCTCACCGCTTATCTACGGTAAGAGATTGCGATCGCATCATAGTGTTACATCAGGGCAATATTGTTGAGCAAGGATCACACCAAGAATTACTCACCTTCGGCAAACAATACAAACAGTTATGGCAGCTTCAGCAAGAGCTCAAACAAGAGGACGCTATCGGATGAAGAACATCGTGAAACTCTGGCTCACTAAAAAAAAGCCACATCACAAAGCCGAGCATCATTATACGTTTTTGCCCGCACATCTTGCTTTGGCTCATCGCCCGCCGTCACCTTTTGCTCGTTTAACAGCCATCACCCTTAGCTTGGGTGTGCTTGCCGCCCTACTTTGGGCATATTGGGGCAAACTGGATGTACAAGCCACGGCTACTGGCCGCCTTGTAGTATCTGGGCGTTCACAAGTGATCCAATCTTATGAACAAAGCCGAGTATTAAGTATCCATGTCCAAGATGGTCAGCGAGTAAAGCAAGGCGCACCATTACTGACCCTCGATACCTTGGGAGTTAACCAAGATATCACTCGTTTGATAAGCCAAGCAGAATTTCAAACCAACGAGCTGATTCGTTATCGTGCGTTACTTAATGGGCAATCCTTGTCTCAAGATCCGATGTTTGTCGCCTTATCTACCGAGCAACAAGATGTAGTCCAGGAAAACTATCTCAGTGAAAAAAACGAATTCGATTCGACGCTAGCGAGCATTGTTGCCGAGATGAGGGTTAACCGTACTTCACAAGCGGCCCGTCAAAGCGATATCAATGCTTTAATGCACCTCACTGAAAACATTAGCCAACGCCTTGCGGCGCGTAAGAAACTCAATCAAGTCAAAGTGATTGGTCACATTGAGTATCTAGAGCAAGAAAAAGAGTTGCTTGAAGTACAGCGTCAAGTCGCCCAGCAACGTGCAGAGCTAGAGGTGCTTAAATCCCAATATCAAACTCTTGAAGAGAGACAAACTGGCTTCAAAGCACAAAAACAGCGCGAGTGGTTGGAAAAACGCAGACAAGCCAAACTGCAACTCGCGGCCTTAGATCAAGAGCTTTCTAAAGTTCGCGAGCGAGAGCAGCTAGAAATCATTCGCTCTCCTGTCGATGGCACAGTACAACAGCTAAGTGTTTATACTCTTGGTGCAGTGCTGCAACCTGCGCAAAACTTAATGATCATTGTGCCAGAAAATGGCGTCCAACAAGCGGAAGTTCAGATCTTGAATAAAGATGTCGGCTTTGTCTATCCAGGTCAGTCCGTGACCGTCAAAGTCGATGCTTTTCCTTACACTCGATATGGCACGATAGACGCTGAGTTACTCAGTATCTCGCGCGATTCCACCACGGATGAAAAGCTAGGATTAGTTTTTCCAGCGCAAGTGCATCTGAACACAAACAATATTCTCATCGATGGTCAGAGAGTCGAGCTCACACCCGGCATGTCGGTTGTGGCTGAAATTAAAACGGATAAACGACGTGTTATTGACTATCTACTCAGCCCAATTCGAGAATACCAAGCTGAAGCTTTGAGGGAAAGGTAACGATGCAAGCGACTTTATCGACCGACAAACCAATTCATCATTCTGAGCAAGAATTATCGCAAAGGCTTCCCAACGACAATTACGGGCTTGAAGCGATCGTTTACGTAGGTCAGCAATTTCATAAGAAATCCAGCATCTCGCAGCTTAAACATGCGTTAGGGATAAGTCATGCCCGCCTCTCTGACATGGAAATGAGAGAGGCCGCCGATTATCTCGGCCTCAAAAGCCAGATAACAAACATACACATTCAAGAGTTTGCTACGCTTCCACTCCCAGCACTGATCGACAATCAGGGGCGCTGGAAAGTCATGACACAAATCGATGACAAACACTGGACCTTGTACAATCCCGAAACACAAGAGCTGCAAATCCAGCCACTCTCAGCTCCGGATTCTGAAACAAGCTATAAAGTCATGCTGATTGCCGATGAAGCATTAAGCACAAAAGAGGTCAAATTTGGTTTAAGTTGGTTCGCACCTTCTATTCTTCGTCAAAAAAGCCAACTGCGAGATGTCTTTTTTTATGCGATTGCACTCCAGGTGTTTGCACTGGTTAGCCCAATGCTGTTTGAAAATCTCATTGATAAGGTACTCGTTGGGCGAAGTCTCTCAAGCTTGCATGTGCTGGCGCTGGCGATGTTAGCGTTAGCGATAGCTGAGCCAGCATACAGCTATTTACGCAATACCATTTTTGGTCATCTTGCTAGTCAAGTAAATGCCGAGCTTTCAGGGCGACTCTATCGGCATTTGATTGGCTTACCGTTAACCTATTTCAAGCAGCGTCAAACAGGGCAAATTATTGCTCGCGTACGTGAAATGGCGCAAATTCGTCAGTTTCTGACGGGTTCGACTTTGATGCTATTGCTTGATCTGATTTTTGTCTCCGTCTTTCTCGCTGTCATGTTTCATTACGCCAGCACGCTAACTTGGTTAGTGATCGGCTCACTGGCGATTTATTTTCTGCTGTGGTTGATTGCAGGACCATTGATCCGCAAAAAAGTCGAGTCTGAGTACGAGTCCGATGCTAACGCAACAACGTTTTTGACCGAAGCCGTTACCGGTATTGAAACCATCAAAACCACCGCTACGGAACACCGTTTTCTTGAGCAGTGGCAACGCATTCTGAGCCAGCAGTTAACCCGCAGCTTCAATGCACAAAAATCCGGTTTAATTGCTGGACAAGCTATCGCGCTGGTACAAAAACTGACGGCGGCACTGCTGCTTTGGTGGGGAGTTAGCGCGGTACTCAAGGGGGAAATCACACCCGGTCAGCTTGTCGCCTTCAATATGCTCGCAGGCCATGTGACTCAGCCTGTCCTGCGACTGGCACAAATTTGGCAAGATTTTCAGCACACGCTCATCGCGTTAAGACGAGTCGGTGATATTCTCGATGAGCCAAGAGAAAACAGTAAACAAGGCTTAGCCTCTGTGCCGGAACTCGAAGGCGGTATTGAATTTAGTAACATTCGCTTTCGTTACCACCAAGATGCTCCTGAAGTGCTGGCCAACCTATCACTCAAGATCAAACCAGGGCAATTTATTGGTATCACTGGCCCTTCTGGCTCAGGAAAAAGTACACTCACCCGTTTGCTGCAGCGTTTGTATGTACCTCAGCATGGACAAGTTTTAGTTGATGGAATGGATCTTGCGATTGCTGACCCAGTTTCTCTGCGTCGTAATATGAGCGTAGTATTACAAGAAAGCATCTTATTTTCAGGCAGTGTGGCGGACAATATTCGATTATGTCAACCACAAGCCACCGATGAAGCAATTCGCCACGCAGCTCAGCTTGCCGGAGCATTAGAATTCATTGAAGGTCTACCACACGGTTTCAACCAACCCGTTGGCGAAAAAGGCAGCGCACTGTCTGGTGGCCAAAGACAACGTATTGCGCTCGCTAGAGCTCTGTTGGTCAACCCCAGAATTTTATTACTTGATGAAGCGACTTCGGCACTCGACTATAACTCTGAAGCCGCGATCATGAGCAACATGGATGAAATATGTCGTGGTCGGACCGTGATAAGTATCGCCCATCGACTCAACACCATTCGCCATGCTGACAACATTTTTGTGTTAGACCAAGGCCAAGTCGCCGAAAGTGGTACTCATGAAGAGTTGCTTACACAGCAGGGGCTATACGCTAAGCTCTGGAAGCAGCAAGTCGGTGAATAAATTGGTTGCTTGAGCCACGCCACGGTAAACTTGGATCCGCTTTGTCTTGCTCAAACTTACCATCAATTAATACATCAATATAATCGAGCACTTGGCGCTGTTGAGCGTTCAATTCAGATAAACGGTAACCCGTCCATAACCAAATATCTTTACCCGGGCATTCCTGATTAACTCGTTGCACCAAAGCTAAAATGGTAGGGACATTACTCGGATGTAAAGGGTCGCCACCGGACAGTGACAAACCCCGCTTAATAATGCGCTGATCATTGAGATCAGCAATGATCTGATCGGCTAATTGCGTAGTAAATGGCAAACCAGAAGTCAACGACCAAGTGCTTTGGTTATAACAACCTTTACATTGATGCACACAGCCAGAGACAAACAAAGTGCAGCGAGTCCCCGGCCCGTTCACCACATCAACGGGATAATATTGATGATAATTCATAGCTCAACCACTGATGATCTGATGAAAAAAACCGTCATAGGTGCTTCACTCGTCGCTTGACTTCTTCTTGTTTGCCGAAGTTAAACGGTCTTGCATCTGGACTACCAAGATAACCACAAACTCGGCGCGTGACCGACACTTTTGCCGAGTCATGATTACCGCATTTCGGACAGACAAACCCTTTGCTGGTACAAGAAAACTCACCAGTAAAACCGCACTCATAACACTCATCTATCGGCGTGTTGGTGCCGTAGTATGGCACTCGGCTATAGCTGTAATCCCAGACGTTTTCCAATGCTTCAATATTAAGCTGCATATTAGGAAACTCGCCATAACAGATAAAACCACCACTGGATATCGCTGGGTATGGCATTTCAAAATCAATTTTATCGTATGGATTAACTTTCTTTTCAACATCCAAGTGGAAACTATTGGTGTAATAACCTTTATCGGTCACACCAGCAATAATCCCAAACTCTTTGGTATCAATTTGGCAAAATCGACTACATAGATTTTCGCTTGGCGTTGCGTACAAGCTGAACGCGTAGCCGGTTTCTTCTTTCCATAGATCAACCGCGGCACGCAATCTACTAATAATGTGCAGCGCATGATCTCTTAATGTGGGGCTATCATAGACATGCTTATCATTACCGAATAACGCATTAATGGTTTCATGTAGGCCAATATAACCCAATGAAATCGACGCGCGGCCATGTTTAAATATTTGCGCAATCGTATCATCGGCTTGCAAACGAACCCCACAAGCCCCTTCCATATAAAGAATCGGCGCAACCCGTGCTTTAACATTCTCTAAACGGTTAATCCGAGTCTCTAAGGCTCGACGAGCCAGCAGTAGTTGCTGATCTAATAAACGATAGAACTGATCTACATCACCCTTGGCTTTAAGTGCAATACGTGGCAAGTTTAAACTCACCACACCTAAGTTATTACGCCCTTCATGAACAAGCTCACCCTGCTCTTGATATGTATTGAGGAAGCTTCGACATCCCATCGGGGTTTTAAATGAACCGGTAACTTCAACCACTTTGTCGTAATTAAGAATATCAGGGTACATACGCTTCGACGCGCACTCTAAAGCCAGTTGCTTAATATCGTAGTTAGCATCACCGGGTTTATGGTTTATCCCCTGCTTAATTGCAAAGACTAACTTAGGAAACACGGCGGTTTTACGATTTTTACCAAGCCCAGCAATACGATTTTTTAAGATAGATTGCTGAATTAAGCGCGCTTCCCACGATGTCCCTAAACCAAAACCAAAGGTGACAAAAGGGGTTTGCCCATTAGCTGTGTGCAAGGTATTGACTTCATATTCCAATGATTGAAACGCGTCATAACACTCTTTCTCAGTACGTGACATGGCGAAATCCTGCGGTATAGCAATGCTCCATTCTTCCGCAATCGCCAAATGTTTGTGATAACTTGCCGTCACGTAAGGGGCGAGCACTTCATCAATACGGTTGATTGTGGTGCCACCGTAAATATGGCTAGCGACTTGGGCGATAATTTGCGCGGTTACGGCAGTGGCGGTAGAAATCGATTTCGGTGTATCAATCTCCGCATTGCCCATCTTGAAACCATGAGTGAGCATCCCCTGCAAATCAATCAGCATGCAGTTAAACATTGGGAAAAATGGCGCGTAGTCAAGGTCGTGATAGTGGATATCACCTTGCTCATGGGCTTGTACAATGTCTCGTGGCAGAATGCGCGTCTTAGCGTAGTGTTTAGCGACAATCCCCGCTAATAAGTCACGCTGAGTTGGGATTACTTTACCGTCTTTATTGGCATTCTCATTGAGTAGATCAGCATTGCTTTCTTCAATCAGACCTTCAATTTCTTTAGTTAAGGTGCTCTGCTTTTCTCGGGCAATATCGCGATCGTGACGATATTCAATGTAGGAGCGGGCTAAGCCTTTATACGGCCCCTGCATCAGTTCATTCTCGACTAAGGTTTGAATCTCAGCAATATGAACCTGCTGCTGTCCCTCAAGTTGTAATTCAACCGCTAACGCGACATTGAGTGCATAAATAGCAATCTCGCTGGTGACTTGTTCAGCCGCGCTTTCTACCGCCGCTTGAATACGATCTCGGCTAAACGACGCTTTAGAGCCGTCACGCTTGATTACGATTGGTTTCATTATCTCTCCTTACCCAGCATATCCACACGCTTATCCACAAATACATCATATAGGCACAAGCTTGAACCACTGACACTATATGTTGTGGCGTATTAGACGAAAAGTGACTTTGGTTCGTATTGATTTGGATCAATAAAAATCAGACCATGGATAAGAAGAAGACGATAATTAGGTCAATGATCTCAATCTATTGAGAAACGATGAAAATAGGCATTTTCTCAAACAACGTATTGATTTTTTAAAAAGCCTGCTAGGCTAAGGACTTAAGATTCAACGGATGAAAATAACCATGATAACCCGATTTCTGTCACGATTGGCTCTCTGTGTGATACTGCTCAGCTCATTTGGTAGCTATGCACAACCGATCAGTATCACAACCTGGAATATAGAATGGCTGAACTTAAATCTCGATGCGCCTGACGATAAGGGCAAACGTAGCGAAACGGATTTTCAAGCCTTGTCTCGACATTTTCAGCGTTTCAGCACTGATGTACTGGCGTTTCAAGAAGTCGATAGTGTTGCAGCGATACAAAAAGTGGTCGGCAATGATTATCGGATTGTCTTGTCTGACCGTGCCACGTCACGACATCAACAACATCAATTTAGAACACTCAATCAATACACTGGCTTTGCTATCAAATCGGCGATCCCTTTTGCAACACCAGCTGATATTGATCTCTATGGACGGGCTAATCATAAACTGCGCTTCGCCACGTATGTGATTCTCTATCCTGATACTCGAAAAGAGATGCATTTATTGGCTGTGCATTTAAAAGCCGGATGCGCTGGAGCCTTTCATCCCAATGCTGACAGTTGCCAGACTTTAAAAACTCAGGGCAGAGCACTCAACCATTGGCTACAAGAACGAGAGCGCAATCAACAGCAATCTATCATCTTAGGCGATTTTAATCATAATCTCGCTTACCATGGGGATTGGCTATGGAAAATAATTAACCAAGAGTTAAACGAGCCAGTGCAACTCGCGACTCAAGAAACGCCCGCACACTGCCAAGTTCGCTCTCGCCGTCAGCCAGATACACTGCACCGTTTTCGTTCGTTAATTGATCATATGATTGTCAGCAGCCAAGTCGTGTATCAACAGGTACAACAAATCGTTTTTCCTGCTGATGAAGTGCTGCGCTACCGACTGAGTGATCATTGTCCGATCAATGGTCAATTTCACTGGTAATTCTTTTACAGTCTATTAAGACCAGATAAAAAATAGGCGTATTGAATGACATTTTTCAATACGCCATAGACCTAAACATCTTAAATAACTAACAGATCGTCACTAATTTTTGGTTTTTAGCCATTGTCCCATGACGAATAAACCGGTCAACATAGCCACAAAAAATACCCATACGTCACGGTTACCTAGTGCCAAACTTGACACTGCTGGCCCAGGGCAGATGCCTGCTAACCCCCATCCTAAGCCGAAAATAACCGCGCCGCTAATCAGACGACTATCGAGATGGGGATTATTCGCCAGACTAAAACTCGAGGCATTAAGCGGCTTAGCTTTTGGTTTGATCATAATGAAATAAGCCGGCATAAAGACCAATAACGCACCGCCCATCACAAACATTAGGCTTGGATCCCAAGCGCCAGTAACATCTAAAAAGCCTATCACCTTGGTCGGATCCGCCATACCAGAAATCACCATACCGAGACCAAACAATAAGCCGGTTACCAGTGACGTAAAACGAAATAAGAACGTATTCATGATCTATCCTTACTAATAAAAGGAGTTATGCGTTTAAAGAAGATGCAAACGGACAAAGACGGTAATGCCAGCAACCAACATAAAGATCCCCGTCGCAACAATAGAGCGCAGTGACAAACGCCCAATCCCACAAATTCCATGACCACTGGTACAGCCATTACCTAAGCGAGTCCCTAAACCAACCAGTAAGCCAGCGATGATGAGCATCCCTGTACTCGATGAATACTGCAAAGGCACCTCGGCGGCGAATAAACGAACCCCAAACACGCCTCCCACCACTAAGCCAATAATAAATAACCAGCGCCATGCAGTATCTTGCGCTTTAGGGGTGAACAAACCACCAAGAATACCACTGATCCCAGCGATTTTACCGTTCAATAACAGCAATAAAGTCGCTGAGACGCCAAGCAACATTCCGCCGAATAGCGAATACCAAGGAATTGAAAATGTCATAATTACCTCATCATGAATTAGCGTTATTTGGGTGACAAAAAATGTGTTGTAAACTGGCAATCAGTTGTTGAACACGCTGATCGGCCAAAGAATAAAAAACTTGTTGAGAGCGTTTACGTGCGCTGATCAATCGCTGTTTACGCAGTAAAGCAAGATGCTGCGATAAGGCTGATTGACTCAATAAAGACGCTTGTTGTAACTGAGCTACCGCGACTTCACCTTCAATCAACTGACACAGCACCATCATCCGTTCAGGATGAGCCATAATTTTTAATAATTCCGTGACCTCATCAATATGAACTTGCATTTGATCAATATTTATCTCAGCCATACGCTTCTCTCCGGTCACACTGTCAACATAATAGTAACCAAACATTAAATTAGTCAACACTTATTTAGCTAAATAAAAATTAGATAAATCTAATTAATAACCTTATACTGTTGTCAGTATTTTTAAGAGCTAACTATTTTTTTAGAAGCTAGAAGAGGTAATTATGACCAAGATCGTTATTATTGGTGGCGTCGCAGGTGGCGCATCTGCCGCAGCCAGAGCTCGCCGTTTAAGTGAAGATGCAGAAATTATCATGTTTGAACGGGGGTCGTTCGTTTCATTTGCTAATTGCGGCTTGCCTTATCACATCGGTGGCGATATTCAAGATCGCAGCAAATTGCTACTACAAACACCAGAAAGTTTTCTCGCTCGTTTTAACGTGGATGTACGAGTGATGAATGAAGTGATAGCGATCAATCGCTCAGAAAAAACGGTTACCGTGAAAAACCTTGTCGACGGCACAGAATATCACGAATCCTATGATTTCTTACTCCTTAGCCCAGGGGCAAGTCCAATAGTTCCTCCTATTGCTGGTCTTGATAATCCACTTACCCATTCGCTACGTAACATTCCCGATATGGATCGCATTATCCAAACGATCCAGATGAATAAGCCCACTCACGCAACGGTAGTGGGTGGTGGTTTTATTGGTTTAGAAATGATGGAAGCTTTTCATCAACTTGGTATTAACACCACGCTGATTGAAATGGCTGACCAAGTCATGACCCCCGTCGATAGAGAAATGGCAGGTTTTGTCCACCATGAAATTCGCCGTCAAGGCATCGATTTACGTTTAGGAGTCGCCTTGCAATCGGTTGAATTTATTGCAACTACTTCCATTGCGAATACCGACGCTGGCGAGCAAGCTTCTACTCAGCATTTATGTGGTCAACTTTCATTAACATTAAGTAATGGCGAATCGTTAACCACTGAGCTATTGATTATGGCAATAGGCGTGCGGCCTGAAACCACACTAGCGCAACAAGCAGGATTAGAGATTGGTCAACTCGGTGGTATCTGGACTAACGCAGAAATGCAAACCAGTGATCCTTTCATTTACGCCGTTGGCGATGCGGTTGAAGAGCAAGACTTTGTAACAGGTAAACCAACACTCGTGCCACTAGCAGGCCCAGCGAATCGGCAAGGTAGAATGGCAGCCGACAATATGTTCGGTCGCAAAGAAACGTATCAAGGCACACAAGGCACCGCTATTTGTAAAGTCTTTGATCTTGCCGTTGCTTCAACGGGTAAAAACGAAAAACAGTTAAAGCGTGAAGGGATCGAATACGAAAAAGTCTACGTCCACACCGCTAGCCATGCCAGCTACTACCCGGGAGCAGAAATTGTCTCATTTAAAATGTTATTTGATCCCAATAACGGCAAAATATTCGGCGCGCAAGCGGTTGGCAAAGACGGAATTGATAAACGTATTGATGTGATGGCCGTAGCGCAACGCGCTGGTATGACAGTGGAACAACTTCAGCACCTAGAGTTGACTTACGCACCACCATACGGCAGTGCAAAAGATGTGATTAACCAAGCAGCCTTTGTGGCTACAAACCTGATGAAAGGTGATGCAAAAGCGATTCACTTTGATCAACTCGCAACCCTGAGTGACGATCAGATCATTTTAGATGTGCGCAATCCTGAAGAACGCCAAGAAGGGTGTTATCTACAAGGGGATATCAATATTCCGGTTGATCAATTACGCCAACGGCTTAATGAGCTACCTAAAGACAAAGAGATCATCATCTACTGCCAAGTTGGGTTACGCGGTAATGTCGCTTATCGCCAGTTAGTAAACAATGGCTTTAAAGCTCGCAATTTGATTGGTGGTTATCGTACTTATTTTTATTCCAAAGTGTGATGTTATCAAATATCAATACCAGCCAAAGATAGCTGGTATTGATATATTTGGCTTTCAAAACTAACACTGATTGTTTACATAAATAGCTATACCCAAACAACTTGGAGTTGCCGATATCGAGTCCCCATGAGCATAGGCAAGCTATGTGACTGGAGTAAACGAACGTAGCCAACCCTCTGCTGCTTCAGGTAGAAGAGGATATAAGTTATAAAATTCAATACTCAAGTATTAAAAATGCCCCTGTAAATAACTTGAAGGAACTGGGGGTTACCTAACAACTATAAGCACAGGAGCAAACCGGTGATTAGGCAGGTAATCGTATATGCTGGCTCATTTCTTCTCTAACTTGAGGAACGGTTAAACCAACAATAATTTGAAAACTGTCGCCATTTCTCACCACATTTACTGCTCCATGGTGTTGAAAGAATTCTGTTTCAGCAACGTTTTCTGGATAATGTACTTTTACTCTTAAGCGAGTGGCACAGTTAGTCAGTAACGCAATATTTTCTTTACCTCCTAACCCCTCAATAAAGGCCAGCGCTTGGCTGTCTTCGCTAGTGTTCGCTTCCTCACCAACCGCCGCACCTTTTTTAAAATCAGATTTAGTGTATAGCTTAGCTTGCGCATCACCACGCCCAGGAGTAGGAATATCGTATTTTAAAATTAAGGTACGAAAAACAACGAAATAGATAGCGGTAAAACTTAAGCCAATGAAAACTTGAATGATATAAGTTCCAGCATGATTGCTGCCCAAAGGTAGCCAGTTTTGGAACACAAAATCAATCAAACCTGTCTGGAAGTTACCTGACACACCAAACCAATAAGCAACCGTTGCCATGGTCGCCGATAACGCAGCGTGTAAAGCAAACAATAGCGGAGCAATAAATAAGAAAGTAAACTCAATCGGCTCAGTGATCCCGGTGAGTATGGCCGTCAAAGACGCGCCCAGAACTAAACCCAACACCATTTTTTTGTTGTTTGGCTTCGCTGTAGAATATAAAGCGAGTGCAATACCTGTACAACCAAAGACTTTACCCATCCCGGTTAACATCAAACCCCCTTGAGGAAACTGCTCGGTCAATGGCGCTGGGTTAGCCGCAAACTCTGGAATATGTTGAATCCAATAGGCAACCGTCCCACCATCCACAGCCACAGGGCCATAAAACACCGGACCATAAACAAAGTGATGTAATCCTGTTGGGATCATAATTCGCTCAAGGAAGGTGAATGCCCACACCCCAAATGAACCAGCAGAGACTAAAAAGGTTTGTAAGTTATTGATGCCATGTTGAATGCTTGGCCACACTAAACAGGTGACGATCGCCAGCAACACCATAATGGGAAAGCTAATGATGACGACTAATGGGGTGCCGCCAAACACCGCCGCCCAGTTTGGTAATTTTTTGTCAAAGTAGCGGTTGTGAACCCATACCGAGATCCCTGCAATCACAATTGCACCAATCAAGTTAGTATCCAGGGTTAAAATTCCGCCAATATCCGTTAAACCACGCTCACCCGCGACATAATTCACCCCTAATTCTGGCCCCCAAAATTGTAGTATCCCACCCACTACATAATTAAAGGTAATGTAAGAAACTAAAGTAGCCAGTACCGCACGGCCAGAGGCTGATTTTGCCAAGGCGATCGGTAATCCCACCGCAAACACCAAAGACATATTTTTAAATACTGCCAATGATGCCTGCAATAAGATAGTGGATACTTTTACCCAAGTACTCCCTTCAACAGCCCAAGGAAATAAATCTTGATTGAGTAACATAACTGAGAATCCAAGCAGCATCCCAGCGGCCGGAAACAATAGCACTGGAACAAACATCGCAGCGCCAAAACGTTGGATCATATCTTTCATAATGACCTCATCCTTTGGTTTATCTTATAAAATAGGCCCGGATAACTGGGCCTGATAATTTATTGAAATTGAGGTAAGTAGGAGGCATTTTCTACTAATAATTTATCCACGATGGCCTGTGCCGTCGGCACATTTACCACGGTGCGATTTAGCGTTAAAGCGTTAACCAAAGTTTGACGACAACCACTAAACCAAGCATCAACCACTAATTTTTCATAACCCAATTGAGTTTCGATCATGGCTTTTTGGAAGGTTGGAATATGGCCAACCGCAAAAGGTTTCGGGCCGTCATTGGTCAATGCTGCTGGTACTTCAACCATGGCATCGGATTGAATGTTTGCAATTGCACCTTGGTTCGGCACAATCACAAGATAGGTTTCTCCAAGATTATAGGCTAGTGAAGCAGCAACTCTGACCATATAGCGGCCGTGAATATCGGCATGTAACTGCTCATTCTGTGCTGTGCCCGCTTCAATAATGCGTCGGTTAAGTTCAAACACTCGCTTTTCTCGACCATTAATCACTTGACGGGCACGAGTGTTATTAATGTCTTCTTTGGCAACCATTTTTTCTGGATAGAGATAATACTGCAGGTAGGTATTAGGCAAAAATTGCGGATTATCACGTAACATGGTCTGCATATTTTTAAATGTTGCTTGCCATGAAGGATCATCGGCAATTTCGGCATCCACGGCACTGATCCCTTGCTCAAGGATAATGTGTTTAATCTTATCGGTCAGATCTTCCCCTTGGCGATTACGAATTTTAGTAAACCATCCATAATGGTTGAGGCCAAAATACTCTGGAACCAAATCCCAAATTTCGCAGTTAAGTAGCTGAGCATAGCTGACCATGATCGCCGCTGGCATATCACAGATATTAAGAATTCGTTTGTCGTCAGGAAACTCTCGATTTAAGGCTTCTGCAACAATGGCTGCCGGATTGGTATAATTTAAAATCCATGCATCCGGAGCATAATCGCGGATCTCATTAACTAAGGTGATCATGTCACCAATAGAACGCAGTCCATAAGCCATACCACCTGCCCCACAGGTTTCTTGACCGACACAACCGAATGAAAGCGGAATTTGCTCATCACGTTCCCGCATCGCTAGGCCACCGGTACGGATCTGAATAAAAAAGAAATCACTATCGCTAAACGCTTCTGCTTTGTCCGTGGTATAGATAAATTCTTCAACTTCTGGATAGGCTTCACGCAGAACAATTTCGGTCGCTAAAGCATTCGAAGCCTGGCGCTGTTCATCAATATCATAGAAAGTAATTTTACTGAGTGGAAAATTCTCTTTCTCTGCAATCAAGCTATTGATCATGCCTAATGTATAGGTACTACCCGCTCCAACGATGGTGAGTTTTTGTTTTTTCATGCTGTTATCCTCATTCTGTAACCAGCCACTTTGTATTGTTAAAGTACCAAACAAATAATACATTAGTAATACATATTAGGGTGTTTTTTGATCCGCACGACACTAGCCTATCGAAAATGTATTTTAAATGTATTAACGATCACAGTTTTGCTATCATAGCTAGCATTAATGAAAGGAGGACTTGCGTGGACAAACCAAGATATTTACAGATTGCCGATCAATTGATCGCAG
The DNA here is from genome assembly GCF_001895205.1 of Vibrio injensis. GTDB lineage: Bacteria > Pseudomonadota > Gammaproteobacteria > Enterobacterales > Vibrionaceae > Vibrio > Vibrio injensis. The sequence continues at coordinate 623,199 of NZ_BDJF01000027.1, read as the reverse complement.
GTATCAAAAGTGGTGAATACAAACCGGGAACACTGCTCCCCACAGAAGCAATACTACAAAATACATTTTCGGTGAGCCGCGTGACGATTCGTAAAGCCATGGAGATCTTGGTTGAACAAGATTTACTTGTTCGTGTCAGAGGGAGTGGTACTTACGTCAAAGCACCAAAAACTCAACATAATGCCTTTGAGTTAAGCGGATTTATTGAAGAAGTGTCAGCACAAGGCAGAGAACCGTCTTCGCAAGTGATCACATTTGAAATTCAGCCCTGCAATGCTTCAATTGCCCAAAAATTACAACTAGAAGAAGGGCAACTTATCTACGCCGTACAACGCTTGCGTTTGATCGATAAAGAACCGGAAATTTTAGAGTGCACTTATTTACCGGTCGAAATGTTTACCGACTTAAGTTTAGAAGTGATGCAAACCTCAAAATATGATTATATTGAGAATCAAAAAGGACTGACGATAGCCTTAAGCCGACAAGTCATTTGGCCGGATACAATGACCGAAAAGCTAGCTTCTTTACTTAATAGCGAGGTGGGAGCCCCTATCCTTCGCGTCGAATCGGTGGGTGAATTAGTTGATGGTCGACCGTTTGAATTTACTATTAACTATTTTAGGCTCCATCAATACAGTTTTGAGTTTGTTGCGCATCGTAAACGTTAACTCAAATATACCCGAACAACCTACCTATCGATAATAAAAAGCCCGATATGCAATCGGGCTTTTTATTAGAATAACATCACTTTAGAAACCTAATGGTAATCCGAGAGTGAAGAAAGCAATCAGTAATACTGTCCAAGAGACTAAGAAAGCAACAGAATAAGGGATCATCATCGCAATCACATCACCAAACGATAGCTCCGGTTTGTACTTACGCATAAAGGCTAAAATAACTCCAGCATAACTCATCATCGGCGTAATGATATTGGTTGATGAATCCGCAACACGATAGGCCGCAGCCACTAAATCTGGCGTCATATTCGGGTTTACTTGATACAGCATAGGTACAAAAATAGGGCCTAATAACATCCATTTCGAGGTTAAACCACCGACAAAGAGGTTAATTACCGCCGTGGTCAGCAAGAAACCAACAATCAATAAGATCGGGAATTTTTGCAGCCCAAGGGATTGCAAGAAGGTCGCACCAAGATAGGTAATATAAGTGCCAAGACCGGAATAACTAAGCAGAGCCAAGAAGTTATAGCAGAAAAAGGTCAAGACTAAGATATAGCCCATCGTGTTCATCTGCTTAACCATCGCTTGTACGACGTCTTGAACTTTCTTGAATTTACCGCTCGCGACACCAAAAAACACACCAATAATGGTAAAAACTAAGGCAATCAATAAAATGACATTATTCAGGTACGGCGTAACTTCACGGCCAGAGGCATCAGTATAGGTTGCTAATGGGCCAACAATCAGTCCCCACACCATTAACAGCGCAAGAACTAGACCCACTCCTGCAGCGCGTAATCCCTTTTGCTCTTTCTCAGTAACCTTAAAGTCATCTAAATTCAAATCTTCAGGAAGCTGATAACTCATCTTCTCTAAGCGTGGAGTTACGAAACGTTTTGTCACCCAAGCACCAACAACGGCAAGCAAAATGGTGGAAACAAAAATAAAATAATAGTGCATTGTTGCAGGATTAAGCGCCTCTCCCGCCGCATTCACAAACGGCACACCTTGCGCTTCAGCAAAGACTCGGGCATTAACGCCGATGATCACGTCTGAAGGCGTAGCGGGGATCAAGTTGGCACTAAAGCCGGCAGAAACACCCGCAAATGCCGCACTCATACCGATTAGTGGGTTTTTACCTAAACCAGCGTAAAGCATACCAGCTAAAGGAATTAAGACTAAATAACCCGCATCACTGGCGATCGAGCTCATAATCCCTAAAAAGACCAGTAGCAAAGGTAACCAACGATCACTGATTTTAGTGCCTACTCGTTTGATTACGGTGCTCAATAAACCGGAATGCTCGGCAATGCCGACACCAATCATGACGATCAAAATGACGCCCAGAACACCGCCACCAAAGGCTAGCCAGTTTTGCAGTAACGCATTATCAAATACCCAACGCACGTGCTCGGTTGCCAGCATGTTTTTAATGCTGTGCGTGGTGCTCGCGCCATCCGCTCCCGTGGTTACAAACTGCACACCATTCATCACTCCAGTGAGGAGTAGGCAGACAGCAAATAACACCATAAATATCACAATAGGGTCTGGGATTTTCTGTCCCGCAAGGGCAATAAAACGCAGTACACCACGGCCTTGCGTTGATTCCTTATCCGCGATTTCACTCATTGATTTCTCTATCCTTATGTCATCCATTAAAATCATAGCTATGCTCAAACTACTTCACTGCAGCACCTATATCGACCTAGATCATTGGGATGAATGAGGGCGTATGAGGATGTTTATGCAGCCATTGCTATCAGTAGTAAGAAAGTGAGCCGAGTCATTGCGATGAGCTGATTCAGTATTTCAGCAGACTAACCGAGGTTACTGTTCATCAACTCAGCATATATCACCAAGTAAATTGCATTAACCTTAGCAATGCTGCCGCAGAGTAAATCAAAAGTTAATGGAACATTTCAAGCATTATCTATCAATAAAGGTCATAAATGATTAAAAATGAGTACTAATATCAGTATTTGTTGAAGAAAACTGTCACAAGAAGGGAGGGAAAGTAAGCCTACGGTTTAATTTATATACAGAATGATTCTCTTCAAAACAGGCTCAATTAGCGAGATATCTTCTAGCTACCTGATTTCACCTGATCTGAATGATCGATCTTTGATAACCTAGCGCGTTAAAAACTCAAACGGCGCAGCCATAACTAGGCACTGCGCCGCTGGTTTATCTCACAAACCATAAACACGTTGTGATTATTAACCTTTACTATCTGCCTGCCCTTGGGGGTTGGTTACGGAAAGGGTTTTACCTTGGATCTCTTTAGGTAAAGCAAGCGTGAACGATTCCCACATCGGCATACGACGACACATATCTTGTTTAACGCGTATCACCGATACCGTTGCTGCTTGTCGGTGGATTGAATCGATTTGTAGCGCAAAATGATCCGCTTGACTGCATCCATTACCTAGCGCTTCAAAGGCGATATGATTGGGATTAACTTGATAACTCAGTAGAGGAATTTTATCTCCAACTACTGGGTCAGTTGCTGCACTCTCTGCACCGCTGCAAGCGCTCAATATGAATACTAATAATGTACTGAATACGACTCTTATCATAATCTCACTCCTTTACGAAAACGGAACCAGCCGAGTAAACCTAACCCAAATAAAGACCAACCGATACTGCCGCCTGAACCAGAAGAAGAAGGCAAATCTGGTTTATCACGTTCAAACACCAAGAAAAGCGATAATTCATCATTCGAGCGGTCAGTCGTCACCACTAACTGTTGTACCTCGCGAATATCATCCAGTTGAGTAAACAGTTTTTTTGAGGTTGAGGTTAGATGGATACTACAGCTATTAGAAGGCTCTAAAGTCTTACCAATACAAGTATTGGTTGTTATAGTGAGCTTGGAATCAGGCTCAAGTTCTATGTCAAGAATAGACCATGCCGTATCAGAGGTATTCTCTATGACAAGCTTTTCCTCTACGGTTGGTTGAGTCACTTTACGATAAGTATATTGGGTATAACTGATACCCGATTCTTTTATCTCAGCGATCCAATCTTGAAAATAAGCAACATTAGCATAAACCCCATAGGCGTTTGGCTGAGCGCAGCCATTTCCCCAACTCACCACACCCACCTGCTCAATGCTACCATTATGGCTGTACACTAATGGGCCGCCACTGTCCCCTTGGCAAGAATCTTTTTTACCCTCTGGAAAGCCAGCACAAATGGCATCGTCACCAATATCGCTATAATCACCACCAAGATTTTGGCAAGTTGCCCTCGGCACATAAGGCAAATCAACTTGTCTCAACACTGATGGATATTGGGGTGTTTGATTACGATCTGATATCGTATTTCCCCAGCCCATGACTGTTAGAAGTTGCCCTTCCGACAGATCTCCTTCAGTTGTTTTTAGTGCTACTGCGTCAGCATTAGGTTTCGGCTTTAACTCAATCAAAGCAATATCATTGCTGTAATCACTAGCATCTGCATATTTTTCATTTACATAAACTGCTTTAATCTCGGCACGTTCACCTTCAATGCTCGCTCTCAGCAGATCATGCACGCCAATATGCACATGGAAATCGTTAAAGTTGATTCTCTCCACACAGTGGGCAGCGGTCAACACCCAGCCATCACCTAAGTAACTCGCCCCACAAAATTGTCCTTCATAACTATTGCTCGCTTGATTTCTTATCAACGCAGTCATAAAAGACCATTGACCTTTTTCTGCTGGTTCTCCACCAATAATACGACTCGAAAAACTGGTTTGCATTTCTGTCGATTCTGTTGCCACTACTGGCCCAGCAACCAATCCAGCGGCCAATAAAAGACCTATTGTGTTACGCATAAATAATCCTTACCCCTCATCCTTATGATATGCATCCAGTATAATTTTAGTGGCTGATAAATATAGCAACTTTTTGTATGTGTTTGTATTTTTTAAACATATCTAGATAACGTCTCTTCCATTAAAATAGCTTTCGCCTATTAATAGGATAGACATAAGCAATTTTCTTTTATCAACTCAAAGTGGGAATATACTTACCGAGCGCAACACATTGCGAAATCAAAAACTTACAGAAAAGGAAAGTAAAGAATGATTAACACTCAAATCAAACCATTTAGCGCAACTGCATACAAAAACGGTGAGTTCGTAGAAATCACAGAAAAAGATGTTCTCGGTAAATGGGCCGTGTTCTTCTTCTATCCAGCTGACTTCACGTTTGTTTGTCCAACAGAACTTGGTGACCTTGCTGATCACTATGAAGAGTTACAAAAACGCGGTGTAGAAGTGTTCTCTGTATCGACAGACACTCACTTCACTCACAAAGCATGGCACGACAGCTCTGACACTATCGGCAAAATCAACTACTACATGGTAGGCGACCAAACCGGCAACATCACCAACAACTTCGGTGTAATGCGTGAAGGTCAAGGTCTAGCAGACCGTGCAACTTTCGTTATCGACCCAGAAGGTACTATCCAAGCGATGGAAATCACTGCTGAAGGTATTGGCCGTGATGCACAAGACCTCATGCGTAAGATCAAAGCAGCACAATACGTGGCTTCTCACCCAGGTGAAGTGTGCCCTGCAAAATGGAAAGAAGGCGAAGAAACGCTAGCGCCATCTTTAGACCTTGTAGGCAAAATCTAATTCTCATTAACGCTGATAGCGAACCTGTGGTGTTAAACCACATCCGCAAGCACAGACGTTAACCGATTAAGAGCAGGCTGGGTGTTTTACTCTGACGACCTAAATGCCTAGCTTGCTCTCTCTTAAAGACATTCATCCAGAGTGGCCATTTTTTTCAACGTATTCGACAAGGTGTTTCTATGTTAGACCAAGCGATTAAACAACAATTAAAACAATATCTCAGTAATCTGAAACAAGACGTCCGTTTAGTGGTCAGCCTCGATGAAAGTAAAGCAGCGCAAGACATTCTAGCTCTGGCTAATGACATTGCTGAACTCAGCCCATTAGTTTCGGTCGAGCGTGACGACAATGCCAGTGCGCGTAAGCCTATCATGACCGTCAGTAACCCAGATAAAGCAACTCAATTAAGTTTTGCTGGTGTGCCTATGGGCCATGAATTTACCTCTTTAGTTCTCGCTCTACTCCACTCTGGTGGTCATCCCATGAAACTAGAGCCAGAAGTAATTGAGCAAATTGCCCAGTTAAACAAAAAATTAGACGTAGAGATTTTTATTTCACTGTCTTGCCAAAACTGCCCCGATGTCGTGCAGGCGTTCAATATGATGTCGGCAATTAATCCCGACATTCGTACTACGATGATCGATGGCGCTCTATTCCAAGATGAAGTCAAACAGCGCGACATTATGGCGGTGCCAAGCGTATTCGTAAACGGTGAACTGTTTGGTCAAGGGCGCATGAGTCTAACTGAAATTCTACACAAGTTAGACGATGGCGCAGCCGAAAAAGCAGCGGCAAGCCTCAATGAAAAAGCCCCTTACGATGTGCTGGTTGTTGGTGGTGGTCCAGCCGGTGCAGCAGCAGCGATTTACGCGGCTCGTAAAGGCATTCGCACCGGTATTGTTGCCCAGCGTCTTGGTGGTCAAGTCATGGATACTATGGCTATCGAAAACTTTATTTCAGTCAAACATACTGAAGGTCCGAAGCTTACTGCTAACCTAACTGAGCACCTAAAAGAGTACGGCGTAGACATCATTACTGAACAGCAAGCCGATAAATTAATGGGCGCAGAATTTACTGATGATGGACGCATTCATGTCGGTTTACAAAGCGGAGCCAGCCTTAAAAGTCGCAGCGTGATTTTAAGCCCCGGCGCTCGCTGGCGTGAAATGAACGTACCAGGAGAGCAAGAATATCGCAATAAAGGCGTGGCTTACTGCCCACACTGTGATGGTCCATTATTTAAAGGCAAAAGAACCGCAGTGATCGGTGGTGGTAACTCAGGTATTGAAGCGGCGATTGACTTAGCGGGTATCGTTGAGCATGTTACGGTATTAGAGTTTGCAGATACTTTGCGCGCTGACCAAGTATTAATCAACAAAGCTAACTCATTGCCAAACGTCGATATCATCACGATGGCGCAAACCACTGAAGTGATCGGTGACGGGACACGAGTTACCGGATTGAACTACAAAGATCGTCATACTGATGAAATTAAACACATTGAATTGTCGGGGATCTTTGTGCAAATCGGTTTGGTACCGAACACCGAATGGCTGAAAGATTCCGCGGTTAACTTATCACCGCGTGGTGAAATTGAAATCGGCAGTCGCGGTGAAACCAGTCTTGAGGGGGTATTTGCCGCAGGTGATGCGACAACGGTTCCTTACAAACAGATCATCATTGCGATGGGCGAAGGGGCTAAGGCCAGCTTAGGTGCTTTTGACTACCTTATCCGTCAACAGAACTAACCTCACCTGATGACGACTCTGACTCTTGCGATGCGGCTGACTCCTTTTCTAGGTCGCTATCGTAGGAGTCTTTTTTTTGCCATGAATTTAATCGCGATCTGGCTTTTAGTCTAATTTTTAGCAGAAAAGCTCTGTTTCAACCTTTGCCGGCTGTTAGCCATGCTGATGATACGAACAAAATCTCCGCGCTTAGCGCTTTATTGATACGTTTAGGTTGACTTTTCAGTGTAACTTTTTAGCATGAGGTTTTTCCTTGATGAGAAATTTTTCATGTCAGACACGACTCAAACTGAAGCACCGATCGTTAATTTGGATACCGTATCCCCTGAACTGCGTCAGGTGATTGAATTTGACCAAGTACCCGAGCAAATGTACAACATGGTGGCTTCGATTCATGAAGTCTCAGAAGAGGTCGTTAGAGAAGCATGGAATAGCCTGCCTGCTAGTGCGCAAAATATCCTTGATAACTTTGAGCAGTTCCATGCGCTGATTTCAGTAAGCCAAGCGTTTGCAGGTGTCAATGTAATGGAAGAGTTTCCAACGCTGAAGTTACCAAAAGACATGAGTGAGCAAGACAAAGAAGAATACCGTGCTGAATTACTCGATCAAGTCTTACATAACTGCGTTAAAGACATGGTCAAGCAAATCAAGAAAGCCCGTCGTGATCCTATTTTAAAACGTGATTTTAAAGACGTGTTTGTTAAATAGTTCAATAACCATCGATACCTAGCTCGCCGTTATCTAACCGTAATCGCGAGCTTTTTTATTTTCTAGTTCCGCAGATCATTTCACTTTTCTCCTTTCTGCCGGCTGATTGTTATCACTACCAATAACTTTCATTTCGTCGTCATTTAACTGGCCTATACTCATCTGATTGGTACATTTCTCGATCATTAAGGTAAATAAATACGCAGTAACGCGATTAATGAATCACCTTAACCTTCAAACGCGCATTAAACATGATCCATATCAAAAAAACACACGTAATAACTGCCAATCTTGACCATTTAATGGTTTCATACGAACATTAAAAGACAAAAACGAACACAAAGGCCATCAAAATGAAACAACAGCACAGTTCAACGCAATTTAACGAACACCAAGTGTTAGATATTATCGTGGTGGGTGGCGGCATTAATGGTGCTGGCATCGCCGCCGACGCCGCTGGGCGAGGTTTAAAAGTCGGGCTCTATGAAGCACAAGATTTTGCCAGTGCCACTTCATCAGCCAGCTCTAAATTAATCCATGGTGGCCTGCGTTATCTCGAACATTACGAGTTTCGTTTAGTGAGTGAAGCATTAGCTGAACGAGAAGTTTTACTTAAAAAAGCACCGCATATTGTCACACCGATGCGGTTTCGTCTTCCTCATCGCCCATTTCTTCGCCCTGCGTGGATGATTCGTGCAGGCCTATTTCTTTACGATAATTTAGGTAAGCGAACGTCACTGCCAAGCAGTAAAAAAGTCGCCTTGCAGGCCGGCAGCGTAATGAAACCTGAAATGTCGGTCGGTTTTGAATATTCCGATTGCTGGGTAGACGATGCTCGTTTGGTCATTCTTAATGCGATGCAAGCCAAAGAACTCGGCTCAGAGGTAATGAATTATTGCCGAGTAGAAAAAGCCACTCGTGAACATGATATCTGGTCTGTTACGCTCTTTGATGAACGAACGCAAACGCGTTTTGTGCGTAAAAGCCATGCCTTAGTCAATGCGACTGGGCCTTGGGTTAAGCAATTTTTAGATAACAATATCCAAATCGATTCACCTTACGGTATTCGCCTGATTAAAGGCTCACACATCATTGTGCCGAAAATTCACGATGAGCCACAAGCTTATATCTTGCAAAACGAAGATAAGCGTATCGTATTTGTTATCCCTTATTTGGGTAAGTATTCGATGATCGGTACCACTGATGTCGAATATAAAGGCGATCCAAGACAAGTCACTATTTCAGCAGAAGAGCGTCAGTACCTGATTGATATCGTCAATAAGCATTTTGCGAAAGAGATCGCTGTCAGTGATATCGTCTCTGAGTTTAGCGGTGTGCGTCCTTTATGTGATGATGAATCGGACTCACCACAAGCCATTACTCGTGATTACACCTTATCTCTCGACCAACACGGTGATGAAGCTCCACTGCTGTCGATTTTTGGTGGTAAGCTGACTACCTATCGTAAATTGGCCGAATCAGCGATGAAACAGCTTGCCCCCTTCTTCCCACAGATGAAACCAAGTTGGACAGCACAATCTGCATTACCGGGAGGAGAAGCTTTTGCGCGAGATAAGCTACTGGCCAAATTGAAACAACAGCTGCCATTTGTCAATCAAGCCATCTTAGAGCGTTGGGTCACTAACTATGGTACCCGCTGTCATACCATGCTTGATAGCGTGCAAAACCAAGCGGATTTGGGTCTTCAGTTTAGCGATGATTTGTATCAAATCGAAATCGATTATTTGATTGAGCATGAATATGCCCATCAGGTAGATGATATTTTCTGGCGCCGAAGCAAGCTAGGTATTGACCATACGTTGGCGTGTGTTGATAGCGTCGCTCAATACCTAAGTACGAAAGCAGAAACGAATAGCGCTCAACGCGCGGCTGGATAGACAGAATCAAAAATAGAAAAACCACTGCCTTGCGCGGTGGTTTTTTATACGATGAATTAATTTACTGTTCAGACGGGCGTAACTGCTCTAACTGCTTCTTGAACAGCGCAGGCATGGTGTATAAAAGCAGTAATCGAATAGCATGATTGACCATCACAAAAGCCGGCTCTAAACCGAGTAATAAAGCAACCGCGGTCATCGCTTCAACACTTCCAGGCACCCAAGATAACAGTAATACCAACCAACTGATGCCCAAGACGTGAGCGGCAATCCACGATACGCCTGCGGCAACCATTAAGCCAATCAGGGTGACTATCACCCCAGCTTTAGAATAAGAAGCTGCTTCACGCAATGTCGTTTCTGCCAAACGCACGCCAATTAACACGCCCAATAAAGCGGTAGCAAATAACACCAAATGGATCGGCACGGCGAAAGAAACGGTGGGGACGAAACTATTGAAGGCAGCAGCGATCAGTAACGAGGCCAACATATAAGGAGCGGGAATACCCAATTTTATTGACAGTTTGCCACAAACCATACTTACCCCAACAATAGTTCCTAACACTAACCATTGTTCAATACCCATCAACGGATGACTAACCGCAATACGGGGGCCGTTAAGAGAAATGATCCCTGCCAATAAGATCAAAATAATTAACCGAACTGAATGAGCATAAACCACTTTACTCGATGGCTTACTCCCCGACTCACTGATCACCAGTATCGCCGCCATCGCACCAGGAATAGCACCCAATAATGCCTCAAATGGATGCCAACCTTCCCGTTTGTGTAGCCACCAAAAGCCGCCCCCCGTCTGCAACAATAGACAAACCATCAGTCCTGCGACTACGGATATATTCAAGGTTTGCGCTAACTCAAGCAGCGAAATGGTCGCTCCAACACTGATCCCCAATATCACCTGTACAAACATCAACAAACTTTTCGGGAGATTCAAGGTGATTTGCGCTTGATTGCGCAATAGCACCACAACAATGGCAGCGATAAATAACTCACTTAACGGCAAAGAGAAAAAGCTTCCCACTAACATGGCACACAAAGCAATCAGAGTAATGGTCATCAAGTTAACACTTGCTATGCGCATACTTTCTCCTATTTATGCAGATATCACGGCCGATCACGCCGCGATGCTTGGATGAAAGCGACCCCAACTCAAAATCAATACGCCAGCGAAAGCTAGCCACACCAAGGTAGATAAACTCAATGTCCACAGTAAAGAGAAGTGATAGCTAAAATAATAAATCGCTAATAGATAGGCGGCATAAGGGATCAAAGAATAGAGGCCGAATAAAGCCGTGATACGCAGATCAGCCATGGTACGCTCAGAGCCAACGATATAATGTGCAATCAAAGCAAAGGTAGGAAACAATGGCACTAAACCAGCAATAAAAAAGCTTTTGCTTTTTGAAAGAATAGCAATGATCAACACCGCTACTGCGCCCAATAAACATTTCAAAAACAGAGCCAGCATGGTCATTCCTTGGTTATTCTCAACGCGTGCTTACTATAACCAGTTGTTACAAGATGTAAAGATGAAGTTCTCAACCTGTGAAAATAGACCGTTATACCCAAACCACTTGGAGTTGCAGGTAGGCGGCAAGTGAGTGAGTCCCCATGAGCATAGATAGACTATGTGATTGGGGCGAACGAACGTAGCCAACACCCCTGCAGCTTCAAGTAGGAAGGGTATATTGCTGAAAAGCTTTTAATTCAATTACATTACCTTCAGGATCTTCTATATAAATCGAACGTCCAAAACCTTGTGCGCCATAACGAGTGTCAAAATCAGAGTGAGGGATATCGTGCCGATCCAGAAAGGTTAATAACGCCGTCTCTTCAAATGGAGAAACTTGCAGACAAATATGCTCCACGTTACGTCCATCTTGCTGTGGCGCTTTGCCACCTAATTTACCCAATTCACTATCAACGGTAACAATATCAATTAAGGCTGAACCAGCTCGTAATTGAATTAATCCCACTTCATCTGGCAAAGTACGTTCAATCGGGCAACTAAGCACAGTGCTATAAAAATAGAGCATCTTATCTAACTGAGTGGTGCGTAACACCACGTGATCCAAACCGTGGATGGTCAACATTATTTTCTCCTTATGGCTGTTTATCTTAGCTTGATCGTTTAAAATTGTGGTTCGCGAGTTAAGTTGAGTATAATCCGCTTCCTTAATTGACTAATCGTTATTTTCCATGAAGCTAAGCCAACGCCTACAACACATTGAGCAACTGATTACCCAGCCTTATGATCATATTTGGGATTGCTGCTGTGATCATGGTTGGTTGGGACAAGCGCTATTAACGCGCCAAGCGGCGAGCTGCATTCATTTTGTTGATATTGTCCCCGAGCTGATTGACGTGTTACGCCAGCGCCTTTTACGCCACTTTCCTAATCAAACTCAATGGACCGCCGACAGCCTAGACGTAGCAGCTTTACCACTGAGTGACTATAGCGGTCGTCATTTAGTGATCATCGCGGGTGTCGGTGGTGATTTAACCGCGGAGCTGGTGGACAAAATCATCACCACTCATCCAAACCAATCGATCGATTTTATACTTTGTCCGGTTTATCACACCTATCGCTTAAGACAACAGTTACGTCAGTTGTCCTGTCGGCTGTATCATGAAAGCCTAGTCGAAGACAACCGCCGTTATTACGAAGTGCTGTATATTGGAACACCATCTTCTACTGATAATCACGCACCAACGATCAGTCTGGTAGGCGACTCACTCTGGCAAGTCAAGACCCTCGCTGAATATCAGCATGCGCAAGGATATTTAACTAAGTTACTTAGCCATTATCAGCGTGTTGAAAAAAGTCACCCTGAAAAAGCCGCGCCAATTGTCCGTGCTTATCACTCCGTTTCAATCACGTTATCAGAATGAAATATCAGCCCTAAACTGGGGTGCATCGATAACAAGTGGTAGCAACCATAATAACGCCATTAACTCATCATGATTTCCCTACAGTTTGTCGGTGGTTGGTCATCGTATTTAGAGTTACACTGGATGAGTAATCTCTTCCCTCAGGCGATTTGATTTTCAAACCGCAGGGACAACTCACGATTAAGGAACCAAGATGATCAAGCAAGGACAATCTTTACCTGCGGCAACACTCAGCCAACTGACCGCCGATGGTATGGTTAATCATAATGTTCAAGAATTGTTTGCGGGCAAAAAAGTGGTCTTATTTGCTGTTCCAGGTGCATTTACCCCAACCTGTTCAGAAGCCCACTTACCTGGTTACGTGGTTCATGCCGATACTTTCAAAGCGAAAGGCGTTGACCTGATTGCCTGTGTTGCGGTTAATGATGCATTTGTAATGAAAGCATGGGGTGAAGCGCAAAATGCCTCTGAGCTATTAATGCTCGCCGATGGTGATGCTAGTTTTACCAAAGCTCTCGGTCTTGAAATGGACACTGGCAGTTTTGGCGGCATCCGCTCACAACGCTATGCGATGATCATTGAAAACGGCGTTGTCACAACACTCAATGTTGAAGAAGGGAAAGCCTTCGAGGCCAGTAAAGCAGAAACGTTACTTGCGCTACTGTAATCAACGCTTAAGCCACTATTGATAATACTTATGGCCCCAAAACATAATGGGGCCAATTCATTTCTTTCGCATATCGCTATTGTGTAAATGAATTTAATTACTCTCAAGCCTACAACTCCCTATGCGACTGACATACAATAACGTTTCTTTTTACGTTATACAGAAGTCGGAGCAAGATAAGTGAGCGCAAAATATACCCATCTAGCCTGGCAACTCAACTGCGCAAGTGCAACGGAAAAACTGGTTTTATTACTGCTCGCCGACTGCGCGGATGATATGGGCTATGTCACGGTTAATTTAGAGCATATGGGCCCACTCTGCTGCTTATCTACCTTTGGTTTAGCCGAATGTTTACGTGCTTTATGTGAACAGCAACGGCTTGAAAAAATCAAAGTAGACTATCGTCATGGTCATGAGCTGCATATTTTCCAGATGCGGATTAGCGAAGAAGAGCGCCAATCGATAGCCATTAAATCACCTGCACCTGCACAACAGGAAAACTTTCCCAATCTGCCAAAGCAAGCGTTACACTATCGCAATAACTCGTCTAATTTACTGCAAGGGAACGCAATCGCAACGCATGATTTGGATGAGAGTGAAATCCCCATGTGGGCAGAGCGTGCTTTTAAATTCTCTGGCATTAACAATGATCATCTATTAGTGTGGAAAAAGTTTGTTCTCTGGCACAAGTCTAAAGCCAGCGAGCTATTAACCGTCGCCCGATTAGAAAACAAACTCCAGTATTGGTTGACTAACGAGAAACTCAATGAAAGACAGCAAGCGAAAACCTCTGAACATTCAGGAAATCGAGAGCAAACTACGGGAAATGGGTATAAACCAAAGCTTAGCCCATCTGAGCGCTTCCGACAGCAGCTTATCCAAAAAGGAAAAAAGCCCACCTTCTGAGCCCATCGCAGTCGATAGTGTTCATCCTGAGGAGCCTTCCGACTGGTGCTTACATGTTTTTGGCTCGTTCTTGAGTGTTTATGAAACGCAATGGGAATATCAGTATGGCAGTTTGCCTACGGGTAAATTTATTGATTTCGCTGAATCGATAGATCCAAATAGTCTCAACCGAGTATTAAAGCATTGTCATGAACGTATTCAGTTGGGCAATAGCTGGCCACCACAAATGGGCGAGCTTTGGGTACTGCGTGATGCTCTTACTGCCGAAGAGCTACTCGACAGCCGGATCCGCGTACTCGCGCGCGAACCAGAAAATAACATTGAGAAATGGTTAGTTCAAAACAAGCTGTATGACTTAAAACGAGTGGCGGAAGCCAAGTTAGATCAACTGTTTAAAAAATATTATTTGGAAGCGAAAAGGCTTGAAGAAAAAGGGAAATTAGTGACTGAATTGCCCAACAACTTACTCCCGACCCATTCAGTGAAAAACGTCAATGATCTCAAACGGGAGGAGTATGAGCAGCAACACGGGAAAACGCTCAACCCACGTATCCAGCAGATCCTTAATAGCAAACGTTGATGGCTACCATTTCTTCACCAGTCTACCCAATAAATTAGGATGGTAATGCCAGCAGTGATCAAACATGGTCATCAGTTCGGGATTACCATGACGAGACAAGGTCAACGCATGGAAGCGGTTATGGCTGCGTTTTAAATCTTCAACCTGCAGCAAAATCGATTCGTTCTGCTTAGGCGCAATAAAGTCTGAAATCACCATCAGATCGGCATTTTTGTATCGCTCACCTTGCATCAAACTTATCGCTTTTTCTAACGCAGGTTGCAGATCAGTCCCGCCATGAAAGGTATAACTTAAAAAATCACTCGCTTCACGCAGACCATCTTGCCGCGTGAGCTCATAGACAATTGCTTGTGTTGAAAACAGCATCACAAAACAATCACGATCTTCGGCTAGCGCAATTTGCATCAAAGCGTAGGCCATCGCTTTGGCGCACTGCTCAGGAAAACCTTTCATTGAGCCTGATGCATCGATGGCAATAATAAACGGCCCTTTTTCTAATTCTAACTGCGCATGCTCGGCAGATTGAGCACGAACTTTACGCAGCGTGCGTGATTTACCTTGCATACGATAGTTCATTAAGCGCTTATCTATCAGATGCTTATAAAAAATCACTTCGAGTTCTGGATGACTCAAGAAAAGAATTTCATTCGGCAGTAACTTATTGAGATCATCACTAGGATGAATGCCAACAATGTCATCGGTCGCTTGATCAGATTTCTCTTCCACCACCTCAGGATGTTCATTTAGCGTTGGATTGAACGAAGGATCATCAATTTGACTGGCCATTCGTCCGAGTTGCTCTGCGATTTCTTGTAGCCCTTTATGCTTTTTGAGGAAGTCAGCGTGACGTTTCATGACGTTTAGATCGGTTCGACTTAACTTAGCGGCCGCCATATCCCATAAGCGTCCAACGTGATTTTCATCACCAGATTGGGTAACATCATCCATATTACGCAACGTTTCCATCCGCTGGTACAACTCGGCATAAGCCTGTTCTTTACTCGCTTCAAGCTCAATAATCTGCGCTTGTTTAATTTCTTCGCTTAAAGCTTTGTACCATTGGTCACAGAAAAAATGAGCAAACATCGGATTTTTCAGTGCATTGTTATCTTCCATTAATTGACGAGCTTTCAGATAAAAAGACGACATCCCTTCTAACTGCTTGACCAGTTCCGGTAGTTTGCTGAAAAAGGTTTCTTCATCCCAATGAATCACTTGTTGGTAAAGTGCCATTTCAGTTTGAAAATGCTCACTCTCTGTGACTTGGGTAATCTGTTGTTTAACTTGACTATGCCACTTCGCTAAATGATTTTTTACCGACGCACGAATACCATCATTTTCAACCATCATCATTTGTGAACGCGCCAATAGATCATTGACGGCGGTTTCAATAATGCCAGATTCCGCGATGGCTAAAACGATATTCAAGCTGTCTGCACCGAGCATAATCAGACCTCAATTAACTAAAAAAATCACTTAACTGCCTAAAACGCTGAACGGTTTTCTCAAACTCACTGTGCGTCTCTTCTAATTGCTGCTGTAACTCATGCAATATCGACTGCATCGCCACAGGCAGCTCGGGATCAATAAAGTTATGTGGTAACGCACTATGAAAATCTGAACGCACTTGACGTAAATGATGCTCCGTTTGCTTGAGTTGTGCCAACGCCTGTTCCGCTTGTTGTAACCAAAGTTGATACTGTTGCTCATCTAACCCTTGCTTAGTCACCAACGCTAACAATACGGAGCGATTGGCAATATCTTTGATAACTAACTTCCCTTGTCCATCCAATTCGATCCGTAACCGGAATACATTCGGATTGTGGTTAACGTAACCGTAAATCTCTCCCTGTCCTTGTTTAATCGCCTTTTGCAGCTCAGGCTTACTAAGGTAAATCCATCGACTATCGCCTTTTTCTGCTTCAGCAACCGATAAATTGTTTTGCAGCAATACCAGTTTAACGAGATTCTTTGTTTGCCCCACTTGATAAAGTTTAGCTTGGCTGAGATCGTATTGATGAAATTGTTTTTTTCTTAAGCCATTGGTGGTTTCTAGTGACGGCTCCATGGCTAATTCACTTTCTAACGTCTGCTGAATGGACGTCAATTCAATACGACAGCGGTCAATTTGTTGCTCAACCTGAGATTGATCAAATGCCTCACGTAACGCAAACTCACGAGTCGCTCGATACACCAATTCACGAGACTCGGGGCTGTTCCATAAGCAATCTTGTAATAACAGTAAATCCAGCGGACTGATCTGATCTCGTCCATTAAAAAAAGCAGACGCTTTCAATAACTTCACCGACTTTTTCCAACGACGATCAGAAACATAAACATCATCGGCCGGTAAACCACTCTCTTGCGCCGCTTGTTCTAATTGCGCTTTTAACAGATAGAGTTTTTCAAACAGCGGGTCGGTTAACGTCAGCTTATCTAACTCACTTAACCATTGATGATATTCTTGATCGGTGATTGCCAGTCCATCCGGAATTTTCGCTTCTTGTGGCGTGCCTACCGTTAACATCGATTTAAAGTTCTGTTTATTTTGAATACGGTTAACAAAAACACGTACCAACATACGGTCGTACAAAGCATCAAGACCGCTCTCTTCATCAGGTAATTCATTGGAAGCCGAAATCAACAAACGCATCGGAACACGTTCAATATCACTGCCATTTTTAAACGTCTTCTCGTTAACGACTGTCAGCAATGTATTAAGAATCGCCGGCCCTGCTTTCCATATTTCATCCAGAAAAACCACTTGTGCCGTCGGTAAGTAGCCATCCGTTAGGCGTAGATAGCGACCATTATCTTTCAATTCTTGAATACTTAATGGGCCAAATACCTCTTCAGGGGTAGAAAATCGAGTCATCAAGTACTCAAAATAGCTACTGCTCTCAAAAGCTTGGATAAGACGTTTGGCAATTAAACTTTTTGCAATCCCGGGAGGGCCGAGTAAAAAAACACTTTCACCCGTCAGAGCTGCGAGCAAACAGAGCTTAATCGTACTTTCACGCTCATACACGCCATCAGCCAATGCTTTGGCTAATTTATTAATTCTTTCTGCCAGTAACGCTTTTTGTGCATGAGAAGAAGGGGAAATCATAGAAACGCTCCGTAGCTGGCTGAGGGTACAGCGGGATTTATACATTCGTTATTAATTTGTTACAAGTTGTATTTTAAACTCGGGCCTGCCTTATACCAGATCTCAATCGTGAGAAAAGGATTGAGATCAAAGTTTGCAGAATTGCCTCCCAAGCTATTGATGACTCAATAACAAACTCGTAGAAACGTCACGTCTGAGCCTCAATTGAGTTGGGGTATCCTATTAAATGGGGTAAGGTTAGTCGCTTAACGATAACCGCCCTCTGTTGATACCTTATTGCTTTTATTCATCGCTGACTGCCTCGGCATTTCAACAGATAAAAAAATAGATTATTAGTCCATGATAAAAACCATACACCACTGGAAAAACATTGCACTGGTTGAAGAAACCATTATCTATCCAAACGGACAAACCTTGGTCCATACCACCATCAAACACCCGGGTGCAGCGGTTATATTGCCAATAACAACCGATAAACGAGTGATCGTTATTCGTCAATTCAGACCTTCGTTAAAAAAATGGTTACTCGAATTACCGGCAGGGACCATCGAAAATAATGAAACAGCACTTGAATGTGCACAACGTGAGCTAGAGGAAGAGACTGGCTACAGTGGCGAACAATTTTTTGAATTAGGCCAAGTAACGCCGATGGCCGGATTTTGTGACGAAATACAATATCTATTTGTCGCCAAACAACTAACGAAAACTCAACGCTTTCAGTGTGATGATGATGAACTGATAGAGGTATTAAGCCTAACGATTGAAGAGCTCGAACAGTACATTATTGATGGCGATATCAGCGATGCAAAAACCATCGCTTGCTTAAGTAAAGCCAAACTCTGCGGTTATTTATGAACCTTCGCATCAATTAAGGCGAGGTTTTGTGCATTCAATCTCTCCATGCGCCAGTTATCCGTGAAACTCTGCGGTAGATCTGGTAAAACATCACAGTAATCAATCAATGAAGAAGTGACATGACGGAAAAACGACAAGGGCGGCGCAGTGCTGAAGATGCACTGAACACTCGCTATCATATCCTCAAAGTTGCAGCACAACTGTTTTGTGATTTCGGTTATGCACGAGTCTCCTTGCGTAACATCAGTGACAAAGCGGGGGTATCACACAGTTTGATTCGTCATCATTTCGGTAGTAAAGAGAAAATCTGGCACAGCATTAGTGACGGCCTGCATCTGTATGTTGAGCATTATATGCGTAGGGTTATCAAAGAGATCCCAGAATCCATGCCAGCTAACGTGAAAGTCTATCTGTTTATCATGCGCCTGCTGGCTCATGGATTGATTGTCAAGCAACCCATCCAATTGATTGCCGATGCTGTGCGTCAAGAAGATGCATTAATCGACTACTTTATGGATACTTCGGGTGAAATAGAACGATTAATTGAAGGTTTTGCCGAACAGTACAATCAGCAATGCCCTGAAGCACCGATCAAAATTTGGGAAGTAAAATGGCAGATGATCATGTACACCCACAGTGCGGCCAGTTTAACGCCTTTTCTTAAAGAAACATGGCGAGATGAAAAAGCGGACCTCGACCAGTGCTTACTCAACCACTGGCAACTGTTTAATGGGCTGATGATTCAAAAATACCGCATTACCGATGAGTATGTTTTATCTCCTCGTTCCGTCAAAGAGCTGGTCTATGATGTGCAGTATGATTGGCGAAAACAGTGCGCCCTCTCTCATCCATCGGAAAACCTCTCCACTGACGAAGACGCATCAGCGACAAAAGATTAAGCCAAGATCTAACACATACCCCTCCTAAAGGCTCACGCCTTTGAAGGAGGGTTATATGTTTAACTATCTTTTGCCACGTTTGGCGTGAATTTTCAGCTTAGCCTTTAATTGACGTTTCTCCGCAGAGCGGCTCAATCGCAGAGGAGGCGTATCGTCATAGCATTCTAATGGCGATGGTTCAAAACCTTTTAGCCACTCTTGTGGTAGGCGTTGATCCAACAATCGCTCAATCGCTTGCAATAGCGGCTCTTCTTGTGGGCTCATTAAAGAGACCGCCAAACCGGATTGCCCAGCCCGTCCGGTGCGACCGATGCGATGAACATAGTCTTCCGCTTTATAAGGTAGGTCGAAATTAACCACTTGCTCTAACTGGCAAATATCAATCCCGCGCGCGGCGACATCCGTGGCAATTAACGCCCGAATCTTACCAGCTTTAAAATCATCCAACGCCTTTTGTCGCGCGCCTTGGCTTTTATCACCATTGATCGAAGCCGCTTTGATCCCATCCAACTTCAGTTCTTGAGCTAAAGCATCACTCCCTTGCTTGGTCTTAGTAAAGACCAATACTTGCCGCCAGTTACGTGAACCGATCAAATATGCCAATAGCTCGCTTTTGCGTTTTTTATCAACCGGATAAACCATTTGTGACACTGTATCTGCTGTCGTATTCGCTGGTGTCACTTGTACCTCTATCGGCTCATGCATCATCCGATAAGCCAGTGCTTTAATTTTTTGATCAAAGGTGGCAGAAAAGAATAACGTTTGTCGTGCACGATTTAACTTACGTAAGACTCTTTGGATATCAGGCATAAAGCCCATATCCAGCATTCGATCCGCTTCATCCAACACTAAGGTTTGTACGTTGCCTAAATAAAGACTTTTTACATGTGCGTGATCCAAAAGCCGCCCAGGTGTGGCGATAAGTACATCAGCACCACCACGCAAGTGTTGTTTCTGCACACTCATACTGGTGCCGCCATAAGCAACAACAACTTTTAACTCGCTGCCTTTCGCGTAAGCAGTCAAACTGTCAAATACCTGCTGGGCAAGCTCACGCGTTGGCACCAACACCAAAGCACGAATATCCTTACTGCTCACATCAACATCAGTTTTCGATGCTGCCAAGCGCTGTAAAAGCGGTAAACCAAAGGCCGCCGTTTTACCTGTTCCGGTTTGTGCTCCAGCAAGGACATCGTGTCCTGCCAAAACGGGTGGGATGGCCTGAATTTGAATTTCTGTTGGCGTCTCAATACCTAACGCATTCAGGCTCTCAACTAAAGTAGGTGCAATACCCAAGTCTAAAAAGGTTTTGAAGGGTGAAGACATGCTACTTTCCTTTTAAAAATACAAGAAACGCCCAGCGTTCGACGCTGAGCGTAAAGAAAATCTGGGCGCGGATTGTAGCAAATAGTTATGGCTTTGGCTTTGCGAAAATGAGGATCGCCACCTATAGTGATCATTTTGTACGCAAATGGAAATCATGATGAGAACTAACAGAGTAAGGTAACGTCAGCCTCACTGGTGTCATAAGCCGTTGTATCGTAGTGACTCAATTCGCAACCAATTTCCAAAGCGTCCAATAGCTCTAAGCTATCATCGTTAATGTTTATCTGGTCTGTCATCCCGACCTCCTGTGTTATTACTGGAAAAGTGCATCACTTTTCCACTCCGTGTGGTGTTATACCGTACTTAACAAAAATAATAGCGACAACACATTTAGCACAGTCAGCGATGCATCACCAGTCAGATGCTAGCCAAAATTAAGTGTATAAATAAAATTACACCAATGAACTTAATTTTTTACAACACCATTGACCTTATTGATTAATTTATTCAGAATAACCAAAAAACGTAAGCAGCGACCTAATTATTGTTTGACTGACCCCGTTGCATTCATTTAACCCTCAACAAACGTACAGATAAGTTTACAATATGATCAAATCAAAACTGTTAGGTAGTAGCTTAATTATTGCAGGAACGACGATTGGTGCAGGTATGCTTGCTCTGCCCTTAGCTTCTGCAGGGCTTGGATTTTCGACGGCATTACTGATTATGCTTGGTCTATGGGCCTTAATGGCCTTCACCGCATTATTGATGGTCGAAATCCATCAATACTCAAGTCAAGACGCCACGTTGCACACACTCGCAAAAGAGATACTCGGCACAAAAGGCAAATGGATAGCGACCTTCGCGATGCTGTTCTTATTTTACTCGTTGTGTGCTGCTTATATCGCTGGAGGTGGTGGGCAATTTACTCAACGGATCAGTGAATTTACTGGATTCACCATATCTGCGCCAACAGGCACTTTGCTGTTTACCGTTATTGTCGCTGCCGTAGTCACCATTGGTACAGCGACGGTCGATAAAGTTAACCGTTTATTGTTTGCTGGTAAAATCATTGCCATGATCATGGTGCTCACGTTTCTTGCCCCTAATGTTACTGAGTCATACTTATTGAGTATGCCACTTGGACAGGGGCTGATCATTGCTTCTATACCCGTAATTTTCACCTCGTTTGGTTTTCATGGCAGCATCCCCGCTATCGTCAACTATCTTGATGGACATACCCCATCACTGCGTAAAGCAATCGTCATTGGTTCGGCAATTCCACTGATCATTTATATTCTGTGGCAATTAGCCACACTCGGTGTCGTCAGCCAAGCTGAGCTGGTTCAAAATAGTGGTTTATCTGCCTTAATTGGCACATTAGCACGCAGTGCACACCAATCTGGCCTGGGGAGCATGATCGGTATTTTCGCGGATTTAGCGTTATTGACTTCTTTCCTCGGCGTTAGCTTAGGTTTGTTTGAGTTTATGGGTGATACGCTACGTAAAAAAGGCGCTGGGATAAATCGTTTCGTCGCTTCTGTCGCCACTTTTACCCCCCCACTGTTGTTTGCTTTATTTTACCCACAGGGCTTTATTATGGCTCTAGGTTATGCGGCCATCGCTTTAGCGATTCTGGCGATATTTTTACCGATTGCTATGGTCGTGCGCGTAAGACGCCAAGCCTCCTCATCTGAGTATTATCAAGTCATTGGCGGTAAGCCAGCCTTGATGATTACAGGGGTTATTGGCTTATTAATTGTTGCTGCCCAATTGATGATCACCATAGGTGCACTTCCCGCACTCGGCTAATCACTGTCATTCAAGCGCCCTGCTTTGAATTCTTTATGACCTTTCTCAAAGCCCGAATAAGAATCCTTATTCGGGCTTTTATATAAATGCTGAATATATCGATCTACCTCTCACTTCTGAAACATTGGTACATATATATTTCATAAATATATGGGATATTACACACTTTAATCGCTCAGATAGCCGTAAAATCGCTCAACCCCCACGCCATAGTGCTACACCGGAGAAGATATGAAACAAGTTCCATTCAGGATGATTGATCGTGTATTCATCAAAATATCCATCAACGATAAGATGTGGGCCGTGTTTGCGCTCTTTTTTATCACACTTAGCGCCCTAGCTGGCGCTCGTTATATGCACACCATCGCTAACTTTGAAACTCAAGCAAAACAAGCCGTAGAGTACAAATTACAAGGGATTATCAGTCAAAATGACATTACCTTGATCCCAGGGTTAGAAGCTCGCGCCGCTTTGCAAGATACGCAGTATCAACAAGGTCGAGTTATGGCGACAGCTCAAAGCAAGAATGGGCAGGTCTATCGTTTAACGGAAGATTTCTCTCGTCAAGAGCAGCAAATGCGCTCTGCCGCTTTCAAGGTGCTTTTATTCAGTTACTTGTGGGTTCTTCCGTTCGGTCTTCTTTGTTATTGGATTGCAACTTTCTTAGGTGGAGCTCTATGGGATCTTTACACTACGACGCAAAAAATTGCGAAAGGTGATCTTACTTCTCGATTAGGTTTTCATCCCGGGCGTGATGAGTTTGGTACCATTGGCTGCGCACTAGATAAAGCCATGGATACCTTGACTGAATTAGTCGTCACAGTCAAAAACAACTCAGCGACACTGACCGACACCTCAAAAGTGTTCGCTGGTGAAATGAAAGAGAGTGAAAAACAAATCCATAATCAGTACGCGTCGCTAGATTCTGTTGCCACCGCAATGGAGCAAATGACAGCCTCCGCTCAAGAAGTATCGAGCATTTCACGTCAAGCGACTCAACAAGCAGAGCAGGATGCGAAACAAGTCGAGATTGGTCATCGTCGAGTCACTCAAGCGATCAACGAAATTGAACAATTATCACGATTTATCGGTCAAACATCCTCATCGGTGACAACCTTAAATGAAAATGCGATCAAGATTAATGAAGTGATCACCACCATCAACGCTATCTCTGAACAAACTAACCTACTGGCACTCAACGCCGCGATTGAAGCCGCGCGAGCAGGTGAACAAGGTCGAGGATTTGCTGTCGTTGCTGACGAAGTTCGCACTCTCGCTAGCCGTACACAATCAGCCACTATTGATATTCAATCGATGATTGAAAAACTGCAAAGTGAAAGCCGTACGATAGCAAAAATGACCGAACAAACGGTGAGCCAAGCACAAAGTAGCAGCAGCTTAGTAATGGAAATTGGCCAAGATATTGAAAAAATCGCTCATTCGGCACGGATGATCAATGATATGAGTGTGCAAATATCAACGTCTGCAGAAGAACAAAGTTCAGTCGCTAATGATATCGCATCAGAATTGAGCGATATCCGTAGTCAGTCCAATACCATTCGCCGAGTCGCAGAAAAATCCTCGTCTGGGATTAATGAAATCAGTCAAGCGACACAAAATCTTAGTCAGATATTGAGCCGCTACCAAACAAATTAATCCACAGTCTTCCCCTCTCGACTTGAGACGAGAAGTGATTTGTTAAAAAGCCAGTCAAACTCATGTGACTGGCTTTTTTATTGATAACCATTTGTTGATGACCAATAACGACTAACCATCACTCAAAATAAGTAATGGTTAGTCAGGTTGTTCAATTATATCGTTTCGCTATCTGGATAACCTTGAGGATTTTGTGATTGCCAACGCCAAGTATCTTGTGCCATCTCTTGTAGGGTGCGTGTCGCTTGCCAATTAAGCTCTCGCTGAGCTTTACTTGGGTCTGCCCAACATTCAGCAATATCACCAGGGCGTCTTGCCACTAACTGATGCGGTATTTGACACTGATTAGCGGTTTCAAAGGCTTTGACCATTTCTAATACGCTGTACCCCTGACCTGTGCCTAAGTTATAGATATGCAGCCCTGACTGAACACCCACTTTTTGTAGCGCCGCAATATGCCCATCAGCCAAATCCATCACATGAATATAATCTCGTACGCCAGTACCATCTTTGGTGGGATAATCACTGCCAAAAATAGACAAGCATTCGCGCCGCCCGACAGCAACTTGAGAAATGAACGGCATTAAATTATTCGGAATGCCTTGCGGGTCTTCACCAAGCTCTCCCGATGGATGCGAGCCAACCGGATTGAAATAACGCAACAGCGTGATGCTCCAATCTGGATTAGCACGTTGAAAATCATGTAGACACTCTTCGACCATCAATTTACTACGCCCATAGGGGTTGGTCGCACTGGTCGGAAACAGTTCAGTGATTGGCACACTAGCAGGATCGCCATATACGGTCGCAGAAGAACTGAATATTAATGATCTTACCCCCATTTCACGCATCGCAGAAACGAGCACTAAAGTACCATTAACATTGTTATCGTAGTATTCAAGCGGCTTTTGTACTGATTCACCGACGGCCTTTAAACCGGCAAAATGAATCACCGATTCGATTGCATGTTCGGCCATGATACTCATTAACCGCGCTTTATCACGAATATCACCATGAATAAAAACGGGACGACAACCTGATATTTTCTCAATTCTATCCAATACCGAGGCTTTACTATTATATAAGTTATCAACAATAACTGGCGTCATGCCCGCTTGAATCATTTGGATACAAGTATGACTACCGATATAGCCCATTCCCCCGGTGACTAACACTTTCATACCTAGCTACCTTTGTTCGTTAATTTCTGCATCTTAGTTATCCGTTTGAGTCATCGATTCGATTGCAGCACGATTGACCACGTTCATAAACCTATTCTATCGTTAAGTTGTTTCAAAATACCAATAAAGAATCCAAGAAAAAACTGTCATCGTGTTGATCTTATCCTATAAGATAATGATAAATGGACTTAAACAATGACTAATATTCAACGCCAGATAAGTAAGGGATAACCAATAAGGATCACCCTCTGTGAGTACAACACGAACGATCAAACTAAATTGTGATATGGGCCAAGGCTTTGGTGTATGGAGAATGGGGACAGACGAAGAAATTATGCCTCATATCGATATGGCTAACATCGCTTGTGGTTTCCATGCTGCTGATCCACATATCATTAGTAAAACCATTGACTTAGCACTACAAAACGACGTCATGATTGGTGCTCATCCCGGCTATCCTGATAAACAAGGCTTTGGTCAACGCTCCTTCGCCATGTCGGATGAAGAGATATGCGATATTGTGATTTATCAAGTTGGTGCGCTCAAGGCCTTGTGTGAGAGCAAAAATGCCGAGTTAAGCTATGTCAAACCCCATGGCGCGTTATACCGTGACATGATGAAGGATAAAAATATTTTCCGTTCAGTGGTTGATGCTGTCTCTTGCTTTAATCTTCCCCTGATGATCTTAGCCTCGCCGAATAACCAAGATTATCTCGATTTGGCGGATCGTTTTGATGTGCCACTCTTATTTGAAGCTTTTGCCGATAGAACGTATCTGGCTAACGGGCAGTTAACGCCCGATACGTCAGCTAATGGCAGATTACGCAATGAAGAGGCGATAGTAAACCAAGTCAAACAAATCACTCGTTATGGAAAAGTAACCAGTGCAGACGGTTTTATTTTGGCGATTGAAGCGGATACGTTATGCATCGATACAAACCATCCTAGAGCGGTTGAGTTAATCAACCGCATTAGAGAACAGTGGTGTTAATACCTTGAGCCAACCACTTTAGCTAACGCTATCGGATAACCACGTTGTTCCGCTAATTGGATGGCTTTTTGCTCAATTTGTTGCTCACTAAAACTCAAGCATACTGGATGCTGCTGTTCAATGGATAATCCCGCATCAACGTCGGCTAATTGCCAAGTCGCAACGAGCTTTCTCGCAGCTTCCAAGGCCGATGAGCCTTTTACAACCTCAATGCGAGCATACTGGTTGGCCTCAAACGTAACATCTGCGGCTCGCAATGATGCATCTTCCCCAGGGATCTGCTGAGCACCGAATAACGGACTACCACCAATCTCTGCACAAGCAAATTCGGGTACAAATTGGCTCATGTGCTTAATCGCTCTCAAAGTCCGTTCACTTAGCGCCTGGTTTGACCAGCCTTGAGTGAGCTTCTGCTGCAGATAAGTAGGCAAACAAGGTTGTGAAGACTCCGGTGTTGAAGACACCAAACCATCATCAAACAACGTAATATCTTGCGTCATACCGTGCAATTGGAAAACACCATCCGCATAAGGAGTGAGCTGAGCCATTCCTTGTGGTGTTCCTCTCGGGCCATGGAAAATCACCTCAGGCCACTCTTGATGACAACGCGGCCAATGAGTGACAAAGGCTGCTTTAAACTCAACCAGACGCTGACGAGGATGATGAGTTAAGTCATCAATTTTACCGGTTTCGTAACCGCAGGCATTAATTAAATAGTCACACTGTAACTGATGTGAATGGCCATCACGATCTTGGTAAGTCAACTGCCACTGCTGTTCAGCAAAATGAGTGTCAATCAGCGTTGCTTGAGTCAGTATCTGACAATTCGGTAACGCTTCTAAGGTTAAGTGTGCGCTGGCCGCTAATCGAAAGACGCTCCAACCATACTCTTGCACCGCAACAACCGGATATTTAAGCTGCGATAAATCCGTATGTTGAGCAAAAGGGATTAACCAATCGTCGAAACTAATAGGTACTTTCGGTTGAGATCTCAATGCCAGACGTTCAAGTTCATCTTGTTGATAAAGACGAAAATAGTCACTGGGCTCACCGAGTATTTTATTTTGCGAATCTTCGACGACAAGTTGCTGATAGGCAGAACGAATAACGTCTAACCTCGGTAATATTTCCTCTGCCGAACCAGGATCGCTGTGTGGAATAGCGATCACTGTTGGTCGCCGGTTTAAAGTGTGTGGATAAAGCCTTACGGTTTCTATCGATTGACGCAGTAATTCGATGCACTGCTGCTGAGAGATTTCTCGATATAAATTACCTCCCGCATGAAGATGACAAATCGGCGGTCCATTGACTAGACCAGCGCTCTTTTCCAACAAGGTCACCTTTAGGCCAAGTTCACTCAGATGCACCGCGGCGGTGGCACCGGCGACCCCTCCACCAATAATGGCAATACTCGGGGCCTGTATTTCTGGTTTAGTAAGTAACATTTCACTGCCGTTGGTCATTACGTTGCTGCCTATTCTAAAACGTGTAAAAGGTTATGAAAATCACATTTTTCACAAGGTCTTATCGATGTTATACCCAAATGGGTCTCACTCTCACCATAACGGACTCACCGATCATCGCTGAAAGCCATGCGTGATGAGAGCATCCCAAAATGCACACTGGATCACGGCGGTTTAATGTAACGTGGCACCGTTATCAACGGTATAAAATTTATCAAAAAAGCCTTGACTGATTATCCGCTTATCTCCAACTGTCACTCACTGTGAATAACCAATTATCGGTAAGCTTGAGCGGCATTGGCTTAGCATGCTGATCGCTATCAATAGCCAAGGAAGTTATCCCAACATTTATCCACTGTTTTTGTGGATAAGTTATTTATTTACTCAAGATACCATCAACTAAACGCACGATTGATCGGAGTTAACAATCGCTGCAACAAGCTACTAACGACAAGAGCTAAGATAGCAAAAGTCATGACTGGTAAGGTTAACCACATGGAAAAATGTACGGTTGGGGATAAGTCAAATCCCCAATACATGATACTGCCGACTATCACATCAGCACTGATTGCCGCTACCAGTCCAGCAATCAATGCCATCACGCCATATTCTGCCCATAAGGTTGATGTGACCCGACGACGACTCGCCCCTAATGTACGATAAAGCTGTATTTCTTGTTGACGTTGACTCAAACTTAACCGCAGTAAGGTAAAAATCAACAAGATACCCGCTAACATCCCGAGCGCAGCCAACACCGTAATCGACCAAACGATTTGCGTCAGTAACTGCTGAATTTTTTCGCCCATCGCTCGAATGTCCATTAAGCTTACTGTCGGATGCTGGCGAGATAACTCACTGAGCAAGGATTGGTGATCAGACTCAATACGAAAACTCACCATCCAGCTACCTGATACGTTTTGCATCACATCAGGCGAAAATATAACGAAGAAATTCGGTTTCATTTCTCGCCATTCTACGTGACGAATCGTATTAACGACCGCACTAATAGTTTGACTACTGATCATAAAACTCAGTGTGTCACCCACTTCTATACCCAACTCTTGAGCTAAGGATTGTTCAATTGACACCGCCTGACTGGCCACCCATTGCCCCTCGACAATCGTGTTATAACTCGGTAATTCCTCACCCCAAGTAAAATTGAGCTCACGGCGCAGCGCGTTAGGGCCATCTCCATTGTCAATTCTTTCCTGAGCGACTTGACCATTAATATGGGTAAGTCGCCCACGAATAATCGGAAACGCCTCGGAGCGTTCAAGACCTGCCTCATCAAGGGCTTGCAAATAGGCTTGCTTTTCATAATCGGCAATATTAATTGCGAAAGCATTCGGTGCATCGGCAGGCAATACTTTTTGCCAATCCGCCAGTAAATCGGTGCGAACTAACCACATAACAGCCAATAACATTAGCGATAGTGATAAGGCACCAAACTGCAATCCCGTGGCAACACTTGAACGATTAATTCGACTTAATGCCAATCGCATCGCGGTATTGAGCGGCAGCCAACCCAATACGCGAATAAAGAGCAGACTGATCACCGCTAAGACAAAAAACAGCCCAAGAATGCCAAATAAGATGATCCACACCAGTTGGTTTTGCCAGTAAACCACTGCCATAGGCACCAATGGTACGGCTATTAGCAGTGCATTCCATGAGTGACGGCGAGCCACTTTAACCGGCTGAATGACACTGGCAGCGTTAACATTCAGGAGATAACCAAGAGGAATGCCTAATGCGGGCACGGCAATCAAAATACTCGACAGCAACGCAATAACGGCCGGTTGAAAACCATAGGTAGGTAAAGGGTTGGGTAATAAATCAACCAAAGGTATTCTGAGTAAAAATTCCAATCCAACGCCAATTAGGATGCCACCTAATGCAGCAAAAAGTAGCAGCAGTGCAATTTGAATAGTTAACCAACGCACGATCCATTTTTTGCTCGCGCCAAGGCTTTTTAGCATGGCAATCGTACGCTGCCGCGTCGACACATAATGCTGACAGGTTAATACCAACGTCGTCGCCGCCATCATGATCACAATCGCGACCGTTAACGACAGATATTGCTGAGTACGTTCAAAAACTTCATTACTCTGATTAGTCGTTTCTTGATCTCGCCACTCGTCACTCGGTCCGAGTTCCAGTGATGATTTTAATGACTCGATCTGATGATCCGTACCAAGAATGAATAACCGATATTGCACACGACTCCCTAACTGAAGTGCTCCGGTTTTCTCTACATCCGCTTGATGAATATAAACCACCGGCATTTGTTGAAAAGGATTGAAACTAAGACCAGGCTCGTCAACGACTCGTCCACTAACCAGAAAATCAGCGTCCCCCAAAGTAACCGTATCACCTATCTCTACATTAAGTTGAGCAAACACACGATCGTCTAACCACAACTGGTTAGCTTCTACACGATGAGACAGGTCAACACCGTCACTTAAGGTCATTTTGCCAAGCAGCGGATATGCTGAGTCCACCGCACGAACTCCGACCAATTGCATTCCGTGCTCACTAAATGCCATCGTCGCAAAACGGGTCATTTGCGAAGTGCTCAACGACTTCTGCTCAGTAAGCGTTAATAAAGAGTCTGGTATCGGATGAGCAGAAACATACACACTATCCGCGGTAAGTGCGTCTTTACCCTGTTTAACGACCACTTGCTCCATGCGCTCAGCTAACGCACTGAGTGCAAACACACAGGCGATAATCAAGGTTAACGCCAGCGAAATAGGCCACAGTTGACCATGACGAATTTCACTCAAACTCCAACGTAAAAATCGCTGATTCAAAGCCGATGATTGGGTTAGTTTCACACTCGCTCCTCCAACTTGCCTGCTTGCATATAAAAGCGGCGCTGACAACGAGCAGCCAGTTTAGGATCATGAGTCACCAGTACTAACGTGGTGCCATGCTGTTGATTAAGCTCAAATAGCAGATCAATCACTTTACTGGCCGTTTCTTGATCTAAGTTGCCCGTTGGTTCGTCAGCAAACAGTACTTGCGGTTCAACCATAAATGCACGAGCAAGGGCCACGCGCTGCTGCTCACCACCAGACAGTTGATTAGGCGAATGATGTAGGCGATGGGCGAGACCAACCGAGGTCAATAACGCCTCAGCTCGCGCTCGATTTTCAGGTTCACCTTTTAAGAGACAAGGTAGAGTGACATTATCGAGCGCCGATAAGCTTGGGATCAGTAAAAAACTCTGAAATACAAACCCAATCGATTGACTGCGGATCGCCGCTCTTGCTTCATCGTCCAGCGAAGAAAGCCCCTGCCCCAGCAGATATACTTCACCTTGTGTTGGCGTATCTAAGCCTGCTAATAACGTCATTAACGTTGATTTACCCGCACCAGAGCTGCCGACAATCGCTACGCTTTCACCAGCACCAATGGTAAGATTAATATCATGAAGAATGGTTAAGGTCTCCTGTTCAGTAGAGACAACTTTTGACACTGACTGGACTGAAATCACAGATGGTACTGAGCTAACGGAGCTTTGCATGGCGAAACGACTTCCTTTGTTATTTTTAGGGTTTATTTTTTCTAGCGTGATGCTATTTACAACGACTGCACGTAGTCAAACCTTGTTGATTTTGGGTGACAGCTTAAGCGCAGGCTATCAAATGCCGATTGAGCAAGCATGGCCAACCTTACTTGAAAGCCAATTAGCATTACACCAAGATATCACGGTTATTAACGGCAGTATTTCCGGAGATACTACTGGTAATGGACTGGCAAGGCTCCCTTCTCTGCTTGAGCAGCATCAACCTCAAACGGTACTGATTACCCTTGGCGCGAATGATGGCTTACGTGGTTTTCCCCCTCAAGTGGTGGAAAATAATCTGCGCACAATGATCGAACAAATTAAGCAAGCCAATGCACAGTCTGTGTTAATGCAAATTAAAACGCCGCCCAACTATGGTAAACGTTACAGTGACTCATTCGCGGACGTCTACCCTCGCTTAGCCAAAGAGTTTGATCTACCCCTGATCGATTTTTTCCTTGAACAAGTGATCATCAATCCCGAGTGGATGATGAGCGATGGGTTACATCCAAACTCAGCCGCTCAACCTTGGATCGCTCAATTTATGGCCCAGAAGCTCACACCGTTATTGTAACCAATGACACAGTGCCCGTTCATCGGCTTGTTACGCTAGCAATGGTCAATTGCCTAAAACTGTCTGATTTAATGGTTCAGCTCAATAAACTTTACCATGCTTTACGTTATTTTATTGGTTCATCCACTGCACACAGGTCATCTTTATGCGCATTGAGCCCCTCATTCAGGGCATGGTTGCTCGCTCTGCTCATCCTTATGGATGCCAGCAAGCCGTCCTTCAACAAATTAACTACGTAAAATCCGCGCCATCGATCAGTCAAGGTCCTAAGCGGGTGTTGATCTTAGGCGCTTCATCCGGCTTTGGACTCGCGGCTCGAATCGCCTTAACCTTTGGTGGCGCAGACGCCGATACCATCGGCGTTTCATTAGAGCGTGGCCCATCGAGTAAAGGCGTTGGCAGCGCGGGGTTTTATAATAACCATTTCTTTAAACAGTACGCGGAACAAGCGGGACGAGTCGCGATAAATATTACTGGTGACGTTTTTTCACAACACATCAAAGAACAAGTGATTGAAGCGATTGAAACTTATTTTGAAGGTGAAGTCGATTTAGTCATTTATAGCATTGCCAGTGGCATGCGCCGCAAAGGCGATAGCGAAGAATTCTGGCACTCAGTGATCAAGCCGATTGGTGAGAGTGTCACTGGCGCGACGGTCTCTCTGGAAGATGATCAGTGGTTAGACACCACCTTACCGCCTGCTTCAGAGCAAGAGATTGCAGACACGTTAAAAGTGATGGGTGGCGAAGATTGGGAAAACTGGATCGACACATTGATTAACCATGATTCTTTAGCACAAGGATGTAAAACCCTTGCTTTCTCTTACGTGGGTTCAGAACTGACGCATCCCATCTATCTTGATGGCACATTAGGCCGAGCAAAAGTCGACCTGCACCAAACCAGCCATGCCTTAAACTTGAAACTCGCTAATTACGATGGCAACGCTTACGCGACTGTTTGTAAGGCATTAGTGACAAAAGCAAGTGTGTTTATCCCCGCGTTTACCCCCTATATACTCGCCTTGTATCGCGTAATGAAACAAAAAGGCA
This sequence comes from Vibrio injensis, assembly GCF_001895205.1. Taxonomy (GTDB): domain Bacteria; phylum Pseudomonadota; class Gammaproteobacteria; order Enterobacterales; family Vibrionaceae; genus Vibrio; species Vibrio injensis. The sequence goes on along the minus strand of NZ_BDJF01000027.1, from coordinate 589,986 downwards.
CCCACGAAGGGTGCATTGAGCAAATGCAACGTTTATTCAGCGAGAAACTTTATACCGGTCAGCCTGTACCTGTCGATGGGGAGCGTTTACTAAGAATTGATGAATGGGAATTAGCCCCTGATACCCAAGCACAAGTTTGCGATCTAGTGCGTCAAATGAATGCCAGTAATTTTGCTGAATTAGGCGATTATCAAGGCTTCAAGCAAGAATTCCTGCGTTTAAATGGTTTTGATTTTCCAGAGATAGATTACCAACAAGACGTCGACCTTTCGCCTTTTATGAACCATGCTTAGGGTCTTACACTTGGGGACGATAGCCTGACAGCCGTGAAGCATAGGAGCAAAAAGAGCAAAGGCAGTGAGAACTCCGTATGATTGCTTTACTCTGTCTATAGCGGTCCCTATAATCGCGCCTTTGTCATTCTCAATAAGTGATACTCGAGATGGATCTATTAATTGCAAACCTGAAAAAACTCGAAAAACAGAACTACCGTGCCTATCAAAAAATAAAAGGCCTGTATGATTTTGGTGATTTTACCCTGTCTATCGACCATGTTCAGTCTGATCCTTACGCATCAGCCTCTCGTTTACGGGCACAACGTGCTTGGTCACTGACCGGATTAGAATGGTTAAAAGACTGCTCAGCCACTTACCAGCAAGCCGCACGTGACTTCATCGCCCGCCGTTTTGCTGAACTAGCCAAGCAAGAAAACAGCTTATCTATCTCATTGACTGGACAAACGGTGCTGGATAACACGTCCGTTCTGTTTAATCAGCAAGGTATTGAGCTGCGTTTTCGAATCAATTTACCAGCAGAAGGTCGTGATATTCTGGCCAAAAAAGCCATTAATATTTTGACGTTTCATCTACCTAAATTTATCCGTCGAGCAACTTTAGAGCGTGAACTCGATAAGGCGGCCTTAATTACTCATTGCCAAGTGGTTGAAGATCAACAAGCTCTGCGTGATCAATTATCGGCCAATGGGTTGGTTGCTTTTGTTGCTAATGGCAGTATTTTGCCTCGTATCGCAGGTAACTGCGATCTACCAATGAAAGAAGCCGTGCCTTTTCAAGCACCAAAAACGCTACAGGTGACACTCATAACGCCAAACCAAGGCCCGATCACTGGCATGGGAATTCCTAAAGGCATTACCTTAATCGTCGGTGGTGGTTTTCATGGTAAGTCAACCTTATTAACCGCGTTAGAGCGTTCAATTTATAATCATATTCCCGGTGATGGTCGAGAAGGTATTGTCACTGATCCGCAAGCAATGAAAATTCGTGCGGAAGAAGGACGCTGTGTTCATAACTTAAACTTATCCAACTACATCAATCATCTACCTATGGGTAAAAACACCCATGATTTTAGTACTCAAGATGCTTCAGGCTCGACCTCACAAGCCGCTTGGCTACAAGAGTCGATTGAAGCAGGCGCTAGCACACTGTTGATTGATGAAGATACTTCAGCAACCAACTTTATGATCCGCGATGAAAGAATGCAGGCTCTAGTCGCAAAAGGCGATGAGCCCATCACGCCATTGGTTGATAGAATTGGTCAATTAAGAGATGAACTCGGTATTTCAACCTTGATCGTAATGGGTGGGTCAGGCGACTATTTAGATATCGCAGATACCGTAATTCAAATGCATGATTATCAAGCGATCGATGTTACTGCGAAAGCACAACAAGTGATCCAACAGCATCCAACTTTACGTCGCAATGAGTGTGAAACGCCATTAACCGCTTTCCCCCCCCGCTCATTAAACCGTAGCGCCTTACAAAAAATATTAGCAGAGGGTAAATTTAGAGTCTCAGCAAAAGGCACTGGTTCACTACGCTTTGGTAAAGAATTTGCTGATATCTCGGCACTGGAACAGTTAGAGTCCTCTGCAGAGATTAACGCTATCGGCTGGCTTTGTTTTCAACTTGCCCAGCAGCCTGGTTGGGCAACTCATCCGGCACGAGAGCTGGAGGCATTATTGGAAGGCGAATGGTATAGCAGGATGCCCAATCAAGGCGATTTGGCGAAACCACGTATTTTAGATGCGATGGCCACCTTAAATCGTCTGCGTAAAGCGCAATTTAAAATAACCGAATAATCCACGCCGCTTAAAGATGGTCATGTTTAATCTCCCCAACACACCACGATAACAAACCGTTTCTGTGAGTTGGGGATATTATATAACGACGATAAATGCTCAATCTTATCTAGGGTCTGTTTATCTTTCGCGGTTAAATTTTGTTCGAGATAAACAGACCCTAATGATCATGCCTCAAAACATTCCAAGCAGCGCACAAGATTCGAAATTGAGTAGCATTACCATTATCTCGATCCGGGTGCCAACGTAACGCTAATCGACGCCAGGTCTTACGAATTTCAAAAGAAGAGGCATCAGCGGGCAATTCAAATAATCGTAAAGCTTGAGAACGATCGAGGGTTTTAATGTCGTCCCCTCCAACAAAACGCTGATAACGGGTCCAAAATTCATTCAGTAACCGCTTCACTTCTCCTTCACTGACTTCATAGTGCTCCCAACGCGAGTAATAATCACGCAGCGGATCATCAGGGTCTATGGCATATTGCGAATGACTAAATACTGGCAATAACGCAATGTCCATCGCCTCAACTTGTAACCAGTTTTTCGGATACAACATCTCTTGTAACTGGTATAACGCATTCATGATCAGAAAGTTTCGCTTAAAAAGATCTTTATCAGCAGCACTATCAAGAACAGGAATTAAGCCCTGCTCGCTAAGATGAGCTGCTAAGGTATGTACCTTCCAACCAGAAGATTGCCGTTTCAAAACTTCTAGGATGGGCCACAACAAGGGGTTTTCCATGTAAGTTTGAAAGGTGGTACTCAAAGCCTGTGAATTTGCCATACTCTACTCACGCTACGTTGTCTCATTCCCATTCAAAGCTAAAGCTAGGCATTTGTCGAGCTTCCCTCCGCAGCTTAGTGTCAGTTTTTGAACTGGTCTGCGCTTCTCATGTAATTGTCGAATGTAAATCCTCATTTAGCCACTACTCCAACTGACGAAAATGGAACAAAAAGCCCTCGCAATGGATCTGTATCACAAATAAAACAGAAAACATGAAATCACTCTCAAAAATGAATCAAAGCTATCTTTATTTAATCAGTATCGTCACAAAGCCGATTATGCTTACTGCACTATTCTTAACCAATCGTGCCTAGAGAGCGGAAAGTTGTTGATAATAAACACCGCCATTCTTGCTGTAGCACCAAATAACATGAATAGATTATCTAATAAAAGTAACCCCCGATATCACTTGGAATGGTCAAAATAATTTCAAGAATGGAGCGAATAGCGACGTTTTTTGCGGCTTCAAATCAGAGGGGAAAATGAGACATTATTTTTAATGCTGCTGAGTAATAATGATGACAACAAGAATCCCCAATATTGATATTGACGCTTGCCCATTATGTCAACATGACGAGTTTTTTATCTCTCAAAACGGCGAGAAGTTTTTTTGCGCACAGTGCGGTTTCCATACCCATCAGTTACAACAGATCCAACAACAAGTCTTATTAAGTAAACCAGCCGTCACACTGGCAGCAACTTATCTTCCTCATCAATTGCACCCCTTAACCCAAACCCAGCATTGACGGGTAAACCATCGTGTTGACTGCTCAGCGCTTAATCAGTGTCTGAGCTTGTGCACTATTGGTTGATGTATCGCCAAGATATTCAACCAATTGTTGCAAATGATGCAGAGTAATCACATCAGGATGCAACACAGGATGAGAAAATAGAGGTGAACATAGTTGAAACGTCATAACTCCTGCGCTGATCCCCGCCTCAACCCCTTTCGGTGTATCATCTACATACACGCAATCTGCTAATGAAAACCCCATACTCATGGCACAATAACGCACCAAATCGGGTTCAGGTTTCCAGCTATTTGCCTCAAAGGCCGAATAAATACGCCCACCCGTGAAATAGCTCTCTAAACCCGCCAGTCTTAATTCAGCAGCCATCTTGTCGTGTGGTGCATTTGACGCTACACAGTACTCAATATTATAGCGTTTAAGTTGCTCTAATAAATCAATCGCGCCTGGCATAGGTTTCAACTCTGCATGGAACAGCGCAGTAAGCTCTTGTCGATAACGAAGCTCTAGTCGATCAATATCCGCATTGATACCTGCAAATTTACTGGTATTAATCAGAATATCGGCAATTTTTCCACCAGAAAAATGCTGCAACACATTCTCGAGCGTTAATGAGACACCCAGTTCGTTAAATACTCGAACCAGCGCGATACAGCTCAAACGCTCGCTATCGATCAACGTTCCTTCACAATCAAAAATCACGCAGCGAATAGTACGGTTTTTCATGGCTGTCCTTATTATGCTTTGTGATGGCTAACTGCCGTTAAGAAATCCCAATGCGGCTTAACCTTATCACTCATTCATTTGTCACCTATGGCCTTCATCATCAACACGACTTCTGGGCAAAGAGACAAGCCCCAGAGTAGTGTATACCGCTGAGACAACGCTCGAATGATGCAGTTAACAAAACAAGGGGAAATACAGACAATAATCCCGTATCTTCAAGCAACATCACGATTCTCTTCTATAAAAACCTAGTGACGATGACTCAAATACTCAGAAAAAATGTTATGGCTGGGAATATTCGATATAGATTGAACCTGAAAGCGAATGATCTTGCTGATACTTAGCCACAACAGCAGAGACAAACTCATCACTAGAAGTAAAGATCGGGTTATGTTGCATCACTACATCGGAGATAAGTAGTGATGAGCCATCACTGGTCACAATAGCAGCAGCTATCGGTTGAGTATCAGCAAACCCCAAATATAAGCTGCAAGGTGGCGAATAAATGATTTGCGTAAAAAACTCGACGAGTAAAGCTTGTTGCTCCGGTTGCTGACAACGAGTGGCTTGTAATAACGCAAACATGATGGTTAAGCGATGAAAATCCACTAAATAAATAGCAGCTAAATGATTCTCAGACACTTGACGCTGCGCCGTAAAGATTTCATTCGGTAAGGCTTGGTTTAAGGTTTGATAAACAGCGAGACCTTGCAAACTCTCTGGTGTGGGGAACTGTACATCGACCTGGTCATACAACCATTGATTCTTTGCATCAATCAGTGATTGCATAGCGTTAAGTGAAGATAAGTGGGTCATAGGAATTTCTTCTTCTCTGGCAAGCCATTTTGCTAAAAATACTTACCCATCTGGAGTAAAGAGGCAAAATTAAGGTCGCTTCTCAATATTTTGCCTATCATAGCACAGTTCTCCACGCGCTTTTGTCTTGCTTACTGTTATTATCACACTCTGTTTTAGCAAGGACTTTAAGTATGTTTAAAAAATTAACCATCCTAGCCATCAGCACCGTATTGTTATCTGGCTGTGATCGCTCTGCCGTCGGCGATGTGAGTTTAGGACTATTTACCATGAAAGACATTAAACTCCACCATTTAACTGACCCTATCGTTACGGGGGTCACTTGCCATATTGCCAGTATTGAAGCGGATTTAAGCTTAGCTGATCCTTCTGATTCTTCGATATCTTGCCGCCAAACGGGTGAGATCACTGCTGAGATGATCGCGAATATCGATAAATCTAAATCTGGCGAAGTCGTGTTTAAAAAATCGAAGAGTATTTTCTTTAAGAGCATGAAAATCAGACGTATTTATGATCCGCAAACGCAAACCTTAATGTATGTTTCTTATTCCACCAAAGAAACCTCTGGCAGTTTTAAGCACAGCCTTTCTACGGTACCACTTTGGGGAACCGCAGCCTATGTGGAACCGACTTCGGTTATCAATTAACGTTTAACCAAACTACTTGGCGTTGCCGATAAGCAGCCAGTGAGTAACAAATTTATCTGTAGTAAATTTAAACACCCGCTGACTGCCGTTTAAAATATACTAGGGATCGCTCTCATCTCGCCCTTGAGCAAAGGCAGACCATTAAAAAAACAGACCAGATCAGGAATGCGTTTGCCTATGCCGTGAACATTATTAATTTCCATCTCTTCAGTGAAATGCAACTGGTTATTGGCAGGAGTTTTTCAATCCATGATTTGAATAGATAGGTTGGCTTTTTTGCCATCGATAAATTCCGTCACACTGATACAATAAGTTAAGGCATTGGAAATGTGCTCAACAAACGATGGCGTGAAACGCTAATAGTATATGCCCCGCAATGGGAATGTTAACCACCTCACTTGGTGAGGAAAGACGAGAGTTTGTTGTGGTGCATGTCGTCCGCGATCGGGATAACCACACGTTGACCGTAAGTTAACGCCATTCAAAACTATTTTTTATGTTTTTAGTGATCTAGGTCTTTATTTAACAATTGCTTACCAAATAATTGAGCAATAAAATGCATAGGCTTTGTTTATTAAAGAAGGTTATTATTTTCATGCATTACAAATCAATTGCTCTGGCTCTAATCGCATCATTAGGGCTTATGGGGTGCCAAAATACATCGCTAACTAAAACAAAAGAAACTAAAAGAAGTTACGCTGTTTTTGATTTAAAGGTGGCAGATAACGTTTCGTCCACAGATATGGCTAAAGCGATAAAAACAGCATTACAGTCCAATACTTCTTCTGTAAAGATCACCGAGGACTTACCCCCTTATCCGTTACCTAAAGAGTCTCCTCGCTTTGAACTAGTCAATCCATTCGCTGGCAACTCAGCCCTATCAGCTTTAGCAGGTGGAGCGGTTAGAATGCCGACTTGTGATGGGGCACTTGTGTATGCTCAAGCAACTGACAGTTCCATGAATTCACATGGAGAAAATACTCAGTTTTATACTTGTCTATGGCAATATGAAGGTGGCTATCATGTCGATATTTATGCTCAATTCGATATCGTTACTGGTGGTTTAGAAAATCTAGGTCGCGACCTCGTTCGCGGAGTGATGGGAGATTCAAGTCAGTTTATTCCTCGTACCATTGCCAGTATCAGAGATAACTTAAATGCTCTGAACGCTGAAACTACTCTTGTTACGGCTTATCCTTCAGATTTTGAAACATTGATCAAAGAGCGACAAATGTAGCAGCAAGTTGCTACTACGAATCAAACGAACCTCAAACTTAAGCCATCAATATAGCTACATCCAAACTACTTGGAGTTTCAGGTAAGCGGCAAGTGAGTGAATCCCCATGAGCCTAGACAGACGATGTGATTGGGGTGAACGAAAGTAGCCAACACACCTTGTAGTGGTAAATACCGAGTCTCTAGGGTCTGTTTAACTGACTTCCCGTTATGCTCTATTGCATAACGGGATAACTATTTCCACGAATAGCCTCGGGCATCTCACCCATACCGTTACCCACTTCACTGATAAGTCAGTATCTTTTCTGCTTTTATGCATCTTTTGGTATAGTCATGAAATGCATTGTACTGGGCTGGCTAATCGCATGGAATCGACAATAAATAAATCAAGGCTATCTGAAACCGACATCATCACGAAATTCATTCTTCCTGCTATCAAAGATGCGGGATGGGATGATATGTCTCAAATTCGTCAAGAAGTTAAACTGCGTGATGGTAAAGTCATTGTTCGTGGTCAAGCAGCCGCGAGGAAAAAGGTTAAGTCTGCGGACATCGTCCTTTACTATAAACCGAGCATGCCTCTAGCCGTTGTCGAAGCAAAAGCGAACAAGCATGAAGTCGGCAAAGGTATGCAGCAAGGCCTTGATTACGCCAGCTTACTTGAAGTCCCTTTTGTCTTTGCCTCAAATGGCGATGGTTTTATCTTCCACGACAAAACCAACTCAGCTCAACTCGAAACTGAGATCCGACTTGAAGACTTCCCAACACCTCAGCAACTATGGGACAAGTACTGCGTTTGGAAAGACTACAAAACCGAGCACCTTCCAGTCATTACTCAAGATTACCATGATGATGGTAGCGGTAAGTCTCCGCGCTACTACCAGCTACAAGCGATAAACAAAACCGTGGAAGCAGTAGCAGCAGGACAGGATAGAGTGCTGCTGGTTATGGCAACAGGTACGGGCAAAACTTACACTGCATTCCAGATTATTTGGCGACTGTGGAAGTCCCGAGCTAAAAAACACATCCTGTTTTTGGCGGACAGAAACATTCTGGTCGATCAAACCAAAACCAACGATTTCCAGCCGTTTGGCCCCGCTATGACCAAAGTCACTGGTCGAACAGTCGATCCCGCTTACGAAATCCATCTAGCTCTGTATCAAGCTCTAACTGGTCCAGAAGAGCACCAAAAGGCATTCAAACAAGTTGCCCCTGATTTCTTTGACTTGATTGTTGTTGACGAGTGTCACCGTGGCAGCGCCGCTGAGGACAGCGCATGGCGTGAGATCCTTGAGTATTTCGCTTCAGCGACTCAAATCGGGCTAACCGCGACACCAAAAGAAACCGATATCGTCTCTAACACAGAATACTTTGGTGATGCGCTTTATACCTATTCGCTTAAGCAAGGTATTGAAGACGGCTTCCTAGCTCCTTACAAAGTTGTACGTGTCGATATCGATGTAGATTTACAAGGTTGGCGACCAACCAAAGGGCAAATCGATAAACATGGTGAAGTGATCGAAGACAGGATCTATAACCAGAAAGACTTCGACAGAACCATGGTCATTGATGAGCGAACAGAACTGGTTGCGCAGATCATCACCAGCTACCTCAAGCACACCGACCCGATGGCTAAAACCATTGTGTTCTGTAATGACATTGACCACGCAGAGCGTATGCGTCGAGCGCTGATCAACTGCAACCCCGAGCAAGTGGCTAAAAATGAAAAATACGTAATGAAAATTACAGGTGATGATGAAATCGGCAAAGCTCAGCTTGATAACTTCATCAACCCCAAAAAGGCTTACCCTGTTATCGCGACCACCTCAGAACTCATGACAACAGGTGTCGATGCAAAAACTTGCAAACTGGTTGTGCTTGACCAGGGCATTCAGTCGATGACTAAGTTTAAGCAGATCATCGGTCGTGGTACTCGTATTGATGATCGTTACGGAAAGCTATGGTTTACCATTCTCGACTTCAAAAAGGCGACTGAACTGTTCGCTGATGAGCGCTTTGATGGTGTCCCTGAGCGAGTAAAAGAGACAAAACCAGAAGACTTCGATACCGATGCAGGAATCGATGAGATCATCGATGGTGAGGATGAACTTGAACAAGATGATCCTTTTGAAGGGGAAGATATCGACCCTGAAAGCATCCATGAACCAGAAGCTCCATACGACTTAGGTTCATCTCCTTCTGACGGTAGCAATGCCGATGATGATTGGCAGGATGAAAACCGAGTTAGAAAGTTCCATGTCAACGGTGTAACAGTGAAAGCCATTGCCGAGCGTGTTCAATACTACGATGCCGATGGTAAACTCGTAACCGAATCGTTCAAAGACTACACCCGCAAGACAATGGCAAAACAGTTCTCCTCAATGGATGACTTTGTTAAGCGCTGGCAAGATGCCGATAAAAAGCAAGCAATCATTGATGAACTGGCAGAGGAAGGCATTATCTGGGAAGCATTAGAGCTGGAAGTAGGCAAAGATCTCGACCCATTCGACATGATTTGTCATGTCGTGTATGACCAACCAGCACTCACCAGAAAAGAACGCGCTGATAACGTCAAAAAGCGCAACTACTTCACTAAGTACGGTGAAACGGCTCAGCAGGTGTTGAACAACTTACTAGACAAGTACGCAGATGAAGGCGTTCAAGAGATTGAAAATATTCATGTACTCAAAGTTAAGCCTTTTGATGAGATGGGACGCCCTGCTGAAATCGTCAAAAAGTGCTTTGGTGGAAAAGAGCAGTATTTAGAAGCGATTTCTGAATTGGAAGCTGAGATTTATCAATCAGCCTAATCACCATTAAAACCAAGCTAGAGTTTCTTCAGCTTGGTTAACAACCTCAAGTCACAATGCATATCTATATTTTTGGTAACCTAAATTCAGGCAAAACGACGTTAAGCCAACAAATACAAGGACGTTTGCCTGAGTTCACTTATTTATCATTAGATGAGTATCGAATTCGCTTTGGCGATGGAACCGAGCAAGGTGAGCAACTTGCTTGTGAGCATTTCCTTGCTGCGGTTAAACAACAGGAAAACGCGATTGTTGAATTTACAGGATACGGTCAAACGGCTAGCCTTCTTGCCAATCAATTAGATAGGAAAACAGGCATATTAATTTGTTGCACTAGAGATATTGAGCAGAGCATCAATTCAATTGATGACGAGAAATACTCAGAAATCCCTTACCCATCATCCTACAAAAAAATGCAAGCTGTTGATGAAGCTATTAGATTTTTGAAAGATACAACCATACCGATAGAACTAGAAACTCACTGGCAAAGACAGATTTGGCAATCTTACTGTTTTGACTTCTCTGATAACTTTGATGCCTTCTGGGCGGCCTTCCCATTATCTCAACACACTTGGATCAGTAAACTGAATAAAGTATTGAGCACAGATACAAGCGTACCTACAGTTCTACTTTACGGAAGCTTGGGGGCTAATCAGTTAACAAAGCGCTCCGATATCGATTTATTTATTCAGTCATCGATTCCGGTTCAGAGTTGGCATGAAAGACTCCTCAGATTGTTCGGTGAACAATTGGCTCATACCGATATTTTGGGGTCGAAAATCACGCTTAGAACACAAGACCGTTTGCTTATAGAAATCGTTATAGGCCAATCGCTGTCTGACATTTCTCTTTATTATCGCGAGTCACAAATCTACAACGTTCACTTCACTATTTTAAAGGGTGAGTTTGGCCTTACAGAACAATTAGACGCCGTTACCAAAACACATACAAGCGAGCGAAAACAAGCCAAAGAGTTGGCCGCTCAGGTTTACTTTTTGTTTTGCTCCTTACCGAACCTTATCGCTAACAACGACAGTTACAAGTACCACTTTCACTGCTCTATCATCCAGCACTATTGTGTTCAGCTAGAACATTTATTGCTGAGTGAGTTTAAACACAATTACCTCCCCAAACATGTCGCTACAACATTGATTGATTTCCCATGGCAAGTATTTAACTGCTCATCAACTCATATCAGTACAGTGCAATATACTGAACTTTATCAGTACCTAATCACACTGTTCGAACGGCTTAGAAAGAAACCACTGATTAAAAGTAATGGCTATTTCTCTGTGGAGAATCGCTTTCTCCACGAGATCCCTAGTGAAGATAACAAGGCTTAAACATTGAAAAATCATCAAATAAAGACAATCAACTTTCGCCTGTGGCTAGCGTTGGCTCTGACAAGCTTAATACCACTAATCTACTCTACTACACGAATCCATTTCTTGGGCAGCATCCCTAGCCCATGGACTTTTAGCATTGCAGCACAAGTTGCATGGCTAAATGTAGGATATGAAGTCCTCAGTGAAGCATTACTCATCCCTTTAGCATTTATTCTAGGCAGAGTGATTCATAGTAATGAAGCTTTTCGCGACCGAGCCAGTCTATCTCTTTTGGTTACCTTAGTTTGCTACTTTGTGGCGACCTTAATGGTTTTGTGGCTAGCCCCGAACTTTGTTGATGCTATGCAGCAACAGGCTGAATTATTGACCCAAACGATCCAATACATTCGATTGGAATCTGCCGCTATTTTGCTCTCCAGCTTCTATGCTTTTTTGTCTTTGGTTCTCGTCCTAAAAAATGAACGAAAAGCGCTGTATGGCCTTCTAGTAGTACAAACGATCATGACTGTCCTTTGTGACAGCGTCTTCGTCAGTCAACTACCTTACTCCCTTCAGTTAGGAGTGAATGGTATTGCTTTAAGTAATATCGTGGTCAATAGTCTTCTCGCGCTGTTTGCCCTGATTTATTTATCGAAATCAGGGATCACTCTCAGCTTCAAGTTTTCTAAAGCAGATCAATCGCAATGGCTCAAAGAATGGGCAAAGATTGGATGGAAGTCAGGGCTTGAGTCAATCGTGCGAAATACTGCCTTTATTGTCATGATTCTTCAGCTTATTAACCAAGTACAACAAGCGGGAACATTCTGGGTTGCTAATCAATTTATTTGGGGCTGGCTACTACTTCCCGTTTTGACATTAGGACAACTGGTTAAGCAAGATGCTGCGACAAACAATGGGTTAACATCTGAGAGAGTCAATGGCTACCTTTGGATAACGCTGGGCATTATCGCTGTTTGGATACTCACCGCACCGTTTTGGAACAGCTTTATAGCCAATGTCATGGGGATAGAGAACCCAGAGTCAATCACCAGTCTAGTTTGGCTAATGGTTGGGTTCTATGTCATTTTCAGTTTAAACAATGTCATAGACAGTTACTTTTATGGTATTGGACGCACGGATTTAATGCTGTATCAATCACTTATCGTCAACACCTTCTTTTACGGTTGTGCTTTTGTGCTTTATCAAATCGGTATCTTTGTCCCTACGCTTGAACGAATCGCCATAATGTTCGGCTTGGGCATTACTGCTGATGCGCTAATCACTTGGGTGTTGTACCTTGCCTTACGGAGCAAAGAGAGCATGAATCAACAACCAGTAAGACATTGATTTATATATTTATCATAGATATAAACGCCCACTAACCTCCACCGTTATTGGGCATCACCTCTCCCCTTTTCAGTACTCACATTGACGTAGAAATGCTATACTCAGCCCCAATTTTTCAGTCAGTTAGTAGTAGAACTCCATGTCAATCAGTTCAGTTATCAAGTCTATTCAAGACATCATGCGTAAAGACGCGGGTGTTGATGGTGACGCGCAGCGTCTAGGCCAAATGTCTTGGCTTTTATTCCTTAAAGTGTTTGATGCTCAAGAGGAAGAGCTAGAGTTCGAGTTAGATGATTACCGCGCCCCCATCCCAGCCAAGTACCTATGGCGCAACTGGGCGGCAGATAATCAAGGCATTACAGGTGACGAGCTGCTGGAATTCATCAATGATGACCTATTCCCGACATTAAAAAACCTAACCGCACCGAAAGACACCAACCCACGCGGTTTCGTGGTGAAAGAAGCCTTTAGTGATGCCTTCAACTACATGAAAAATGGCACACTGCTGCGCCAAGTGATTAACAAGCTCAACGAAATCGACTTTACTGACTCTAAAGAACGCCACCTGTTTGGTGATATTTACGAGCAAATCCTACGCGACCTACAAAGCGCAGGGAATGCAGGTGAGTTCTACACCCCTCGCGCGGTGACTCGCTTTATCGTCAATCGTCTTGACCCTAAACTGGGTGATCAGATTATGGATCCCGCCTGCGGCACGGGGGGATTCCTGGCTTGCTCGTTCGATCACGTCAAAGAGAACTACGTGACAAGCGCAGCCGACCACCAAACGCTGCAAAAGCAAATTCATGGTGTGGAGAAGAAACAACTGCCACATTTGCTGTGTATCACCAATATGATGCTCCACGGTATCGAAGTCCCTGTGCAGATCAAGCATGGCAACACGCTTAACAAGCCGCTTTCAAACTGGGACAGCAATATCAATGTGATTGCGACTAACCCACCGTTTGGCGGCACCGAAGAAGATGGGATTGAAAAGAACTTCCCTGCCGAAATGCAAACCCGCGAAACGGCTGACTTGTTCTTGCAGCTTATTGTCGAAGTATTGGATAAAGAGGGTCGCGCTGGTGTGGTGTTGCCTGATGGCACCTTGTTTGGTGAAGGCGTAAAAACCAAAATCAAAAAGATGCTGACGGAAGAGTGTAACCTGCACACGATTGTTCGCTTACCTAATGGCGTATTCAACCCATACACGGGTATTAAGACCAACATTCTGTTCTTTACCAAAGGCCAGCCGACTAAAGAAGTGTGGTTCTATGAGCACCCTTACCCAGAAGGTGTGAAGAACTACAGCAAAACCAAACCAATGAAGTTTGAGGAGTTCCAGCAAGAGATCGATTGGTGGGGTAACGAGGCTGATGGATTCGCTAGCCGCATCGAGACCAAGCAAGCTTGGAAAGTGTCGATTGAGGAGATCATCGAGCGCAACTTTAACCTTGATATTAAAAACCCGTATCAGGACGAAGTCGTCAGCCATGATCCTGAAAAGTTACTGGCGAACTATCAGCAGCAACAACAAGACATTAAAGCCCTGCGTGACCAACTGAAAGGTATTCTCGGTGATGCGCTTAGCTCTACCATTCAAGGTAAAAAGCAAGGTGGAGCACAATAATGGCTGTAGAAAACCTAATCACCGAGCATATTGATATTTGGACTTCGGCAGTAAAGACCAGATCGACCTCTGGTCGTGGCAGCAGCAAGAAACTAGAGCTTTACGGTGTTAAGAAGCTGCGTGAGCTGATCTTAGAGTTAGCGGTGCGAGGCAAGCTTGTTCCTCAAGATGCTAATGATGAGCCAGCTTCAGCGTTACTTGAACGCATTGCGCAAGAAAAGGCTCAATTGGTCAAAGACAAGAAGATCAAAAAAACAAAGCCTCTATCAAGCGTTAAAGAGCAGGAAAAGACATTTGATATACCAAGAGGTTGGTCGTGGACTCGAATCGGCTTAATAACAACATTTGTTAATGGCTTTGCTTTCAAGAGTTCGAGCTTCCAAGACTCTGGAGTAGGTATAGTAAAAATTGGTGATATTTCATTTGCTGGTGAGCTTACACCCAACACAATGTCTCGAGTTGATACTAGTGTAATCAAGGATCTTGATCCATCGCTCCGAGTTAATCGAGGCGACATGGTTATTGCAATGTCAGGGGCAACTACTGGTAAAGTAGGTTTCAATACAACAAATGAAGTATTCTACTTAAATCAGAGGGTTGGAAAGTTCATCCCGCATCAAATTGATTTGGATTATCTGTTTTTTCCATTAACTACAAAAATTGCAGAAAATCTAGAAAAATCATTAGGTAGTGCAATTCCAAATTTAAGTACAGGACAGATCAATGACATCGTAATTGCTCTGCCTCCGCTTCAAGAGCAACACCGTATCGTCGCCAAAGTCGATGAACTAATGGCGCTCTGCGACCAGCTAGAGCAACAAACCGAAAGCAGTATCGAAGTACACCAAGTGCTGGTAACAACGCTGTTGGACACACTCACCAACTCCGCCGATGCTGACGAGTTAATGCAAAACTGGGCGCGAATCAGTGAGCATTTCGATACCTTATTCACCACTGAAGCGAGTATCGACCAGCTTAAACAAACCATCCTCCAACTGGCGGTGATGGGTAAGTTGGTTCCGCAAGATCCAAGCGATGAACCTGCTGCTGAGTTACTGAAAAGAATCGCGGAAGAAAAAGCGCAGTTAGTCAAAGAGAAGAAAATTAAAAAGGAAAAAGCGCTACCGCCGATTGCTGAAGATGAAAAGCCATTTGAACTTCCGAGTGGGTGGGAATGGTGTCGATTAGGGGACTTGGAACTAAGCTCGGAAGCGGGATGGAGTCCGAAATGTTTGGACACACCCAGATCTGAAGATAACTGGGGGGTTCTTAAAGTTAGCGCAGTAACTTGGAACCAGTATAATCCTATGGAAAACAAAGAACTACCAAACTCTCTTGCACCACGAGAACACCTTGAGGTTCAAGATGGCGATTTCCTTATTTCACGAGCAAACACCGCTGATTTAGTAGCAAAAGCAGTTATTGTACCTAACGATTCGCCTACGCACCTAATGATGAGTGATAAAATAATTCGCTTTCGGTTTTCAGATAAAGTGAGCAGCCATTACATTAATTTATTCAACAACTCCCAATTTGCTCGAAATTACTATTCACAAGTAGCTGGCGGCACCAGTAGCTCAATGAAAAATGTATCAAGAGAGCAAATTAAGAACTTATTGATTTGCCTTCCTCCAGTTGCAACTCAAACAGCAATTATTGATATCGTGGGTTGTTTTTTCGATATATGCGAGCAATTAAAGCAAAAGGTTCAAGAAAACCAAATCACTCAATTTCAACTTACCGATGCAATTGTTGAACAAGCAGTATAACCATGAGCCTTTACAATATCGCCAATAAAAACCTCACCGCACTGACACCGACCACTTTTGCAGCCGAAGGGCTGCAAGAACGGCACGATTTACAAGAAGCGCTGAAAGGCTGTATTGATGCCATCGCGCCTGATTGTTTGGTGATATCAGAAGAGTTTTCTGATTGGGAAGACAGCCGTCGCCGTATTGATCTGTTAGCCATCGATAAAAACGCCAACTTAGTGGTCATTGAGCTTAAACGGGATGAAATCGGTGCGCACATGGAACTGCAAGCGCTGCGCTATGCTGCAATGATCTCTACCATGACGTTCGACAAAGCGTGCGACTACTATGCCCAGTACCTGAAGAAAGAAGGTCAAGAGGTTGACGCCCGCGAAGCCATTCTGGAGTTTGTCGATCTTGATGAAAACAGCTTGGATGACTTTGGTAACGATGTTCGGATCGTTTTAGCCTCAGCAGACTTCGGTAAAGAACTCACCACTTCTGTCTTGTGGCTGCGTGACAAAGGCATCGATATCAGTTGTGTGCGCCTCACGCCCTATCGCTACAAAGAGGATGTACTGATCAATGCCGAACAGATCATCCCTGTACCCGAGGTAGAAGAGTATCAGGTAAAGTTCCGCGAGAAGCGTGCCGAGCAGCGCACAAGCGTTCAAAAAGGCGAAAAAGATTACTCAGAGTATCGCTATAACGGCCATATCTATAAAAAGCGACACCTAGCGCTAGCGTTAGTCACGGACTGGATCGAGAAACATCAGCCACAAAGCTTGAATGATGTACTCAACGCATTTAACGAGCCAGTAAGACGACGCATTGCCATCCTAGCGGATGATATCCCTCAAGGTAGAATTCGCCGTTTCCACAGCGATGAAGATGCGCTGATTACGTTGCCTAACGACGAGGTGATAGCCATCACCAACCAGTGGAGCCTCAGGAGTATAACTCGATTGATTCACTTTGCAGAGCAAAGTGGCATGGTTGTAGAGAAAGCAGACTGATTTTGTTGGTCAAAATTCCAAGTATCAAGCTTCGAGTAGTACATAGTTCTCCTCGAAGCTTTTTTATTTGTTAATCAAATACCCCATCTTTACTATTTTAAGATTAGGATAAGAACATTGTTCCGAGTACAGTTCAGTGCACTATCGAGATGGTTGATCACATCAAAACAGGCGTTACTTAAAAGCTAGCGTGAGATAAGGCAATACATACGCTTTAAGCTTAGACTCTATCTGTTCCACTGTTTTTAGTTGATCTGGTAGAACATTGTTCATAGGTGTTTCAACATCTATAACAGTGACAAATCCACTCAACCACCCGTGGCTCATACGACGCCTTAGAGATAGATAAACTTTAGCGATGGTTTTATCGTCCATAAGAGCAACCATCGTGCAGATGATTGCTCTTTCGCTTCTTATTGGCATTCGTAACAATGCAAATATTATAAATTGTTTCATCTTTTTGTGATAATATTCGCGAAACTGTTCCTTACCTATGACTCTGGATATGAAGTTTCCCGGACAACGCAAATCGAAACACTACTTCCCCACTCACGCTCGTGATCCGCTTGTAAACCAAATGCAACCGACCCCTAAGTTACGCCACCCTACGGTAGTTGGCGTGGGGCAAACGATTGTCGATATTGAAGCCAGAGTTGATGATGCTTTTTTAGCCAAATATCAATTAAGCAAAGGGCATTCTTTAGTGCTTGAAGAGCGTCAAGCCGATGCTCTTTACGACGAGTTAGTTGAGCGTAAACTGATCACCCATTTATATCCGGGAGACACGATAGGTAACACTCTGCATAACTACTCGGTATTAGCAGACAGCAAGTCCGTACTACTTGGTGTGATGTCTAAAAATATCGAAGTAAGCTCTTATGCCTATCGATACTTATGTCAAACCTCTTCGCGGATGAATTTGAACCATCTACAAACGGTCGATGGTCCAATTGGTCGTTGTTATACCTTGATTTCAGAAGACGGCGAAAGAACCTTCGCGATCAATGAAGGGCAAATGAATCAGCTTCGTCCTGAAAGTATCCCTGAAGAAGTGTTTGCTCGCGCCTCGGCTTTAGTCGTCTCGTCATATCTCATGCGCGGCAAAGCTGATGATCCGATGCCACAAGCGGTACAACGTGCCATTGAACTAGCAAAAGCGCATCATGTCCCTGTTGTTTTAACTCTAGGGACGAAATATGTCATCGAAGGTAATCAAACTTGGTGGCAAGAGTATCTTAAGCAACATGTCACCGTCTTAGCGATGAATGAAGAAGAAGGGGAAGCCTTAACCGGAGAGAAAGATCCGCTCTTAGCTGCCAACAAAACGTTAGATTGGGTAGATTTAGTGTTGTGTACTGCCGGTCCGGTTGGATTATACATGGCAGGTTATGTCGATGACTCAGCAAAACGCGATACTGAACTACCATTGCTGCCCGGTAATATTCCTGAGTTTAACCGCTATGAATTTAGCCGTGCGATGCGTAAAAAAGATTGTCAACAACCAGTAAAAGTATACTCGCATATTGGCCCCTATTTAGGCGGACCGTTAGAAATCAAAAATACTAATGGTGCCGGCGATGGTGCGCTTTCCGCTTTACTGCATGATATGGCCGCTAACCGCTATCATCAAAATAATGTGCCTAACTCAGCAAAACATGCGTTACCTTATTTGACTTATTCATCACTTTCACAGATTTGTCGGTATGCCAACCGAGTCAGCTATGAAGTATTAACGCAGCACTCACCTCGCCTATCCCGCTCACTGCCCGAGCGTGAAGACAGCTTAGAAGAAGCGTATTGGGATCGTTAATCTCTCTCATACAGCGTCGTCGCTAATAAAAAATCACCGATGATAGAAGAGACATCATCATTTTGACCACAGTTGGGATTAACCTAGCTGTGGTCAATTTCATCTAACCGACTCATCATACATTACTTTGTACTCAAGAAGACGCATCGAGATTTCCTTAATTATCACAAATTTGACTTATAACTGACTGATAATACACATTGTTAATTGAGCGCTACTGAGCGACACGTTATAGTAGGTTACGGATAACAATTAAGATCAGGTGTACTGGCATGTTGTTGACAGAAGAAAACACTATCGAACCAACCCATTCAGTTCTCAGTCGTCACCAACAGCGTTTGATTCATATCTTTGATATCTTTAGTGAAGGTATTTTCCATATGGACCAACAGGGAACCATGACTTTTTATAATCCGAGTTTTTATCAGCAATTTGGTTTTTTTTCAGCCACCATTGCTTTAGAAGATTGGATGGCGTTGGTTCACCCACTCGATAGGATGGCACTAGAACAAAGAGTCGATGGTCATCTTAATCAGGAAAGTCGAGTCACTTCTGAATATCGCGCAAGAACCGTTGATGGTCGTTATATCTGGTTACTGGGTACTGCGGTAACTAAAGTCGAAAACGGTGAAATGTTTATGGTCGGCAGTCACCGAGACATTTCTGAACAAAAAAAGATGACGTCTTTTCTGCAACAAGCGGCATTTTATGATGTCGTTTCCGGGATGCCGAACACCACCAAGCTATTACGAGACATCGATGATGCCAAACGTGCTGCATCGCCAGCCACACTGATGTATATTCAAATTGAAGACATTAAATCCTACCTAAATCAGTACAGTGCTGAAGTCATTCAACATATCCTGCATCATATGCATAATGCGTTGAGTAATCTTATCCATCATCACTCGACACTGTATCGCGTACGTTCCGACGATTTTGCAATTTTATTACGTCAACCAATTTCAGACCAAGACTTACCGCAGCTATGCCAATCGATTCTTGAGCGTTACTCTCACTCCGCTCAAGAGCAAGGTCACCTATTGGGTGATCGAATGAACATTGGTGTTTTACCGCATTTTTCAGATCAACTCAGCGCGGTACAAATTCTCAATATTGCGGCACAAACCTGTCAGTATGCGGGAGAAAAAAGTCGCTCAAGAATCGAGATTTACGCAGGAAAAACTCAGCATACGGTGGATCGCTACTTTTTTATTGAACGCGGTTTAAAAGAAGCCTTATGTCATCACTCTTTATCGGTTAAATTTCAACCCATTATTCATGCGCAAACTGGTAAAGTCGCCAGTTTCGAAGCTTTAGTTCGTTGGCGATCGTCCGAGTTTGGTGAGATTTATCCAGATGAATTTATCCCTGTAGCAGAAAAAAAGGGGCTGATCACGGAGTTAGGTTATCAAGTCTTTGAAAAAGCTTGTCAGTTTATTCATCGTTACCATTTTCAACATGGCTCAAGTACGCGAGTAAACGTCAATGTGTCTGTTTTGCAACTGCTTAACAGCAATTTCCCTGCCAATATAAAAATGATGGCCGATGCGGCGGGGGTCTGCCCTTCATCCATCGTACTTGAGCTGACCGAAACCGTGATATTGGACGGCAACCGACATGCTTTAAATCAACTGAATACACTCAGTAAGATGGG
Organism: Vibrio injensis; assembly: GCF_001895205.1. Lineage (GTDB taxonomy): Bacteria > Pseudomonadota > Gammaproteobacteria > Enterobacterales > Vibrionaceae > Vibrio > Vibrio injensis. Next base: position 569,584 of record NZ_BDJF01000027.1, on the reverse strand, counting down.
TTTTCAACTGTCACTGGATGATTTTGGCGCTGGCTTAAGTTCCATTTATAGCTTCTTTGATTTGCCCCTAAATCAAATCAAAATTGATCGAACAATGGCTTTGAAAACACTGACTAATACCGCCTCTGAAGAGTATTTACGATTTATTGTTCAGCTATGCCGCTCAAGAGGCATGGATATTGTGATTGAAGGGATAGAAAACAGCGCAATGCAGCAAAAGTTTTGCCAAATGGGGGTCAACTATCTACAAGGTTACTGGTTCTCTAAACCCCTTTCTTTAGCTACCGCCAGCCGCTATACCCTACTCAACTAAACGTATCACTTCCTCGTTTGCTGATAACGCGCGTACCCTAAAAGCAAGAGTAGGACGCTGAACCAGCCATCAATCCCCCCACCTCCCGAAGCGTTCGGTGATGCTATACTTCCTGAGTCTGCAGCAATAGGCGCAGGTGAAACCGATGAACTACCGCTCCCCGCTAAAAACGCTAAACGCGCCTCTTCTGTAACAAGATAGTTAGCCGTCAGCTGTCCATTTAGTACTTGATCTATCCATTCACGGTAACCATAAATCTCCGTAAATACGGAGGTAACCTGTGATTGTGGAAAACCTACGCCACATTCTGCAGGACCAAAGCTTGTGATGCCCACTTGCACCAAATGACCCGCATTATTCCAGTAGATAGGCCCTCCCGAATCCCCTTGACAAGTCCCATTAGCAAGACGGCTATCAGGATTAATGCCGTCCCCTTTAAAGCAGAGGTGATGGGGATTTAACGCTAACGCGAATGGCGTAATATCTAACTGACAACGAGCATTCGATACATAATACATAGTCGTAAACAATAATCGGTCATCTTCATCAAATCCTGAACGCGTATTACCGTGGCCGACCGCTTCAAAAATACCGTCATTTTCGTCATCATCACTGCCATTAAATCCGAGCCGATAAGCTTGGCTCGTCGGTCGATTCACAAACCCTTGCCCATTTAGCCCTCGCTCTAAACGGATGATCGCGATATCGTTTGCCCATAATGAGTTAACGGAATCATCGTAATTGGGATGATAGAAAAACGCTTCACCACGTACTGTGGTGATATTACCATTAGGAAAATCCGATTCATTATCCACTTGAGTTGCTACCGTAAACAGTAACCATGGAATATCTAACGATCCTCTTCCGTCAAACAAACAATGAGCAGCAGTCAAGACGTGTCGATCGTCAAGTAAGGTCCCACCACAAAAACTCGCCGCACTGTAGCGGCGATCATATTCAATACGATCATAAAATAAGCTAACGAATGAAGGATAAGTGGTAATCGTCGTCGGTTTACCATTTACGATACGTGGTGTCAGCTCAGCAAAAACCATTGAACTCATCAATAGCATGAGGCATAAAATAACCATCTGACTGGGTTTCTTTATCATAAACACCTCATGTATCTAGCGAAGTAAGCTAATTAAAGTGTAGTTCTAGATAACGGAATCAACCCAAAAAAACTTGATGCAGCAAGTGAATAGGAGGTCCCTCGGCCTCAACAAACAGAGGCCAATAATCAAATTAGAATCGGCGAACTGCTCCAACCTAACTTAGCGATGTAAATTGTAAGAAGGAAAGAGAAAAGAAAACTATTAGGCTAGTGGTAATTGGCAAACAATTACCGAGTGAGTCATTGAAAAATTAAGGCGTTTGAGCGAAGAGAAAAAGAATAAAGCAGCATGGTCGCGCTGCTCTATTCTTAACATTAACCGAGAAGAGATAAGTCAATAATTCGCTATCCTCGATAATAGCGTTGTGGGACGAATGGCATCTTCTCAATCGTCATCGGCAGCATTTTACCACGGACTTCAGCAAACAACTCATGACCAATCACCGCTAGATCCGCTCGAACATACCCCATTGAAATGGGTTGCTCGGCTGTCGGGCCAACAGTGCCACTAGTCACGATACCGACTTTATTACCTTCAGCATCAAACAACTCTGTGCCTTCTCGAACAGGCGCTTTAGTTTGCCCCACTAACCCTATACGCTTACGAGCAACCTGTTTGCTCTCTATCTGTTTTAGAATAATTTCAGCGCCGGGAAACCCTCCGGCACGTTCGCCGCCGATACGCCGCACAGGTTGTATCGCCCATAATAGACTGGCTTCTACTGGCGTGGTGGTTTCATCCAAATCATGTCCATATAAACACAGACCACACTCCAAACGTAGCGAATCACGAGCACCAAGACCTATCCACTCGACGTCGGGATGCTCCGCTAATGCTTGTGCAAACACGACGGCTTGATCAGCCGGAACAGAAATTTCAAAGCCATCTTCCCCTGTGTAACCACTGCGACTGACAATGCATTCAATACCGTTGATCGATAAATTCTGAATATCCATAAAGCGCATCTGCTCAACAGCGGGTTGCCACTGAGCTAATATCATCGCCGCTTTCGGCCCTTGCAAGGCGAGCAACGCCCTATCTTCTAACACCTCTAATTCTACACCAGCAGGTAAATGCGCGGTTAAATGGGCAATATCCTGCGCTTTACAGGCCGCATTAACCACAAGGAAAAGATGATCACCTAAGTTAGCAACCATTAAATCATCTAAAATACCGCCTTGTGGGTTGGTAAAAATCGCATAGCGCTGCTTGCCAACGGGTAAATCAATGACATCAACCGGAACTAAACGCTCTAAAGCCGCCGCCGCATCCACACCATGTAAACGCAATTGCCCCATGTGTGAAACATCAAACAATCCAGCCGCTTGACGAGTATGTAAATGCTCTTTTTTTACACCTAGAGGGTATTGAACGGGCATATCATACCCAGCAAAAGACACCATTTTTGCGCCTAGTTCAACATGTACAGCATGCAAAGGGGTAGTCAGTAGCGAATTTGAGTGGGGTTGTTGATTCATTGTTTTCTCCATGTGGCGAATTGCCTATCAAGCCTGTTGATCGAGCGGTATCCAGAAAGTCTTCATCACGCTCCAGTGCTTAGCTTAAGTTTCCAATAATAAACAAGAAAAACAAGCATGCGCTTATTTTGATCATCGAACAAGTTTCATGCTCTGCATACTGCAATAATTAACACTTAGATCACAAACTGTTCATCGTCGCTTTCAACAAAATGACTGCTACGAATCGAACCGCTACTTTGCCGTAACCCACAAAATCAGAGCATCTTGCTCACTGACGGAAACTAACATATGCCCCATCGTCGCATCATAATAGACACTATCGCCCTCGCTAAGGGGCACCGGCTCATAAAACTCACTGTAAAACAGTACCTCACCGCTCAAAATCAGCAGAAATTCTTCACCGTCGTGCCTTACCCAATCTGGATAATCGCTAAAATCTCGAGCGCGGATGGTACTTTTGAACGGCATCATTTTTTTATTGGTCAACTGTGTTGCCAATAGCTCATGTTCATAAGTAGGCGTTGGATGTGGTTTCCCTAGTCCGCTACGGGTAATATCTCGACGGCCAGTAGCGATAATTTTCTTAGGTGGATCAAAAAGTTGTGGCATATCAATTTGCAAACCGTGGGCAAGCTTTTGCATGGCTTGAAAAGTCGGAGAAATCTGCTCATTCTCTATTTTACTCAATGTCGAGCGAGCCAGCCCCGTTCTCTGACTCGCCTCTTCTAGGGTGATGCCTAAATTCGCCCTCACTTGCTTGATGCGTGGCCCTAATTTAAGCGGCTCAATATTTTCTGCACGCTCTTCTTTAGCTAATGTCATGGATGGATACTCATCATGAATGGGCTCGGTCATGCTTTTTATCCTATGGTGTTATGCTGTCAAGAGCATTCATTGTGCATCAAGCTCTATGCATAAAAAAGAGCCACACGCGCGTAAAGCGTGCTTTAAGTAACAAAAATAGCACGCTTGTTTCCTATAGGAAATTTTTCATTGATTGTTGATTTAGCAAGGGGTATGTTACCAACATGTTAGTTAAGCAATCGTTTGGTTCAATGACGCTTAATAGCCTCAAAAAGAGCAGATTGGCTCAATTCAGTGAGCAAGCACACAAAAGTTCTTTTTGAACTATTGCACACTCGCTCGGCGAGCGTTCGCTACCAATTTGGAGAAAAAATAATGGATAAAACACTGAAGTTTACTGATAGCCATGAATGGGTGCGTGATAACGGAGATGGTACCGTCACGATTGGAATTTCAGAGCATGCTCAAGCGATGCTCGGTGATGTGGTGTTTGTCGAGTTACCTGAGCTCGAAAGTGAATATGATGCGGGAGATAATTTTTCCTTGGTGGAATCCGTCAAAGCAGCTTCTGATATTTACGCTCCGGTATCGGGCATAGTTATCGAAGTAAACGAAGATCTCGCCGAGCGTCCTGAACTTATCAATGAAGAACCTTATGAATCAGGCTGGATTGTTAAAATTAAAATGTCCGATGCCTCTGAACTCGATGATCTTAAAGACGCAGACGAATATCTCACTTTGATTGAAGAAGACTAGTTGTTCCAAGAAGCTGCCGCACAATAGGTCGAAGCCTCTTACTATGGTAGAAGCCAAGGCAGCTTTTTCAGCATCATCGTTATTCACTATAACCCGTCGATACCGATTATCTGTCAACGCTTATTTATATGATCGGCGTTGTTGAAGATGATGGTCAGCCACGCGACAGCTCTATCTATAGGTAAGGGAAAATGACCGAGTTACTGCACCGCCTAAGCACACAAAATGAATTTATTGCACGCCACAATGGACCACGCGTCGATGATCAACAGACTATGTTAGCGACTATTCAGGCTGAAAGTCTTGATGCGCTGATTAAGGAAACCGTCCCCGCTAACATTCGTTTAGAGGCCCCCCTTGATATTGGCGAGCCGCAAAGTGAAACCAATATGCTCGCGATGCTGAAAGCCTTTGCTCAACAAAATCAAATTAAACGTACTTTTATTGGTCAAGGTTACTACAACACCTTTACTCCTAATGTCATTTTGCGCAATGTGTTTGAAAACCCGGGGTGGTACACCGCTTATACTCCATATCAGCCTGAAATCTCTCAAGGTCGCTTAGAGTCGCTGCTTAACTATCAACAGATGATTATCGACTTAACGGGTATGGAGATCGCAAACGCTTCATTATTGGATGAAGCAACCGCCGCCGCAGAAGCCATGGCACTGTGTCATCGTGCTGGCAAAAGCAAAAGTAACGTCTTTTTTGTCGCGGACGATGTCCATCCACAGACTATTGAAGTGATCAAAACCCGAGCCGGATTTCTGGGCTTTGATGTCAAGGTGGCTCCCATCGAAAGCTTAGCGCAGCACGATGTGTTTGGTGCCTTACTGCAATACCCAAATACTCGCGGAGAAGTACGTGATTTAACCAATATCATCGAGCAAGCGCATGAGAATAAAACGCTGGTTACGGTGGCCACTGATTTACTGGCCAGTGTACTGCTTAAACCGGCTGGAGAGATGGGTGCGGATGTTGTGATTGGCTCAGCACAACGTTTTGGTGTGCCAATGGGATACGGTGGTCCTCATGCCGCGTTTATGGCAACTCGTGATGCTCACAAACGTACTATGCCTGGTCGAGTGATTGGGGTATCTATCGATGCCAAAGGCAATCAAGCGCTGCGCATGGCAATGCAAACTCGTGAACAGCATATTCGCCGTGAAAAAGCCACCTCAAATATTTGTACCGCTCAAGCACTTCTGGCGAACATGGCCGCTTTCTATGCGGTGTACCATGGTCCTGAAGGTTTAAAAACCATTGCGCGCAGAACCCATCACTTCACAGCCATTCTTGCTGCTGGGTTAATCAAAGCCGGTTATGAACTCGCCCACCATAGCTTCTTTGACACCCTAACCATCAATACTGGATCGGCAACAGAAAAACTTTATCAGCAAGCGCAACTAGCCGGAATGAATCTACGTAAATCGGCGCAGCAACTTGGTATTAGCTTGGATGAAACAACGACAGTTGAAGACATCAAAGCCCTATTTGACGTTTTTGCCGTTAACGAATCGATTGACGATTTATCGACCGCCATTACTGATAATGAATTAGCCGCGATTCCTGAATCTTGCCGCCGCCAATCAAGTTTCCTTACTCATCCTGTATTCAATACTCATCATAGCGAAACACAAATGCTGCGCTATATGAAGAAACTGGAGAATAAAGACTTCTCTTTGGTGCATGGTATGATCCCTCTTGGCAGTTGTACGATGAAGCTCAATGCTACCGCAGAGATGATCCCAGTCACTTGGCCAGAATTTGGCGCATTACACCCCTTCGCACCCAAAGAACAAGCGCAAGGTTACGCAGCATTAGCCAAAGATCTAAAACAAAAATTATGCGAAATCACCGGTTATGACGCCTTTTCACTGCAACCAAACTCTGGCGCATCTGGTGAATACGCGGGTCTGATTGCTATTCAGCGTTATCACCAAAGCCGTGGTGAAGGACACCGCGATGTCTGTTTAATCCCAAGTTCGGCTCACGGCACTAACCCAGCAACCGCTTCCATGTTATCGATGAAAGTGGTGGTTGTGAAATGCGATAATAATGGTAACGTTGATCTGACTGATCTAGCGGCGAAAATCGATAAACATCGAGCGAACCTGTCTGCGATTATGATCACCTATCCTTCGACTCATGGTGTCTATGAAGAACAAGTACGCCAAGTGTGTGAAATGGTGCACCAAGCTGGCGGCCAAGTGTATCTCGATGGCGCCAATATGAATGCACAAGTTGGCCTCACCTCTCCCGGTTTTATTGGTTCAGATGTATCGCACCTTAACCTACATAAAACCTTCTGTATTCCACACGGTGGCGGTGGTCCAGGTATGGGCCCTATTGGAGTAAAATCTCATTTAGCTCCGTTCTTACCTGGGCATATTGAAGGCGGTATCGAAGGCACAGAATATGCCGTCTCTGCTGCGGATTTAGGCAGTGCCTCCATTTTGCCTATTTCGTGGGCTTATATCACCATGATGGGAGCAACGGGATTAGAGCAAGCAACCAAGCTGGCGATTCTTAATGCCAACTATATTATGGAGCGCCTGCGTCCGCACTACTCTGTTTTATATCGTGGTCATAATGGTCGAGTAGCCCATGAGTGCATTATCGATATTCGTCCATTAAAAGAGCAAAGCGGCATCAGTGAAGAAGATATCGCTAAGCGCTTAATGGATTATGGCTTCCATGCGCCAACTATGTCGTTCCCGGTTGCGGGTACACTGATGGTTGAGCCAACCGAATCCGAAAGCTTAGCTGAAATCGATCGTTTCTGTGAGGCGATGATCGCTATTCGCCAAGAGATAGATAAAGTACAAACTGGCGAGTGGCCATTAGAAGATAACCCGCTAGTCAACGCACCGCATACACAAGTGGATTTAACCATTGAACAATGGTCGCATCCTTACTCTCGCGAAGTTGCTTGCTTCCCATCAGAGCACAGCAAAACCACCAAGTACTGGCCAACCGTCAACCGTGTCGATAACGTCTATGGCGATCGTAATCTGGTCTGTACTTGTCCAAGTATTGATAGTTACGAAGAGTAATAAACCGTTGTGGGTATTGATACCTAACAATGTACTAACTTGAAAATTCAATGGCGAGCTTAATAGCTCGCCTTTTATCACCTCTCATCGAGACAAACATCGTTAACACAAAGATTTCCTTGGTTTCGCCTTGAGAAACTGAGACAATATAGCGTCAATTCCTATAAGATTATTATTCATGAAACTGTTAGTTAGAAATTTATCCCGTACTACCACCGAACAAGACATCCGCGTTTTATTCTCTGCTTTTGGTGAAGTAAAAGCATGCAACTTGGTACTGGATCAAATCACTGGTCAATCAAAAGGCTTTGCCTTTGTCGAAATGCCGAACCTCGAAGAAGCCAAACAAGCCATCGCTAATCTCAATTTAAGCGATGTTCATAAAAGCAAGATTCGCGTTAAAAAAGCTGATTAAGTAGTTGCTTATAGATATAGCCATCCATAATTTATTTCGTATAGATCAATTTTATCACTGTATTTTGATAGCTTATTTTTCTTAACGCCACTATCAATCAGTGCTTTTCTGTCAAGTGGTATTATTAAAGTAAAGACGGCTTAATTTACTTCGATAATTGTGATTCCTGATGTAATCACCCATAACAAGCTAACGCTAACTTGGATAAACAAAAATAACTGCGGAAGTCGTGTAGTGAGCAATAGGTGTGTCGTCATTCACGTGCCTAATGATGGTCTATCCAACTGAAGAAGCAAAAAAGCGAGCACGAAGCTCGCTTTTCACTATCTTTTTTTACTATTCATTACAGCAATTCAATCGACTGCTGAGCAATTACAAATTCTTCATTAGTAGGTACAACAAGGGCTACTGCACCTAATGGTTCTGATCTGGCGATGCTCCCAGCATTACCAAAACGAGCCTGCTCATTACCTTGCTCATCTTCCACAAAACCAAGAATTTTTAAATTACGTAAGATTTCACGGCGGATAGGCAGAGCATTTTCACCAATACCACCGGTAAAAATAATTCCATCTAAAGAATCTAGGGCAGCAAGATAAGAAGCGATGTATTTAGCCACGCGGTAAGTAAACACTTGGAAGGCTAACGTCGCACCTTCGTGGCCTTGATCCATGGCTTCAAGGATACCACGCGCATCACTGGTTAAACCGGACACACCAAGGAAACCAGACGCTTTATTTAATGAGTTAAATACCTGCTCTTGCGTCCACCCTTTTTTTAACAAGAATTCGATAATCCCTGGGTCAAGGTCACCGCATCGGGTGCCCATCATCAAACCAGATAAGGGAGTAAAGCCCATACTGGTATCAACACTCTGACCATCTTTAATCGCACAAACGGATGCACCATTACCTAAATGAACAGAGATAAAACTGCTTTGTTCAATGGGCTTATTGAGCATTTTGGCCGCTTCACGACTGACGAAGTAATGGCTGGTACCATGAAAACCATATCGGCGAATACCAAATTCGGTATAAAGCGATTTAGCAATACCACCGGTGTAAGCCTTCGGTGGCATCGTTTGGTGGAAGGCGGTATCAAAAACCGCAAACTGTGGCAGCTCAGGAAAAGCATGCATCGCTGCACGCATACCAATTGCATGAGCTTTGTTATGCAGCGGAGCTAAATCACTCAACGCTTCGACTTCTTGTACGATTTTCTCATCTAACTTAACGGTTTTTGTGAACTTTTCGCCGCCATGAACGACGCGGTGCCCTATCGCCACCACCTCATCGATAAGACCGTAAGTTTTGACTAACTCAACCAGTTTTTCTACCGCTAACTGATGGTGGTTATTTTCACCTTGAATGGTGCAACTGGCTTTTTCTCCGTTACATTTCCAGCTCATTCGAGCATCATCCAGCCCAAAGCATTCACCGAGACCACTCAATACGGCATCACCCGTATTAGAATCAATAACCGCAAATTTCAGTGATGAGCTACCAGAGTTAATAACCAACACATACGAGTTCGACATGGGGAGTATCCTGTATTCGACTATGAGTTTGAAGCGTGCGCTTCTCTTTTTTCGTGCCACCCATTATTCAATAATTTTTGAATCTTTCAACTTTTGTTTTGTTGTTTTGCTCAGTTAAGCCGCTTCTTTTATTGATCTGTAACAAATAATCTATTCTTTTCTAGCGAGAAATATTTCTCTGCCCTTATTGGTCTTGATAAGGCCACCACCTTATGCAGTGTGGTAAAGACACATTCTCTTCCCTTCCAGCTCTAAGACTCGAAAAGGCGTTTCGTAAATGTCTTCTAATACTGAAGCTTGAATCACCTCTTCCACCGAACCACTGGCCACTACTATTCCCTTTTTTAGGGCAATAATCCGGTCGGAATAGCAAGAAGCAAAATTGATATCGTGAATAACCACCACGACCGCTTTGTTTAGATCATGCGCCAGACGGCGGATCGTTTCCATAATCTGCAGTGAGTGTTTAATATCTAAATTATTTAGCGGTTCATCCAAAAAAACACAATCGGTATCTTGGGCCATGACCATCGCAATAAACGCCAGTTGACGTTGACCACCACTCAATTCATCAAGGTACTTATGTTCCATGCTTTTTATATCAAGATAAGCAATCGCTTGATCAATAATAGCGTTATCCTCTACCGTGAGCTTACCTTGAGAATGTGGAAAACGCCCAAAAGCGATTAACTCACGTACGGTAAAGCGCATGGTCAGATTGTTGGCTTGACGTAAAACGGACAGTTTTTTGGCGAGGCTTTTGGTATCCCAATCCACCAATTCACGGCTTTCAATCCAAACCTTACCTTCATCACGTGACATTAAGCGGCTTGCCATTGATAACAAAGTGCTCTTGCCTGCCCCATTCGGGCCAATAATTGAGGTCACCTGGCCTTTCGAAAATTGCGCGCTCGCTTGATGAACCACAGCTTGAGAGCCGAAATACTTGGTCAGTTTGTCTAATTGAATCATAACGGGCTACACCACTTTATTACGCAAGAGAAGAGAGAGGAAATAAATCCCACCAATGAAGTTGATGATCACACTCAAGGTGGTACCAAATGAAAATACGTTTTCTACTATCCACTGCCCGCCTAAAAGAGCAACGACCGACATCGCAGAGCAAGCCATAAGTAACACACGATGTTGATAAGAACGTAGCCATTCACGAGTTAAATTGGTCACCAGCAAACCAAAAAACATTACCGGTCCAACCAAAGCTGTCGAAATTGAGACCAACACCGCACTCAGCAACATCACATCACGCGTGGTGCGCTTAACATCAACACCGAGGCTAACCGCATTATCATTATCGAGCCAAAAAACATCGAGTGTACGATGCATACGGAACAGTAAATAACTCACCACGAGTAATAGCGGTGATACGGCATAAACCAGTTTCACGTTAACATTATTGAAACTAGCAAACATTTTCGCCTGGACTGCTGCAAAGTCATTAGGATCCATCAACATAATAAAAAAGGATGAAAAGTTGGAAAATAGCTGACCTAAAATCACGCCAAGTAATAGCAAAACGATGATGTTATTACGCTGACGACGAAAATAAAAAGTAAACAGCAAGCTCGAAAACAGCAGCATAGCCAGAACCGATAACGAAAAATTTAGGTAAGTGTTCAACATGATGACACTAAAACTACCTAATGTAGCCACAACCAGAACTTGAACTAAAAGATACAAGGCATCAAAACCCATGATACTCGGTGTCAAAATTCTATTATGGGTAATGGTTTGAAAAGCTAAGGAGGATTGAGCGATGGCGATAGCGGCTACCACAATCGCTAGCACTTTCGGGATACGACGCGACAAGAAATACTGATAATTATCCGCATTAAGACCGACGCCAATAAATAGCACCGCAAAACCGAGTGCCAAAACCAGCATCAATAACGTTTTATGTTTATCTTGCATGCTGAGGTCCTCTCAAAATCAATACGATAAACGCAATGCCGCCAATAATACTGATGATCATCGAAATTGGTATTTCATAAGGGAAGATCAGCACGCGACTAACAATGTCGCAAACCAGTACGAGAGATGCACCAAACAACGCCGTGCGTGGAATATTTTTACGCAGATTATCGCCATAAAAATAGCTGACTAAATTAGGCACAATCAAGCCTAGAAAAGGTAATTGGCCAACAATCATCACCACCGATGCCGCCATAATCGAGACCAAACAGACGCCAAGGGTGAGCACTTGTTGATAATTGAGACCGAGATTGATAGCAAAATCTTTACCCATTCCTACCGCGGATATTCTTGCAGCGTATAAATAACTCAATATCGCGACAGGAATTGCAATGTAGAGCAGTTCAAAGTCACCACTCAGTAAGTTGGCAAAATTAGCCACTGCCCAACCCGATAAGTTTTGTAAAGCGTCATAACGATAAGCGATAAACGTTGCTGCTGATTGCACAACACTGCCAAAAATAATCCCGATCAACGGCACAAACACCACGTTTTTAAACTGAATACGCTGAATAAATTGGACAAAAATCAGTGTACCAATCATCGCCGTAGAGAAAATCAGCAATAAACTGTCGCCATGACCAAACAATACCAAACTCAGCACATAGCCAAGCATCGCACATTCTATCGTGCCAGAGGTCGAAGGCGCCGCAAAACGGTTTTGACTAATCTGCTGCATGATAAGCCCAGCAATGCTTAACCCACCACCAGCTAAAAGTACCGCTAATAAACGGGGAATACGACTCGTCAGCAACAATTGCCAAGCCACTTCATCCCCCTGCACCAACGCAGAAAAGGACAGTTGCCCGACGCCAACAAATAAGGAACACAAACTGAGCAGTAGGAGTACGAGTAATAACTTTTTCAAAGTTAACCTCAAATAACAACAAAAACGAAATCAAATCTAGCAAGATGGTAAGCAGAGCCTAGAGCATCAATCTTATGATGATTAGAGAAAACCAGTTTCGTTAATCGATAAACTTCAATAACAATTGGTTGATGATAGCTATCTAAGAGCGCTAACAGACTCAGAGTGTCAATCAAGTCTGCTAGTGACCTAATGTAAACCATGTGAAACCGCTGGCTAATGACGATTATTGAGCATTAACAAGGCAGCAGCCTCACACAGAAAACCGATAGGATTAATGAAGGCTAACTTGCATATCACTTAACATCTGCTCAGTCGCGGTCACACCAGCAATCGACAAGTACCAAGCATTCAAATCTAAAAATACCATACGATCTTGCTTATAAGCGTCCGTCGCTTTAATCAACGGATTTTCAAACTCTTCACGCGTGTGGCTTTGTCCTTTGTTGACTAATTTATCTCGATCGATAATAAACAGCGTTTGAGGGTTGTTTTGACGAATGTATTCGTAAGAGACTAAATTACCATGGTTAGCCGTTTGCTTAACCTGTGCGGCTTCGCTGAAGCCAAAATCTTTATAAATGGCTGCAAAACGGGAATTAGCGCCAAAGGTGGTAATATTGCCACCAGAGCTCATTACCGTCATTGCTTGAGCTTGATGCTGCTGATTGTAGGCCTTCACCTCAGAAAACTTTTTATCTAACTGAGCGATTTTTTCTTCAACTTTATCTTCAATAGCAAAAATTTTACCTAAATTGCGCCACTGAGCTTGAGTGCTCTGCCAATACGGTTGGTTATCATCCACCGCAAATACTACAGTCGGGGCGATTTTATTCAGTTCATCATAAGCCGTTCGTGCCGCGCGCGGACCAGTAATGATCAGATCCGGTTTTTGCATAAAAATACGTTCAAAATCAGGCTCAAACAACGAACCCGCCGGAGCGTAATCATCGCCTCGGTATTTGGCTAAATAATCAGGCAATTCGGCAACTTTTGAGACGGCGACAGGATTAATTCCAAAATAATCAACAGCATCTAATGGGCCAACACCGATGACCACCACACGTTGAGGGTTTTGTTGTAGTGTGGTTTTTCCCATTTGATGTTCAATGGTCACATTGGCGGCATGAACAGATATTGAGGTGAACAAGCCCAACGCTGCCCAACTGATTATTGATTTCATACGATTCCTTACTGGCTAAAATGACTGCGACATATTTTGATAAGCATTCGCATTAGAGTGCGGAGAACTATAACCAGTTCTGTTTTTCCTCGCAATAGCTAGGGTCGGATTTGATGAATATTGAATACGAAAAACCACGTAATCACGCGGTTATTATTGTAAATTTCTCATTTCACTGATGATAAAACATAGAGGCGTCTCCCCAGTATATTGAGGCGACCAACGAAGTTATATTGAGTGAACAGCCAATAACGTAATGAGTAAACTACCCAGCGTGGAACCCATCACACACAGTAAAAAGCATAATGTGGCCGTATGTTGATTAGATAAGCGAACAAGAAATGGAGCCGCGATAAATAACCCAAGACAAACTAAGCGTATATCAAACCATACAAACCAAGATAATAAGGTTAATCCACTGAGCACACCAATAACCCAACGTGACGAGACCGCCAATTTAATCCCTAATCCGACTAGAAGAAACACCGTTGCTAACCACGCTAACACACACACCTCACATGATATTAGTTCTCATTTAGATAATGTAGAGACTCCAAAGACCGAAAGCAATAGCCAGCCTAAAAAAAACCTCAACGTTGATGTGGTATTGATAAATTTCATCCCATCGCCATTGAAAGTAATCCCACTCATTCGAATTAGTTTATCTAATCATCAGTATAGAATTATATCGTGCTTATCTTATCATTTTTCGATTGATTAACCGTATACTGATGACTAATATCACGCGCCGTAAACCAAGGTTTGCTGGCTATTTTTATTCATACTTAATATCAATCCTCACGCTTTAATGTTGTTAGGTGGAGAACGTAATGTCTGCAACATTTCCATTAGTCAAATTGACTTTTTTGATCGCGATTTTAGCGGCGGTAGGTCAAATGACACAAACAATGTATGTTCCATCCATTGGTCATATGGCTGGGGAGTTTTTAGTTTCCCCATCAGCACTACAAGCAGTGATGGCTTGTTATTTGATTCCCTACGGCTTATCACAGTTTGTTTACGGACCACTGTCTGACCGCTTGGGCCGAAAACCGATCATCATTGTTGGGTTAGTCATTTATATTTTCGGGACTTTGATTGCGTTGTTTGCTCATCAATACCACTGGTTTTTAGCCGGTAGTTTTATTCAAGGGCTTGGTATTGGTTGTGGTGGCGCGATGTGTCGTACACTCACCCGTGACTGTTTTACCGGCAGTAAACTTCATCAAGCCAATAGCTTGATTAGTATGTGTTTAATTTTTTCACCACTGATTGCGCCGGTATTAGGCGGTTACTTAACTGAGGCATTTGGTTGGCGATCTAGCTATCTGTTTTTATCGCTCTTTGCGATTGCAGTGCTGATTACGATGCTGACTAGCTTAGTCGAGACCTTGCCGAAAGCGAACCGCCGAAAAGAGCCGGTGATACGCAGTTATCAGTTTGTGATGTCGGATCACCGCTTTCAAGGTTACTTAATCTGCTTAGTCGCGACCTTCGCTGGCTTAGCGGTCTTTGAAGCGGCTGCTGGTGTATTACTTGGTGGCGTATTAGCTCTGCCAGCGACGACCGTTAGCTTGTTGTTTGTAACACCCATTCCGGGTTACTTAGCTGGCGCTTGGTTATCTAGCGTCGTCGCGCAGAAATACAGTGAAAAACAAGCGTTGCGTGTCGGTCTAATGGCGATTTTTTGTGGCTCAATGATTGTCCTCATCCCTGGTCTATTCGACCAAACGACCGCATTAACACTCATTGGTGGCGCAACGGTGTATTTTCTCGGTGCGGGCATTTTGTTCCCAGCGGCGACAACCGGAGCGCTCAATCCACTGCCTTACCATGCTGGCACTGGTGGTGCGATATTAGGCGGAATGCAAAACTTAGGCGCAGGCTTAGCCACGCTAACCGCCTCTTTGTTTCCTGCTACCAACCAGCTTCCTTTAGGGATCATTATGTTATTGATGTCCATGCTGGCGATACTGGGTTTAAAACGTGTCTACAAGCCGCAAGACCCATCACAGTCAATGCCACTACCAATTTGATAAACCATGTTCTTTCGATTTGAGGTTGTTTGGCTACAAACTCAAATAAATCAGGGGCGTATTGATTACGCCCCTGATGCTTTCTGATTAATTTTTCAGGATTAAAAAGGGATTTCAAGCTGTAAAAACCAATCGGTTTGTGACATTTCATGCCAACGATAGTCGAGGCGTAAACGAGGTAAACCGTTTCTCTTATCGCCATAAGCCAAGCTAAGCGCGACACCGTGATTTTTTAACCATTCTTCTAAAGTCATTTCCGCTTCTTGCTCAGCAAGCTCATCCGGCATCCAGACACTGACACCAAAATAACCTTGCTGATAATTAGAACTGACCATTGGATCAGCCTTGAACACACTGCCTGTAAGCCATCCAGTCCAATAATCATCCGGTTTCTCTGAACGATTCGCCGACAAAGTCAGCCCAGTATAATTAGCCTCTCGCCATTCATCACATACCGTTTGATGGCTAAAAATAACCGAACGGATTGATAAAGATGGCTCAACGCCATCATAAGGCGAACAGTCCATGACCGAGCTGGATAACATCAACCATCCCCACACTATCGGCTGCATCATTTAGCGATGACTCTTTGGATGTTTTGCATAGGATTAGCGATAAACCTGAAGTTGTTCAAGGAGCGCGGCAACACTCGGAGTGGTTAAACCTTGGATATTTTCCTTCGCGGCGATAGCCTGACGAATATCGGTACTACGAATGTTCACTTTTTCTGGGCAGACCATCACCGACCAATGCCGCACAATCTCTTCTGCTCGATAAAACTCGTGGAAACGAAAGAAGTTATCGGGACCAATCACAAATGTCAGTTCAGCATCAGGCCATTGGCTTTGTAAATGCGTCAACAGAGCATAGGTTGTCACGCTCTGATCCGGTTGCCATAACACTTGCTCTATCGCCAACAACTCGATATGGCTGGTAGCCAAGTCTTTAATAAAAGCGTCGACTAAACGACAGCGTAGTGTGTAATCCAGCATGGTTTTACCCCAAGCATGGCTAATGCTGGGGATCAATAATACGCGATCAAAATGGCTCAGCGACTCAAGGACATGTTTATGCCCTAGTGACGGTGGATTAAACGCACTACCAAAGACGGCCACTTTTTGCATCGTTTCCTCAATTCAAGACTCAGCCCGTATTCACGGTTTTCTAATTTCATGTTTGTGGTATGATATACCTAAGTCACCTCATTATGCGAGCCTTAGCCACCTCGGTTTAGCAAGCCAGAAAGGAAATCTTATGGAACACATCATTCGACAAGAAATGCGCGTACAACCTAGCATTGATCCTCACTTTGAAATTGAACGACGCGTCACGTTTATTAAACGCAAACTTTTAACGTCTGGCTGTCAATCGTTAGTCCTTGGGATCAGTGGCGGTGTCGATTCAACCACGTGTGGCCGCCTTGCACAGCTCGCCGTTGATCAACTCAATCAAGAACAACAAACGCAAGCTTACCAATTTATTGCCGTTCGCTTACCTTATGGTGAACAAAAAGATGAGCAAGAAGCTCAGTTAGCTTTATCGTTTATTCAACCTACTCATGCGGTCTCGGTCAACATCAAAGCGGGCGTCGATGGCTTACATGCAGCTTCGCATCAAGCACTCGCCAACACTGGCTTATTGCCTAATGATCAAGCCAAAATCGATTTTGTCAAAGGCAATGTTAAAGCACGGGCACGTATGATTGCTCAATATGAAATCGCTGGCTATGTCGGTGGCTTGGTACTGGGAACCGACCATTCTGCGGAAAATATTACTGGCTTTTACACCAAATATGGTGATGGTGCCTGTGATTTAGCACCACTGTTTGGTCTCAATAAACGCCAAGTGCGCTTACTGGCCGCCACACTGGGCGCACCTGAGGTCTTAGTTAACAAAGTCCCTACGGCTGATTTAGAAGAGCTAGCTCCACAAAAAGCCGATGAAGACGCACTTAATCTCACTTATCAACAAATTGATGATTTTCTAGAAGGTAAACCAGTCCCTAGCTATGTGGCTGAACGTTTGATTCATATCTATCAAGTTACTCAACATAAACGACAGCCGATCCCAACCATTTATGACGAATCATTATAACCAGCGTGGTGCATGATTCGGATTCACCTTCCGTTTCCTGAAAACAGCCGAGCCTCCGCTCGGCTTTTTCTTGCTTTCAGCGTTAAAAACTACACTTTGGCTACATTAACACCTTAAAAAGATTAACTTTTTCAGATTTTAATGGGACAAAGATCACAATAAGTCACTTCCATTTTTAAAATGTAAATATGTGTGAACTTCACTTCATACTTTTTGTGGATGAAATCAGAAAATACGCTGGTTAATCCGTTAATTACGCCAAGATATTCAACTTATTGAGCAATAAATCGTCTCAATCACAGAATATTCACCCTACTCACTTGAACAGCAAGATAGAGATGAAATACCGAGCATTTCTAGACACGCTATCCGAGTGAATTGGGATACCCAATTTTAATGATAAGGTCAGGTTAGTATGTTGTATTTGGAATTCTTATTCCTATTAATAGTGTTATACATTGGTTCCCGTTATGGTGGGATAGGCCTTGGTGTTGTTTCAGGCATTGGCTTGGTGGTGGAAGTCTTTATTTTTAAAATGCCTCCGACCTCCCCTCCGGTAACGGTCATGTTGATCATTTTAGCCGTGGTCACTTGTGCGTCGATCTTAGAAGCGGCGGGTGGCTTAAAATACATGCTGCAAGTTGCCGAAAAGTTGTTACGCCGTAACCCAAAACGAGTCACCATGATTGCTCCTCTAGTGACCTACACCATGACTTTTCTGCTTGGAACGGGTCATGCGGTTTACTCGATTATGCCGATCATTGGCGATGTCGCATTAAAAAATGGTATTCGTCCCGAACGTCCGATGGCCGCCGCTTCCGTTGCCTCACAAATCGCCATTACCGCTTCACCGATTTCTGCCGCTGTTGTTTACTATCTCGCAGAGCTATCGACAATTAATCACAACATCACACTCTTATCTATTTTGATGGTATCGGTACCTGCCACTCTGTTTGGAACCGTGCTGATGTCACTCTATAGCATGCGTAGAGGTAAAGAGCTCGAGCAAGATCAGGACTATCAAGAACGGCTAAAAGATCCCATCTTCAAAGAGAAAATTCTTAGCACAACCGCCACATCATTAGATGAAGTTCTCCCTGCTGCGGCAAAGAATTCTGTCATGCTCTTTATTCTCTCAATTGTGATCATTGTTTTGATCGCTATGTTCCCTGAAGTCAGAATGGTTTCGGGGAATAAAGCGATTGATATGGCGACCGTGATTCAAATGATGATGCTTTGTTTCGGCGGTATTATTTTATTAGTCGCTAAAGTTAATCCGAAAACGGTTCCAGAAGGCGTGGTTTTCAAATCGGGGATGGTTGCAGCCATTGCCATTTTTGGTATTGCTTGGATGTCGGACACCTATTTTCAATATGCGATGCCACAATTTCGCTCAGGGATCATTGATATGGTGAACACCTATCCTTGGACCTTTGCTTTGGCGTTATTTATTGTGTCAGTTGTGGTGAACTCACAAGCGGTCGTTGCGAAGATGATGCTACCAGTCGGTGTAGCACTGGGACTCGAACCTGCGTTATTGATCGGGTTAATGCCTGCGTTGTACGGTTACTTCTTTATTCCGAACTACCCTTCTGATATCGCTACGGTCAACTTTGATATGACGGGGACCACCAAGATCGGCAAATGGTATTTTAACCACTCATTCATGGCTCCCGGTCTAGTGGGCGTGATCAGTGCATGTTGTGTCGGCTATGTGCTCGGACAATTTGTGATTGGTTAATCACTAATCCACTCAGCTTATAGTAACCAGCCGCATCGTTTACGCTTGATGCGGCTGGTATCTCATTCAGCAAGGTTAATCGGTTTAACTTATGGCACATTGTGTCCTTTGGATGCCACCCAAACTCGATACCATTGTTCGCGGGTTAACGTCAGCGATAATGCCTCAACCGCAGCTTGTGTACGCTGGATATTGCCGGAACCAAGGATCACCACAGGGTTAGAAGGTAAACAACGTACCCAAGCATACACCACTTGATCAATACTCTGTGCGCCAATCTCTTCGCGTATTTCTTCAAGTACCTGACGTACTCGGGTAATTTGCTCACTCTGTCCGTTAAACAGTTGACCACCGGCTAAACATGACCACGCCATCGGTCTAGTCCGTAAACGTTGCAATTGATCCAAAGTACCATCATGCGCAACTTGAATATTCAGCGGATTAATCTCAACTTGATTAGTAATCAAAGGCTTAGATAAGCGTGATTGTAACAAATCAAACTGAGCTGGACTAAAGTTCGATACGCCAAAATGTTTGACCTTGCCAACTTTATGTAAATCAGAGAACACTTCGGCTACTTCATCGGCGTTCATCAATGCATCTGGTCGGTGAAGTAATAACACATCTATTTCATTGACGCCGAGACGTTGTAATGAACTATTGACTGACTGATACAGGTGCGCTGAACTGGTATCATAGTGGTTGATCTTTTGCGAAGGATAACTATCACCACATAATTTAATATCGCACTTAGTGATGATCTGGAGCTGATCACGCAGTGATGGCTCAAGTGCTAGTGCTTCACCAAATAAATGCTCACATTGATAATTACCATAGATATCAGCATGATCAACGGTACTGATACCTAACTCAAGATGCTGCTTAATGAATGTTAAACGAGCTTGCGGCGTCATGTTCCATTCCCCAAGACGCCAGTATCCTTGCACTAGCTCAGAAAATTCTGGACCTTGGGAAGCCATCGTAACTTTCTCAATCATTATTTCTACTCCTTTACCTTACTCTCTATTTGATTTAATAGGCTAAACACACCACGTCCGATAAGAGGCCGCTGAATTTAGTCCTTCGATCCCACGGTCAGCCAACGCACTTCAATATCCTTACCATCGGTCAACAACTCAACGTGTCGTCCAGACATCGACCACTGCTGCCGCTTAGGAAAACGATGAGCATGATGGTTAAGAAATAAGATTAACTGGCGATCAACGTCAGAGATGGTTTTATCGATCCGTTGATCATCAACGGAAAAAATAGCCTCAGCGATCTGGACGCGCTCAACTTGAAAGCCATCTCAGCGCAGCGCTAATTGCAATTGACTCCAGTCATGAGCCGAATAGGTCAGATGTAAGACTAACATGGCTGGTTCTTGATTGATAAAGTCGATACTGGCCCAAACTAATGTTGAGTAATAATAAAATTCATCACTGCACCATCGATGCTGATCACTCTCCTCTGCGCACTCTAACCACTGATGACTTTCTTGCCATTCAGACAAGGTCGGTAGAGCGTGATTGGGGTTGAGAAACGGTAACAAAAAATCTTCATGTACGGCTTGAGCAGGTAGGCTAAATAAACCAAACCATAATAGCCATTTACTCATCGTATGTTTCCTCGACCAGCTCTAGTACAAACGAAAGAGAGCATACCTCCCTTTGCAAAACCACATCATGCCGAGTCTTAAACTCAACAACAAGCGCCTTAGGCTCTACGCCCCCAAAGGGCAAGCAGTGAAGTGCATCAAACTTTTAGGGCGTAGTCAGCAAGAATGATGTCAAGCCATGCACGACCGCTTATGGTAAAGCGTGAAATTCGGTTTACTCTCTCCCTCGCCTCTCTACCTCTGACCAGCACAGCGGTGAATTGCCATTGGCAGGAGATATCATCATTCAAGGAATAAAAAGAATGAAACTGCATACGCTAACCTACGCAATGATGCTAGCCGCACCAGCGGTACTGGCATCACCCAATATCACCATTTCGACCACCACCAATAGTCGAGATTTCCCACTCAGCGCGACATCGCCGTTAGTCATACCGTTAACCAAGGATAACTACACGCTAAAAATCAGTGGTATTGAGGGCGACTGTCACGCTGACAGTGAACAGACTGTTCGTTTTAATACTCCCATCAAGCTTAACTGTGGTGCCGTAACAGAACTACCACTGAATATCCGCTTTACTGGTGATTATGCGTTCAGTTTTGATGAGCAACATAAAACCATCGCCTTTGTTCGTCAGCCAACCACAGCGAAACAAACCGAATTTCAACGCCCACTACCCTCGGTCGTTTGTGAGCAATATCAAGGTGGAGAGGTTACCTTGACCTTAGCCGATAGTTTTACTGAAGGCACCGAACTAAAAGACGCGATGAGCGGTCAAATAGTCACCGTTAACAACGGGCAGGTCTCTTTAACCCCCTCGCCAACCAGTGGCGGACTTATTCTGCTTGCTCCGCTAAAGAGTGAGCCACAGCCTTTCACTTACCGTAATGCCAATATCTATTTTGTTATGGTTGACCGTTTTTATAACGGCGACCCCAGTAACGATCACAGTTATGGCCGTAAAAAAGATGGCCAACAAGAAATTGGTACCTTTCATGGCGGAGATCTCAAAGGGATAATTAAAAAGCTCGATCACATTAAAAGCCTTGGCACTGATGCAATTTGGCTCTCGCCTATTGTCGAACAAGTGCATGGCTTTATTGGCGGAGGCGACAGTGGCTCATTTCCTTTTTATGCCTATCACGGATATTGGACGCGAGATTTCACCAAAATCGACGAAAACTTTGGCACTGATGAAGATCTCGCCACCTTAGTGGCAGAAGCCCATAAGCGAGGCATGAAAGTCCTACTCGATGCGGTACTCAACCATACTGGCTACGCGACTTTAGCGGATTTGCAGTTCGATGGCATTGACGTTGTCAAACCTAACACTCTGCCTGAAAAATGGAGCGATTGGGCACCAAAAACTGGCGAAACGTGGCACAGTTTTCATCAATATATTGATTATCAAAACTCAAATTGGCAGCAATGGTGGGGTAAAGATTGGGTACGTGCCGGGCTGCCGGGTTATCCAGCGCCGGGCTCAAGCGATTTAACCTTAACGTTAGCGGGTTTACCTGATTTTCTCACTGAAGCAGACACTTATGTCAAACCACCTCAATGGCTACTCAATAATCCGGGAACACGAGTCCAAGCGCGCGACAATTTTACCGTCACTGATTATCTCATCGAGTGGCAAACCGATTGGGTAAAACGTTTTGGTATTGATGGCTATCGAATTGATACCGTTAAACATGTCGAAGGAGAAGTATGGCAACGCCTGAAATCCACCGCTAGCCAACGCCTTGATGAATGGCGCACCAAACATGGAAAACAAGGTGAACCGTTCTGGATGATGGGTGAAGTTTGGGCACACAGTGCTTATCGTAGCCCTTATTTTGATGATGGTTTCGATGCGCTGATCAACTTTGATTTACAAAAAAGAATGGATCGCGGCGCTGCTTGCTTAAGCACTATGGAGGATGTGTACCAAGCCTATTCGCAAACGCTCGCCAAACATGCTGATTTTAATCCGGTCAGTTACATGTCATCTCATGACACGGAACTATTCTTTGGCCGTTTTAAATCACTCGAGATGCAACGTAATGCGGCCAATGCCTTGTTATTAACACCAGGAGCCATCCAAGTTTACTATGGTGATGAAGTGGCTCGCGAAGTCGGCCCTTATGCGGATGATTTTCATCAAGGGACTCGCTCTTCAATGAACTGGCAATGGGATAATGATCGCGCAGCCTTGCTGCAACACTGGCAAACCTTAGGCCAATTTCGCCAAAATAACCCTGCAATTGGAGCAGGAGTTCATCAACTGATCCCACAAGACAATGCTTATGTCTTTTCACGTACGTTAGACAATAATCGCGTCGTCGTCGCCTTTGTCGGCCAATAGCCCTATTTTTAAAACCCACCAAGCTGCTGTTTAATCTCCAATAAACAGCAGCTTAAACTGCTTTTTTCTGGTCATTTCAAACAAAATCTTAGCCTAATGCTCAATCCCCTACTGGTACTACCACAAAATTTCTATAAGACATTGACGAAATGTACTTTTATAATCCGTGCCTCAAATGTAACAAACCAATAATTTGACATTAATAATACAAATTATTAACATAATAACTTATGTTTTTATACATTACATGCCCGTAGTATAAAAATTATCGATCACAGGTAGCGATACGATTTCAAAACGCCGCATGAACGCGGTAGGAATCTATCATGCCAATAAAAGCAATAGTGGCTATCTCCAAACAACTTAGCGTTACTGGTAAATGGCAAGTGAGCTTATCCCAATGCGCATAGACAACCTGTGCCATTGGGGTGAACAAGTACAGCCAATATCACAGCAGCTTTAAGTCGCAAGGGGATACATTCAATCGTCCACGACAGTTGCATATTTAGGAACACGAGAATGAACACCTTTCCCCGAACTCTGGTTGCACTTGCCGTTATGGTAAGCAGCTCTGTACATAGCGCTGGCTTTCAAGTCGCTGAACACTCAGCCTCTGGCCTTGGACGAGCCTTTTCTGGTGAAGGCGCCGTGGCAGATAACGCCAGTGTATTAGCTCGCAACCCCGCGGCAATGACTCGTTTTGAGCGCGCGCAATTTTCTGGTGCATTGAGCATTATCGATCCCGATGTCGATGTTTATGATCTGAGTAATCAGCAAAAAATGTCGGATATTGCTCCTCTCCAAGTGGTCCCAACGGCTTATTATTTAAGCCCAATCAATGAACAATGGAGCTGGGGAATCGGTCTTTTCACTACCTATGGTGTAGCAACCGATTACCCAAGCGATATTTACGCTGGCGATATGGCAGGCGATACCGCGTTGATTTCCGTTAACCTCAACCCGAGCCTAGCGTATAAAGTCAATCAACATCTTAGTTTGGGCGCAGGGGTTAATCTTGTTTATGCCCATGCTGAGCTCAATCGTCACCAAGGTGGCTTAGCTCCGACCTTAGGTGGTCAGCCGAGTGATAAGCTGATCTCTATGGAAGGCGATACCCTAGGTTATGGCTGGAATATTGGCGCACTTTACTCAGTGAATGAAAATCACCGCTTTGGATTTTCTTACCGCTCACAGGTCAAACTCGATTTTGATGATGGTACCTTTTCCAGCTATAACTCTGGCGCAGCCAGCAAGCCCGAAGTCGTCGGCCGCTTAAAGCTTGATCTACCAGAAATTTGGGAAATATCCGCCTTTCATCAACTCAATGATCAATGGGCGATTCACTATGGCTATCAACGCACCGGATGGCGTTCATTTAAAGAGCTCAAAGCCACTTCAGCTGAGTGTAAAGACGGTGTCTGCTTCCAAAAACCAGAAGACTATAAAGACAACGGACGCTGGTCCCTTGGCACCACCTATCGCCTTAACCATGATTGGACACTGCGCGCTGGCTTAGCATTTGATGAACAAGCGGGTAAAGCCACCTTGAGCATTCCAGATAGTGACCGCTACTGGTATTCAGCAGGTTTTACTTACACCTTGAATGATGCCGTTACCCTTGATGCGGGCTTTGCATTAGTAAGAAGCAAGGAAGGTAACTTCACCGAAACCAACGCCGCAGGCCAGAGCTTAAATTTCAACACCAAAGCCAATGCCTATATCAGTGCCATCCAGCTCAATTACCAGTTCTAAATAGGTTAAGATACCCATGAAAAAACTACTTAAAATTTCCCTATTCTGCTCTGCTCTCTGGTTAGCGGGATGCGGCGATGAAATGCAAAGCTCTGGCGCACCCACCATTAGCTACGAGCCACATATTGCCAAGGCATTAACTCGCGAAACACAGATTAAATTTCAGTTAAGCGGCGCTAACCCTTCTGTGCCGCTGCCATCGTATGCGTTGATGAACCCGCAAGATGGCACCTTGAACTTACCTACTGATGGTGACAACTCGCCCAGTAATCCGCGCGTTGCTATGAATCAGCTCGATGGTTGGTCAACCACTATGCCACTGTATCTGGATTTTACAGGCGGCAGTTTGGCTACTGGCCCCATCACAGACGGTATTTATCTCGTTGAACTAAAAGAGTCATTATTAGGTGATCCCGATGCACAAGCATTTGAAAAGGTATTTGAACTAGGCAATGTTTTTGATAAAAAAGACTTTGTCGCCTTTAGCGATGCCGCGACCAGTAAGATCGCCATTTACCCAACTAAGCCATTAAACCCAGCGAGCAACTATATTTTAGCCATCACCAGTGAAGTTAAAGACGCACAAGGCGAGCCAATCGGCACCTCAAGTAGCTATGCTACTCTTAAATCCAAGCAGCGGATCTATAGCCAAGGGCAATTGGCACAATTGCAGAAAATCACTCATGGTACGGAAGCCCTATTTAGCGCAACCGGTGTTGATGCAGAACAGATCGTATACAGCACTTGGTTTAGCACCCAATCGGTGGGCGATACTTTAAGCGCTGTAGCTGCAGCAACGGCCTACGGCGCGGGGCAAGGAAACCCATTAGCGGTTTGGCAGCAAACATTTGACCATCAAAATGATGCTTATCAAATGACCTTTGAAGATCCCAAGCCTTTTGCTGAAGCGCTAAACGCAGATAAGGCTTTTGAACAATATATAAAGGCTCCCAAGAATCTACTTATTGCAGCTTATGATCAGTCCGTTATTGATAGCGGTCAATCGGTTAACGTCACTCACGGCACCGTGACTCTGCCTTACTATCTTGAAACTGGCGCAAATTGGAATACACAAGCGTTTAGCGCCGCTTCCCCAAGCCTAGCGAAAATATCAGCAGCGTTAAAAGACCCTATCGAGCAGGCTCATATTGCCACGCAATTGATCGGTGCTGGTATTGATCTTACCGAACTGGCAACCAGTCAAGAACAGCAGATGAAATTAGTCGGTCTTGAGCTAACGAAAACCGATGGCAGCCGATTAGACAGCGAGCGTTTGATCACCCGCTATTCACCGCTGCCAAGCATTAAATCACTGCAAACCGTGCCATTTTTACTTTTTACTCCCCAAACGGGTACGGTTAAGGACGTGGTGATTTATCAGCACGGCATTACCTCAGCCAAAGAAAATGCTTACGCGTTTGCGTTTCGCCTTGCTCAAGCGGGTTTAGCGGTGATTGCGATTGATATGCCACTGCACGGAGAGCGCAGTTTAGATGAGCAGCGCTCAGCCAATACCAATGTGCTGGCCTATTTAAACTTAGCTAACTTACCCGTGGCCCGTGATAATGTGCGTCAAAGTATTTTGGATGTGCTAGCGCTGCGCGCTGCGCTAAGCATGCCTAAAGCAAATTTCTCAGGTTCACCTTTGGCAACACTGAGTGGAAATAGTGAATTTAAACTGCTCGGTCACTCATTAGGTGGTATTGTCGGGCTGTCCGCACTGGCAGCAAGTGAACAGGATTTAGGTAATCCTCAAGCGAATGCTCTCTATCACTTTAGCGCCGCAGCAATCCATAACTCTGGGGGCCGTATCGCACCACTTCTATTTGGTTCAAACGCCTTTGCACCACAAATCAAACATAACTTAGCGCTGACTTCTGCTCAGTATCAAGAATTTGTAAAGGGATTTTGTCATAGTGGGCAAACGGACGCTGAGTGCTACGGTCTGTTTGAATCTTTTGCCAGCGATGAACAAAAAGCACAATTAAACGCACTGTTTGCTCAGTTTAGCTTTGCTGCTCAATCGGTGCTCGACAGCATAGATCCAATAGCAAATCTAGCCTCAGGCATTACAACGCCACTATTACTGACTCAAGTTCACAATGATAATACGGTGCCGAATGTCACAAAGGAAGCAGGCATACTGCCATTTGCTGGCACAGAGCCAGTGGCGAGCTTACTTGGATTAATGACGATCAATCGCACGACATCAACCGTGAATGGGCAAAGCAGCGTCTTTATTCAGTATAATGGCACAGCTAAGCATTCAACTTTTATTGGCCCACAGAATGATGATGGGTCTGATACACTTCACCATGGTGAAATGCAAAAACAAACTATTGATTTTCTGTTTAATAACCAATTGAATGGTGCGATTCTAGAAACCGTATTGCACTAATTAACCAAACCGCAAAGCGGTAATATAGAAAACAATAAAGGCAGGATTTCCTGCCTTTATTGTTGCTGAGCGTTATCAGGCCAATCCGTTAGAACTTATAACCGCCAGAGATCATAAATACCCAAGGATTAATTTTCACGTCAGTGGATTGGGCATCAACACCCGCTTTATATTTTGCTGTGGTTTCAATATTGGCGTACCAAACTGATGCGTTAAAGAACCAGTTATCATCGAGCATATAATCGACACCAACATTGGCCGCTAGACCCCAAGAATCATCCAGTTTTAAATCATTAAGCCCGGCTGTTTTTCCAGTATCATTAAATTTTTCATCAAAGAAGTTGGTGTAGTTAACACCAGCGCCAACATAAGGGCGCCACGTGCTGCCCGCTTCGCCAAAATAGTACTGGACCATCACCGTCGGTGGTAAATGCTTAGTTTTACCGATATCCCCTAAACCGCCAAGATCGGTCGAGATCTTATGCGAGAAAGGCGTTGCGGCTAATAACTCAATACTGAAATTATCCGTCAACATATAGCCTAGCGTTAAGCCCAGCTGAGTATTACTGTTCACCGACAGTTCACTTTGTGAACCAAGAATTTTATCACTGCTATCATTGGGTACGACACTAGCAATACCCGCACGCACCAAAATATCTCCTTGCTGATGAGCAAGCACTGAAGTTGAAGCTAAAATGGTAAGGACTGCTAATCCACAGACTGTTTTTTTCATGCTACTTTCCTTTTCTTGGGCTAATTATTCTTTTTGTTGGCGCGCACAGTAGCATATAAAAACCACACTATTTTGATGGAAATCAATTTGTGAATTTTTTTAGTTGAAAAGATGAAAATCTGTAAACTTTGTCACAATAAATACTCAAGCAACACAATCATCTAATGCAAACTAGGCGTGCCACGCAAAAAGCAAGCTAACCGTAAGAGCATTCGGCGATGTTGATTGAGTCAGTCATCATGAGTATGGAAACAATATACTTGGCTCGAAAGAAGCGACCGCAGCGCGGTAGCTTCAGTAGAAAAGAATGGTTCACTACAACACTAGGTACGGTAAAGTACTTTTATTACATGCCAACCAAACTTGGTTTTCACTAATTGCGGCGTCAAAATTTCACCTTGAAAGCACGCTTTATCAAAGGCAGGAACCATTTGTCCTTGGCGAAACTCGCCTAAATCACCACCACGCTTACCCGATGGGCAAAGTGAATGTTTTTTGGCTAAGGTTTGAAATTTAGCGCCTTTTTTCAATTGCTGTAGTAATTCATCAGCTTGCTCTTTGTGCTTGACTAAAATGTGCAATGCAGCGGCTGTTTTCGCCATAGGGAAATACTCGATCTAATAACAAAGCTGCTTATTTTAACCAAAGCCGTAACCTAATGCATCTTTTCGATATTCATCGCTCGTCAAGAAGCTTTAACTGCTAAAAATAGCTCAATAGCGTTACGAAGCGGCAATTTTCAGTTACTATAGAGGGTGTAGTGTGTTTATTTTTGAGTAGTGTGTTATGGCCAAAACCGTCAGTAAAGCAAATCAGTCGCAAGGGATGTTGATGTTTACCCTCAACTCACAGCAACAGCTGTTTGCTATTGGAACGTTAAAAGTAAGGGAAATCGTCCCCTATTTACCGATGACGCAAATCCCGTATTCTCATCATCATGTGGTGGGAACGGTGACGATACGTAATCTAACGGTACCAGTGATTGATATGGCCGCAGCTATTGGGTTTAGGCCGATTACACCTCAAGAATATAAACAGTGTTATTTGATTGTCACTGACTGCCTGCGTACCGTGGTTGCCTTTATGGTGCGCGGAATTGAAAAAATCATCGAATGTAATTGGCGATCCATTGAGTCAGCGCCGGTGACTGCAGGCAATAATGTTTTTGTAACAGGGATCACTCGTTATCAAGATCGTATTGTCCAACTTCTGGATGTCGAACTGCTGCTCTCAAAAATCTATCCGCAATACGAATCCACCAAAGTGCCGATGCTGACCGATATTGAACGTGAGCGTCTAAAACCACTGAATATTTTATTGGTCGATGACTCATCAATTGCCCGTAAACAACTGGCCGACGCGCTGGATAGGATCAACATTCCTTACCAAATTTGTAAAAATGGTTTAGAAGCCATCGAGTTAATGCGCCACTTAGCCGATGAACATAATGCGATTGACCTTTTAGTCAGTGATATTGAAATGCCCGGTCTTGATGGTTACGAGTTGGCTTTTGAGGTACAAAACGATTCTCGCTTAAGCCATGCTTATTGTATTTTACACACCTCACTGTCTAGTGAAATATGCGTTGATCGCGCTCGTCAAGTGGGTGCCCATGAGGCATTAGAAAAGTTTAACGCCACTGAACTTATCGAGGCGATGCTCAGAGGAGCGAAAAAGCTTGAATCACAACGCTCATCATCACTCTCGATGTAATACACGATAACGGCAAGATCCGCGGTTTTTTGCAGCAAAATCAGCGAAAATCCGCTACGCTTAGCCCATAGAATTGATTAGCTCTAGTACGGGTAAACCGATGCCTGATGACGTTTTTAAAAAATCCACTGCCAACCTGAAAAAAGCGGTTCCCCTGATGATGAAGCATCATGTTGCCGCTACGCCTGCTAATTACGCACTTTGGTATACTTATGTCGATCACGCGATACCGCAGTTAAATCAAGAGATGGATTCCATTTTGGAGCATTTTGGCTTGTGCCCACCCAGCTCTGGTGAAGTGCTCTATAAAAACTTTATCGCCTCTAAAGCAGAAACGACGGTCAGTGAATTGCGCGCCAATATGGAAATTTTAGCCAGCGAAGTCGCCAGTTCAATGTCAGATACCATGACTGACACTCGAGCTTTTGAAGCCATTATTGATAAAAGTTTTTACGATTTAGAACGGGTAGAAAAAGAAGACCTCTCTTTAGAAGAGGTGATGGGCGTTATTCGACAGCTAGTCAGTGAGTCACGAGACATTCGCCATTCGACCCGCTTTTTAAACAATCAGCTCAAAACCGCTTGCGATGAGATCTCTAAACTCAGAAGCCAGTTAGCAGAAGTACAGAAAGATGCCCTCTTTGATCCACTCTGTGGGTTATATAATCGACGCGCTTTCAACAACGATCTGCTTGCCATGCTTCATGCTCAACAAGCGCTAAGCATTATTTTGTTAGATATCGACCATTTCAAAAGCTATAACGATGATTTCGGTCACCTGTTTGGTGATTCGGTATTAAGAGCGATTGCCAAACGTATTCAAAGTAATTGTCGCGAAGCGATGACGGCCTACCGTTTTGGAGGCGAAGAATTTGTTATTCTACTGCCTAACATGACCTTGCGTAGTGCGCGTCAGTTTGCTGAGTCTGTGCGTCGTTCAATTGAAAAACTGTTAGTACGCGATCGCCGTTCTGGGCAGCAAATTGGCAACATTACCGCTTCTTTTGGGGTTGCCGAATATCAAAGCTTGGAAGCCGCGGATAGCTTAGTTGATCGAGCCGATAAAATGCTCTATCAAGCAAAAAATCTTGGTCGCAACCGAGTAATGCCGCTCTAAAAACCGTAACCGAGTATTTAGATGGCCCTACGATCGCCATCTAAATATTCGGTTTCTATCCAAACGGTCAGCGACTTAAAATAAGCCGCTCAACCTAATGCTGAATGTCAATAGTCAAACCTATAGCTGAAAAGCGTAGCTAAGGCAGTAATCTTCACCACTTTTGGCTGTATATTCTTTATCTTCACTGCAAGCTTGCGCTTTACCGTGCGCATTACCTTTAATGAGGCTTATCCAATGACGGATCGCCGTATTGGCTGTGTGATCATTGATTTGTTGACTAAACGTCGTGCAGGTTTCCAACTGAACATCTTCTATCTCAACCAATTCCACGCAACCAGTCCCGCGTAAACAACCTAATAACAGCTCTACATGACTACTACCATCCCCTTCTCGAAATAAGATTGAACAAGGTTGATCTTTACTTCCTGTGAAGGCGACAAACTGTTTTGGATGTTTTAAACCGCTGTGACGACCATCTTTAAAATACGCTAATACATGGTGATAATCGATCACGTAACTGGTGACTTCTTGATGTGAACCACTTTCTAGCGGAAATAAACGGTCAAGCAGCTGCTTAGCTTTGACTTGTCTTTCACGCTGTTGATTTGCACTCGTTGTCTCCACAGCGAAAACAGCTTCAGCGATAAACGGGTGTTGAGTTGATTGAATGTTGGTCTTATCGAATGTCAGCATATTCATTGTCGTTCCCTCGTGGATAACTATTTATTGTGTCCTAGAGCCGTTACTTCAAACTGATGTTTAATTTTCATTCAATTCTGTGACTGGCTTAGTTTGTAGACTAGCGGATTTTTTACTACAATTTCACAACAAAAATTTTACAATGTGAATTTTACAAAATGGCCATATCAAAAAGCTTAGTTAGACAGTCACATTTTTTAGGCACCAAGGTAAGAAACTTGCGCAAACGCAATCACTTAACCATGGAAGACTTATCTGCGCGCTGTATACGGGTTAATCCAGAATACGCTCCTTCGGTCTCTTACCTTTCGATGATTGAACGAGGTAAGCGAGTGCCTAGCGTGGAAATGCTGGAAGTGATTGCAGAAGTTTTTCAAAAAGATCCACGTTGGTTTTTAGATGACGAGCCCGAACAAGCCGACATTACCCCGAATAAAGGTAACCGCGGGGGAATAAGCGGTATGGCACTGGAACCTAGCTTTCTATTTTCTAATGATATTTTACAAATTGCGATTCCCGAGATGCTGTCACAAACTGGGATAACGGGACGCCAATTTGCACATTTACTGATCCGCGCCCATCAAGAAAGTTTACAAAATCATTTCCCCGATCTAGAACGTGCAGCAGAGGAGGTGGGACTAAAACGTCTTAATTTAGCGGTAGAAGATTTAATCGATATCGCTAAAAGTCTAGGATTGACCATACGTTGGGTGACTCGTACGCCACATGATGTCGTCGATGAATTGGGGATCAGCGCCAAACAGTTAGTCACTTCTTTTTTTGAACCGCCGGGAAATATTTATCTTAATGAGATTTTAAAACAATACCCGACACGCCTGAAATACGATTTAGCGGTGTATATCGGCCATAACGTTCTGCACAGTAAAGAGGGATTAAAAAGTGTGCTTTCGGTTGGGCATACTCATGGCTGGGAAGAACAGAGCGATCTTCAGCAAACTTCCGAGCTTAACTCACAAGATATTTTACAAGCATGGCGTGATTTTGAATCGAGCTTTTTTGCTGGTGCTCTACTTTGCCCTAAGGTTCCCTTTCGCCAGCTGTTGGATCGTAATGGTTATGAAATCTCCGTACATCAAAAAGCGGGAGTATCTCCTTCGGTTGCCATGCGCCGGATGACCGTCGTTTCTCCCTACCCTTATTGGCACTATTTTGATGCCTATGGCGAAGGAAAACTTAAAGCGGTGTATCGTGGTAATGGCATTCCCCTACCTTGGGGTAATATGCGTAAAGTTGATGACCCTTGCCAACACTGGGCCGTATTTCGTCGTTTATCTGAACCGTTACCCGGTAGCTCCGCGCAGATTTCAATTTTAAATGTCGGTGATGAACCGCGTATTTACTGCTGCGAATCAATGAATATGTCTGATGCTGCGGGGAATAATCGAGTTCTGTGTGCTGGGATTGATCTGAATCCTGCGATCGATGCTCAAGGAGGCGATGCCCGCTCGATAGCCGAAGAGCTCAAAGCTTCTTGTGTTCAACAAGGAGGTTCTACCATCATCCCCAGACACATTAAAAAAGATTTGCTGACGATTGCAAAAATTCTCAATATTAATTGGATTGAGCGTGGGATTGATAATCAAGCAAGATTAATCTGCTCACGTGGTGCTGTATGCCCACGAGTGCCTAGTTGCTATGATAAATGTGCCAATAAAGCTGGGAGCGTTGATCGTTGACAAGAAAAACAACGTAAAAAAAAGCCAACCGCAAAAAAGGCGCGATTGGCTATATTTTGTGTGAACAAGAAGGTTCACTAACAACGTCAGTTGGCTAGGTGACCCTCGGCTTAAAAGGGTCATATATTATAAAGCATATTGCGTGCCAACTTTTTAAAATCGAAAAATCCAGTAATTTAGGGTTAACGTGGCGAAAAAACATCCGTTTCATTACAACCAATCTCATAGTGATTTTGCATTTTGCAACCAATGCGCAAAATGCAAAAAAAATAGACCGCCGATAATCGTTTTTTCGCCTGTCAAACATAAGCTAACTCTGACGACAAAAAGATTGACTGAGAATAATAATGACGCCAACTCTGTTTTCTATTCAAAAGTCCACACACACTCCCTCATGGCTAACCATTCAGGATGGACAATTACTGTGGATTCCAAATTTTTTATCCCTTGAACAAGCTGATAACGCTTATAAACGTCTGTCATTGGAACTGAATTGGCAGCAACAAGCGATCATGATGTTTGGTAAACCAATCATGCAGCCTCGCCTTCACGCTTGGTATGGTGAAAAAGCTTATCGCTATTCAGGCTTAAGCTTAGCACCACAGTCATGGGCACCAGCCTTATTGCCCCTGAAAGCACAATGTGAGCGTGTTGCAGATCAACCATTCAATTCAGTATTAGCGAATCTCTATCGCCATGGTCAAGATTCGATGGGCTGGCACCAAGACAATGAACCGGAATTAGGTCATCAGCCAGTCATTGCTTCATTATCACTAGGAGCGACTCGGCGTTTTGCGCTGCGCCATATTCAAAGTAAAGAAAAATTAACCTTTGAGCTTAGCCATGGCTCATTATTAGTGATGGCGGGAGACACACAACACTGTTGGCAACATACTATTCCTAAAACTCGTCAAGCTTGCCAACCGAGAATCAACCTCACATTCAGGCAGATTATTTAGTGATGGGCATACACCATAGATCATAAAAACGGCCCTACATTTAGAAAAATGTGTCGGAAAATATAACAATATCAATATTCAAAATTTTTGAATGACATCCTCAACTCTCTGTGCTCCCTTTTTGTGATGTAATCGGTAAGCTATGATCATCCTCTAATGATGGAGCATGATCATGAACCCCTTACGCGTCATTGAACAGATAATTCCCGCCCGAGCAACCTCAGATGGTGATGGTGTTAAAATTCGTCGTATTGCTGGTTTTAACCATGACAGGTTTTCCCCTTTCCTGATGGTCGATGAGCTGAAATCAGACGACAGTGCTGACTATATTGGTGGGTTTCCCCCTCATCCACATCGAGGCATTGAGACACTCACCTACATGTTACAAGGTCACTTTCAACATCGCGATCAAATGGGTAACGTCGGTGAACTACGCAGCGGTGGCGCACAATGGATGGCCGCGGGGCGAGGAGTCATCCACAGTGAAATGCCGATCATGGAGCAAGGGCAATTGCATGGTTTCCAAATTTGGATTAATCAACCCGCAAAATACAAAATGGCTCCTGCCCAGTATCATGATTTTCAACCTGAGACGATCACTGAATACTCAACAGATTCAGTGAGTAAGCTAAGGATCATTGCCGGAGAACTGGCTATCGACGAGCGAACGCTGCAAGGCCCACTAACTCAAACTGGGGTTGCGACTATTGTGGCCGACTGGCGCGCTCAATCGTCCAGTGACATCGCTCTAATCATCCCTGAGCACTACAATGTGTTGCTCTATGCTTATCAAGGCACGGTGAATGTAGTTGGCAAGAGCTTAAAACAGGGCGAACTCGCGGTACTTTCTCGCAACTCTGACCTGCAATTATCAGCTTCAGAGGCCAGTGGCGTATTGATTTTAGCCGGTGAACCAATTAACGAACCGATCGTTCATTACGGTCCATTTGTGATGAATAGCCACCAAGAGATTGAGCAAGCGATCGCGGATTATAATGCGGGCTTATTTGCCACCTACTAATTGCCTGATAACTCTATACCCAAACGACTTAGAGTGGTGATCAGCCCTCATCAACAAACTCGATGAGCAAACAAAGATGGCTGCCGCTGTAAGAGGAAAGGAAGAATAAGTTTACTGTCTATTCGACCATAAGGTCGGTTGTTAAACAAAAATAAAGCCACTGCCTAATATTTTTGTTTTTGCCACACTGATTCAGTGTGGCTTTTTTGGGTCAGCAGGAAATGTCGTTCCTATTGTGAACGAAGAATAAGTCGCTATAAAAATTCACACAAATAAGCGGTCGCTTGCGACACTTGAAGATCAAACGATGAATGACCATCAACGTCAAAACTCTCTCCGCTATGAAAAGTTAACCATTGTTGATCGCTCGTCCGTTTAATGGTTAATGACCCTTTGATAACGGTCATTTTTTCCGGAGCATCCGTCGCAAAGGTATACTCTCCGGGAGCCATCACACCGACGGTCATTGACTCGCCCTGCTGCTGAAAACCTAAAGATTTCACATTGCCATCAAAGTAGCTATTTTCCTTAATCATGATATTCCTTTTCTGAGATAAAATAGTTTGAGTGGCATTTTCCACTCATGACTCAACGAGACACTCAAGATATCATTAGCTTAGCTTTAATGACAATATGCTATACTCAGCTTACCTAGAGGCTTTACGTAATAAATCCTAAATACTTTGAGAGAATGACGTGGTTATTAGAAAAAAACCTAGCCGAAAATACCGCCCTGATAGTCAATCGTTTCTGTTTAAAGTCCTCTTTTGGCTAATATTAAGTCTATTGGCCGTCGGATTTGCGCTGTTAATTATCGTGAGTTATCGCGATTATATTAATCCAAAGAACGTTCATGGTTCTTGGATTGAAATTGGCGCGCCGAGCCACTTAACCGAAGTGCTCACGTTTAATGAACAAGGTGTGTTTCGTGATCATCGTTTAATTGCCACACAATTTGAATTTGATGGCAAGACAATTGCGATCAGAACAGGTACTGGCGAAACCCTTTATCAACTGTCAGGAACCACCGATTCACCACAGCTACGTCGAGTTGAACCTCCGCTACCTCATCAGCGCTTTATTCGAGCAGGCTACGAGCACACCATTTCTACCGAACCTGGACCTAGCCGCCGTTCAGCCGTATCAGAGCATTTCAGAGAACGATAATGGCTCCCGAAGGAGCCAATAAGAAAGCGAAGTGTTAATCCAAAGCTCAGTTTATTTACGTAGTGCGTTGAGCTTAGCCTGAGCCAAGCCAAAAATCGTATCGACTGGGTAGCTGCCATCTTCGGTTGCAATCCCAGCAGGTTTACCTGTGAAGAGTTCAATCGCCTCTGTCACATGGTCAATCACCCAAATATGGAATTCGCCTTTTTCCACCGCTTTGAGAATATCCGCTCGTAACATCAAATGATGTTGATTCGAGCGCGGTATAATAACCCCTTGTTGTGGATGACGACCTTTGATCGAACAAACATCAAAGAAACCCTCGATTTTTTCATTCACCCCACCAATCGGTTGCGCTTCACCGAACTGGTTCATCGAACCGGTAATCGCAATATCTTGTCGATTAGGTTGTCTAGAAAACGCCGATACAATAGCGCAGAACTCGGCCATGCTTGCGCTATCCCCATCAACACCACCGTAAGATTGCTCAAAAGTAATAGTGGTCGTGAGTGGTACACGCGCGGTGCGACCAAATACTGATTTTAAGTAAGCAGAAAGGATCATCACGCCTTTCGAGTGGATACTGCCCCCTAAATCAACACTACGTTCAATATCAATAATGTCGCCATCGCCAAACGAGGTAGTGGCGGTAATTCGGTTCGGCGCACCAAAGGCGTGATCGCTCGTCGCTAATACGGATAAAGCATTTACTTGACCAATGGCGGAACCTTCCGTGTGCAATAATGTGGTGCCATTGAGGAAGGTTTCCATCACCCCTTCTTGCAAACGGTTTACTCGCATTTGTTGGTTATTGAGTGCCTCTTCTACATGATTTTGTCGGATCATATTAGAGTTCGCTTGCCGAGCAACATAATTAGATTCACGCAATAAATTAGCAATATGGGCGGAATGCAAAGAGAGCTTATTTTGATCGCTGGTCATCCGCGAACTGTGTTCAATAATGCGCGCAATCGCTTTACGATCGCAATGCAACATATTGTTATCATGCACTATGCTGGAAATAAAACGAGCATAATGCAATTCACTTTCTGGCGTGCGCTTCATCTCATCTTCGAAATCGGCCGTCACGCGAAACAGCTCACTGAACTCCGGATCATAATGCGTAAGCAATTCATAGGTTCGGTAATCACCAAATAAAATGATTTTAACGTCCAGAGGTATCGGCTCAGGATCCAGCGAGACGGTTCCGGTTAAGGTGACCTCTTTTTCTAGCGAGGTGAAACTGAGCTGACGTGAACGCAGAGCACGTTTTAAACCATCCCACACATAGGGCTGCTCCAGTACCTTCACCGCATCCATCAGTAGCACGCCGCCGTTGGCTTTATGTAAACTACCAGCGCGGATCAGTGAAAAATCGGTAAATACCGTTCCTTTATAAGTAGCAGTTTCAATATAACCAAACAAGGAATGATAGTTAGGGTTTTCTTCGACCACTACCGGAAATTCTTGCGAAGCGCGACACACCAGCACGTTAACTTTATAGCGACGCGGTAATTTTTTATCCAACGCCGCGGTAGCCAGCTCCCCTTGCTCTCCCGTTTCGTCCAAAAAGATCTCCACATTTTCGACGATATCTTTTTGTAATTCGGTTAAGTAGGTTTTGATTTCTGGGTATTTAGAATAATCAAGCTTAAGCTGTTTAATAAAATGACTGATCACGTCCAGCGTCACGTCATCATTGAGCTTTTTAATTTTTTCGCTGTAAGTCTCTTCCCATTCGGTCAGTTGACGAACCATATTACGTAGACTGACTTCCAGTTCATCGATGGTTTGTGAAAAATGCTCTTGCTCTTTTTTGCTCAGGGCATCAAACGTTTCTTCGGTATGCATTTCTTCGCCATTCATGGCGACAAACTGATACTCACCTTGATTGGTGATCGTTAGGCTAATGTCGCGCTCTTTAGCGCGTAAAGTGATGGCCGCTAATTCTTGTTCCTGCTTTTGGGCGAGTTGATTTTTTAAGCGGTCGGCTCGGCTAAAGTAGAGTTCATTATCAAACGCTAACGGAATCGCATTGACCAATTTGGTCATTAGTTTTTCAATATCTTGACGGAAAGTTTGCCCCACTCCAGCGGGCAACTTCAACACTCGCGGCGTACGAATATCATCGAAATTAGCCACATAACACCAATCAAATAGCGCGTTATTCTCTGGCTGATGGCGATTTAAATAACGCAAGATCATGGTACGCTTACCCAACCCATTGCGTCCAATCGCATAGATGTTATAGCCCTTTTCTTTTATCGACATCGCAAATTCAACCGCTTTTTGCGCGCGTTCTTGGCCAACAATTTCATCAATGGGAGCCAATTCTTTGGTCGATTTACATGGCAAATGCTCTAAAGTTGCAACGTGGTAGAGCTGCTCAAGATTCAATTTTTGAATCGCCATACTCCCTCCTAGTTCTTATGATTGTTATTGTGAGTGTTACTGCTTTTAGTTTTAGCCTAAGTGTAGAAGAAAAGCACAATCTTTTTAGTGACTTACTACTAATTCATGGTTAAGTGAACAAATAAACAACAACCCAAGCATGAAAAATGCAAATGATAACTAGTTGCATTTGCCGTGAAATTATCTTTAAATAGAACTTCACTACCTAAGCAATATCGGAGTCACAATGGATCTCAATTTATGTTGGAGCTATTATCAAAAAGCAGAAAAATTGGTTAATCAGGGACATTGGCCCGAGGCCCATTATCTTTTCGAGCAAGTTTTGGCATACCTTCCACAACATCTGCATCACGCTGCGCAGCACGCACAAACCAAACCTTGCCAATTGGTATGCTTAATCAGCGGCCTACGAGACTGTGCGGTGTATCAATCTGAAATTCTTAATACCATGGGACAGCAGAAAAACGCTTATCAGGTACTCAACCAAAGTTATGCGCTACTGCAATTTTTATCCATTGAAAACAATCCATTAGTCAGATCCGTTGCCAGCGTATTAGACAGAAATAGTCACGATTTACTCGAACACATGAATGCATTTTGTCATGCACAAAGAGCAGCATCATGGCAGTTAGAATATGCCAATGTTGAAAAAGCTCATCGCTACTTCACTCAATTAAAACATCAACAAGGGCAAATGACTGCAGGAGCGAGACTCAACTAAAAGCAAGTGATCAAAACTCGTCCATTGATCGTTGATGACTGTTAAGGGTTAAAAATAATGGGCAATCGCTAAATAACGCTGACGAATATGCTCAATCAATAAACGAACTTTATTCGGTGGCTGACGAGTAAAAGGATACACCGCATAAATACCCAACTTTTTACCCACTTGGTCTGGGAACAGGTCAATTAATGTCCCTTCTCTAAAATCATGGTAGACCAAACAGCGCGGTACATAAGCAATCCCGTGCCCGCCCAAAGCGGCTTTGCGTAGCGCCGTAGCATTATCGGTAGAAAAGCTGCCTGAAACTTTAACGATTCGGTTTCCTGCTGGGCTTTTAAACTCCCAATCACTGGCACCCGTAGTTTGATAAGCGTATTGCAAACAATTATGCGTAACAAGCTGCTCAGGCGTTATTGGTTGACCATGGCGAGCAAGGTACGCGGGCGATGTGCACACCACCCATTGCGAATCCAAAATATGCCGAGCGATCAAACTTGAGTCATCTAAATAACCCGTACGGATCACCAAATCAAAACCATCTTCTATCAAATCAACAAACCGATTATCTAACGACATATCCACCGTTAACCCTGGATAGCGATTACAAAATTCGGCAACCGCATCAGCAAGCAGCAAATCTCCAGAGATAGTCGGCACAGACATTCTGATATGTCCGCTGACATTTTCACCAAAACCTGATAAGGCATCGATGGCTTCTTGCGTGGCTTGCTTCACATTTCTGGCACTGATTAATAACGCTTTCCCCGCTTCAGTTAAGGTCAACTTACGGGTTGTACGATAGAGTAGCTGTACCGCTAGCTCTTGTTCTAAACGAGCGATTCTTTTGCTAACTACTGAATTAGTAAGATTATTTTGTTCTGCGGCTTTGCTAAAGCTCCCTAGCTCAATCACTTGAGAGAACAAAATCAGATCATCTGCGCGCACTCGATTACACCATTTTAGGAACTAATTATTTTCATTATTTCCCTATATCCTCAAAAAATAAAGGAGTAAATTCACCCACAATTAACAAGCCCATCACAACTATAAAAATTAAACAACCCGAACTCACATTGCTTAACTCGTACCCTACTGCACGTATTAAGTCATCATTATGAATGGAGAGTTCAAGGACGAGGAAGTCTTTCATGAGTGACACCCTACTGGCGCTGATTGCGTTTTCACCCATTGTTGTCGCAGCCGTATTGCTGGTCGGATTAAATTGGCCAGCCAAAAAAGCCATGCCGGTGGCATTTGCCTTAACGGTTGCTATCGCTTTGATCTTTTGGAATATGTCGATAACTCGCGTCCTTGCTTCAACCTTGCAAGGGCTCGGCATTACTGTTTCCGTATTATGGATCGTCTTTGGCGCGATATTACTACTCAATACACTGAAACATACCGGAGCGATTACTACCATCCGTAATGGTTTCACCGACATTTCACCCGATCGTCGCATACAAGCGATCATCATTGCTTGGTGCTTTGGTTCTTTCATCGAAGGTGCTTCAGGTTTTGGTACACCAGCCGCCATTGCGGCCCCTTTACTGGTTGCGATTGGTTTTCCTGCTTTAGCCGCGGTGTTAATGGGCATGATGATTCAATCAACGCCAGTATCATTCGGAGCGGTGGGAACGCCGATCATTGTTGGTGTTAACCGAGGACTAGATACACATAATATTAGCGAAACTTTAGTGGCTAATGGTTCCAACTGGGACGCCTACTTACAGCAAATCACAGCAGGCGTTGCACTCACTCATGCAGTTGTTGGTATCTTGATGCCGGTGCTGATGGCGATGATGCTGACGCGATTTTTCGGTAAAAACCGTAGTTGGACCGAAGGGTTAGATATCTTACCTTTTGCTCTGTTTGCCGGTTTGGCCTTTACGCTGCCTTATGCGCTAACGGGAATCTTCTTAGGCGCTGAATTCCCTTCACTGATCGGTGGATTAGTCAGTTTAGCCGTTGTGGTCACCGCTGCGAAAAAGGGCTTTTTAGTACCGAAAACCACATGGGATTTTGCACCAGAAACAGAGTGGCCGAGTGAATGGCTTGGCTCATTAAAAATGAACCTTGATGAAATGAAAGCCAAACCAATGGGGCTGGCTCTCGCGTGGACTCCTTATGTGTTGTTAGCGGTCATTCTGGTTGCTAGCCGGGTCAGCAGTGAATTTAAAGCCATGTTACTGAGTGTACAACTGAGCTTTAATAACATTCTTGGTGAAATGGGAGTCAGCACATCGATTGACCCGCTCTATCTGCCCGGTGGCATCTTAGTCTTTGTCGCGATCTTGGCCGTGTTACTACAGTCTCGTAGCCCTGCTCCGCTATTAAAAGCCGTTGGCGAATCCAGTAAAACGTTAGTGGGGGCTGGTTTTGTGTTGGTCTTTACTATTCCTATGGTACGAATTTTTATCAACTCCGGTATTAATGGCGCAGATCTGGCCAGCATGCCTGTGACTACCGCCAATTTTGCCGCAGGTCTGGTTGGGCAAGCCTTTCCTGCGCTTAGTGCCACCGTGGGTGCTTTAGGTGCTTTCATTGCTGGCTCGAATACGGTGTCTAACATGATGTTTAGCCAGTTTCAATTTGAAGTGGCGCAGACACTGAATATCTCTACGGTCGTGGTGGTTGCCCTGCAAGCCGTGGGCGCGGCGGCCGGTAATATGGTGGCGATTCATAACGTCGTCGCTGCCTCAGCAACAGTCGGTTTACTGGGTCGTGAAGGAGCTACCTTACGTAAAACTATCATCCCGACGGCGTATTATCTGATTGCCACCGCCATTATCGGCATGGTGGTTGTTTATGGGTTTAATGTTAGTGATGTGTTGATGCTAGCCGAACACTCATGAGCAACCGATCCTGCTGTTAATATTGACCGCGGTAGCGAACAGACAACCCTCGCTACCGCGACTTACTCATTAGGTTATCCATGATCCCGTTGTTATAAGGATACAAACCATGATCATCTCTGCCTCGACTGATTTTCGCGCAGCCGCTCAAGCGAAGTTACCGCCTTTTCTGTTTCACTATATTGATGGCGGATCGTATCGCGAAGACACCCTACGTCGCAATACTACCGATTTAGCCGATATCGCCCTACGCCAACGGGTGCTCAATGACATGTCTGAATTAAGCCTTGAGACCGAATTGTTTGGCGAATCGCTGGCCATGCCTATCGCCTTAGCTCCGGTGGGCTTAACCGGCATGTACGCTCGACGTGGTGAAGTGCAAGCCGCGCACGCTGCCGCCAATAAAGGCATTCCCTTTACCCTATCGACGGTGTCGGTCTGTCCGATTGAAGAAGTCACCGCCACCTTGACTCGTCCAATGTGGTTTCAGCTTTATGTATTGAAAGATCGCGGCTTTATGAAAAACGTGTTAGAGCGCGCCAAGGCGGCAGGCGTGACAACTTTAGTGTTTACGGTCGATATGCCGGTTCCCGGTGCGCGTTATCGTGATATGCACTCTGGAATGAGCGGTCCCAATGCCGCAAGCCGACGCATTCTGCAAGCGATGACACATCCTCGCTGGGCATGGGATGTGGGCTTATTGGGTAAACCGCACGATCTGGGCAATATTTCGACCTATCGCGGGACGCCGACTAAACTCGAAGATTATATTGGCTGGCTGGGGAATAATTTCGACCCGTCAATCAGTTGGCAAGATCTCGAATGGATCCGTGATTTCTGGGATGGCCCGATGGTGATCAAAGGCATTTTAGACGTCGAAGATGCCAAAGATGCGGTACGCTTCGGCGCTGATGGCATTGTGGTCTCTAACCACGGTGGACGTCAGTTAGATGGCGTACTGTCCACCGCACAGGCATTACCTAAGATTGCTGATGCAGTAAAAGGCGAGTTAAAAATTCTTGTCGATTCTGGCATTCGTAGCGGATTGGATGTGGTCAGAATGCTTGCCTTAGGTGCAGACTGCACCTTACTGGGTCGAGCTTTTGTCTATGCACTAGCGGCGCAAGGTCAAGCCGGTGTTGAACATTTACTGGATTTATTTGATAAAGAGATGCGCGTTGCAATGACCTTAACCGGTGCTAAACGGGTGCAAGATCTCTCCCGTGATTCTTTGGTGAATCGTTAATCCGTGGTGAAAACAGGAGTTCAACATGAGTGAGTTACCCTCACACTATCAGCAGCTGATCACTCAACTGGCAACCCGCGTTGCTAGTGAGCGCATCATCACTCAGCCAGCGCAACGTTTGGCCTATGGTACTGACGCCAGTTTTTATCGCTTAGTGCCTAAAATCGTCTTACGTTTACAGTCTCTTGATGAAGTGATATTTACGATTCAGTGTTGCTCTGAGCTGGGCATTCATTTTACTTTTCGCGCCGCTGGCACCAGCTTATCTGGTCAGGCGGTGTCTGATTCTGTCTTGATCACCTTAACTGATGATTGGCGTGAGCATCAAATTCTTGATGACGGCCATAAAATTCGGCTACAACCGGGGGTTATCGGCGCGGACGCCAATAAATACCTTGCCCCTTACCAACGTAAAATTGGTCCTGATCCCGCTTCAATCAATACTTGTAAAATTGGCGGTATCGCCGCTAATAATGCGAGTGGCATGTGTTGCGGTACCGCGCACAACTCGTATCGTACCGTTGATAGCATGACCATCGTTTTTGCTGACGGCGTCGTGCTTGATACCCGAGATGAGCAAAGTATTGCTGACTTCAAACGCCGCAAAGCAGACTTGCTCGCGGGCATTGAAACGTTAGCCGCGCACACTCGCGCCAATACTCAGCTCACTGAACAAATTCGTCACAAATATCGCTTAAAAAATACCACCGGTTAT
Source organism: Vibrio injensis (assembly GCF_001895205.1). GTDB lineage: Bacteria > Pseudomonadota > Gammaproteobacteria > Enterobacterales > Vibrionaceae > Vibrio > Vibrio injensis. The sequence goes on along the minus strand of NZ_BDJF01000027.1, from coordinate 525,022 downwards.
GCACTTAATGCGCTCATTGACTATCATGATCCGATCGACATCATCGAACATCTGTTAATCGGCTCAGAAGGCACACTCGGCTTTATCGCTGATATTACCTATAACACCGTAGTTGAACATCGCTACAAAGCCTCAGCGCTCTTGGTTTTTGCCACTATTGAACAAGCCTGCCAAGCGGTAACCACCTTGTCCAGTACGCCAGTTGCTGCGGTGGAACTCATGGATGGTCGCGCGCTCCGTTCTGTTGCTGATAAACCTGGCATGCCAGACTTTATTGCCGAACTCGATATCGAAGCCTGCGCTCTATTGGTGGAATCGCACGCCAGTCAACAAGTCGAACTCGATAGTCAGTGCCAAGCCATTATGGATAGCCTCAGCGATTATCAGATCATTCAATCGGTGCCGTTTACTCGTGACAGCCAAACTGTTGCCACCTTATGGGGCATTCGTAAAGGTATGTTTCCAGCTGTCGGCGCCGTCCGTGAGGTCGGCACGACGGTGATCATCGAAGACGTCGCCTTTCCGGTTGAAAAACTCGCCGCTGGGGTACGTGAACTGCAAACCCTATTCGATCAGTATCACTATCATGAAGCGATCATTTTTGGTCATGCCTTAGAAGGCAACTTGCACTTTGTCTTCACACAAGGTTTTGAACAGCAAGCTGAAATAGACCGCTACGGCGCATTTATGGATGCGGTTGCGGAATTGGTCGCGGTCAAGTATCAAGGTTCGTTAAAAGCGGAACATGGTACGGGGCGCAATATGGCTCCTTATGTCGAGCTAGAATGGGGCAAAGAAGGCTACGCTCTTATGCAGCGCATCAAAAGTCTGTTTGATCCACAAGGACTGCTCAATCCTGGCGTCATCATCAACGCCGATCCTCAAGCGCATCTACAACACCTTAAGCCGATGCCCGCCGCCGATCCTTTGGTTGATCGCTGCATTGAATGTGGTTTTTGTGAACCCGTTTGTCCATCACGCACCTTGACCTTATCTCCTCGCCAGCGAATTGTGCTGTATCGTGAATTACAACGTCGTCAGCGAGCGGGAGAAGAGATTGCCAGCGATGAAATGAATCGTGTATTCCAATATCAAGGTATTGATACTTGCGCCGCCACTGGTTTATGCGCCGAGCGCTGTCCAGTGGGTATCAACACGGGCGATTTAATTAAACAATTACGCCAGGCAAAATACGCCAAATTTACTCCGATTGCGCGCTGGACAGCCGACCATTTTTCCACCACCACCGCACTGGTGACAACGGGTCTTAAAGTCAATCAACTGGCAACTAACGTCTGCGGAGAAGCGCGAATCAGTCAACTGAGCCAAAGCTTACGCAAATTCAGCAAAGGCAAAACACCCTTATGGATGGTAGAGCTGCCTCGCGCCAATCGCTATCCACTGGCAAAACAAGCGGCGAATTTGCCACGACGCGAGAAAAAAGTCGTCTACCTGCCCTCTTGCGCCAGCCGGACGATGGCGCAAGGCAAAAACGCCCTTGATCCACGGCCACTGACCGAAGTGACTTTATCCCTGCTCAACAAAGCCGGCTTTGAGGCCATTATCCCAAACGATGTCTCTTCTCAATGCTGTGGTATGCCTTATGACAGTAAAGGGATGTTTGATATTGCCACTCAAAAAGCGCAGCAGTTAGAACAAGCATTGTGGCAAGCCAGTGAACAGGGCCGCTATCCAGTACTCATCGATACCAGCCCATGTGCCAAACGCAGTATGGATCACTTTACCCAGCCAATGCAGATTTTTGAACCGGCAGGCTTTATCAGTCAGTATGTTTTAGAGCATTTAAGCATTACTCCAAAACAAGAAACAGTCATGCTGCACATCACCTGTAGCTCACGAAAAATGGCGCTTGAGAAGACCATGTTAGCGGTCGCGCAAGCTTGCGTATCAGACGTGATTGTTCCTGAGCATATTCAATGCTGCGGTTTTGCTGGTGATAAGGGCTTTACCACGCCAGAGCTCAACCAAGCTGCCGTACAATCGCTGAAACAACAAGTACCCGCCAACTGCCAACGTGGTTTTAGTAATAGTCGGACTTGTGAAATCGGCTTATCCCATCATAGTGGGATCCCTTATCAATCTATTTTGTATTTGTTAGATGAAGTATCAAGGCCAAATAATTAAGTTGACGCCATAAAATAGGCGCTGATTCAGCGCCTATTTTTTATCGACCAGAAACAAAATCCCTTACAGGTTACGACGCGCCTCAACCGCTTGCGCGAGCTGACGTAATACTTTTTCAGTATCATCCCAACCGATACATGCATCGGTAATCGACTGTCCATAAGTCGGTGCTTGACCATCCACTAAGTCCTGACGACCTGCCACTAAATGGGACTCAATCATCACCCCAAAGATAGCGTGTTCACCAGCGCGCAGCTGCGCACAAACGTCATCTGCCACCACCATTTGTCGCTGATACTGCTTAGAGCTATTGGCATGGCTAAAGTCAATCATCACTTTCTGTTTTAAACCGGAGACTTCTAGCTCTTGTTTAATCGCCGCAACATGCTCAGCACTGTAGTTAGGCTCTTTGCCGCCACGTAGAATAATATGGCAATCAGGGTTACCCGCCGTCTCTACAATCGCCGAATGACCAAATTTAGTCACCGATAAAAAGTGGTGTGAAGCACTGGCAGAACGAATCGCATCGGTGGCAATTTTAATATTGCCATCAGTACCATTTTTAAATCCCACTGGGCATGAAAGTCCCGAAGACAACTCGCGATGTACTTGAGACTCGGTTGTGCGAGCGCCAATGGCTCCCCAGCTGATCAAATCCGCGACGTACTGCGGCGTGATCATATCCAAAAACTCACTGGCGGTTGGCATTCCCATATCGGTTAAATCCAATAACAACTTACGACCAATACGCAAACCGTCATTAATTTTATAGGAATCATCAAGATACGGGTCGTTAATCAGTCCTTTCCAGCCCACTGTGGTACGCGGTTTTTCAAAATATACCCGCATCACCACTTCAAGATGACCGCTTAATTCATCACGCAAGGCTTTCAAGCGCTGGCCATACTCAATCGCGGCTTTAGGGTCATGAATAGAACAAGGGCCAATGACCACCAACAAACGATCATCTTGGTCATGTAAAATGTTATGTATCGCTTCACGGGCTTGAAATGTGGTTGAAGAAGCAGCTTCACTGGCAGGAAATTTCTCTAATACGGCCACTGGAGGCAGCAATTGTTTGATACGTTTTATATTGACATCATCGGTTTGATACATCGCTTACTTCTTCCTATTACTGATTACTGCAGGAGTTCCCATCACTGCTCGGTTATGCTTTGTAAGTAACTTAACCACTTCACCAAGCAATCGCAAGCACTATTTTTATCAATTTTCAACCACTCAGCATTCAATACAAAAATAACAGGGTGTAACTTAAAGTTTACACCATTAAACATGTTCATCTTCAAACGACTTGAATATACTTTTTACATCGACTCCAATGATGGCTGGCCTTTTTGCTTGACGCTGCTGGGTTGACTGAACATCCGTTGCTATAGCAAGAAGAGAACGCGTTTAGCGATTGCGCGCCCATTAATGAGAATAAATATTACTTACAATATGTCTACTGACACTATCTATTAAAGGTGACCACGATGAACAATAACGTCACGCTCTGGTTAGCAAAAGATCCAGACCTCCGTACCCGTAAAGAATTACAAACTTTAATTGATAACCAACAGCAAGATGAAATTGCCGATCGCTTTAAATCTCGCTTAGAATTTGGCACCGCTGGCCTACGCGGTAAGGTGGGATGCGGCCCTAACCGCATGAATCGGCTAGTGATTCAAGAAACCGCGGTCGGATTGGGTCATTATCTGATCCAGCAAGTCGACAATGCCAAACAACGAGGCGTCGTCATTGGCTATGATGGCCGCCCAGATTCACAGCAATTTGCTCAAGATACCGCCTCGGTACTGACCGCTTTAGGCATTAAGGTCTATCTTACCTATAAAGTAGCGCCTACTCCGGTAGTGGCATTTGGGGTCAAACATTTACAAGCCGCCGCCGCAGTGGTCGTTACTGCTAGCCACAATCCGCCAGAATACAACGGTTTTAAAGTCTATTGGGAAAATGGCGCGCAGATCATTGCTCCCCATGACTCAGGCATTGCCAGTCAAATTGATTTAGCGGCAACGCAAGCGGTGCCAACACTGGATCTCGATACAGCTCAACAGCAAGGGTTATTGGTTTGGCTGCAAGATGATTATTATCAAACCTATCGGCAAACCATTAACGCCAGTCCATTGCTGCAGCATCACACCGATCCGTCTAGTGTGACCATCGCTTATACCGCCATGCACGGCGTCGGTGCCGAAATGGCAGAAACCCTGCTCGCTGACGCCGGATTTAATAAGGTACTGAGTGTCAAAGAGCAACGCGAACCCGATGGTAGCTTCCCGACGGTTAACTTCCCTAACCCCGAAGAAGCCGGCGCTATGGACAGAGTCATAGCCTTAGCCGAATCGGTGAATGCCGAGCTTGCCTGCGCCAATGATCCCGATGCCGACCGTTTCGCGGTTGCCGTGGCGAAACCTGAAGGCGGATATCAAATGCTGACGGGCGATCAAGTCGGTGCATTACTCGGCGATTACCTGCTCCGTCATACCGCGCATCAAGCCCCATTAGTCGGAAATACCATCGTCTCTTCTAGCCTACTCAGTAAAATTGCTGCCGTTCATGGCGCGGTTTATTACCAAACACTGACAGGTTTTAAATGGTTAACTAATGTGGCAATGGCGAAGCAATCAGAGCAGCATCCATTCTTGTTTGCTTATGAAGAAGCCTTAGGTTACACCGTCGGTAATAGCGTTTGGGATAAAGATGGCTTGTCCGCTATGGTGGCCTTTGCCCAACTCGCGGCAGAACTGTATAGCCAAGGTAAAACTATTTGGGATCAATTAGAGACGTTATATCGTCAACACGGTTTATACATTACTGCGCAGCGCAGTATTGCTCTCGCGCCAGATACGCCACCCATAGGTGATCATCTACGAGCGAACCCTCCCCATACCATTGCCGGTCGTGCTGTGATCAGCTGCGATGATTTAAAACTCGCCGTTCGTTATCATCAAGACGGCACGACAGAGCCGCTCACTTGGCCAAGTAGTGATGTTCTGATTTATCATTTACAAGATGACGCAAGAGTGATTGTTCGTCCGTCAGGCACCGAGCCTAAACTCAAATGCTACTATGAAGTGGTTGGAACGTTTAGCGCAGAGGAAAGTTTTGCTGATGCAGAACAACGCACCGAAGAACAAATGGCATTGCTGATCAGCGAGCATCAAAGTAGTTTAGTGTAACAGCAGATACCCTCGCTTGATGCTCAATTCAGCGAGGGTGCATTAAAATAATGCCGTGTGATTGGCTGTCAGCTTGGCATAAAACTAAGCAGTAGATCACTCAACATCCATAAGGCGAGTAAGAAAAAGATCCCACCCATCAATTTGTGCTGATATAAACGAAACTTGGCATTCTCAAGCAAGACATGTCCGCCCCAGCCGACTAAACCTACCAGCAGTAAATTAAACAGTAACCCACAGATATTGAGTACAATCCCCAAGATTAACATTTGTTCACCGGAACTTGCGGGGACATTGCTCGACACAAACTGTGGTAAAAACATCACAAAAAATACCAATGCCTTAGGATTAAGTAAGTTACTGACCAAAGCTCGTTGATAAAAAGTACTACTTAGTGCGTTCCCTTGAGCAAGATGAGGAGCATCACTCGCGCCACTGCGCAGACAATCAACGCCCATTTTCAATAAATAGCCTGCACCTAACACTTGTAACACAGTGAGGGCGATTGGGCTCATCGCCACCATAGCCGAAACACCAAGGGCAGCGAGCAAGGTTAAAATAACGCCTGAGGTCGCATTGCCTAAGCTAGCAAATACGCCGACTTTACGCCCATAACTCAAGCTTGAGCTGGCAATTAATAACATGTCAGGGCCCGGTATTAACAGCAACGCAATTACCGCGGTGAGGTACAGCGGTAAAATAGTCATATCAATCATTATCATCGCTCAATAGCAGCACAAAGTCGCGAATTCTATCTTAAAGCCAGCGACATTGCTATTGAGGAAGCTATTCAGCCAACCATTCCACTTCAATTAAAGTTTGGTCGGCAGATTTTAAACGGCCGAGAAAAACATCACCCCGATGCACTTCACCAACCCCTTGTGGCGTTCCCGTCATCACCACATCGTTATCCAGCAAACTAGTATAAGATTGAAGGTCCGTTAAAATCTGCGCGGGAGAGAAAATCATCTGCGCAACACCACCACATTGTACTCGCACACAGTTAATGTATAGCTCTAACTGTAAAGTAGCGATATCGATGCCGGTTAAATCAATAAAACGGCTAAAGACAGCCGAGCCATCGAACGCTTTTGCCCTCTCCCAAGGTAGCTGCTTTTGCTTGAGCTGAGATTGTAAAGTTCGCTTGGTTAAATCCAGTCCAAGTCCCACACCTGCGTAATCGCCATTACGAATAAGAAAACAAATCTCCGCTTCGTAGTGCAAGGTTTCTTGATGATAGGCATGTAATTGTTTTGCAATACTGCTGTTGGGTTTATTAAACACCACCATTTGCTCTGGTAACGAGTTATTGAGCTCTTTGATGTGTTCTACATAGTTACGCCCGACACACAGTATCTTTGATGGGTAAACCAATTGTTGTTCATAGCGTATCGCGTTCATCGCTCGTCCTTGAATAATGAGTGAGCACAAAGTGTAACCTATCTTAAAAAATCGCCAAGCTTTCATCGAAAGATAAAAATCAAAAACACCATATGAATGCCTTCACTTCCCGTCTGCAATAAAAGCAAATGAAAACATGGTCGAGTCTTTTTTCTTCCATAAAAACAAAATGTAATCGTCACATTTGAGCAATCAAATCGTCATTTAAACGTTCTACCTTACTCTCAAACCAACCATAGAGCATGAAGCTCAATTTACTAAATAGGGTAATAATAATGAAACAAGCAGCAGTGACAACCGCCATTCTCGCCGCATTGGTCTCAGGATCATCTTTAGCCGCAACCGTTTATAGCGCTGATGGCACGGAGTTGAGAATTGGTGGCCGCGTTGAATTCCGTGGTGATTTTATCGGTGATAAAGGCGCAGAAATAGATGGGACGATGAAAGATAGTACGCGTGCTCGTCTGAATGTAAGAGGCTCAACTCAAGTTGCCGATGACCTAAGAGGATTTGCTTTTTACGAAGCGGAACAGAATACCGGAACCTCAGAGTTTAAAAATCGCTACATGTATGCTGGTTTTGCAACCAATGTCGGTGATATTTCATTCGGTAAACAGGACATGGCAGCGGTACAAATTTCTAATCTCACCGATACCACCGAGTTTTCAGGGATCCAACAGTACATTACCTCAGCCTCTGATAAAACAGACAGTGTGATTGCGTATCGTGGTCAATTCGATGCACTTAATCTGCAAGCAACCTATGCCGCTAATAGTAAAGATAATGCTGATTTATATGGTATTTCTGGATTGTATTCTTTACCTATCGGACTGGACCTTGGTGCAGCCTACTCAGCTGGCGATAATGGTGTCGGTAAAGGTAAACAAAATCAATGGTTACTCGGCGTAGGCTATAAGCTTGATGCATTATCGTTAGGAGCGACTTACTCTTTTGGTGATAATGATGATAAAGCCAATAGTGAATTTAATGCTCTAGAACTTGCCGCCGCTTATAAGTTAAACAAGCAGATGACGTTGAAAGGCGTTTACGGCAAAAGTGAAGATAAAATCTCTGGAAACAAGACAGATAGCGCCGATTTCTTCGAACTTGCCGCTTATTACCAATTCAACTCTGCTTTACGTAGCTACATCTCCTATAAACTGAACAATCTTGACGATGTTGTCGTTAATGGCGTTGAGACTCAGAGTGAAGATACTCTACGTTTTGGATTACGTTACGATTTTTAATGTTTCATAAACTCCATTGCATACTGTCCTTTTTGGCCAAGCTCCGCTTGGCCCTTTTCATTGCCACGCTCTAGTCCCTTCCCCCCATAACCTGTTAAATACGCATCCTCCATCGGTGGGCTCTATCTTTCCGACGATAAACTCTCAAAACTAACAAAAATTCTTATATACTTACCAAGAGTCATTGCTAAGCCACTTTTAAAGATAAGGCCAATGACTCACTTCTCTTGTTACCGTCGAGGTTACTTATGGCGACACCAATCAATATCACCCTATACCGGTGGGCCGGTCAATTTGGACCGTTTAAAGTCAATATTCCCTGCGGTGAATGCACACTAACTCAGGATATTCTTGAAGATACTTTTGCTAATGAACTGGCAGGCATTGAAATTAATTTACAAAGCAAAGATTGGCTTAGTCACTGGTGGGAACCACTAAAATACGGTGCTTGGCACGCTCCTATTGTGATTGTCGAAGGTAAAATCATCAGCCAAGGTGCAGCACTCAATCGAGGGGTTCTTGTACAAGCAGTGATCGAGCAATCAGCACAACGTGAGACCTTACAAGGCAATATTGTTTATGGCAAAGCCTCTTGTCCATATTGTCAAAAAGCCAAGCTAGCCTTACAAGAAGCTGGCATTCGTTTTCAATATTTTGATGTCGTAAAAAACAGCGCCGCTCTCTATCGAATGATCCCCGAAGTTAAAGCCATCATTGGTGCTAAAACTCCAGTGACTGTCCCGCAAATATGGTTAGATGGTCAATATATCGGAGGCTATGACGCGCTGCAGACTTGGTTACTTGAACATCCTCAAACCGGTTCATTACAAGATGAGCCGCTCAATAACGTTATTTCATTAGCGAAGAAATAGCCAAAAGCCCTGAGTTTGATTCACTCAGGGCTTTTTTATATTCTTTATACTCAGATTATTTGCTGAGCTTCTTCCATACTGTTTTAATGAAAGATTTCTTCTTAGGTTTTACTTTACCGTACAATGCTTCGTGCATCATCTGCTTGGCGATAAGTTGACCAATGTAGGCTGAACCTAAATCGTTACCCATAACCCACCTCTAAATGTAATTAAATTACCGAACAAGGTTATGATAGCATAACATTAAACCAAAACAAGGCATATATCACACTTTTATGTTGTAAAATTACTAACTAGTGCATTTGGGCTGCTGATAGGTTTTTCCTGCAGCTTGATAAGTCTCTTTGTGTTTGACTGAAAACTGAGAATCAAAAAACCAAGCGATAAACTTGATTACCTCGTCGCCTTCATTCATCACATGCTCCACAAACTCCTGCTCTTGCTCTTGCTCATCAATCTCTGTCGTAACATGGTAAATCCGCGCTTCTCCGTCGACCTCAGCAAGAGCAAACTGACCCGTCAATGACGCAGCCGTATCAGCAATGTCTTGATCATCAGACTGTTTGAGCGCGTCAAGCACTTGTGGAAGCGTTGACCATTGACAAAGGCTTTTTACTAGAGCCTCAAATTGATTCTGTTGCATGATATTTCCTATAAGTTGAGTCCGGTGATTATACCCAAGTCACTTCAAGATGCGAAGGTTAGGTAATGTCGTTCGATATAGTGCCGTAATCCGCTTCTCACCATCGTTCATTCTTTACTTATTGATTCGTGACGATGAGGTCATCGCTCCCTTGCTAGCAACAGTGGAAAAATAGCCGATCCTCATCCATAGTTAATAAGTTGCAATCAAATGCTGTGAATGCTTTTTCATTTAAAAATAAGAGGAATCACGGTAATCATTAGGATATATAAAGGCGAAAAAAACTATGGTAGCAACCAGCGTTTTGACTCAAAGTGCAACGAGTCTTAACCTCATAAATGAACTCCTTTTACTCGATAGATCAGATATTTATCAACGTTCAGTCCATGTATTACATACCAACTCGAATTCTTGGGCGACTTATTTGATAGAAGTGGATAAATCGCTTTATAAAGGTAGGACATTGAGCTACGCAGGTAAAACGTCTCATCCTGTTACCTGCGATTACTCACTCAAAGGGAGCTTTTATGAGCAGTTAATTAGATGCAAGCAGGCGTATGTGGTTTATAACGATCAACATCATCGGCCATTTCACGATAATCATTTGCTCTATCATGACGCAGTCATCACCTATATCGGTGTTCCGATATACGCTGATAACGGCGATATACTAGGCATGCTTCTATCGACTTTTCATGAATTCCCAGCGGCACTAGAGGCGGAAATTGAGTTTCATTGTGTTGTTGCCCGTATTATTCGCCATCATCTTATCCATCAATGGCTAAACCAGCGCTTTGACAGCTTAGCCCAACAACTGAGTTATGAAATTTCTCATGACAACCTAACCAATCTTTTTAACCGTGATTACTTATCTGAGCGACTGGAATATTTAGTGGAAAATAGTTATCAATCATTCACTCTCGCTTATCTGGATATTGATAATTTTAAATCGATTAATGACCTATACGGCCATTACATCGGCGATCAAGTAATTAAGTTTGTTGCTAATGTTATCTTTCACTATGTCAATAAACAGAACCAAGTTTTCCGAATAGCGGGAGATGAGTTTGCTTTTATTACTTTTTCCAATGACCCACTTAAAATTTGTCAATTGATCATCGATACATTGAATCAGGGTTATCGAGACACTCAACACCACATTAAAATTCGTTTGAGTATCGGCATTGCGAAAAAATCAGCACCACCCATGACGGCGGATCAATTGATTCTCAATGCAAGTCTGGCGTTGATGGATTGTAAAAAACACAGCCTACAACAAGTTCGTTGCTATGACACACATTTAAATGATTACTATTATCGCCGAACCCAAATTGTGAGTGGGTTACGAGCAGAGCTTGAAAGCCCATTAACTGAACACTCAGAAATCTATGTCGAAATCCAACCGATCGTTTATCGCAATCAATCTCACTGGTCTTATTTTGAGGTCTTGGCTCGCTGGAAAAACAAACAACTCGGTACAATTTCTCCTTTAGAATTCATTGAGATAGCCGAACAATCAGGGTTAATAATTGAACTTGGTGAGCGAATTATCGAGTTGGCTTGCCAAGCAAAACGAGTATTAGAAACTGGGCTGAACTACAAAGTCACTTTAGGTATCAACTGCTCTGCCCATGAGTTTGCTCGTTCCTCTCACTATTTAAATCATCTCAACTTAATCATTCAACAGTATGGATTCCATCCTTCAGAGTTCATTATTGAAATGACTGAAAGCGTCTTACTGACTCAAACTGATCAAGTCTCTGAGCGTTTACATCAACTAAGAGCGCTAGGTTTTAAAATTGCGCTGGATGATTTTGGCACTGGCTATTCGAGTTTAAACTACATTCATAGCTATCCAATTGACTGCATAAAAATTGATGCCACGTTTATCCGTAACTTGTTATTAAATAAAACCTCGGAGCATGTGATTAGCTTAATCATTCAACTCGCGAAACAGTTGAATGTTGACTTAATTGCTGAAGGAATAGAGAACCAACACGAGTTAACCAAATTATATGAAATGGGTTGTGATGCAATCCAAGGTTACTATTTTTCCAAGCCTCAGCAACCACTGGCGATGGTGAACTACTTACAAAATAATCCCCCCAAGCTGTAATGAAACCACTTGGGGGGATTGTTAGCTATTGATTAGGGCAATGGCCGTTCATTGATTGAATCGAATGGCCTAATCGTTAACTATCAGAATCCGATCCAGCCTTGCTTGCCGCGAGCATACTGTCTTGTTGGGCCAATAAACGGTCTAACTCATTACGACGGGCAATAAAGTTGGCCATATCCTGCTTAGGAACAGAATTCGCCATCGGAATATTAGCTGTCATTGGATCCACAGGGCGACCTCTAACGATCAATTCATAATGAATGTGTGGTCCGGTTACCCGTCCTGTTGCACCCGATAATCCAATACGTTGACCACGAGTAACCTTTTGCCCTTTTTTCACTAAAATCTTACTCAAATGCAAATAACGCGTCATGTAAGTACTACCATGCTGGATAGTAATATAATTACCTGCATAAGGATGATTACGCGTCATCACGACAACACCATCACCAGTGGCAACAACAGGGGTGCCAGTTGGCGCGGCAAAATCCGTACCATTGTGTGGCGCGATACGTCCCGTTACAGGGTGGCGACGATTAGGATCAAATCCAGAAGACATCCGCCATTGGCTGGTGGTGGGATAACGTTGAAAAGCTCGCTGTAAGCTTTGCCCATCTTTATCGTAATACTGACCATCTTTATAAAGATAGGCGGTAATCTCACTGCCACGATTGTAAAGTTTGATCGCTTGTATCTCTCGGTTCCCAGTCAATTTTTCACCGACAAACTGACGTGATAACACCACTTCAAAACGATCACCAGCGCGAAGATCGCGACCAAAATTTACTTTATCTTTAAGCAGTGACACGATCTGATCAATATCTGCACTCCCTAAACCAACTTGGTTCGCAGACTGAGAAAAACTGCCTTGTATTTCGCCAATCATGGCAAATTCTCGCCATTGACCAGGAATTTCAACCTCAGCAAAATCGTAATTACCATCATCGAGGCGTGTATAAACCGCACGTTTGACAACGTTAAATTCAAGTTCCATTTTAGCAAGATCTTGGCTACCTGGGGATTTCCAAAAGCGTAAAATATTACCCGGACGCAAAGTATCGAGAGCCAGATAGTTTAAATCTGTCTCCATAATTTTCATTAGATCTTGGTACCGGAATCCAAGCTGATTAAAAATAGTGCTTAAATTATCGCCGGATTTAATTTGGTATTCATAATCGGGATAAGCCACTTTGGCTTCACTCGCATCCGCAATAATCGTTTCTACAATGTGCGATTCGGGGACAGATAAAGTAACCTTTTTCGAATAGGTCGTAGAGTTGATTGAAGATGAAATAGCGGCCAACGCGAGCAGAGGTAAACCGATGACAGAGACTTTCTTACGTTTAGATAAAGCGGAGAAGCGCAAAAAAAGAGACTTGGATAGCACAATTTAACCCGTTGGTACTGTTAAAAGAGACAAAAGAGTAAGACTTTCTCGCCAAAAAGTCACCTTTTGTATGGTAAATAATCAGTAAAAGTGTGCTTATTTATGAAAAGTTATTGATTAAAGTTGAATTAATCGACTGACAAAAAGCGAATTCTAGGGAACAGACGTCTCTAGGCCATAATAAAAAAGTTTGGTTTATCGCTACTCTTTATCGATGATAAGTTCGCTGTTGCGCCAAGCTATGCATCTAGTGGATACAACGCTTAATGCAACAACGACTTTATGACATCATCGAATTCTCAGGATCGGTGTTGGCACTAACTAAACAACCGCCGGCAGCGAAAAGCATCTATCTGAATTAATGAGTGGCTGGTTCATAAGTGCGTACAAGACAGTTATCCTCGCCAAATTCATTGGCAACATAATGATCCGCTTGTGCATCATTGAGCCATTGCTGCTCATTCAGTCGGTAACGAAATTGGAATTCTGCATCCTTAGGCAAACGAGCTTTAAACTTATATACATTTGATTTTGCACTTTTTTTCATGGCTTGAGGTTGCCAATCTAAAAAATCAGCGACAATATCTACGCGCTCAGCATCTTGAGGGGCCTCAAGTTCAAAAGTAACTTCCACTTCATTCTTAGTTTTAAAAAAACGTTTATTGATCATGACAAACTCCATTTCTATTTTGTATCAATTTTGAACAACTGGAGAGATTATAAGCGCGCTTGCATACATGCTCAACCACTATCCCCAAACAACGTGAACCATTAACACCGAGTCGGCCAGCCTCAACCTTTACAGACAGGTAAATGAGCGTAGAATCCTCCGCGTCTCTATTTCTCCCTTCTTTTTCTGAGGTGATGATCCATGTTTGCCATTTATGATTCTTACAAAGCTGGGTTACTCAAACCCAATCAGTGGATAAAAAACATCAGTGCTGGTGTGATTGTCGGTGTGGTCGCCCTGCCTTTAGCTATGGCATTTGCTATTGCTTCAGGCGTCAAACCTGAACAAGGCATTTATACAGCGATCATTGCTGGATTAATAGTCTCTTTATTTGGGGGATCGCGAGTACAAATCGCCGGCCCAACAGGCGCATTCATTGTTATTTTAGCCAGCATCGTGGCTCAATATGGTATTACTGGGCTGCAAATCGCGACCATGATGGCTGGTGTGATATTACTCGTCCTTGGTCTTGCTAAACTGGGGAGTATTATTCGCTACATCCCTCATCCGGTTATCGTTGGCTTTACCAGCGGTATTGGGGTGATCATTTGGATTGGACAATGGCAAGAATTTTTTGGTTTACCGACGATTACGGGCGAGCACTTTCACCAAAAACTTATCGCCATTTTCTATGCTTTACCGAGCCTAGATTTTACGACCACCCTACTGGCACTCTTTTCACTTGCGCTGGTTATCTGGGGACCAAAACTTCCGAAGTTAAGTAAAGTTCCGGGGCCATTATTGGCTTTGGTTGTCGTCACTGTCTTTCAATATACAATTGGTTTTGATGGCGTTCGCACCATTGGTTCTGCTTTTGGCGGTATTCCGCAAGGTCTACCGGAGTTTTCAATACCCAGCATCACTTTTAGCCAAATGTTATCACTGATTGGCCCAGCTTTTGCTATCGCCATGCTTGGGGCCATTGAATCGCTACTCTCTGCCGTGGTCGCCGATGGAATGACAGGCACTAAACATGACTCTAACCAAGAGTTAGTGGGTCAAGGCATGGCAAATATTGTCGCTCCGCTCTTTGGAGGTATTGCGGCAACAGGCGCTATCGCTCGTACCGCTACCAATGTGCGTAATGGTGGTAATAGCCCGTTATCTGGCATCATCCACTCTCTGACTCTCGTTGTCATTCTATTAGTCTTAGCGCCACTAGCAGTCAATATTCCTTTAGCAACGTTGAGTGCTATTTTATTTGTCGTGGCTTGGAACATGAGCGAAGCGCCACACTTCATTAAATTAATTAAACGAGCTCCAAAGGCAGATGTGGCCATTTTGCTGATCACTTTTACACTGACCGTATTCGCAGACTTAGTGGTGGCGGTTAATATCGGGGTGATCATCGCGACCTTACATTTTGTCAAACGCATGGCCTCCAGTGTCGAAGTGAAAGCAAGTACAAGCCCAGATTTAACTCAAGAACTTGCAGAGCATGGATTATCTCAATTACCACGTGATATTGCGGTGTATGCTCTAGAAGGCCCTTTTTTCTTTGCTGCCGCAGAAAACTTCGAACATGTGATGAGTAATATCCAAGAAACACCACGCATTTTAATCATTCGCTTAAAATGGGTGCCTTTTATGGATATCACTGCGTTGCAAACGCTGGAAGCGATGATCAAGCGCTTCCATAAAAAACAGGTTCAAGTACTGATTTCCGGAGCAAACTCTCGCGTGACACTAAAATTGCATCGTTCAGGCATAACAGAGCTAATTGGTGAGCAGAATCTTTATGCTACATTTTCCGACGCATTAAAAGATAGTTTAGCAAAACAAACCCCAACCAATGATTAATTAAATCGCATTCCACATTATCTTGATTTTAAAAAACCTAACGACTAAGACCCTTATTTCTTTTTATTATTCAATGCATTATTGATGAAATTTCAAGAATAAGGGTTTTCTTTACTCTCATCGAACACGACAAAACAGTGTTGCAAATCACAAAAACAGCACAGCCCACTTAAACAATAATTTAACCAATGCAACAATAACAAAACAATTCACTGTTATCTGTTTTTTCAACAGCGCAAACGATTGAATAACTAACCCCATTTATTGAATAGTATTGCAAGCAAGGTGGAAAATAGTTATTCTGCGCACATTGATTAAATAGGGATGTTTAGTGAATTAATATGCCAATGGATGGCCTTAATTAAACAGCAGTAAACAGGAAAAGCAATGCAAGATAACTCTCAAACTTTACCAACGCAGGAGAAGAATATCCCTGCTGCCAGTCTGTGGATGTTCCTCATCCCATCATTAATTGGTGTGTTCCTGTTTATGGCACCCGTTTACTACAATGGTGGTTTGACAATCCCTGTTGCCGTATTAGCGAAATCAATACAAGCGTTATTCGGTGATTACTTAGTGAACATCATTACGGTCATTGTCACTTTTATGTCCGTTGCTTCGGTTGCCACCAAGCTCTTTAAACCCCGAGTGATTGTTAACTCCCCTTTCCTCAACAATTTATTCAATCCTAGTTGGGTTTGGCTCACCGTTCGTGTGATTGGTGGGGCTGCAATATTAATGACCTTTTTTAAAGTCGGTCCAGAGCTGATTTGGGAAGAGAACACAGGTGGATTAGTCTTAGAAGGCTTACTGCCGACTTTATTTTCAGTATTCATTTTTGCCGGTTTACTCCTTCCCTTGTTATTAAACTTTGGTTTATTGGAACTGATGGGAAGTCTACTCAGCCGTGTCATGCGCCCTTTGTTTAACCTACCTGGACGCAGTGCGATTGACTGTACTGCTTCTTGGCTTGGTGATGGCAGTGTCGGTATCTTGCTGACCAGCAAACAGTATGAAGATAAATTCTACACTCAACGTGAAGCTGCAGTAGTTGGCACAACCTTCTCTGCTGTTTCTATTACCTTTAGTTTGGTGGTACTAGCACAAGTACAGTTAGAACATCTGTTTTTACCTTTCTATGGCGCTATCTGTTTGGCTGGTTTTGTTGCCGCGGTGATTATTCCTCGTCTACCACCACTCAGTTTGAAGAAAGATGAGTTCATTGATGGTACTAAACCACATAAAGATGCCGATGCTATCCCACAAGAACACAGTGCATTCTCTTGGGGAATGTCACTCGCACTAGAAAAAGCCGCACAAGTAAAATCGGTAAAGTCGGTCTTTGGTGAAGGTGTTCGTAATGCCGTAGATATGGTATTTGGTGTCTTACCGGTCGTGATGGGGTTGGGTACGGTCGCTTTGATCATCGCAGAATACACATCTGTTTTTGCGATCCTTGGCCAGCCTTTCGTACCTTATTTGGAATTGTTAGGTGTACCAGAGGCGGTGCAAGCCTCACAAACGATTGTGGTTGGCTTCGCGGATATGTTTATCCCTGCAATTTTAGCAGCGTCAATCGATAACGAAATGACTCGTTTTGTGATTGCGGCGATGTCAGTAACTCAGCTTATCTATATGTCTGAAGTCGGTGCATTACTGCTAGGTAGCCGAATTCCTGTCAATATTCTTGAGTTGTTTGTGATCTTTATTCTCCGGACTCTGATCACACTACCAGTTATCGTCGGTGTAGCACACTTAATATTCTAAGCTCACAAGGCTTGATTAAAAAAAGCGCCACTCAGTAATGAGGGCGCTTTTTGTTTTGGCTCTTGCTAACTAAGACCGCTTTGACTGCTTGAACAATATAATAAAGTGAGTAGCGTTATTCGTCATCAGGCTTAGGCGCTGTTTTCTTTTTCGGAATAAAGACCGAATCACCCACCGCAACATTCTGATAAAAACTTTTATCGCGTTTCACGGGTTTTTGAGGCAATTTTTTAGCCTGTTTTTTAACTTTACCGGTTGCAACCGTAGTTTTATTCAGCGGCTGACGAGGGCGTAAACCAGTAAACTTACCTTGCAAACCTTCCAATACTTCAAACTGAATGTCTTGCTGTAAAAATGCTTCCACTCGTTTAAAGCTGTCCCAATCTTTAGGGCCAACCAAAGAAATTGCATCACCTTGATTACCAGCACGACCAGTACGACCTACGCGGTGTACATACTCTTCCGTATGCTTTGGCATATCAAAGTTAATCACATGTGTAACATTCGCAATGTCTAATCCTCGAGAAGCAATATCGGTCGTGACTAAGATCTTAAATACTGCGCGTTCAAATTGACTCATGATCGTATTACGTTGAGCCTGATTGAGGCTACCACTGAGCGCAACAACTTTTAAATTTTGCTCATTCAGTTTATTCGTTAAGCGTTCAGTATCTGCACGGGTTGCCGTGAAAATGATCACTTGTCGATACTCCGCATCTTTTAAAATGCGATCCAATAACGCTTCTTTATGATCCAAGTGATCACACAAATAAAAACGTTGGCGAATGTCTTTATGCTGCTCATTGGATAAACCAATCGCAATCCGTTTAGGATCATTCAACATCTCATGCGCAATAGTGTTCATTTCCGCATGATCTAGCGTGGCAGAAAACATTAACGTTTGGCGACGACGATGTTTAGCAGCATTATGAATATGTCGTAACTGTGGTGCAAAACCAAGATCCAACATCCGATCAGCCTCATCCAAAATCAGCGTATCCAATCCTTGTAAAAAGAGAGAACGATGCTCAAGGTGATCCGCTAAACGCCCGGGGGTCGCAACAATAAATTTGGGGCCTCGACGCAAGGCATTCACTTGGTCATTGAAGTTCTCACCTCCAGTGATCAAGGTTGCCGTGTAACTTAATCCCGCTAATGCAGAACGCAACTCACTATAAACTTGTTTTGCTAACTCACGCGTAGGGACCAAAATAACGCCACGAGGGTCACGTGCAGATAACGCTTTGGTTTTTAGCGCTTTATGCAGCATTGGAAGCAAGAAGGCTAACGTTTTCCCCGAACCCGTTTTCGACGAAGCCAATAGATCTTTACCTGCCATTGCAACAGGAATAGCTTGTCGCTGGATATCGGTCGCTTGCTTAAAGTCATAATGTGCTAATGTTTTTAATAAGCGATTGTCTAGGCCTAATTCTTTAAACTGCAAAGGATTCTCCAATAAAAATGATGCCGCCTGAAAAGTAGGCAGCCAACAAAACATCAAACGTAGTATACCAAATCACTTGTAACGACGGTTAACGAAATGACGCTTCCTTCAATCCGCCTAGATCTAGGCTCTGTGATAAAGCAAAATGCGGCTTTCAACCTCTGATGACAGTGTCAAGTAGAGACTCGGTATTAAGCCCCATAATAACTTGAATATGCCCGCTATAGATAGCAATCGCATAAAATATTCTGTGTTTTAGGCCATCTAAAAACCATAAAACATTGAGGCAAAGCCCAAACAATTGATTAAGGTATAAAATTTTGGGTTATTTTGACTTTTAATCTATAGTCGTGAATGAAAATAGTGTCTACACTTTAACTCGCTACTATATGGTATACACCTAGGCGATTGGTCAATGCCTATCCGGATAACCTGAAGCAAGCTGGTAGACGGAAAGATAAGTTCCATCCCATGAGCATACGTTGTGCAACTGGTTTCAACTTGTCTTGCCAACACCATGCTAGCCTCAAAGCAGGATAGGATCGCCAGGGTCAAGTGAACAATAATGTATAGGGCGTATTTGATAAATATCAACAAGGAGTTCAATATGAACAAAATGTTACTTGCAGCTGCAGCGTCTTCTGTACTTCTTCTAGCTGGTTGTGCATCAGGTCCTGACGAAGCAACGACAACCAAGATCGATCAGTTAAACAACCAAGTCAGCCAACTCAATAGCCAAATTGCAGCACTGAAAAGTGAAAATGCATCGCTAACTGATGCGGCTCTCGCTGCACAAGAAGAGGCAGCACGCGCAAACGAGCGTATCGATAATATTGCTCAGTCTTACACTAAGTAAATCGTTCGATTCAGTAAAAAGGGTAAGTTCAGCTTACCCTTTTTACTTTTCTTCACCGCGAACCATCACTAACGGCTCTGAATGTTGTGCCGTCACTCTCTAGGCTCGTTGACCTTCGGCTAATCACTATCCGTTTCGGTTTCGTTTAATTCAGCCGCTTTTTGCAAACTGTACGCCGTCAACGGATCGATGTTTTGCACCAATTGCTCAACCTGTAGAATAGCGTCGATCGATGAGCTATTTTTTCGATAGCTCAGGTAAATTGGCCAATACCAATCGGCAACGGCTGCCACACGATATAATTGTCCTGACTGGATGAAAGGCGCAACTACCGATGCTGGTAAGTAAGCGCTTCCCCCTTTCTCTAAAATAAAATCTAAAGCAATACGCGCCGTTGAGGTACGTAGGAAGGGCGCAGGAGCACGAGGATGTCTGTCGGCATGCTCTGAGGCAAAACGCATTCCCCAGTCAACGTAAACATAGTGATTCTCAAAAACACTGTCTGCGGTATCTGGTCGAGTTGACACCAAGACTAAGACTAAGTCCGCAACCTTTTTACATTGCAGCTCATCCGCTTTAATTTGATCAAAGGCAAACGCCATATCTAGGGTACGTTCAAGTAACTGACGGTTCAGCTGCTCTCGCCCCATCACTTCAGCTTTAAAACCATAGCCACTAAACGCATCGGTAACCGCGCTTAGGCAGTTTTGCAGATACGCATCCCATATGTTAGGTGTCCCACCTAATGTTAACTGTAGCGCCTTACCGCTCTCTAAAGAGAGCTCAAGTTTAGCTTGCTGTAATGTCGCAACCATGACTTCAGCATAACCGACCAATCGCTCGCCAGCGGATGTCAGTTTAATGTTGTTTCGATCTCGGCTAAAAAGTTGCGCATCAAAATAATTTTCTAACTGTTTGATTCGAGCGCTAACAGCGGCTTGAGTCAAATAAAGATTCTCCGCTGCCCGTCCAAAATGACGGACTTTAGCCAGTTCAAGAAAAGTACGAAAGACTTTTACATCCATTATTGAATCCTCTGCAATGACCAGCGAAGATTAACAAGGAACGACAATTATGACGATAAAAAATTTTTGTTTTTCTTTTCCAGAGTTTGCGCCTAACTTTCGCCGTAATCCACAGCTAAGTAGTGGTGTACCTAAATGGCCTCAGAGATACGCCGTATCACTGGAAAATAGAGCCAAAAATACTTTTAAGTACTCCGCGTATTCACACGAGGTTGATATGTCTGAAACAGTCTTTCGTCACGGTAAAAAACGTTTTTACGATACCAAAAAATTTCCCCGCGGTTTTGCCAAGTCTGGTGACTTCACTTTAGGTGAAGAAGAACTGCTGATCCTTTACGGAGATACGATGCTCGGCCTTGAATCCGGTGAGCTAGTCCCAGAAAACGCTGAAGAACAACATTTTGTTGAAGTACTAGCCAATCCAGAACTAGCGAGCAGTAAGATCGAGCGAGTTTGGATGAAGTATGTCCGTCTATCACGTGGTCGTAAACGCTTCCATACCCTAAATGGACGTAATAAGCCCGATGCGTCGGATGATTATACTGATGATGAACCAAGCTTAGTTGAAGAAGATTAATCATTACCGATGCTCGGTGATGCCAAGTCGGGAATTAAATTAAGCCTGTAGTGCGTGTTAAGTCACAGCTCTACGGTCTATGCCTTGCGCTTGATAACTTAAACGCTACATTAGCGGTTGGTTTTTTAATCCAATGAATCTTTCTCCCAAAGCCCCTAGCCTACTTCTGCTTGGGGCTTTGTTTTATAAAAGGTTCCATATCACCAAGACGAAAATCAGCTGGCTGTATCATCTTATGATGGCATCCGGTGGCTTGAGAAAAGAGCGCTTATTTAGTCAATAGCGCAATTTTTTTCAGAAAACTATCGCGTAGATGCTCTTGGTCATACTCCAAATGATACGTGTTATGGAAACCGACTTTAAGCTCAACACCATTGCCTCGTAGATACACTGTGTATCCATCGTAGTCAGAAAATGCCTCTATGCCTTCATAAATTTTACCAAACTCTGTCGGTGTCCCGTATTCCATCACTTTTTCGTAAGCATGCAGTATTTTGCTTGATTCAAGTTCATTTTTCATCGCGGTAACTCCCTTGAGTACTGTTTTCTTTAGTATGGATAACCGAACAACTTCTTGCCACTCGTTCACTCTAAATATCGACACTACCGCTTCGCCTAGCGTAATAGCTAAAATGAAAAGACTTAATTTACCCTGTAAATTTTTTCTGTTAGACATGGTCTGAAATCAACCAAAACCGTTGATATCAATTGATAGCAAAGGCATGTATTGGCTGACAAACGGCAATCTCTCCCCCTAAAACAAAAAACTTTGACCCAAAGCATAGCCGTAACCAATAACTTATTTTATAATGAAAATTAATGTGATTAACACCGTATCCAGAGCACTGAGAGAAATGGGTGGGCCAGACTTCACACCATAACTACTCCAAGTCGCAGGGGATCAATGACTATAATTAGGGGTAACCAATGAGATTAATTCCATTACAACAAGCGGCACAGGTCGGTAAATGGGCTGCGGCACATATCGCAAAACGTATCAATGCATTCCAACCTACGGCAGATCGCCCTTTTGTGCTTGGACTACCAACGGGAGGCACACCTCTAGCCACTTACAAAGCATTAATTGAATTGTACCAAGCAGGTGAAGTCAGCTTTAAACATGTCGTGACATTTAATATGGACGAGTACATTGGTATTGCTGAAGACCATCCTGAGTCATACCACTCTTTTATGTACAATAATTTCTTTAATCATATTGATATTCAGCCACAGAATATTAACTTGTTAAACGGTAACACTGACGACCATGAGCTGGAATGCAAACGCTACGAAGATAAAATTAAATCTTACGGTAAAATTAATCTGTTTATGGGTGGTGTCGGTAATGATGGGCATATTGCTTTTAACGAACCCGCGTCGTCACTCTCTTCACGTACCCGGATAAAAACGCTGACTGAAGATACTCGTATTGCTAACTCACGCTTCTTTGATGGTGATATCTCACAAGTACCTAAATATGCGCTAACGATTGGTGTCGGTACCTTGTTAGATGCAGAAGAAGTGATGATCCTCGTCACCGGACATAATAAAGCACTCGCCTTACAAGCCGCCGTTGAGGGTTGTGTGAATCATATGTGGACCGTATCAGCGCTACAATTACATCCTAAAGCGGTGATTGTCTGCGACGCTCCAGCAACTCAAGAACTTAAAGTCAAAACGGTCAAATACTTTACTGAACTAGAAGCTGAAAACATTAAAGGCTTCTAAGCAAAAAATTTAGGCCCGCATAATCGCGGGCCTAATTATTTAAGCAACCTCAGGAATAGGCTTAGGTGGATCGTCTGGATTAGGTTCCTTTTGCACAGTCGGAATTTGACCTTCTTCAACAGCATGTTGATAACAACCCGTCAATTTAATCGCCAAATACATATCTGCACGTAACACCAGTCCACCATCTCCAACCGGCACGCCCGCTACTTCACACCATTGACGCAAACTACGCTTGCGTCCAGCAAGGATTAAACGAATCCCTCGTTTTTTGAGTAACGTCTGCGTTTCAGCCAATACCGCCATGACACTTAAATCCAAATGAGTAAAACTTGCTACAGCATCAATCACGACACAGCTCAACTGATCTGGGCTTTGGTCGATCTTTTCTAATAATCGTGCCTTGAAATAGGGTGCATTAAAATAAGTTAATGGTGAATTAAAACGATACAGTAATAGGCCAGGAATCGCAGCTGCTTTGCTAGATTCATCCATGGTACGGATAGTGCCATCTTCATCCAAACCTAAGCATTGATCGCTCGGACGCATCACCACACGCAAAAATTGGAACAATCCTAACAAGACAGCAAGCGTGATGCCTGGTATTACCCCGACAACCAGCACCGCAATCAAAGTTATCGAAGAGAGGTAAAAAGCATCCCGATTGCGCTTTTTAAGCCCCCAAACCCCTTTGAGATCAAGCAACGACATCGAAGCAATAATCAAGACGACTCCTAATGCCGCACTCGGAATGTACTGTAATGGCTGATAAAGAAAAATCGCTACAAAACCAATCACTACTGCTGCAATGATTGAAACCAGTTGCGATTTACCGCCATTAGCATCATTGACAGCAGTACGTGAGTCCGCGCCACTTATCGCAAAACCTTGCGAAAAAGCTGACGCTAAATTCGCTAAACCCAGAGCTCGAAACTCTTTATCTGGATTAATATCATAGCCATTTTTAGCCGCAAAACTTCGTGCGGTCAGCATCATGCTGACAAAGCTCACCACCGCTAAATTGAGAGCAGGCACGACCAGTTCCCGAGTGATACCAATATTAAATGCTGGCGCTTGAAAGATAGGTAAACCACCTTCGATAACCCCAACCACACTCACCCCATAACGATCGAGTTTGGTTAACCAGACTAAAATGGCAGCAACAACAATCGCTAACATTGCCGCAGGCCATGCGGGCCGAAAACGTTTCGATAACCAGTAAATCAGTAAAGTCATAATACTGACGAGCACCGTCTGCCAATGTAAATCTAATAGACGGTGAGGCGCTTCAATGATTCTCTCTAAAAAATAACGCTGTTCATATTTAATGCCAAAGACTTTACCTAACTGACCAACGATAATAGTTAAAGCGACCCCGTTGAGTGGCCCAAGTAAGATAGGGCGAGATAAGAAATCAGCAAAAAGGCCTAAACGAAAGCGGCTAGCAATTAAACACCAAAACCCCGTCATCGCTGTCATAGTGATGACTAATTGCCAATGCTTAGTCGGATCTCCAGCTGCCAGAGGCGTCACCACAGCAGCAACCACAGCACACGTCGCTGCATCCGGGCCAACAATCAATTGTCGTGATGTTCCAAATAGCGCATAAACGATCATCGGTAGAACACAAGAATAAAGACCAACAATCGCCGAGACTCCGGTTAATTGGGCGTAAGCAATCGCGACAGGCAGTGCGACCGCCACCACTGAAAAAGCGGCACGAACATCATCCAACAACCACACTTTTTCATACTGCTTAAGCTGATATAGCCCAGGCATCCACTGCTTGATTGATATTGACTTCAATGTTGTTTACCCTACCAAAGATTGCCAAATAATAACTCAAAGCTGTTGTTTAACTTAGAGCGACCGACGACGATACAGAAAGATGGATCATCCTCTATCATAACTCAAGTGTCATCAACTATCTCGGCTAATCAGATGATTTATATAACCAAAAATAACAGAGATAGACCTGAGTTTGCTCCTAGCGTAATGTCAGGTAGTAAGGCTATATCGACGTTGGCTATCACATAAAATAATGATCATTCCTTCACTCTGCCCAAAGGTTTTTTATGAATTATAACGCTGCTATTTTTGATATGGATGGCCTACTGCTTGATACTGAAAGCGTGTGCTTAAGAGTATTTGAACAAGCATGCCAGACGGTAGGTATTCCTTTTCTACGTGAGGTTTACCTATCCGTGATTGGCTGTAACGCCGCAGGAATCGAGCAAGGTTTAAAAGCTGGTTATGGTCCTGAGCTTGATTATCCAAGTTTGCACAAAGAATGGCGCAAAGGCTACGACGCGGTCGTTAAACATCAACCCATTCCAGTCAAAGAAGGCGTCATTGAGTTGCTGGAGTGGCTGAAACAACACAATATTCCTACCGCGGTCGCCACGTCAACGCAAAAAGAAGTCGCTACCATTAAATTACGCTTAGCCAAACTTGATCACTATTTTGATTGCCTAACCACTGGTTGTGAAGTTGTTAATGGTAAACCCGATCCTGAGATCTACCTTTTAGCGGCTCAGCGGCTGGCGGTCGATCCACGACAATGCTTAGCCTTTGAAGATTCAAATAATGGTGTACGCTCAGCGATGGCCGCCAAAATGCATACGTTTCAAATTCCAGACCTCGTCGAACCTAATGACAGTATCAGAGCACTGGGTCACCATATTCGACCATCATTACGACACGTACTCAACGAGTTACAGGCATAACCTAAGCAAACCCATTATGACAAGTTAGCCAACCTGCGGAGTCGGTTCAACACTCTAACGGCTGGCTAACATAATGATTAACGTTTCATACGTCGCCACAACATTTTTTCCAACTCAATCAGTATCATCACTGCGATTCCGTAGGCAACCATTACCGCCCAATAAGTGGCTGAAATCGGCGCACTTTGGAAAAGTAAGTTCATGAAAGGTAAGTATAAAAATGCCAATTGGGCGAAAATCATCAAAACAATACCAACCATAATCCACGGATTAGTCTGCCATGACATGGTAAAAATCGAACCGTTTAGACGTCGACAATTCAATAAAAAGAAACTTTGCACGACGACAAACAAGGTAACCGCAATACTGCGCGACTCTTCTAAACTGGCGCCTTGTGCCACCGACCATTGGAATAGTCCAAATGCCCCCAAGAGTAATAAGCTACTAACCGAGATAATTCGCCCAACAATTTCGCGATTTAGGATAGGCTCTTTTAACTCGCGAGGTTGCCGTTGCATAATACCGGCTTCTTTCGGTTCAAAGGCCAGCATCAAGCCAAGAAAAACGGCAGTGGTCATATTTAACCACAGTGCTTGTACTGGTAAGATTGGTAGCGTTAATCCAAACACAATCGCAACCATAATCACCAATCCTTGGCCTAGATTGGTCGGTAAAATCCACGTGATAAACTTGGTTAAGTTATCAAAAACATTACGACCCTCTTCGACTGCTGCTTCAATGGATGAAAAATTATCATCGGTCAACACCATATCTGAAGCTTCTTTCGCCACTTCTGTCCCACTGATCCCCATTGCTATACCAATATCAGCTTGCTTTAAAGCAGGAGCATCATTAACACCATCCCCGGTCATCGCGACAACCAAGTGGTGAGATTGTAAAGCATTAACCAGTTGTAATTTTTGCTCCGGAGCAACCCGAGCAAAAACAGACACATCACGACAAGCTTGTTTCAGTTGCTCATCATTTAATTCACTTAACTGTTGACCCGTTAACACAGTACCAAAATCCGAATGAGTCGCACTGGCAATCCCAATTTGAGCAGCAATCGCTTTGGCAGTGAGCGCATGATCACCGGTAATCATCTTGACTTGAATACCCGCTTTTTGACAGATGTTTACTGCTTGAATAGCCTCAGCCCGTGGTGGATCAATCATGGCTTGCAAACCTAAAAAAATAAGATTCGGTTCCGCTTCCTGTTGATTAAAACGCTGCAGCGTTTGTTCATGATGATCGACCCACTGCAACGCAAAAGCCAGCACTCTTAACCCTTGGCTGGCCCATTGGGTGACTTGCTCATCTAACTTATCATGATCGAGTGTGACCAAACTGCCATCTGCCATCAATTGTTGACGGCAACGGCGACTGATTTGTTCTACCGACCCTTTAAGGTAAATCAAATTACGTTGCTCATCAAAACGGTGCAAAGTCGCCATATATTGACGATCAGACTCGAAAGGAATGGTATCAAGGCGACGGTAAGTTTGCTGGCAAGAAGAATTGTCTAATCCTGCTTTTAAACCACAAGCGATCAGCGCCCCCTCGGTGGGATCGCCTTCCACCAACCAACGATCTTCTTTTTCCAACAAACGTGAGTCATTATTTAATAATCCAGCACGCAATAAATGTTGAAAAGCATCATTCGTTTTCCAAATCTCAGGAACTTCACCCTGTGGAACATAACCACTACCTGTCACTTCAAGAGCCAAGCCTCCCGCATACAGCTTTTGTACCGTCATTTGGTTTTCGGTCAACGTCCCCGTTTTATCTGAACAGATGACATTGGTCGAACCAAGTGTTTCTACTGCTGATAACGTACGAATAATCGCATGACGTTTTGCCATACGCCGGACACCAATCGCGAGTGTAATAGTGACAACCGCTGGCAACCCTTCTGGTATCGCCGCCACCGCTAATGCCACTGCCGCCATAAACGTATCGGCAGCAGGTAAACCATAACCCAAACCAATAAAAAAAGTGGCGCCAGCCAAAATTAAAATCACCCATAACAGTAATTGACTAAAGGCATGAATTTTCCGAGTGAGTGGCGTTTCTAGCTGAGTGGCTCTGGCAATCATGCTGGCAATTTGGCCCGTTTGTGTATTATCTCCTGTCGCAACAATAATGCCTTGAGCGGTGCCATAAGTGACTAAAGTACCTGCAAAAGCCATATTTTGTCGATCGCCTAATACCGTATCAGGCGCTAACTCACCTAATCGTTTTTCAACAGCGACAGATTCCCCTGTTAAGGTGGACTCATCAATCTGTAAATCTCGGCACTGATAAAGACGAATATCCGCAGGCACTTTATCACCCGATGCTAGAACGACAATATCACCACACACCAGATCCGTAGTCGTTACCGACTGTTTTTTACCATCACGGATCACCGTCGTATTGGACGATAACATTTTCTTAAGAGAGTTAATCGCTTGTTCAGCTTTACTTTCTTGCATAAAGCCTATCAACGCATTAATTAAAACAACTAATAAAATAACTCCAGCATCAACGTATTCACCCAAAATAGTCGTGACGAGTGTGGCTACTAATAATATATAGATCAAAGGGTTGTGAAACTGTAATAGTAAACGTTTCCATGCTGGCATCATCGCCTGCCCAGTAATGACATTTCGTCCATCACGTTCTAATCTAATTTGAACTTCTTGAGAGGATAAGCCGCTGTCTGTATCACTATTGAGTTGCTCGACAATATTCTGCTCAGATTGACTATGCCAGACCGGATGGCTGACCCTCGTTTTCGCGGTGTTCGGTGAGTGTTTTTCCATAATCACCTCCTTTAATAATGAAACCCAAATAGAGACAAACAACTTGGTATTGTTAACCTATGATGCATGACACTCATACTAAAACAGGCTCTTATAAAGATAGCGTCTGCGCAGCAACTGATGAGAATAGAAGCAAAAAATTGTCTTAGTGTTCAAATTTTTTTGTCAACCAAGGTCAATCACTTACGGTACAGAGCTAAGTATGCTCAGCGATAGAGAATCTTATTAAATATACAGCATTCTCATTATTGAGACAGCATTTTCGCAATATCTGCCCACATGACATCTGTAGATGACACAAAGAGTGCTAAAGTAGTCTAAACACATGACCGTTTTAGGGATCAATATCTTGCCAGTCAATCGCATAAGACAACGCGCTTTCTCTTTGTTGCTTCTGCCACTGTTGATCTATTTTGCTGCTTTTCCACTGATCAGCACTTACGCTACAAGCTTATTATTGACACAAAAAAAAGCTCAAATTGAACATTATTTAGCTACGCGAAGTGATGAATTACAAACCATGATCCAGCAGCAAATCCAACAACTGCAATTTGATTGTGGCCCTCATGATTGGCAAGTGATTCGCGATCCTCATTATTACAGTCGTTATATCCGTTTTATGGGTATCGTAACCAATCAAGGAGAGCAGTGTTCAACACTTGGATATCCATTAGAAGCTAGTGCTTTCAACCACTTAAACAATAAAGGAGCGGCAACGTTTTCTCTCGCTGCAACCCCTGAGATTGCAGAAACAGAAAGTGAACTGCTGATTCAATTTTCTCAAGATGGTAATACCGCGGTTTGGGTTTTAGATAGTAGTTGGACACAAAGCAAACTTAATCAACCTTGTTCCGGCTGCTTTTATTATGAAGCGCGATTTGTAAATCAAGATCGTCCCGTTTTATTGGTACAAAGAGGCAATGAAGCTATTCTCAACGACACTAATGCTCAATCATTACATGTATCAGTGCAAGGTATTGCCGCCGCCAACAAGCAAGAACTATGGGCAGGACAAGCCTTACAACAGTA
This sequence comes from Vibrio injensis, assembly GCF_001895205.1. Lineage (GTDB taxonomy): Bacteria > Pseudomonadota > Gammaproteobacteria > Enterobacterales > Vibrionaceae > Vibrio > Vibrio injensis. The sequence goes on along the minus strand of NZ_BDJF01000027.1, from coordinate 495,522 downwards.
TGTACAACATAACCTATTGATCTGGGGTACACCGTTGAGCCTTTTATTCGGTGGTTTACTGATGGGCAGTTACTGGATTGTACGAAATTATCGTAATTCAATCGAAGGCTTAATTGAAAAAGGAATTCGCGACAATGAGTTTCTTCCCTATTATCAACCTATTATTGATAGCCGAACTGGAAAGATCGTCGGTTACGAAGTGCTCTTACGCTGGCAAAAAGGTCAAGAGCTAATCGCGCCAGATTTATTTATCCATGCTGCGGAAAGTACAGGATTAATCATTAAGATCACCAACCAAATCATTAAGATCGTTTTACACGATTTGGAACATTTACCACTATCGCATTGGGTTAGCATTAATTTAGTCGCTGAACACATTGAAAAACAGCATCTTTCAACGCTTTTAAGCTTTCTGGATTGGCCTCAAGCTAAGCGGATAAAATTTGAACTGACTGAACGTATCCCTATCAACGATTTAACCGCTGCAAGCCAAGAAATCGCTCTACTGATGGAAAAAGGGTATCAGTTTAAAATTGATGATTTCGGCACAGGATATGGAGGATTCTCTTACTTACAACATTTGCATATTCGCAGCATAAAAATAGACAAGATGTTTGTTGATACGATAGAAACCGATGATGTGAAAAAGAGCGTGCTAGACTCGATTATTGCTTCAGCAAAAGCAGGAAATATTGAATTGATTGCAGAAGGCGCGGAGACGATTAATCAAGTCGACTATCTTGCTCAACAAGGTGTATTTTTAATTCAAGGTTATGTCTACGCCAGAGCCATGCCTATCAATGAGGTCATCAACAAACTCCATGCCGAAACGTGATCAACACTTGGCTAATACCTACTTCAACTTATTGTACTTATCATCCGTCATTCGATGAATAGATTGGTAAACCATCACCCCGAAAGCCCTCACGGTATCGTGAGTATCACTTTCGAGGCAAATTTATCAAGCGGGATGGCGATGGATAAAATCCCAATACCAAAAGCAAGCTCAACGAGTCTGATTAAAAACCAATCCCAGCACCAATGGTGATCGAGGTTGAGTCTGCGCTACCTTGAGTACTGTAACCAATTTCCAAAGAAAAATTCGAGCCATCCATGTTATTTAGGTTAACCCCTACGGCTCCCGTCAAACCAAACCCATCACTTTCAATGTCTTTATAGGTTCGATTATAGTATTGGCCCCCCGCTCGCAAATACACATCACCAATCTGCATTCGATGGCGCAGCGTCATCGTTAAAGGCACTGTATAGGCTTTATAGGCGTGTTTTTCACCTTCTTTGTCTTTTAAATCAGCGTGCGTTTCACCATAGCCTAAGTTAACTGAACTAAGTGGGGTTAAGCGGTAGGAACCTCGCACTTGCCATTGATAACCCGTTGCACTTTGTCCGCCATAAGACACTTGTGTAGGACCAGCGCTAGCCGTCATATTAAAAGGGGTAGATTGAGCATAAACGGGGGCAGCAGCAGCCAACAATAAAGCCGCTAAGCTTAAGGTTGGAAAGTACTTTTTCATGAGTATGTCCTTATCTGTCTCTAAAGCGAAAAGTGTTTCTAGTTTAACGGCTAATCGACAAAAAAACTTAGCCCTTTTTATCACGGGGGAGAGCTAAGCCACAAAATCACTATGTACCTAGCAAAATCTAGCCATATCATACTACTGAATCGTCATCACTAAATCACTTGGCGCACAGGTAATCACACCCTATGGAATAAAAAGCGCAAAATAGGCATACTGTTGCGAAATGATTGAAATAACGCTCCCACCTATCTTATATAGATATCGACGGCATCAAATGCTAGAAAATGCCCATAACCAAATAGGGTCATTGAACACTCAATTTATCATTTTGATTGGAGAACACGATGCGACGCTATATTTTACGCTTGACTAGAATAACTCTATTCATCAGCCTTCTCTTATCTGGAAGCACCGTCGCTTCACCACGCGCTGAAATTGCTTGGTCAATGATCGCAGAAGGTGCAGTGTTAATTGATGTTCGAACCGAACAAGAATTCACGCAAGGACACCTTCACTCTGCTCAGCACATCCCATTGAGTGATATTATGCACTCTGACTTAACTCAATTTACCAAAGATCAACCGATCGTTCTCTATTGTCGAACAGGGAACCGATCTAATATCGCTAAACAACACTTGATTAAGCAAGGATTTACTCATGTCCATGATGCCGGTGGACTGGATGAAATGCGCCAGTTAATAGTGAGTAAAGATTAAGTTAACCACAATGAATACAATAGAATATCAAAAGCTTGGCGAGGTCATCGCGGCGTTAAAAACCCCCCAGTTTACCGCTCAGTTTATCCAACTGCTTAAGCGCTTTGTCACTTTTGACTGCGCTGTGATCCTAGGCTATCGCCAGCATAAGCACCCGATTTATCTTTATGATTCACTGCCCTCGCAACGTCAATTGCTATTTCAGCACTATTTAACCCATTCATATCGATATGATCCTTTCTATGTCGCGATTGCCGAGCAACATAAAACCGGCATTTTACAACGTAGCGAGTTTAAACCCGTCAATCCATTGCAGGAAAATTATCATACCGATTTTTATCAAAAAACGGGCTGGCAAGATGAGGTCTGTATTGCCGTCGATCTGGAGGATAATCGCTGGATAGTGATCTACTTAGGCATGCTACAAACCGATCAGCCTATTTCACAGCAACAAATTAATGGCTTAAAGCAGAGGTTTCCTGTTTTGCAGGCGTTATGCCGCCAACATTGGGGATCACAAGCATTATTTCTGGCAGAAAACAGTCAATCAGAGCATGATTTACGCCACTGGGTAGCAGCAGCTATCGCTGATTTTGCCACCGATTGCCTGACTCCTCGCGAGCAACAAATCACTACGTTATTGGTTCAAGGACTCGATTCTCAAGAAATCGCCGCGCAGCTTAGCATTAGTCACGGGACGGTAAAAAACCACCGCAAACGTATTTACCAGCAATTGCAAATCTCATCATTAAGTGAATTATTCCAATTATTTTTAAACCATTTGATCACCAAAGGCTATTGAGAGCAGGGTTAACGCGCCCAAATCAGCTTCACGTCAGCGATTATTTCCCCTCACCATAAATTACCCTATCTATCCCTTTAGGGACATCGTCTCAGATCGATTTTATCCGTATTCTGGCCAAATCCAGTCTATAAAAGATGAAAGGCCGTATGAACTCAGCACATTTTCTACATGAATTAGCCCAACGAGGCTTAATAGCACAAAGTACTGCTATCGACGAGCTCAGCGAGCTCTTGAACCGTCCACAAACACTTTACTGCGGCTTCGATCCCACTGCTGGCAGCTTACATATTGGTCACTTAGTCCCTTTATTAATGTTGAAGCGCTTTCAAGATGCAGGACATACCGCCATTGCTCTGATTGGTGGCGCAACGGGGATGATTGGCGACCCCAGCTTTAAAGCCGCGGAGCGAACATTGAACTCATCAACCACCGTGCAGCAATGGGTCAATGATTTGGCTCAGCAAATTGATCAAGTGATGACCCCACACCTGACTCAGCCACTCCTCTGTGTCAACAACGCTGATTGGATTACAAAAATCAATGTCATTGATTTTTTCCGTGATATTGGAAAGCACTTTTCCGTCAATACGATGATCAACCGTGAATCGGTCAAGCAGCGGTTAAGCCGTCCAGATCAAGGGATCTCGTTTACTGAATTTAGCTATTCCCTGCTACAGTCATTTGATTTCGCCCATTTGAATCAACAATATCAATGCAAATTACAAATTGGCGGTAATGATCAATGGGGTAATATTGTGAGCGGAATCGACCTTACGCGCCGACTTAATAATCAAGTGGTTCATGGTTTAACCCTACCTTTGATCACTAAATCAGATGGCACTAAATTCGGTAAAACAGAGAGTGGTGCTATCTGGCTCGATAGCAACAAAACTTCACCCTATGCTTTTTATCAATTTTGGCTCAATACCGATGATGCTGATGTATATCGCTTCCTACGCTACTACACCTTTTTGTCACTGTCTGATATTGAACTCATTGAGCAACAAGACAAAGCCAGTACAGGTAAGCCACAAGCGCAACAAGTTCTAGCTGAACAATTAACTCGCTTTGTACACGGTGAAGAAGGCTTATTAAGCGCGCAGCGTATCACTCAAGCGCTATTTCGTGGTGAGATGAACCAACTGAGTTTAGCTGAGTTGCAGCAGTTGGAACTGGATGGGCTGCCTTGTTATCAGGCGGATAACGCGGATAACCTTATTGAGTTGATGTTGGTTACTCACTTAGCGAGCTCTAAACGTCAAGCCCGCGAATGGTTAGCCAACGGTGCGATTCGCATTAATGGAGAGCGTATGGAGCAAGAACAGCTCAGTAGTCAGTTTGCCTTGTTTGATCGCTATTATGTCATTCAACGTGGTAAGAAACAGTTTGCTTTGGTCAAACTCAATTAGGTTTTACAGTGTAAATAGGCACCATAATTATGGTGCCTTACAACCTCAACCGAGCGAATAAACCTCAGCTCACTGGTAGAATATGATGACAGCTAATCATTCTCTATAATTAGGACCTGCTGATCTTTTAAGCTGATTTTTTCAGCAATTTGTGGCTTATTTATACAAGTCAGAGGCTTTGAAATACAGGTATTCTATCTGAGAAGACGATAACGCCGTAAAAAAGAACCATAAACGCAGCTCGAAGGGTTCAGCTAAAAACGTTTTAATCGCTAAAGGTCAACAGACCCTATAAACATTCAATAATAAACCACACGTTAAGAATATTTTTTATGCTAATTCATCCCTCTTTATGGATTTGGATACCCTTGTTGCTGGCCGTAATCGTGGGTTTTCAAAAACGTCTTTTACTCACCTTCTCTTTACTCGCTCTCTCACTGCTTGGAGCCTGGTTCATAGAACGCCTCTCTAGTCTCGCGTTTTTGTATGTTTCACTAGGGCTAATACTCGCGTATTACACACCATCGCTCGCCAAGCGTTGGCAAACCGTAGCACAGTGTACTTTGCTCGCTTGGTGTGGCTTATTGTTGTTACACATTATCCCAGGATTTGAAAACCCTAAAGTCTTAGATGGGGTGCTGGCGGGGCCGCATAGTGTCCCTTTCAATCTCTATCTGAATCTCGATAAACCGATGGTCTTCTTTGCTCTTCTGCTAGCTTATCCTACTCTATTAGGTCATCAGCAGCGCATTCCTTGGCGGCAAGTGGTTTTACTTTCACTACCATTATTCAGTTTGTTATTGCTTGCTTGGGGATTCGGTGCGATTAAACCAGAGTTATCGCTCCCTACATGGTGGTGGTTATTTGCTCTTAATAATGCGTTGTTGACCTGCGTTGCAGAAGAAGCGTTTTTCCGCGGCTATTTACAACAAAAAATAACGGATAAGTGGGGATTTGGTTTAGGTATTATTATTGCGAGTAGTCTATTTGGCTTAGCCCACCTAGCAGGAGGCGTCACTTTAGTACTATTTGCTACCTTAGCTGGTGCTTTCTATGGCGCCATCTATTATTGCAGTGGTCGTTTGTGGATTGCCGTGCTCTTGCACTTCTTATTTAATTTTATCCATCTTATTTTCTTCACTTACCCAGTCGCACTTAAAGTCTCGATATAGGCTAAACAACAAAAAATGCCGCACTTGTACAAAGTCGGCATTTTATCAATCTCGATACTCATTACCAGCTTTAAGGCTGATGCACTAACTTAGCCACGAAGACGTTGAGAAATAATCTGATCGATACTCAATTTCCCCGCACCAGACATCATTAACGACACGCTGGCCGCCAATAAAGCTAATGCAAATTCGTAACCACCATTCGACATGAATAAACCATGCTCAAAATGAACCGCAAAAATAGCTACTAACATAGTTATAGAAAGTACCGCTGCAGCAGGACGGGTCAAAATGCCCAGTAAAATGGCTAAACCACCAAAAAACTCACCACTACCGGCTAGAAATGCCATCAACATACCAGGGCCTAAACCGATCGATGCCATCCATTGTCCGGTTCCCTCTAGTCCATAACCACCAAACCAGCCGAATAACTTTTGTGCGCCGTGTGCCATAAAAACAATCCCAATCGGGATACGTAAAGCCAGTGTACTGTAACCAGATTTTGATTCAACCAGCTTGGTAATGAGTGATTTCATGTCTTTTCCTCAATAAATTTAACGATTCAATTTAGACAAAGAGTTATTGTCTTTCCTAAGATAGTGCTTAGTTTAGAGAAAAAAATTGTGATGGAAACCCATATAAACTGACAATAACATACGAAATTTCTGAACAAGATGAATATTGAGCCAATGCTGCTCGTCTCAGTCCGCACAACCTCCATTCAATTGTCACGATTTTTATCCGAAAGTACCGTTTATACCCCTATAAACTATCCGTGTTTGTACAAGCCATGCTTCGCTATACTACGCGCCAACTCTTTATACGGTTTTTAAAAGGTTTCCAATGAGTCACTATGTTGTCTGTGCTCTGTACAAGTTTGTCGAGCTTAACCATTACCAAACACTACGAGCTCCACTGCTTGAGCTAATGGAAAAGCATCATATCCGCGGTACATTATTACTCGCTAGCGAAGGGATTAACGGCACGGTTGCCTCATCACGAGAAGGCATTGATGCTTTAATTGCTTGGCTGGATACAGAGCCTTGCCTCAAAGGAACCGTTTATAAAGAATCTTTGGCTTCAGAGCAGCCCTTTCAGCGCAGCAAGGTCAAACTCAAAAAAGAAATCGTGACGATGGGAGTTGAAGGTATTAATCCTCGTCATGTGGTTGGCACTTATGTGAAGCCGAAAGAATGGAATGCGCTGATTTCCGATCCTGAAGTGCTGGTCGTCGATACTCGTAACGATTACGAGATCCAAATTGGCACCTTTAAGCATGCTCAAAATCCACATACCGAGACTTTCCGTGAGTTTCCCGACTATGTAAAACAAAACCTCGATCCTGAGAAACATAAAAAAGTAGCGATGTTTTGTACCGGCGGCATTCGCTGTGAAAAATCCACCGCTTATCTTAAAGAACAAGGATTTGAAGAGGTTTATCACCTCGAAGGTGGCATTTTAAAATACTTAGAGGAAGTGCCAGAGCAAGAGAGCTTATGGCAAGGTGATTGTTATGTCTTCGATGGCCGCGTCGCGGTTGGTCATGGATTACAAGAAAGTGATTACCAAATCTGTAATGCCTGCCGGTTACCGATTACCGAACAAGATAAGCAAAGTGAACAGTTTGAACAAGGGGTTAGCTGTCCACAATGCTTTGGCACTCATAGCGAAGAACAATTGGCACGCTTTCGTGAAAGAGAAAAACAAGTGCAGTTAGCCAAACAAAGAGGTGAAGCGCACATTGGCAGCGATACCGCGCAGATTATCGAACAAAAACGAGCTGAAAAGTTAGCCCGTAAAGCCCAGCAACGTAACCAAAAAACCCCTCGTTAATCTGCCATTCAAGCTTTAGCCTTAATGATTGCCTTCATTAAGGCTAGTTCAGCGCGTTAGAAGTAACGCTAGCGCGCTGCTCATGTTTTTCGGCTAACCCCATAAAAAATCTCAGCAAAATTAAGGCTGCCACAGCGCCAATCAGCGAGACATAAAGCGTACTGAAATAGTTGAACAGCTCACCCACAACACCCAAGGCTACACTTGCCACTAATGAGCTAATACTAAGAATACTAGAAAACAGCGTGGAAGCTGTCCCCAAACGATCAGGCATCATATCCTGCAACACCACCATACCTAAAGTCGCACAGACACCGATAAAAAAGCCATTGAGGATTTGCGCTAATAATAAAGTGGTGAAGGTCGTATTGGTTAGCATAATCAAATAAAATGCCATACCACTCATTATACCCACGCACAGAAGTTGAGTCGTACCAAAACGCTGCGCTAATTTCCCTGCCAGCAACATGATTGGGATTTCACATAACGCTGCCATCCCAAACAGTAAGCCTAACCAATGAGCGGGAACGAGCAACTCTTGGGAAAGATACAAAGGCATGCTGGTAATGTATAAGTTATTCGCTGCAAAGGTAAACACCATCGTCATACAATATAAAATGATAAGCCGCTTTACCGCCCCTTGCTTGGGTAATGATAACGCGGCAGCAGGATCTGAGGCTGACGCTTTTTCAACACCTTTCGGTAAATATTTAGCAATCAGCACAATAGCAATCGTCACAATCACAGCAGAAACACTGAACGCCGCATTAAAACCAAAGCTGGCTTTGAGCATAAATGCCAAAGGAGGGCCAAACACCCAAGCAATAGCAATCCCTGCGCGCATCGTGGCAAGAAAAGTAGTTTTATCTGCCACATGGCGATCAGCGTATTCCCGCCCAAGGGCAAACAGTTGACCAAACGACGCGCCACTTACACTACCAAATAAGGTAACGACAACAATCGCTAACCAATAACTACGAATGAGGGTAAAACTAACCACAGTGATCAAATAGCAGCCAAGTGCGACCAATAAAATCACTTTGCGTTGCCAGTGCCGATCCGATTGTCTGGCTAACCACTGCGATACTACCACGGAGCTGATAACCGCCATGACCATATACACACTCAGCATCATCGGCGAAGCACCGAGCGCTTCAACAATAAATAGACTCGATAATGGGTAAAAAAAAGCCCCACATAATCCCGTCACTAAGGCGGTCATGATAAATAATAAGGCGGTTTTATCTTGATACATGTCATGCTATCCAATGGCAGGAAGTAACCCGATACGAGTCACAAATAAAAATTACCATGTTCCCAAGTTGCTTGGCGCTGCCGCTTTAAGTTGTAGGAGAACACGCCGCTAGTGTAATCAATCCTGATAAGATAAATGATGCTATTCCTGCCACTTTTAATACTAAACCGTCAGAATAAATACATCATTTGACAGAAAAGGCTAAGCCTTTATGATCAGAGCCAATAGATGGAGAACAGCAATGCGCCCCTTGATTGAAAATGTACTGCAGAGCCTAAACCATGACTGGGTTATCCGCCATTATCACTGCCAAGCGGATACGGAAGAGTTTTCTTGCCCGTGGCATTATCATACGGAATATGAATTGGTGCTCTATCACAATCCGAACCGAAACTTTCAGGGCAACTATTTTGCAGGGGATGCTAGCGGTACCGTGGACGATCACACCTTATTATTATATGGCCCCGGCTTGCCTCATATGATCACTGGGCGCCTACACCACAAACAAGCGCAAGCACTGCACTCAACGATTGTATGGTTTAAACCAGAATGGATTGATAAAATTCAAGCTATCTTACCACCGACACAGTCTATTCAACGTTTACTTGAAGGTTCAGCCTACGGCTTAAAACTGAGCCACGCAACGGCTCAGGCTATTGCTAACCAGTTGAGTGATATTGAAAAGTTAGCCAGTTCTTATCAGGCGCTACGAATTGTAGAGTCGTTATTGATCATGGCGGAAGATCAAGATGCTCAGCGTTTATCAGCCTCTAGCTACCGACTATCGCAATTAAGTGCCAACAGTGAAGCACACAAAAAAGTCCACCTTGCCAAACGCTATATCGAATCTCATTTCGCTGACCCGATAAAAATAACCGATTTATGCCGTGTACTGCATATGAGTGAAAGCTCAACCTATCGCTTATTTGAAAAACACTACTCGATGAGTTTTTCTGAACATCTTAAAAAGTTTCGGATCGGTAAAGCATGTGAGCTGCTAGCCAGTTCTTCACTTCCCATTGCTCTGGTTGCAGAGAAAACTGGCTTTAGTAATCTATCCAATTTTAATCGCCAATTTAAAGCGATTAAAGCAATGACACCCAAAACGTTTCGCAATCAATTTCAAACTCTACGTTAATTTTCATCAGTCAAAAGCTGTGTCGCTGCAATACCATTATCTTGTAAAAATGCCAGTAATTTGACCAAATTCTGTACTTGAGCGGTTTTATCCGCAGCAATCACAATCGGTTTTGCGCTGGCTTTACTGCGCTTTAATAAAGCCTCTGTAAAATCTTGCCAAGCAACATAAGTGGTACCGTCGATTGCCCAATATGGCTGTTGAGCCAAAATATTCACCGTAATGGATTGGGTATTGATTTCACTGACCACAGGTGAATCGGTACTCGGTAAAGACACGTCTAATGACGTAAACTTAACCGCTGCGGTCAGTAACAGAAAGACCATCACAATAAAGATAATATCCAATAATGGCGTTAAATCTGGCATCAGTGATGCTTCTGTCGTTGGCGGCGTTTTAATCATGATGGATTGACCGCTGTTTTTTCAACGACATGATTAGCATGGTTACAACGTCCATTTTTAGTAGTGCAGTCATGCTGTAGCGATACCCCTTCAAGCCATAAATTGACATAGTTTAAAGTATGCTCAAGTTTCGCCATGACTCTATCTGCCCATGCACCAAGTAATTGAGCCGCGGTAATCGCAGGGACGGCAATCAATAAACCTGCTGCCGTCGTGCGCATCGCAATCCCTAATCCATCGGCGAGATCATTCGGTGTAATATTGCCAGACGAAAGCGCGACACCTTTAAACATTTCAATTAATCCGAGTACCGTACCTAATAAACCCAGTAATGGACTGATCGCACCAATCAGGGATAATAATCGTAATCCGGAATGAAGCTGATGGCGCTTATCTTGAAGCCAGATCCCCGCCGTATCTTCACGTAGCCCTTTAGAAAAATCGTGATGAGCCAACAGCATCGCGACCCCTTTGTAAAGTAGTGACCGTCTAGTCGATAACTCCTCTGCTAACGCTTCAATTTGATCGCTGTGCATCGGAGAAATTTGATTAAGCGCCGCACCAATCGAACCTCGACTGGCCCCAAGGGTAAATAACACTTGGATTAGGCGTTCAACGATAATCATCGTCGCGAAAAGAGAGCACAAAAATAGTGGCCAAGCCATCAGTCCAAGCTCTTGCTCAAGTTGAGTCAGTAGTTCCATTATCCTTCCAATTTAAAACGTACAGGGATTTGCACACGGTGAGCCATGGTTTGCCCATTCACCGTGTAAGGTGAAAATTTCCATTGTTTAATCGCACTCAGCGCCGATTGATCGAGCAATTGAGCTCCCGATGAAGAGAGTAAAATTTGCTTAATTTGTCGGCCATGCTCATCCAGCCACACTTCATATAAAGCCACCCCCTCAATACCACGCTTTTGAGCCAGCCTTGGGTAGTGAGGCGGTGTGGGGCGCGAAAGAAATGAGGGCGTTTCCACAAGCGTAGGTTGATTGGTTATCCCACTACGACTGGGCTCTGGAGCCGGCTCCTTATTCTCTTGCCACTGATTGGTCGGTTCTTCCTTGACTACCGACGATGATGATGAGGGCGCTGTTTTTTTCTCCAATGGTTGAGTCGCAGGAGCAGGTTTATCCGACTTCACTACCTTTTTCGCTTCTCGAGGTTTTTCCTGCTCTGGCTTCGGCGTATTCGGCTTGCTCTGCTTTTTAGGTTCAGTTGGCGATGACACCGGCTGCTCATGACGTACAGTTTGAGGTTGAGCAACAAAGTTGAGCGATACCGAGGTCGATTGATTCCCAGCTGGCATAGCAAAAACTTTGGCTTCATCATCCATCAACAGCAGGGTTCCATGAATGGCAAGTGAAAGTGTCGCCGCAACACAATATCTGGTGAAATTCACGTCGTGCTCCAAATCAAAACTAAGCGCCTTAATGGGGAGATTATTACCCAACAACTAAACAATATCAATTATCAATTGCATTATCATTTGCAAAAGATGACGACTTGAGCCGAAGAGGTAAAAATTGCAGTAAAGCTTTATATTTCAATGAATAAGAGTTTAGCTTGAGATAGGTCAGATGAATGTTTTGGGCATGATCAGTTAATGTAATGCCATAGCTTCAGATGTCAGAAGACAATCTAAAACTATGGCAGGGCAAAATCACCTTTTACTTTAATAATTAAAACTCATATTTTGCCGTAATTGCAAAATTACGCTTCGCTTGAGAATAATCATTATCTAAAATATTCTTACCTCTAATGTCATTCCAGCGGTAATACTCTTTATCTGCAATATTAAATATACCAGCAGTCAAAGTCAGGTCTTTGATTGGTTTATAATAAGCTGTAATATCAAAAATAGTTGAACTAGATAACTCAACTTGATTCTCTGTACCACCAGTTGCTTTATCATTATTAATATTACGGTTTGATTTTCCCGCAGTATAGTTGAGTTTTAAACTCGTTCCCCATGTCGAATCTGGATCATCAAAATTCAAAGCTGCCACGACATTCCATGGATTGATACTATTAAGAGGTCGTCCATCACCATCTTTACCTTCGGTATAATTCGCTGCTAATCGAGTTGTCCATCCTCGTGGAGCATTCAATAATTCATCTAACTTTAACTGATTAGATAATTCGACGCCCTTAATCGTCGCTTCACGTAAATTGATATAAGAGTAGTAGTTTATTCTCGATTCAACCTTAGTAACTACCTGTTCTATAAAATCATCATAGCTGCTATAAAATAGTGAGATATCTGTTGCAGAAAAATCGTTATTGTGGCGATAGCCTAGCTCATAAGAAAGGCTTTTTTCAGACTTAAGATTTGAATTAGGTTCATTAACGTAACCATGAGCAGGATTACTAAAGGTATAGTAGAGCTCAGTAAAGTTAGGTGAGCGCAACCCCTGACTCACTTGCGCAAAAATTGCACTGTTTGGATCTAAACGATAAAGAGTACCCAATCGCCCGGTTATGGCAGAATCACTAAACTTGGATAGTCCTTTTCCAGCATTATCGCCAGGATCAGTACTGAATGAATCGTAACGTAATCCAGGTGTTACAATCAGATTACCATTAAACAAAGCAATTTCGTTTTGAATAAATAAACCAATTTTCTGCTCTTCGGCATCGGGTGTATACACAATCACCTGATTTGGTGTCGCTGGATCAGAATTATATTCATTGTTAATGTTTGAAATATCACTGCGTAGTAAATTGATACCATACATAATATTATGCTCACTATTATTTAAAGTAATGAGCTTATCGAACTGAGCTTCTAATTCAATTTTGTCATCGCTATAAAAATAATCTTTCGTTTGATGATTATCATTGTTAGCGGGTTGATAAGGAGGCCTTCCGGCAGAGGCTGGCTGAAAACGCTTAGTTAAACCGTTTTCTTCCTTACTTTGCCATGAGACTCGACTGGTTATCGTATCGGCAAGCGGTAAATCAGAAAACCAAATATGTTTTAATCCAAGACGGTACTGCTTGGTAATATCTCGTCCGGTATAATTTTTATAACTTGAGTGAACAATATCAGAGTCAACCTGATTACGCAGCATTTCTCCTGTAAACTCGATTCGATGCGCTTCAGAAAGTTGATATTGTAGCTTCAATAATAAGTCATTATTCGCACTATCTTGCCCAGAAATTGAATAATTTTCTTTATGATCACCAAAGTTTTTGGGCTCTTGACCATCACGACGAGTAAACGCTACTAAGGTTTCTAAATCACCGCTACGATGAGCAATAGCAACGTGTTCACTGAATGATTTATCTTCCGAAGCATAGGATAATTTAATTTGTCCACCTGTCGTCGCATCCCCTTTTAAAAAATCTCGTGGATCTTTGGTCTCAAAAGCTACAACGCCGCCAATAGCATCACTTCCATGTAAGCTTGATGCCGCCCCTTTAACAATTTCAACACTTTTCAGCATATCTGGTTCGATGCTAATAGCACTTGAATTAATAAAAGAGTAAGGCCCACCGTCAAAAGCTTGGCTTTGTGTAACACCATCAACCAAAATTTTAATGCGGTTACCCTCTATACCCCGAATATTAATGGTTTGCATGCCTTGACGTGAAGAACCACTGGTCGTTACTCCCGGCGTGTATTCAAAAATGTCCGCAACGTCTCTAACCATAGTCGCTTCTAATTCTTTACTTGAGATCACAGCTACCGAGGCTGCGGTATTATCAAGACTTTGCGCCGTCCGTGTCGCAGATACGACCACTTCATCAAACTGAGTTGTTTTTTCGGCAAACGCCGCAGGAGAAAGAGCAAGCAATATTGAGGTAGAAAGTAGCGTTTTAGTCAACATCTGAGTGATTACCTTATGCATCAATAACAGATTTACAATGTGCGCAATACTACTTTATACGAATAACAATTACTATCATTTGCATTAACTAGAAATTAAGTTAAGATTGTGCTAAAAATAACCAAAAAATTCAATATGCTTATATTTATTAACACGTTAGATTTAAAAACTATCGTTTAGCCAATACAGTGGAAATCAAAAATACGTGATAAATATCACAATCAAAGCTGCGCAGTAAAAAACCCAACTCAGTAAAACGCTACCTTTACAACCCCCAAACTTATTTACTTTTGTAAAAAAATGTATATGGTACCGCTCCCAGATATTGATAATAAAAGATGGACAAGGTACTCATATGCAACCACATAAATTCTCAACTTTGGCTGGGGCACTGTTACTGATCTCGCTATCCGTGACAGCGTCTGAAAAAGAATTGGATATATTTAACCAAAGCACTAGCGATAAAGCGGCACAGACCTTAGACCTTGATGCGCCAGCAAAAGACAGTTTCATTTTCAAATTGCCACCCACTCATAATCCTTATCTTGATTATCAAGAAAGCTACGATTATCTGGCCTCTGATGCTCGACCGAGCGTTAACTCACCACTCACGCTAGACGCACCAGATCCTCATTCTTTTAGTGTCAAACCAACCGTTAACAATCCTTATCTTCGTGATGGCCAAGATGATTGCCAGTATGTTGAAATAGTTTTCGATCACCAAGACAAACAGTTATCGGTCGGTTCTGATAACCAAGGTAACCCTTGCAGTCGGTCGCATTTGACTATCTCGGACTATCAAATAACTACACGCTTTAAATATGAAGAGTAAATAAGCGGTTTTCAGCCTTTATAAAAAACAGATTATTGATTAAATGTATGATCGCTCTCAATCGTAGGGGGACATATGTCCTCCCGATTAACACAAAGAATCACTTAAGATAGGCGCATACAATCAATCACCACGGTAATGACTATGGATCTTTTTGCTCTACTCGATATTAATAACACACTGGTTAATATCCCGATTGGCTCTGGCTATGCCATGAGCTGGATCGAAGCTTTTGGTACCGTATTTGGCTTGCTATGCATTTGGTTTGCCAGCCAAGAAAAAACCATCAACTATCTTTTTGGTTTGCTCAACGTCACCCTATTTGCCGTGATCTTTTTCCAAATTCAGCTCTACGGTTTGTTGCTGCTTCAATTGTTCTTTTTTTGCGCGAATGTCTACGGTTGGTATGCATGGACAAAACCCAACGCGGAAGGTGATATTTTACAAGTTCGTTGGTTAAGTAAACAAAAGCTACTGATCACGGCGGGCATGAGTATCGTCAGTATTGGCTTACTGACGGTTTATATTGATCCTTTCTTTTTTGCTCTCGCAAACATTAGTGTCGAAATCATGAATGGATTAGGAGCTGAACTTGCACAACCTGTGTTAGAACCCGATGCTTTTCCATTTTGGGATTCAACCATGACAGTGTTATCCATCGTCGCGCAAATTTTAATGACACGTAAATATGTCGAAAACTGGATGCTATGGATTGTGATTAATATCATCAGCGTCGGTATTTATGCGACTCAAGGTGTTTATGCAATGTCTGTGCAATACGCTATTTTGATGTTTATTGCCGCAAATGGCACTCGGCAATGGGTTCGTACTGCAAAACGTAACAGCCAAACCGTGACATCAGCAGACCAAGTTCAAGAGGCCACGGTATGATTCAGCCTCACATCAATGTTGCCCATGGCCAAGTTGCCAATCGAGTGATTGTCTGTGGGGAACCCAATCGAGCTAATCGAATCGCGGCGCTACTCGATAATCCTGAGCTGATTGCTGAAAATCGTGAATACCGCTTATTCAATGGTCGTTATAATGGGCGAGAGATCACCGTATGTAGCACTGGTATTGGAGCGCCTTCCTTGATCATTGCGATAGAAGAGTTAAAGCAGTGCGGTGTCAGCCATATTGTGCGCGTTGGTTCTGCGGGTGCAATGCAGGCTAACATTCAACTGGGTGATCTGATTGTCGCGGAAGCCGCGGTGCGGGATGAAGGGGGATCAAAAGCCTATATTGCAGACACTTACCCTGCATTTTCCAGCTTTTCGCTTCTGAGTCGCTTACACGCATTTTTAACACAGCAGCCCACAGCGGTCCATTTTGGATTGGTTCGCTCACACGATAGTTTTTATACCGATGAAGAACAAAACCTGTGTCATTATTGGAATAAAAAAGGAGTCTTGGGGGCAGATATGGAAACGTCTGCGTTACTCACCGTAGGGCGATTACGTGGCTTACAAGTTGCGTCTGTACTCAATAATGTCGTTTTGTACCAGCAAGATGTACAGCAAGGCGTCACGCAATACGTTAACGCTGATCAAGCGATGATGGCGGGTGAGACACTTGCCGCAACGGCAGCGTTAGATGCCTTGAGTCACTGCATTTAATTTTTCCTGCAAGCGCATTAAGCAGCGGTGACTACCATACCGCTGCTTATCTCATCTCTTAGCGCTCATTGATTTTTACATCAGAGAAAGCAAAACTTGCCACCTTTGGCTAATCAAGCTAACGTTGAACATCCTGATTTCTCGTCGATATATTATGAAAATAACCCCCTATTCATCCGGTCGATTCCACGCCTACTTGGTAGAACAAAAGCAAGCCTTTAAGACATTCATCTATCAGTGCCAAATGAGTACCGCTTATATCGATGCTGGGAGCGATATTCTTAAGCAAGGTGAACCACTAGAGCATATTTACGTGGTTCCCGGCGGGCGCGTTTCAATGAGCATTCTCGCCGCTAACGGGCGACGATTTCAATTAGGAGAGGCTAACTGCGACTATCATATTTTTGGTGAGATGGAGTTTTTTACCGCAACACCCTGTCAGTGGACGGTCACCGCCGATGAGCATCTACAAGTCGATATTATTTGTCTCACTTCGCTAGCGAAAGCCCTTGAACAACATCCCGAAATGATGGTGTATTTTGCCGCTGCGTTGGCAGAAGACTACCGTGATTCAATGGAGATCTACACTAACCGCCTACTCCATCCTTTGACTTATAACATTGCTTATGACTTACTTTTACGTCAACGCTCAACGATGGCGCTGGGGAGCTTTAGCAAAGCGAGTCAAGAAGCCGAGCGATTTGGTACCTCAAGCAGAGTCTATCGCCGAGCAGTCAACGAATTGATCGCTCAAGGGTTAGTGGAAAAAACCGCGACTGGACTAACGATTGTTGATGAACAAGAGCTGCAACGCTTCTTAAATAGCAATCCTCAATAACTTAATTTTATATACCATCACACTTTAGGGTTTTCGTTTGCATTAGGTTTCTTCGTTTCAGCGATACAATCACACTTTGTGGTTGGCAAAATCGATACACTGCCATCTAAAAACAAACGGAGTACCCCTTTTTATGACACGTCCAATTATTTTAGATTGCGACCCCGGCCATGATGATGCCATTGCGTTAATTCTAGCTTGCGCTTCCCCATCGTTAGCAATCAAAGCAGTGACCACCAGTGCCGGTAACCAAACCCCTGAGAAAACCTTAAATAATGCTTTACGTATTCTTACCTTACTGGGTAGAAGTGATATTCCAGTGGCTGGTGGAGCACTAAAACCCTTAATGCGCGAGTTGATCATTGCTGATAATGTTCATGGCGAGACGGGGCTGGATGGCCCAACCTTACCTGACCCCAGTTTTGCTCCTCAAACGGAGCACGCCGTTGAGCTAATGGCTAACATCCTTAGACAAAGTGAACAACCCGTTACTCTGGTGCCAACGGGTCCACTGACGAATATTGCCCTACTGCTGGCTACACATCGTGAGTTAATACCGAAAATTCAAGAAATTGTCCTAATGGGCGGCGGCGCTGAAACCGGAAACTGGTCTCCGACAGCAGAATTTAATATTTATGTCGACCCGGAAGCGGCGAAAGTGGTTTTTCAATCCGGTATTCCGATCACCATGTGCGGACTCGATGTCACCCATCGGGCGCAAATCATGGATGAGGACATCGAACGTATTCGGAAAATTGATAACCCGATTGCTGGTGTCGTGGCCGAATTGCTCGACTTCTTTATGATTTACCATCGTGACCCAAAATGGGGGCTAGCAGGCGCACCGTTGCATGACCCATGTACCATCGCTTGGTTATTGGCCCCTGAACTGTTTAAAGCTCAAACATGCTGGGTCGGTATTGAAACTCAAGGTGAGTATACGCAAGGCATGACCGTGGTTGATCGTTATCAACTAACGAATCAGCCCGCCAATGCGACCGTGTTATTTGATGTTGATCGGCAGGGATTTGTCGATTTATTGGTTGAACGTTTGCACTATTTTACCACTCATTCATCCGCTTCCTAAATGATGTGATACCCAAACGACTTGGAGTTGCAGATAAGCGACTCTCGATCAGCCTGCATATTAAAACGAGCTGAACTGACAGCGCTGCAACTTCAAGTCGTAAAGAATAAGTGTTAACCGAATAGAGATAATCATAGGGAAGTACGATCAACTCTGCTAGAATCCGCCCCCTCTGCAAGGATGAACAAGTACATTACTCATATCTGCCAAATCCTGCTATACCTACCCTATCTACCGTTTACCCTTAGGAGCCGGTTATCATGACTGATCAAGAAAGAATCGAACTACAAAAAAACAACCCATTACACGGCCTTAAGTTAGAAACCTTACTACAAGAGCTGGTGGATTTTTACGGCTGGGATATTTTAGATACGGCGATGCGCTTTAACTGCTTCCATACCAATCCGTCAATTGCCAGTAGTGTCAAATATTTAAATAAAACCGATTGGGCACGAGAAAAGCTAGAAAACTTTTATCTGTATCGTTTTAAACGTATGCCTCGCGCTTCCAGTGAAGAGTTTAATATTCCACCACGCGCACGCACCTTCCCTCATGGCTTACAGCCCAAAGAGCCGATGGAATTAACCGTAGACTCGATTTTGAAATCACAAGCTAAAGCCGCTTCCGCTCATAAAGAAAGAGCGGCACGCAGTCGCCAAAGCCGTCGTTAACTTAATATCCGATGCGCTTTCAGGGTAACGATAAACACTATTCACTGACTCGCCGGCGTTGATTGATTTTCTCGACCACTTTTTTCGCCAGCAAAGGGAATATCCCTAATAACGCGAACGAGAATAAAATCGCTGGCGATAAAATCCCCCTAAGGCTGTCTAGTTGGGCTAGTTGAGTACCAGCGTTAACGTAAACCAGAGTTCCGGCCAACATGCCCACTTGACTGACCCAGTAAAAGGTCACCGCGCGAAGCGTAGTTAAGCCCATTAAAATATTGATCAGAAAAAAGGGAAATAGAGGCACCAGTCGTAGGGTAAATAAATAAAAGGCTCCGTCTTTTTCTACCCCATCATTGAGCGCTTGCAAGCGCTCACCAAAACGCCGTTGCACCGTTTCTTTCAATAAATAGCGCGCAACTAAAAAAGCACAAGTAGCACCGATGGTGCTGGCAAAAGAAACGATCAGTGTTCCCCACCATAAACCAAATAACGCCCCAGCGGCGAGGGTCATCACCGCCGCCCCTGGTAGGGATAATGCCGTAACAAGGACATAAACAGTAAAAAACAACGCCACCACCAGCAAAGGCGCATCACTACGCCACTGTTCAAACTGGGCTAAATGACGCTGAACGCCGTCTAAAGTCAGCAACTGATTGAGATCGAGTGCAAAAAATGCCACGCCCAATATCGCAATCGTGATCAGTAATAACCACTTTTTCATATTTATATTCCCTATTAATCATCATGACTGCCAATACAGGCTTGGCGCTTTGCATAAGCAACTGACTCGCTATGACAATTGCACCGTTTGCTGAATGATTTCACGCCCTTCTGTTTGTACATAATTGAGAAAAACCTCGGCTATCGGCGATAAAGCGCGCTGCCGAGTCCACGAGAATGACCATCTGGTTTTGATCGGTAACGACTCAACATTAATCACTTGAACACCGTATATATTACCAAACGCCAAGGTATGAGCAGATAAAATAGAGACCCCCAAGCGAGCCAATACAGAATGAATAATCGCCTCATTACTGGCAATCGTCATTTTAATATTAGGCTGATAAGGTTGTTTCTTAAAGAAAGCTTCCGTTGCATAGCGGGTTCCCGAACCCACTTCGCGGATCAAAAAATCTTCCTGACAAAACTCGGCTAATGACACGCTCTCTTGCTGTGTGAAAGGGTGGCTCGCCGCGGCAATCGCCACCAAATCATTGGCCATAAATTCAATCACGTCCAGCTCTAACCCTTCGGGTAAATGACTAAACACATAAAAATCATCGGCACCATTCTCACAGCGCTCCATCACTTGCTGCCGGTTGGCAATCGTCAACTGAATATCTATGCCGGGGTAGCGCTGACAAAAAGGGCCAAGTAAATGAGGAATAAAATACTTTGCCGTGGTGACCACCGCTAATTTGAGCGTTCCCGCCTCAAGGCCTTTTAAACGCGACAGACGCATGTCCAATTCTTCACAGTTTTGGAGAACTTTTTTCGCCGTTTCTACCGTGGCTAATCCAGCATCGGTAAAACGAAGTGTTCTACCAACTTGTTGATAAAGCGGTAAGCCTATCGCCTCAGTCAATTTTTTTAACTGCATAGAAACCGTAGGTTGAGTTAAAAACAAGCTGTCTGCCGCAGCCGTAATACTTCCGCCATGATAAACCGCTAATAAGATCTCTAGCTGGCGAAACGTGCCAATATGGGCGTGTAATCTCGATGCCACTGCTCACCTCCAAGCAAGTTCACTGAGACAATATAGATCATTATCTATATAAAAGTTAGTAATTATCTATTTTTATCTATTATTAAAACCGCCTAACATGCTGAAAAATTTGCAGGAGAGTGTGATGAGATTTCGTACAATGGCACTGCCAATGACCACAGTGATGATGCTAGTAACCTTCTACTATTTAGGTTTGTCCATCGGACATAACGCGTTTAGTTTTCTTGTTTGTGCTACTTTGCTAGCAAGTTATACGGCATTCCAAGGGGTTAAAACAGCGTTTAATCGTTCTGGCAAAACAAAAATGCACACCATCAACTTAACAAGCAAGGAGAGCACTAAACATGGTGCTTGATGCGGTAATTGCTTTTTTTATCCTAGGTATTGTCTGCCAGCTACTGGGCGCAAAAATTCCTTTCCCAGATAACCTGTATAAAACCCTCAGTCTGATACTGATGATTGCGATAGGCCTTAAAGGCGGTATTGCTTTACAAGCACATATCGCGGCCAGCTTAGTCGTGATGGCTTTGATTGTGGTGGCATTCGGTTTGTTGCTACCTCTGATTGCTTACCCACTGCTGAGATATTTTGGTCAGTTAGATAAGATTAATGCCGGTGCCATTGCTGCTCACTATGGCTCGGTCAGTGTCGCTACTTATGCCGTCGCGGTTGCTCTACTTGAAGCCAAGCAGATCCCATATGAAGCTTATTTCCCTCTGTTTGTCGTGTTATTGGAGATGCCAGCGATCATCGTTGGTTTAATTCTCGCCAAAGGCAGTGTATCGCTGATTAATCGTCACTTTCTTAAAAAAGAACTCCTCGCCAATCCAAGCCTGCTATTGATGATCGGCAGTTTAGTGATTGGTTATGTAGGTGGCGATACCGTATACAAGCTTTCGCCACTGTTTATTGACCTTTTCTCGGCTATTTTAGCGTTATTTCTTCTGAAAATGGGCTTAATTGCTGGCCAGCAACTAGCAACGCTTAGAGATAACAGCCTGTTTTTAATCAGCTTTGCTATTTTGATGCCGATGATTGGCGGGTTAGCAGGCACAGGGCTCGGCATTCTACTTGGGTTTAGCGCTGGCGGCATCACGCTAATGGCGGTACTTGGAGCTAGCGCATCGTATATTGCTGTCCCGGCCGCGATGAAAGAGAGCCTGCCCGAAGCCAATGCAGGGATGTCGATCACCGCGGCATTAGGCATTACTTTTCCTTTCAATGTCCTATTTAACGTGCCATTTTTTATTGCTCTTGGTCAGGCTGTTAGTTAAATACCGTTCATCGGTTCGAGACCATAGGTATCATCTACACCCAAGAGATAAATACCTGCCTCTTCTATATCACGGGTAAAACAAATCAGAAAAGGCACCCAGTGTGATAAGCTGCTGTGCCTTTTATCCATACATCAATTTATCTTCACACTACTTCACTGACGGCCTTTGGCATCATACGGTTGTGTGGCTGCCATGGTGAGTTGATCGATGGTGGCTGCAATTGAATACGCCAACATTGATTACTCGGTGATAACGAATGACTCGCTTGCAGTGTCGTTAAGTTATTTACGAAAAGAATATCCCCTGCCACCAAAGTATTTTCAAAGCAAAGGGACGGCTCTGTGCATAAATGGTCAATACGCTGTTCAATCGGCTCTCCACTTGATCGCCCATCCACTTGCGGTAAGCGTATTGTTGAATGTTGACCACGTGAGTGACCCTGCCAGCGCAAAATATCTTGCCGAGATACTTGGCAATAACGAATCAATGGCGGTAATTCCTGCTCAGCGTAGTCTTGGTGATGCTTTATTGGATACAACATGCTCTTTCGTAGTTGCTCACGTTCTTGACCACGTAAGGTTAACGGCGCTAATCCAGCATCTATCGTAGTCACATGGACAGGCGTTTCTGAATAAGCGCAATACAGAGCATATTCATGAGGAGTAATATCTTCGTAATCGTATCGATAAGTTCGATTAGCCATCACATCGGATAAAGTAGCGAATTGCCAACCAATAGATTGCTGTAGCGCATCACCGGACAATTTTTCCACAACGCGATCATTATCCAAAATGACAGCAGAACGATGTTGCAGATACCAAGTCGAAAAATCATCTGGATGATGAAAAGGCGCAAAACCATGCAATAACACCGAACCAAACTCTTTAACTAGTTGGCTCAATTCATTAATGTTCAAGACAGACGCCGATAAAGAAGGTGTAGGACTGATTAAACGTAAACCTGCTTTTTCATGATGTAACTCTGCTCGAATTTGGCTGACAACGTGACTCATTGATTGATCAACGCAAGTTAATTGTAAATAACACCATGTTTTACCCTTATAGAAAATAGGTAAAATAATGCCTGTACGCTTGAGATGATTTTCTTTAGTGTCAATCATCACTTTACCTTGGCTTGCATCAAAAAGTACTGTGCTATGCCAAGGTGTTTTAAATTGTCGCTCTGCAAACAAATATAGTGAATACTTTTTTCCATTCATTGGATGCTCATGAATACTCAAACGAATCGAATCGGAAAACTTTTGTTTTAGAAAGTTATCTAGAGCTTTCCCTTGTATCATCATTCCTTTAGCAATTTCAGCTAAACGACGACGACGCTCTTTGTAAGAAAGCGTTGACAATACATATTTTTGATCTTGATTCATGAATTTTTTCAAACCTAGATAGGTTTGATTCATTTTATTATTCCTAAGTTTTAACTCAGTGAAATTTTCCGCATAGCCTGGCTCTGAAAACATATTACGTAATCCAGAAAAATACTCGGTATCACAAAGATGATCAAACTCTTTAAAATCTTCAAAATTAATTATTTTTATTAAATCTTCAGCATGCATATTGACAAGCATTTCTTTTAGTCCATCAGAATACGCATAATGATGAGACAAATCAACGGCAATATAATCTGAGAATGTATGGTAGTCTGAAAAAATATATAAGACGACCCCTGGAGAATAAACCGCTTCAATATCACGAAGACACTGTAAAAAGCGTCTTAACACTAGATATTCACCTATATCAGGCTCATGGCTGATCACTTTATCTAAATTATTGGTTTTACATGGGAATGCAGGTAATAGTAATTTGATTTTTTTCTGTTCTCTTATCGAATCACGCAGTTGCTGTTTTAGTGTGGCAATCCCTTGATACGATGCATCACATTGCGCAATAATTTGGTCAAGTAAAATAAACGTAATTTTATCTATCTCTGTTTCTCGGTAAACATCAAGCATAACCAGCCCTTAATTATTTTCATAATACTGAATAAACGATGACAATTTAGGTTATTGTCAACCCATAAAATGGAACCGCTCCCATGAAAATGGGGTTTAAGAATTTAATTATTATTAAATCGAAACCAAAGCATTCAAATTCTCTCTAATCGACTGTGTCATTATTTAGATGACAACGCAGTTTGACTAGATGACAAAAATAGAACCCAAAGTTACCAATAAGGGAACAGTAATGCTTAACGAATTAAAACGTATTGCCATATTTAATAAAGTGGTCGAATGTGGTTCCTTCACATTAGCAGGAGAGTCACTCGGCATGGGGAAATCCAAAGTCAGTGAACAAGTCACGCTATTAGAAAAAAAACTTAATGTGCGGCTACTTCACCGAACAACCAGAAAAATTAGTTTGACCACCGAGGGAAGCACTTTTTATCAATACAGCCGTGGCTTACTGAATATCGCTGATCAAGCACTGGGAGCAGTGAATCATTTAGCGTCAGAGATATCAGGAACAATTCGTATTGGAACGACGATTGACGTCGGAACCTTCCTGATCAATCCATTACTAAATGATTTTTATCAACAGTATCCACACGTCAATTTTGATCTTTGCTTAGATGATGGTCTGCAAGATATGGTCGAATCTAACCTCGATTTAGTGATTAGAATTGGTGAGTTGACGTCATCGTCGATGGTAGGCCGAGTGATTGCTCCTTTTGAATTAGGTATTTACGCCAGTCAAGATTATCTCAATAACGCCAAGCCGATCACTTGCCTAGACGATTTACAAGATCACGACTGGGTTTACCTCTCTCGGCTAAATTTACCGAATAATATTCTTACATTAACTAACCATAATGGGCAGGAGCAGCAAATAAAATTACAACCTAAACACACCAGTAATGCGCCGTTAGGTGTTATGGCCATGATTCAAAATGGATTAGGGATTGGCCCTATCGCTCATTTTTTAATTGATAAAATCCCCGGTCCATCGCTCATTCGGTTATTTCCCGATTTTTACCAAGTCAGCACAACGATGAATATTCTCTACCCAAGTCGAAAAAATATTCCGCCTCGTGTACGGTGCTTTATTGATTATTTGATAGCATCACTCAAAGTATGATGGAGAATAAACCACCCGACTATTTTGCCTCATAAAATGAGTCGTCAGTAACATCACTGGCGTTTTAGATAGTCGATGAATGGCAAAGAAATAAGCAAATCACTTGCGCCACCATCAACTGTCTTTTGGTGAGGACGATCATCGTCCTCACCGCTTAAAACTCAGGTGGCACTGATAAACCATTGGATATTGCCTCGATACTGGTTGCTAACCACGCATTCAAATCAAGCAAATCATTGATTGAATGAATGTAGCTATCTGGACGTATTAATAACGCTTGGTCAGTGTATGGATTTTGACTTGTCCAATAAGGAGCATATTCTGCCCGCGAGCCAATTCGAATCACCTTAATAAACTCTGGCAGATTCAACTCATAATCGGTATCACTTGCGATCAATAATGTCCATTGACAATAATCCAGCAATGAATAAAGCCGAGTTTTTTGCGTTGGCGTATTGAATACAAAATCAAATATCCGCGTACCGACTAATCCTTGTTCACCATAACGAATGCCCATTCCGGTAATATTGCCCGAACGCTTCTCGACTATTTTCACGTAATCTTGCGCATGAGTATTCGTTGCAGAAAACTTGGTCGAGCGCACTAACTCACCCGAGCTGGCAATTACACTCTGGGCAACGGGTTGACGCTCCTCTTGATAGCTGGTTAGCAGTGACTCATTCGTATGACCTTTTAGGACCATGTTCAGTTTCCAGATCAAATTAAACGCATCGGCTAATCCGGTATTCAAACCTTGCCCGCCATTGACAGAATGAACATGACAAGCATCTCCGGCTAAAAAGAGGCGATTTTCTATGTCATAACGCTCAGCAACGGACTCTTTAACCGCAAATTGAGAGAACCACACTCTCTTTTTAAACCTTAATTGATGTGGTGCCATGGCACGATTAATTTTTTCAATCACTTGCTCTACGGTAAAGTCATGCGTATCCATTCGGACATAAAAACGGTCGATGTCACCTTCACGAGGAATCCACGCGACATCCGAAGTCTCTGCTTGAAAGACGATAATTTCCGGGACTTTGGGGAAGTCACTGTCAATAACGCCGTCAATCACAGCCCAAATAATTTCCGGACGCACTATCTGGAAGGGAATAGTGAACCGCTGGCGAACAAACGACTGAGCGCCATCGGCACCAATCACAAAACGCGACTCAATGATCTCGCCATTGGTTAACTCGGTCAGGCAATTCTCTGAATGAATAACAATATCCTTCACCGATGTTTGACGCCATACTGGGGCATTCAATGACGTGAGTTTATCGTCCAGTAGCTGCTCAAGATAAGACTGACCAAGCATCAAAAAATGCGGATGCAAGCAGCCTTCCAACGCTTCCCACCATGAAGATTGGCGGGAAATAAATTGTCCATCTGCCCATACGGAACTGGTATTACAAGGCTTACCCAGTGGATACAGCGGCTCAAACAGATCGACAATTTCTAATAATTGTAACGTTCTCGCATTAAGCGCATCAGCACGACCAACCTGTAATGGCTCTGAAGATTTATCAATGATAACCGTACTCAATCCATATCGCTGCGCTAAGTAAGCGCTCATTAAACCAACCGGACCTGCACCAATAATAACAATATCAACTACTCTTGCGGACATTCGTACGACTCCAAACTAGGGTTATGGTAAGGCGGATTGCTTAAAACCTGCACACGACGAATATGCCGTGGGGTATGTGATGTGAAAGCCTCGCGGCCATGTAATAAAGAGAAATTATCAGTAATAACAATGTCCCCTGACTGCCACTCATGTGCATAGAAGTTGCGTGGGTCATACAAAGCGCGGCGTAAACTTTGATGGCACGCCATCGCTTCACTATCTGAAATGCCCGATAACGTAACATCTGGTGGATTAAGTAAATCACCATTGTCGACCACATGGGGTTCGTTATAACGAATGACCTCATAGCCTTTATATGGATGAGGCATCACGATGGGAGAGACCGTTTTACTGTGATAAAACTCCATTTTACGTTGATAGTGTCCCGTCGCTTTCCGCCATAATGATCGCTCCTGCTCCGAAGCATTGTCTAAGGCAAGCATGGTATGACAAAACGTTGTCCGTCCACCATTACCGGGTAAGGGAGCTTCGACACATTGGAAAATCTGGTACTCTGGTACTTGCGGACGATACATGCCATCCCAATGCATCGGCATGTAACTGCTGTCGAAAATATGATCTTCGGGCTGCTCTTTTTGAATCAGCTCAAGTACTCGGCCAAACGGCCATATGCTCACTTCTCCCCATTGCTCACAATAGTCAGCAAAATCTTCAGCCTGTTCAAAAACCGTAAAGCCCCGTAAGAGCACGAGCTGATGACGCTCAAACAAATGGCGTAAGCTCGATATATCAAGCTCAACAACATGGGTAGAAGAGTGTTGCGCTTCAACCATAACCCCAAAAGGGTCGAGTGAAGTTATTTTATAAGGCATTTCAACGGTCTCCATACTGGGTTAGTCAATACTTCTCCGTCAGATTATTCGCCTTCTGTATCGTATTGACTAGACAGCCAAAATAGAACCCATCGTTACTGATCAAGGAACAATCGCCTAAATATGAACACACAATGCGATTGAGATAAACGACGAAGCCCAGACAACGACGACTTCAATCAATCAAGCTAACCGCGTCCTTCATCGTTCTAAAATGAAGATGATTTTTTGAGAGCAAACACCAAGTCGCTACTGTATCTGCCTGACAAAAATGGTAGTTGACCGTCACTCTCGAATTGAGAACCTCAAGTAAAAAAGGAGAAAACTGAAATTGTAATATCTGTTGTTTTTGATCCACAGCAATCAACTGTACACAATCAAAATCTAAAACTTGTTTTACAAAAGGAAAAATCGCTTTATAAATCGACTCTTTCGCGGAAAAAACAAGGGTTAAGAAGGATTGAAATTCATCAAACTGTTCTGCAAAAACCATCTCCCCCTCTGACAACACCTGATTGGTAATTTCTTTGGCAAATTGCGTAGTGATGACTTTTTCAATATCGATTCCAACTGAGATACATTGGTCGCTTTTAAAGCCAACAGCTGAAACGGCATAGTCCAAACAATGGGAAATAGACCCAACTATCCCAGTCGGCCACATCGGTTGCCGATGTTTTCCGATTTTAATGCTCACTACGCGAGAGCCCATCAATTGATTCAGCCCACGTTGTGCGCACACTCTACCGGCCAAAAACTCACATTTTCGCTTCAATACCGCTTGATTTAAGGTGTGGGGTAACTCGGTATACTCCATTAACATGGTATTGATGAAGTGATACGAATAATCCACGGTTAACCAATTGATTTCTAAAAAACTCGGCGAGTTTGGAATAAACATGAGTATTTCTATTCAGCCAGAAAATGATAATGGTTAGTATTAATACTTATAATACAATGAAAAACAATATGTTATATAGACTAGGACGAATTTTCCCATTTTCCTACCTCTTCTGAATATTGACAAATTACCATTAGTCTCACACTATACCTCAAACTCAATGATAATAATTATCATTAACAAATGTAGGTTTAATAGAAAACCACAGATTAGCTCGATTTGGAAACGCCCATGCACTCTATAACCGACGTCATCAATGCTTCAACCTTCTCCCCTTTGCCCGATATTGGCGTATCGTTAACCAATACTTCCGTGGATGAACGACTGTATCGCTTTGTTAAAAAACAAAGAGAGGAAATTAAGCGTATTATCTGTGGGGAGGATTCTCGTCTCTTAGTCATTATTGGTCCATGCTCGATCCATGATCCTAAAGCAGCCCTAGGATACGCGCTGCGGCTCGCCAAAATTCAAGAAAAATATCGTGATAGCTTAAAAATCGTGATGAGAACTTATTTTGAAAAACCACGAACCCGCAGAGGATGGAAAGGATACATCGTTGATCCTAACTTGAACGGTCAATTTGATTTAGTTCAAGGCCTGTATCGCAGCAGAAAGCTGCTGAAATCGATACTTGAACTTGGGATCCCAACGGCTACAGAGTTTCTTGACACCAATATCGCACCTTACATCGCTGATTTGATCTGCTGGGGAGCAATTGGAGCAAGGACAACAGAATCACAACCACACCGTCAACTCGCCTCTGGATTAGATTGCCCAATCGGATTCAAAAATGGGACCGATGGCAATACCGCAATCTCTATTGATGCGATTCATGCAGCACAAGATAATCATGTACTGATTGTGTCCTCAGCGGATGGCACCCCAATGGCCGCACACACAGTAGGCAATAAACATTGCCACATTATTTTGCGTGGTGGCTTAACTCCCAATTATTCAAGCGAACATATAAAAAATACAGCTGAACACTTAAAGTCCAACAATCTTAGCCCTAGACTGATTGTTGACTGCAGCCACGGGAACAGCAGTAAAATTGCTAAAAATCAATTGAAAGTGGTGAAAGACATCGCTGCCCAGCTCATGAATGGAGAACAAAATATAGCAGGGGTAATGTGTGAAAGCTTCTTAAAAGGTGGAAATCAAAGACTTGATCAGACTCTCATTTATGGTAAATCGATAACCGATGAATGCCTAGATTGGGAAGACAGCACTGTTTTCCTAGACACACTTGCTCAGGCAGTAGAGTATTATCGTAAAGTACACTGTCTTCAGTCAGAAATCGCTTAATAAAACAGGCTCTAAGAGCCTGTTTTATTTTAATTTTCTAACATTATCGAATAATTAATTATCGAGCGTTGCACCGCCATCTACTCGTAAGTCATGCATAGTAATTTGACGCGCAGAGTCTGACATGAGGAAAAGCACCGTATTCGCTATATCAGCAGGTTCAGCCATCCTTCCCAATGGAATACCTAGACGATATTGAGCAAGATTTCCTTCAATCACTTGTTGCTCACCGTAACTTTCATTCCAAAGCTGTGTCTGCATCTCTGTTCTCGTTGAGCCCGGGCTGACTATATTGCAGCGAATACCGAATTCTGCCAACTCTAATGCACAGCACTTGACTAACAGATGCAAGGCAGATTTTGATGCTGCATATCCACCAATATTCATCCTTGGCGTATTAGCGGAATTTGAACCAATAACCACAATATTTCCCGACTTCCGTTGTTTCATTCCCTTGGCTACATTCTGAATAATGCTCATGGCAGCAAAAGTATTAACCTCAAACATTTTCCTAATTTCTTCAATAGGCATTGAAGAAACACTCCCGATGCTTAAGATTCCCGCACAGCTAATTAAATGATCAAAACGATACTGACGACAAAGCTGCGCGACTTTCTGATCTAATTGACTATCAAGCAAATCAATCGCATAACAATCGAGCCTCTCAGCATACTGTCGTTGCAAAGAGGCCAAATGTTCATCAAGCTTGTCAATGCATCGATCGGTTGCAACCACTCTATATCCTTCGATGAGCAGTCGTTCCAATACCGCATACCCAATACCTTGGCTTGATCCTGTTAGCAATACTGTTTGATTATTCTGATTCAACCTAATATCTCCTCTTTTATATTAACTGCCACCAAACAAGATCGATTATCATTTGAAACTGATAATCGTTATCATGTATAATCTTACAACGTATTGCGTATGAAACAAATAGCAAATATTTGCCACCTTTGTGAATGAGGTCATTATGAAACGCGAAGTTGTCGGATTCTCCAGAATGGCTGAAGAACTGTTGAGCCAAGAACTAGAAACTGCCCCTTTTTTCTTTGCATCGCCACATAACTCAATGCTGGGTGTAGGTATTGAGCAACAACTCGATCAAGCTATTCCATTTTCTGAGCTAGCTGTTCGTGCTAACCAAATGCTCGGACAGGTGAAAAAATCAGAGAATGATAATCCTGTATTGTTTGCTATCGTACCGTTTGATGAAAAGACTCCAACTAAGTTTTTTATCCCTGAAAAACTGTATGTCTCCAGTAGTGCACGAGAACGTAAAAATGATAAGGTTGGCGCAAACAAGGCGACGGTCATTTCTCCCCCTACAGGCAATGACTATAAACAGGGGGTCTCAACCTTGTTAAACCTGTTTAATACTACCGATCTTTCTAAAGTCGTACTGTCTCGATCAGTGCGAATAGCCACCGATCAAATCATTGATCAAACCGCATTACTACGAAACTTACTTGCCATTAATTCTCTCGGTTATACTTTTGCTGTCGATATTGGAAGAGAAACTAAGCTGATGGGGGCAAGCCCAGAATTGCTATTAGCGAAAAAAGGTGGGCATGTGGTTTCCAATCCGCTCGCAGGCTCACGTCCAAAGTCAATCAATGAATCCGATAACCAGATATCTCACACTTCTTTACTCGACACTCAGAAAGACTTAAATGAACATAGCTTTGTCGTGGAAGAAGTTGAAAAAGTACTCAGCGGCTACTGCCGTAATCTCTTTACCCCCATGGTGCCATCTGTGATCGAAACGGAAACGATGCTCCATCTCTCAACGAGATTAGAAGGTCAAGCCATTGATCCAGAAATAAACTCACTTCAAATTGCGGCAGAACTTCATCCGACACCAGCGGTATGTGGCTTCCCAAGGCACTCGGCTTATCAAGCGATTAAACAGATTGAAAAGTTTGAACGTGGTTATTTCAGCGGGATGATTGGCTGGTGTGACGCGCGAGGCAATGGTGAGTGGGTTGTGACCATTCGTTGTGCTGAAGTTAGCCAACGAGAAATGTGCATTTTTGCTGGTGCTGGAATCGTCCATGAATCATCGCCACAAAGTGAACTTGAGGAAACAGGCGCAAAAATGAGTACCATTTTAAAAGCTGCAGGGATAAAGATTGACGAATTACTTACGGCATAAGGGCGTTCCATGATTTATTCGACTTCAACACCATTAGACTTTACACCTTGGCCTACTGACTATGAGCAGTACTACCGTAAACAAGGATACTGGCAAGATCGTACACTATTTGATTGCTTATCGGTAACGACGGTCCAATCACCGGACGCTATCGCCTTAGTATGTCAGGATCAGCAATATACTTATCAACAGCTTCAAAATAATATTGCCCAACTCTCAAAAGGCTTTTCTGCTCTGGGCCTCAGTGCTGGTGATAACGTTGTATTACAGATGATCAATGAAGCTGAATTTTTCTTCTGTTTTTTTGCTCTCACCATGAAAGGGATCAAGCCCATTCTTGCATTACCTGCACATCGTCATAACGAGTTGAGCTATTTCTGCCAGCACGCTGAAGCAAAGGCTTATATTTTTTCTGATCAAATCGCAAATGTTGATACACAAAAACAAGCCCTATTATTGCTTGAAACTTGTCCATCACTAAAATTCGCTATTACATCAGGTAAAAGCACTTGTAGCGATATTCAATCGCTCGATACTCTTTACTTGGATGCTTGTTACCAACAAAACAGTAAAGCAGAAGATGTCGCTTTTTATCAGTTGTCTGGCGGAACAACTGGCACACCAAAATTGATACCGAGAACCCATAATGACTATGTCTATAGTGTGATAGGCAGCATCGAGATTTGTCAGTTTAACCCAAGTACCAAATACTTATGCGTACTACCTGTTGCGCATAATTTCCCACTGAGCTCGCCTGGTTCATTAGGGGTATTTTTTTCCGGCGGCTGCGTGATACTCAGTCAAGATTCATCGCCTAAAGCCGCATTTGACTTAATAGAACGCCACAAAGTGACGGTATCAGCGCTCGTTCCTCCTTTAGCCTTATTATGGATGCAATATGCACCTTCAGCTAACGAGGACATTTCTAGTTTAAAGCTAGTGCAAGTCGGTGGTGCTAAATTCAGTCAAAGTGCAGCACAACAGTTACCAGAAAAACTAGGTTGTCAATTACAGCAAGTATTCGGTATGGCAGAAGGCCTCGTCAATTACACGCGTTTGGATGACCCCATCGACGTTATTGTTTCAACGCAAGGGCGGCCTATTTCCCCCGATGACGAAATACTGGTGCTCAATGAAGACGGTAAACCGGTCCCCCCTGGTCAGGAAGGACAACTCCTGACCCGAGGTCCATATACCATTCGCGGTTACTACCGAGCAAAAGAACATAACCAACGCGCTTTCAATCATCAAGGGTTCTATTCTACTGGCGATTTAGTCAAGCTGACTCCAGAGGGTAATATCATTGTCACTGGACGCGATAAAGATCAGATCAACCGTGGTGGAGAAAAGATTGCAGCAGAAGAAGTCGAAAATCTATTATTACAGCATCCAGATGTACATGATGTGGCACTAATTGCCGTTCAAGACGAATTTCTAGGAGAACGCAGCTGTGCGATTATTGTTTTAAATCCAGAAAAAGCACTTAAACCAATCATACTCAAACGTTTTCTGCATGCCAAAGGGCTAGCTGAATACAAAATTCCTGATCAAATCCGATTTATGGATAAATTACCCAAAACACCTGTCGGTAAAATTAACAAAAAGCAACTGAGAGAACAATTCTCCACAAACTAAAGAAACACTAAAAAACCGATTTCAAATGAAATCGGTTTTTTTATAATAATGGTACGGCTAGGCTATTTCGTAATTCTTAGCTTTTTCAATCGTTTGCCACCATTCTCTCAATGTCACTTTCTTAATAATTTCAGAGAAGGCGATATTGGCACCTTGCTTTCGCCAACCTTCGAATAATCTCATGGCACGAATCGAGTCCAAACCAATCAGCATCAAATTTTCATCAACGTCTACATCTTCTATATCGAGATCTAACATTTCTGCGATATCTTTTTGCATCGCTTCTAGACTGAGCGGTGCCACGAATTGAATGCTGTGATGAATTTCTTCTATCACGCGTTGCGTAGACTTCACACTACCAGCTCGGCCAGTAATGTACGCAAGCATCTGCTGGTGCTCTGCCAATGAAAAATCGGCTACGGCATCACCGACCACAAAAGGCTTAATATCTAGCATAAATGCATCAAGAGCCGTTGAAAGAATACCAATATGAGCGTAAACACCCACGATAATCAGTTGATCGCGACCCGTTTCATTCATCCACTCTAGCAATGGCGTTTTCTTAAAAGCGCTATAACGCCACTTAGTGTAAGTAATATCCTCTTCTTTCGGTGCGACATCTGAAATAATTTCTGTATCTTGGGTCAATCCTGTCCCCCAAAAATCTGTTAATAATGCACGCTCTTCTGGATCTTGATTCGCTGGCTGAGCCGTGTATACCACGGGAATATTAGCCAAACCGGCGGCTTGTTTTATTAACTGAATATTCTTTATCAACTCAGGGATAGGGGCCTCGGCCCTATCAAAGAAATTAATAAAGTAATTCTGCATATCATGCACCAATAGCACGGCTTTCTTGGCATCTAGCTGCCAGTTTACCTTGTTGGCTGGAAACGAATCACTTGAGGGTATGTGGTACGCTGCTATCTTAGGAATGGCCATTGTTACTATCCTTGTGGAGAAAAGTTGCTGACTGACTGGCGTTCAACATGCATAGGCATATGAACAAAGTCGTTCTAATTTGAGTTGCACCGCAAATCAAATGCTAACAATTATCATTAACGAGATAATAGACAACCATTCCATTTAAATCAATTGATAATGATAGTGATTCGCAATACATTATCAACTATTCCCCCAAACAACCTGACGTGGCCGCGAGACGGTCAATCAGTACCGATGAACATTGATAACGATGTGACGAGAACGAACCTACCCAACAAGGGGAGAATATAACGGTGTTACTGTCAGGCCCTATTAAAGAAAACCCTACGCACAATAACCATTGGAGATCCTTATGCGTCGCTTATCATTTCTCATGCTCGGAATTATTGTTACCCTTGGCATAATAGGATGTAACGACAACACAGAAACCCATTTATCTCCCAGAGACCTAACCATTTCCCAAGGTTGGCCTAAAACGATTTCGAGTAGTTATGGTGAAGTTGTCCTTAGCGAACCACCAAAACGAATCGTTTCTACCAGCGTCTCGATAACAGGAACCTTGCTGGCTATTGATGCTCCACTGATTGCTTCAGGAGGTACTGGCCCCAACACTCTGGTAGCCGATGAAAATGGGTTCTTTCATCAGTGGAGCCAAGTTGCTTACGATCGTAGTATTAAATCTTTGTATCAAGGCGCGGCGAATGCAGAGGCGATCGCCAAAGAGCAACCTGATTTGATTATCGTTGCCGCAACAGGCGGAGACTCAGCGGTGAAACTCTACCAACAATTCTCAGTCATCGCTCCTACTCTTGTTGTCAATTATGATGATAAGAGTTGGCAAGAACTGGCACGATTATTAGCTTCTATCACCGACAGAGAACAACAAGCTGAAGCCGCGATCAGAAGGTTTGATGCCAAACTTACCGCATTAAGAGATAAAATATCACTACCACCTCAACCTGTCTCAGCGATGGTGTACTATGGCGATGATCGCGGCGGAAACTTCTGGACAGAAAGCTCAGCTCAGGGACAAATTCTAAACGCGTTAGGGTTTATCATAAGCCCGCTTCCAGATAGGCTTAAAAACAACCATCAAATGGGAAAACGCAAAGATATTGTTCCGGTCAACGGAGAACACTTTGCTGATGCCATTACTGGCCGCTCTATTTTGTTATTTTCCGCCGATGACACCGCTATCGAACGAGTAAAAAACAACAAATTCATCGCCTACTTACCCGTGATCAAACAAGGAAATATTTTTCCAATGGGCAATGATTCTTTCCGGCTCGACTACTATAGCTCGATGAATTTACTGACCACTCTAGAATCTACATTTACTCCCAGCGACTTAGAGATGCCAGTAGGCGGTAAGTGAGTTTATCGCCAATCACATAGACAGACGATGCGATTGACGTAAACGAACGCAGCCAACACCACTGCACCTCCAAGCAAAAAGAGGACATGCCCTGATATCGCCTCACATAAGGCGGTATCCGTTAACTTGATGCCACTTGTGAGCAATCCGTTAATTTTTCTGGAGGCGCTAAGGTAGGATCAAATAATGTTGCTTGGCGTAGCGAACGAAATGCAATCACCATCAATATACCCATTCCAGTCGCCCCTAATCCAAAACTCAAAATTGACATCGCTGGAGCCATAACTTTACCCAATGCACCTAGTCCTAACGCACCGACAGAGTCACCACTGACATTTTGTGCCGTCCATAAACTACTGACCCGTCCCAACAAGTGATCAGGCGTATGGCCCTGTACTATTGAATATTGGATCAAAGACGCCACAGAACCTAAATAGCCATAGACCACCAACACCGCGAGAAACAACCAGAAGTTGCCCGCTAATCCCATCAAGACTATCGATAAAAAGGTACCCATTGTTGAATAAACCATGACCATGCCTGGCTTAGGTGACATTTTCACCCATCCAGAAGTTAACGCCCCTATCATTGCACCGAGGGGAATGGCTGAATACATTAAACCGACATTCGTCGCATTACCGGTAAACGTCTCTAAAGCCAAAACTGGAAACATGACTCTAACCGCCGTTGCTAACGTTTCTAACGTACCAAACACCACAACACAGCCAACAACTTTGTTGGAAAATAAAAACCTCACCCCCTCATACAACGAAAGTAATGGATTCTCCGGTGTCTGATGAGTCGCTTTCATTTTAGGCAATTTAAACAAAGGGATTAGGGTACCTAATGTGCCAATAGAGGCG
Organism: Vibrio injensis; assembly: GCF_001895205.1. Classification (GTDB taxonomy): domain Bacteria; phylum Pseudomonadota; class Gammaproteobacteria; order Enterobacterales; family Vibrionaceae; genus Vibrio; species Vibrio injensis. Next base: position 458,638 of record NZ_BDJF01000027.1, on the reverse strand, counting down.
GCTAAGTAGTTCCAACTCACATCACCAAACGAAATGATAAGCCCCCCGATCGCTGGAGAAAGAACCATCCCAATTCGCACAGTTAACATACTCAAAGCCGCCGCGGCGGGTAGGTTTTCTCGACCGACAATCACCGGTAGAGAAGCCATCAAAGCCGTCATACCCATCGCACCAAAAAAACCATCCCACACAGAAAGTATATAAAGCGCAGCCAATGATGAATTAGCCAATAAACTGTTCAGTGCTAATGCACCAAAACCGATTCCGCAGGTCGCGCGGGCAATCAAAATCAATTTTCTTCGGTCGTATTTATCGGCCAGTACACCACCAATGAGTAGTCCGACAAACATACCTATACCATCTAAGGCCATAATTAGACCGACTTGCAGGGTTGACCCCGTCATTTGATGGATCTGGATTGGAACAGCAACGGTCATCATTCCTAAAGCAAGAACTGACATCATTCGAGCAATGAATACCATTCTAAAATGGGGGTTTTCTTTGAGCAGGCTAAAATCTAATAGTAATTGGGAGGTTTTCATATTTTTACGTCGAAAGTTGAGGAAACAAAAAGTAGCTCTGAGCTATAAAAGCTTAAAACTTGAACATTCTAACCACTAGAATATAATAACACCAATGATAATAATTATTATTGGTATTTGTAGTGAGTGTATTTCCACAATTGAGTGCGAACCAACAGGTTCTCAAAACATCCGTACTGAGTACTCTGTTTTCTAACCGACTATCGAGTCAATTGAGTAAGTTCATTTCTCTTACCGTTGCCCTGTTTATTGTCTGTATAGCGAGTTTATTTATTGGGGCAAAAAGCATCCCACCCAGTGTTGTCATTGATGTATTGCTATCCCAAACCATCTCTACTGACAGCCTTATTATTATAGAAAGCCGCCTACCTAGAACATTGACCGGCTTATTCGTCGGATCGGCTTTGGCTGTCGCTGGCTGCTTGATTCAATCCATCACCCGCAATCCTCTTGCTGACCCTGGGATTCTTGGGGTCAACTCAGGGGCAAGTTTCTTTGTCTTAGTTGGCGTGGTCGTATTAGGCAATCAAAGTATGTCAGAACATCTTTGGTTAGCGTTCTTAGGGGCAATGATCACGAGTATTTTTGTGTATTTAATCGGAACATACAAAGAAGCCAAAGTTAACCCTCTTAAGATGACGTTAGCCGGGGTGGCTATTGGTGCTCTGCTTGCGGGCGTTTCTTCTTCAATCACTCTGGTCAATCCCATCGCGTTCGACGAAATGCGCTTTTGGGACGCGGGCTCATTAGATATCCGAGATCTTTCACTCGTCTCAATGGCTATTTTGCCTATCCTAGTTGGCATTATCGCAGCGATAATCATCGCCCCAGCTTTAGATAATATTTCTCTCGGTGAAGACATTGCACAAACATTAGGAACAAACGTCAAGTTCGTTCAACTTACTGCGTTATTTGCTATTGCGTTACTGTGTGGGAGCTCGACAGCGATCGCAGGCCCGATCGGCTTTATTGGCCTCATGATCCCGCATATCGCTCGTCGTTTGTCAGGCCCCCATCAGTTATGGTTGACCCTATATTCGATCGTACTCGGACCTTTGCTGATCATCAGTGCCGATATTATTGGCCGAATTATTGCCCCCAATGAAATTCGTGTTTCTATTATGACCGCTTTTGTAGGGGCCCCTGTTTTGATTTATTTGGCTCGTAAAGTCACTACTTTTGGTAAACAATAATGCAACCATCCAATACTATTTTGCTAGGTAGCCAAAATGGCTGGCTGAATATCCTTATCTCAAAACGCTCGCTCAAATGGTCTTTAGTTTTATTCTGCTTCACCATCATCGTCGCAGCTTTTGCACTCTCAACTGGGCAGTTACAGACCTCCTTTACTGAGCTGTCACAAGTGCTTCTTGGCAAAGGGGAAAAGTTTCTTACTGCCGTCATCCTTGAATGGCGACTACCGCGTCTCACTTCCGGACTCATCTTTGGTGCCGCTCTAGGAGTGAGTGGCGCTTTGTTTCAATCCTTAATCCGTAATCCATTAGGCAGCCCAGATATTATTGGATTCAATACTGGTGCTTATACTGGTGCACTTGTTGTCATCATTCTGATTGGAGGCAGTTATTTCCAGATAGCTTTAGGTGCGATTATCGGCGGTATTGTCTGCTCAGGTGTGGTTTATTTACTGGCTTTTAAGCACGGTATCGAAGGTTTTCGTCTTATCATCATCGGTATTGGTATCAGTGCAATGTTAAGCGCTTTGAATACTTGGATGATGGTTTCAAGCAGTCTAGAAACTGCGATGACCGCCGCCCTATGGGGAGCAGGCTCTCTTAACGGGTTGAGTTGGAAGCAAATTATCCCTTCATTATCATTTATATTAGTGGCTTTGGTAGCAGCAGCCATGCTGACACGAAAAATGAACATTCTAGAAATGGGCGATGACAGTGCAAAGATTCTGGGGATCAGTAGCGAAAAAACACGCCAACTCGCCCTATTATTCGGGGTCATTTTAACTGCAGCAGTAACCGCCACGACTGGCCCTATCTCTTTCATTTCTCTTGTTGCGCCACAATTGGTGAAAAAGTTGATGAAGGAAGGGGGAGTCGCCCTCATTCCGTCTGCATTAATGGGGGCAATGCTGCTTACTTTATCAGACTTTATCGCTGCTAATTTATTTGCCCCTAATCAATTGCCTGTCGGAGTTGTCACCATCAGTATTGGTGGTTGCTATCTGATATATCTTTTAATTCAACAATCCGGAAGCTGATATTTTGGTAAATACACTACAATCCACATTTGAAGAGAGCCGCTTGCAAGCCAAAAATATCACGCTCGCTTATCAAGATACTCAGATCACTCATGGACTATCGCTTGACATACCAGATAAGCAATTTACCGTTATCCTTGGACCCAATGGCTGTGGAAAATCGACTTTACTGCGCGGGCTAAGTAAACTGCTCTCCCCCAGTGAAGGAAAAATTTGCTTTGATGGTAAGAACCTCGAACGATATCCACGAAAGGAATTAGCTAAAATACTCAGTTTACTCCCTCAATCTGCCATCGCACCAACAGGTATCACTGTGCATGAACTGGTCGCAAGAGGACGCTTTCCCCATCAATCTTTTCTACGTCGCTGGACATTAGAAGATGAAAAAGCCGTCAAGGATGCCATTCAAGCGACCAATATAGAGGGATTACTGCAGCAAACGGTTGACTCTTTGTCCGGCGGACAACGTCAACGTGTATGGGTAGCGATGGCTTTAGCACAGCAAACGCCCTACTTGTTATTGGATGAACCGACAACATACCTAGATATCGCCCATCAAATTGAGTTACTCAACCTGTTTAGAAAGCTAAATCGAGAAGAGAATCGCACCGTCGTTGCCGTACTGCATGACCTGAATCATTCTTGTCGCTACGCAGACCACTTGATTGTGATGAAGTCAGGCGCGATTATCGCCCAAGGCAGCCCAAAAGAAATCATTAGTGAAGCATTGATCCACCACGTCTATGGCTTACACAGTATTATTATTGATGACCCTCTAAGCCATACTCCCTTGATCATACCCAAGTCTTGATAACGAACAAAAACCGGCGTGTGCCGGTTTTTCCTTATGCTTTGAGCGTCTTTTTCTCAGATAACAGTTGGTTAAGTTGCTCACCGATTTTTCCAACATGTTCGGATGTAATAATGTCTTCATGGGAGCAATCAAAATAATACTTTTCTAGCCCTGTTATGAATGGCTGCCAGTGCTGATCAATATCATAGCCTTGGGGTAGCGTTCTTTGAGCGACAAATAACTCCACTCTCCCCTGATACTTTAACGATTGAGCCCCAGACAGCAACCGAACCGCATCCTCATAGTTGGCGGTGATGTCCTCAAACATCTTGGCTCTTTGCTGATCAAGTTCATCATCTGTTACATCATTGGTGGTAAGAAATCGCTCTTTCTCTCGTTGGATTTCATCCTGCACCTCTTCATTCATTGGCCCTTCCCAATCCTGCCCTTCGGGTGGATAAGTATCGAAAAGACAAAGAAAGGCCACCTCTTCACCTTGCTGCTGAAGCTGAGCAGCTAAGCTATGTGCCACATTGCCGCCAAATGAATAGCCCAATAGATGATAGGGGCCATGAGGCTGTATCGCCTTTAGGGCTTTCAGGTAAATATCACAAGCTTCTTGCATGTCGGCTCCCACCGCCATGGCCCCAGATGGGCGTGGAGATTGGAGACCAATAATAGGATAATGTCCTTGTAAATACTTCGGTAATCCTGTGTATTGCCAAGCAAAACCCGATGCTGAGTTGATGCAAAATAAAGCAGGCCCATGACCGGCACGGATAGGAAGTACGTCCCCAAACCCGGCTAAGGTTGGATCATTACGGGCCTTATCATCAAGCAGTAATAACGCCAGTTTTTCCACCGTAGAATTGACCATGATTTGACCGACAGTAACTGGGACATTTAAGACTCGTCGAATGTCTGCTGCTAGCTTCATAGCCATTAAAGAGTGGCCGCCTAACGAGAAAAAATCATCTTCAGCAGACAGCGAGTCAATGCCTAACACATCAGCAAAAATACCTACTAGTTGGGTTTCTAAGCCAGGACGCGCTTTACGGCCTTCCCCTATCAGTATATCGCTAGGTAAAGGCAGCGCCTTACGATCTAACTTACCATTAGCGCTGAGAGGAAATGTCTCCATAATAATGATTGCGATGGGCACCATATGAGCAGGAAGGTAATCGGCCAAAGCAGCTTTAAGCGCTTCACCCTCGATATGGACATCTTCATTGAGAATCACGTAACCAACCAATTGACGCTCATCGGCTCCTGCCATACTTTTTTCTAAGCCGAAGACTTTGGCACAAACCAAGGCTTGCTTAACACTTGGCAAAGACTGAAGGGCGACTTCGATCTCACCGAGTTCAATTCGCTGACCTCGAATTTTTAGCTGCTCATCACTTCTTCCCAAATATTCTATTTTCCCTGACGGTAACCAACGGACGATATCCCCCGTCCGATACATGCGCTCTCCATGAGTAAACGGATTGGCTATAAATCTATCGGCGGTAAGGGAATGTCGATTAAGATAACCAATCGCCAGTTGTTCTCCAGCAAGATACAACTCACCAGGAACACCGAGAGGTGTTTCTCGCAGAAAGCTATCTAAGACATACAACTGCGTATTCCAAACCGGCAAGCCAATCGGTACGCTATTGCCAACACTCTCGTCCAGTGATTCACCAAACGCTGGACAATAGGTCACATCAACAGCGGCTTCCGTCGGGCCGTACAGATTATGTAACGGTGCGTTAATCCACTTGGCATAGGCCGTCGATAAATCCTTAGATAACGCCTCACCCGAACAAAATACGCGCTGTAAACTTGGGGCGACGTTGCGCTCTTTATCCGAGTTCGCCGCTATTGACGCGATAAACGCAGCAAGCATTGAAGGCACAAAGTGCATCGTCGTGACTTGATAATCTTCAATAATCGACATAAGCCATTCTGGATCTTTATGCGATTCTGGTGGAGCCATAACTAAGGTTGCCCCCTGAATTAATGGCCAGAAGAATTCCCATACGGACACATCGAAGCTACAAGGTGTTTTCTGTAGTACAACGTCTTTGTGATTAAGTTGATATTCGTGCTGCATCCATTGCAAACGGTTAATAATCGCTTGATGAGAAACCAGCACTCCTTTTGGATTACCTGTAGAACCTGAGGTATAAATAATGTACGCGCCATGTTCTGGGCGTAATGCTTGCTGTCTCGTTACATCGCTATAGGGTGTGGCTTGTGGTAGTTCATCTAAGATAAAAAGCTCACCAAGATCGCTAAAACGCTCGCTATAATCAGAGGTGGTGATGATCAGTTTCGGCTTAGCATCGCTGATCATATAAGCCAATCTATCATCGGGATAACTGACATCTAACGGAAGATAAGCGGCCCCAGATTCGATTATACTGTTAAGAGCAAGACTGAGCTTAACGCTTCTTGGTAGCGCAACGGCAACGATATCACCGATATTAATACCCTGATTAACCAATGAATTAGTGATAGCAATGACGTGTTCACGCATCTCTCGATAGCTGAAACTATATTCAGTATCGACCAAGGCAACATGATCCGGTGTGCGCTTTGCCTGCTCGGCCATGAGTATGCCCAATGTACTATGACGAACTTCAGTTTCCGTCTGGTTAATACGCTGCTGAAGGACGGTTTCTTCCTCTAACCGTAAATCCAATTGTGACAAGGGAATATCGGGCTCATCAATAATGGTTTGCAGTACTCTCTCAAAACGTTGCATGACTTGCTGTGCAATACCAATAGTGTCACGATACTCAAATAGAATATGGATTTGCTCACCAGGGAGAACCAGGATAGTCAATGGGTAGTGGGTATAGCCTCGGTTGTGAATGTGGGTAAGTTTCGCTCCCTGATAATCTCGTTGGTACCAATCAGAATGATCAGGGTAATTTTCCACCACTAATAAGGTATCAAATAATGTTTCGCCCCCCGCCAACTGCTGAATTTCACTCAAACCCAGTTCATCATGCTCAAGAAGCTGAATTTGCGTGTTCTGATGGGCTTGTAATTGTTGCAACAAGCTCTGTTTAGGATTCAGTTTCATACGCACGGGAATTGTATTGCTGAACAAACCAATGTGCTCATCAATGCCCTTTATATGCCCAAATCGACCAGAGATTGGCGTACCAAATACGATATCTTCTCGACCTGTCATGCTCCCCAAAATACATGACCAAATCCCTTGTACCAATGAATTGAACGTCAAACCATAACGACTTAAGCATTGGGTTAATTGCTGGGTTTGCTCTGCGCCAATGATCAATTCCCCCTCTTTTACACTATCCTCAACGGGGATATCTTCGAAGGCAATCGTTGGTGTCACGTCCTTCAGTACCTGTTGCCAAAGTGCTTGAGCGGGGGCTTTATCCCGCAGTTTAAGTTGATTGACGACATCTGCATATTGAGAGGATATCTGTGGCAGGTTTTGATTGTCTTGGCCATAGGCGGCAAGGAAATCAGCCAATAAAATAGGGGTTGACCAACCATCAACAACGAGATGATGAGCAGAAATAAATAAAGCGCTGTGATCGTCACCATGATGGATTAACGTCGCACCCAGTAATGATTCATTGGGGTTATTGAGATCAAATTGACGAACGAGTTCTTTCTTTTCCACTTGCTCAAGATACGCCTGTTGATATTGACGACTCTCTTTACGAATATCGATACACTTCAATGGCCAAGAAGCCATCGCTTGAGGAAGCAATTGAACGGTTCTTCCTAAAATCGAACTGTCGAATTTAGCCAGTAATTGCCGATGACGCATGATCACGGCATTCAGCGCTTGCTGAACTCGCTGCGGTACTATTGTACCGTTGAAGCTTAATCGGGTCGTTGAGTTGTAGTTACTTTTCTCATCTCCCAGTTGTGATTGAAACAATAAGCCCTCTTGCAGCGGTAAAGCGGGAAGAATATCGCTAAATGGGCCAAAGCGATGGACTAACTTTTCTGCATCGTTGAGTGAGACATCATCTTCAGTAAATTCAGCTGGAACCCGAAGGATCGCTTGTGGCTCTTGTTGCGCACTAAACCAATCCAGAATCGCTTCAAGTTGCTGAGTGATATGGTCGCCAATAACGCGAATCTCATCATGACTGAATTGCGCTTCATCCCAAGTCCAATTAAGAGCAAATTTGCTCTCTTGGTCACTCTCATCGACAAAAACATTCAGTTCTAACGGATGTAACAGAGCGTTATCGCTATTTAAAGAGACCGCTAACGTATCGGCAAACTTACCCTGCCGACGAATGGGAGTCCAGTTACCCTGTTCCTGCTCAAAACGTCCTAAGTAATTAAACAATAACGATGCTTGATGACGCTTAGATAATTCTGCAAGCTCATCACGATATACGTTATCTAAATATCTCAAAGACATATAACCTAAGCCTTTATCCTTGATGCGCCGCTTAGATTGTTTTACCTGTTTGAGTAACTCGACCAGGTCGCCGTCTTTAGGTAGAACAACGACGATTGGAAATTCAGTAGTAAACCAGCCTATGGTTTGCGTAAGGTTCAGTGCAGCGTCAAACTCTTCACGACCATGAGACTCTAAATTCAGCTTAATCGCTTCTTTTTGATAACACTTACCTAGTGCAGATGTCACCGCTGCCATCAATATCTCATCAATGTCGAGCACTCGGGATTCTTGGCAATAGCGAATAACATTTTGTGTTAGCTCTGTCGGTAACAATGCCCGATGATGAATAATACGGCCTTTTGCCGTTGACGGTTTTAACGGCTCAATAAAGCAAGACTCCTGCTCAATCCAACCTTTCGCTTGCTTCATCAACTGTGGTAAGTGTTGGTAGAGCGCTTGCGACCAAGTATTCAGTCCAGTAACCTCAAAGTTAAGATCAGGCTTGGTTCCATTGACTTGCGCGCGAACCAACATTTTTAACTGCGGCAATAAAATTCGCCAAGAGACCCCATCAATGATCAAGTGATGGGCAAGGATCATTAATCCACTTCGCCCTGCTCTATCAACAACATGGATCAGTTGGAGCATATTCCTGTTCGGCGCTAACCTTTGACCAAATTGTTCAAACATTTCATCAAGATCAACGTATTCCAGATCTTCAACTCGACTCGTTGTTAACCAAGAATCGGTATTTACCTTCTCCACTGGCTCAATACGGTAACCTTGATTTCGTTTCATCAAGCGGCAGGCAGAATAATTAGCGACCAATTGCTTTAATCCAGCTTGAAGATGGACTAGCATCACATCGGGTTCGATCTCGACAAACACACCTTGAACATAACTCGTGTTTGCAGCAAAGGTTTCTTCAAACCAGCGCCACATTGGTAGAGGCCGAATTTCCCCATCCTGATTGAGTGTGCCTTGACGAGCAATACTAAGCGGTTTCATCAACGTTGCCATCACGCCTAACTGACGTGCCGCAAATACTTCTTTAGGGCGGAGCTCATAACCCACTTTCCGTAATAATGTGCCAAGGCCCATCGCAGAAATACTATCTCCTCCGAGAGCAAAAAAATCGTCCGACGTTCCAACCTTTGCTATTCCAAGTAGTTCAGCAATCGCATCGCATAAGACTTGCTCTTCTTGGGTAGTCGGAGCCACGCTCCCATGGCTAGACATAATCACAGGTTTAGGTAGTGACTTTCGGTCAATTTTACCGTTCACATTAAGAGGAAATTTATCGATGATCACTAAAGCGGCAGGCACCATATATTCTGGCGCAGAGGAGGAAATATGGGCCAATAAGAGAGATTCATTTAACTCAGACCGATCCGGATTGACCAATGTACAGTACGCGATCAGTCGGTGAGACTCTCCATAACGCTCTGCCACCACCACGCTTGTTTCAACGCCATCAATAGCACTAATTATGCTTTCCACGTCAGCAAGCTCGATACGGAAACCACGAATTTTGACCTGATCGTCACTACGACCAACAAAGTCCAACTGACCATTATCACGCCATTTCACTAAATCACCGGTTCTATACATGATTTGACCATGTGCAAAGGGATTAGCGATGAACCGCTCTGCTGTCATTCCAGCTTGATTTAAATACCCTTTTGCCAACCCCGCCCCAGCAAGATACAACTCACCAACCACACCAACAGCAACCGCATTTAATTGCTTGTCTAACACATAAGCTTGAGCGTTGAGTATTGGGCGACCAATAACGGGGGTGTCATCGACGTTGAGTGATGCACTCACGGCATCAACGGTAAACTCGGTGGGGCCGTAGAAGTTTTCCACCAACAATTGCGGATAAGCTTTCACTCTCGACCAGAGTTTCTCTGGCACAGCTTCACTCCCGATTAACACTAGTGAAGGGACATGCTCAGCTTCCATCAATTGGTTATCAAGCATTTGACCCAATAATAGAGGGGGAAGATCTAATGCATCAATATGATCTTTTTTGACTTTTTCAGTTAATTCATAGGCATCTTTGCGTTGTTCATCATCGTACAGGTACAGTGAATGACCACAGAGCATCCAGAGCACTTGCTCCCAAGATGCATCAAATGAGAATGATGTCGTATGCGCAGCTCTCACTAGCACATCATTCTCAGCACATTGATATTTCTCAGCAAGACATCGAATGGTACGAGCAAAAATGGAATGCTGATGTGAATGTAATAAATTGAGCAACGCACCATGAGTGTTCATTACCCCTTTCGGTTTACCCGTCGAGCCAGAGGTAAATACAATATAAGCGATATCTGAAGGATCAATATCAACCTTGATACGCTCAGTAACAGCTAGGCTGTCCAAATCAGTCAAAGATATACAACGGGTAAGGTGATTCCACGGCAAGAGCTCAGGGTTTTCCACCATCACCCCCCATGGTTGGGCTTGTTCTAAAATGGTTTCGATACGTTCCTGAGGATACGCTAAATCAATAGGAAGGTAGACTGCCCCTACTCGTAGGATAGCCAACATAGTGATAATCGTGTCAACACCACGAGGAATGGCGACACCAATGATATCACCTTTGCGAGCGCCCAATCCCTTGATCTGCTGAGCTTTATTTTCAACAGCTCTGTCTAGCTGAATAAAGCTCCAACTCTGCTGAGCAAATTTTAGCGCCTCGACATTAGGTTTCAATTTAACCTGCTGATCAAATACGGCTAACACTGTCTGAACTTGAGGTTTTTCATTCAGCGTCTTTCCTGTAGACCATCGAGCAATATTCGTTCGTTCATCCGTCGGAATAATATCCAGTGTATGCAAAGCGGTATCTGGATTACGGGCTATCTGTTCGACCATATAAGCGAAACGATGCGCATGCAAGGCCAGTGACTGTTGAGAGTACTTGGCAGCATTCCCGGTCAACGTTAAGCCCAGTTGGTTATTATTTAGCTGGGGAGAAAACTCAATATCATCAATAGGGCCGGCTGAAAGGATGTGCGTCCGGCCTTTTATTCCTGCCAAATGTATGTCTTCTTCAAAAGGTTTATAATTAAGAATTGGTCCATACAAAACTTGCCCAACTTTGCCTAAATCTCGTTGAATTTGTTCGGCATCGTACATTTGATAACAACGAGCTTGGCGGATAACTTTATTCATCGACCTAGCAACATCAAACAGTGACATTGTAGGATCGACGTTTACTGTCAACGGCAGAATATTGACGACGGCCCCTGATGAGCTCGCAGCGCAGCTACCCATTCGACGCATAAATGGGAAGCCCACACCAATATTTTGCTCTCCAGAAACTAAGTGTAGGTAAGCAAATACCAATGCCATCGCCAGCTCTGAAGGCAGAATTTTATTACCTCCGCGATTAAGCCAATCGCCACCCTCTAATTCAATGTTGAATTTCTCAACGATATTCGCCGAGCTTTGTCTACCTCCGGTCACTAAACTGAGAGCTTCCGGTAATTGACGTGCCTGTTGTTGCCAAAAATGACGAGCCGCTTGATATTGTTCAGATTGATGAAAGTGCTGATGCTCATCGATAACCGCTTTGAAAGGAGTAAATGGGGTTGGCCCAGCGGTCCCCGCAACTAACCGATTATACTCGCTAACAATATAATCAGTGATGGCGTTAATGCTAAATCCATCAACATCAATATGATGATAACGTTGATACCATAACCACTTGGTTTTGCTGTTATCACCCACATGAATTAAGCAATGTCGATACCTTGGTTTTGCCTCTTGTAAATTGATCGGAGTAGCGAGATCCTCTTTCATCCATTCAAGAGCAGATTCATCAACAGAAGCCGCTTGCGAGAAATCCATGATCTCCAAAACGTTTTGAGCTTGCTTAGGCTCGATAATCCCCTGCTTAATTTCCCCATCCATCTCGAAATAGTGAAAATGCAGTGAATCAGCGGCAAAAATACCGCTATTAACAGCTTGGCTAAAGCATTCTAAATCAATCTCTCCATCAAGCTCGATGTAATGGGCGACGTTAAATTCTTCGGGTCTTAACATCAGTTGCTGCCCAAACCAAATACCCTGCTGAGTACCAATAAGAGGATACTGTTCTTCTGGTACTTGATGTTCTTTCATTCATCCATTCCTTAAAATGATAATCACTTGTCTTTTTTAGTTATTTTTTACTGTACTGAAGGGCGGTTTACACTCGAATGTCATGCCAGTTAGCTTCGATATATTCGATGCAGCGTTGTTTACTGGATGGGCCAAAAGTACTTTTCCAGCCTGATGGCGTAGGCTTAAATTCAGGCCACAAGCTGTATTGACCATGATGATTAATCAAGACGGTGAACTGATTTTCAGTATTATCAAAAGGATTAACGTATTGTTCAGACATGTCTAACTCCGTTTCGGCGGTAATGAAAAAAGGTAAGAGAGTCCATCGATGATGCCACCACGCCAACATAGACGTTCATGCCCGCCATCAAAGACTCGGTATTGAAGATTGTGTCGTTGAGTAGCGAGTTGCTGGTATAGGTCCAAGCTAAGATCGACCATGATGTCTTCGCCACTTCCTACTTCGATAAAAATGTTCAAACAGCAGTGACGACCCAACCCTTGATGTATCTGTCGACTCATATCACTAAGAAGATGCGGTGACTCAGGTGGTACATAGTCACTAGGCGGTTTAACCAGAGAAAAATCTGGCCACCAAAATGATCCAGACTGACACACGACCGCTCCAAAACGCTCAGGCCAATTTAATGCAGCGAACATAGCAGCCAAACCACCGAGACTCTGACCGACGACTACGGTTTGCTCGGGGTCTTGACTAATGGTGAAATAACCCGAAATTAAAGGGAATAGTTCTTGTATCAGTGCTTGCCAAAACAGCGGATTACAACTGAGTTCTTCACTTCGCAGACGGCCATCCACTTCATCAATCAACACATATAGGGCTTCTGGTAATACGCCTTGCTGAGTCGCGCATGACAATGCGTCGTATATCGGTAGCGACTCAGACCAAAAACGGCCATCAAGAATAAAAACAACAGGCAATGTTTTCTGCGTATCGCGTGTGGTGGAATACAGCCATACACTGCGGCTGTTATTCAGTATCCTACTCTGCCAGTTGAAAGAGAAACTCGACTTAATGGGACTGTTACCGCCATTCTGATCAAAAATTTGCCAATAGATTTGCGACGGAGCATTAGGCATATGCAGCGGTGTTTTGCTCATTCCCCACAGGCAATGATCCAATCGGTTTCTGCCAAGCTCATCACGACAACTCAACGGAAATAGTTTTTTTAACCATTCACGGTGCTGAGCCCTTTTCTCTTGATAACTGCCAACATAACTTGGCTGACATAGTTGATGAGGGACTGGAATAAAAGAATAACCACCGCGCCAAGTGTGCTTAATAGAAGCGATATAAAACCACACGTCCGTACCTTCTATCTGAGAAAGCTTGGCCATAGTAAAACTGTGATGGTCGGTGACACCATTAATATCAATGTACACTTCTCGGATATCTGAACCTCTCGGTTCTCGCCAAATAAAGATCACATCAGCGTATTCATCCTCAGCATTCATCACTATCGGCATCCCTTCAAACACCATTTGTTGCCACCACCTGTTATCGCCAATATTGCAACCATCGCGAGAAAGCCATCGACCAACCTGATGAAGATTTGGGTTGCTATGTGCATTGGGTTCTTCAAACAACATGACTATTCCTATTCATCAACCACTCTCTTATTCATCAAAAACAAGCCAGCGGAATAAATTCACACCACCAATAATTGCAAACACTAACAATTATCATTAACATAATCATCCGCAATAATCTTTTACATAAAAACGGTTACAACATCAAACATTTTCCCTATTTTTAAAGGATTTCTTAATATGAAGCTTATGGACTTAAACAGTGGTAATACCCCTCGCTATACAAGGAGTACTCTTTCTACGATGATTGGCCTGATTTGCTTAGGCAGCGCCAGTTCGGTCGTTTACGCTCAAGAACAGCAAGAAGCGAATAATGTTCGGGCCTCAGAAACGATTGTTGTTCTTGGTGAAAAGTTGGGCGGCACGCTGGCGCAAAATACCAGCTCGGTGACTATTTTTACTGCAGAAGCAGATAATGGCGAAGACCGAACTTACTACGATTTACTGGATAGAGTCCCTAACGTGCTTAACGCCCCATCAGGAATGCCACACATTCGTGGCGTTGATGGACGAGGTGGAGCTGGAGATGGATTCATCTCATTCATGACCGGAGCCACGCCTCGGGTGAATACCACTGTTGATGGTGTATCTGAATCTTGGACAGGTGAAGCTTTCGGTAAAGCTGGGCTGTGGGATACAGAGCAGGTCGAAGTATACAAAGGCCCTCAATCAACGAATCAAGGGCGTAACAGCATCGGTGGTGCCGTAGTCATCAAAACCCAAGACCCCACGTTTTACACAGAAAGTAAGTTCCGAGTTGGCTACGAAAATGAGGACAACAAATACCACTTAGCTGGGGTTGTCTCTGCCCCAATCGTCGAAGATAAACTTGCCTTCCGTATTGCCGCTGAAGGGACCACAGGCAATACGCCGATCGATTATTCATTACCAAACAATGATCAATACCCTTGGGACCCTTCAGAAATAAAATCTCATAACGTCCGGGGTAAACTGCTATATCAACCTTTTGGCACCGATAAACTCACCGCGAAACTCACGGTCGCCAGCCGTAATGAAGAAGGCCAATATACAAACCTTGTCGATAAAGATGGTGGTAAGTTGGAATACACCGATGCCAGCGGTACTCGTCGTCAAGAAACTAAAAGCTGGAACGTTAATCTTGATGTCGGTTATCTCATCAATGAAGAACTTAAAGCCGATTTCTTACTGGCAAGGCGAGATTACTCAACCAAGTTTAAAGCCTATCCTTCAACGGATTGGTGGGGTGATGTGGACGAGGAGAATTATACTGTAGAAGCTAAACTGGCTTATAATTCTTTAGACGAAAAATATAATGCGATTTTCGGACTCAGCAGTTATTTTAAAGATCAAAACACACAAACTGACTCACTAAAACGTATTGATAAAGTCCAAACCCATTCCATTTATTTTGATTCCAAAATCAAGATTGCCTCTCAATGGGGACTGTTACTAGGTGCTCGCTACGAGCATGACAAGCTTGATCGTGATTTTGACCATGCAAGATTGCCTCTCGACTTCAAAGAAAAAGAAAACAACGGTATCTTGCTGCCTAAAGTTGGCTTAACTTACGAGGCCTCTGATACTTGGAACTTAGGTTTAACCGCTCGTAAAGGCTACAATGCTGGTGGCATAGGCTACAACGAGGGCCAAGAGAATCTCTTTGTATTTAAACCGGAAAAAGTCTGGACCTACGAACTCAGTTCACGTTCCACTTTCCTAGAGAACCGGCTTGGTTTAACAGCAAACATCTTTTACAACGATTACCGTAATTACCATACCGTTGTCTATGGAGACAGCGGTAGCCGATTCGATAATTACGTAGCGAATATCCCTAAAGGTAAAACTTATGGTGCTGAAGTTGAAACGACGTATTGGTTTGATTCTGGTTTAGATGTTTTTGCCTTTGTTGGCTTACTGAAAACAGAAGTCACCCAAGGGCCTAGCGGAACAACCGTCGATCTCACTGGCAAAGAGTTTAGCTATGCCCCTGACCTTTCTGCAGGCTTAGGCTTTACACAAAACTTTGACTCAGGCTTATTCTTTGGCGCAAGAGTTAACTATGTTTCAGACTATTATACTAACTTAGCCAACACTGAAAGTACTTCGGCTGGTGACTACACGGTGCTTAACGTCAATGCTGGTTACAACATAAATAACTTAACCGTTCGTGCTTATGTTAAAAATGCGACCAACGAGGATTATGTGTTACGTCACAAGAATGACCTGATCGAAGTTGGCGGACCACGCACATTCGGTATCATCGCTGACTATAAATTCTAAAAGGCGCTATTGATTACCTTGCCAAACTAACACATAAACGTCCGATAATGATCGGACGTTTATTATTTAAGTGGTTGGTCAGCAGCAAGTGAGTTCTGTCGTCGTTTATCTTTTGTTCTAGCAAGGTTTTGCCCAGAAATGAGTTTAAGCACCCCAAAAATAGCATTTCTCTGAAGCGCAATTATACTTTTTACTTGCAAGTTTAGGGGGAGGAAGGTAAGCGAATCTATTCACCTACCCTCATATCTGTTATTAATTCTTGCGAGATTTAAAATCGGCGTGCCAGTCAATAACAGCACTAATATCAGCATCTAGCTGCTCTGGTGTAGGTGGCTCTACTGGTGACTCAGTTGGCTGGCTATGTTCATGCGCAGAGTATATCCCCATAAGGCGCTCAATAAAGTTGCAGTCCTCGATTGTTATCTTCGCTAAGTTACTAATTTTATTTTTTGTTTGGACATCTCTACGATGACGTTGAACCACATCTGCTAGAAGCTCAACTTCAACAACTCTTTCAAGTAGAATTCTGAAGTCACTGCAAATTGACTTCGCCAGAGGGGCGTAAACTTCAGAGCCGTCTGAATCCAATAGTTTTCTAGCTTGAGCTAACCTTTGATTCTTCAATTCATTTAAAGCATTAAGTGGTTTTTTCGCAAACAATGGTACAACTCCGTGCTCTCCACAGCCCCAATGTTCACGTCTTATGTGTACACATGTAGGATTCCCAAGGTCATTTAAGGCTCCTAACAAACTAATTCGATGCGTAAAAACAATAACTTGCCTATGTTCTGATAATTCAACAAGTCGTTTTGCAACACACAGCTCATATGACTGGTCTAGCGATGATATCGGGTCATCAAAAATAAACGGAGTAGTTTGAGGTTTACTATTAGTATCTGCTAAGAAAGCGGCAAGGCTTACAATTCGCTGTTCACCCTCACTTAAAATGTCATGGGACTTACTAAGGGAGAAATTTTGGTTCACACCCATCAAATGCAGTTTGTGCATCACTTTTCCTTTTGATACACGCGTTTTGGACAACTGAACATTGATTTTCTTTGCACCAAGATTATCTAGTTCATCGTTGAAACGCTTAACATAAGCATCTGTTATGACTTGCTTTGATACTTCGCCAGCTTTACGTGTGAACTTTGAGGTACCTAACAATTTGCCCCACTCTTCATATTGCCTATACTTCTCAAGCCTTTTGACCTCTTTAATAATGGCGTCAATGTAACCTGAAGCCCATTGTTTTGCTTTGTAATCATTCAGCTCGTTGGTTAGTTTCTCTTTGTTGAAAGCAATTACGTCTTTTTGGTGGTTTTCTATTTCTTTTGCTAACACCTCTTTTTTTTCTGATAGTGCCGCAATAAGTGAAGTATCGAATATGAATCCTTGATTCGGAATCTCAGGGTGCTTAACAAGAGCCTCAGAGACTTTTTCGATTTCACCCCATATTTTGCTTAAGACTGGGAGCCATTCTTCTTCGGCAAGGTTTGATGCTGCTATTTGAGTCTTTAAGATATCTTTCGACGGTATTGATGGTAACTTCTTAACTAGGTTGTCAAAGTGTAGCTGCCGAGCTTTAACTTCTTTCTCAAGGCTTCCTTGGATGTGTTCCTCAAAAGACTTAAAGCGTTGTTTAGCTGCATTCGAAAGTGGTTGATGACATAGAACACACTGAGCGTCATTTCCAACAAAAGGGGATGCTCCATCTGGGTATGCTTCTTTCATAGAGTATTCTTTCGCTGCGACCCAAAGAGCTTTCCAAGTTTGACTTCCGATACCATTCAGCAAGTTCTCGTCAGAGAGGGCTTTAGCACCTTGCTCCGCTATTTTTTTTGCTGATTCTAGTTTAGCTTTAGATTCATTAATCATTTCACAAACTAGAGAGCTGACTTGTTCGCTGGCCGCTAAAATTGAATTAGTGAGTTCAGTCAGTTGTTTTAGCTCCCGAGATTTCTTTTCTTTTAGTTTTGAAGGATCACCTTCTAGACGTTCACTAAGTTCTTTGAGTTTGTTTTCATCATCATTGGTAAAATTGAAGAACTCTCTTAGTGTTGCCTCCGGAACATCCGCTTTAAGCCTGTCGTTTATAGCTCTTATATATTTGGATTGCATTAGGTCTACTGGAGCGCTCGGTAGAATTTTTACTAATTGAGCCTGCTCTTTATCGAGTAAAGACTTGATCGATGTGGAAATGAACACAAGCTTCTCGAACAGAAGAACCTCAATCGGTACATATGACACTTCATTTTCATTATCAAGGTAAAAGCCTCCAGTAGAAGAATCAAAGATATCTGCTGAGCTTATCTCAGGGATAGGTAGCGAGTTTGCAACCCAGTTGATTTTTTTTGCACTAGCTCCATCAATACTGATGCTGCATCTGCTGATAGCTGGAGGCTCTTTAAAAACGTTTGGTTTCAGGTCATTGGCATTGTTTTTTCCACATGCCTTTTTGAGGATACGTGTGTAACCTGATTTGCCAGAACCATTGTTTCCGTAGACAACCGTGAGCTTCTGTTCGAAAGTTAAAGGATAGCGTGGGTTTAGGTCGTCAATACCTTCTATTTCACCAATTGACTTAATCCATACTTTATTTGCGTAGTTTGAGTCTTCGTTAAATTGTCCAAAGTCTAATGCCTCGATGCATGACTGACCTTTTGGGGTTTTTAATAGATCTTTAAACTCTATGATTTTATCTTGTGTGATTTCTTCTTGTTTTAAAATGCTTTGAGCTGCCGATTGAACCCAGTAAGGTTGGGCATGTAGCCATTTGATGATGTCATCCCTCACGTTACCCATCCACAACACTCCAGTAAACTTTCGATTGAAATTAGAATAGGTTGATTAAAGCATGTGTTCAGAAATCTTAATATGCTATCTCTTTAGTAAGATCTAAAAATCTAATATAGAGCAAATAATTAGACGGTTAAGTCTTTGTCAGTAAGGCTGCGTCCAGTGCCTTTCAAATACCCATCTCACATTGTAGAGGCATAGTGAATTTGGCCATTCAATCAGAGTTTTTACAATACCGGAGGTAATTTGTTAAATACTAATGTAGCAAAGTTACTGACTCACTTCTGTCCAAAAGTGAGTTTCAAACTTTGTTATCACAAACTTTAATGTCTTCCGACACGTTCATCCCCAATCACATAGATAGACTAGGTAATTGGGGTGAACGAGAACGTGCCTAACATCGCTGCGCGTTCAAGTTGGTAAGGTATATTAGAAAGAAAAATTACTTCTCTTTGCCAAACACCGTATTCTCTTGCTCCAACACGCGGATAAACGTTGTACGCTTGGTGAGCTCGCGAAGCTCCGCCGCGCCGACATAAGTGCAGGTTGAGCGCACGCCGCCGAGGATGTCTTGAATGGTGCCGTGGACACTGCCACGAAATGGTAATAATACGGTTTTACCTTCCGCAGCGCGGTAACCGGCTACGCCGCCAGAGTGCTTCTCCATGGCGCTCTTGGACGACATACCATAGAACTTCATAAAGGTTTCGCCGTCTTTCACCACCAGCTCACCGCCCGCTTCTTCATGACCGGCTAACATGCCGCCTAGCATGACAAAATCAGCGCCGCCGCCAAAGGCTTTCGCCACATCGCCCGGACAAGCGCAGCCACCATCACCGATGATACGACCGCCTAAACCGTGGGCAGCATCGGCGCACTCAATGATCGCCGAGAGCTGAGGGTAACCCACACCCGTTTTCACCCGTGTGGTACAAACCGAACCTGGGCCAATACCGACTTTAACCATATCCGCGCCAGCGAGGATCAGCTCTTCACACATATCCCCTGTCACTACGTTACCCGCAGAAATCACTTTATCAGGGAAGGCAGCACGCACTTGCTGTACGTAATCGACCAAATGCTCTGAATAGCCGTTAGCTATATCAATACAGATAAACAGCAGATCATCCGATAATGCCATAATATCTTGAGTTTTCTGGAAATCTTGCGGTGAAGTGCCGGTAGAAACCATCACCTTATTTAAGGTGTCACCATTCGCCGTTTGCACAAAGTCAGCCCAATCTTGCACTGTATAGTGCTTATGAATCGCGGTCATGACCCCATGTTCAGCGAGAGCTTTCGCCATTGCGAAACTGCCCACCGAGTCCATATTGGCGGCAATCACAGGCACGCCAGACCATTGACGGCCACTATGCTTGAAGGTAAAATTGCGGGTTAAGTTAACTTGAGAACGACTTTTGAGAGTAGAACGTTTCGGGCGAAACAGGACATCTTTAAAACCTAACTTAAGTTCTTGTTCGATACGCATGGTTATTTCCTTAGTTAATTCACTATCTGTGCCTTAGCGCAAGGGTGCGGCATACCCAAGTTGGCAGACCTGAGTATGTTTCGGACACAAAAAAACCGGAGCGTTGGCAGACGCTCCGGTTTTCAGCATTATAGGGCGTGATTTCTTTCCGGCAAGTCTGATATTTTACTTTTTTTTGTGCTACGCTAGCGAAGATTTCATATCCTTTATCTAACGACACCCTCTTCCACGCAAACAAAGTCTATTAGTCAATTTAAATCAATAAGTTAAAACCAACCATTCTGAATGTGTTTTATTTAACGCTTTGGGCAACAAAACCCGTCTGTGGCGTTTTATGTTTGATATTTAGTAAAAGTGTGATGGCTGACCTCGTTTTGCAAACGGTTGCGACAACGGTTTCTTGAGATGAATGTGACTGAAATGCTGGCTGAGCCTCCCTATCTCAGAGAAAAAATAGGGTTTATTTTT
Source organism: Vibrio injensis (assembly GCF_001895205.1). Taxonomy (GTDB): domain Bacteria; phylum Pseudomonadota; class Gammaproteobacteria; order Enterobacterales; family Vibrionaceae; genus Vibrio; species Vibrio injensis. The sequence goes on along the minus strand of NZ_BDJF01000027.1, from coordinate 437,941 downwards.
ATTACGATTAGGTTTATACCGAGAGCAGTAATGTTCGCAAGCGCGTATTATTTTGACTCGCCTGATCTTATTTGAGGAGACAGCACCATGATCAATGTCGCTTTTTTTAGCGCGAAAAACTACGATGAACTCTCTTTCAACCGATTTATTGACCCTCAGCAACTTACCTTTCATTTTCATGATTTCCGCTTAACTCGTAAGACTGCCCAAATGGCGCAAGGGTGTGCTGTAGTTTGTGCTTTTGTGAATGATGAATTGGATGCGAAAGTGCTACAGACACTCTATCAAGGTGGCACTCGTTTGATTGCTATGCGCTGCGCAGGCTTTGATAAAGTTGATTTAGCCGCCGCGAAACAATTAGGTTTACAGGTAGTACGGGTCCCTGCCTATTCACCGGAAGCGGTGGCTGAGCATACCGTGGGCTTAATGATGTGCCTCAACCGTCGTTTCCATAAGGCTTACCAACGTACTCGTGAAGCCAACTTCTCTTTAGAAGGTTTAGTGGGCTTTAACTTTTATGGTAAAACCGTTGGCGTGATCGGTACGGGGAAAATTGGGGTTGCTACCATGCGGATTTTAAAAGGGCTTGGTATGACAGTGCTTTGCTACGACCCTTATCAAAATCCAGCTGCGCTTGAGTTAGGGGCAAAATACGTTGAGCTGCCTGAGTTATACGCCAATAGTGATGTGATCACTTTGCACTGCCCCATGTCGAAAGAAAATTATCATCTGCTTAATGAGCAAGCGTTTGATCAGATGAAAGACAAAGTGATGATCATCAACACCAGTCGTGGAGAGCTACTTGATTCTGCGGCGGCGATTGAAGCGTTGAAACGTGGTCGTATAGGCTCATTAGGCCTCGATGTGTATGATAATGAGAAAGATCTGTTCTTCCAAGACAAGTCTAATGATGTCATTGTTGATGATGTGTTCCGCCGTTTATCATCCTGCCACAATGTACTCTTTACCGGACACCAAGCTTTCTTGACCGAAGATGCGTTAAATAACATCGCGCAAACCACGCTAAATAATATTTTAGTATTTAGTCAAGGTAAGCTATCCGGCAATGAGTTGATCAACGATTAACCAAACGGCGTAAATGGGGAATGAGATCGCTTGCAATTAGCCCTCTTTCCCCATGTTCATGGGCGTTTTGATCCGCCGCTTGACTGTGGATCAAAACCCCTACTTTAGCCGCATCAAATAAAGAGAGTCCTTGCGCAAGTAGAGAAGCTATCACCCCTGTCAGGACATCCCCCATTCCACCACTGGCCATGCCGGGATTACCCGCCAAGCATACATACAGGCTTTCGCCGTCATAGACTAAGGTACCAGCGCCTTTTAATACCACTACGCCGCCGTATTTTTGCTGTAAGGCGCGTGCGGCCTGAAAACGATCCGCTTCGATAATTTCAACATCGGTAGCGAGCATTCTTGCGGCCTCTGCAGGATGAGGAGTGATAATTCGCTGCTGATCAAAACAGGCGGATTGAGCAAGAAAATACAACGCATCCGCATCCATGACTTTTGGTTTATTGAGACTTTGAACTTCTCTGATTAGCTGTTGCGCTTTTTCATCACGACCTAAACCAGGACCAATGGCAATCACGCTGCACCACGCTAAACGCTGTTCAAGCAAACTGGCATCCGACCAACTGGCGACCATCACTTCAGGACAACTGACCAACATCGCGGTGGTATTTCCGGGATGAACCAAAGCTGCGTTCAGACCACTCCCCGTTCGCACACAAGCCTGTACCGCTAGAATGGCAGCGCCACCCATGCCACTATTCCCACCAATAAAGAGCGCCTTACCATGCAAACCTTTATGGGCAGTCCTCGCTCTGGGTTGTAAGTAACGCTGAGGTGACTTGACATCGATCGCTTTCAACGTAGAGCTATTTTGCGCATTAAAAGCCTCTTCTATGCCTAATCCTGCAAAATGCAAATGGCCAACATAATCTCGCGCTTTCCCTGTCACTAAACCTTGTTTTAAACCGACAAAACTCACCGTATGCTGCGCATAAATCGCGCTTCCTAGTGCACATCCTGTCAAAGCGCATAAACCCGATGGCACATCAATCGCAACGACAGGGGCGGAATGATCATTAATCGTCTCGATCACCGTTTGCAATTTAGGACGAACGGCCCCCTTAATACCAATGCCTAATAATCCATCAATAATGACATCGATATGATCTGGAATAGTATCGCTACAAGGAAAAACTTCTCCGCCACTATCTAACCAGTGATAATAAGCTTTTCGTGCATCATCACGTAAACATTCAGGATCGCCGAACTGCCATACCGTGACTTGAATACCCACCGATTGAGCCAGCCGTGCAACAATATAACCATCGCCACCATTATTGCCGCTGCCACAACACACTAACCAGTGATGAGAAGCCGGATACTGAGCTAAAGCAATGGTAAATACCGCTTGGCCAGCACGCTCCATCAACCGAAACATTTCTAAACCTTGCGCCTTAGCGGCTAACTGTTCACCTTGTTTGACTTGCTGTGGGGTATAAAAAAGTCTGGGCAAAGGCATGATAATTTTCCTACAACACTAGATGAGACGCATCGCGTTAACTTACTGTCGAGATTGTAAAGAGGCCAACGCCTCGGTGGTCGCATCTTGAATAGACAGAAAAAGAGAATTGATTTTTCCTGTCGGCGTACGCATTGGGTTAAGAGTGATATTTTGGTACATAAAATCCGCTTGTTGAGTAATGGGGCGAACGTTGCGGCATTTGAAAAGGTAAGGACGCTGCTGCCAAGTAATGAAACTTCGACAGCCTAAGTTATACACGGGCTTGGTTTTTAATTTAAACCAGTCTGACGGGATTTCAGGAAAAATGGTAAAGATGGATTTGCCAATCACATCATGACCATGCTTGCCACTGTGATGAGTCATAAACCCATTCCAAACTTGTATTTCGTAGTCTCGATTTAAGACGATTAATCCCATATCGACGTTCTGGACCATGTCCACCATCCAGTGGAATTGCTCAAATTCAGCAGGGAGAGAAAGCATTAAAAATCCTCCATTAGATAAGCCAGTTTATTATCGAGCAACGGCAACGACTCATCGACAAACATAAACAGCAGATCACAACGAATTGAGGTACCTTCAATATTGTAGCTGACCTCAAAGGTCATGGTCTTGGTAAATGAACCTGCGGTTGACTTAATCACCGAGTCTATCGAAATATGTTGACCAAGTAAGACGGGCGAGCTTTGAAAAAAGCGCACCTCCGATTGTTGACCGAGCCCATTGAGAAATGAGCCGACCAGAATATTCGAAACGTCCATTAATAATTCAAGTTCTTCCAACTCTTCGCTGTCCACCGGGACTTTCATTAATTTTTTTAAATCCGCCACGCTAGAATCACTGAGTAACACCAAAGCCTCTCCAGCAATCCCTTCGCCACTGAAGCCCTGACAAACACCAGAAACCTGAACATTATCGGCCAGATCACGCAAAGCCATATGCAGTTCACTGACTTCTAAGATATTGATATTAGGTAAAGGTAACTCAACAAACACGTCAAAATGGCGAGCCAACGCGTCGGCTGCTTGACCAATCGATACGTTAGCCACTTCCATGTAAACATCACGACGCCGTAAGACTGGGAGATCAATCGAAACTGGCGTGACAATCCGCGGCTGCGTCGGCGGCTCAACCAGCTCACGCAGAACATCGTTTAAGATCGTTTTATCAATTGGTTTTTGAATAAATGCGCGAGCACCGAGCGCCATCACTCGCTCTTTGGCTTTGGGTTGGATGTCACCGGAGACCACCACCACCGGCGTCTGATCACCACGCGCTCGCATCGCTTCAAGCGTTTCAAAACCATCTAACTCTGGCATGGTTAAATCTAAGAACATTAACTTAAACGAGTGCTTATCGAGCTGCTCTAATGCATCGACACCGTGTACAGCAAAGGTGATGTCTGCATTCAACGAAGCGGGTAAAGAGCGAGCCATTTGCTTTCTGGCTAATGCAGAATCATCGCAGATCAACACTGGGTAAGACATACCACCACCTATTGTTAGCTTTTATTAATTAAAAGTGTATACCCAAATCGAATCGGCGTACTAGGTTATCGTGATTTAATTATTGATAAATGGCACTTTTTAAAATCCGTTTGATGATGTTACTCGATACGGTCAAGTTATAGGGTCAAACCACTTGGAGTTGCCAGCAGGCGATCCCCATAAGCATAGACAGACTATGTCATTGGGGTGAACGAACGTAGCCAACACCGCTGCAGCTTCAGGTAGGAAGAATACAGCCAAGCTATCCGTAACCTTAACATCACGATTTAGTCATTGCTGAGGTATCGGCTCGTTGACGAGAACGAAGATAAAACCCCAATGACGTAGCAGTAATAGAGAAAATCAAATAAGAGAGTGCAAAAACGGCGGGAGAAGTCATCCAACCCATCGCCATCCCCCAAACGACACCAATAATGGTGATCGCAAACTTAAATAGTAAACCGCAAAAAAGCAGCAGTAATGCTTGTTCGGGAAATCGTGCGCGACTAAACGCCAAGCCATAACACCCAACGACGGCCGTAATAGCAGTAAGAGAACCAAGTAATAACGAAGGAAAGTGCTCGGCGGAGACGAGAATAGCGACGAATAAAGAGACCGCAGCAATGATTAATATTTTCATCGTGGCCTACCTTAGTGAAAGGAGGAAATATGCCGCTGAAATGAGGCCGTTCTACTCACCTCGACCCATACCTCATATTAACGCTTTATTATGTACGCCTTTGCATAATAAAAAACAAGGTTGATCATTGAACTCTTGAGGTTAGCTCACAGAGTAATTTTCACGCTATAGCGATAACAAACCTTTCTTTAACAAGCAATAAACGCTCAAAGATTTCCCCATACTGGAGCTAAAAGTGAACTGAGTACATGATCAATTACACAGAAATGACACCTAGAGCAAAAAATAACGAAAACTCTTGCAATTCATCGCAAGTTCCAATTGACAACGATACAGATTGATCTAGACTCATTGACAGCTAGAAATGAAGTTCGTTGTATACACATTGTTTCGTTGGATTCCTTGTAACTCCCGTCGTGTCGTACGCAATAGCAATCTACTTTTCCATGCTATCCGTGCCGAATTCGGCCTATATACAAAATGTTTTTTAGGATTTTTACTATGTCTACTCCTGTTACTGGTACCGTTAAATGGTTCAACGAAACTAAAGGTTTCGGCTTCATTAAACAAGAAAACGGTCCTGACGTTTTTGCTCATTTCAGTGCTATCCAAAGTGAAGGTTTCCGCACTTTGGCTGAAGGCCAAAAAGTTGAGTTTGTGATCACACAAGGTCAAAAAGGCCCTCAAGCTGAAAGCATCAAAGTCCTGTAATAGACGAACCTAATACTTAATAGCCAGCTTCTTAGCTGGCTATTTTCATTTTATATTCTCATATCTTAACGATTCAGCTCGGCATGAGGGCCAAACACTTCATAATGAATCCGTTCCGCATCAACGCCTAAACTCATCAACTGTTTGACTGTATTTTCCATAAAACCAAGTGGACCACAGAGATAATAATCCCCATCATCAATTGGTAAAGTTACGGCAGATAAATCCATTTGACCAGTATGCGTATTAGCGCCTTCACCACGTAAATACCAAACCTGCTGTTGCCATTCTTTGCCTGAGGTTTGCTGCGCTGCAATGAGTGTCGCCGTTTCTTCTAAAAAGGTGTGTTGCTGTCGATCATGACAAGCGTATAAATAATGAACCTGATTTTTATCCTGCTCGGCCAGAGTCTGTAACATCGCTTGCATCGGGGTAACACCGACGCCAGCAGAAATAAGTACCACGGGACGCTGACGCTCAACGTAATAAAAATCACCCGCTGGCGCATAGAGAGCAACCGAGTCGCCAACTTGAACGTTATCGTGCAAATAGTGCGAGACTAGCCCTGCGTGTTGATTGTCCGCTCCTTCACGCTTGACCGATATCCGGTAATACTCGCCGTTTGTCGCGTGAGATAACGAATATTGGCGGATTTCTTGATATCGATGCCCCGCAGGTTTCACTTCTAATCCTATATACTGACCTGCTTGATGAGCAAGTACTGGTAAACCATCTTTGGGTTTTAGGATAAAACTGGTCACCAATAATGATTCTGGACGCTTTTCTGCAACAATAAACTCGCGCGCATTAGACCAACCGCCAATCGCTTGTTTGCGCTGTAAATAGAGTTCGCCTTCTCGATCAATAAAAATTTGTGCTAAGAAGAGATAAGCATCTGTCCATGCTTGTTCTACTTCGCTCGTAAAGGCCTCTGGTGCTAACTCTCGTAATGTTTCAATCAAATGATGACCAACGATTTGATAATGATCCGGTTGGATATTAAAACTAGTATGTTTATGAGCGATACGTTCAACAGCGCTAGTGAGAGCCGCTAAGTTATCGATATTTTTAGCGTAAGCTGCGACAGCACTAAACAGAGCAACACTTTGACGACCTGTTTTTTGATGTGTCATATTAAAAATATCTTTTAATTCAGGGTTATGAGTAAACATACGCTGATAAAAATGAGCCGTAAGTGCGGGTCCTGCAGACTCTAGTAAAGGAATCGTACTTTTAATGATGGCGATAGTATGGTTGTTGAGCATAAATCGACGTCTCCTGATATTAGATAATTGAAAATAAACTGACTTCCACTATCCCATTGCAGGTTCAATGCCAACACTTAACTTATTGTTATTAAAAGATAATAACAATACCCTTTATAAAATCATGTCAAATTAACTTCTTTTAAATTGGTCATTTTGACTCTATCATGTCCAAAAGGAGCGATGACCATGCAAGATTTTTCTATTTCCACCGTAGTAGACATGACGATTGGCTTAGCCAGCGGTATTAATGATCAAGATCGTTTTCATCGCTTATTGGATGCGATTCGCAAGACCATTCAATGTGACTGTGTGGTGTTGATGTCACGGCAAAATGACACACTTATTCCACTGGCCATGCAAGGCTTAACCCGAGACACATTGGGGCGGCGTTTTATCATCTCAGAGCACCCGAGACTGGATATTATTTGTCAGTCGACTTCTCCAGTGCGATTCGGAGCCGACTGCCCACTCCCCGATCCTTTTGATGGTTTACTGATGGAGCATGACGATGATCTACCGATTCACGCTTGTATGGGCCTACCTTTGCTCTTTGGCGATGTGTTATTAGGCGTTCTGACCCTCGATAGCCTCACCCCCAACGCTTTTAATGACATCCCCATGCGTAGTCTAGAGGCTTTAGCGGCGATCGCGGCCTCCACGCTAAAACTGGCGTTGACGCTCTCGCAACTGGAAGCTCAAGCTAAGTATAGCCAGCAGCGTCTAGAAGCCCTCAACGAAGACGTTTGGCTACGAGAAAAAGGGGATATCATTGGTAATAGTGATGCCATACAGATCATGATATCGGATATTCACGTTGTCGCCCCCTCCGATCTCACCATTATGATTCATGGTGAAACAGGGGTCGGAAAAGAGTTGGTTGCGCGCACCATTCACCAGCTATCTGCTCGCAAACATCAACCTATGGTCTATGTGAACTGTGCCGCTATCCCTGAAAATTTAGTTGAAAGTGAGCTATTTGGGCATGTAAAAGGCGCTTTTACCGGCGCTGAACGTCATCGAATGGGGAAATTTGCTTTAGCCGATGGGGGAACATTATTTTTAGATGAGATTGGTGAGTTGCCTTTATTAGCGCAAAGTAAATTACTGCGTGTATTACAAAATAATGAGATTCAACCCGTCGGTCAAGATACGGTACAGACCGTCAATGTTCGCATTCTCGCCGCAACGAATCGGGATTTAAAACAAGAGGTTCAAGCCGGTCGTTTTCGAGCCGACCTTTACCATCGATTAAGTGTTTATCCAATTTGGGTCCCCCCACTTCGTGAACGCACCGGTGATATAGCTTTATTAGTCGGATACTTTCTGGAACAAACCCGGCGTAAACTCGGTATCGTGCAATTAAAAATCGCCGCTCCAGCGCTTAGTTACCTGATCCATTATTCATGGCCTGGCAATGTTCGAGAGTTAGAGCATGTCATTAATCGTTCCGCACTCAAAGCTCGTGCTCTGCAGTCTAACCAATCCTTAGTGACCATTGATTTAATGGAAATCGGGACTCTCGATGAGTCTTTAATCGCGACTCATCCTCCACAAGCTTGTGTCGAGCAAGCTGTCAGGGCGTCAGATCAGAAATCATTAGGCTTACGCACTGCAACCGATGCGTTTCAGCGTCAATTGATCTGTCAAGCTTTAGAGGAAGCGGAATACAACTGGGCCAAAGCGGCACGGAGACTGGATGTGGATCGTGCCAACTTAACTCGCCTTGCCAAACGACTTGGCATACAACTGCACAGAAACCACAGTATTGAATGACTTGACGCGTTAACTCTCACTCTCTTGGGCGGGTTCTTGCGCTACAGCTGGCTCAGGTGGAAAAGCTTTTTCGTACGCCTCCATAAAATCTCGGCGGATCAATTGCTCTAACTGGTTCGCTTTATCGGTTGGGCAAAAGATCATAAAGTGCACCACTTGCTCGCCCGCTCCTGCACTGGAAATTTCAATGTGTGGTTCAGCACTGGGTAAATCAACGCCAGCATGTTTCTCAATCATATTGTTATAACGCCGAGCGACATCAATAAAATGAGCAAAATGCGTTTCCATTCGCTGATACATGATCGGTAACAAGGGATACAAATTGACGAATCGGGGCACAATAATAGTGAAATTATGGAAGACATAACGCTTCATAAAGTTTAAATTTTTCACTGGGTAAGTGAAAAACATACTGTTAGGTAGCGTCGCCGTTTTGCCTGTGTAATGGTATTGACCATGCTGCAAATCAATCTCTTGAATGACGGTCGCCATCATGTTGTGCTCAATCACTTCACCACACAGTTTGCCCACTTCTATCCAATCCCCCATACGAAATGAACGAGAGCTGGCGCGTTGAATAGAGCCGGTGAAACAAAGAATGATCTCTTTTGAAGCCACCACAATCGCAATGGCAATCGCGGTTACCGATAGTGCAAACTGGCTGATCTCTGATTTCCAGAGTAAAAATAAAATTAAAATCGTGGCAACAAAAGCACCATTTTTCGTCCGTGACATCCATTTACGTTGCTCTTCAGTCAAAAAAGAGACTTCACCACGAATTTGCGATAACACTAACCGTTTTAGTGCCATGATCAAGAAAATAATAAGTAGTGTTAATATCAACTTATTTTCTTGTAAAAACGCAATGGCGACGTAGAGATGTTGCATGGTAAAAATTCCTAATCCATTATCTTTTTTATTGAGTGTTTTATACCGTATTGATGGTCTTATGCCTACATGAAGTTGCTTAGGCATCAAAAAACCATAAAAAAACGCTAAAGGGAACCCTTAGCGTTGATTGACAACAATCCTTTATGCGTAACGCTGTGCGGTTTTTTCTGCTAATTTTACAATCACTTGCACCGATTTCTCCATTCCCTCAATAGTAATAAACTCATGAATACCATGGAAGTTATAGCCGCCAGTAAAAAGGTTCGGGCAAGGTAATCCCATAAAGGATAAACGCGCACCATCAGTTCCACCACGGATAGGCTTAATGATTGGCGAGATGCCACACTCAAGCATCGCGGATTGGGCTAGTTCAATGATATGTGGGTGCGCCATCACTTGCTCTTTCATATTGGCATACTGATCCGTTATGACCAATTCAATATGGCCTTTGGCCAAACGTTGATTAAGCTGCTGTACTTGTTGCTGCATAAATGCTTTACGAGCGGCAAACCCTTGACGTGAAAAATCACGAATTAAGTAATCTAACTGTGATAATGCAACGCTCATCTTAGCGGATTTAAGATGATAAAAACCTTGATAGCCATCGGTATGCTCTGGTGTCTCTTGCATCGGCATCATGGCAATGAAGTCACTGGCAAGATACATCGAATTCACCATCTTATTCTTTGCTGTTCCAGGATGAACATTAACACCGTGGCAAATAACCTGAGCGGTAGCTGCGTAGAAGTTTTCAAACTCTAGTTCCCCGACAGGACCACCATCAACGGTGTAGGCCCACTCCGCAGCAAACTTTTGCCGATTAAAATGATCAGCACCACGACCAATTTCTTCATCAGGAGTGAAAGCGATGTAAATATCACCGTGAGGAATGGAAGGATCAGCAATCAGCATCTCAATGGCGGTAATGATTTCGGCAATTCCCGCTTTGTTATCAGCACCGAGTAAGGTATGGCCATCGGTAGTGATTAAGTGCTCACCGTGCAGTTGATGCAGTTCTGGGTATTGAATCGGTGAGAGAATTTCATCACCTTTACCAAGGGCAATATCGCCACCTTGATAATGTTCGACAATTTGTGGTTTGACGTGTTTACCTGAAGCGTCTGGTGCTGTATCTAAATGAGCGATGAACCCGATGGCCGGAACCGTGTACGGAACATTAGAGGGCAAGCAGGCCATTACATAGCCGTATTCATCCACACTCGCGTCACTCAATCCGATTTGCTGTAATTCTGCAACCAGATGTTGTGCAAAAACGAGTTGTCCGCTAGAACTTGGCGTATGCGTATTTTTTGGCTTAGATTGGGTATCATAAGTGACGTAGCGTAAAAAACGCTCAACAAGATTCTGCATAGTAAATACTCACTATTCGGCAAGGCAATTAAAAATGCACACGTATCGAAAGCCCTCTTCTCCTAATAGACTAAGAGGGTTTCACCTTATACGCGACTGATTGCTCTTGATAGTACGTCTTTGCTGATCAGATAACTTGCTATAAATCAGTTTTTAGTGGATTAGTCTCAACAGAAGCACTAAGCGGTGAAAGATAACGCTCAAAATAAGTGAGACATTGCTCCAATAAAAATCATTAAATGGACAATTATTGCGCTGTCGATTGGCGTTTTTCATCATCATAACTAGAATGATAAGGTAACTCACTCTGGTTAATGTACAGATATTAACGATTCAAACGGCTTACACTCTCTAAACATCTCGCTAACGACGTCTTGCCTCTTGATATCAACTTATCGATTCAAGAGGCTCTTTTTTTCGTATCAAGATGATAAATCATCCACTATTGTTGAACTACCAGCATTCGGCTGCTCATTGCTGGTGTTTCAATCGCCGTCATACTACCTTGAGCTTCAAACGTCTCACCAGTGTAGAGATCGTACAATTGATTCGTCCATTGCTTAAGCTCAACCGATTGGCTACGAGCCGATTTATTGATGATCACGACCCCTTGTTCACCACGACGAAAGACGAATAGATCATCACTGGCTTCGATAGGCAACATGGGTAGCCCATGCATTTGATTATGAAAGGCAATCCCAGCCAAAATCTTAGGATCACACCAAGCATTCTGCCAACGCGGTTTTCCATTACGAGCACAGAGTCCACTGGGGTTTAAATCCGTGTAGATCAACGGTACTCCGCCATCTCTACCAAGAATATAGCTATACGCCAGCGACTCTAACGTTTCTGGCATCACGAGATCCATAAACACATCGTTATTAGGAATATCATGGGTGATAGCAAACGTGATAGCGCGCTCTTTCGATAACGCTTCACCAAAGCAGTAGGGGTCAATTAACGCTTTTAAACTGCCTTTCGGCTGTAACGCATTAAAGACGGTCTGAAATAATGGGAAGTCATAAGCTCCCAAACGGGTTTGCTCTAAATAGGGCTCTAAAAACAGTTTGTATTCCGCTTTGGTCGCTCCCCCATCGGTGATGATCTCGCCAAAAATATGCACATCATGAGTGATCTCTTCACTCCACACACGCTTGAGATGCTCAATGGTCATATGCTTGGCAGCATCAATCCGAAACCCTTTCACGCCCATTGCTTTTAGCGCCAACAGATAAGCTTTTTGCTGTTCCACAACATGAGAATTATCACGTAGCGTAGGTAAGCCGGCATCATGTGGCCCACCTGAAATACGTCCGTTTTGCACTTGCCACTTATCTTGCCAATCTTTAATACCAAAGGCTTCGACAAAATCATCTTCGGTAAACAGAGGTTGAGATAAGTCACCAAACAAACGCTGTTGTTGGTAATACTCATTACGCTGAGCATAGTCGTTAAGATCGTCATTACTTGGGTATTGTAAGTCCAAGCGATGGGTTGATTCATTGGCCATGTGGTTAAATACCACATCAGCGTATACCCATAAACCGAGCGCTTCTAAACTCGCAACCATTGCTTGAAACGTGCTGGTATTGCCCAATTGATTATCAATAACTCGATAATCTTGTGGTTGATAACGCTGCCACCAAGGAGTACCGCTCGGCTGTTGATAAGACTTCATGGGTGGTGAAACAAGTACGGCTTTATAGCCTGCTTTAGCAATCTTTGACGCATGCTCGGTAACTTGAGCATAAGGCCAATCAAAAGCGTGTAAAATGACATCCGTCGGCTGGGAACTGATCATCCTGAATACTCCTATTTGTCTAGCCAGCGAAAGAAGACTTGAAAATCAATGAATGCGGCTCGCTAGAACGCTTCTATTATAGTGCTCATGATTATAAGTTGCTTGGTTAAAGCGCCATCCCCCTTTGTGGAATTATTGATGGTGGAGACTCAAGGCGTAGAATCACCCTTTGGCTAAGTAACCAAATGCGAGGAAAGGATTAACAACGGTCGAGAAAATACGTTTACTTGTCGTATGACTGCATGGTGAGAATCACAAAGGCATTACAATGCCTTTGTGATTGAATAAAAAAGCAATATTAATGAACAGGCGCATCGCTGGTAGCAAAGAACTGCCCAAAATGTTGTTCTAGAATTTCTGGGGTCAGTTCACCCGCCGCTTCTAAACGCTTAAATTCAGCCACTAAAGCGCGCTGCTCTTCTAGACTGGGTAGTGGTATTTCAGGTTGATCACTGAGTTGAGCAGTCATGTTCTCTAACTCTTGTTCAATATCGTTCATACTATGCCTCTTCAATTAAAAACCTCGTAGTCTACTTAAGTCACCACAAGGTAGCTAGACTACGTTAGAGTTTAAAGTTACTCACCATAGAATCAAGACGCTGTGATAAGTCACTTAACTCTTGGCTGGCTTGAGCAAGTTGTTCCGCCGTTACCGTCGTTTTCTCATTCACAACATTAATTTCTTCAACATTACTGTTAATGGTGTAAACAACCGTCGATTGCTCTTCTGTCGCCGTAGCAACTTGAGTGTTTCTATCGGTAATATCTCGGATTTTCAGTAAAATGGTTTCTAGCTCTTGAGCGGCTGATTGGGTGAATTCAACCCCTTCAGTTGAAATACTTTGTCCCATTTCCATCGCTTGTACCGCCTCTTTCGCGTCAGCTTGTAGTTGATGGATCATAGTTTGTATCTCTTCCGTCGAGCTTGCTGTACGACTGGCTAAATTACGAACTTCATCGGCAACCACCGCAAAGCCCCGACCTTGATCGCCTGCGCGCGCAGCTTCGATCGCTGCGTTCAATGCTAATAAATTGGTTTGCTCAGATATCTCTCGGATCACATCTAAAATACTGCCAATATCTTGCGTTTTTTTCGCCAACTCTCCAACGACTTCGCCTGTATTTGTCATATCAATGGCTAAACGATCGATGGTGTCTTTGGCTTGAGTAATCACTTTTTTGCCTTGTAGCGTGCTTGTTGCTGCCTCATTGGCGGTTTCAGCAGCGGTAGCAGCATTAGCGGCAATTTCACTGATCGTCGATCCCATTTGGTTCATGGCTGTCACGACTTGGACTGTCTGTTCACGCTGGTGCTGGCTATTATCAAACGTGGTCTGCGATTTATTCGAGACGTTCGCAGCAGCATGATGCAATGCTCGACTCGTCGCAGAAACCTCTTTCATCGATTGATGAATTTTATCAATAAAGCCATTAAATCCTTGTGATAATTGAGCAATTTCGTCGGTGCCTTCAATCTCAATACGTTGAGAAAGATCACCATCACCTTGTCCGAGATCGGTAAATCGTTGAGCGATCTGGCGGATAGGCTTGGCGATACTGTTGGCCAAAATAATCCCCACAACAATGAATCCTCCAGCGACCATCAAGGTTAACAATATCATCCGTTGTCCCATGCTATTCAGATCAGCGAAAACCTCTCGAACAGGCACAGAAGCAACGACAAACCAATCCATACTCGGGATATAGAGACTGGCAACAAATACCTCTTCGCCGCTGTCTTGAGCCGTGATTAAATTAAAGGTGGATTTATTAAGTAGAGATGAAGCTTGTGGGCCATAAATATGAGTTAATGAACGTTGATGTTTATCATTTTGATGATGAACTTGAATCTCACCCTGAGCATTTGCCAGATAAACAAAGCCGGTTTGTTCAATCTTAAAACTGGTCAATAAACGTACCATGTCATCCATTGATTTAGACAAACCCGACATACTAATTCCATTGACAATTTGGTAGTTAGCAAACAGTTTTACTTCACCTGTCGGCTCTCTAAACATACTGACCATCGTTGGCTGTTGAGAGTCCGTGAAACCAAAAAACCAGCCATCTTGCTGACGATTCAATTGGCGGAGAAATCCATTTTGATTCCAATAAAAAGCCGTTTCTCGATTCGCCACTGAAGCATCATCTAAACGGTATTGCTGACGAATATTGTTAAGCTGAAGAACAAGCTGAGCTTCTTGCTCTGCATTTCTGTCGGTGGTCGCAATCACTTCTTGAATAAACACATTGTTTGCAATCTGTTGAGAAGCTTGCAATAGGGTACTAACGTCTCGATCAATTTGTTCCGCAATTCGATGCAGCATCGTTGGGAGCTCAATATCAACCAAACGGTGCTCTAGCGTCTGCCTAGCTTGATGCTGAGCCATTAAACCAAGAATGGTCGTCGACGCTAAAACGGCTAGCGTCATACCGAGCACAACCTTACTTTTTATGGTCATGTTTTTGAATGTAAACATAGTACAACCTTATATAGATATCCCTTCAGGGGGTAGAACCAACATTATCAAGTCAGGAGTATAATAGAATCGGCAACCAATTCATATTTACGCATAGCTCACCATCATAGTAAGCCTTCAATTCATTAAAAACTGATAATTATTCACCACGCATCAATACTCCAATCGCTTAAGACCACAGCGAGACCGTCAATCAACCATGCACTTTTTCAATAGATTGATAGCATCATCGATTGGTCTTTGAGGATCATTGAGAGTAATAATGGCAGTGAGTATGACTCGATTTTTAGGTAGAAAGGATATAAAAAAGCCCCTAGTTTTAGGGGCGATATGGATTGAAAAGAAAGTAAAATTTAAACCTTAAAGCGACCGACTCTATTCTGTAGATCCGTCGCTAAACGTGCCAACTCATCACTGGCCGCCGCAATATGGGTTGAGCCATCGGATAATTGCTCTACCCCACCGCTGATTCGGTTGAGTGTTTGGTTTACATCATCAGCCACTATCGATTGTTGCTCAGTTGCTGTCGCAATTTGGATGTTCATGTCATTGATCGTAATGATTGCGGTGGTAATTTCACGCAGCTTTTCCGAAGCCTGTTCGGCCCAATCGACCACTTCATTAGCCTTACGATAACCACCATCCATAACTTGCGAAGCATTCTTCGACGCTGATTGTAGTTTCTCGATAATGTCACGAATTTCTTCGGTAGAACTTTGCGTACGTGTCGCCAATGTTCGAACCTCATCCGCCACGACCGCAAAACCGCGACCATGTTCACCAGCTCGGGCAGCTTCAATCGCAGCGTTAAGAGCCAGTAAGTTCGTTTGTTCAGCAATGCTACGAATCACCTCAAGCACTTTGCCGATAGAATCTGCGTCTTGCTGCAGTTTCTCTATTACATTTACCGCGGTTTGTACTTCTTTCGCTAAGGATAGGACTTCGTTAGTGGTTTTCGTTACCACTACTTCGCCTTCTTGAGCAAACTTACTTGAGCGGTCCGCCGCTTGAGCCGCATTACCGGCATTTTCTGCAACTTGGTTCACCGTTGCAGCCATTTCGGTCATCGCGGTCGCCACTTGATCCGTTTCGTGACGTTGTTTCTGTACTTGATCATTCGCTTCTCGGCTTGAAACCGCCAATTGCTCAGCCGCGGCACCTAACTGAATGGAAGCTTCAGCCACTTGTTTCACCAAGCTATGCACCCCGCCCACAAACGCGTTAAAGCTGCGCGCCAGATCGCCAAACTCATCGTGGCGCTCTTCATTAAGACGCTGGGTTAAATCACCATCTCCCGCAGCAATTTGCTCTAGTGCCTCACGCGTTTCGTTGATAGGCCTGACAATCATTTTGGCGACCAACAGAATGATGACAATTAATAAAATCAAGGTCACCGCAAAAGCCAGTAACAAGGTGACCGTTAATTCACGTGCCGTAGAGATAATATCATCGTACGGTTGAGCAACAGCAAGCGACCAGCCAGGGGTATTCGCAACTGGATGGTAAGCCACCATATAATGTTGCTTATTTTCTAAATACAGATCGGTTAACCCTGATTGACCAGCAACCATTAAGCGACTCATTTGTGCGTAAGCCGCGTTGCTGTCCTGAGTTGCATTATCTTTTAGGCGTTTGGCTGCTGTTTTGTGTGCCACATACACACCGCGCGAGTCAACCAGCCACGCTTCTGAATTATTGGTAGCGACACTATCAACCAGTTGAGTCAAAGTATTCAACGTTACGGTTGCGGCTAATAAACCAATCACTTCACCACGATGATTTTTTACCACATGAGCCAACACAATGATCGCATTGCCTGAAGTTCCCGAATAAAGCGGGTCACTGACCAGTGACTGCTGAGTTTTTTGTACCACTAACTGCTGAAAGTAACCACGATCGGCTCGACTCGCGACAACGCCATTGTGGTGGTAAGCATCCCCTTTAAGATCGACAAAGAACATCACTTCAAATTCTGAACTCATGTTTTTGCCAAAGTGTTTAACGTAGTTAAAAATGGCTTGCGTATCTCCTGAAGCTAACGTCTCTGTTTGTGCCAAGGAGCGGACAACCGCCATACGGGCTTCAACCCAACTGCTGACCATTTCCGAACTACTTTGCGCCGTACGGCTTACCGATGTCTCTCCTAATCCCACCACTCTGGAGCTGACTTGATTGGTTACTATCCAAGCAGCCAGTAACAAACTGATGGTCAAAGGAATACTGAACACAATGATCAGTCTTGATGTCATTCTTAATTTTTTGAGCATGGGATCCTCTTCACCAAACAATGCCTGCTGAGACTAATAAAATCGAAATTTTGCTACTTAGAGGTTTAGCACAAAACCATCAAAAATCACGAAATGGATTGCAATTTGGTGAGTATTCTTCCAATCATTTATTTATATACCGAACTTCGTTCCATTTCTCATCGTAACGTCGGCGTCGAAATCATCACCAATCGCTTCAAGTACCGCATTTTTTTGCTGTATTGGTGGGAACTTTTCGGGTAATACATTGACC
This sequence comes from Vibrio injensis, assembly GCF_001895205.1. GTDB lineage: Bacteria > Pseudomonadota > Gammaproteobacteria > Enterobacterales > Vibrionaceae > Vibrio > Vibrio injensis. Next base: position 420,445 of record NZ_BDJF01000027.1, on the reverse strand, counting down.
AAAAGCTGATTTTTCTATCGGGAGTTTAAGGTCCATGCAGTTAACTACCTTTCAAACACTACAAGACTATTTAAACCAGCAAGTGATTGGTCAATCCTCATTAATCCAACAGTTGCTGATTGCTTTACTGGCGGATGGGCATATTTTGGTTGAAGGCCCGCCAGGATTAGCAAAAACTCGTGCGGTAAAATCACTGGCTGAATGCATTGAAGGCGAGTTTCATCGTATACAATTTACCCCTGATTTACTGCCAGCAGACTTAACCGGTACCGATATTTTCCGCCCAGAAACAGGAGAATTCACCTTCCAACCTGGGCCTATTTTTCATTCACTGGTTCTCGCTGATGAAATAAACCGTGCTCCTGCCAAGGTACAAGCGGCAATGCTAGAAGCGATGGCTGAAAAACAAATCACCGCAGGACGTCAAACCTACTCACTACCGCCACTTTTTCTAGTGATGGCGACACAAAACCCGATTGAGCAAGAAGGAACTTATCCTTTACCTGAGGCGCAGTTGGATCGGTTTTTATTGCATTTAGAAGTGGGCTATCCTGATGCTGAACATGAATTGGCTATTTTGCGTCTTAACCGTGGAGAAGCTCTGGGACAGCGTTCTATTACTCCGCCAGTCTTGAGTCAATCGGATATTTTTTCTGCTCGACAAACCGTACTCAATATCCATATGGCTGAGGCCATCGAGCAGTATATCATCCGCCTTATCATGGCCACCCGTCATCCCAGTGAGTATGACCCAACACTAGCTCAATGGATTGAGATGGGGGTTAGCCCACGCGCAACCATCGCCTTAGACCGTTGTGCTCGTGCGCATGCTTGGCTCAGCGGCAGAGATTTTGTCAGCCCGGAGGATGTCCAAGCGATGATATATCCCGTGCTTCGCCATCGATTACTGTTAACTTATCAAGCGCAAGCAGAAGGCATCACGCCCAACCAAGTTATTGCTCACTTATTGACATTAGTCGGCAGTGCCTAGGATAAATAGATGACCAATCTTTCTCTATCATCATTACCTGAGCACGCCAATGGCGTTACCTTATGCCTTGAAGAACTACTGCCTTACCAGCAACAGGCCGTGAAATGGCTCCCTCCAGCTAAAAGTTTGTGGGCTCCATTGCTCGGTCAGCACCAAAGCCGTCAACTTGGCCGTGGAATGGATTTTGCTGAAGTGCGCCAATATCAGGCTGGCGATGATATCAGAAGCATCGATTGGCGAGTAACAGCAAGAACGGGTAAACCACACACTAAGCTCTTTTGTGAAGAACGAGAAAAACCCGTTGTTGTTTATGTCGATTTTAGCCCTTCGATGCAGTTTGGTTCGACTTTACTGTTTAAATCCGTGCAAGCTGCTCATATGGCAAGTTTAATCAGTTGGTTAGCCGTGGCACAACAAGATCGAATTGGTGCGGTTATTGATCTTGGAAACCAGTTAATTGAACTAAAACCTACCGCACGGCGTAATGGCGCATTGCGTATTCTGTCTGAACTAGTCAGTAGACAAACACAAGCGCAACAAACGGCTACTGCGTCAAATTCGTCCATGCAGGAAGGTTTACTCACGCTTGATCGACTCTGTCCTAAAGGCAGTGAGATTATCTTGCTCAGCGATTTCGTACGCTATGATGACGGAATGCAGCCATTACTAAGTCGATTAAGCCGCCATAATCAAGTCCGCATAGTACAGATTGCCGATCCATTGGAGCAAGGTATCACCGCTTTTCGTGGTATAGAACGTGTAAGAAATAACCAACACACGCGCTGGCTCAACTTTTCAGCAAATAATACCCGCGACGGTATCAAAAAATCCTTTGAATCTCAGAAACTAAAACTAAAATTATTGAGCCAACGTATGGCAATGGACTATCGCCTACTCTCTTGTGGGCGGCCTTTGTTACCACAACTATCCGGACTCTAAATTAAATGCAGGCAGCCTCATCACTACTCGACCTTAATGCTCTTCATCTTCCTGCTTTGCCCTCTTGGTGGCCATTAGCATGGGGATGGTGGGCAAGCGCAGCAGGCGCTGTTAGCGTTATTCTATTGGTTGCTTTTTTTATCCACTGGAAACGTAAGCGCCTCGCTCCGAAAAAAACAGCCCTACGCTTACTCGGTATGCCTGCGGGTTATCAGACCCCCTCTTCTGCGATTGAATTGCTGAGACAAGCCGCGCTGTGTTATTTCCCACGTGAAGACATTGCTCACCTCACGGGCCATGACTGGTACGTTTTTTTAGATAACCAATTGGGGCAACCTCTCTTTGTGCCAAATCTCACGTTATGGCAACAAGCCTTATATCAAAAACAACCCATCGAGCATCCGGAGCGTTTGGTTGCGGATTGCTACTTGTGGATAGATAAAGCATTGCCCCCGAAAAAGAGGAGTTTAGGAAACCTTGGCAAACGTTGAATTTGTATGGTGGTGGCTGTGGGCTTTACTGCCACTGCCACTGTTGGTGTACTTTTTTTTACCGCCGCAACCACCCACTACTGCAGTACCTCTCACTTATCTTCCTCCGTCCAGTGATAACCACCAACCACAGCAATGGCTGATGAAAGGTTTGGTGCTAACACTTTGGATATGCCTCGTCGCAGCGGCAGCACGCCCTGTTTGGTATGGTGAACCCATTACACACTCTCAGCCTCATAGAGATATGATGTTGGTGGTCGACCTGTCTTATTCTATGAATCAAAAAGACATGCAAATAGGCGATGAATATATCGATCGTCTCACGGCAGTCAAACAGGTACTTAGTGACTTTATCGCTCAGCGGCAAGGCGATCGCCTCGGACTGATTTTTTTTGCGGATCACGCGTATTTACAAACACCGCTCACTCTCGATAGAACCACGGTCGCTCAACAGCTTAATCAAGCCGTTTTACGTCTGATCGGCACTCAAACTGCCATCGGCGATGGTATTGGCCTTGCGACCAAAACCTTTATTGATAGTGATGCCCCGCAGCGGGTGATGATCCTCCTCAGTGATGGCAGTAACAATGCCGGCGTACTTGATCCTATCGAAGCCGCACACATCGCTAAACAGTATCACACCACGATTTACACGGTGGGCGTGGGGGCTGGTGAAATGATGGTAAGAGATTTTTTTATGACGCGTCGTATTAATACTGCTGAAGATCTTGATGAAGTAACCCTACAAAAGATTGCCGACTTGACGGGGGGACAGTATTTCAGAGCGCGTGATAAACACGATTTACAGACCATTTATCAGACGATCGATAAACTTGAACCGATTCAGCAAGCGACTCATGTTTGGCGACCTCAAAAAGAAATATTCAGCTATCCGTTAGCACTAAGTTTGTTACTTTCTATCATTTTGATGATGCTGAGGAGACATCATGTCTGAGTTTATGTTTCTTTCGCCCCTATGGTTACTCGGGATCCTACCTGTTGGCCTCGTGCTTATTTGGCTTTTGCGATACGCCACAACCACACCTCTCATTGCCCCCCATTTGGCCCAAGCATTAGGGTTAGCGGGTCGTCAGCGGCAATCACTTGTTTTGGGTGGGCTCGGTGTGTGCTGGCTAATCGCCCTCATTGCTTTAGCAGGACCTAGTTTTGAAAAACAGCCTCGGCCAAGTTATAGCCAGCAGAGTGGCCGTGTCGTGGTGATGGACATGTCACGATCGCTGTATGCTACCGATATCAAGCCAAATCGACTGTCTCAAGCTCGTTACAAAGTGTTCGATTTACTCAACGGCTGGCAAGAAGGCAGCACAGGTTTGGTCGCCTACGCTGGGGATGCCTATATTGTCAGCCCTTTAACTACCGACACAGCCACGATTGCGAGCTTAGTTCCGAACTTATCGCCAAGTATCATGCCATTACCGGGAGCCAATGCGGCGGCAGGGGTAGCACTGGCCATTGAGATGCTCCAACAAGCGGGATTTCAACAAGGCGATATTCTATTAATCGCCGACGACCTTTCCGCCAATGAAGCATCGGCGATCTCTGCTTTAGTGCGTGGTAAACCATGGCAGTTAAGCTTGCTCGGTATCGGAACCGAAAGTGGAGCACCCATTGCTATGCCTGATGGCACACTACTCAACGATCAATATGGCCAACCGGTCATTGCTAAAACTAATTTTTCATTGATGCAAGATTTAGCTAACGAAGTGCAAGGCTTATTCGTTGCTTATCGAGGAGATGATCAGGATGTCACCCGTCTATTAAGTGCCACTCAATCTCAGTATCAAGCTTCATTATCCACACCAGCCGAGTCACTCTCGGTGGCAATAAACCAAGGCTATTGGTTGATTTTATTGCTCATTTTACCAGCTGCATTACTATTTAGACGTGGCTATATTTGGATTGCGTTACTAACACTGAGTAGTGGCTTAACCGTTTCACCGGCACACGCCTCTGCATGGCTAAATCAAAATCAGCAAGCGCTGCAGGCTTATCAACAAGGTGATTATCAAACCGCAGCACAGTTATTTTCTCAACCAGAATGGCAAGGTGTTGCGCGCTATCAAGCCGGAGATTATCAAGGTGCGATTGACGTGCTTAGTCAAATCAAGAATCCCAGCGAGCAAGTACAATACAATCTAGCCAATGCTTTCGCCCAAGCCGGTGAGCTGACCGAAGCGCTACAACGTTATCAGCATATACTCGCCAATAATCCGCAGCATGCTGATGCGCAGCATAATTTAATGGTGGTAAAGCAAGCGCTTGAGCAACAGCAACAGCAACAGCAACAGCAACAGCAACAGCAACAGCAACAGCAACAGCAACAGCAACAAGAGTCTGACGCTGACGATGCTTCGTCGCAAGCAGATTCGTCACCGAGCAACGAAGCCAATCCGAGCTCTGAGAAAGAGAAAAGCTCGCCCCAAAACGGGGATGACTCACATTCGTCAGCGCAATCAGAATCGCCCCAAGATAACAGCCCGAATGCAGAACCTTCGGCTTCGTCAAATACAGATACGTTAAATACGGATGAAAAGACATCTGACTCAGCAGCAACACCGACCGAGCCGAATGCATCAGAACCAGATTTGCCCCATGAGCCAACGGTGGATCAAACCCCAGCTAGTACACAAGAAAGCGATCCGCTACTGCGCCGTTTAGAGCAAGTCGAGAGTGCTCGCGATCCGAGTCTCTTATTACGTGCACAGCTGTATTTACAAGCTCAAGAGAAATCAACTCCCCAAAATCAAGGTAATCCATGGTGATGAAATTGTTACGACTCAACTTTTCATTTTGGCTAATGATATTGCTCACTAGCATCAGTCTCTCGGCTTATAGTGCATCGTTTTATGCTACGGTCAGCAAAAATAAAGTCGTCCAAAACGAAGTCTTTCAACTGCGTCTTGTCAGTGATCAACCTGCCAATGCAGAAGCGATTGATTTTAGTCATCTAGAAGAGGACTTTTTTACCAGCCGCCCAAGCTTTGCGTCTTCAGTCAATATCATTAACAATCAACGTAGCCAGCGCAGCGAATGGACATTATCGCTAGCCGCCAATCGCTTAGGGATCTTAACTATCCCAAGCTTTGAGCTTAACGGCCAACACACCGACCCCATCTCGATACAAGTCAGTGTTGATGAACAAGCACCACAGATGGATGAACTGGTTCAACTACACAGTACCTTGTCACGAGATACTCTGTATCCAGCAGAAAGTACTATCTTAACGACTCGTCTTACCATCAAAGCGGATCGCCGCCGCTTACAAAACACCCACATCACACCACCATCCGTGGATGGGATGACTATTGATCAGATTGGTGAAACTCAACAATATCAGACGGTGATCGCGGGGATAGAAGCGACCATTATTGAGCAGCAGTATCGCTTAACAGCGACTCAAGCAGGGGAATATCGTTTAGTTGAACCTCGTTTTCAAGGCTCATACCTTTTAGGGAATACGTTACATGGTGGAGCGCGCATTATTCCCCTCAAGACTGAACCCAACACTTATTCATTAGTGGTTGAACCGCAGCCGAGTGACTACCAAGGGGCATGGCTACCGACCTCACAGTTGGCGCTCACCGATCATTGGACCAACAGTCAAGGCACACCTATCACCGATAGCGTTTATCCTCTCGAAGTGGGAGATGCTCTAACCCGAGATATTACCCTGCAAGTGGCTGGGCTCTCTGCAGAGCAGCTGCCCTCTCTTGCTCTGAGCTATCCTGATTCGATTAGCGTTTACGAGCAAAAGCCACAATTCACCACTTTAGATAACGGAGATACACTGATGCAACTCAAACAGGTGTTGATCCCACGGCGAAGTGGTGAAATCCAACTGCCTGATATCAATATTCATTGGTGGAATAGCCGCACTAAACAGGCTCAATTAAGCCAAGCGAAAGGCTTATCCCTTGATGTTTCAGCGACTCAGCCAATCAACGCTATCTCGCCCTCTGATCCGAACCATACGACAGCAATGTCTGCTCAAACAATAGTTGTTAAAGAGGCGGGATTATGGCCGTATCTGGCCGCCTTATTGGCGACTTTCTGGCTAGTCACGCTCGGATTGTATTGGTGTTTATATCGAAAACATACCCGATTGAATGAACAAGAAACAACCAACATTCAGCCTAGCTCCGCTTGGCAACAGCTACAGAATGCCTTAACTACTCAAGATGCGATGATGATTAACCATGCCCTCTCACGCTGGTTAAATGAAAGTCCATTGACTGATGCAGAGCGAGAGCAAGTACGGCAAACCCTGAATACACTGCATGAAAATAAATTTTCATTAAAAAACCAAACGTGCGACTACCAAGCCCTTAATACGCTGATAAAACGTCTTCAACAAGAAGCGCTAAAGCGGTCAGCTAAGACTCAACATCCCTTAGCGAAATTATAACGGGCACTAGGTGAAGACAAGGCGCATTGGCTTTGTCATTAGGAGAGCAGATGATCCAATGAATCCGGCAACGTTGGGGTCAATTCGGCCCCAACCACGGTATTGCGTCCTTGATGCTTTGCTTGATAAAGCGCTTTATCGGCTTCAGCGTACATACGCTCAAATTGAATTTCACTCGGCGTAAAACGAGCAACAGAGTAACCAATCGAAACTGTTAAACATGAAGAAACAGGGCTAGTGTGATGTGGAATATTCTCTTGCTCGACCGCACAGCGAATCGCTTCTGCTAACGCGGCGACTTGCTGAGCATTATGCCTAGCCAGTAGCAAGACAAACTCTTCGCCGCCGATCCGGCAGAATTGCTCTCCATCAGACTGAGTATGTTGACTGAGCACTTTACCAATCCGCATTAATGCGATGTCTCCCTCAAGATGCCCATAATAGTTATTAAATAAACCAAAGTGATCAATATCGAGCAGAATCACGCCGTAATCAACCGGATGAACGGTATGTTGTTCGCAGATTTGCTCTAACAAATGAGTCAACATACGCCGATTGCCTAAACGCGTCAGTGGATCCATTTTGGCCAGTAAATCCAGCTTCTCATTGGCTTTTTGTAGCTCTCGGGTACGATTATAGATTTCACGCTCTAGGTTTTCATTCAATTCATTGATCGCTTGCTGAGCTTTAGCACGCATTAAAACTTCGGTTAAATTGGAGGCAAACATGCGGATCACTTCCCGTAACTGAGACGTTAACGGAGAGCGGCGGATCAGGTTATCGGCTGAAATAAACGCCAATGGTTTATCGTTATCAGTCAACATCGTCATCGCCGTCCAACCAAATCCAACAATTTGACTGTCGTGATAAATGGGCACCGATTCTTTAAATACCACCTCATTCGGTGATTGTTTGGCTAAAAGGACGATTTCACTATCGATGGCAGAACTACGAAAATACGCCTCATCGACGATATTCCCTTGAATATCGGTTCCCCAAGTTCCTTGCAAGTAACTGCATTGTTCATCGGTCAGAAACACCGCCATACGATCAATACCCATGCGCTTAATCGCAAAGGCTACCGCCGTTTTACACACTTCACTCACCGTTAAACAACGCGATAACTCGACCATACTCGCATGTAACATGCGCATGTTTTGTTCCTGCCGTTTGCGGATATAAATTTGCGCTAATAACGAAGCAAAAGACCCGAGCATTTGGCGTTGATAATCACCTATCGGTTGACGACGAAAATAATTATCCATCGCTATCCAACCAAATACTTCTTCACCATCACGCAACAATAGCATGCCGTTCCATCCCTGTCCTATCACCTCACCTGCGGTATACAACGGCGCATCATCGATGATCACCAACGTTGAGTTTCCGTCGGCGATCGCTTCGATATATCGTGGCTCTAACTGATGTAAATCGAACTGAGTATGATGCTCACTTATCGTTCGTCCTTGCTCATCCGTCCCATAAGTGCCGCTAAAACAGCGTTTTTTGATGTCTAATAAAAATAAAGCCACTCGATCAAACCCCAGCTTATCGCGCACCGCTTCAACCGATGCACGATGCAACTCATCCAAATTGCTCGGATTTGATAAGGTAAGAGCTAATTGATGCACCAGTTTCATGTTATCAATAAAAATTTCGCGCTGCGTTAACTCATCGCGATACTTAGCCTCACGGCTATCACGGAGCTTAAACTCTTGTGCGGCGTCTGTTTCAGCACGGATACACTGCCAACGAGCCGCTATCAGCGGTAAGCATTCAAGCCCCCCTGTCGCCAATAACTGACTCACCCGCTGCTCACAAACTCCCTCAAACAATAAATAGGTACGTTTATCGCTGTGATTATCGAGGGTAAATAAATACGCTTCTGATGGGATAGCTTGCTGATAATCCCAGTTGCAAGTATTGGTCGCAAGCGGGATCAAGCTATCGGCGCAATCAAATTGAGCGGCCCACAACCAAAATGTCTCTGGATACTGAGCCACTGACAGCGGTTGCCCTACGGTAAAAATACTCTTTGCCTGATGGGGATGAGAAGGTGCATGGAAGATGTGCATCGCCTGAGGTAAGAGTATCTCGCGTAAAAAGGGAAAGATAACCTCAGTCAACATACGATGACTACTGCAAGTCGAGAGCTGTTTTACTAGGGTACGAGAAGACATGACCATAGCCTAAATCAAGAGTGCCTAGAGTCAAATTAGAGAATCCATCTGTGTTACTCAATCGGATCCAATAGTCTCTGTTAACCGCGCCGCAAATTAACTAAAAGGGTTTATGTATCTTAGAGATGAGCTGCATTTTTGAGAGGTTGTTTCCATTTTATTTGGAAAGCACGATAATTAATTGTGGAAATTCTCAATAGTGAGAATTTCCACAGACAAGGTTAACCCTTAAACGCGGACGATAAGAAGGATAACCAGCTATAACAGGAAGCCACGTCCTACTCTTGTCCATCAGTGAGAAAACTGACCTTTATTTTTCAGATTCAACCAATTAGGCTCGCTGAAATGGATATAACGATCCTAAGCCCATGATCTGAGTTAGCTCATCAAGCGCGGTTCGATTCTCTATTAATAATTGTGGATCAGCCAAATCCGCCTCAAGTAATCGATCGCGATAATGCTTTTTCACCCATTGATTGAGCGTTTCAAAACGCTGATCATCCATTAAGCATCGGGAGTTAGTGGCTTTAAGCTCTGATGCATTGAGAACAACACGCAAACGTAAACAAGCCGGACCGCCGCCATTACACATACTTTCGCGCAGGTCAAACACCTTAACTTCATCAATCGGACCACCGCTGCTGATCAATTGCTGCAGATACGCCCACACTCGCGGGTTTTGACGAGACTCTTCAGGAACGACAATCAGCATTTTGCCATCGGTTTTAGTGAGTAGCTGGCTGTTAAATAAATAGCTGTCTACCGCATCTTGCACCGCAACTAACTCGGTCGGAACCTCAATCGGGATAAATGGACTGTCTAAAGCGTTCAGCTTTTGCTCTAGCTCAGCAAAAGCGCGCGCTTGATCGAGAAACGCTTGCTGATGATGGAACAGCACCGGTCCATTGCTGACCGCAATCACATCATTATGAAAAACCCCTTGATCGATCACCGCCGGATTTTGCTGGATAAACACTCGCTGCGCAGCGTTTAATTGATGCAACCGTGCCACCGCTTCACTCGCTTCACGAGTTTGTCGAGCAGGAAAACGCTGTGGTTCAACATCTCCTCCCCATGCTTGACGACCATACACAAACAACTCGACCCCAGGAACAGCATAATCACGACATAACCGATTATGATTTGCCGCGCCTTCATCACCGAAAAGAGCTTGCTGAGGCAGTGCAGCATGGTGGACAAAATGTTCAGCAGAAGAAAATACCGCTTGTAGTGCTCGGCGGGTTGTCGTGGCTTCAATTGAACGATGAAATTTATTATTCAGATTAGCAACCGTAAAGTGAACTTTGTTATCGGCCGTATCCGCCGAAGGAGAAACCGTCGCAGCATTAGCAACCCACATCGATGAAGCGGAACTCACATTAGCCAACAGCTGTGGAGCTTGCTTGGCAACCTTAGCCAGTATTTGCTCATCGCGTCCACTAAAGCCTAATTCACGCAAAGTCGCCATACAAGGGCGTTCTTGGGGAGGTAATATGCCCTGTACGAACCCCATATCATGAAGTGCTTTCATCTTGCTGAGCCCTTGCAGCGCAGCTAGCTGCGGATTGGAAGCCGCATTTTTATTCGAAGTTGACGCAACATTACCAAACGATAATCCAGCGTAATTATGGGTAAGCCCGACTAGACCATCAAAATTCACTTCATAAGCTGACATAGACAACGTCCTTATTGTTATTGATTTTAAAAGGGAACATTAATAACTCGCGGCCACACGCGGCTGCGCAAATAATGAGGCAATTCTGACTTTATCACCTTGTTGGACCCGCAATTGATCCGCTTGCTCAGCGGTCAACCTTATCTGCTGATCAGCGTATTGCGCATTACTGATCATTGCTCGATAGTGATGATAACTTAGGTTACCAATCAGCCACGTGATCTCACCTTGGGGCGGTGAGTCAACGATCAACACCTCACATAACTCACTGTCGCGAACCATGCGTAAATCATCAATGTACGCTTCCAATGTCGGACCCGCATCGAAAATATCGATGTAGCCTTCATAACGCATCCCTTCATCTTCAAGAATTTTACGCGCAGGTTCAGTATTCGGATGCACCTTAGCAATCACCTGCTGCGCAGACTCCGATAAAAAATCGACATACAGAGGATGTTTCGGCATTAATTCGGCGATAAACGCTTTTTGACCAATCCCTGTTAAATGATCCGCTTGACTAAACTCAATCGAAAAGAATCGTCGGCCAAGGCTTTCCCAAAACGGTGAATAACCACTATCGTCAGATACACCACGCATCTCAGCAATTAATTTATCGGTGAAATGTTCTCGGAAACTCGCCATAAACAGCAAACGACTTTTCGATAATAAATGGCCATGTTTACCTAATCGAAAATCAGGATCGAGAAAGAGTGTGCACAGCTCACTGCATCCCGTATGATCATTACTCAAAAATAAGGTCGGCATTTGGTTATAAACATCGAGCTCTTTGGACGCATGCACCAAAGTCCCAACCCGAAAATCGTACCACGGTTCATTTAAACCAATCGCCACTTCTAAACCACTGACACCAACCACTTGCTGGGTTTCTGTCTCTTCCAAGACAAACAGATAACCTTGATCATGCAGTGGCGCGTCTCCTTGCCAAGTCGCCAGCATTCTTTCAATTCGCTGCGCTAAACGCTGTTCATGATGAGGTAACGAAGTGAATCCCACTCCGGTTTTTTTAGCTAAAGCTAGCAATGCGGGTTTGTCATCCCTAGTCACTGGGCGAATAAGCATCATAACTTGAATCCTTGTTGTGATGGGTGATGTTCTTGGGCGTAAACGAAGAACATAACCATGCAAAATAGCCACACAAATAATTCTTACTGTCTACTCATCACTAAAAATGCATTATTTTTGACACGTTATGCTAACAAGTAAGGATTATTATCCAGAAGTGCTACTATTTATTTAAAATTTGGTGGTTATTACTAAACATTGATTAACTTTGTCTTGTTCACATAGTAAATTCAAACAAAGAAAAATATCAACACTTTTAACAAAAAACCAACCAAAGCAAGTCAATCACATAACAAAAACCAACGTAATAAACTGAAAAATAAATGAATTACTTTAATAGATGGTAATGCAGATTTAAGCCTTTTCTATTTTCCCACTCTCAAAAATCTACATTGATTGGCTTAATATCCACGACTCAATAAATAGAAACCCATAATCGAAAAGAGAAAAAATAATCACCATTGATGCATAGTCATGCCGTATATTATTACTCTTATTTTCGATAATTAGGCTTTATGAAACTTTATTTTATAAATAAACCATTTATTTCAAGACATCATAAATGATGATCCAATAAAAAATATGGTAGGGAATGTTCAAAGCAACCGATTACTTAGCTTAATCGGTGAAAGAATCGAAACTGCGCATTCATTAATTGAATAAATGTGATGAAAATCTCTTTTTGTATCGCTATACTCCGCGCTCGGTGTGCATCCGAACTCACCAATACAAGCCGTCATATGGAATAGTGAACGACCCTAGGATAGGACCAGCTCGTTAACTTTGCTTGTAAAGGTGCTTTATGAACAGACAACGGCGACCGCTTAGGTCATTACTTCCCTCCTACACTGCTAGCCAGTGCCGTAGCCTGTTCCCGCCTTTTATAAACATGACACCCACTCTCTTTCCATTCATTCACGACATCGAAAAAAATTATGACAATTATTTTTAGTTTATTGGGCATGCTGGTCTTGCTCGCTTTGGCGTATCTGCTCTCAGAGAAACGTACGATTATTAATTGGAGAACGGTTTCACGGGCGCTATTACTGCAAGTCAGCTTTGCTGCACTGGTCTTATACTTTCCTTGGGGACAAGCTGCACTGGGTGCGCTCAGTCAAGGGGTTGCAAGTCTGTTAGGCTTTGCTGATGTAGGCATCGCCTTCTTATTTGGTGATTTAGCCAATACTGGGTTTATCTTTGCAATTCGTGTTTTGCCGATCATTATCTTTTTTAGCGCGCTGATCTCTGCACTGTACTATTTAGGCATTATGCAAAAAGTCATCGCTTGGTTAGGCGGCGGGATCCAGCGCTTTTTAGGCACCAGCAAAGCTGAGTCTTTAGTCGCTACGGGCAACATTTTCTTGTCACAAGGTGAATCCCCGCTATTAGTACGTCCCTTTTTGCCTAAATTAACCCGCTCAGAACTATTTGCAGTGATGACTGGCGGTATGGCTTCTGTAGCGGGTAGTGTGCTCGGTGGCTATGCAGGACTCGGTATTGAGCTAAAATATCTGATTGCCGCTAGCTTTATGGCGGCGCCCGGTAGCTTGCTCATGGCGAAAATCATCGTCCCTGAAGCAGGAAAACCGTGCGATCAGACCGATGTACACATTGATGGTAGCGAACAAAGTAATGTGATTGATGCTCTGGCAAGCGGCGCAATGAATGGCATGAAGGTGGCTGTCGCGGTCGGAACCATGCTCATCGCGTTTGTCAGCGTAATCGCTATGGTCAATACTGGGTTAGAGAGCTTTGCCGAACTGTTTGGTTTACAAGGCATCACTTTACAGCTCTTACTCGGCTATCTGTTTGCACCACTGGCTTGGATACTCGGTATCCCTGCTCATGAAATGATTCAAGCGGGGTCTTATATCGGCCAAAAAGTGATCATGAATGAGTTTGTGGCCTTTATTGATTTTATCCAACATAAAGAAACACTGTCTGAGTACAGCCAAGTGGTTATTACCTTTGCTTTGTGTGGCTTTGCCAATATTGGTTCGATCGCGATTCAGCTCGGTTCGATTGGCGTTATGGCACCAGAGCGTCGGGCAGAAGTGGCTAATTTAGGCCTGAAAGCCGTGATTGCTGGCACTCTTGCTAACCTAATGAGTGCTTGTTTGGCTGGTTTGTTTATTTCACTGTAAATCTCTTAATGAAGAAGGACTCTGTCCTTCTTCATTATCTTATCTCTCTCATTCGCCCTCTTTGAGAGCAAGTGAGATCTTATCTAATCTTCGCCCTTCTACGCTCAATGATTGACTGGATTACCCACTGGGTTTTGCTAGTTATTGCATCGAGAACCTCATGATTTACTCTTTTCTACTCTCCATAAATAAACTTTATTGTTGCATAATGGTCTGATAGCCGAGCTCAATACTCGCGACTATTCAATGAGCTAGGTTTGAAGTGTGTGGTTGCCTGTGCGTCTATCGACTTGGCATTGCAGATAGTTAGCCAGTTTAATTATTCCCTAGACACAGATAACTCGGTGACTAGGGTAAAGGCTCACAGTAAACACCGCTACCGTCTCCAATAGGAAGGGTATATCCTCCAATAATAAAGGACCGTTACCGCATGATAATGCATTCTCGTCAACGTTTAGTTACCGCGCTACTTGCTGGAGCGTTATTAAGTTCCTCGCCACTATGGGCTGAAGAGCCTACTGTCGATGACTCCATGAGTTACAGCAGTATCGTTGAAACCATGAGTCATAAAGAAGGTTTCATTAATTTTTATCGCGACCAAACTACCGGTGAGACGCTATTTGCCATCAATGAATCACAGCTCAATCAGCCAATGATTTATCTTGCCCAAAGTCTGGATGGTATTGTTGAAGCAGGGCATTTTCGGGGCAACTTTCGTGAAACTCGCGTCATCGAATTTCGTCGTTATTTCGATAGAATTGATATCGTTGCGTTGAATCCTCGTTTTCAATTTGATCCCAACAATCCTCTATCCCGAGCAGCTAACGCAAATATTAGTCAAGCGACGCTGGCAACCCTACCAATCATTGCCGAGGAAGAAGGACAAATCCTACTAAGCGCGGATAGATTATTCATCGGTGATGCACTGCATAAACTGACGCCTACTCTCGACCGACGTTCATCAGGAGCAGGGTTCATGATGGGTGAACTGCTCGAGCATCGCTCGCGTTTTAGCGCAGAGCGCGTCTATCCGCGTAATGTCGACGTGGTGATCGACTATGTATTCTTAAACAATGAGCCACAAGAGAGCTCTGCTGCTCAAGCCGATGCACGGATCACGCAAATCCGTCTTCAACATTCATTGATTGCACTGCCTGAGAATAACTATCAACCACGCGCCGATGACGCGCGAATTGGCTACTTTACTCAATCGTTTGATCGGATGACCGATAGCAGTTGGGCTCCTTATGGTGATGTGATTAATCGCTGGCACTTAGAGAAAAAACACCCAGAGCAAGCGCTCTCAGAACCCGTAGAACCTATTGTGTGGTGGATAGAAAATACCACTCCTCATGAATGGCGAGAGGCGATTCGCCAAGGAGTAGAAGGATGGAATATCGCCTTTGAAGCTGCGGGATTTAGAAATGCACTGGTCGTCAAAGAGCAGCCGGATGATGCCGAGTGGGAAGCGGGAGATATTAATTATAACGTACTACGCTGGACCTCTTCTCCTCAACCTCTGTTTGGCGGTTACGGCCCTTCGCTGGCGAACCCTTTAACCGGTGAAATTATTGCCGCAAACATCATGTTAGAGCATATTTTTCTGTCTAATGTTTGGTTAACCGAGCAAGTGTTCGCGCCTGTCAATCAAACTCAGCAAACGCACACTCATACCATTAACGGACAACAAGTGCATTGCTCTGCCGCGCATTCTCTACAGCAAGATTTGATGATGGCAAGAGCAACTTATGGTTTACCGACTGGCAAAGCCTTTGCCGACAATGAGCGTTTACAACAAGGTTTACGCCATTTAGTGATGCACGAAATCGGGCATACCTTGGGGCTGAGCCATAATATGAAGTCACACTCTTTATGGGATAATGAGCAAATTCATGATAAGTCACTCACTAAAGGGGTTTTGTCGGGATCGGTAATGGATTACGCGCCGATTAACTTAGCCCCCGTAGGTAAACCTCAAGGTGATTATTACAGTTACTTACCTGGGCCTTACGATATCTGGGCGATTGAATATGGTTACTCTCCCGCCCTTGCCGATCCTGAACAAGAGTCACAACGCCTAGAAAGTATTTTACAGCGTTCCCATCAACCTGAATTGGCATTTGCTAACGATGCGGATGATATGCGCTTTCCTGGCGTCCACATTGACCCTCGAGCAATGATTGGCGCACACAGCTCAGATCCTATTACCTATGCGACGCAACGTTTTGAGCTGATTAAGCACACCTATCCTCAATTATTGCAAACGGCGCGCGTACCTGGTCAATCTCATCAGCAGTTATTGATCAGCGCGAATGTGCTCTTTAATCACTATCTCAATCAGGCCAATGTTGTTTCGCGCTATATCGGTGGTATTTATGTTGAGCGAGCGGTGGTTGGACAAGATCCACAAGTCAAACCATTTACTCCCGTCGCCCTTGCTGATCAACAGCGCGCAATGCGTACTTTAGCCAACTATGTCTTTGCCCCTGATGTCTTACAAGAGATGATGCCGCTACTCAATTATATGCAGCCTCAACGACGCGGATTTGATCGATACGGTATCAATGAGGATCCGAAACCTCACCAACGCCTCTTTGCTATGCAGCAAATGGTCCTCGATCATCTATTGCATCCTAACGTCACGATGCGTCTCAGCGATAGTCGATTGTATGGTAACCAATACAGCGTCAATCAGATGCTCAGTGAATTAACTAACGCTATTTTTGTCGATGCCAGACAAGTCAACAGCATCAGTCAAATGCTGCAGGTTAGCTATGTACAACGTCTGATTGTGATCGCAAATCTTGATAAAGAGAATGAAAGTGAGCACGATTTTGTGACTCGCTCTGAGGCTTTAGCGCAACTCCACGCGATTCGTAAAATGCGCCTTTCAAGACACGTGAGCGATGAAGTGAAAAATCATTATCAGTTTATTAATCAGATGATAAATAACGCATTGAAATAAAATAAAAAACCGCTTCAACGTCGAGTAGACCTGAAGCGGTTATACATGTCAAAGCGGTGGACATATTGCCCGCCGCTTTATCTCTATTTTAGCAAAGAGCATCACTCTAAAGACAATGACGCGATAAATATCAGCTTAAAAAGTCAGCGAAAGGTTAGCGGCAACCCCCATCTGATGTTTACCAGCGTAGTTCCCTGCTAAATCAAAGCGCACCACATCAAACGGACTAAAACCAATACCTGCGGTAATAGCATTATCAAGATTACTTTCTAAATCAATCTCATAACCAGCACGTAATTGCGCCCAGCGCCATGCATTACCTTCAATACCAAAGCGTAAGAACTGGGTATCATCCCCTTTGCCGTCAAAACGAGATTGTTTGGTGAGATCTAAATCCACAGCAGCGGTGAAAGCATCGGTGACATAACCACCCGATACGGTAACTTGAGTATCCAATTTGTATTGGTTGATACCATTAAATGTCGTGATTTTTTGACTAAACAGATCTTTTACCGCCACACCTGCGCGATAGTTATCTTTTAGCCACACGACACCTAAATCGAGGTTAAAAGCGCTGTCACTGGTTTCACTCTGATCATAATCATCTAAATCAAATTCTTTAACACTTAAGCTCTGTTGATAAGTTTTGAGTTGTTGGATTTTCGGCGCTACACCGATAGCCCATTGGTGGCCGCGATACTGCACCATTTTAGCCACTGCAAGCCCGTATTCGGAATAACCAAAGGCCATGAGATCAACACTGGAGTCTTGATAGCGAGTGACCGGATCAACATCATCACTGATCTGTGCTTTCGCGAGGATCTCAACGTAGCCGCGCGCAAAAAAGTTTAATGAAACTCGGTTCATCGGAATGGCGACGGCAACACCTAAACCACCAGACACCGCAAAAGGTTTATTGTTATTTAAGTCATCTAAATAACGATTCAATCGATCTTGCGTTGCTTGCGAAGTATCACCAGCTTCAAACGCTTTGATCACATCTTGTAAATCATCAATCGTCGATAAATTATCATCGCTATCGCGCAGGTTAATACCGACGGCGGGTAATAAGACGCCAAAGTCATCTCGGCTACGATAAACCGCGGTTAACGCTGGGTTATAAAACGGCGCTAATAGATAATCAGAGGTGGTCACCCCTGTATTACCCATTGCATTCCCTCGCGCATCAGCGACCGCATTCGCCGCTAACGCAGAACCAGAAAAAAACGCCCCAAGCACCACTGCCAGTTGTGTGTATTTTTGCATATCCTTATCACCTGTACGTGAAAACACTCATCAATAAGGTTAATACACGAAAAGCTAACTCGCTAAATTACTGTCCATTTTTTTAACCGCGCACGCTTATTGATAAAATGAGTGCGCGACTATTATTCGCTTAGTTTGATTTCGCTGAGCGAGGTGCAGGTTTAGCCGTCGACGTTTTGGTTGTCGATGAAGGGCGACGCGTACGATGGGACGGACTCTTTTTTGCTGAATTAGGATTAGATTTATTCGCAGGTCGAGCCTCATTGGATCTTTGTCCGCGGTGACCTGCATTTTTCTGTCCCGCAACCGCCTCGGCTGGCTGTTTTACCTTTTTAGGCTTTTTAGGTTTTAAAGGTCGTGTATCCAACTTTGATTCAGGCACCGCATTGCTAGGCTCAAAGCCTGCCAAGCTGACTCGTGGTAACACCGTTTGAATTAAACGCTCGATGGCAAATAATTCTGGCGCTTCCAATTGACACACAAACGAGACCGCTTTGCCCACTTCTCCAGCACGACCAGTACGTCCAATACGATGGACATAATCTTCAGCCACTTTAGGCAATTCAAAGTTGACTACTTGTGGCAGTTGAGGAATATCGATACCACGTGCAGCAATGTCGGTGGCGACCAAAATGCGGATATCACCCGCTTTAAAATCGGCTAACGCACGGGTACGTGCGCCTTGACTTTTATTACCATGGATCGCCGCCGCAGTTAAACCTTGTTCATTTAAATACGTTGCTAAGCGGTTAGCACCATGTTTGGTACGCATAAACACCAACACTTGTTGCCAATTACCCTCTTTGACCAATTTAACTAACATGGCTGGTTTCTTTTTCACATCAGCCGGATAAATGCACTGTTCAACGGTTCTTGCCGTTGAGTTGGCAGGGCTGACTGAAATTTCAACCGGGTTATTGACTAAGCCTTTGGCAAGCTCTCGGATCTCAGCCGAAAACGTTGCCGAGAATAATAAGTTCTGACGCTTTTCTGGCAATAGTTTCAGTATCTTACGAATATCACGGATAAAGCCCATATCTAACATTCGATCCGCTTCATCCAAAACCAAAATTTCCAGTTGATCAAACTTAACCGCATTTTGGTTATACAGATCCATCAATCGGCCAGGGGTAGCCACTAAAATATCTGCACCTTTACACATCCGCTGCATTTGTGGGTTAACTTTCACTCCACCAAATACAACGGCACTGCTTAACGGTAAATGGCGACCGTAGACTAGAATACTTTCTTGAATTTGCGCAGCCAGCTCACGGGTAGGAGTAAGAATTAAAGCGCGCACCTGATTAGCTCTCGCTTTTGGACCCTTTGATAAAAGCTCCAAAATGGGCAGAGTAAAACCGGCTGTTTTTCCTGTGCCAGTCTGAGCTGCTGCCATGACATCCTTGCCCTCTAATACCGCAGGAATGGCCTGCACTTGGATAGGCGAAGGCGTGTTATACCCTTTTTCTTCAATAGCTTTAAGGATTGGTGCAGACAGACCGAGCGAGGTAAAACCCATATATGATTCTCAATAGTAATAAATAAACAACGCGGCAGACCGCGCAAAGTCCGCCATTTTGAGGCCTTTACTATTGGGTAGCAACCGTTAATTACAAATACCAACCGATTGACGGCTCACAACGCTTTGCCTTGAATGGCTATAATCAGGCTCAACATGAATTAACACCTCCGCATTCGGCAGTACAGCCATGATCGCCGCTTCAATCTGATCGCATTGTTGATGGGCAACATCAACACACATCGATTTAGGTACAGTAAGATGAAAATCTATATGGCGACGACGCCCCGAGTAACGAGTACGTAACTGATGGAAACTCATCTCTGATCCACAAGCCGTTTCAATGGTTTGGCGAGTCAGCGCCAACTCTTCATCAGAAATACGATGATCTAACAAAGGATGAAACGCTTCGCACAACAGGCTCACTCCCTCACGAGAAATAAATACCGCAACAAAGATGGCCACAATCGCATCGATAAAATACCAGTCATAACCTAAGTACCCAGCGACTAACATCACTGATAGTCCCACCGCCACACCGAGTGAGGTTAATACATCGGCCTTTAAATGCAGAGCATCCGCTTGTAGCGCGATTGATTCTTCTTCTTTCGCTACGCGATAAAGATGTTTTGAAACCAAGATATTCACCAGAGCTGAAATCAGCATCACAATCACCCCTAACCCGATAGCACTCACTGGTTGAGGATTAAACAGCTTACTGATCGCTTCATAGACAATCCATGCAGCAGCACCCAAAATCAATAACGCTTCTAATACGCCTGAAACGTTCTCAATTTTACTGTGTCCGTAAGGATGGTTATCGTCTGGGGGTAAATCTGAGGTACTAACGGCAAATAACGCAATTAACGCCGCAATAAGATCCATGGCAGAGTGTATTGCCTCTGAAATGATACTCACCGAGCCACTCAAAATGCCCACCGTCATTTTCATCACAATTAGCGTGCTATTAGAACCCACCGAAATAAGTGCTGCGCTGGTTTTACGATTCATTCCCGAACTCCACAAAAACACCCAACTCACCGCCGCTAATCATAGCACAAGTTTTTTACACAATACGTCTATAATTTTTATAAAAAATACAATCATAAGCATGCTAAATCATTAAGATAAAAATCAATAAAAACAACACCATAAAATTGAATAGAAACAATTATCACTACTTGTTATTAGTATTTAATTAAAACTCGGATATAACATAAAATATCGTTATGTTTAAACCACAAAAACCAAAAAAGAGCCCACTTTCATCCAATTTTTATACTGAGCATTAATGACTAGAAAACTGACTGCATATTGGTACAATACGTTAACATTATTTATTCACCATCATGTCTTTACTCTTATGTCCACTTTACAAACTATCGTTCTCGAAACCGCCAATGTATCCAATAAAGTCCTGCTTCATTCTTGCTGCGCCCCTTGCGCTGGTGATGTGATGGAGCGAATAGTTAACGCGGGGATTGAACTCACCGTCTTTTTCTATAACCCAAACATTCATCCAGAAAAAGAGTATTTGATCCGTAAAGAAGAGAACATTCGTTTTGCCGAGAAGCTGGGTATTCCGTTTATTGACGCTGACTACGACGCACCAAACTGGTTTGAACGGGTTAAAGGCATGGAGTGGGAACCTGAGCGCGGCATTCGCTGCACCGAATGCTTTGACATGCGTTTTGAACGCACCGCTTTATATGCCCATGAAAATGGATTTGATACCTTCACCAGTTGCTTAGGGATCTCGCGTTGGAAAAATATGCAGCAAATTAATGACTGTGGTCAACGCGCTGCAGCACGTTACCCAAACCTGACTTACTGGACTTTTAACTGGCGCAAACAAGGCGGTGCAAGTCGCATGGTTGAACTCGCCAAGCGAGAACGTTTTTACCAACAAGAGTATTGCGGCTGTATTTACTCACTGCGTGATACCAACCGCTGGCGAGTGGCCAATGATAGGCCACGGATTCAAATTGGTGTGCAGTATTATACTGATGAGTAAGTCACTTATTCCTAGATCACCGAACCAAAAAATCTTACGTTTAACATTTGATCCTGATTAACCACACCATTACACTGACAACGTGACATCATAAGGTTGAGTGAATATATGCAAAATAGTCATGCCAAAATTGATATTCCAGAGCGCTCCATTGAAAGAAAATTTGTGCCTAAGCTGAGTAATTTTAAGGTCAGTACTGCCTACGAAGGCCTAAACGCGAGTGGTAAACCGTCAACCCTAGAAGCCCTAAAGCGCCGATATGCGAGATAAATACGGCGTCAGTCGGGATCATTATTGCTACCCCGATTCAGATACACTCAAAAATCAACTGAATATTCAAGACGGCGATGAACTGCATGAAGCAGAAACTGCCTTTTCTGAATACCGATACATCAACTATGTCAGCCAACTTTCTACTTTAGAGCAATTCGACGTTGAACACTTTCGAGCCCTGCATTGGGTGCTTTTTCAAGACGTCTACTCATGGGCAGGAAAATACCGCGATGTTGATATTAGCAAGGGCACAACCCGATTTTGTAATTGCCTCTATATCGAAAAAGAGCTAAATCGCCAATTGGCAAGAATCCCTCAGCTACGTAACTGTGTCGATAGAGCTGCGTTTGTACATCTTATTGCTGATATTTTCTGTGAAATTAATATCGTTCATCCCTTTCGCGAAGGTAATGGCAGAGCAACACGCTTTTTCTTTGAAGAGTTAGTTTTTGTCGCAGGATATGAACTGGATTGGCCTGAAGTATCCAAAGACCACTGGCTTGAAGCCAATATTCAAGGTTATCACGGCAATTTATCGCTTCTCGAAGAACTATTTGATAGAGCGATCAGCCAAACCAAGCTCTTGTAAATTGCTTTATCGATATCGACAACTTTCCTCATTAATGCCAACATAAACTGATACTCGTTAGCCAAATACGCCAGCAAAGCATACTCAGTGTCAACCGATTAGATTAAACCTAATTTGTTGTTACCACTAACACCGCAGGCAACAACAAATTACGCGACGTGTCCTTAGCGAGCTTCTAGTGGATAAGAACGGTAGCTCCACATACCATAAGTTCTCAAGGCATCACGATAAATACCCAATAACTCAGATTGACTAACTTGTTTTAAATCGGCAAGTGGTTTATCTGGATAACTGACCGTATCAAAAGTAATACCATGAGGGCCGGTTTGCCAACTGGTAATTTCAAATAAGGCCTGCCCACGACGGACATGACTAGCAGAACTGATGATTGTGGCATGATCTATTTTATGTCTTGCTAAGGCGTAGCTACTGAATAATGCATTATCAACCGTACTTGTTGCGTAGTTCTCTTCAATAATGCGATTCGGGTTGACGCCTTTCTCTCTCAACCAATCTGCCATCAGTTTGCCTTCAGTTTTATGATTTTGAGGAACACCGCCTGTTAATATGATCACGGCATTAGGATCCGCCTTCGCCATCGTCAACGTTGTTTCTAAACGAGCAATCAGAATATCATGCATTGAACCATCGGGGTTGAGTGCATAACCCAGAGTGACAATCGCATTTTTTCCAGCCTTAGGCTGATGTGCAATTTCTTTTAATGGCGTTGTTAATATTCGATCCACCACAGCAAAAATCTTCTGTAAATCGGATAAACGGCCGGGGTTCAGCTTAGCCAATGCATTCATATGTTGCTTTGATTTCGTCTCATCCCCTTTGACTCTTAACCACACCGCAAGATAAGAATGAAGATCGATATCGTCAGGAGCAACAGCTAACGCTTGCTGGTAAAGATCGAGTGCCCTATCAATGTCGTTATTGTATATTTGAGCATTCGCTGCGGAAATTAATAAATCGGTACGGTAAGGCTCAAGCTGATAGGCCTCTAATAATCGCTCAGTGACGATTTGCATGTTCGTCGGCATTTTGGCCGTAAAACCAGCATGAGAAATACGTGAGGGGGATTTAAAGGCAGTAACGGCATCCGCTAACAATTGGTCCACAACCTGACGCTTAGTAACCAATTGTGCGTAGTCAACGCGAGAATGAACTGCCGCCGTTTGAGTTTGCGCCAATGAGTAAACGGGCATCACCAACGTCATAGCACTACCTAACATCATAGCAACAATAGTTTTTTTCATGGCTTAACTCTCTATTAAGTAAAAATGAACAAGTAATTTTTCATTGTAAATTTACCCAAAATAATGATTGTGAAATCACTCGCAAATTACTATTTTCAAGCACTTAATATAGCTAAACTCTGGCTCAACCTCTCAAAAACCGATTATATCCACACTGAAATTTCACCTAGAAAATTAAGGTTTTTATCGATCTACACTTTTCAGTAGTACACTGCCTGTCTTTCCTGAAAATTTATCATTTATCCACACACAAAATAAATGTAAACCACCTTATTAAAAAAGCCGTATTCTCTTTCGAGTAATACGGCTTTGCACACAAGACTAGCAATTTACAATTTAAAGAAGGCAAGTTGTGCTTTTTGCTTCTCAGCAAGTTGCGAAAGCTCAGCACTCGCACTGGCACTCTGGCTAATACCAGTGACATTCTGATGCACAAGCTCAGAAATGTTAACCACGTTACGATTAATATCTTGTGTCACTTGTGATTGCTGCTCTGCTGCAGTGGCGACCTGAGTATTAGAATCATTAATATCCGAAACCGATTCTGAAATGCCAACCAATGCATCACTTACACGCTGGGTCAACTCACTATTATGAGCCAACATCTCAATCGTAGTTTGCATACTATCATTGGCTAAAACGGATTGATTTTGCAAATCCTCAATAATCACGCCGATTTCCTTAGTCGAACTTTCTGTACGTCCCGCGAGCATTCTTACTTCATCGGCGACCACAGCAAAACCCCGCCCCGTTTCACCAGCACGAGCCGCTTCAATCGCCGCATTCAACGCTAATAAATTGGTTTGCTCAGAGACGTTACGAATGACTTCAACGACATCATTGATTTTCTCTGATTGCTCCTTCAAACGTTGTACTAAGCTTGCCGCATGGTTCAATGCCTCCGACATTTGAACACTCGCTTGAACACTCTCTTGAGAAATCGCCAAACCGGATTTAGCTAATTCATCAGCCATACGAGCCGTCGAATCGGCAACGGAGGCATTATCACTGACATTATCAGCCGTGCTCGACAACTCATTCACTGCAGAGGCCACTTGTTCAACTTCAGACAATTCTTGCTGTGCATTTGATTCCGCTTGAGTCATGACCGCTGCTAATTCCGTTGACGCCGATGCCACTTCTTCACCGATTCGATTCAGATGATCGACCATACTATGTAGTTGAGAAGCGGTGGTATTGACATCCTGACTGAGAATTGAAATTTCGTTTTTACCCTCAACTGTTGCCCGGACCGTCAAATTCCCCTGTGCCAACTCACGCATCACTCCTTGAATATGCTGAATAGGTGCAACAATCATTTTTGAAAGCATCCAAGCAATCATCAATGATATCCCAAGCACAGACAAGACAATCGCCATAGCAACATTCATTTCATAACGTTCGTACGCCTCAATATCAGCATAGGCTTTCGCTTCACGCTCCTTTGCTCTATTACTGACATTGACAACTGTCGCGAGTAAATCTATTGCCTGATCTCGAAACGAAGCATTCTTCGCAACAAATTCACTCTCAGAAGCTGTCCCTTCTTCATACTGTTCTAAAAATGTGAGCATCTGTTTTGAACGATTTAAAAACTCATCAACAAGATTAAGAATATGAGGTACATCGCTTTGATAATACTCATCTTGCTGTAATATTTTTAAATGAGTACTGATGTTTTTTTGTCTTTGTAGTAATTTAGCCATGAGGTCCTTTCGAATGGCTGGAGAGATTATAGAATCAGCCACATGAAGGCGCATATCGTTAATATCATCGACGACATTAACGGATAGCGCATCCGTTTGATCTTGATATAAGACTCTCATCACTGAAGCGTTTTCTCGTGCACCTTCTAGATTATTTTTAATGATCCATAAGCTGACCGTTAAAGCGAATGTAGCAACTAAAACGGGAAGCATAACTTGCACCCGAATAGAAAAATTTTTTAATGAAAATTGCATAAATGTTTATCCAAATGGATGATGATAGTTTTCAAAGAAACTAAAAATTGAGTTTAAAAGGTGAGCAAATGTAAACCTTGCTGTACAAATCCTCCAAGTGAAAAATTATAAAATAATATCTAAACCAAAAAACATTTATAGAACAAAAAGTTATAATTAAAATTTAGTTATCTTTACAATAAAACCAATCATAGTCACCAACTATTGGCTATAAATAGATTTATGAAAAAACATGAATTGCACTTATTAGTTAGAATCTCAATTCTATGTTTTTATGTAGAAAAAATGGCTTTGTATAATGAATTCAATCGACCTATGAATGAGTGGCAATTTAATACTATAGTTAAATGCAATATGCATCACACCTAAGGGGCTAGATCATGATAACTCACTTGAAAAACACCGTAACAAGCACTCATGATTGGTTATCCTAAAATCGTTCTTTTACCAAAAACTCATTTACTACATAACTTCCGTACGACCATGTCCTTTGTTGTTGTGCGTAGCGTGAAACTCGGGTGTTTTTACGGCAACACCCCATAAGCATGGCACTGCGTATAAATTTCATTAAGCGGTACTGGCTGATTTTGCTTAACCTCAACCAACATATTACCTACCTTATCAACGACTTTTTTAAGCGTTTCTACCTGACAACGAAGAGTATCAGCCATCAGCAAAAAATCGTGATATTGAATGCATCAAGCGAACTTCTAATCGCTTCCCTTACCTCTTTCTTTAAGATGTGATAAGTAAGATCCCCATGGTCAACCACAAACGTGGGGTTGACCTAATTGATATGTGAGAGGGAATTATACATTTTATCTAAATATTTGATCATGACCGTTTTGTTTAATCAGTAGTTAAAACAAAAAGATCTGATCAATATAATATCTAAAAAATTCAATCGGATATAAAAAATCCAACATTTGAATTGACTAAAGTTAGATCCCGCCTTTATAGATATCTAAAATACAGTCCCCCAATAGAAAAACAAAAAAATAGAAGCAAAAATTAATATAACAACAGAGACTGAATAGAAGAAAAAAAATTTATTTTCAGGGAAGTTTTTTTCCTCATATTTAGAAAAAAACAAATCTCTTTCATCTTTAGGGATATAAAGAAAATCATTATTATTAGTTGCTTTTCCATTTATGACATTTTTTATATCAAATGTAGAGAGTTCATCTAGCCAAAAACTATCTGAGACATCATCTTCTTGTATTAACACGTACCCTTCTTTTGGTATAGTTTTAATTTGACAAGTCAACTCTTCAAATAAAGACAATGATTTTCGTAAATTTGAAATCGCTTTTGTCAATGATGTTTCACTGACTAAAACTTTACCCCATACATGCTGATGGATATCTTCTTTTTGAACAACTTTATTTCTCTGCTCACACAGTAGTTTCAAGATGGCAGCGTCTCTACTACCTAGCCCGACTGATTTTAAATCTGAAGAAATTTCGCCCTTTAAAGTATCGAAAACAACTTGGTTTCCTAGAAAAAACTTTCTTTCCATAGGCTTGTCCTCATCAATCATTTTTATTAACCTGATCAATAGAGACACAATATTGATCATCAACTTTTATTAAAGTACCTACAGCAATTAATTCATTGCCACTCTTCAACATCACTTGCGATTGTACAAAGTCAGAAAGAGATTTTATTTTCCCTTTTTGTAACTGTTGAAGTTCATTTAAAGTCATAGTGCAATGACCAATCACAACATCAATAGCAATTTTCATGCTTTACCCCTTCGCTATAGCAACGATCGAGCGACGTACATCACGAATTTCTTCTTGCGTAGAAGAGAGCTCAGTCATGATATTTTTAAACAGCTGCTGGTGACTGTCTAAATCTACTTGAATCGTGTCACAATAAGCGGTCATCGTAGCGTTCATCGCCTGAAGCTCATTATAATTAACATTATGTTTCTTAGAATTTTCTAGGTCTTTTCCAGTAATAGCTGCTATTCCCTGCTTATCACTTAAAGATGATGATATAATTTTATTTATTTCATCTAGATATTTACCTGAAACACTATCTCCCAACGGCGTCTTTTTATCATTATCTGTAGGGTTAGTATGAGGCAAGTTATCTTGCATAATTAACCCCCATAAACGATTTATTTCAGCAATCGCTTTTGCTTTATTCTCAATATCTTTTGCCATACGATCAGCTTTAATAGTTTGATTACTTGTGTATTGTGATAAAATTTGATCAATTAATAATAGAGCATCTTTAGTATTCGATGAAAAAAGTGTTTTAAATAAATTTTCTTTCGTATCCTCACTAAAAAATTGAGGAGTATCATTTTTCAATAATGATAATTTTTCCTTATCTACTAATTCAGAGTTAGTAGAAGTGGATATATAAGGGTTGATCATTGTCATACTATAATCCTAATTCTATTTAATTAAAAACAAACGTTTTTTTAAACCATCTTCAAATATTATTTTACTAGGTTTAATACTTTTTATTGTACCAAGCATTGGTACTTCACTACCCTCCCAATAACGAACCTGGGAATTATAGATATAACGACCGGCTGTCGTAGAATAAAAAATTGAATACGGGAAATCTTTTTCATAAATAATTTCTTCCTCGACTTCTCTTGATCTAACATGACTTAAAACCTGATGTAGGCCAGATTCTCTTAACAGTTGAGTTGCTATTCCTTGATCAGAAACAAACCAGTCATTATCTATTTTTTTAAAGCTAATACCATATTGACCAAATAATGTCATAACTCGATTATCTATTTCATCGATTTCTACTCGTATCTGGTCTCGTCCTTCGCGTTGAATAATCTTACTGACAAGAGGTTTACCTGAGGATGCAGAGACTAATTCAAGAGTTAACTGAGATGCTCGTAAATAATCATTTTTACTCACCAGGTTAATATGACTAAGCCAGCTATTGGGCAAACCTACCAATGACTTTTCTTCAAAAACATACAGTTTTCCCTCTTTAAGATAACCCGAACCTAATTGTTTTAAGTAACCAACGACCATCGATTGATGTTGCATCTGAAACAAAAAAAACACCAACCCAGTCAGTAAAATATTGAGTAGAAGACTTGATACGATCAAAGTTCGATACTCTCGGAAACGATAACGCCTCAAACTTGGACAACGCGAACCTTCCTTAAATAAAAAGAAACTTAACCCTTCAAAACAATACACTCGATTGGCAGATAAACGCTTCAATCGATGACTTTTATTAAAGCCTTTGACTACTGGTACTGCCCCATTCAGTTCAAACAACAATGTCATGTCCGTTGGTAAAATTTCAGGCACAATTAATGCCTCAAGATTTTTACTCTCTTTGTTTCCAGTTATTTCTAACGATGATTCGAGCGGTAACCTTACCCCATGTAAATGTCCACCAACAAACTCAATCAACCACATAATCTTTTATCTCTGTACTCAAGCATTCGGCAATCTTTACACTTTCACTTAAATAACGAACAAGCTCTTGTGGATATTCAGTGATCGGGCGATGGCGAATAAAATAAAAAGCTCCGTTACTAAGGCGAGCTAAATAGCCATCTGAACTAAGATGAAATTCACCGTTCAAATGTAAAGCAATCTCTGATCGTGTTGTCAATTCAGGGATTTCCACCAAGATTAACAATTGATTAGCTAACCCGACTCGTTGAGCATCTTCAATACGACACTGACGTTCACCATATTGACAAGACAAAGCTTCACCAAGCTTTACTTTCATTACAGTACCCTGAGTAAACTGAATAAACTCACTAGCTAATAAAGAGAATCGTCTATTTTCCATTATTTTTTAACTTTACCTCAATCATAAAACGACGTTGAGTGACTCGTTCTTGCGCTGTTGAACGTGCATTTTCAACGCTTCCTCTAATATTAATAGGGATGTTTCTCATCCCTTCTTCGACTAGAAATTCACGTACAACTTGTGAGCGTTTATCGGACAACTGTCGATTCACTGCGTATGATCCCGACGAGTCAGCAACGCCATAAACCAATAAGCTTTCAATAGGGAGGGTCTGTAGCTCTTTAACCATTCGCACAAGAGTATGACGTCCTTGGTCGGTCAATTGGTACTGATTAACAACAAATAAGCTTTCAAACTTTAGTAACCAATGGGCACCATCAAGCTCTGTTACAGTCATTCGATTGTTGCTGCTCCATACAGACATATCAAATGCTCGACTTTGTATTGGTGCGATAATATTATTAAATGCGGAATAATCACCTTCACAACTCTTAACTTCCGTTAATCCATAGCTATTAAGGTTAGCGATGTAAAATCGGTTAGACATTTTAGGTTGAGCAATTTCAATGCATCCACGTTGATGGGGAGAACCGTCCTTATACTCAGGTGCTCTCCGTACCCAAAAATGTAGGTTATCTACATCGGCAACATGAGAATAAACGAGGTTATAAATATCGGGTTCCCAGTCATAGTCAAGGACTACGTTGTCATCACGTATTGGATTACTACAAGCGATCAGAGTTAGCAAACTTGAAAAAATAAAACCTGACTTATATTTTCTTTGCATTATTTTTCCTTTTGAGTGCTGATAGAATAATAGCTACATCATGATAAAATTCCTTAGGAATAAAATCTTCACCATTTTTCATTTTATGATAGAAGGCGCGCGCAAGCTGCTTATTTTCAATAATAGGTACATGCATTTCTTGCAAACGTTTCCGTTCCTCTTGAGCTAAAAAATCTGTACAAATCTGTAAGACAACTGGAGCTCTATCAATGTTTAAGTCATAACATATTGGAACTAAGATATGCGTGGGATTAGCCAAAGCAAAAGTCGGTTGTCGACCTTTAACTATTGGAGAATCCATGACCTCTCGCATTTTACGTTTTCGCTCAGATTTAATTTCTGGCGATCCTTCAGTCTCCTTCATCTCATTCTTCATTTCCGTAAAAGTCATTCTATTTTTTTGATGAAAGTGATAGCGCTCAATCAAGAAGTCAACACTGCCAACACATACACCATAAACGATATAAATTATTGATACCACTATAATATAAAATAAAAACTTATAGAGAAAATCGCTACTGTTGTTCGTTTCTTTTAGTATGTTTAATTCACCATGAGTAACATCAAAAACATACTTCATCAAAAAAATAAGAAAAATTAACTCTAGAACCTTACGTAATGAACGAGAAAGTGCTGCTATACCAAAAATATTTTTAAAGCCAGTAACAGGATGAATTTTCTCTATTTTTAACCCTAATGATTCAGTATTTATTACTGTATTGTTTATTAACACCCAATTTATTACAGCCATTATTAATTTAACTAGGAACACACTGCCTATAAATAAACCTAGTATAGATTTTACAAGATGAAAACCAACTTGAGTGTCCGAATAAAGTATTAATTCAAACCATTCGTTGTTATACTCAAACATTAGAAAAATCATGCTGCAAAATATCAATACAAAAGCAATTAATTCAAAAGTTGGCTCGGCGAGCTCCGTTTTGGGAAACTGACCCTTTTTTTTTAAATCGCGTAATTTCTTTTCAGTAGGCGGATATTTTTTAGGTTCTGTTGACTCCATACAATATCCTTAAACTTTAATTTGCAAAACTTCAGACGAAGCGACATAAATGGAATCAGCGATATCACTATGACTGCATATTGGTAAAGTTGACATTACTTTTTGAAAGAAAGCCTTAACACTCGTTATTTCATTATCATTAACCATTAAAATGGGCTTGTTACCATTTAAGCGAGTTAAACGTAAAACTTCATTTCTTAGCGAGCATTGTAAATCAATCAGTTGATCTACATCCTCTATTTCTCCTGCTACAAAAGACTCAATTAACTCTGTTAATAATGGGTCCAAAAGTGCAACGTGGATCTTATTATCTTCATTTATAAGTCGAGAGGTAATTTCATATTTAGCCTGATTACGAATACGCGTCAACCAATTTTTTGGTTCATTTTCCATACGAGACCAATAAATCAATGCTTCAAAAAAACTAACGCGATCAAGATAAAACTCAGGTGAACGAATCATCTCTTTTAACACATCGTGCACTCGATTTAGTCCAATAGCAGCGTCTACTTCATTCTTAATAACTTCACTTTCCTTGGCTAAATCTAAAATAATATTACTGGTGTACTGTAAATTATATTTATCAACAAAGCGCCTGCGCATAAAGTAATCTGCAATCTGGGAGATATTTTTTAGCACATCATTACTGAAGAGAAAAACTTCATCATTCATTATTTCAATTAAATCACTCGTGTCAGACTGTAAAAATCTGAACATAAGAATATCCGATACAAATACTTCAATATCGTGCTCTTGTCCTTCATCTACGATAATTGCTGGCATACCAACATGTTGACCCCAGATAGACCTCTCCATCATTTCAAGCCGATGCTGAATAACTATTTTCATCTGATTATCACGCAAGACGAATTTTAAAGTTTCAAATACTCCACTTCCTTTTGGTTCAAAATTAATTACAGTACCAGAAATATCAGCATTCTTACTGCGCAAAATTAGAGCAAGAATTGTGCATAATAAAGCCAAGGGAAGACAAACATATAATAAATTTAAATTTACTATACCAAGTGATAATATCACGCCCCCAATAATTAACAGACTTTTCCAAAAAGAACGGATTTGTGTCATTAACTGACCAATAAAAGGTTTAGAATCTTCTTCAACACCTTTTATACGAGTTAAATACACACCACACGCTAACGATAGTAATAAACTTGGTATTTGTGAAACTAATCCATCGCCAATTGTCAGAACTGAAAATCGACTAACACTTTCCGATAACGAAAGATCAAATTGGTTAATACCGACATATATACCACCAAATAAATTCACTAAACTGATTAAAATTCCTGCAATTGAATCACCTTTCACAAACTTCATTGCACCATCTAAAGAGCCAAAAAGTTTATTTTCTGTACTTAGATCTGCGCGAAGTTTTTGTGCTTGCTCACCACTGATCAAACCGCTTTTTAGATCACCATCGATAGTCATTTGTCGGCCAGGTAATGCATCAAGTGAGAAACGAGCACCCACTTCGGCTACACGTTCTCCGCCTTTAGTGACGACTAAAAATTGAACAATTGTAATGATAACAAAAATCAATAATCCTGAAATTAGGTTGCCACCCATGACAAACTCACCAACAGTTTCAATGACGTGGCCAACATCCTCATTAGCAATGATATTTCGAGTTGTCGCTATCGATAACAATAGACGGAATGTTGTTAATAAAAGTACCACCGTAGGTAAAAATGTGACTCTCAATGGTTGATCGTTTTCTAACATAATGACTAACAGTAATATCGAACTGATAAAACTGAGTAAGATTAAAGAATCAATTACCACACCCGGTAAAGTTACCAAGATAATGGTCGGTAATAACAGAGTAATAATAACGCTACTCGGGTTAAACATTACTGGATAACGTTTAAAAAACGGAATCATATCTGCTCCAAACCGATATAAAGCTCATGAATAAGTTCTGATGTACTGATACTGATAATACTATCTTGGTTTTCGATAGTAAGTGTAACACCATTATTATCACGAACATGATCAACGTTCAGTGTTTTCATTTCATCTTCTGCTTCACCATGCAAGAATTCAATAAGATGGCAAATCAAGCTATCACTTTGGCTCAATTTCGTCATCCTTGATTGAATAGCTGAAATAATTGATTTTTTTATTTCATCTTTTAAAAGATTTATCTTTTTTTCTTCTTCTTCTAGTAATGACTCCAAACGCTCTTCCGCGGTATCTAACCAACGCTTTTGTTGTTCTACCCACTGTTCGACTACTGATTGGTAAGTATTATTAATTCGAAAATTTAAAAACTGCTCCTTATCTTCAATCATCTGTATGACTTTCTGTTCTAATACAGCTTGATAGTCAGATAGATGGTCTTCCATTGCCATCAATAAAGCTCTTGCTTCATGGTATATATTCAGTTCAGATTTTTTGATGATATTAGTATTTAGATTTCGCTTAAAAGTGATTTGAGGCACACCTTTATCTGCAGATTCTATTTCGATATACAATGGACACCTTCCTTTTACTATTAAGAACAAAGTAATTAAGACTCATCGCCAAAGCAAAAGAAAAAAAAAGACCAAACCTGAATAAACCTGATTTGGTCTTTTTATAAAATTTAGTGCCATTTACCTGTTGGCATCTTATGCAATCAACTACTTATGCAATCTTTAAGTTTGCCTCCTGCAACGGCCAAGCCAGCTTACCATCGAGAATATTGAACATTTTGTAGTCCTTAGAACTTAGGTTGTTCTGAAGGTTATTAAGCCGATTTTTTCGATGTTCTTCTATATCGCGTAGATTATTCCATGTGCCTTTTGTATAGTTGCCCCCAAGACCACTAATAGGACCTGCAGTTAATAGTACTAATTGATCTGCAGATTGGAACGGATTAACCCAACGAACCTGACCATCTTCAGAAATAACTCTGGTCCAGGAAGATGATATTTTTTTAGATAAATCTGCCGGTGTTACCGGTGGCAAAATTTCTGAAATTATCTGACTACCTTGGCTTGTCGTAGGAACCAAATTTATATGAGAATTCTCAGTATCAAACGTCAAATGAACGTTGATAACTTTCTTTAAGTCTGTGCTGGTACGATCGCTACGCTTGACGTAATCCGGTGTCAGAGTTGGTGCTTGAACATCCGTTACATCATCCGTGCCATCACTCACTGGCGCGTTAGTTGGCGTTGATTGTAGTGAACCTCCCATTGCTGATGGAGTTTGCGCTTGAACTGAGTTATTCGGTTGTAATACCCAACCTCCTTGTTCTGCTTGCTGCCAGCGATGGCTACCCGTGGCCCCAATAACCGGCTTTTCTTGCACCCCATCTGCCCCCAAACGAGCAGAAGTCTGGGAATGAGCAATTTGTGCACTAATCAAAGCATCAAAATCAGCTCCTCGGTGATGCAGAGCAGCTTTAGCTAGAGGACTATCCTTTACGCTAGTATGATCGCTGCGCTTCATGTTATTCGTTGTCGAAATTACAGTCTGAGCATCCGTGCCATCACTCACTGGCGCGTTAATTGGCGTTGATTGTAATGAACCTCCCATTGCTGATGGAGTTTGCGCTTGAACTGAGTTATTCGGTTGTAATACCCAACCTCCTTGTTCTGCTTGCTGCCAACGATGGCTACCCGTGGCCCCAATAACCGGCTTTTCTTGCAACTCATCTGCCACCAAACGAGCAGAAACCTGGGAATGAGCGATTTGTTCACCAATCAAAGCATCAAAATCGGCTCCTCGATGATGCAGAGCAGCTTTAGCTAGAGGACTATCCTTTACGCTAGTATGATCGCTGCGCTTCATGTTATTCGTTGTCGAAATTACAGTCTGAGCATTCGTTACGTCATTCGCTCCCTCACTCACTGGTGCGTTAATTGGCGTTGATTGTAGCGAACTTCCCATTGCTGATGCTGCTTGCGCTTGAGCTGGGTTATTCGGTTGTAATACCCAACTTCCTTGTTCGGTTTGCTGCCAATGATGGCTCCCCGTGGCCCCAATAACCGGTTTTTCTTGTAACTCATCCGCCACCAAGCAAGCGGAAGCCTGGGAATGAGCGATTTGTGTACCGATGAAAGCATCAAAATCAGCGCCTCGGTGATGCTGGGAAACGTTAGATTGGAGAAGCCGCTTCCTTGTAACGCCGGTATCTTCAGCACCTTGCACGTTATACGATGCTGAGGTTGGTGTATGAGATCCGATTTCATTATGATGTAATAAGATCTGGTGTCGGAGCGATTCAGGAGCATCAACAATCGCGTTCATTCCATCATGAAAATCAACGTGTATGAGCTCAGCGCCATGAAACTGGTTAATAATATCATCCACATTTTCAACCGCAGTATTAACTACTGATGAATGGGAAATTAATTGCTCTGCTTCTTGTTGGCTAATCAGTCTTGCTCCTCTCATCGTTGGAGTCGTATTCGTCTCCTTGTCCGTTTGAGAAAAATTCGATGAGCTTTTTGGCTCTGCTGACGAATCATTTTTTTGATTATTTTGATTAAAAAAGTAAACGTTACCATGAATAGTCGTACGGTTGTCGTTATTAATCACGGGAGCAAAAATAAAGACATTATCTTTACTGTCTTGATCTTTTTCTCGTCCAGCATCTGTCTCATCGGGAATTCTCCCATCTTCTGAAGAAGGAACGCTGAAATTTCGAGTCGTTTTATGCGGAGTATCTTTAGGCTGAAGATCTGGTTCTTTCTTTGCTTGATTAGTTTTGTCGCCCGTATAAAACTCAGAGCCTCCATACATAACCCCACACATCGCATTAATGTAAGCCGCTGCAAAAATAAGCCCAAGCGGTCCTGCAAGTATTCCTAAGGTAATGCTACCCACTGCGCAGGCGCCCAAATGGACTTTTGCCTTAGATTTGTTATCGTATTTATTAGACTTTGTGTTTACTTTCTTTTTGTTAAATTTTTGTTCGGGTGTTTCAATAGTTTCCGCTCTTTCAGATGAAGAATCACTGTCCTGATTACTCGCTAGTATAGACTCGGTAGGTAATGCACTATTAGGAGCAATCGGAGACGGATTAACCATTACATTAACGGGTTGGTTTGTAAGTAATGATGAACTTGGACTGACTTTTGTTATTTGAGCGTCGAGTGCAGGCAGTGAAGAACCGGCAGGGAATATAGGGGAACTGACAGGTGTGAATGACGGCATATTAAAACCTCATTGTCTCTAGTAATTGAATAGTGATGCGGCGAAAATCATCATATCTTATGCTATGCTCTTCACAAGCTAAGGTCAGATAACCATCTACACGAATCAAAAAGCCATTTGATGCGGGTTCAAAACAATGCAATCTATTAATAACCTGCAATGTATTCTGAACATGAATCAGTTGAAAAAAAGGGATTATCGGAAGGAGTACATAATTTGGATACTGTTCAAACACGATTCCTTCGTTCTGTTCTAAGTGCAGTAAGAACTGCTCGACATCGTTAAGTTTCACAGGAATCTATTTCGGAAAAACAACAACGATATCGTCATCAGATAAGCCTATTATCTCGTTCGTATCGAGATAAGTTTCAAAAGGAGTGAAACTGACAGCCAAGCGAAGATTCCCATCGAGTTGGCAGGGCTGAATCTCAAGATAGTCATCGTCAATATCTAACGATTGGATATCTACATAAAGAGTAACCTGCCAGTCTCCACAGCTCAGAACACTCTCAAACAGTGTATTGGTAACCGCTTTGTTAGAATAATATCCTTGGTAATGAATACCTTTTGTTGCCACCGCTTGTGTCATTAAGTAAGCAAGATAATCGTTTTCTAAGTGTTTTACTTGAACACCTATCAAGCGTTCCACCTCAGAAGCACGGATATAACCAGTAGCTTCAATACCGATGTGCACAACACGTATTTCAAGCAGATCTTCCTCAAAATCCCGTTTCCAGCGTGGCGCAATAAAATCAAGTGTTATCGAGCGATTGTCAAATTGACATCCTGCTATACTATTGATTTTATCGTGCATATCAGATGTTAATTGATATCGGGCCTCGATCGTTACTTTTGTCTGTTGTTTCATACTCTTCACCGATTCCGTGAAAGGAGCGCAAGTACATCGCGACTCATTAAATAATCTTTTTCATCAATCCAATCTCGGATCCCTTGTGGTATCTCACATACCATGTCATACAACAACTGATAGCTTTCCTTAGAAGTCATTGCTGTAAAATCTGGGCTCTGGATTAGACGCAAAATAAAGGTAATGTTGTGAAACTGGCTTTCCAGAATTCCTTCAACAATAATGGCTTTAACCATTTCCTCTGAGTAATTTCTTAATCGTTCAAACCAAGAAATTACCGCTCTTTTATCAAGATGTATCTCAGCATCTGATAACTGGTTCCAGCTCAAACGTTGAGACTTACTTTTCAAAATCTCATAAGGATCGAGGAGCTTATTTTCTAACTGACAATGAGTGATACGAGTCTTGTTATTTTTCATCATCTTGCCCATTTTTACGCATTACCTTCGGACCACTACGCTCTCGAGTGTCGTATTTTCTACACAATGCTAACAGCGAAAGTAGGCCTTCAAGATAATGTTCATAAGCAATTAGTTGTTGCAACGTACCACTATCCGCCTCCAACCCTTCTTCTGAAACACCCAAAGAATCAATATACTGCTTAAGCTTTTTACGAAGATACTCAGGATATAAATGTTCAGAGTACGAAGCCGCTTGTAGAATAAATAGCTGCGCATCGTTGAGTGATTTAAGGTCCACAATCGTATCGGTAAAACCCTGCCAATCTCTCAAAGCTTTTAACTGATAACCCTGCAATAACCTAGCGAATTGACGCTGATTTTGGGGAGTCATCATCTTTCGACGAATACGAAATAGACGTGGATGCTTTTTTGTTCTTTTCGCTACTTGCTTAACATCTCTTACACGTTTCGGCTGACTTTCCTCTCGTGTCTGTTTAGTAGAAGAAACTTCTGACACTCTCTCTGTTTTCGAGAAAATAGAAAATGATACACTACGCATAGATTAAATGAAGCGAGCCGCAGCCCGCTCCCACTCCGTTATCGGTTAGTCGCCAAACTGGCTTTGGCGACTGCATCCAAGATTTCATTCAGCTTTACAGCTTCTTGAGTTAAATCTTGAATATATTGGTCAAGCTGAGCATCAAATTTTTCTTTAAGATCTTTACTCGCTTGAGATTCTTCTTGTTGGCGAACTTGATCAGCATGCTGAATTTCATTGACATTACCGGTCATGTTGCTGCCCATTTCGCTCATTTGTGCAACTGAGCGATATTTAGCGGTGCGAGCTTCTTGCAAGCTAGCCGTAAACTGATTAATCGACTTTGCATCAAGTGAACTCACTGAGGTATTTTTGCCTTTAGTTAAATCAGTCACATGCTTGTCAGTTAAAGTCTTACTCTGTCCCATACGCACTGTGGCAGCGGTAGACATCGCCATTGTTGCAACTCCAGCAGCAAGCGTAATAGCAAATTTACGCTGGGCATCGCTACATTTATCACCAGACATTTTTATCGCTAAGTCATTTGTTGCTACGGCTTCTGTGATACGGTTTTGCATCATTTGAGCACGCAAACGCTGGGATGACTCGATGATTTGTGCAAGTAAAGCCAATAACTCGCTCATTGAAACAGAGCCTTTCTCGACTTTATCGAGTGTGTCTCCATAGTTGTTCCACTGTTTTTCATTAAACGTCACGCTGTTTTGAGCTTGAGATTTTTCGGAAAACGTAATGTCTGAAAGCTGGGTATTGAATACAATTGAAGTCATTATTTATCTCCGGATCACATGTTGATCGAAATCATTTTTTCATTAAATTGACGGAAATCACTTTGGGTTTTAAATAGTGATTCAAAGGCATGTGTCACCGCTCGCATAGCTTGCGAAAGCAACATTAAAATCTGTTGTATCTGTGTCTCCAAAGCTTCCTGTTTAGCTTGAGAAATATCCATATCCTTCCTAATATCGGCTGATTTGATACTGTATCCCATGCTGACAACAGAGGTGGCATTAGAACCCACTTCAATCGCCTGATTCACACGAGTAGCACGCAACGCGGCTTTATCGCTGTTAGTCATCCAATTTTTGAGTGATTCAACCACATCGTCCAGCATTTGCTTGGCTTTAGTCAGCAATTGGCTTGGTCGCATTGCTTTCATTGAACTCAGCAAGTCAGACATTTTTTCAACCATTTGTGACACTTTGTTCATCAGGTTTGCAGGACTCAAACTTTTTAAACTGACTAACAAATCATCCATCGAGGACGAAACCTTGCCGACAGCTTGGCTCAAATGCGTTAGCTGCTCTTTAATCGCTGAACCCGTTGATTTAATCGCATCAGTCGCACTGTCCAATGCTTTCAGCAGTTGTGACTTTAACTGCTTAATAGCATTCAATGCTTGTTCAATAACTTTAGATACTGCATCGGCTGCTTTTGATAAGGCCTCTTTAGTTGCATTCACAACCGTCGTTTTAAAGGCTTTGAGAGCGTCAAGTGCGGTATCAAGTAACTTTGTCACTTTAGATGCACTATTTGCAGCGGATTTACCCAACATGCCTGCCAATTTGGCAGGATTCAAATTCACTAACATACTACGCATCGCAATGATCGCTCTTTCAGCCATCGCAGCAGCTTTAATTGCAGTATCTGCCGCCATTTTTGCGACATTTCTCACCAGTTGTGCAGGATTAAAACTGACCAACATACCAATAATGCCGATGCCAATTTCAAGCCCCATTTTTACTTTATCGCGGGTCGCCTGAGGAACCCCCTGTGACTCCATAATTTTATCCGCAATTTTGGGGATCACGATAGCCGCAACCATAGTCACGATCATGATAGCAGCCATTACTGGATTAAAAGGCGCAATAACAATCGCAGCGATAAAACCGAGTGCCATGGTAAACTTGCTCCAGAAATCTTGCTTCGCCTGGGCTTTTTTCTGGTCTTCAAGCTGCTTTTCACGATCTTTCAACTGATTGATTTGCGAATCTTTTTGTAAATCAATCAGCGATTTTTTCGCTGCAGAGTTTTCTTTCCCTGTCCCTGAAATAGCATTAGCCACTTCTTTCATCTGCTCTTCAACCAAACGCCATAACGCATTAAGAGAAATAGCGCTACCTGGTAGAGGTTGATTAGGCTTAATGTCATCAACCACTGAGGACGAGGCTGATTT
Organism: Vibrio injensis; assembly: GCF_001895205.1. Lineage (GTDB taxonomy): Bacteria > Pseudomonadota > Gammaproteobacteria > Enterobacterales > Vibrionaceae > Vibrio > Vibrio injensis. Next base: position 379,936 of record NZ_BDJF01000027.1, on the reverse strand, counting down.
AGCTTGGGCTTTTTGGTTATCCTCTTCTACCGCATTAACGTAAACTTGCGGTGAGATATTATTCATGAATGTACTCATGTATTGTCCCTTCATGTGATTAGCTGGGATTATGTGTACTATTTTATTACTACACATTTCTCGTCCAACGAGCAGTATATCCCCCAGCGATGGTATACTCTTTTATTTTAATTTTATTGCTAATTCTAAATATTTCGTACGGTAGATAAACGCTCATCACGCATAATTGATAACCAATATTTTAAAGTTTCTTGCAACATTTTTACTTGGTCACCAATTCGGTTAACTTCTTTCAGCTCATCTTCGGTTAATATTCGCTGTGGAAAGTGATTATAAATACCTTCAAAGTATTCTATCGATAATCCAACACCTTCCCAGTCGATAACTTTTCTTCCATCTTGATCTACAATTCGCCAGCCTTCTCCAGGCCCACTATCATCATTAGCAAAAAGAAACTCCATTGCCGATGAATATTCAGTATTACTATTAATGTATGCATTTAGATCAGCCATCGAGCCTGTTAGTAATAAATTAACATCCTTTAATTCAAGTGGGTTATTTTTTAAATACGCTGCCGTGATGGCAATACGCAGCATTGGCGATAACCCATGTGATGGATTTTTATCATAATCATTAAGACCGACAAAACCGCCCTCGTTATCAAAGTTGTTCTTTAATTGTGACTTTAAACTACTTTTATCTATACTGTTCAGAGCTTTATGACAAAGGCTATCTTTCGGCGCATATTTCAGCATGAAATCAAATAATTTATCAACGTTGTTGGCAAAGTGAGGGCCATTCCATCCTTCATGCACACCATGAGATCCCGAACCAGTACTTTCAAGAAAGTGGCTCATCGCCTCTTTTAGATCTGGTGTTAAATCTTCATATTCATTTGACATGAAGTCCATGATGGCTAGCTGAAATATATTTTCTAAATCATGTCCGCTTGGTGTCCCCTTTTTTATCAGACTATCAAACATGATTTGTAATGCGTCGCTAAACGCAGCCTTACCACCGGTTGAGTCTTGAATTTCTTGCAGCCGCTTTGCATAGGTTTCTATACTTTTCGCTAGAAGCAGCGCAATCGCTTCTTCAGGGTTTCCCTCTAACATTGACTTCACAACTTGACTTTGATGTGTAGCAATCATTCCCATGACTTCAGGATTACTTGGCTGTTTATCTGTAGCAGCCACCTGCTTATCTATTTCCATTAACTCTTTTTGAGCTTGATCAATTTTCTCTAGATCTTTATCTAAAGAACCATACTTATTTTTATCCGTAGCATTCTGATAATCAACGTTATAGTATGGTTCGTTAAAAGCATTTATTCTCATAATAATCCCTGCTGTTTACTTATGGGTTTAAGTAAGACTCATAACAAAAACAGAATGTTAGAGTGACTATAACCATAAATTTTTTAAATAAAATTCAAAGATAAGGTCGTAATTGCTGAGAAAGATAAGCATATCTTTTCGAGTTAAAATCACTCAAATTCTCTGATTTAACGATTAGTAACATCGCTGCTGACTGTAAATATTCTTTTAATTTATAATGGCATAGCGCGATATTTAACACTGTTTCATCCAAATCATTGGTTGGGTAGGTTTTTAAAACGTTAAGCACATCTAACGCTTTGTTAAATTGACCATTTTCTAGATAAATTGCAGCCAAAGAGCCAGGTCCGCGATGATCGTATGGGTTCAATGATGTGTAAGAAGAAAAAATAATTTCAGCTTCTTTGAATTGAAAATCGTTATAAAACTTAACACCTAAAGCAAAAATACTTTTAAGGTCGTCTATCGTGACTTTTTTAGACTGACGTAATTGAGACAGTTTCTGCTCGATGCTTTTACTATCAAGTAGAGCTAAGCTTTCCTCATCTGAGGTATTGAAATCAATCTTTGCTTCTTTCATATATAACCCTAAATCATCATGGCTAGTTTAAATTTACTAACTTAAAGAAGAGTTCATTACTCTTTGGATAAAATTACTCAAACGATAAGGGTATTTAATACCAATTGATGCCTCTGGTATATCGAGACCTAATCTCATCGCTAATATCAATGCATGTCTTTTGTTATGTTCTCTTAATAATAAAAGTCCAGACAAAATAGTGTCTGAAACCATTGGTATATCATAAAAACCAACCACATCTGACCATAGGTATAACTTTTGTCCTATTTTATCGCGTAATGATAAAAATGCTTTCCTTTCTGTATTTAAACGAAGCACTTGATACTCTACTACTAATCCTAAAAGTAATAGATTTTCTCTAACATCATGCCTAGATAAAGAGAAGCAAGCTGCTATTTCATCTTCAGTTAAAGAAGTCAAAACAAAGAACTCAGATGATGATAATTTCTTTTTACTTAGATAATAATGGAGTATCTTTTTATAACGTTTTTTACATGGTTTCATTTGATAAATTCTGAACAAAATAGCTAATTGTCAACTTGTCTTTTTCTGAAACCAACCCTTTTAGAAACCGTTCTATATTATTTTTGTTTTCTGGTTCGAGATCCTCAAAACTCATGATCAGGACTGATATCTGTTTATTGACATCACCACTAACAACGACACTTGCTCTCATCACATTTGGAATAACACTTAATTTGTTAAAAATTTCTTTACTTTGTAATAGATTGCCTTTAACCGTTTCTAGTTTACTTAAACTGGCAAATTTAGACTCTAGAAGATCATTAAGGTCTTCACGTTGAAAATAGAAATTAAATTTTGTTAATAAGGCTCTCGCTTTTCCTTCTTGAGATTTATCGACAAGTACTAAAAAATTTTCCTTTTGAGTAGATAATGTTGCTGGGACTTGATAATGAGAAAGCATAACAACGACCTTGTTTGCAACATCCGCAGACTCAAAAATGGCAACTTGCGTTGAGCCCTTCTCACTACAACCAAATAAAAAAAGTAGCAACAATGGGTAAAAAAATTTCATTATTGAGCCTTCGCCACTTCATTAATGGCGTTAGCCGATTTTGATGCAATTTTAGTTACGGTTTCTTGGAACATCGTATAATGAAAAACCGATTGCTGCAGCGCTAGGGTATCTTGAACTGTTAACGTCTGCCCATTTGCATTCGCTTTATCTAATGCATCAAGTATCTCTTGAAAGCCTTGACCAATATTGTTGAACGTATCTTCAAGTACTGATGGTCTTATCGCTTGGATATCTAGCTCTATCATTATCTTACATAAACTCCGCTCGCTTAAAAACAAAATGGATGTAGGAGTAAACCAACTCAATATTCACTTGGGTTACAACCCATACATCACTCACCACCTACCCAACATGCCAGCTTTTCTATATTTTCTCCAATGGGTAAACTGGAATTTTTCTGAAAAATCCAGACCAAATGATCAATCGGACCATGCAGGCCAGAATCGATATGCATCTTTTTTGATAAATCGGATGTAGTGAAGCACGTTTATACAACAATCTAGGACTCTAAATGTTACTCAATCACGTCATAGATTTTCGCGAGTCGAACAAAAACTTTTCACAGTCGCAACAAGAAGGGCTGCAAGAACAATAAGTTCGCCACAATTTACCCATACACAATCGACTTAAAATTACAGCTTGACGACAAGTGGAAGGAACAGCATTAAGGATATTTCATAAATATTATCGTGAATTTAACTATTGCATAGGGGATATTATTTTCTGTGTCTAACAACTAGGATAAAACCATGAACCCAGCTGCTATTGTTCAATCCAATAATTGTAAAATGAAACCACTTGATAGAAAGGAAAGCGATGGAGTTTTTCCGGTCAACAAAGTAACAAATGTGAGTCCAGAAAAAGTGATGAGGCTCATAAGTGTTATTACCGATCTACACAAAGATATAGATAAGAACAAGATAACTATTCATAAGCTCACTGATGATCTCGATAGGCTACTTAATCAACAAGAGGTCGATAGTAAGACATCCAAACCGTCAAACGCACTCCCTCAAGCCACTCTGCCTACACAAACATTAGCACAAATCCGACAGTTTGATGGAATTCAAGGGTTAAAGACACTCGTCAAATATCAAGAAAATAATAATCGGGATCAGGTTGCACCACCACCGCCACCAGCAATGCCAATACCAGAGAAATCAATGACTAAAGTTTCAGCCTTAAGTACAGGTAAAGACGAGCTGTTCGCGCAAATCCGAAAGTTTGGTGGAACCCAGGGGTTAAAGACACTCGTTAAATATCAAGAAAATAATAATCGGGATCAGGTTGCACCACCACCGCCACCACCAATGCCAATACCAGAGAAATCACTGAGTAAAGTTTCATCCTCAAACACAAGTAAAAATGAACTGTTCGCGCAAATCCGAAAGTTTGGTGGAACTCAGGGGTTAAAGAAGTCCATCCAATCAGAAAAAATCACACAATCAAAATCAAGCGATAGTGAATTGTCACCGGGTAAGAAACTTATATTAGAACAACCAGATAAAATTCTAAGTCAATATTCATCCTTATCTAACAGCGATAGAGATATGGTAACAGGATTCATTAGTGACGCGATAATCCAGTCTATAGAACTCGATATTTTAGCAAAAATTAATGAACATATCGGTTCTTTACCAGCGAATAACGTGACTCAGGCTGATATTGACAACATGCCAGATTACTGTCGTGCTTATTTCAATATTATTAAACCTTATACACAAGATACAGAAAATTCACCATTATTTAGTCACTCAATATTTAAGAAATCAGATATTGTTGCCAATAGTCATCAACCAATAAAAATCAGTGAGGAAATGCAGCTTAGTAACAAAGAAAGTAACATTGAATCCCCTTCCCGGTGGTTAACCGTAAGCGAGGGACTAAATAAAATGCAAAAGCAACCATCACTTACATCAAGGAAAAGGTATAACGATGGTTCTGTAGCTTCCACAAGAGAAAAAACCAGCGAGATATTTTCCAAAGCTCAAAAAGCTAGCATAGCATTAATCAATGATTCAACTCGAACTGAGCTACTAAGTAATGATTATCAGCGCCAAGTTACCTCGTCATTCAGAAACATTGATATATTTAATGGTTTTTTCTCTGATCTCGATAAAACTGCTGCTAGAAAATTGGAGCATGAATTCAGTAAAGCAATTAAAAATCCAGAAAAACTGCAAGAAAGCATTAAAAGCTTCCTTAAACAAAGACTACCGACAGGCTTCAGTGAGTTCACTTATCAATCTATATCTGCAGAGAATGAACGTTTAAAAGCTGAGCTTGCACAACTAAAACTGGCTCATAAAAAATAGCATATGCTAAGCCGAATATATTTTTTGGTTTTTAATCATAGAAATCCATTGTATAAATAACTAACGTCGCTTAGTTATCTATAAAATCAGAATGGTTAAGCCTAGTTGAATTAAACTACAACCCCCAAAAGACCCCATAATATCGGGGTCTTTTTTAAAAGTATCTGAATATAAATTTGATTTACATTATTAAATCGGGCGATAAATATGATAGCGACCAGATTTCCTTTCCACCATTAAAATCACACTGGTTAAAGTCGTACTTAATGGTTTTATCGCGCGACGACTACGACTAACAAGCACACTTTCCTCTATCCTTTTTAGAAAATTATTAGACACTTTCGCTGCAGAAAGTAAGGATTGATAATCTTTGTTAAATGACTCTGGATTATCTTTTGCTTTACTCAAAAAAGAGATGTATTGAGCAATTGAGTCTGCATTTGTCAAACCTTTAGAACCTGCAACATTGATATTATCAATAGATCTTAGGTCTGCCCCTGCGTAAACACTTTGTGGCACATGACCTCGCTGATTTCGATAGAGGTTATTATTACCGAGGTTTATCAACTCAAAAACATCGACATCACCAGCTTTAACTTGTCGTTTAGTACCAATATAGACGAAGTCGAGAGTATTTGGTGCTCCATGAGATAATTCATGAATCAATAAATCAGCGACTGCTGATTTACTTTTTCCCATTCTCTGATAATAAGTATAAAATCCATCACGCCCTACGTTTATAATCTTGCTATTAGGTTTTTTATCTAACAATCGATACTGCTCTTTGGATAACTCAGCTACAGTGACATGCCCACCAGTATGACGCATAAAATTAAAATTTTTCTTGCTGATACGCCCTAAGTCATAGTCCATTTGAAATAGCGTATGGTGTAACTTCGTTAGGCCTTGAGGGTTTTCTGAAAATCCTCGGCCAAAGTATGCATTTTGTGCCAGTTTAACTTGATCGTTAAACTGAGGATTATTCATAATTTCTAAGGAATTTTTAATCTTAGCTTTCGCAATAGGTAGAGACTTACTAATCAACCGATGTGCTATACGATTTTTCCAAGGTCCATTAATTATAGGTACATCTGATAAATTAAATGCTTTGTTGTCTGACGATATCATTTCAGATAATTCTATTCTGACTTCATGATTGTTGATTTTTCTCAAATTAATCGGGAAGTTTTTCCGATGTCCTAGGTGAAGTTGCTTTCCCTGCTGAGTGACCAGATAATAATTATTATCAATCTTTATTACAGATTTTCCACTCCGAGAAAACTGAATTCCAATGTGATTTGGTGAAGATAACTCATCTGAACTGATTTTTAATGGTTCAATTCCATATTGATTAATTGATGATTTTAATGCAGATGAGACATTAAGAGTATGCTTTGATTTAAGATGCCATTCGCCAAATCGATTTTCTACTTCATGAGCAGAAGATGTAGGAACCATGAAGTCATAAATAAATTCCTTACCTGTAACTAAATCGCGTCGATATGGAACTAATCGTCCGCATAGATCTATAACATTTAAATATAACGGTTTTTCAGAAAAAGGATTTTTAACACCATACACATGGAACGCCTCATCAACCTTCCTATGATAGTGAGTAGAATAAATAGATAGTTCATGTGCTAAACGTTGTTCTTTTTTACTAAAGCGATTAAGTTTACCGTTTCCGGTCAATCTCCACTCTCGGTCCAAATAATTAAAATATACTTCACGGTGATCATTTATACCGTTTTCCCCTGTAGGAAAAACTGCCAATAACTTACCATTATTGATGTTTATCTGCACTAACTCATGGTTTCCATTTATTTTAATAGGTATATGATTAATGCCATTATGAATACTAAACTTGGGAAGATCTACTGATATAGAATGAGACTCACCCAATGGGTTAGTGCGTAGGTGTTGCTGTTCAATATGACTACTAGTGCTAATAGATGCCTTGGCTTGTTGAATAATTTGTTCTATTAGATTCAGTTCATCTTCAGGCGACGTAGGCTTACCTTCAAGATCATTAGCAGCGAATATTAGAAGAGGGCCAACGATATACTGAGCGATAGCCAAAGCATTACTCCCCGGAAGCAAAGTGACAACTTGAGAAACAATCGAATCAATTTCTTTAGTAATACGAGTGATGTCCTGTATCTTTTCTTGCTGAGGGCAGCCAACGCCTCTATTCCAACTAAGAACATTCTGACTTTCTATAGCCATAGTCGTTATCGGTTGTTGTAATGTTTTTCCAATTTGACGTATTATTTTTGAAAAACTTAAATCTTCTCCATTATTTAAACAAGAGAAATCGAATAGTTTAACTATCTTTACATCATCTTGAGCTATCGGCTTTATGGTAGTTGAAGGAAATATAGCATGCCGAAGTGATCGGTGACTTAATTTTGTTGATGTAAAATTTTCATCGAAGTCTAAACTTTTATTATTGCCAGACTGATATGAATTTTTTGAATGTATAGTTCCTGAAAATAATAAACTACCTAGCAATATTTTTTTTACGTTTAAACTCAGATTAGGATTGAACATTGATAGATTAGGCCCTTCTTCTATCATTTCGTCATTTCTGATGTTTTTTATTTTTTTAAATAAATCAATAGCTTCACTTCGCTCTTTTTCGTTATCCGTATTATTAATCAATTCAATTTCTATGGATTCTTCTTTATTTTTTAATCCCAAAAAATTCAACATTGCTAGCGCCCCATCTAATAATAAAATAATGATTAGATGGTGTCATAGCTATTAGTAAAAAAACATACAAAAACCATTAAATTTCACAAATAATGCCACCCTAATGTGTAGTTGACAAGAAAGGTTATTGATGATGAAAAAACAGATGTAAATAATATATAAAAAATACTGTCACCAAAGAAGTTTTTAATTTTTTTTCCCTTACTTTCAAACTCAACGTGGAAATTGTCACTTCTTTTTTCAGGCACATCTTCAAAAATTTCAGTTTTTTCCTGTTGGACTGACACTGAAGACTTTGTCATTAATAAATTATCAGATATCAAAACATAACCCTCTTTAGGCACGGTCTTTATACTACAATCTAATCCATTAATCACTCTAAGCTGCTTTCTTAAATTAGAGATGGCTTTTGTCAGAGATGTATCGCTGACATAAATACTGCCCCATACTTTCATATGTATATCTTGTTTTTTCAATACTTGATTTTGGTTTTCACACAGTAATTTTAAAAGGTCAGACTCTCTTCCCCCTAAATTGTAAACATTCTCATTTACGGTTATTTCTCTTTTCAATGTGTCAAAGGCTACTGTTTCACCCAAAAGATAGTATCTATCACTCATATAAACCCATTTAATCATAATGACCAAGCATCTTAAGATCGTCTTAACCATTCAATGCAAACGCTTTCTTGACGTCACATTCAACATAAGACAACAACTAATGACTGAAATATTATTACCAAAAATGAAAAGCATCTAATGGATCACAAATGTTTAGGAAAATTCCTACATCTTTGTGTTCAGGTAAAGCAATTTTTTCTATTGACTTCAAGCTAATAGCGTAATTGCACCTATGCGTTCTAGTTACCCTTAGCCTACAACTGGCCTTCAAGAGCGTTGAGCTAATAAAGTAGATAGTGTGTTAGACCAACCTGGTTTTGGTCCTATAAACATCGTGAAATTTCACCGTCCATGGCAACGGTTTAACCCTCGACACGGAGTACAATACTCGACATCAAGTTGATGAAATAAGCATTGTTTTGCTGTAGTAATACAATTATAAAATATTATTTCTGTGTGAGAATAATATAAGGCTTGATATTGTTGAACAACCGAGTTTATCCATTATTCTTTTTTTATAGGTACTTACTGTTTTCTCACTAATCATTAATATGTTAGCTATTTCTTTATTCCTATACCCCTGAGACAAGTACTTTAATACCAGTAACTCTCGTGAGGATAAGTTATATGTGGCATTTTCTGAATTTGAAGAATTTTGTTGATTATTATATGTCAAGCTGGTTTTGTTTATAAATGAACCTAACATTCTTTTTATATCATATACATCTTCTTGTTTTGATATAATGGATATACCACTAAACTGACTAAATTGTTCTTTGATGTTATTAACTGGCATAGAAGAAAATATAATATAATTCAATTCTTCATTTGATGGGCAGCGCTTAATAACTTCAAATCCGTCAAGCTCAGGTATACCGACATCTAAAATAACAAAATGAGGATTTAAATCCTTAATTTTTTTTATCGCTTCTATGCCTGTTTTTGCTTCATCGACTATTTCATGCCCCATAGATACTAGCATGTTCTTTAAAAACTCTCTTATTATAGAGTGATCATCTACCAGTAAAAACTTAGCCATAAGTTACCCTCAAAATTTATTTTAACAAATCTATATTTTCGATTAAAAACTCAAGCCTTAATAAAATATCATCTAGTGCATCTTCCGTTTTATATTTTTCAAAATCATTAATTAGCTCCAGGATTTTTTTATCACCAATTATTTTAGTTATGCCTTTTAATTTGTGAATAAAATTTGAAACATCAGCACTAGAGTTGTTAGGCATCATGATATTGTCATAAGCGTCTTTTAACGCATTGCTTACTAATACCATTAATTCTTCAAATGGCATACCTATTTCATGTGATGTGCGATAAATATTAATCATATCAAAACAATAGTTTTTTTGTAATGTCGCAATGATTTTTTCTTTTAACAATTTAAGTGTTACTGGTTTAAATATACAATCATTCATTCCAGACTCTATACATAATGAAAATGTTTCTTGCTGAGCGTTGGCGGTGAAACCTAATATAGGTATAGGTTTTTTATTTTTTTTAACTTCCCACGATCGAATAACTTCACTCAACTCAAAACCTGTCATTTCTGGCATGTAACAATCTGTAATTATTAAATCAAACTTTGTTTGATCACGAATGATTAAATTCCAAGCATCAATACTACTGCTGCATATTGTTGCATCTATATTTAAAGTATTTAGTTGTCTTTCAATTATATTGCAATTCATTTCATAATCATCAACAACAAGTACTTTCTTTCCTTTTAAATCAATATCATCTTGACTTCCTGTGTCATTTTTAATTAAACCTTTTAACTTAAATGCATTTGGAATAATTAAATGGAATTTACTCCCTTGATTAACTTCACTTATTATATTCAACTGTATATTCAATGTTGAACATAATTTATGTATAATCGATGAACCTAATCCATAACTATCATTTTTTACTGATTCAGTCACAAATGGGTGCTCAAAATTATTAATTTGCTGTTGAGACATCCCAATTCCAGTATCAATTATCTCAATGTTTATATCCTTATTCATTAAATAACAAATAACGGACACAGAACCAACGTCAGTGTATTTTATTGCATTGCTTATTATATTGTTCAATATTTGTTTTAAATAATTAACCTCCGTGTATATTTCAATATCATCGTCTATTGAAATATCTATAACAAAGTCTATCCCTCTACTTATAGATAATGGTTTAAATATATAAGAAACACTCTCAATTAAACTTTTAACTTTCACACACTCAATATTTAAATCCGAAGATATAAATTCAACCTTTGAAATATCTAGAATGCTTTTCAAAATATACATTAAATCTAATGATGCTGTGTATGCTTGGTTAAGATATTTTTTTTCATTATCGATAAGTGCAACTTCTAATGAACCAATAATAGCATTTAATGGGGTTCTTATTTCATGGCTCATAACTGCTATAAAGTTTGATTTATCCCTGTTGGCTTTTAATGCTTCATCTCTAGAGATAATGAGCTGCGAGTTTAGATAATTTATTTCCGTCATATCAATCCAACCCGTAATCACACCTGAAATATTTCCATCATAGTAATAGGGAACAGACCATTCATTTAATATTAATTTTTCTCCATTACGGGTCAGGGTTATTTCTTTATAGACCGACTCTCTATTTTTAATTATTTCAAAAAACTCCATTTCACTATTAATGAAAAAGTCATCATCCAGAAAGTCATTACGATATTCAGAAGTCTTCTTTCCTAAAACTAATTCTTCAGTGGATAGATAAAAATCCGTAAATGCCTTATTAACATGAATAAGTTTAGATTCATTGTCTCGAACAATAATTGGTATTGGGATACCATCTATTAATCGAGACTTAAATTCATATTCAGCTAATCGTCTTTTTCTTTTGAAGTCATTGATAAAATAAAAAACAGTATAGATCAATATAGAAAATAATAAGGCCAACATTAAATAATAGTATTTTTTTATTTCTCTTTCTTTATCAACCCATACTTCACTTGAGTTTATTAAATAAGAGTCCCACTTCGCAGTTAATCCATCAACATAGGAAAATCCCAAATTCTCTATAGCTTTATCTAATATACTCTGTATCAATTTAGCATTATCATTTTCCTTACTGATTGCAAATCTTAGGTCTCCTGGATATGAAAATTGCATTACATGACTTACTAGACTACCAGGAAAGTAAATATCAACTAAAAACTCCATAACATGACTATATCCATACGCTACATCTGCTTTCCCATTTGCAACCATTTCAACTGCGGATAATGTATTTTTAGCAATAATAATTTTTTTATCTTGAAACTTATTTGAAATATAAGATTGTAAACTATACGTACTGGATATTGCTATTATTTCATCTTTTTCATCTTTAATCCGCCTTACTGAAGATATATCTGTAAATGAAAATGGAATTGAGAATAACACCTTGGATTTAAAATCATCATTATAGGCAGCTAAAGGTACAATATCCACGATACCATCTTTTATACTCTTAACAATATCTGGTAAATCATTAATTTTTACCCACTGAAATCTTAAACCTGTTTTAATACCTATAGATGTAAGAAGCTCTGGTATTATACCCGACTCATTACCATAATAATCATAAAAAGTGTAAGGAGGAAAGGAATGATTAAATGAAACTTTAATAATAGGAGATTCTTCAGCTACCCACTTTTTTTCATCTTCAGATAATGTAGTCAATTCATTATTACTTACATCTCTAGACCATATGGTTTTTACAAGCTGCCATTTATACTTTAAACGTTCTTGGTCTAAAAAACTTTCATTATCCTTATCCTGATAAATTAAATAATTACTTAACTCATTTTTAAAATAAATCACATCATATTGATCTTTAAATCTAAATTTATTCCTAAAATAGGATTCTGATATTTTTTTTATTACTAAAATGTCAATATTATTGTTTATCAAATCTATAAAAGCATCTTTTTCACTGCTATAGCTAATACAAACCACATTTTTATAACCATAGCTATACAACTCTTCATAAAAACATTCGTCCACATAACCAATTTTAACTTCCTCATGCTTAAAAGATTTATTTTTGAAATTTAAACCTATATATTCATCATCACGAAACTTTATTTTTTTATACTCGTCGCCAGAAAAATCCGTATTATTCCTTGAAATAAAAAATTGAATCTCACCTTTCTCCATCGATGATTTAGCATCATTAACTGAATCATAAAAAACATACTTTATTTTGTCTTTTGCACATGGAATAAGTAAATTAACATGGTCCACTTCTATCCCTGAAAGATAACTACTAAAATTAATTAAAAATGGCTCACCTATATTTCTTACAAGACCTACACTTATATTTTTATAATCAAATTCACAGTTCATTTCCCTTTTCACCATATCACTAGGGTATAACTCATAAACTAAATTTCCTGCAGTTATTTTTCCCGCATAAAAAATAAAAATTAATATAAAACAAAGCTTATATGACATAGTTATCCATCTAGACTATGATTAGGGTTATAATTGATAATATACCATGAATCTTATATTTGCTATGGTGACTGAACATACACCCTTTCTGTTCAGACCAAACTTTCATTGGCGAAATCTTGCCGCGCAAGTCAGACGAACTAAAGCAAGGCTCTACGATCTGATCTGCCACTCTACATGCCTCAGCTGGGTTAAAAAACGAACAGCTGTAAATAGTAAAGCCTCAATCAATCATAGCTCTCTTAGTTTCTGGATTGGTGAAGATGTGATACGGGATTGGAAACAAGACAAACAAAACAAACGTGAGAGAACACACCGTTTCAGTGATCGACCGATTGCGACGGTACTGACTATTAAGCGACTCTTCTCAATGCCATTGCTTACGCTGCAAGGGATGATTAACTCTATATTGGAGCTGCACATGCTCCGTGGCTTTGTTTCGTAATAGTGAATAAGCGAGGAGTATATGCCTAAATTCAGAATAAAACTCTTCGATTTCTTTAGCGTCTACCAACCAATAAGGCTTTAATAAGCTTGTCACCGCTTGATGAATGATTATTGTTTAATGCAACAAAGGCATGTTCAGTTACAGTAATTATATTACACTTGTATAGGTTGTCGCGCTAAAGATGTTGACATCTCATTCAAAATGAAAACGAGAGGAGTGAATACCACTTAGTCATTAGTAATAAGTAAATGAGGAGTCAAAAAATACGGCACAAACGACAAACGCAGAGTTTGGCAAATATTCCATCTTGATACTGATAGTCGCGAAATTATTGCGACAAAGTTAAGTTTCTCGACTAAAATTGACAATTAAGTACTGTCAAACTTACTCAAGCAAATACTTAGAGTCGTCATTGAGATATGAAGTAATGACATTTATGGCAAAAGGGATCTTGTTACAATACTTATCCATTCTGAGAATAGTAGCTTTCGCTCTTCCAAGAAGTAGCACAGCCTTATAGGAACATAATATGATCAAAGCTCTGATGCTAAGTATGTCTAAAACTTGTCGTTTTAATCAATAATCAACCGAGCTGGGGCGGTTTCTTTTTATAAACTTGGATTGCGCAAAAATAAAAAATTAATCAGAATATTTAGTAGAGCACTACCGTTGATTAGGAAACCGCCAAAATAATATCGAAATATTCTATTTTAGAATATATTATTAATTACATGATAGTTCAATTAAATTTAACTTTTCAACTGATTAATTAAATTGTTGAATAATTTCAATCGCTGGATTAATATATTTTCAACATTATACTCACAAATAGATAATTCAGATACAAAAATAATCCTTTCTTTTTTAAGGCATAAAAATACATCACCATCTCGATATAATGTATCTAGAATCTTGTTAGCTTTAGCAATAACTACTCTTTGATCAGGTATGTTTTTTTCTAGAAAAATTTGTAAGGTTTCATTTTGCAAGTGAATATAAATTTCTTCTCCGCCAGTGAGTTCAATGCAGATCGGTAAATTATCCTCAATTCTTGAAAGAAAGTGAGATGGCACACCCAAATTAATTACTAATGCCTTATACACAACTTCTCTTAATTTTTTCATTTTAAAACCTATAATAGATGGAATAGTAAGTGGAACTGTTCATAAATATTTCCTCCTACTTGTGTTAGTAAAATAATAAATACTACTAATTTCGCAGCCATTGGTAAACCAGGGTCTTGAACACTAAATATTGTTTGTAACAAACCGACAACAACACCAGTAACAACAAAGCTTAAAGAAAAAATAATAATCGCATTTTTTACAATATCTAGGCATGCAGCTGTAACATCAAGTACGGTCATAGTATTCCTCTAAAAAACTGGTTACTTTGTTATTTTCAAATGTAAACAAGTAGTATTTTCTAGCAAAAAAAACTCGGTAACTATTCACCTGAGGATATTGCCAAAACAGCGTTGGTGATAATGAATAATTAAGATGGTTTAAGTTCACCAAGGAAGTTTTGTTAAAAACACCATGATTTAAATTAATATTGTCTAAATATAAAGAATTTAGCTCTACTCCAACTATGTTTTTATGTCCGTTCTTCAAAAAACTGGTATCTTCTATAGAGATTGAAGAAGATACAACCTCTTTATTCGTAGCAAATACTATCGGCCATTTCTGGTTCTGGGAAACATAGAGTGAGTTAACGCAAGGCAAGATAAAGCTAGAAGATTCAGAAGCAAATCTTACTCCTTGTGATTCGACGCTCACTCTATTCAATACCATTAACGTTTTTTCTTTAGGAATTAGATGCTCTATTCCATGGCCATATTGTTTAGTATCGTCTAGTGTCGATGTTGTTATATCTTTTATGGTTAGAGAAGGAGATACTGGTGCTATATCCTTATGAAATAACGTAGCTTTAGGCTTAGTTTGAAAAAATAGATTTTCGCCACGTGTGTTTACCTTCGTTTCATTAGGTACCAATAGTGATGCTTCTTTTTTTGTAAGGGATACTCCCTCCCCTCGACTTACATTCGCTCCTATTATCCTAGCGTTCAGAGCAATGCTAGGACTAAGATTAGAACATATTTTCGGCTTTAGAGATGCATCACCTTGCTTCACTAAAATTATATTCCTCATTAATTCGATAGCTGGTTTGTTTTCTACCTCATCATGAGGCGTTTTTAAAGTGTTTTTTTTCTTTTTTTTATTTTTTCTTACTGTAGTTTCACTAGCAAAAACTAATTTAACATCATCTGAACATTCATTCAGTATGTTCTCAAAATGACTATCTTCAGTTATCAAAGAATTCAATGAGTTCTGGTTTATTTTATTTAGCATTCTTTTCCAAACCTCAATTTTTCTCTGATCTCACTAAGAGCATCTTTTCGTTTTTCAAGATGTCTTTTTTTTGCTTCCACATGTTTTATTTCAGAGGCTAAATCCTCTGCTTTTTGTCGTGTGACCGATACGTCAAAAAAAACCGATTCAATGCTCGTTTTTATACTCTCTCGACGCATAAATAGACGACTCAACGCATTAGTTTCTTTTACTACAGCCAAATCTTTTAGCTCTAGCTGTAATATATTAATACGCTGCCAATATTCGTCTATATTTTTTTGCAGTTCTTGGCTAATTTTTTTTAACTTAACCAATATTCTCTGTTGTTTATTAATTCGAATATCGATAATATCAATAATCTGACCAAATTCTTTCCATAGCTTCGAGTGTTTCTTCATATTCAACACCTTTAAAATCTTGTTTTAAAAACTCCATAATCACTGGGTAAAGATCAATTGCTTTATCAGTTTCTAAATCATTGCCCTTTTCGTATTCTCCAACTCGAATCAATAGCTCAACATTGAAATAGCGATACACCATATCTTTGATTTTCTCCGATAATTGAACGTATCTTTTATCTTGAACCTTATTTTGTAGGCGACTTTTACTCTTTAATACATCGATCGCTGGGTAACGTCCTGTGGACGCGATGATCGTGGAATACACAAGATGACCATCAATTAATGATTTCACTTCATGAGCAATCGGATCATCATCAATCTCTTTTTCTATCAAGACCGTGAAAATACCAGTTACCGAACCGTGCACTGAGTTGCCACAACTTTCAACTAATCGAGATAAAGCAAGCGATACACCTATTGGAATGCCATCTTTAATTGGCGTGCCATCTAACATCGCCTGGGCGCGAGCAAAACGAGTCAATGAGTCAAAATAGATCACAACTTTTTTTCCCTGAGCCATAAAATGGCGAGCTATAGATACAGCAACCAAACCAGAACGTACTTTCTCTAAAGGATTTGCTTCTGATGTAGAAACTATAGTGATTGATTTACGAATAACTTCTGGGCCAATCTCTCCCTCTAAAAACTCAATAACTTCACGAGCTCGCTCACCAATCATGGCAAAAATAATAACGTCAGCCTCCATGTTATTCGCCATAATAGATACTGTAGTCGTTTTGCCAGCTCCAGCTGGCGCAAACAAACCAACACGTTGCCCCTCTCCAATAGTAAATAAACCATCAATAATTTTAATCTTAGTCGGAAAAACCGTTTCAATAGGCGCTCGCATCTGTAGTGAGATAGGCTCAATAAGGATTGGTAAATCAACAAATTCACCAGGTTGAGTTAAATAATCATCACCATAAAGCGACTCGCCATAACAGTTGATCACTTTACCAACGAGCGCATGTTCATTGAGAGGAAAGCAAAATCGGCGAGGTGTGATTTCTATCCGCCCACCACGTTGTACTGCGCCCGGCTGAAGTAACTTTATCTCTACCCTCGGTTGAGAGACTTTCATTACCTCACCACGAATTTTTTCTCCTGTTGCCGTATATATAAAACACTCTTGACCAACAAAAGTATCGATCGATACATGGCAAATTACAGTATCTTGGTATAACTCTTTTACCTTAAAGAAGTATTTTAACATCAATCAATAACCTCGAATGATACCGAGACATAACGTCTGACTTTATACTTTTTTTGTGAAGTATTTTTAAATAATTCTCCCAATAAAGGAATACTTGACAGTACGGGGACATTACTAGTTGTTGATTGAGTGACGGTATTATCAAATCCTCCGAGGATAACCGTTTGATTTGGCTTAATGTATACTTCTGTTTCTATTGATTGTGAACTTACTCTTGGAGGCTCATTTTTCTTACCTTCACTATCCTTGTCACCTAATGACTCCTCTATATATTCCACCTTCGCTTGTACATTACCCGATGGCAATAAACGTCCAGTGACATATAGACTGTTATCAGCCTCTATTTTTTGGACTTCAACTTGCCGCTCAGAAATCAAGGTAATGGTTGCCGTTTCTTTTTTACCAAAATGGCCTTTTTGGTTTTCGAGTACTAAAAGATTAGTTTGATAAACACTACGAGCAATACCATTTGAAGATAATGCCTGAAAGTTTCTCATAAAATCAGCTGTTTGAGTGAATGGTGGAACTATAATATCGTAAATACCTTTGGTACCATTTAACCAAGAACTATCAATACCAAAATTTTCATTACGATCTACAGCAACATCATATACTTTTAATGAAAAAAGCAATTGTTGCCGCTTAATATCGATCAAAGCTGCAATACGCTTTGCGAGCTTAATTTCTTCTGGAGTACCACGGACTAAAAGAGCATTAGCTGCCGGTATAGCTTGTACCTTCGAGGTTTTTTCTTCCTCATCAAGCTGCTGCTTTTCAGCTTCACTCAACTTCACTTTATATGCACGCTGTACTATTTCTCCATCACTGACATTCTGAAATTGCCCCATGTTAGTTATAGCGGCAGCAATCAATGTTTGAGCACCAGGGAAGATAACTGTACTATCAAAAGAACTGACACTACGATCAATGACAGAAATAAAATGAAATTCGATTCTGGCTAATTCTAAGTTGTTCCCTTTCTCTAAAAACTGGTTCTTGTCTACCATATTAGCATAGCTGACAGCATCATTAACGAACCTACGTGTGCCGGAAAATAGAATTGAATTACCTCGCTCAGTTAATTTTAGCTTAGTGGTAGCATTTGTGTTAAAAGTCTGTTTTAACTCTTTTAATAACGCTTGAGAAGAAATATTACGTGGTTTATAGGCATAGTTGACGTAAGTCTTTCCTGCTTCAACCGTCAGCATTCCACCGTATACATACCAGTCAAAATCATAAATCTCAGACAACTGCTTTAATAAAACAGGACCCTCGCCAGAAAGCGTTTGAGTGAGGGTATGGCGCTGTGTTTGATCGTCAAGATCATTAACTAGCTTGACTTGCATATCTTTGGCAATAGCTGACAACGCAGCTCTTAAGTCAATATCTTCTTGTTTTATCAAGATACTCGCATGCGTTATCGTGGCACAAAAAAATAAAATTAATCCTAACAATTTAATCTTCATTGAGTATCTCTTTTATGCGTTCCTGATTTTGCTTCATTTCACGTAGAGTTTGATTCATAACAGACTGTTTTAATATCATATCTACCGTTTCATCTTGACTCAGCATCTCATCATCTTCGGTGATTTCTCCGTCCTTAATGTGAGTGGTCACTTCATTTTGTACTTTTGCAGATCGCGAAATTTCTTGGGCAACCGTTTCAAAATCATTCATACTATTATGCACTTGTAAAACAGCATGCCTATTTATCATTTCTACTCTATTCATAACCTACCTTTTGCATCATTTGTTTAAACACATAAAATTGGTCACTCAACAACCAAAGATTAAGAATAATAACAATTACGATCGCTTTAACATTTATCGTAACAAACATAGAGAGTGACGCCTTTTTAAAAAACAGGTCGATATAACCGCAGCCTACCGTTATCACTATCATTAAAATCAAGTATTTACCCGATACCACCATCATCATCGATAAACTATCAACAATCATAAAATAAAGTGTTTCAAAAGGATGACTAATGTATTCATCATGAGTATGCATGAACACATCGAAAATAGGTCGAAACAGAGTTCCAGCCTCAAGAGCATACATCATAAAAATAAGGCTACTTATTTTCGCAAGTGCTTCTGATTCATCGGTAAAACGTCGATCCTGAACTGACTGTTCATTAAGCAATAACAACTGCTGAATAACACTGCCCACTATTCCGCTTAACCAATATGGAATAGAAGCAATTAGTGCAAAAAACACTACACTCAAGATCCACCAAAACGTTGGTACTTGTATTTTTTCACTGGAACTCAGCCCAATCGCAAGGACGATGGCAATCGCTAAACATGTGGTATTATCCAAATAAAGCCGAGTAGGATTATAAATTTTGAGAAATAAAAATAACCCAGCAAATAAAAACCAATTTGGAAAAAATAATGTCTCCATATCAAGATAACACTCGGAATAAAAGAGTCCAGCTATCTGAAAAATAAAAAACTGCTAGCTTAACTGGTGTTGATATTACCGTCGGTGACAACATCGTCATCCCTACTCCACTGAGTATCACAGCAATCAAAAAGTCGATACTTACAAATACCAGATACAACTTCAATCCTAATTCAAATCCTTCATAGAGATCCAAAACCAAACTACCAAAAAAATATTTAAATGTATCGGTGCTTTCATCAAAGTTAATCGGGATATCAATCATAGAAAGCAACTTATTTGTCTTTATTGTGGAGCGTTCTAATAATTCAGGGAAAAACTCAAAAACATGACTGGCTAAATAGTACATTGTTATCTTTTTAGGGTGACTTTCTTCTTCAATACTAGGCTCATAAAAAATATCAAAAACTTGTTCACTTTCAAACTGTTCAGAAAAATAGGGCTTTATACGCTCAATTCCTGGTTTTATATCAGGCCATATACTATTCAACGCCATTAAGGCTGCCAATAAATTCACAACTATCGCTGGAGGTATCTGTTGTGTACCGACTGCATTTTTGATGATATTTAATACAATGTTGTATTTTACAAAGCCAGAAAAGCAGATAAAAAATACCGTTGATAACAATACCAAAACTAATAGTAATAGTAAGTTTGCGCCCGAGTAAGCGTTATCAGGACTGAGTAACTGGAGCATATTCTCACCATATTTTAAAATATAAGGCTCAGGCGATCCCCCTTGCCTTAATAAATCTAGATATTTCTTGCCGCAGCAATAATTGAGTCTTTTACCGATTTCAAGGTTGTCGTTGCTGTTTGTGCTGCAATACTTTGCTCAGCCATCAACTTCTGAAGTTGTAAAGAATCAGAAGCAGATAAATTTAGTGTACCGTCTTCAGCGCTTTTCTCAGTCAAAAATTTCTCGATTGCCTCATCAGCTTTTGAAATTAATCCATTAAAAGTATCATTAATGTATGTTGTTGTCAGGTTTCCACTTACTTCACCACTAGTAGAAGCAGGATTTATCGTTGGCATTAAATTTTTCCTCGTGATTGTTAACTTTCCTCTTCCCAAAAACTCTAAAAGGAAGAAAAATGAGCAAGAATAGTACCAACGAGAGCGTGGGATCAAAAATGATTAATTGTGATTATTTCTGAACATAAAAAATCAATTATCATCATAAAAAATCATTAAAAATCTCTACCACAACCTTATATTACACTTCATAATTAAAATGAAGATTCTCACAATCACTCCATATGAATTATTTTTAAATTTGAAAAAGAGCAGAAGCATGCAGAACGAAGAAATTTCATTCTCACATTTATCATCACGTGAATTGACCGTTTTTAAATATTTATATCAAGGTTATCGAAACTACCAAATCGCTAATATACTAAATATTAGTGAAAAAACAGTGAGTACTTATAAAAGAAGATTAATGGAAAAGCTAAACTGTTCCACTATGTCCAGCCTAATTTTAATTGCACATAAAAACTATGGTAGCTTCCAAATTTGAATTTTAATTCATCTATAAATTAACTAATATGGTAAAGTAAACATAAATCCATATAAAATAGGAAAATATTACACCCTACCCTGGTTACGTTTTTATCCTGATAATAATTTACCGCGTTCTACTCATCTTCAAAAAAATCAATAACACTGTCACTAATAGACAAGTACTTTTTTGTCAACCACATGATCTGACAATTTATTTTAATCATCAACAATGTGATATAATAACATAGATAGCATCAAAAATCGGGGAACGTAAACACTAATTTCAATGGCAGTAATAAATTTTCATAAGAAATATCGTGATATAAAACCATCCCAATGAGTAATATTAACTACTCAAATTATCGAGTTATTAATTAACTTACAACTTAGTTAACCATTAATCTTTAGATAGGTAATATCATGGCAATCTCTTCTCTTTTTTCCTGTTTTTTACCGACTAGCTCTTTATCTGAGAGTGAATTAAAAAAAATAGAGAACATGGATATAAAATCAATCCGTAACACGGATATAAATAGAATGAGAAATTCATTCTCTAGAAAGTCTAAAACTAGAAAAGAATTAAAACAACAAGAGAGAGTGATATCAATCATGAATCAAATAGGACAGTATAATGAATGCGGGAAACATATTTTATCCAAATACCAATCAGATAAGATCATTGATTTAAGAGTTAATCAAGTAGTTGATAATGCTTTTAGTTCGATAATGAAAGATAAAAATAACCCTTTAACATCACCTACTAAAGAAGAAATTAAACAACACTTTGCATGTTATGGCGTAGGTTTAATAGAAACAAAACTGATACGAGAAGAAATAAACTCACAACAAGCAAAAATTTACATAAAATCGTTCCTAAAATGGATAGGAGTAGATAAGGCGTGTGTTGGTAGATCTGGACTTCAAGCAACACTAAGAAGTGCGGTAGATAAAGCGAAGCTAGATCAAGGTCAAGTAAGTGTTAATTTAAGAGTAAATGTGACCACTCAGATTAACAAACTCGTTGAAAATAAAACAAATGAACATTTATCTAACTATGCTGAAAATAATTATGGTGGCACTACTATTTTAACTAAAAGATCAATTGACAGCTGGGTTTCAGAAAAAATAGGCATCTCTTAACAATATAATAAATTTAATATATCCACACACTTAAAATCCTATATTTAAGTGTGTCATATTTATTGGACAAAAAATGAAGACATCTAATATTGTAACAAATAGTATTTATCATAAACTATCATCAATAAAACCTAATGATATAGAAAATAAAATTGTTTCTATAAAAAATGTTCAAAAAAAACATTCTAATATACATAGAATGTTAGTTTTCTTAGGCTATAAAAAAAACAAAAAAAACGAAACTAACTTTATTAAAATAGATGATAATCAAATAACTAAAAGAATCATAGGGAAGTCAATTAACCCTAATATTTTTAAATCATCTAGAGTTTTTGAAGAAAAATTAATAGTAGATGGCTATGGGAAGATTAGTGGTATAAAAAAGGAACTGTCCATTTCTGAATACAATATTCTATTAAAGTATATAATAAAACCACTAAACAGATCTCAAGAAAACTTGTCTTCAGTTAGAACCCCTCATAGTGCATATATAGATATTGCTTCTTTAATAAATTTTTCTGACATAAAACTTTCAGAAAAAAATAGTATATTAAACAAATTAAAATTTATTTTTTTAGATGGTTCTTGCTCTCGTGATAATTTAAAATTTATTTATGATGAATTGAGTGATAAACCTTCGTTTTCCAATATTATCCATCATGTAAAAGAGATAATAGACACTGTTCCAAATCAAGTACCAAAAACACTTGCTAATGATAACCTTTACGGTAGGTTATTTGATTCAAATCTTGCAGAATTTATTTTGGAAGAAACAGATACAAACCAAAATAAAAATCATCAGTATATTGTTGATTTTTTGATAAAAAAATTACCTGAACGTGGGTTTGAACATTTTGAAAGAATAAAAGATATGATGATAAATGATCCGCAACCTTGGAGAGTCAACATACCAGAAGTATATGATTTTTTTGATAATCCAACAAAAAACAATTACATTTCCATGCTTAAGTCTGAGAATAAATATTCTAGCTTTTTGTTATCAAGCATAGGTGTTAAAGCAATGCTCGTATATCCTTCATTAAGAGATGAGTGCAAAAAAGCAACGGAAAAGTACATATCAAAAATAAAAAAACAACGAGTATTGATTGAAAATAAAAGCATGCAACACCAAGAAAATCATCGTTCTGGAATATTACTAGATTATCAGTACGATGGGCTTTTTGAAAATGTACATGGCCTAGGCCTTGGTGTTCGTCCAATAGATAGGTACATAAGTCCTTCTACCTATAATGAAGATTCTATACACAATATAAATGCAATAAAAAAAGGAAGGGCTATCGGTATTGGGATGTCTGGTAGTAGTAATTTATTAGAACCGCTATTTCAAATCATTATGAAAGAAAATAAAGATTTTCAAATTAGTACAGCTAGACTGCAAGCCGCTGCTTTTCTTACTTTTAGCGGTGGGCATTCATTTAATGAAGCCTATAACATTTTTAATTCTGCTTTAGAACCATATGTTCCGATGAGCTATAATTTATTTTCTGAGATCTCTTCATATCATAATAATGCGGTTAATCACGCATATAACAAAACATTAGAAATATCTAATAAAATAAATTGGAGTAATTAAAAATTAAAACCCGAAACCTTAGATGATGCTGTAGATTTATAGCCCCCTGAAAGGGGGGCATTAACGTTAGTTCATATTTAACTCCCGCTATACCTCATTTTTTGATCTCTTTTCTTAGTATCTAAAATACCATCTGTTGATTTCTTTATTTACACATAACGTACCAATATAGAACCTTATTGGTTAAAATCCATATTAACAGATCTTAGTACTGAAGCGGCTTTACCACTGAATCTAACCCTTCGATTTTTAATGCTAGACACAACTGAAGCAGTTGACCTAACTCACCTTCGGGAAAGCCTTTGTTGGCAAACCACAGTAGGTACTCTTCAGGTAAATCGATCAAAACCCTACCAGCGTATTTGCCAAAAGGCATGGGCATTCTGGCGAGTTTGAGTAGGTTTTCTTTTTCTAACATGATGTCACTTAGACTCGGTGGGTAATGAGAGGCACAGCATACAAAAAGTCTCCCGAGCAGAGCAAGTGCCGGGAGACTGATACCTTTATTTATTGTTGCAGAGGTATACCCTTCCTACTTGAAGCTGTAGCGGTGTTGATTACGTTCATTAGCCCCAGCCTATACTCATGGGAATGAACTCACTTGCCGCCTAGCTGCAACTCTAAGTCGTTTGGGTATAGTGGTCTTTAACCACGTAAGATCATTTGCTCACGTTCCGGCCCCACCGAAATCATCGATACCGGCACTTGCAATAGCTCTTCAATCCGCAGCACGTATTTTTGAGCCGCAAGCGGCAGGCTTTCAAAAGTGCGACAACCGGTAATGTCTTCTTGCCAGCTTTCCATTTGCTCATAAATAGGCGCAAGGGCTGCCGTTTGTGGCCAAATCGGGTTTTCACTGTGATTACCTTGATAGCCGACACAAATTTTCAGATCAGATAAGCCCGTTAAGCAGTCAATTTTGGTCAAAGCGACTTCGGTGGCCGCTTGTAGCTCAACCCCATTACGGGTTGCTACGGCATCAAAATAGCCCATATCACGTGGACGACCAGTGGTCGCGCCAAACTCGTTGGCTTTTTCACGAAACGCATCTTGCTCTTCCATCGCGGTGATCAAGGTGCCAGTGCCAACCGACGAGCTAAAGGCTTTCGCCACGGCAATGACTCGCTCTGGACGCAATGCGGGTAAACCACCGCCCAAACCTGCGTAAGCGGAAGTGACATGAGAGGACGTTGTCCAAGGATATTCTCCGTACACCAAATCACGGCCAGCACCCAACTGGGCTTCAAACAACAAATTTCCGCCCTGAGCTTGAATCGCTTTTAGCGGTACAGTGACATTACACACGGATGCTAACCATGGCTGAGCAACCTCTAGTAACCATGCTGCCATTTCCGCCGCGCTTTGCGTAAACTCAAAACTTGGGTAAAGGGCTTTGAGTTGAGGCAATTTCCAATCTAACCAAAATTGAATGCGTTCTTGTAATACTTCAGGTTGCTTTAGCCAGCCGACTAAGATGCCTTTTTTCATCACTCGGTCACCATAAGCCGGAGCAATGCCTTGACGAGTAGAGCCGTAGGCGCGATCGCCTAAACGCGCTTCTTCTAAGCTGTCTTCTAAAGCATGGAGAGGCAAACATAAGGTCGCACGATCGGAAATCGCCATGCGTAGCGATACGCCTGATTGCTCAACTTCCGCCATCTCTTTTGACAATAACTCAGGGCTTATTACCATGCCAGGGCCAAGTACCGCCAAACAATCTGGATTAAACACGCCACTCGGCAATTGGTGTAATTTAAAGGTTCCGAATTCATTAACTACGGTGTGACCGGCGTTATTTCCGCCTTGAAAACGAACACTGGCTGAAGCTTGATCGGCAAGATAATCAACAATCCGACCTTTACCTTCATCACCCCAGTTAGCACCAACAACAACAATCGACGACATGAGTTACTCTCCTTAAAAGCAAGTGCCACCATCCTATGCCTAAGATTGAAATATGAAAAATTAATTATTATTATAACTTTGATAAGAAATCCATATCACCCTCACTGAATGTTCTCTCGTATAAGGATCCATCATGCTTGATATTCACTGGCTCAATACCTTTGTCACTTTAGCGAAATATCAACATTTTGGTAAAACCGCAGCAGCCTTACACATGACACAGCCCAACGTTAGCTTGCATTTAAAACAATTAGAGCAAGCAACGCGTGTCAAATTGATTGAACGTAACCCGTTTCAACTGACTCAAGCGGGTGAGCGATTATTGCAAAGTGCAGAGAAAACCTTACTTGAATTACAAGTCTGCCAAGCCGATCTCAATGCCATTAACCATCTTCATCAGGGCACTTTAACCATTGCCGCCAGCGATATCATCTCTCGCTTACTATTGATTGGCCCTTTTCAGCTGTTTCGCAAAACCTATCCGGGTATCGACCTATCATTATTTAATACTACCTCTTCACAAGCGGCAGAGCTGGTGAAAACGGCCAAAGCCGACTTAGGATTTGTGATCGCGCAGAAAGAAGAGGCACCACTGAGTTTTACCGAGCTACGTGAAGTGCAGTGGTGCGCAATTGGCAATGGACTGGCGCAGTGGCAAGCGCAGGCCACGAATCAAAGCCTAGCGGTGAGCGAGCATTCACAAGCTCCTCTGACCGCGGATGAGCCAACGCTTATTCTGCTTGGTCATGATACTCGTACTCGAGATTTAATCGATCTCAGCCTGCCGAAACTGAATCTGTCTAACTATCGCATTATGGAAGTCGGTAGTGTGGATGCACAAATTGACTGGGCAGAAGCGGGGTTCGGAGTCGCGATTGTCCCTACGTTTTCAGTCAATCCGCAAAGGGCATTACACACAACGCTTACCCCACTGCCTGATTTTTCTTCCACCAGCTTGGGTTATATCGTGCGCCAAAACCAATTGCTCTCAAGAGCGATTAAGCAATTACTGATCTGGGTCGATGAAGAAATCCAAAAATCGCAACCACTAGCTTAATGATTAAACACCAGCACCAAAACGTGATTCAAGTCACAAACTATTTAAACAAAACGTATTGATAATAATTATCAATTACATCAGTATCCTTACTCTCATTTTGACAAGGATCAAATTATGCAGTTGAAACCTTTGTTGGCTCTTATTCCTCTTCTGTTGACCAGTGTAACTCAAGCAGAAACAGCCGCTTCCTCAGAAACCGACGAAACCATCACAGTGCATGGTCAACCCATTCCTACTCATCAACGATTACGCAATGATTTAGACAAAATGCGTGGTATCGCCAATGCGGATATCTTTTCTGGGATCACCAGCGTACAAAGTAATAATATGCATAATGAAGCTGGTGCATTGGATATTGGCATTCGCGGCTTGCAAGGCGAAGGTCGGGTGCCGATTTTTATTGATGGTAGCTTGCAATCAACCCACACCTCCCGAGGTTACCAAGGCGTCAGTGACCGAACCTATATTGATACCGACTTACTCAGCACCTTGACGGTTCATCAAGGTGCGACCATGGATAGCTCACCTTACGCCAGCGGGGCTGTTGGCGGCGTGGTTAACGCCACAACGCTAACCATTAACGATGTAATTAAAGATGACAGCACCTTTGGTGTCGTATTTAAAGCTCGAGCCAATAACCATAACCGTACCCCAGAAGTCAGCGGCGATTACCGTCAACAAGGTGATTATTTGTTAGCGAACCGTGACTCTGAATACAAGTTTAAACACGGCTCAGCTATGATTGGCCTTGGTTATCAACATGAGTTATTCAGTACCGTACTGGCTTATAGCAAACGTTCAAAAGGTAACCATTTTTCCGGTAAAAATGGCTATAACGATTATCACGAACCCGTCGTCGGTCCGGCTCAAGAAGTGGTTAACACCAGTTTTGAAAGTGATTCGTGGCTCTTAAAATTAGCAACCAACAATCGCACCGCACATAATGCCGATCTCACCTATCGTTACCACGAACAAAAAGCCGGTGAGGTTTTGGCCGCTTATTGGTACAAATTTGATTATGACCAAAATTGGAACCCACTACCCGATGGTCAAGAAATGATGCCGCAATGGGGATTAGGCACAGCAAAAGTCAGTACCTATGCCGCCAACTACTACTATCAACCAAATCAGCCTTGGCTAAATCTGCATGCCAATGTGTGGTACACCGATGCGAAGCTCGCTCAATATAATGGGCTTTGGGCCCACGGCACTAACGCCGAGCAGTATTTCCATGGCTACAGTAACGATCGTTCCGGCTTTAGCGTCAGTAATGAGAGCTTACTGACCGACTGGCCGGTGCGTTTAACTTATGGTTTTGCGCAGCAGCAAGAGCGCTTATCGCCTGAAGAAGATGGACAAATTCGTTTTACCCAAACCGTGACTTCACGTGATGGTAAACGTCGTACACAAAATATTTTTGCTAATGCCGATATAAATTACGCACCGCTGAAAATAAAACTGGGGCTAAATGTCCACAATGCCAAGTCCACTGACCACCAAACCAAGCAACATCTCGATTACAAAGAAAAAGTGGATCTACTGACTGAGCTAACTTATCAACTCACCCCAAGTACTCAGCTATTTTTGAAATCTTCACGTACTTATCGGATGCCTAGCTTATATGAAACGACACTATCGAATGAGGTGTTCAGCTATAACCCTTTCAACCCAATCAAACCTGAGCAATCATTCAATAATGAGGTCGGCGTGCAATGGCATAACATGGATACCATGGCGCGTGGAGATAATCTTCATCTATCAGCGTCTTATTTCAACAACAGCATTAAAAATTATATTTCTGGCGGCGTATTACCCAAAACGCCGGGAATGCCTGAATGGCGATCTAACTTCACCTTTACCAATTACGATAAAATGCAACTCTCTGGTTGGGAGCTGAGCGCAAAATATCACTATGCCTGGTTATACGCTCACCTTGCCGCTACCTTATACAGTGAGACCAAAATTTGCTCCACAGACCAAGCGGCATATGCAGAAAGCGAACGCTGTAATTCTATGGGCTTTGCTTGGGGATTGACCCCAACGCGTATTCCACCCAAAGAAAACATATACCTCAATCTTGGCACGCAATTTTTTAATAATACCCTTGATACTGGTATCAAGGTCTCTTATCACTCAGGTAAGTCTAATCCAAGCAATTGGTTAGCGGGCACGGGTGCTAGTGCGATTATCGATATTCCTGCGGATTATAAAATTGATCTCTACTCTCAATATGCCTTAAACCCTAACACACAGCTGTTTTTAGCCATTAATAACCTCACTGACCGTTATCAAGTACAACCGGGAGCGGTGATCAGCATGCCCGATCCAGGCAGAACGATCACCCTTGGTGTGGAAGTACACTATTAATCGAGATATCAAGCCAAGTTAAGGAGTTACCGCCCCTTAACTTGGCTGTATTTTGATGATTTTTCTTCTTCAAATAGGCAGCAATATCGCTGCCTATTTGAATTAAAGCAATTAACAGAAGTCATACTAAGAATTTGACTCATCTTAGCGCCAAACACCCCACTCTCCTGTGGTTCCCGGCTCTTCTCCTTTCGTCCACCATTGCGCCGTCCATTCACGCCCTTGGTGAACAACAATGTCACCAGCGGTGTATGTTTTGCTCTCTTGCCAAGCGTTATCAGGGATCACTGGTGGCGGTGTTTGTTTTTGTAATGATAATTGGTAGCTAAACTGACCATGTGGCGCAAACACTTGGTTAACATGGATATTTCGGCTATCAAACATATAGTGGTTCATTTCTTGGTGCCAAATACCAATATACCAATGTCCCGCTTGCTGCTGATTAAACTGACCGGCCAGTTCAACAGGCCAAGTGTGTCTATTATTGGCAGAAATCTCGAGATGAATATCCGTCAACTCTTGCCCTTGTTGGCTAAAGGTACGAAAACGCACACTATCGCCGCTGTCCACTGGTCCAAACCCTGTTGGCACAAAATAACCTAATGCCATTAAATCTGTCGGTTGCTCAGGTTCACTCGGTTCAGTAGACGGCGTTGGGGCCTCTCCGCCCACAAAGGTGATATCACTACAGTTATAAAACCCTTCGCCCGCCGGATCAATTCGCTGCCAGCGGGTATACAAAATCGCATCACCACTGCGCCCCTCGGGGAAATTGACCGTGAATCGATATTTTCGATCAGCCCCTACTGCGACATTCCCCGCCTCATCAATTAACTCTAAATCGTCCCATGTCAAAGGTAGACTTGGATCGTACTCTGGTTTCGTTAAGTAAAACTCCCAATAAGAAGGATTATGTGGCACTGCAGCATGAAAAACTAAGTCCAATTGATGATGTTCATTTAGCTGAATCGGTGTTTTCTGCCAATGAGGAGAGACAATATTTAACCCAGCTTTAGCTGCATGACCGGCAGAACAAAGCTGACCATCCGGTATCACTGCTTTCACCTGCTCGAGATCTCGATAACGAGCCACATTCGCAGCCACTTCATTGCGTTGCACAAAGGGATACGCTCCCGATTGATCATAAACCGCTTGGCAAGCCGCATTGGGAATAGTGTTACTCCAAAAACCACCATCTAAATAGCACGTATTTTGCCGCGCACTGGGAAACTCAACCCAGCCATGTGCAAAAGCTAATGAGGGAATAGATAAACTGATACACAAGGTACTCAGGACTAATCGATGTTTCATTGTTAGGTTCCTTCCACTGACGATGTTAATAATCACAGATGAACTAGGGCGATGTTTTACGGTGATTAACCAACTCAACCATCACCATAAAAATGGGCTATCTTTTCAAACCCAATACGTCCTAAAGCTAGCAAGATTCACTGATAACCCAAGTCCAGTACCACTATCGATGCTCCAAAATACAACCTACCTTCCAAATCTATACTGCTCATACTTTGAACGCTCATTTTCCTACGAGGGACATCAAATTTTATCCTCCCGCCAGATCATCAAACTAAATTGGTCATTGATTCGTTGCAAAGAAAGAACTCTCGAACGAGCAGGTATGGCGTCACATTAAACCCATCTAATAAAAACAAAGCTTTATTAGCAAAAACTAAAGATCAAAATGCCATCATTTCGATTATTTATCACTCATAAAAACCAATTAATTATTTGTTTTTATGAGTAAATTAATTGTAACACTTCATTCATCACAGAAATAATTTGCAACATACCTACAATTCTCGAAAAGTTTCGAACGAAAATAAAACATTATTCG
The DNA here is from genome assembly GCF_001895205.1 of Vibrio injensis. Lineage (GTDB taxonomy): Bacteria > Pseudomonadota > Gammaproteobacteria > Enterobacterales > Vibrionaceae > Vibrio > Vibrio injensis. The sequence continues at coordinate 348,599 of NZ_BDJF01000027.1, read as the reverse complement.
TTCGCTCCATTTTGAATGTTCTATTCCCCCAGCAACCTAATTACATTACGAGGCCATTATGTTTGGGATCTTTAAACCACACGCTCACATTGAGCGACTGTCTGCAGAACGAGTGGATAGCGCCTATTCACGTCTGCGTTGGCAACTTTTTATCGGTATTTTTGTCGGCTATGCGGGTTACTATTTAGTCCGTAAAAACTTTAGCTTAGCGATGCCTTATTTGATTGAACAAGGTTTTAGCCGTGGTGATCTGGGGGTCGCACTGGCTGCGGTTTCTATCGCTTATGGACTGTCCAAGTTCTTAATGGGTAACGTGTCTGACCGCTCCAACCCTCGTTATTTTTTAACGGCAGGCTTGGTTTTATCCGCCTTAGTGATGTTCTGTTTTGGTTTTATGCCTTGGGCAACGGGCAGTATTACCGCGATGTTCATTTTACTGTTCTTAAATGGTTGGTTCCAAGGGATGGGCTGGCCTGCCTGTGGTCGAACTATGGTGCATTGGTGGTCACGTAAAGAGCGCGGAGAAATTGTTTCGGTATGGAATGTTGCGCATAACGTGGGTGGCGGGCTGATTGGTCCTATTTTTATCCTAGGCTTATGGGCCTTCAGTGGTGACTGGAAAGCGGCTTTTTACGTTCCGGCTTTCTTTGCCTTGCTGGTGGCGCTATTTACTTGGTTAACCATGCGCGATACTCCACAATCTTGCGGCTTACCACCGATTGAAGAGTATAAAAATGACTACCCAGAAAATTACGATAAATCTCATGAAAAAGAGATGACAGCGAAAGAGATTTTCTTTAAGTACGTTTTTAATAACAAACTGTTATGGGCGATTGCGATTGCTAACGCATTCGTCTACCTCATTCGTTATGGTGTATTAGACTGGGCTCCAGTTTACTTGCAAGAAGCTAAAGCCTTTACGGTGAATAAATCTTCATGGGCTTATTTCCTCTATGAGTGGGCGGGTATTCCCGGAACCCTACTCTGCGGCTGGATCTCAGATAAAGTCTTTAAAGGTCGTCGCGCCCCTGCCGGCATTCTGTTTATGGTGTTAGTAACCCTAGCCGTATTGGTTTACTGGTTTAATCCAGCGGGTAACCCCATGGTTGATATGATGGCATTAATCGCTATCGGTTTCTTAATTTATGGCCCCGTGATGCTGATTGGTCTGTATGCGCTTGAATTAGCGCCGAAAAAAGCCGCAGGCACTGCAGCAGGTTTAACTGGGCTGTTTGGTTATCTCGGTGGTGCGGTCGCCGCGAACGCTATCTTAGGTTACACGGTTGACCATTTTGGTTGGGATGGTGGATTCTTTATCCTGGTTGCATCGTGCATTTTATCTATTGTTTGTTTACTCTACGCCTTTATCGGTGAACGAGCATTCCACAAAGAAAAAGACGCACGAGAAGCAGCGGAAGCCGCACAATAAACGCTTACTGAACCTTCTGTTTAACATCCACATCAGCCCGAAAATACCTCGGGCTGATGTTTTACGATTTGATAAAATTCATTCGTTGGAATATAAGATTTAAACAACTAAAGATTTTAGTTTAGAAAAACTTACCTGATAAGTTTGCTTAGTTATAGCCACAAAAATCAGGCTGTTGCGTAAACAGCATCGATACATAAGCAATCTAAATATAGCTCGATTATCCAATCAACCAAAAATAATAATATCCCCACACTGTATTTTACCTAGTGTCGGTCCAAGTAGATGAATAGTGCCCGGTAACTCGGGTTGAATACTTCCATCAAACTTCAACGTTACATGACCCAGAGTCGCTAGATTGTGGTTGGCTACGTCACCAACTGCGGTAATGATATAGGCATGATCTCCTATTAATAAAGTGCTGTCTAAATTAATACTGCTATTGAGATGACTATAGTTACGAATGACAAAGCAATAATCTTTTACCTCTTGCGGCGCATTTAAGCCAAATAGAATCATCATACGATCTTTTAAGGCATCTAAAGCTTGTTCACCAATATGTTCAATACTCGCAATATACTGGTACATTCTTAACTCACTGATAAATAAAAAACGAAACGAACCAAGCCAGTAACACGCTCGGCGCTCCGGTCAAAAAACGAGAATACAGTACAGACGGAACGCCCACTTGTACGGTTTCAGCTTCTGCCTCAGCAAGCCCTAACCCTACTGGAATAAAGTCACAACCCGCTTGAGCATTGACCGCAAATAACGCAGGTAAAGCCAGATGAGGTGGAATAGTTCCCATGCCAATTTGTGTTCCTATTAATACCCCTATCACTTGAGCAACAACTGCCCCTGGTCCTAAAAACGGCGATAAGAGAGGAAAAGAACAAATTAATGCCAAGGTAATGAGTCCCAGCGGATTATCCGCCAATGGCGCTAATCCTTGCGCCACAAGATCTCCCAGACCAGAAGCCAAAATAACTCCGATCAACATAGAGACAAAGGCCATGAAAGGAAGAATGGTTTTTATGACGGTTTCAATAGTTTCACGGCCAGCTTGATTAAGCGTGGCCATCACGGATCCCATTCCCATACCAATATTGGCTAATAATCCATGACTCTGCTGAGACAGTTTACGATTAATATCAAAATTTGTTTGCTCAAGAGTTGTATTCAACACAACTTGCTCTGCTTGTTGCTCTTCAATCAGTTGAAAACAGTCAGAAGAAACTGAAGAGACATAGTTGCTCTCAGTTATATACTCCGCCAAAGGACCACTTTTTCCGGTTGCATGAATATTGAGTGTAGAAATACCTTTTTTAGGGTATAAACCACAACGCAGTGTTCCTCCACAATCAATGACTACACAAGCGACCTGATCATCGTCAATATGCTGTTTAAAACCATCAATGCTCTCCATCCCGGTTAGGTTGACTATTTCATCGATAAAAGAGGGTTTCGTACCAGCGGTTATATAAAGGATTTTTTTCTGGGGCTGAATAGGAATAAATAACGGACCGCCCCAACCACCGGATCCAGCATTGACCTGCAGTATCTTCATGAAGGCTTACCATTTTTAATAATTTTCACTTGATCGCTAAGGACCACCCCTTGCTGTTTCGCAACCCACATCGTAGTAAAGTCAGTTACCCATCCACGCACAAAATTACTGACTAAACCGACCAATAAATAAGTAATCGCAAGCGGTCCTAAAGAAAGACCTTGTTGAGTTATCCCAGCAGCAATGCCGAGAAAAATAAAAAGTTCTCCGGGATTAACATGAGGAAACATACCATTCATTGAATGACATGAATACGATGCCGAGGCGTAAAACGAAGGCTTGTATTTTTCAGGTAAAAAGCGGCCTAAACTCAGCACCATTGGATTACAGAATACAAAAGTCCCAATGGTTGGCAGCAGTAAGTAACGAGAAAGTGGATTGGATGCACTTTTTTGCGCAATTCTCTCTATTCTATGTTGACCAAAGAGACGCATAAGTGTGTTCATTGCAACTAATAAACAAACAAGCAGTGGGAGGACATCCGTGACCATTGTCATGAAAACCTGCCCACCTTTTTCAAACAGACCAATAAACCAATCTGCCCCAAACAGTATCCAGTCCATACATTACTCTCGCCCAACAACTCAGCAGAGAGTGTTCATCTAATTGACAATTTTAAAAAGAGAGAAGAAAGGGAACTGTGAAACTAATCACGAGAATTTTCATTTCAAAAGTAGTAAAACAAAAATGATGTTAACTTTTTATAAATGACGACTCTCCAACACAAATAACGCGGATCCCTTTATGTTCAAGCGACTCCACACATTCGGTTGAAATACGATGATCGGTAATGAGGATATCTATCTTTTCCAACGGAACCACGACATTAGGGCTACGACGACCAAATTTACTTGAATCTGTTACAACAATAATTTGATTTGCAGCATCACACATGGCTTGACTGACTTGATAAGCCTCATTGTACGTTGTTGTCCCCTGTTTTAAGTCAAAGCCATCAGCACCAATAAAAAGTTTATCAAATGAAAAATGCTGAAATGCTTGCTCTGCAACTTGACCATGAAAAGAAGCTGACTTACGACGGTAGGTACCACCGGGCATAAGAACGGTATGTTCTGTCTCTAAATCAGCCATCGCATTAACAATATGCATACTGTTCGTCATCAGAGTCAGTGAGGCTAATCGATCAAAGTGTGACACCATCTGTAATGTTGTACTACCGCAATCTAAAATTATCGATTCTCCTTCATGAACAAGGCTCGCGGCCATTTGAGCTATTTGACATTTCATATCCAAATTAACCGTCTGCTTCTCATCCATTGAACGGTCTTCATGATGAATAAGCGAAGTTTGACAGGCTTCAGCAGCACCATAGCGACGAATAACCAAGGCATCTTCTTCTAGTGATCGTAAATCACTTCGAATGGTTGCTCCTGACGTTTTGAAAATTTTTGCTAGCTCATTAACGGATGTTTTGCCATGACGACGCAAAAAATGCAGTAATTGCTCTCTTCTATTATCTAGATTCATATCATTCACTTAACGATTATCTTGAGACTAGTTTAACATTAAACTTTCACATTGAAAGAAACAATCCCACAGTGTTATCGATTACTTTGAAAATGCGACACTTATCGCTTCTTGCAATCGTTTATCTAAGTGCTTAACTTGCTCACCTTTAATCGGCGAGGTTAAGCCTATTAATTCAGGCAGCGATTTTGGCCTTGCAAAAATCGTGACTCCCCGCATGACTTTAGCATCGATGATACGCTTATATTCATCTTCGACTAAAACCACAATCGTTCTCGGTTTCCAACGACTGCGCGTTTTACCAATTTTGACTTGTCCTTGTTTTGCTAGAGATTGCAGCATCCTATTGAATGCTCTGATTTGTAAAAAACCGAGAGCTATCTGCCCACCCCAAGCGCATAAAGCCAATACGATTAACCATGTTGTTTCATCCATTTTGGTTGCCCTCATCATTTAAAAAAGGGCAAGCAAAGCTCGCCCAAATACCTCAGAAGCATGCTGATACTAAAATCCTGGGGGAGGATTAAAACATCACTTGTCCACCAGTAATATTGATCGACTGGCCCGTACAGTATGCTGCACGATCACTAGCATAAAAGCTTAAAACGTTAAGAACATCTTGATAATCACAACCGGCTTTTAACGGAACCTTATCAATATAAATTTGTTCCACTTCGGACTCTGCCACTCCCAGTTTCTTAGCATACTGCGGAATCAAAGACTGAAACATCGGGCTTTTTAATAAGTTACCCAGCATCAAAGAGTGAACCGTAATCTGATGCTCTGCTAGATCCAGCGCCAATGATTGCGTTAGCCCAACCCCACCAAATTTGGCTGCAGAATAACCACTGTTATGTTTTGAACCCACTTTACCAGACTTAGAATTAATTTGAATTATGCGACCTCCTCTTCCTTCTCTAATCATGATCTTAGAAACTTCTCGCGCGCATAAGAAATAGCCCGTCAGGTTCACATTAATCGAAAGCTGCCATGCATCGAGTGGAAATTGATCAATTTTGGCCGCAGTTGCGGTTCCCGCGTTATAAACTAGGAGATCAACGCGCCCAAACCTCTCATCAACTTGCTGAACCATATGACAAACACTCGCTTCATGAGTCGCATCTACCGCAATTCCTATCGCTTTATTATCGCCATATTGTTGACAAATCTGCTCTGCCACCGATCGTGCATTCGACTCATTCAGATCAGCGACAGCGACAATATAACCTTCATCAGCTAGTCCTCGAGACAAAAACTCACCCAACGTTTGGCCACCACCAACCACTAATGCTACTTTATCCATGATTCACTCCAACTTTTCATTTGACATCTTACTTACAATATAAAATTCATAATTAACAAAACGTTATCACCTAAAAAAGGCAATCTGTTCCCCACAAAGGATTTGTGTTGGTCTTTGCCCATTCACATGAAGACAACCGGGATACTCAGCTTGATCCAATGCATCGAAACGAATCGTTATATGGCCTAATTCAGCTAAGTTTTGGTTCACTACCTCACCAACCGAAGTAATAGGATAGCGTTGCTGACCAATCATTAAGGTGTAACCAGCTTCAATCGGTGCTTTCAACGTATCGTGACTATGGATAAAACAGTAATCGGCAGCATCTTGTGGTGCGATTTGGCTAAAGATAATCATCATGTCATCTTCTAAAGCTTCATAAGCAAAAGCACCTATTCGTTCGACTTGTACTTGATAAAGGGCAGACATCACTTCGTCTCCTTATTGATAAATAAACATTGAAACAAACCAAGCGAGCATGACGGTTGGAGCCCCTGTTAGAAAACGAGAATACAAGACAGAAGGCACACCAATTTCAACCGTTTTCGGCTTTGCCTCAGCCAAACCTAATCCGACAGGAATAAAATCGCAGGCTGCTTGCGCATTGATTGCGAATAACGCTGGTAAGGCTAATTGCGGTGGGATATGACCTAACCCGATCTGGGTACCTACTAATACCCCTATGACCTGTGCTATCACCGCCCCTGGGCCCAAAAAAGGCGATAATAGGGGAAAGGAGCAAATCAGCGCTAAGGTGATTAATCCGAGCGGATTCTGAGCCAATGGTGTCAGAAAATGAGCAATGAAGTCACCAAGCCCTGACGCCATAATCACCCCAATAAGCATCGAAACAAAGGCCATAAAAGGTAAAATGGTTTTTAAAACGGTATCTATCGTTTCTCGACCGGCTTGGAAAAAGACCGCCATGACAGACCCCATACCGATACCAATTTTGGCCAATAGCCCATCACTTTGTTGAGTCAGTTTTTTACTCGTATCAAATTTACTCTGGCTTGCATCTTGCTCATCAAGATCACGCGAGATTGTGGCAGACTGTGCCTCCTCTCCTTGGTACAAGTTGATATTTTTTTCTCTAACACCAGAGACATAAATATCTTCAGTAATATATTGAGCCAAAGGACCGCTTTGCCCCGTGGAGTGAATATTGATGGTAGGAATACGTTTTTTAGGATATAAACCACAGCGTAAGGTGCCACCACAATCGATTACAGCTACAGCAATTTCATCGTCATTAATGGTGGTTTTAAAACCATCAACAGCTTCCCATCCTGTTAGCTCGGCTAGCTTATCGACGATGGCTGGACGTGTACCGCCCGTGATGTAAATAATTTTCTTATTAGGCTCAACTGGTAAACGTAAAGGACCACCCCAACCACCATTACCTTTTTCAATTTGAATGTAATTCATTATCTTCTTCCTCTATTTGAAATGAACTTCACTTTCAAGTTGAACACCTTGTTGCCGTTCAACCATCATGGTGGTGAAATCAGTGACCCATCCGCGGAAAAAATTCGTGACCATCCCAACCAGTAAATAGCTGACCGCCAAAGGACCAAGCGGTAAACCCAGTGTCGTTAATCCACTAGCTATACCCAAATACACAAACAATTCACCTGGGTTAATATGCGGGAAGAGGCCATTCATAGAGTGGCAACTGTACGATGCCGCCGCATAATAAGAAGGCTTGTAACGCTCAGGTAAAAATCGCCCAAGACTTAATGTCATCGGATTACAAAAAATAAAGGTACCGATAACGGGTAGCACTAAGTAACGAGATATCGGGTTTCCTGCACTACGCTGTGCCAAGCGTTCAACACGCTCTTGTCCCACAAACTGAATTAATGCGTTCATTGCCACGAGTAACGCAATCAGCAATGGCAGTATTCCTGTTACCATGCTCACGAAAACGTCGCCCCCTTTTTGGAACAGTCCAATAAACCATTCCGCACCATGAATTATCCATTCCATCTTTAGATCCTCATCTAATTGTGACTGTGTCTTACCACGCAGACATACTCCCACCTTAACTTTCAAACTAAAAGATAAAGTTTTCACCAAATTGAAAGCGATCACAAAAATAAACTTTCACAGTAAAAATAAACGGGATTTACACTTTCATTTTGTTGGTGGGATTGAAATAATAAGTTGGGCACGAAGAAATACTGACACAATGACTTTCACTTGAAAGTCATTAGTAATGAGAAATGAAAATGGACAAGAGAAAATGACAATAACCGAACGTATGATTCAATGTGGTAAACAGGTCATTCAACAGGAATTAGAACAAGGAGCTCGACTTCAAAGCAGGATGGATAAGGACTTTGCCCACTGTTGCGTCGCGATACAGCAATGCAAAGGCAAAATTGTTCTTTTTGGTATCGGTAAATCAGGCCATATTGGAAAAAAAATTGCAGCGACCCTAGCTTCTACGGGATCGGCAGCATTTTTTATTCACCCAGCAGAAGCTTTACATGGCGATCTAGGTATGGGGACTGAACACGACTTAGCTATTTTGATCTCTTACTCTGGCGAAGCCAATGAATTTAAAACGATTGTACCTCTATTACTTAACAAACGTATTCCTATCATTGCCATCACAGGACAACGCGATAGCTACTTAGCCAAGCATAGTCACTATCTTTTAGATATTCATGTCGAAAAAGAAGCCTGTCCACTTGGCCTCGCTCCAACCTCTAGTACTACTAATACCCTATTAATCGGGGATGCACTTGCTTTAACCGTCATGTCTGAAAAAAAATTCACCGCCGAAGAGTTTGCTTGTTCTCATCCTGCAGGTGCTCTGGGCGCACGACTGTTAACACAAGTCTATCAACTGATGACCAATGTGCATACTACTGCCTATTGTTCACCACAAACTTGCTTAACCGAAGTCATTGAGATCATGTGTCGGACTGGATTAGGATTAATTGCAGTAGTAGAAAAAGAAAAAATCCTAGGTGTATTTACTGATGGTGATTTACGCCGAGCATTACATGGCAATGTCTCACTAACCATAGATATCAAACAATTAATGACAAACAAGCCAACGGTGATTATACATTCAACACTATGCCATCAGGCTCTTTCTATTATGCGCCAAAATGAAATAACGGCTTTACCGGTTATTAATGAACAGGGTTGCTATCAAGGAGTCATCAATCAACAAACGATCCAACGTGCGGGAATATTCTAATGGCTTTCTATCTACCGTATTACTTCAACACTTTCACACTCTGACGGACAACCAGCGTTGGTTCTAGCTGAACCATTTGAGGTTCGCGGCTCTGATTTTCAAGCTTATTTAATAGTGTTTCGATGGCAGCCTGACCTAAACGGTATTTAGGCTGATGAATAGTCGTCAGGGAAGGCGTCATAAAATTTGCGATATGAATATCATCATAACCGATGATCGAAAGCTGATCTGGAATAGCAATATCAAGGTCACTGGCGGCATGAATCACCCCCATGGCCATCATGTCATTACTAACAAAAAGTGCGCTGGGCAATGGCCCTTTTTTTTGCAATCGATACAGTGCTTGCGCGCCTCCTTCACATTCAAAATCAGACTCCGTAATCCAGTCAGGATTGATGGTTAAGCCCGCTTCTAACATGGCTCGTTTATAACCTTCATAGCGCATTTGCGCTTGATGACGACTCAGTGGTCCAGTAATACAGCCGATGGATTGATGACCACATTCAATTAAGTACTGGGTCGCCATGTAGCCACCACGCAGTGAGTTATCTTGGATTTTATCACTGGCAAATAGCATTGGCCCCCAATCCATAACCACCACTGGAATATCAGGATAGCGCTCAAAGACTTCAATCCGTTCGCCTTCTAAGGTCGAGCACATTAAAATTAAGCCATCGACTCGTTTTTGTAATAGGGTATTGATCGACGCTTTCATGCGTTGATTATCCCCTTCGGTATTACATAAGATCAGGCTATAACCTTGTTGATAGCAGCTGCGCTCAACCCCTTTAACGACTTCTCCGAAAAATGGGTTGGTTGAGGTAGTCACTAACATACCAATGGTACGGGTACGATTCATTTTTAAACTACGCGCCAAAGCAGAAGGCGCGTAATTGAGATCTTTCGCGGCTTTATTGACTCGCTCGGCAATATCATCACTAACATAGCGAGTCTTATTGATCACATGGCTAACCGTGGAAGTCGAAACCCCTGCAACGCGCGCAATATCTTTCATGGTTGCCATATCATCTTATCCCTTATTGATGCTGAGCTAAAAATTCATCCACTTCTTGGCGAGTCGGAATCGACGTTTGTGCGCCAAAACGAGTAACTGAAATCGCTGCTGCGGCATGAGCAAACTTAATCGCGGATTCTAAAGGCATATTCTCTAACAAGCCAGTCACAAACGCACCATTAAATGTATCGCCCGCGGCGGTGGTGTCGGTGGCCGAGACACGAAAACCGGGGATCAGTTGTCCATGCCCATTTTCACTCAACCAAACCCCTTTTGCGCCAAGGGTAATAATAACAATTTCAATGCCTTGCTGATGTAACACTGTTGCCGCTTGCTGGGCTGAAGCATCATCGGTGACGGTAATGCCGGTGAGCACTTGCGCTTCTGTTTCATTAGGAGTGATCACATCAACACAACTGAGCAAACTCAATGGCAACTCACGGGCTGGCGCTGGGTTGAGCACCACATTCGTTTTCGCTTGTTTAGCGACTTGCGCCGCTTTAATGATGCCGTCAATCGGTGTTTCAAGTTGCATTAACAAGTAGCTGGCGGCACGAATGCTTGGTAGGTCATCTTCGATCGCTTCTGCGGTTAATCGGTCATTCGCCTCAGCTGAAAGACAAATACTGTTTTCTCCACGATCAGACACTTGGATCATCGCAATGCCTGTTGGGCAATCCGCTTGTACTTTCACACCACGAATATCCATTCCATCCAGCTTAAATCGTTCACAACTTTCGATACCAAAGGCATCATCACCAACACAGGCAATAAAGCCAATATCCGCTTTTAAGCGCGCGGCGGCAACCGCTTGGTTTGCACCTTTACCACCAGGGATGACTTGATAATTTCGGCCATGAAGCGTTTCTCCAGGACGAGGAAAAGTAGGGACTTGTAGAACATGGTCAGCATTGACACTACCTAATACCACCAATTTGTTCATAAGAATTATCCTTCTATAAGATAGAAAACCTCGCTCTATACTCAGAGCGAGGTATACGATAGGTGAGTTATTGACTGATAATTTTCAGTGGCACAGGAAGATAAGCCTCAACCGTCTGACCTTTGAGGATCTTATCAGCGGTTTCAACCCCTAAAGCGCCAATCATGTCGGGTTGCTGAGCGACCGTTGCCCCTAACTGACCACGTTTTACTGCGGCAATGCCGTCGTCAGTACCATCAAAACCAACAATCAAAATGTTTTTACCAGACGCTTGCACTGCGCGCAGCGCGCCCAATGCCATTTCATCATTTTGCGCAAAAACAGCTTGCACGCTTGGGTTTGAGGCCAGTAAATTTTCCATGACGTTTAATCCTTTGGTGCGATCAAAGTCAGCAGGTTGGCTGGCAAGTAAAACCATATCATGCTCTTTAACTGCGTTCATAAAACCTTGTCCGCGTTCACGAGCCGCGGAGGTGCCGGCGATCCCTTCGAGCTGAATGACTTTGGCTTTTTCACCAATTTTTTCGATGATAAACTGGCCAGCCATTTCTCCGCCCATTACGTTATCCGAAGCGATATGACTGACGACCTCACCACGGCTCGCACCACGATCCAAGGTTACCACAGGGATTTTTGCGCGATTAGCTCGGCGAATAGCATTCGATACGGCATCAGAATCGGTTGGGTTAATTAAAATCGCTTTTACACCTCGAACCGTCAGATCTTCTACGTTCGACAGCTCTTTACTTGGGTCATTTTGCGAGTCCAAAATGATCAGGTTATAGCCTAAGTCTTTGGCTTTCGCTTCCGCACCATCTTTCATGGTGACAAAGAATGGATTGTTCAGGGTTGAAACGACAATGGCAATCGTGTCTTTAGCTGAAGCAGAGACCGATACCGAAGCCGATAACAGCGCAGCAGAAATTAACGTCGCAAGTTTTTTCATGTTAATCATCCTTTTTTGGTAGGGGGAACCAGACAAAAGCACGCTTACATCTGGTAGGTTCACGTTTTACTTATTTTTATTGTCCACCAGCACAGCCAGCAATATAACGGCCGCTTTCGCTATCATCTGGTAGTAAGAGGTCACATCGAGTAAGTTTAATGCGTTATTTAAAAAGCCGATGATCAGTGCGCCAATTAAGGTGCCCATGATCCGACCTTTACCGCCCATTAAGCTGGTACCGCCTAATACAACCGCTGCAATCGCATCCAGCTCATAGCCCATGCCTGCCGTAGGTTGCGCAGAAGAGAGCCGAGAAGTAACAATAATGCCCGCCAAAGCCGATAACAGACCACAAATGGCGTACACACCGATTTTGACGCGATCAACATTGATACCGGATAAACGCGCCGCTGACTCATTACCACCCATGGCATAGATATAACGACCAAAACGTGTGTGATTGAGCAAGTACCACGCCGCCGCAAATACCACCACCATCATCCAAACGGGTACAGGAATGCCCAGTGCGTAACCCGTACCAAACCAAGCAAATGCATCAGCGGTATCGGTAAATCCGGTTGAAATAGGACGCCCATCGGTATAAACCATGGTGACGCCACGCAGCAGCGTCATAGTAACGAGAGTAGCAATGAAAGCTTGTACCTTACCTTTGGCGATGATGATGCCACTGATACCTCCTAGTACGGCACCGGCAAGTAAAGCCGTGGGTACTGCTACTAGAACCGGAACTTCGAGAGCAATCAGACTGGCAGCAAATGCTCCACATAGGGCCAACACAGAGCCAACACTGAGATCAATGCCTGCGGTTAAAATAACTAAAGTCATACCAACCGCAATGATCGCGTTCACTGATGTCTGACGTAAAATATTCAGTATGTTGTCGACGGTAAAAAAGTTGGGATTTAAAAATGACACCACAACGACTAAAAATAGCAGAGCAATCAGTGACTTTTGTTCAATCAACCACGCTTTACTAAACCACTTTTTACCACCGTCTGGCGTCTGATTACTTAGAGTTTTACTATTCATGCTGCTTCCTCGTTCAAGGTTTTGCCAACGGCACACGCTAAAAGATTTTCTTGATTGGCTTGCTTGGCATCAAATTCGCCACTGATCCGCCCTTCATGCATCACTAAAATTCGATCGCTCATACCAAGTACCTCTGGCATTTCCGATGAAACTAAAATGATACTCATCCCTTGCGCTTTAAACTTATTGATTAATTGATAGATTTCTTTTTTCGCACCTACATCAACGCCACGTGTCGGTTCATCTAAAATCAGTACCTTAGGTTTCGTCATTAAGCCTTTGGCGATCGCCACTTTTTGCTGATTCCCACCTGAAAGATGACCAATGATCTGGTTGCGAGAAGGGGTTTTTATATTGAACAGTTGAATGAAATCTTCTACCGCTGTCGCTTCTGCGCCATGCTGAATTTGTATGCCCTTGGTCAGTTTATCGAGGGCACACAGCGACATATTTTCTTTGACTGATAAACCGAGTACCAGACCATCGCCTTTGCGATCTTCTGAGATGTAGGCAATACCATTGGCTAAACCATCTTGCGGGCTAACGGGGTTAATGGTGCGGCCATTAAGATTAATCACGCCCCGCTCAGAAGGCAGCGCGCCATAAATCACCTTCATTAATTCGCTACGTCCCGCTCCCATCAAACCAGAGATACCTAAAATCTCTCCTCGACGCAGGGTAAAGCTGACATCATGAATCCCCGATCCGGTCAAACCTATCACTTCGAGACAAACTTTATTTTCTGGCTCTACGTCAATACGTGGATACTGCTCTTCTAATTTACGCCCAACCATCATTTCAATCAGACCATCTTCATCCGTCTCACTGACTTGGCATTGACCGATGAATTTGCCATCTCGCAACACGGTAATATCATCGCAAATTTCAAAAATTTCTTTTAAACGATGAGAGATATAAACAATGCCACAGCCTTGGTCGCGCAATTCATTAATCACATTAAACAATGAGGCGGTTTCGGTATCCGTTAAAGCGTCGGTTGGCTCATCCATGATGATCACCTTGGACTCAAAAGACAGAGCCTTGGCGATTTCCACCATCTGCTGTTCACCAAGACTCAGCTCACCGAGCAAGGTTTTGGCACTGTGTTTAACATTAAGACGGGCTAACAGTTGATCGGCTTCCGCGTACATCTCTTGCCACAAAATGCGGCCGAAAGCACTGGTTTTTTCTCGACCAAGAAAGATGTTTTCTGCAATTGTCAGCTGCGGGATCAGGTTTAACTCCTGATGAATAATACTGATCCCCGCTTGCTGAGAATCCCTAGGGCCTTTGAAACTGGCTGGTTGACCTTGATACTCTATGGTGCCAGCATCTTTGCTGTAGATCCCCGTCAATACTTTCATTAAGGTCGATTTGCCAGCGCCATTTTCTCCCATCAAGGCCATGACTCGACCGGGATAGACGTTTAAACAAGCTTGATCAAGCGCTTTCACACCAGGAAAAGCTTTATCAATCTGACTGAGAGCTAAAATCGGTTGAGTCATCACTCCTCCTTATCGTTAAATCACAACATCGAACGCTAAAACACCACGCCCGATTGAAAAATCACATTGGCATAGGGTGTACACTCACCGGTTCTTACCACCGCGCGGCTGGCAACCGTACGAGTTTTAAACTCATTATGGCTAAGATACTCAATCGCAATAGGTTGACCTGTTTTCTGTTGCTCGCGGCGTAACTCAGCGAGTAATTCGCTATGTAAATCAGGACTGACTTGAGCAAACTCGTTAGCCAATAGCACCGCTTGCACTTGCATTTCGCTGAGGATGACTCGCACCGTATCCAAAAAACTCGGGATACCCTGCGTTAAAGCTAAATCGATCCGCTGTACAGAATCGTCAATCGGTAAACCAGCATCGCCAATCGTAATTTCATCGGTATGACCTAACGTGGCGACTAGATAAGAGAGCTCTGCGTTTAGTAGGAGACTTTTTTTCATTATTTGACCTTTATTTCAGTGCACGTTGAGGTGAAGCGAGGACCCATCTCGACAGTTAATTATTGACAAAACACTCATCGAAACGTTTCGATAGCATAATAACGCCACTTTTTTGCTTTGCATCTAGATTAAAATCAGACTGTGAGTTGGATCGTTTTATCGATATTTGATGATCGATAAACAGTGAGAATGATCACTGAGATTTTTATCAGCCAATCAATGATCCGCTGAGTCATATCCGCAATTGCAGTAGGAAAAACAGAAAAATAACCAGAAAGCATGGCTTGTTGTAGAGCGACTTAGGTATCATGACTTACGTTTTCTTTATCGGTAGATCAACAATGAAAAAATTAGCGTTATTATTGCTCAGTACCTTGGCTCTCACTGCTTGTGAAAACGAAGTAGGTACTAGCTCTTGGTGCCAAGAGATGCGTGAAAAACCTAAAGGTGAATGGAGTGCCCAAGGAGCCGTGGATTTTGCTAAACACTGCGTATTACAAACCGAAGTGGGCAGTCAAGAGTGGTGTGAGGATATGCAAGAGAAACCGAAAGGCGATTGGACAGCCAATCAAGCGACCTCATACGCGAAACACTGTATTTTTTAGTTTCTCGGACACTAGGGTCTGTAGACCTTTCGCGATTCAATTTTGTTCGAAAGGTCTACAGACCCTAAAAATAGGATGAAAAGATGCTCACTACTGGCGGGCATCTTTTGGAGAATCCATGACGACCATAGTGCTAATGGATTTTACCGTTAGGCATTCACCTAACACATCGGCATGAAAGCGCTTATAAGCACTGAGATCTTTAGTCTCCACACGAAGTAAGTACTCATTCATTCCAGTAATGTTATGACACTCCACCACCTCTTTAGCAAAGCGTACGTGCTCTTCAAAACTGAGTTGTGCCTTTTTGGTATGGCTATTCAAACCAATCGCAACATACGCCACAAACCCAATATCAAGTTGGCTTTTATCGACGATCACTCGATAGCCTTTAATGACTTTCTTGCGCTCAAGCTCTTGCACTCGCCTTAGTGTCGCTGAGGGTGATAACCCTACCCGCTCGGCAAGCTCAACATTAGAGATCCGTCCATCCGCTTGAAGCTCTTGCAATATTCGTTCGTCAAATCTATCCATAAGTCATTTTTATTGCTAATTAAGGTCATTGAAAACAAATATAAACACAATATTGCCCAACAATACCATTATTATTTTCTCATCATTTACTTAACAAGAGCCGCTCATGGATTACACACAATGGGGACCACTCATCGCATTCGCGTTTGTTTCTACTTTTTCACCCGGTCCAAATAACATCATGCTCATGACCTCAGGAGCCAACGTCGGATTTGTACGGACCATTCCTCATATGTTGGGCATTACTTTAGGATTCAGTATCATGGTACTGCTGGTTGGTATTGGACTCACCGAACTGTTTCATCGTTATCCAATGCTACAATACGGACTGCAAATCATCTGCACCGCCTATTTAGTCTATTTAGCCGTAAAAATAGCCTTGAGTAACCCCTCACAAACAACGCAGCACTATCAACCGATGACCTTTACTGCCGCGGCACTCTTTCAGTGGGTAAATCCGAAAGGCTGGTCCATGGCACTCACCGCAGTGAGTGTGTTTAACCAACAGGCAAGTTGGATACAATTAATGGTCATCGCCTTGGTATTTGCTATGGTCAATATACCATCGGTAAGCGTTTGGACGGTAGCGGGTAAGCAGTTAAGCCAGTGGATGAATCATCCACGCTATGTCCGTTGGTTTAATGGTGCCATGGGGGGATTATTGCTGCTGTCTGTATTGCCGATGCTATAAATAGGTTGTTTTGCTCAAGCTTAGGGAGAAATACTGACTTTTTACGCCAAGCGCAGTAAACTCTCCCTTGTTTTTAACCACTGTTGTCTTCACTATGCCTGCCCATTGCTTCACTCCATTTGCAACCGACATCACTGCTATCCCGTTACCTGAGCGCTTCACTTATCCGTTTTGTTATCAGCCACATCCTTTAGCGCTGATTGCCGCCAAACAGTTACAAACTCATCTAACGACACAAAATGATTGGGTCCACCCTTTTGGTATGGAACGACAAAGTGACGGTCACGGAAAAATGTTTGGTGTTTTAGTGGTGAAAAATGCTCAGAACCAATTGGGGTATCTCGCTGCATTTTCTGGCCAGCTCGCCGAACAAGATCATCTCCCCGGTTTTGTGCCTCCAGTCTTTGACCGTTTTACACAAACGGAATTTTTTAGCGTAGAAGCCAACCATATTGCCGAAATAAATCAGCAAATTAGCCAGTTAATGCACTCAGAACAGCTCAGCGCTCTTATTGAAGCTTTACAGGCCTGCCAAGAACAAGCGAAACAAGCGATTAGCACGCAGCAAAAAGCAATGATCGACAGCCGAGCACAGCGAAAACAACAGCGCGCCACGGCGACCAGCCAAGCAACAACAGCGGAGCAACAAGAGTTATTCAACCAACTTGCTCAGCAAAGCGTGCAAGAAAAATGGCAATTAAAACAGCTTAAGCTTGAATGGCAACAAAAGACTGCGGTGTTAGATGAACAGCTCAAGCAACTCAATCATAAAATAACCGAACTAAAACAAGAGCGTAAGCAACGTTCAGCACGCTTGCAGCATCAACTCTTCTCACACTATTTCTTTCTTAACCAGTACGGCGAGAAGAAAAACCTCAATGCTATTTTTGCTCCGTGTCCAAACCCAGTCCCTCCAGCAGGTGCAGGGGAATGCGCGGCACCGAAATTACTGCATTATGCTTTTCAGCACCAACTAACCCCAATCGCGTTAGCGGAATTTTGGAGGGGTAGCTCACCGAAATCGGAGATCCGCCAGCACGGTAAGTTTTACCCCGCTTGTCAAAGTAAGTGTCAACCGATTTTGGCGCACATGCTCAAAGGTATGCCGTTAGAGGATAATCCCTTATTAGTGAATCCTGCCGAGGGTAAACAAATTGAGATTATCTACCAAGATGAGGCAATCGTCGTTATCAACAAACCTGCTGAGTTTTTATCCGTACCAGGCGTTAATATTAAAGATTCCGCTTTCACCCGCTTAGCTGAGCAATTTCCTAACTGTGAAGGTCCATTTGTCTTGCACCGCTTAGATATGTCGACATCAGGACTGTTAGTGTTCGCCTTAACGCGCCGCGCGAATAAATCCCTACAAAAACAATTTATTACTCGGCAAATTGACAAACAGTATGTGGCTTTATTATCCGGCGAACTTGAACAAGATAGCGGAGATATTACGCTGCCTCTGGCCGCGGACCTAGACGATAGACCAAGACAAAAGGTCTGCTTTGAGATAGGAAAATCGGCGCAGACACGGTGGGAAAAGGTAGCGATTGAACAAGGTAAAACCCGAGTGAATTTATATCCTCATACGGGACGAACCCACCAATTGCGCGTCCACTGCGCTCATCCTGATGGATTGGGTTTTCCTATCGTTGGCGATGATCTGTATGGGCAAGCTGCTGAAAGACTGTGTTTACATGCTCAGAAGTTAAGCTTTTCTCACCCCTATCATCATCAAAAAATGACCTTTGAAGTGCCAGCAGACTTTTAATTACAGACTTGAGCCTTTAGTCGCGGGTTTTATCTCTTTATGGATTTTCGTATTTTTGGTTTCCTTGGCGTCAACCGCATCGACTAATTGAGTAACGTTTTCACCTGCAGCAGGGTGAGTCATGCCATTAAAACGTCCACCTTGTTCAATACTCAGATCGTCAGTATACAGAGTGCCATTAACCACCCCTTTACTTAAAATCTCGATTTTGTCGGCGTGACAAGTGCCTTCAAATGCGCCGTTAATGATCACATGTTGCGCAAAAATATCACCATTTACCGCGCCACTTTCACTAACCACAATGGTCTTAATAACATGCAGTTGTCCATCGACAAGACCATCGATTTGAATATTGTCTTCTAACCGGAGTTGTCCGCTAATTGAACAGCCTTTTGCGATGAGAGTTGTAGCTGCGCGCTGACTCTGAGTTCGACTTTGTTTACTAAAGATTCCCATCGAATACCTCTTACTTGACTAAATAAACTTTCAAAATCATTAATGCCCCAATCGACAAAAGGTTTGGGATCTAATGGTCGACCAACAAAACGCACTTCATAATGTAGATGAGGCCCAGAAGAGAGACCGGTATTACCCGAATAAGCAATCAGATCGCCCTTTTGTACAAAATCACCACTCTTAACCGCAAACTTTTGTAAGTGCGAATAAGAGCTTGAAAAACCATAAGCATGTTGTAAGCGCAAAAAGTTACCTGAACCTTGGTTACTCGCCCGAGTGACTTCCACCACGCCATCGGCTGGCGCGTAGACAGGAGTACCGATATTGACCGCAAAGTCTTGCCCGCGATGAAAAAGCACCTTACCTGTTACAGGATGAGTTCGCTGACCATATCCTGACGAAATTCTTGCCTCATGCACAGGTGCGCCACTGGGAATTTGGGTTAACATCACCATTCTCACCGAAGAAGTTATCGCTGCTGTATCCAAGCGAGACTCTAATTCCGCACCACTGTCTTCCATACCTAAAACTTTTTCGAGATCGCCTAGTCGATCGGCAACCAACTGCATTTTTTCTTCACGCTCTTGTAAATCATGCTCTAAATTATTTTTTAGTTCTTGCAGTGAAGATAGCTCACCCAGTAATGAAGAGGATTGGCTCTCTAGTTCTTGCTGCTTTAATTTGGCAAAATCCACTTCGCTGGACAAATAATAGATCACCCCACCAATGGTCAGTAATGCAACTAGCAGAGTATAACCCACTGTTTTTAAAACATGCCGATACCACTTGCCGAGATGAAAGTGTCGCGTGCCGTGGATAGATGAAACAGAAACGATAACCTTTTCTTTCATTGATTCTATTAATACTAAGGTGGAATTATTTGATTCTAGCAGGTAACCCGCAATGACTAAACGTTTTGCTTGATTGGACTACACTAGGTTAAGCAGCTTCTGACATGGATCTCTTTTTTATTTTTATAATAAGTTGCGATAAATAGCCTCTCTACCTGACACTGATATCCCAAAACAACTTGAGATTGCCAATCAACATCAAGCGATTCCATCCACCATAAGCATAGATAAAGAGACAATAAGTGTCGTTGTAACTGTGTGCAAAGGTGGCGGATCATACTACCCCTCTTCATCACTCAGTAACATCAGATGAGAAAACAATGGGTGAAGGAATATTCTGATAACGCATCCTCACACCATTTCGTCGAACTGTACTTAAATTACAGAAATCATTTAAACATCGTCAATTATTTATTTTTTTAATAATAGGCAAAATTAGTACGGTACTTAGATCACACAATTATTCAAACAAATCAATCATTGTCACTTAATTGAGATCTTGATCACCATATGAGATAAATGAAAATTACCAAATTTGATACATAGCGCAACTAAAATAAATTGACAAAATTAAAACAAATGAAATGTAAATTAATTACACAGCAAAATGGTGAAGAGAATCACGTAATGAGCGCAGTTGAAAGACAGTTATCGCGTGATAGATCACAAAAAACCCGTTGTCAGCTCTAACGTAAAATTGTGTGATAGATTGATTGGGTACTAAGCAACCAACGGTTTTAGACGAACCGTTATCACACTACTTCTTTAGAACATCGAACGGGGAACGGATATGTTATCACCAGATGCTAAGGTCAAGATACAAAATTTTGGCCGTTTCTTATCAAACATGGTTATGCCCAATATTGGTGCGTTTATCGCTTGGGGCTTTATTACCGCACTTTTTATTCCTACAGGTTGGTTACCCAATGAAACATTAGCTTCTTTAGTTGGCCCGATGATCACCTACTTGCTGCCTCTACTGATCGGTTATACCGGGGGTAAGTTAATCGGTGGTGAACGAGGTGCCGTTGTCGGTGCAATAACCACCATGGGGGTTATCGTCGGTACGGATATTCCTATGTTTATGGGCGCAATGATCGTCGGACCAATGGGCGGCTGGGCCATCAAATACTTTGATAAACGTGTTGATGGCAAGATTAAAAGCGGCTTCGAAATGTTAGTGAACAATTTCTCTGCTGGTATTATCGGTATGATCTGCGCCGTCATCGCCTTTTATTTAATCGGCCCTTTTGTCAAAGTACTCTCGGATGTTTTAGCGGCTGGCGTTAACTTTTTGGTCGCAGCGCACCTACTTCCATTAACATCCATTTTTGTCGAACCTGCGAAAATTCTATTTCTCAACAATGCCATTAATCACGGTATTTTCTCCCCACTTGGCATTCAACAAGCCAGCGAAACAGGGCAATCCATTTTCTTCCTGATTGAGGCTAACCCAGGACCGGGATTAGGTATCTTATTAGCCTATATGGTGTTTGGTAAAGGGACCGCTCGTCAAACCGCTGGTGGAGCAACGATTATTCACTTTTTCGGTGGTATTCATGAGATCTACTTCCCTTACATACTGATGAATCCTCGCCTAATCTTAGCCGCGATTGCTGGCGGAATGACTGGAATCTTTACCTTAACCCTATTCAATGCAGGCATTGTCTCTCCTGCCTCACCAGGTTCTATTTTTGCCATTTTATTAATGACCAATAAAGCCTCCATGCTTGGTGTGATCTGTTCTATTTTTGCCGCCGCAGCCGTCTCCTTCATTGTTGCAGCCATTCTCATGAAAGCGCAGCATTCAACCGATGAAGAGGGCGATCAAGGTTCACTCGCCAAAGCTACTGCGCAAATGAACA
Source organism: Vibrio injensis (assembly GCF_001895205.1). Taxonomy (GTDB): domain Bacteria; phylum Pseudomonadota; class Gammaproteobacteria; order Enterobacterales; family Vibrionaceae; genus Vibrio; species Vibrio injensis. The sequence continues at coordinate 326,914 of NZ_BDJF01000027.1, read as the reverse complement.
CGTTAAAATCCACAACAGCAGAACAAGCTAAACCGTCACCAGCTAAGCATGATCTCAAACTAAACCATGTCAAAAGCATCATTGTGGCCTGTGATGCGGGGATGGGATCAAGCGCTATGGGAGCCAGTTTATTACGTAAGAAAGCGCAAGCAGCGGGCTTAAACGTCACCATCACAAATCTGGCGATCAATAACTTGCCACAAGATGTGGATATTGTGATCACCCATAAAGATCTCACCGACAGAGCGCGTAAACACGCTCCTAATGCCCAGCATCTATCACTCACCAATTTTCTTGATAGCGATATGTATAATCAATTAGTCATCCAACTGCTGGCCGCCACACATCCCAAAGCAGCCAATGACAGTTGTCTCATTAAAGCACCGTTAGTCGCCGCTAATGATGAGTATTTTGACCCTCAGCAACCTTCCATTTTTAGCTTACAGAAAGACAATATCTACCTAGGTTTAACCGCCATCCATAAAGAGGAAGCCATTCGCTTTGCTGGTAATAAGCTCGTAGAACTTGGCTATGTGTACCCGGAATATGTTGATGCGATGCTTGCGAGAGAACAATTAGTCTCGACCTACTTAGGTGAATCGATCGCGGTTCCTCACGGCACAATTGAAGCCAAAGATCGAGTCATCAAAACGGGTATTGTCATTTGTCAGTACCCATCCGGCGTCCAATTTAGCGACGATGAAAACGATATCGCCAAATTAGTGATCGGTATTGCCGCCAAAAATGATGACCATATTCAAGTCATTACTGCCATCACCAATGCCCTTGATGATCCAGAGGCCATCAACACCCTGACCTCGACCAATAACATCAAAGAGATATTGGCAATTTTGAACAATGCCCAAGCGGCCTAATTGCCTTTGCTCTTGAGGCAAACGAGGTCAGCATCCCCCGAAATTTATGCTGACCTCACCCTAATCTTTGTCAGTCACTATTTGGTAGGTAATGAATTATGAAAAATGCAGTACATTTTGGTGCCGGTAATATTGGCCGTGGTTTTATTGGAAAACTACTCGCCGATGCGCACATTCAAGTCACATTCGCCGATGTTAATGACCCCTTAGTGGATCAACTTAGTCATCAACAACAGTATAAAGTTAAGATTGTCGGTCATGACTGTCAGATTGATACCGTTACTAAGGTAACCGCCGTTAACTCCGCCAGCCACGAGCTCATTGAACGAATGATTAACACCGATTTAGTCACCACGGCTGTCGGCCCCGCCGTATTGGATATGATTGCAAAAACCATCGCCAAAGGGATTGAAGCGCGTTTTGCGGCCGGTAATCAACAACCTCTTAATATTATCGCTTGTGAAAACATGGTACGAGGCACTAGCCATTTAAAAACTGAGGTGTTTAAGTATTTATCCTCTGATCTCCAAGCCAAAGCAGAACAATACATTGGATTTGTTGACTCAGCCGTCGATCGAATTGTCCCTCCCGCCGAAGCCGCCAACGACGATCCACTTGACGTCACAGTAGAAAGCTTTAGTGAATGGATTGTCGATGAGCAGCAGTTTAAAGGCGAAGTTCCTTGTATCAAGGGCATGGAAACCACCCAAAATCTGATGGCCTTTATCGAAAGAAAACTGTTTACCCTCAATACCGGACACTGTATTACTGCTTACTTGGGCTGTTTGAAAGGGCACCATACCATTCGTCAAGCCATTGAAGACCCAGAGATACGCGCCGAGGTCAAACAAGCGATGCTAGAGAGTGGCGAAGTACTCATCCAACGTTATGGGTTTGATCGCACAATGCATCATGCGTACATCGAAAAAATCTTATCGCGTTTTGCAAATCCTTACTTAGTCGATGAAGTGGATCGCGTTGGACGTCAACCTCTACGAAAATTAGGGCCGAATGATAGATTAATCAAGCCATTACTCGGTACAATAGAGTACGGCACAGACAATACAACCTTACTGAAAGGGATTGCCGCCGCCCTAAAATATACCAACCTTAACGATCCGCAATCCATTGAATTGCAAGCTTCACTCAAAGAACGCGGGATCTCAAAAACGCTGGCACATTATTCAGGCTTAAAAGAAAACAGTGTCGAAGTACAAAAAATTGAAGCAATTTATCATCAGCTTTAACGTGACACTAAGATGGGAAGGCCACCGCCTTCCTATCTCAACCTTAAATTAGATAGTATATGGCACAGAAAATTGACGAAATCGATATTTTAGAACAACTGAACAACGCCCCCTCTGTGCGTGGCTTTTTTATCACAACCGTTGACATATTGACCCAAGCGGTTGATGCACTGATGCAGCGTATTTTTCGTAAAGATAATTTTGCGGTGCAATCGGTTGTTGGACCATTATTAGACGATACAGGACCACTTGGTAACCTTTCTGTTCGCTTAAAACTGTTATATGGCCTAGGCGTGGTGACCGATGACACTTATCACGATATCGAAGCCATCATCAAACTGCGTAATCAATTGAATAGTGATGCTATGGAGTACAGCTTTACCGATCCTAAAGTAATTCACGCCATAAAAGCATTAAATCTTGTCCAAAACAGAGGATTGTTACCTGTGACGATGGTTGATCCAGATGGCGACATCGATCTCGACTTTTATCACTTACAACTACAGCGCCAACAGCAAGTGATCCGCTCTGGACTTTCCTTAGCGATTATTGAGGTTTGTAATGAACTCAATAAAGAGAGCCCGTTTTAAATCATCATGGCCTATTGTATGACTCGTTCTCGAACTGATCATTAGAAATGACAAAGATCGTCTTCCCAATTTCTCGGCAATACACTTACCGATTTTTAGAGCGAGTGTTAGTCTTGTCCTCATTGTGAAGCGAACCAGTTTAGATAACGATGATCAAAATAGGCATTATTGGCTTGGGGGATATCGCCCAAAAAGCTTACTTACCCGTGATAACCCAACGTCCCGAGGTTGAACTGGTCTTTTGCACTCGAAATCAGCACACTCTTGCGCATTTAGCCGCTCAATATCGGATCACTAAAACCTGTACCCAGTATCAAGATCTGCTCAAATTCCAAGTCGATGCCGTGATGATCCACGCGGCAACGGCCGCTCATCCTGAGATTGCGGCTTTTTTCTTACGTCATGGCATCGCCACATTTGTCGATAAACCATTAGCAAACAGCGCGGCTGATTGCGAACAATTGTACGCATTAGCTGAACAGCACCAACAACCGCTTTATGTCGGCTTTAATCGTCGCCACCTTCCGCTATTAAATCAACATTTGGTCGGAGTACAGCAAGGCTTACGAGACGACTTACTCGGCTTACGCTGGGAGAAAAATCGCCATGCTTTACCTGGTGATATTCGTACCTTCTTGTTTGATGACTTCATCCATCCATTAGACAGTATCAATCTCTACGCTAAAGCCGATTTGCAAGACGCTTACATCACCCATCAAATGGCCAGCAAACAGTTAGCGCGTATCGATATTCAATGGCAACATGGAGCCACTTTGTTGCATGCTTCAATGAATCGACAATTTGGTATTACCAGTGAATCTGTCAGTGCGCAGTTCGTTAATCAAAGTTATCAGTTTCACTCTTTTTCTGAAGGCATACACTGGCAGAATAATCAGCAGCAACTACTGGCTTCGCCAGATTGGACACCGATGCTGACCAACAAAGGATTTAGTGCGATGATCGATGAATGGCTCAGGGTGATACAACAAGGAAAACTCGCCCACTCAATCATTGAGCGCAACCTCGCTAGCCACCAATTAGCCGAAGCACTCTGCGCGCGTATCACTCAATTAACCGATAGCATCTAAACGCAGACCACTTTTTATCAAACCACGCACAATGACATTAGAATTATGAACCCGAAACAACGCGCAAAATTACTGGCCGCCTTCGAGAGCAAAACCGAAGTGCCAATGCTTATCTTATCGCTTATCTATGTACTATTGGCTTTAATACCCGATGTCGCTCAGCTAGACCAAGAAGAACGCCACTTTATCAATCAATTGATTTGGTTAGTGTGGGGCGTTTTCGCTACTGAATTAGCCATTAAAATTTTGCTCAGCCAACAGCGTGGCCGCTATTTAATGCAAAATTGGCCTGATGTCTTGATTGTTGCGATGCCATTCCTAAGACCATTACGTTTTATACGTATTCTGTTTATTTTACCGAGAACCTGGCGGCAAACCAAAGCGGTCTTACGGCAAAAAACCCTTAGTTTTATTGGCTTAACCAGCTTATTAACCGTGATGTTAAGTTCAGCATTTGTCTATTTGGTGGAGAGAGGCAGCGACAGTCCAATTGAAGATTATAGTGATGCGCTCTGGTGGGCAATGACCACCATTACTACCGTAGGCTATGGCGATATGTATCCAGTGACCGCTTTTGGCCGCGGCGTTGCGGTGTTTCTCATGTTAACGGGCATCACCCTCTTTGGTTTATTAACCGCGAGCGTAGCCTCTTTCTTTGTCGATGATAATCAACAGCAGCGCCTAGATTCACAGCATCAACATAGTCATAGAAAACACGGTCAGCAACCTCGCTCCCAATTTCATCTCGCTCGGTTTCGTCAGCAGTTAAAGGAAAAACATCATCTGCACCATAGTCATGATAAACACCGATAATAGCGTATTAAATGGCCCAAATAGAAAAGAGCCGGTCGCATCGCCACCGGCTCTGTATCGAAGCTTAACGGTATTAAGCCTTAAGGTTGATAAGGTAAAGAAGAGTGATGCAAGACGATGCGTAGTTGCCCCTGCTCATCTTTCTTAAAGGCCCAGCTTTTATCAACCATCGTGGTTTGCCCTTGCTTATCAACTAATATGACATTACCCATGGTCAAGGCTAAATCGCCATTAATGTAAACCGCAGCATTCTCAAAGCGGTATTCCTTCCAACCTTTTAAAGCAAAGCCAGAGTCTTGTGCATAATGGCTATTACCACCGACAAAATAGGCTAATGCTCCAGCCACATCGGTACGAAACGTTTGCTGACCACTGGCGAGCGTCGGTTTAAACAGCACCGCACCTTGTTGGTAACCATAAGCTTGTTCCAACACTTGGCTGGCTAACGTTTTTGCTGCTGCGTGGCCTTGCTTTTCATACGTTTGGCTGATATTAATTAATGCCTCACCCCAAGCCTGTTGAGCATTCAGCACTTCTTGATGGGTAATATTATTATTCACAACTGGCGAGGAAGCCTGAGCTGCCCACGGTAACACGCTGGATAATAATAGTGCTGAAATAGAAAATGTTTTATGGATGCGTTGCATAGTCCCTGCCTTACTCATTTAAGTGATTTGAGTAACTACTGTAGCGCGCTTTGATGAACCTAAACCCTGCGCTAAGATTAACCTAAGATGAACATGGTTTACCGTCAGTACATAAATCGCTTACTCTGCTGTTATTAACGCTATGCTCTGAGGAAATGGCTGTGTTTCGCTATCAACTATCGTTTGTGTTGGCACTTTTACTGTCGCTGATTTTAGCTCAGGCGGGGGCGGCTTATTGGTCGAATCAAGTCGCCAATGAGCACCTGCAGCGTGGGCAAGTGTCTAACCAAATTTTACAAAACTTCATGCAACTGAGCACCGAAAAACAACAGTTGAAAATTTGGCTTGCCGAATATCTGTTGGTTAAAGATGGCAGTACTTTAAAACGCGACCTACGCTTTGCCAAAATTGAAGATTTACTAGAAAAGCTCAACCAGCTCACCGAACAAGCCCAGCAACAGAGTTTAACTCAGCAAGACTTTGCGGAAATTACTCAGCAAATTAAAGTCATCTCTTTATTTGAAACCAACTTCGCCAGTTTAAAACAAGCACTACGCTCATGGGAAATCGCTAAAATTACCGATGATGATGAGCGCTGGCTGCTGCTTAGTCAGTCGTTTGATCAGGTCGATAATACTGACCTGCGCCAGTTACTCAATCAAGCAATTAGTGTGCAACAACAACGTACCACTCGTTATGAAAGTGCAGCAATGAACGCGCTATCGAATGTGAGAAGCGTGATCATCAGTCTCGCGGTGATTGGCGTGATTTTAGGTGGATTACTCGGTGGCTGGCTGCTGAGAACCTTATCCAAACCATTGGCGGAATTGGTCAAAAGCACCACGGCATTAGAGCAAGGCCAACTGGATCATCGAATTGTCGTTAGTGGCCCCTTGGAGCTGAAAACTCTCGCTCGCCATTTCAACTATATGGCGCAAAGCTTAGAGCAAGCTCAGCAACAAGAAATGGCTTCCCGCCAGTTGATTGAGCGCGAAGTGACGGCTCGCACCCAAGAGCTCGCTCAAGCCTTGCAAACCCTAGAAAAAGCCAAACATCAACAAAAAGAGTTTTTTGCCAACGTTAGCCATGAGCTACGCACCCCAGCAACGGCCATTTTAGGCGAAGCGCAAATCACCCTGCGTAGCCGCCACAATAGTGATGACGAGTATCGACAAACCTTACAACGTATTAACGAGTCAGCGATGCACTTATCTTATCGTATTGATGATCTATTAATGCTGATCCGCCAAGATGAACAGCTATTTAAGCCGACTCTCACCGCGATGACACTTGAGGCGATTTGGCAAGCCATTGTGCGACAAACCAACCTGCTTGCCAGCTCTCAGCAAGTAACCGTTGCAGCCACAGAGCCAACACAAGCCAATTGGCAGGCTCTGATTTGCTATACCGACTTAGATAAACTATTAATGATTATCCGTATTATTGTTGATAATGCATTACGTTATGACCCGAAAAAACAGCCACTTACACTAACGTTAACGCTCGAACCCAACCAAGTATCGTTTCAACTTAACGATCAAGGTATTGGAATCGCTAGCGATGACCTTGAGCGTATTTTTGAACGCTATTTTCGTGCTAACAATGGTAAACAATATCGTCCTGACGGACTCGGCATAGGCTTAACCTTAGCTCAGAGCATGGCTAAACAATTAAATGGCGAGATAAAGATCGCTAGCCAGCTTAATCAAGGTAGCCAAGTGACTCTTAGTTTTCCACTGGAAGAGGTTTAGCATGCGTATTTTATTAATTGAAGATGATTCTAGAATCGCAAGTTTTATCGAACGAGGCTTAAAAGCCGAAGGTCATCAGATCCAACACCTGAATGATGGCCAATACGCGGTAGAAACCGTTATCAGCTATGAACCTGATGTGCTGATTTTAGATCGCATGCTGCCTCATTGTGATGGACTGACCATTTGTCAACAAATCCGCTCAGCGGGCATTGATGTCCGGATCTTGATGCTGTCAGCGTTAGGTGATGTTGATGAACGAGTCAAAGGCTTGCGCACTGGCGCAGACGATTATCTTGCTAAGCCATTCCATTTTGAAGAGTTACTGGCTCGTTTAGATGCCCTACAAAGGCGTCACTCTGAATCCAGTCCCTTAGCCACACTACAAGTCGCAGATTTGGTCCTCTGCTTATCGACCATGCGTGTCACCCGTGCCAATCAATCTATTGAGTTGACCGCCAAAGAGCTGTCCATTTTAGAATTATTGATGAATAAGCCTGGGCATATTTTTAGCCGCGAGCGCATTCTGGCTAACGTTTGGGGAATTCATCAAGATCCCTTAACCAATGTGGTCGATGTTTACATGCGCCGATTACGCAAAAAAATTGACGATCCTTTCACCGCCCCGCTGCTCAAAACCAAACGCGGCATGGGTTATTATCTACAAGCCGCTCAGTAAGTGTAGCTTGGCTATGTTTGGTTTTGGCACAAGAGAGGATGGCTAACTCAGTCAATACTCAACAAGCGGTCACTATCCATGCTGACAACTCTTGCAGCTCCTTTGCAGACTCTGAGTGTTGCTGCGCTAATTGCTCAATGCACAAAGCAATAGCGCAGCGATCATAAGGAACCTGAGCCAGTTTTTTCGCTAATAACTCCATCGGATAAGGATCGAGCATATCACAGAAAATCGTCGCTTGCTGAATCACTCCTTGCTCAACATCGAGAAAAATTTCTACTCCTCCCCACGTGAAACGCTCATCCAAATGGTGAGTAAAAGGTGGCGTTTGGCCAAAGTTCCACTCCCAGCTGCTTTGTTTTGCAAACTTGTCTTCAAAACCGGGTAAATCGGTAAACTGTTCAGGAGAAATGTACTCAACTTGGGCATCTTGTTGGTAATGCTGTAAATAAGCGTGGATGATCGCATCGCATACTTGCTGATGGTCAATATCCGCTTTAACGCTATTGAGGTTAATCACGCGAGATTTAACCGAAGTAATCCCTTTCGCCTGCAGTTTTTTGGGATCAGGATTAAGGTAATCCGCTAAGCGGCTCATATCTGCACTCAAGAGTAAAGTGCCGTGATGAAAGCCGCGATCAAGCGTTTCTCGATAAGCTGAGCCAGAGAACTTGCGCACCCCCTCCTCATCTTGCAACACCAAATCATTACGCCCATTAGCAACGCCGTGAATACCCAGTTGTTGTAATCCCGCTAATACAATCTGTGTCGACACTTGTTTATCGTACTCAGGTTTACCTGCCATAAAGGTAAAGTTGCTGTTACCCAAATCGTGAAAAACCGCGCCGCCACCAGTTTGTCGGCGAGCCAGTTTCACCCCATCTTGTTCCATACGCTCAGTTCTACACTCTCGCCATGGATTTTGCGCTCGTCCAATAACGACGGTATCGGCATTACGCCATAAAAACAAAATGCGCTGATCGGCGGGCATCGAACGGAAAATCGTATCTTCAACCGCTAAGTTGAACCAAGGATTGGTCGATTCAGAGATAAGAATTCGGGTACGAGTCATGGCTATATCACCTTGATACAAAACAAAGCGTTATCCTACTGAGCATTAACTGAGATAGCGAGGAGAAATCGGTATACTCACTGGGAAAATTGCGTTTGTTGAAAACTGGTGCGCTGTGTGATTTGTGCATACCAGCTTGCCAACTGTGGATACGAGCGTTGCCAATTTAGCTGACTCAAACGAAAATCGAGATAAGCTAATCCTACCGCAATCGAACAATGGGCAGTGGTGAATGGTTTGTTAGCAAACAGTAAGCATTCACTTTCAAGCTGAGTTAATATTCTCTGTATGGCATGTTGACGACGTAAAGCCAATTCACCCTTATCGGGCTCACCATATTTATTGGCGATCACCGTCTGAAAAGCACTATCCATTAATGCTTGACCTAGACCTAACCATTGCATCACTTGCTCGTCGTCATCCATTCTCGGCGCACAAGAGGAGTGAATATCCAAGTATTGTAGGATAAGTAAGGTTTCACTCAAGGCAACACCTGCGTCCGTGATTAACACCGGAACTTTTGCCGCAGGGTTAACCTGCAAAAGTACATCCGGTGACGCCCACGGATCGACCATGGCTACATTTAACGGGATTTGTTTTTCTAGTGCACATATACGTACTAAGCGCGCATAAGGAGAAGTGGCATTTAAATAGAGAGTTAACATGACTGTTTCACCGATTTTGAGTGGAAGAATGGACTTAGCGAAATACAGAGCAAAGCGAAGAGCATCAATAGCGTCGCCGTGATAAAGAGCGGTATGTACTCAGCGACATGCTGATAATAATAAGCCATCATTCCCCCCGAAATGGCTTGTAATAATGCAAAGCCTGCGGTTGCTTTTCCCCAATAATAGGAGTGCAACGTGGTGCCAACCAATTCAGCAATTCGCCCAGCGGTTAATGCGACAATGCCAGGCGTCATTGCCCCAACGATAAACGCGGAGCAAAAAAGCCAAAATGGCTGCGCGGTCAGCACAGGTAAAAGAATCGCTGCCGCTTTGAGTGCGTAAGCAACCCAAAGTGCTCTGTGCCAAGAGAATCGTGATACCAGCCATTTAGCCATTAATGGTCCACTAAGACAGCCGCCGCCAAAGGCAAACCAAAACCATAACGCTTGCGGTGGTGTGAAATACCGCTCACGAACCAGATAATCAACCCAAAAAATAGTGTGCGGAATAAAACCTGCGGCATCAAGGGCGTAAGCGGCAATCACTAACCAAACCGCGCCCGTCGCAACAGGCGCTGAAGCATCAGAAGATACAATGGCACGAGGAATAACGGGCAGTCGTTTTAAAGCGATGATCATCAGCCCACTGATCGCCAAAGATAGGCTACCAATCGCCAACCAAGTGACTGAAAGACTGAACTGCAGCAAGAGTGGCATGATAACAGCAGAAAACACCACGCCTAAACCAATCCCCATGAAGATCATCGTCATGACGGTATTACGATGAGGCTTATCACTATGCTGTAAAGCCAAGGCTGGGCCAATCACCATTAAGTACCCCCCCGCGGCGCCAGCGATGACACGCCATCCCGCCACCCACCAATAATGCATAGGCAAAAAACAAGCAAGATAACTGACACTGACCAGTACAGTAGCGATGATCAGGAGTAAGCGATCACCGACCTGCTGCGCTAAGCGATGAGCACTTAAAGCGCCAATCAAATAACCCAGTAAGTTCAAACTACCGAGGTAACTGGTTTGCGCTACCGAAAACCATCCCTCGCTTGATAACATCGGAATTAAGGGGGTAAAAGCAAAACGAGATAAACCGATACCAATCAGCGTCGAACTCATGCCAACCATCAATACTAATAAGGTATTTGTTGATCGCATATTAATGCTCATTCAGCCATGTCATGTTTATTCTGCTCATCGATTGGTAGACTCATAAGTTGATTTGACCGGTCAGCTATGATGGTTCGATATAACCGATGCCAACTTGCATCAATGGAAAGTAGCCATAAAAACAAACCATAAGCTAACAAATAACCAACAACTTAGCATCTTGATGAGGTAAAGATCAGCGCTAGTGCACATTTATCGCCAAGCGCGCTATACTGGCTAACCCAATCATTACTGACTCTATTTTTATGCCAACCAACGATTCCCATGCGCAGCCGCATAACCCTTTACATGGCCTGACGTTAGAAAAAATTCTGACTAGATTGGTCGAACATTATGGCTGGCAAGGATTAGCGCAACGAATTAGCATCAACTGTTTTAAAAGCGATCCATCCATTAAATCTTCTTTGAAATTTTTACGGCGCACAGAATGGGCAAGAAGTAAGGTGGAAGATCTCTATATTGAGACCTTTCATTAAATAATAAATCAAATAAAGGGCTATAGAAGCTATAGGGGTGTTGGTTACGTTTCGTTCACCCCAATCACATAGTCGGTATGTGCCAACAATTAGCAGCTCAATTGCTTGAGTCGCTCACCGATAGCTAACTCTAACTCATCTAACCATTGATAGCGTTTACTATACAAACGACGTTTATTACGATTTAAGCTCTCTATATCCTTTCGCACCGGCATCATCGCAATACGGTATGTATAACGATCGATTTTTTCCGCCTCATATTCCGTCCATAGCTCATCGTAATCAAAACTGACTTTATTACGCTTAGAACCGATATAACGTAGCGCTTGATAAATATGACCACGATTAGAAATCGCATAACAACGTTCAACACCCAACTGACGAGAGACTAATAAGGCCAGTTCGACCATCAATGCTTTTGTCCGTAAGCCGTGCACTGTACGTGTTAAATCTTTAATGATTTGCTGACGATTTTCAATTTTATCACTTGGGCCTTGCAAAGCTCCGATATGCATCGTTTTACCCTGATCAGAAAAATGAAAACTGATCGAATAGATAGTAGCACCAGCTTGATTCACCAAGCTTAATCCAATCGATCCCTCACGACTGGCTCCTCGGTTTAAACGAATATCATAGGCTTCGCCATTTTTATCTTCGATGCACCATAAACTGACGCCTTGGTCAGACATGATCGCCGTACAATGCTCTCCAAATCGCTGAGCTAAAAATAAAAAATGCTGCTCAAGATAGTCCACTCTTTGCATTAACGATAAATTAACACATAAGTAAGGTTTTAGAGGTCGTTCTAATAGCTGTGGATTGTCATTCAGTACCTTAGCGAGAATAGGTTGTTCAACGAGTGATAACATCCGACGTACAGCTTGGGGATGCAGCAACGCCCACAAACGAAAACGCCAGTTTTTACGAATACGATCCCAGCCTTTACTTTCTGGATAAATTTTTGCCGCCCATTCAGGTAGATCGTGTTGGATATTAGTCAACATAGAATTAATTACTCACACTTCGTCAGTGGTGAGATGAATCATCTCACCTGAGCAAATAGACATAGAGAGCAATTATACAGCGTTTTATTACTTAGTACTCGTTGACTAATGTATGGGTTTGTATGGAAAAATAGCGATTATATATCAATAACTTAAATTAAATCACTCAATAAAAACTCATCAGAAAGACGAAAAGTGACCTAATCCTCATATTAATCAAAATGACCAAGACAGAAGGCGACATATGCAGACAATCATAGGTTCAGATTTTAGGTAGACTCCATTCATAAGATATTTTTATCTTAATTTCATCGCTGTAGTTAAAGAATAAGAATAGGCTCAACATGTTACAGATTGCTTTACTACTTTTAGGTTCTGATTTTGTTAAAAAATACTCACTTCACCTCTGGTTTTTCGGTATTTTATGGGTGGCGACTGGGGTATTTATTTTTTTTGATGGACTGAATCAACAACTGTTATTTCCTAAAAATACCTTTGGTATTATTTTATTATTTGAAAGTTTAATGACATTGAGCATTGCCCTATGCAGTATAAAAAATAAAAACCATTTACTATTATGTAAAGGAATCTTATTTTTATTTTTCTCTTATATTTTTTTAATGAACAATGGATACAGTAACGAAATTATCTCAGCGATTTTTGTTTTCGCTTATTTTATTACCGGCTCCTTTGCTATGGCTTCAGCTTGGATAGTCAGATTTTATCGCTGGAAAATCACTCTAGTCTGGGGAGTATTCCAGATGTTGTTTTCATTTTTTATTTTAACTCATCATCAATCAACATTGTCCTTTTTCATAGGGCTAATTATGATTGGCACAGGCGTAAGTTCTCTATCGATCGCGATTCGCTCTCGTTATATAAAACAAGGTAGTACTATATTTCAGATTATTAACCCTAAATTATCTCTCGACCCTATTCAGACTAAAAGTGTATCCAATGTCACATATCAACCAACTCAACCGATTCAACAGCCTCTGACTATTCATATATGGACACCTGTAGGCTCAGCAAGTGCACCAACGTTGCCTCGTCCAATTATTAATCGTTATATTGCCGCAGTCGATAAAGATGGTACTATTTCAACGGGTCACGCCTCATTAGAATTACCTTCTGAACTCTATATAAGCTTATACCCAGAAGAAGATATTGATCGTCAAGCCGAGGATTTTTTCCGTTTATTACGAGCAACCCCAGATAATAATGTACCAGGACGATTTTTATCAGATTATCAAACTGAAGCTGCTGACTGGTGTGAATCTGATCAAAAAATTATTTTTGAACATTATAATAGAGATGCTTTACTACATTTTTGGCAAAGTTACCGTCAATATCCAATTTATAATATAACACATCAGAATTGTTCTAGTACTGTAGCTTATGCTTTAGAAGCAGCCTTAGAGGGTATTCTTTCTCGGCCAAATAATAACTTTTTATCTTTATTAAAAATAATGTGCACTCCAGAACTATGGATTGCAGCACAAATAAGAAGACGAGCATTAATGATGGCATGGACTCCGGGTTTAGTTATGGATTACTCTCGTGTACTACATCGTATGGTGCATGTCACCGCTTTTCCATGGTATAAAAGAATCTTGTGGAAAATGAGAAAACCAAACTTAAACTTATCCACAAAATAGATTCTATTCATTCGATTTATTAATTTAGACAGGCATCAATTTTATGCAAAAAGTATATATTATATTAATGATTTCTATCCTCGCCGAAACTATAGCAACAACCATGATGAAAGCCTCCTATGGTTTTACTCGTTTCCTACCGAGTTGCTTTGTAATTATCGGATATTGCATCTCATTTTATGGTTTGTCTCAGGTTGTACAATCCATGAACATCGGTATTGCTTATTCAATATGGGCAGGAATGGGTATTTTACTGGTTTCTATAATGTCATTTTTTATTTATAAACAAAGTTTAGATATTCCGGCATTAATCGGTATCACTTTCATTGTTACTGGCATCATCGTTATCCAACTCTTTTCTAAATCAATTACTCATTAATCCCTACTATAAATGTAAGTAATGGATCATCAGTTTTCAAAGAGAAAAGACGTCAACAGACATTGCACGACATTCCCAGACAATCATCGATGTCAATCTTAGGTAAACTTCAGTTAACCAAGGTCTTACACCTTTATCAACAACGTTTATAGAGTAAAAATTAATGAAAAAAAACATCGCGATGATCATAGCAGGGTTATTACTACTTTCAGGTTGTGCAACACCTTATCAAACAGAAAAAAACTTTTGGTCTTTTGGCAAAGGATTTGATGTACAGGCCCTTGCTCAAGACACTTGGCAAATCAGTTTTATTGGTAATGATTACACAGACAGGGCCATTGCACGTAAGTATATATTGCGCAAAAGTGCGGAGTTGGCGAATCAAGCTGGATATGCTTACTTCACCCTCTTAGATGAGGAAATCAATGTTGATTCTGTTGCTAAAAACCAAATTTCACAGGCTGAAAATAAGCAAAAGTGGTTGTATTCAACCACACAGATCACCAGTGAAACGACCATCATGGCAATCAGTAAAGGGCTTCATCAACCTTCAGATGCTTATCCGATGGTTTATGAAAGCCAATTTATTTTAAATAGCGTGAAAGTAGAATAATAAGCTTCATCAGTAGATGATATGGATCGTCGCTCAGTGTCTATTCACTTAGCGACGATCATGATATCAATAAATAACCATTAGTTAGTAAGCAACCCCCACTCGTTGCTGGGCAAATGAGGCAGTATCTAACATATCCAGCATGGCTACCGCATAATCACTGACAGAGATACGGCTATTTCCGTCGCTATCCACGAGCAGCTGATCGCCACCGATTCGATAAGCCCCTTGTTTTTCCCCCGGGAAAATCTCAGCCGCAGGACTAACGAAAGTCCAATTCAATGAACTATCGCTACTTCTAAAAATCGCCAAGGCTTCGCCTTGTGCTAATGCTTCTGGTTTATATTCGCTTGGAAAGTCCGGTAAAGAGACCAGTGCAACCCCCGGTGAAACTTCTAACGAACCGGCTCCCCCAACCCAAAGTAAACGCTTGACGCCTACTTGAGGTAATTGGCTTAATAATAGCTCTGCCGTCTTAGCCACAATACCATGTTCCCCGTTTGCTCGACCGCCAATCGACACCATGACAACATCAATATCGGCAAATAATTGAGCAAAATTGGCTTGGTTATCCACGTCAAACTGACGCACCTCAACATTCGCATCGGTCATTTTCGCAGGATCGCGCACCATAGCGACGACATCATGCCCACGAGATAGTGCTTCTTGCACTAAATGACTACCGATCCAACCCGAAGCTCCAACAATAGCAACTTTCATTCTTTAACACCCTAATGTTTAATTTATCAACAGATGCTAGTGTAGTCGCCCCTGAACGAGTGATAAATAGTAAGAAAGGATGTAGATTGTATCTAACTAAGATACTAATGAGAGATGACCATGGATAAATTGACCGCGATGCGCAGCTTTGTAGAAGTTGCCAATATTGGCAGTTTCACTCAAGCGGCAGAAAATCTTAACTTAAGCCGCTTACAAGTCTCCCGTCATGTACAAGAAATTGAAGATTGGCTAAAACAACGTTTGCTGCATCGAACCACACGTAAAGTGAGCCTAACAGCATCCGGTGAAGAAGCGCTTAGACAGTGTGAGAAAATCCTCCATCAAACAGCAGAATTAGAAATGCGAGCCCTAGAGCAATCGCAGTCACTGTCTGGACGCATTCGAATTTCGGTACCGATTGGCTTGGCACGTTATCTTCTGCTTGATGCGGTAGAAGCGTTTACTGACCTACATCCACAAGTGACGATTGATATTCTTGCTTCTGATCGCTTAGCTCAACTGGTTGATGAACGGGTAGATATTGCGCTGCGTTTCACTAATCAGCCTGACGAACAATTAATTGCTCGGCGTCTTTTTCAAGTCGATACGGTTGCTTGTGCTGCACCGACTTATCTTGCTCAACATCAACCGATTGTACAGCCGAGTGACCTAGCTAAGCACAACTGTTTTGTCCATCTTTCACATCATAAATGGGAGTTTCTTCGTCATAACCAAACCTACAGTGTTAATGTCAATGGTACGATTCGAGCCAACGATATGAGCCTAATCTGCCGGGCAACATTACATGGTAAAGGCATTGCCCTGCTCCCTTGTGATTTAGCCAATCGCTACTTAAAAGATCGCGCTCTAATCCAGATATTACCCGACTACCATTTAGCAACCAGCGCATTGTGGGCGGTGTATTTATCACGCAGCTATCAGTCACCACTCGTGCGGCAGTTTATCGATTTTGTCAGTACACAATGGGATCATCTAGATATGACCATTCCTTAAAAAATCTAATATAATCAAACTAATAGATGAAGAAATTTCATCCAATTAATTTCTCATCCCTGTAAAAAAACATAATTTTTCGCTTCAGTTAGCACTAAATTGAGCGCCGACTATACTCAATAGGTAACGGAGTAGATGGGGATTAATTATGTTTAAAAGTATCAAAGTGATCTTTTTTAGCCAAATTGTATTGGCTATTACTCTGATTCTGCTGGGAATGGGCGCAGTAAAATATAATGTTTTTCAAAAACAGCTTTATCAAAGCCTTAGTGCAAATGTTGAACATGCCACCCATCGTTTATCGATCAGCCTACCTAAACCGATTTGGGACTTCGATTTTGACTCAGCGAAAGCGATTGTAGTATCAGAGCTTAATGAGCCTGCGATTAGTGCGATACAGATAAAAGACAATAATGATAAATCGATAATCTTTTATCTCAATCATCCTGAATACCCCGAGATCACCAATATTGACCCCAAATCATATACGGGGAAAAAAGAGCAGGAATTCTTTATTGATGATTTTGGTGATATCAAAAAAGTGGGTTCTATCGTCTTATATTACAATGACTTTTCCATCGCTGAACAATTATCTGAATTAATGAAAACGGTCATTATTGAAATTCTAACTCTGGATATATTAATCACGCTAATCTCTTTCCTACTTTTAAGGATGACCGTCTTAAAACCATTATCTAATCTAACAGAGCGTGTCATGGATCTTTCTTCTGGAGATGGTGATCTCACGCAACGGATTGAGCCAGCCAAACTCAACGAATTTAAAGATATTACCTTAGGGATCAATCGATTCACCGAGTCTTTAGAAACCATTGTTCAAAAAATCATCCAGTCAACGGAACACCTGCATCAATCCTCACTCGCCAGTAAAGATATCGCGAGCGACAATGCCGTAAAACTCAATCAACAGCAACACACGTTAGATTCTATCTCACACGCTGCGGTTGAGATTCAACATTCAATTCAACAAGTTAATGAGTCTGCTTTAGATAGCGCCCAGCACGCCAGTTCATCTAGCACGTTAACAGACTCAATGCACAGTACGATTGAAACCACCTCGCACGAAATGAAGAAAATGCAGGAGAAAATGCTACTGCTTAACAGCAAAATGACTACGCTTTCTCAAGAAGGTGAAAAGATTAACGCCATTTTAAATGTGATTAATGACATTTCAGAACAAACCAACCTACTGGCACTCAACGCGGCCATCGAAGCCGCTCGAGCTGGCGAACAAGGTCGAGGATTCGCGGTGGTCGCCGATGAAGTCCGCAATCTAGCCGTAAAAACCAGCCACTCAACCGAACAAATAAAAACCAATATCAATGCGCTCAATGAAGCCACCTCAATGGTTGAAAAAGAGTTGCATGACATCGCACTAACTCTGGAAAAAACTTCTGAACGTTTTGGTGAGTCTCACTCCGTTATCGAAAAAATGAACCTGATGGCAAAAACCATCAAAGAAAAAAACCAGCACGTGGCCGATCTTGCCGAAAGACAAAATGTATCGATTGCCTCAATTAGTCGCTCCTTACTTGACGTCGTTGACGCATCTAAAGCGGTGGCTGATGGTGCTCAAACCAACTTAAGTATGTCGGTGGAGGTGATCAATATTGGAGAAGAAATCAAACAACAAGTTGCTAAATTTAAAACCCATTAATTTCCGGTGAGAGGAGGTAATGGTTCATTGCCTCCTCTAGGGATACCACTTCAATCGTCATCAAGAGGGAACACCATGAAGTCAATTATCACCGCCAGTTTATTGGCCGTATCTTCTTACAGTTTTGCATCAAGCTTAAACGATCTAAATTTTATTACTGAAATCTACCCTCCCTTTAACTATGAAGAACAAGGGAGATTAACGGGAATCGCTATTGATGTGCTTGAATCAGCCTCAGAAGCCGTCAATGACCCTGTCAAGCGCGAAAGCGTACAACTTCAACCATGGGCGAGAGGTTACGCTGCAGCGCTAGAAACGCCAAATACCGTTCTCTTTTCTATGACACGTACTGAAGCTCGAGACAACCTCTTTAAATGGGCTGGACCGATTGTTGAAAGTCGAGTCGTGCTCTGGGCACCAAAAGCCAAAGGTATCAAAATTTCCACACCGAGCGATCTTAATAATTATCGCGTGGGTGTAGTCAGAGAAGATATCGGTGAGCAACTGCTACGCAATCTAGAGGTCAATCCTAATGCGTTAAGACCTTCCGCATCACCAGAAATGGTCGCCAGACAATTGGATGCTAATCGCATCGATCTGTGGGCTTATGGCGATAATGTCGGTGTATTTATTATGCGTGAACAAAATATCGATCCCAGTCTCTACGAAATCGTCTACGTATTACATGAATCGCAAACCTACTTCGCGTTCCATAACAATACCAATGATCAGTATGTCGAAAAACTGCAAAACGGAATTAATCTCATCAAAGAGAGCGGTAAGCTCGATGAAATTATTGCCGGTTATCGTTAATACTATCAATCCGTACTTCATCACTTGAAGAGAATACTTCTTCAATCTCTTCAAGTGATCACCTTGGATACAAAGTGGCGTTTTCCCTACTCAAACGACACCAGTGTTTTATTAGGATAATGAGGTCTTCGTATGAAAGTTACATCACTTTGTTTAACCGTATTACTTACTTTTCTGAGCTGGACAAGCTGGGCGAAAACTCTCACAGCAGCGCAAGATCCATGGCCACCGTTTGTCACCTCAGAGGCTCCTCATGGACTTTCTATTGAATTAGTCAGCGCCGCTCTAGAAACGCAAGGCTATCAACTGGAGTTTCAAATTATGCCTTGGGCAAGGGCACTGGCAGAGGTTCAAGCAGGCAATATTGATTTGCTACCAGCAACGTGGTTTACCGAACAGCGAACCAGCGTTCTGGCTTATAGCGATCATTATCTCTACAACCAAATAAAGTTTATTACCCTACCCACGAATGCCTTTGAATATAGCGGTCTTGATAGTCTCGCAGGTAAACGCGTAGGTACTGTTCGAGGTTATGGATATGGCGACGATTTTTTAAATTCAACGCTATTTAATCGCTCAGAAGCCAATGATTTAATTTCTAATTTACGCCGTTTAGAAGCAGGCCGGATCGACGTCACTTTAGAAGATGAATTAGTCGCTCGCTCTTTAATGAGTGACAATGGTTTGGATGCCAATAACTATCGATTTACCACGAGTGGTTTATCCGCTAACTCACTTCATGTTACCTCTGGGCTAGCCAATCCCAATGCTCTCGAGTACATCGAAGCCTTTAATCGAGGGTTAGCACAAATCAAAGCCAATGGTACTTTTAACGAAATACTGCTTAAGTATGGGATCGCTCTCGATTAATCAGTCTATAGACCTGCGTCTAAGGCATTAAAAAAACAGAGAGCGGATATGAGTAAAATGCGGCTGGTAGAAACAATCCACCAGCCGCATTTTTTATTGAGTGCGTTTGTGCTTCGGCACGTAATTTAGAATCGATATCGGCACAGGATGTTTAGGCTCAAATCCTGCAATTTCTCGTCGTTCAATCAAATGCCCTAAACGGCTCTCTATCATGCATAAATTTTTAAAATTATCTTTCGATACTAAAGAGATCGCCTCACCTTTCGCCTCAGCTCGACCAGTACGTCCGATACGATGAACATATTCATCAGCAGGGAAAGGTAAATCGTAATTGATAACTCGGGATAATTCATCGATATCGATACCACGCGCGGCAACACCGGTCGCAATTAAATATTTGATCTTACCAGTTTTAAAATCTGCTAACAGCTGCTCGCGTACCACTTGGCTGCGACCACTATGAAACGCTTCAGCGGCAATCCCTCTTTTTTCTAATTGTGAAGCCAATTTGGCAGCGCCGTGTTTGGTTTCGATAAAAATAAGCGCTTGATCCCATTGATACTCATGAATTAAGTGGCTCAATAATGCAGACTTTTTATCTTTATCTACCGTAATAAGCCACTGGGTAATATTCGACTTCGACGCTTGGTTCGCTGCAATGCTGATCTCATGAGCTTCACCGACCGCAGTTTTAGCCAGTTCACGAACCTTATTCGATAAGGTTGCGGAAAAAAGTAAAAATTGTGCTTCAGTTGGTAAACGTTGAATGATTTTATTAATCGCTTCAATAAAGCCCATGTCGAGCATTCGATCCGCTTCATCCAGCACAACCACTTCAATTTCATCAAAATGTACCGCTCGTTGAGCGTACATATCAAGCAGTCGTCCGGGGGTAGCAACCAGAACATCTACGCCTTCAATCAGTTGCTGTTTTTGTGCCTGCTCATCAACACCACCATACATCGCCAAACTGGTTAACGGCGTGTATTGAGCATACTGTTTGACATTATCCGCAACTTGGATGGCAAGCTCACGAGTCGGGACTAAAATCAGCGCGCGAATACGTTTTTTACGCTGAGTCTGCCCTTGGATTAATCTATCTAAAATTGGTAGCACAAAACTGGCCGTTTTACCGGTCCCGGTTTGCGCAGCGGCAATCAGATCTTGGCCTTTTAAAATAACCGGAATGGCTTGTTTTTGAATGGTGGTTGGAGTTTGATAACCAAGCTCAGCGACTGATTTGATCAGTGCTTCGTTTAGCCCAAGTTGTGTAAATGACATAGCAGACTCTAAATAAGATGATGTAGAACAAAACGTACTACAATATTGTTCATTCTAACATGAACAATGAGGCGCTGTTGAGATTTCGAGACTAGCGGTTTCAAACTCTCAACAGCGCCTCAGTATAAAGGCTTTACACTTGCGTCATCCCTTATTAAACCTGAAATGACATCGTACGATTACGCCAGTTTTTGCTGTGCGATAAGACGATACTGAACGATGTCTTCAATGGTTAAAACGGGCATATTGTGTAAACGGCCAAAAGCAACAATCTCTGGGGTTTTTGCCATCGTGCCATCCGGATTGGTTACCTCACATAACACGCCAGCGGGTAATAATCCTGCCATTTGCATTAAATCTACCGTGCCTTCGGTGTGGCCACGTCGCGTCATTACGCCTCCTTTACGAGCACGTAAAGGAAAAACATGACCTGGGCGAGCTAAATCATCCGGTTTAGCTTGTGGATTGATCGCCGTTTTAATCGTGGTCACACGATCTTGAGCGGACACTCCCGTCGTCACACCATGACGTGCTTCTATCGATACGGTAAACGCGGTTTGGTTTTTGCTGTCATTGACAGAGACCATCGGCGGCAGTTCGAGTTTATTGGCCTGCTCATCGGTTAAGCATAGACAGACAATCCCGCTGCATTCGCGGATCATCAACGCCATTTGTTGGCTGGTCAACTTTTCTGCAGAATAGATAATATCGCCTTCATTTTCACGATCTTCATCATCAAGCAATAAAACACCACGCCCTTCACGTAAAGCGTGTAACGCATTTTCTACTCGAGTGATTGAATCGCCAAATTCGGCAAGTAGTGACAACTGATTCATGGTTTACTCCTAATAATGACCAGAATCAGGGCAGTTTTATGAGGCAAAACGAAAGGCACCATAATGGCAAGCTCAGTAAATCCTCGCTAGACACTATTGGCGTATTTGTCATTCTCTCTCATCCGGACTATAACCGTCGGCTCTGGCTTCTCACCAGATCTGCTGACCTCGACGAATCGAGCGCTCGTGGGCTGGCCCTAATAGGCATACCACCGGTGGGGAATTTCGCCCCGCCCTGAGAATTTTAAAGTAATGAGTTAACGTCAAATCCAAGGTATCCCTTTGACTTAACACTGGCTATGGTAATACGTAGCACCCATTTTGCAAAGTGACAAGCGGCCAGATTTGAGACATGTAGACGCAATAAAAAAAAGCCCCATGATCAACATGGGGCTGAATAACGTTAGTCTGTACGAAGTTTAATCTAATTCAACTAAATTCTTTTGAAAGGTTTTGTGCTGCGCTTTAACCGTATCTTCTGGCTCACCAGTGAGCAAACTAACAGCCACAATCGCTAAGGTTGAAAAGAGTATCCCAGGAACGATTTCATACACATCAAACCAACCGCCAGTCAATTGTTTCCAGACCACAATTGTCACGCCACCGGTGATGATTCCAGCTAGAGCACCATTGCGATTCATACGCGACCAATAAAGGCTAAGTACCAATGCTGGACCAAAAGCGGCACCAAAGCCCGCCCACGCATAAGACACCAAGCCAAGCACCGAGCTATCCGGTGTCATCGCTAACACTAACGCAACAATCGATATCAGCACAACGGAAAAGCGCCCTACTTTAACGATCTCTTCTGAAGTCGCCTCTTGTTTGAAAACTTGCTTATAGAAATCCTCTGCTAGCGCTGAAGAAGAAACGAGTAATTGTGAATCCGCCGTACTCATGATGGCCGCTAAAATCGCCGCAAGCAGAATACCGGCGATGACTGGATGAAACACCGCGTTCACCAGCAGCATAAAGATTCGCTCACCATCATCGAGCTGAATCGACCCATTTTGCGTAACATAAACTAGGCCAACTAAACCCACTAACATCGCTCCAAACATCGACAGTGCCGTCCAAAATACAGCAATCCAACGCGCTGTAGTTAAATCTTTGTTTGAGCGAGCCGCCTTAAAACGTGCCAAAATATGTGGTTGACCAAAATAGCCAAAGCCCCAAGCCACGAGGGAGAGAATGGCAATACTTGAAAGAGGCTTACCTTGAATATCATCCCATAGAGTCAATAATTGCGGGTTAATAGCGCTCAAATCTGAACTCAATTGACTAAAGCCACCATTCATTGCGGTGATCGGGACAATCAGCAACGCCGCTGCCATCAATAAACCTTGCACCAAATCGGTCCAAGATACGGCCAGAAAACCACCAAATAAGGTATAGGACACCACGCAAATCGTGCCAATGATCACCGCCGTGGTGTAATCAATCCCAAAGACGGTTTCAAATAATTTACCACCCGCGACTAAACCTGAACTGGTATAGAAAAGAAAAAATAACAAAATGAAAAAGGCTGAGATGGTTTGAATCAGTTTCGATTTATCATTAAAGCGCCGCGATAAAAACTCAGGCAATGTCAGGGCGTCGGTGGTAATACTGTAAGTGCGTAACCGTTTTGCTGTAATTAACCAGTTAGCCCATGTTCCCAAGAGTAAGCCACCCGCGAGCCAAAAGGCTTCAATCCCTGCCGCATAAGCGTAGCCGGGTAAACCTAATAACAACCAACCACTCATATCCGATGCCCCAGCCGAGAGCGCAGCTGGCCATGGCCCAAGAGAACGGCCCCCTAGAAAGTAGTCTGATGAGTTTTTGGTTCGCTGATAGGCAAACACACCGATCGCCAACATCAATATCAGATAGATAATGAAGGTGGTCGTAATAGCAAAGCTATTTTCCATTGATATTTCCTCTATTTACTAAGATCGCTTTCCCTCCTCTCTTATTTAACAAGAGGAGGGTCAGGATTAATGGGCTTCGTTGCCTAACTCTAAGAGCGTCGCGTTACCACCCACTGCTGTTATATTTATAGTGCGCGTACGTTCGGTAATAAAACGCAGCGATAAGTGTGGATCGTGTGCCACGGGAATCGTGGTGAGATCGGTTTCTGAAACAAGATTAATAATGGCACCAGTACGCTGAGCAAGTTGGCGATTAAGGCGATGTTCAAACGAGGCAGAGCCAACGTAGCCAACACTGCGAATGTCTGATTCAATTAATGCCTGATACGCATCCAATGGGCTAAACTGCAGTAAATTAATCGGTAAGGACGACTGCTGATTAGCTTCCGTTAAGGCTGCTATAAGCTCTCGGTCATCACTGCAGATAATGACGCTATTGCCCGCCACCAACGCACCGCATAACTGGGCCACTAATGCTTGCTTAGCCGTTATACTCACGTCATTTTGGATAAGTAGCGTGACTCCTCGCCCTGCGGTATACAGTTCATTGGTTTCGCCCGTAGGACCAATCAAGGAGTGTGAACGCGCCAGTAATGCACTGGCTTGCTCAAGGTGAAAAGAGACTACATTGGCTAATCCAGGCATACTTTCTTTTAACGATGATTTCAATGACAGTAAGCACTCACATTTAAAATCGAAATCGGTTAAGTTCCAGTTTTCCCAAGCTGAGAAAGCATCGGTAAAACGGGTGACTTGATGTACCATAAATGACTCCTTAGTTTTATCGACTAGCTATATTGTGCTTGAGTAAAACGATATAAATAATGTGGCCCACCCGCTTTCGGACCAGTGCCAGATAGTCCTTGCCCACCAAATGGCTGCACTCCAACCACCGCACCAACTTGATCGCGATTGATATAGCAGTTACCGACTCGAGCATGCTTCTCTATCCAACGATAAGTGGTTTCATTGCGGCTATGAATCCCCATCGTCAAGCCATAACCTGTCGCGTTGATCTGCTGCACCACCTGAGCCAGCTCATTCGCTTGGTAGCGAACAATATGCAAAATAGGCCCAAACTGCTCCTCGCTTAAACAATCAATTCCTGAGATTTCAAACGCAGTCGGTGCTACGAAATCGCCATATTGACAGTCATCAGCTAACGTTAATTGAGCAATTTTTTTCTGAGTCTGGTTCATGTGAGCAATGTGTTTCTCTAAACCTTGTTTTGCCTTTGCATCAATCACTGGCCCGACATCGGTACTGTGCAGGTAAGGCATGCCAACCGATAGCTCCTGCATAGCGCCTTGAATCAAACTGATCACGCGATCTGCGATATCTTGCTGCACAAACAATACCCGTAACGCTGAGCAGCGTTGACCAGCCGAGGCAAAGGCCGAGCGTAACACGTCGCGCACCACTTGCTCGGGCAGAGCCGTACTATCGACGATCATCGCATTTTGCCCTCCCGTCTCAGCAATCAGAGGTACAGGCTTAGACTCTCGCTCAGCCAGTGTTTGATTGATACGCTGAGCAGTCGCTGTCGATCCTGTGAACACCACACCAGCAATCGCAGGATGTGAGGTCAACGCATGACCTATTTCAGAGCCTCGACCGGGTAAAAATTGAATAGCGTAATGGGGGAAGCCAGCTTCAAGCATTAGTTCAACAGCACGCGCGGCGATCAAACTGGTCTGCTCCGCGGGTTTAGCAACCACCGTATTGCCTGCCACTAACGCGGCCGTGATCTGGCCAAGGAAAATCGCTAACGGAAAGTTCCATGGACTAATGCACACAAACACACCACATCCTTGACGTGAAACTTGACGAGTTACGCCATCAAAACCGTCCATCGTGAATGGAGCTAAACCGCCAATTTGATTCGCATAATAACGACAGAAATCCACCGCCTCGCGAACCTCATCAATCGCATCATGAATGGTTTTACCTGCTTCTTGATGGCAAAGCGCACACAGCTCGGCTAAATTCGACTCCAACAAATCGGCTAGGTTAAGCAATTTTTCAGCACGTTGCTTAGCTGGCGTTTGCTGCCAATGACTAAAACCGGCTTGAGCAATGGCTATCGCTTCGGAAACATGATCATGGCTTGAATGGTAGACTTGTCCAACATGAACTCGGCGGTCATACGGAGCGGTGACCGCTACAGGAGCCATATTTTCCTTGATCATGCTTTCGAACAGTGACTGGCCATTAACAATGGGAGCGGCTTGCCATTGATGGCTTAAAAAATGATGTACTTGCTGTTCAAATGGTTGCGCTTCACTTTGAATATCAATATTGATCCCATCTGAATTTTTGCGTTCAGGGAAGATCTGTGGCGGCAGTGGGATTTTACTGTTATGTAACGTCTCGAACGCTAATAGCGCATCAACCGGATGCTGAGTTAAACTATCAACCGGACAGCGTGCATCGACTAAACGATGAACAAAAGAGCTATTCGCGCCATTTTCTAATAGGCGACGGACGAGATAAGGCAGCAGATCTTTATGGCTACCAACAGGTGCGTAAATACGTACCGATTGCTGATACGCTTTGATGGCATGGTGATACAAGCCGTCACCCATACCATGCAGACGTTGAAACTCGAAATCTTTATGGCTCGCCATTACCGCAATTGCCGATACAGTGTGAGCATTATGAGTTGCAAACTGAGGGAAAATATGACCACGAACCCCATCACTCAATAAGAATCGAGCACAAGCTAAGTAAGAAACATCGGTGGCTTCTTTACGAGTAAACACTGGGTAACGCTGATAGCCTCGCTGCTGTGACCATTTAATCTCGCTATCCCAATAAGCCCCCTTAACAAGACGGACGGGAATACAACAACCCTGTTGTTTGGCAAGCGCGGTCAACCAAACCAACGTTGGTAAAGCACGTTTAGAATACGCCTGAACCACTAAACCAAACTTGCCCCAGCCTTTAACGTGTTCACAGCTGTACAATTTTTCAAACAGCTGTAACGACAGCTCTAAACGATCGGCTTCTTCGGCGTCAATAGTAATAGCGACATCCAATTCTCTCGCTCGGACTAATAACTGCAACAGAGTCTGGTATAGCTCATCCATAACGCGAGTTTGGTTAGCGACTTCATAGCGTGGGTGCAACGCCGATAGCTTAATCGAGACCGAGGGCGCCGGGCTAGTATCCAACCCATACTGGTCGCGGCCAACCGCTTCAATCGCCATTAAATAATCTTTTAAATATTTGCTGGCATCGCTGGTGGTTAACGCCGCTTCACCCAACATATCAAACGAATAGGTATAACCTTTATCGCGCATCACGCGGCCATTTTTTTGCGCTTCGCTAATCGTACGCCCAAGTACAAACTGATGACCCATGACTTTCATTGCTTGGTGCATGGCCTTACGGATCACAGGTTCAGAAAGTTTATTGACTAAACGGTTTAACGCTTGAGTCGGACTTTGCGTTTGGTTTTCTCCCAAGCCAATCACTTTACCAGTCAGCATCAGGCCCCAGGTTGAAGCATTAACAAATACAGAATCCGAATTTTTTAGGTGTGATTTCCAATCCGCAATCGACAATCGGTCTTTAATAAATGCATCGGCTGTTGGTGCATCTGGAATACGCATCAGAGCTTCCGCCAAACACATCAATAAAATCCCCTCTTGAGTATCTAAGCTGTACTCTAGAAGCAGTGCATCGATCATCTGTACCGATTTTTTGTCTTGGCGGATCGCCGTGATCAACTGTGTTGTTTTGGTGGTAATTAACGTTTTTTCTTCATCGCTAGGCGTTGCCAAAGGCAATAATTGGGTTAGCCATTGAGACTCGTCCACCATATAAAGTGGCGAGATCTGTCCCCAAAGCTTACTAAGCGGTTGCTCAATAAATTTGGGATTCAACACATCTATTGCTGTAAACATGCGTTTTCCTCAATCTCCTATCCGAGGGATGTGGCTCGGATTTCAGTCAATGGCAAGCAGTGTATTTTGAGCGCATCAATAATACTTGTCAAAAACTCCGGAATTTTTGTGAAAAACTCGTCTTTTTAACAAAACAAAAACAAAATCACAGCAATTAAGGTCATAAGAAAAAGCAAAATCACTGATATTTTTTCAAAAAAACAACGTCAATATGCCGTTAAATGCACAGTAATCGATGCCTAGGAAAACATAATCGCGCTGTGTTATCGAATCGATGATGAGGAATTCAGCAAGACCAACGTTTAGTCTTGCTGCTGTTGTTGGCTTAATACGAGTTCGCAACGCGTAACAAGAGACTTATCGGCTACACTGCTTTTTGTATTGAGAAGGCGAAATACCTTGTAAACGAGAAAAAGTATGAGTGAACGAACTTTGATTAGAAAAACCGGTCAACTCGGCAACTTGTCCCAAAGTAAATCGAGCTTGTTCAAGGAGTTGTTTCGCCATATCCACTCGTTTACTCAACACATATTGATGAGGGGTGATGCCCAGCTGCTCTTTGAATAATTGATGGAATTGACTCTCACCTAAATAAACACTGCCAGCTAACTGAGCGACAGAAATGCGTCGACTTAAATGCTGTTCGATATAGCGATCGATCGCCTCTAAATCAAAACGCGCCTCTTTACGATGCACCTCAAATGCCGAGATGTGACGCAACAATAAAGCAACCACGGTATCACTGCATGCTCGACTGAGCAATAAATCGTCTGGGCTGGCGTGCATTTCCAGCACTAACATTTGAATAAGTTTTTGAATCTGCTTATCGAGTTGAAAATAAATGTCGCTACGTGCCAGCTCATTGATTCTCTGTAACGTTAAAGGATCATCCCCTTGGGGTAAGGGCAAATTCAACACCAAAATGTCCGATTGTCCTACCGTTGCACCGAAAGCATGCCCAGTACCAGAAGTTACGACACATCCTTGTCCAGGTCCGACAATATTACCGACACCAGACACTTCGAAATCCGCTTGACCTTTTAAGCCAATCACAATTTGTGTGTAACTATGATCATGGCAATCCATATAAGCGGGTAAAGTAATTAACTCCGCCGGACGAGGCGACAAAAGTTTGGCTCTTTCTGGATTCTTCACTAAATATTGACTCATGAGCACTGCACCATGGGATGACCTTTGTGCATGTTATAACATTTTTATCAGAAACCAAGCTTGATAGTGAAATAAGTCTCATCTCCGTATCAAGACCGTAAACGAAAGATAAAATTAGCTCCCGAACCATTCATTTAATGCCTCGGAACAATGATCAAGTGCACATAAATTACGGTCAATGAGTATCCAATTAAAAAACGTTAAAGCAGATCGGAAATCGGTGCTTGCATATTTCAAGAATCTGCTCAAAATGGAGTAAGTACATTTATAAAAGATACAAAATCAGTAACCTACTCACTAGATTTTGTATACAATTGTGCCTTCAGGATGAGAATTTTTTGCGATGAGCCAGCGTATTGATAACGCTGTCAAAAGTTTGTCTTTCTCCACTATAATGTGGCTATGTTAATTGTTGCAGGGACCTAATGATCAAATATCACCTCCCAGCGCTACTGCTTGCGCTAAGCCCTCTGTGGGTATCGGCATCGGTGTTCGCGGAAGAAGTTACACAGGTTGATCCTGTGGCCGCCATCGATGAAAAAATAACCATTAAACAAAGTGAAATTGACACTATCGCTGCAGAATTTGAAGCGGAAGGAGCTCAACTTCAACAACTTAAAAATGAACAGGCACGTTTAAAACGTGAAAGTGATGAGCTTAATGCACGGCAAAACCGGGCAAAATCTGCTCTGGACAAACAGTATAATCGCCTTCTTGAAGATCCAGACACCGATTTAGTCACCTTTCAACAGCGCTATCAGCAAGCTTGGGCCGATGTGAAACAAAACCAATCGGAGCAACTTACTAATCAGCAAGCGATGACAGAAAGTGATATGCGTTTATCTCAAATGAAGCAGCGTCATGCTCGTTTGAAAACCGAATTCACTAACTTGCAAGAGAGCAAGATTGATGCACGAGTTAAGCGCCTAGAAGCTGAGCTGCGTCAAAGTCGCGTGCTAGAAGCAAGCTTTCGGACTACGTGTTCGACCAGTATGACGCTGGGTGAGTGTGCCAATCAAGGTCAACAATTGACTCGTCAGCGTGCTGTGAATACCTTCAGAGAGCAATTACTTGATAACTTGACTGAATCGGTCAT
Source organism: Vibrio injensis (assembly GCF_001895205.1). Taxonomy (GTDB): domain Bacteria; phylum Pseudomonadota; class Gammaproteobacteria; order Enterobacterales; family Vibrionaceae; genus Vibrio; species Vibrio injensis. The sequence goes on along the minus strand of NZ_BDJF01000027.1, from coordinate 296,877 downwards.
CGCTAAGCAAAATCTGCGTGGCGTTGAACTCAATATTCACGTTCAAGAAAGCCAAGTGATCCGTAGTGGATTTGAAGGGAACAACGAGTATTTCACTCATATTCAGGCTCAGCTACAAGCACGTCCAGAAGCCGTTGCCGCCTGCAAACTGTTAAACGTATCTAGTCGCTATTGCTTAAAAAATGCAACTGAAACCGTCAATAGCAAAAATGAAAAACAGTGGGCCAATGTAACCATTCGTTCAGATCAATATCATGATTCCGTCACTATTAACGGTATACAATACGGCAGTACGCCTGTGGAAGTCGTTTTACCCGCAGGACGTCATCAAATTTCTGTGACTAAAGACGGATTTGAAACCTATAATCAAACCGTCACAATCAACGGAAATGACACTATTTGGGTAAGACTTCGCCCTAGTAGAAACGATTAATTCCTGTAAATCGACTCGTTTTCTGGTCTGATTTCACAAAGCTGTCGTTTAAACGCCGTTTTGGTCCTAAGTTATTGAAAGATGACTTCTGACAAAACGGCGTTTTCGTTTAGAATAGCGACAATAATTTTCAAAAACTTAACTGAAGTAGGCAACAATGCGACCAGGTTTACCCGTTCTGTTATTAGCACTTTTACCTTGCTTAGTGACAGCACCCACGTTAGCTGAAGGCACACCTTCCTCAGTCATGGCGATTGATGACGCATTATTTACGCATCATACCCAGTGGCAAGAAGCGAAGAAAGCAACTCAACATCAGCAAACGGTGGTGGACACTCAGCAAGCTGAACTCGCTCGTTTAACTGCCTTAGCTAAACAACTCAATACCGTGTTCAATTCAGCGAAAACAGCCCTAGAACGTGATTATTTGAAAATGATTGATGAACCGCAATTAGACATTAGCGGTTCACAACACGCTTACCAAACGGCTTGGTCTGAAGTTAAGAAAAATCAACAAGACACTTTGCTTGCTCAACAAACCTTGCAAGAAATGCAAAATCAGCTCGTTCAATTACAAGCTAGCCAAGACGCTATCCAACAAAAAATTACTCAATTGGATCAAGATAGACTCCGAGCAAGAGCAGAGCGATTACGAGCAGAATTGAGTCGTGTCGGAGAACAAAAAGTCAGCTTTACCAATGTCTGTCATGCCACAATGACTTTGGCACAGTGTAGCCAACAAACCACTGATTTAGCTCAGCAAAAGGCCGTCAATCAATTTCAAACGTGGTTAATAGAAGAGACCACTGAAGCGCCGTTGATCAAACAGCACCTCGCCGCCGTTTCGCTCAACATTCACTTGCTCAGACATAAAACCGTTGATTCTGGTTTTTATGATGGCAACCGCTTTAAAACGGTACTTGAAGCACAATTGGATGCAAGACCTGCCGAAAACGTGCCTTGTACATTACTCAATATTGATAGCCAATATTGCTTCGCTCCTAGTGATGGTAGCCATCCAAATCAACAAAAAGAAGTGGCTTGGGTTAATGTCATGATTCGTTCCAATCAGCATAACGATCAGGTCACGATTAATAGTGTCCGTTATGGTAGTACTCCTGTTGAAATCATGCTCCCTACTGGTCAACACCATGTCGTTATCAAAAAAGAAGGTTTCCACCCATTTGATCAACAGGTCAATATCAGTAGCGATCACACCTTACGAGCGGTATTACGTGAAATTGTTAATGAGGTAAAAGCGGGAGATAAATTCGCTGATACCTTAAAAAATACTCAGCAAGCCCCACAGATGATCACTTTACTCGCAGGAGAATACCTACTGGGAGAGAATACTTCTCGTCAAGTTCGCCTTGATCATGCTTTCGCTATTAGCGCAACGCCAATCACCGTGGGACAATTTAAACAATTTGTGCAGCAAACGGGTTATAAAACTGATGCTGAACTGAAAAATATCTGTCTGGCCGTACAAGGGACAACCGTTGCTCCGGTATCGGGAAGTCACTGGCAAAACCCAGGCTTTAAACAAACCGTTCAATCGCCAGCCGTCTGTATCAGTCGTAGCGATGCTAGAGCTTATGCCAATTGGCTAACCCAACAAACAGGGTTTCGTTATCGCTTACCGAGTGAAGATGAATGGGAAGTGGCCGCCCGTGCAGGGCGAAGAACCGATTACTGGTGGGGGAATGATTTTGGAGCCGGTCAAGCCAACACAGGATGGAGTGGCACACCATGGTCAAATAAGCAAACGTCCCCCGTTATGGCATTTTCACCAAACCCATTAGGTTTCTACGATATGGTCGGCAACATTTGGCAATGGACATCTGATAATCCCGGTATAGCTAAAGGTGGGGCGTGGAGTTTCTCCCCTGAAATGGCTAAAGCTTATCATCAGCTTTTTGTCTCACCTTCTACATCGGCTAACTATCTCGGATTTCGCGTCCTACGCGAGCTGTAGCGACAGTATAAAGGCGACAAAGGGGATAATAGTCATATTATCCCCTTTGTCGTGCCTAGCTATGGTGCGAGACGCTCTATCTGCCACTGTTGTTCAGATTTACTGTATAGAAAACGATCATGTAGGCGATGCTCACCACCTTGCCAAAACTCAATACTTTGCGGTTTGATTCGATAGCCCCCCCAGAACTTAGGCACAGGAATTTCTCCTTTAGCAAATTTTTGTTTCAGTTCTAGATACTTACCTTCTAATACACCACGAGCTGAGATGCGGCTACTCTGTTTACTCGCCAATGCAGCCAGTTGACTCTCTTTCGGACGAGAAGTGAAATACTTCATGTTCTCAAAGGCAGTCAGTTTTTCCGCGACGCCAGTAATGTGCACTTGACGCTCTAAAGGATGCCAAGGAAAGTGCAAACTGACGCGATGATTGTGTTCAATATGCTGCGCTTTACGGCTTGCTAGGTTGGTGTAAAACACAAAACCTTGCTGATCAACATTTTTTAATAAAACAATACGTTGAAAAGGCTGACCATCGTCATCTACAGTCGCCACCGTCATTGCCGTTGGATCTGCAAGCCCTGCATTAATCGCTTGCTCTAGCCAAAAATTGAATTGCTCGATCGGATCGAGCAATAAGTCCTTGCGGCGTAATCCACCTTGTGTGTACTCACGACGAATATCTGAAAGATCCATGTCTACTCCTCTTTTTGGCTATGATTGTGCGCTGATAGCCTAACGATCTCAAGTAGAACGGATTGATTTCGCACGCTGATATCTCAACGTGCAAAATATCAGGCTTAAATGCCAATATCTTCTTGATCCAATTTGGAAGAAAACTTAATTTCATGCTGATTAAACATAATCATCGAAGGCCCATGAACCCGCTTCGTCACCACTTTTTCGTCACCATATTGAATCGTCACGTGGGTGAATACCTTACCTTTGACTTCAATGGTATTGATTTCCAGCATCTGTTCAAACTCTTCATTTAACAAGTCGACCGCTACCTTAACTTTTTCCATTCGCTCACTTGATTGCGCCTTATGTTGCTCAATCTGTGACGCTTCCTCTTCATTACGTTCAGCTTTTGGGCGTTTTTTAAATTCTAATTCTCGGCGAATCACTTCCATCGTGCTCTCTTGAGCCTGCTTATAATACTCTTTATGTTTGGCAATTCGGTCGCGGTACCATCCATAACGCGCAAAAGCCTCTAACATAGTGGCAGCATCGCCTTCGGCTCCAAGGTTAAAGCAAACAACCTTTCCACCAACTTTAGCGCTGCCACCGCTTAGTGTGCCTTGTTTTTCCGCTTTATCTAAAACGGTTAAATCCCCCCCACAACGAATATCGTTACTCAGACTATGCACAGAAAGCTGAATATTTTCCGCTGCTTGTAACTCAGAAAATTGTGCATAATTGGCTTTAATACTGCCGCCTGATTTGACCACACAGGTTTTCGCTTCATCATCATAAACCGTATGCCCAATAATCCCTTTACCTATCTCAATATCACCTTGAGCTTGTACATCTGCCGATTCAACAAATCCCCCAATCACAATAGAACCTGTAGCGCGAACGATCATCCCCGGCTCTACATCTCCAGCAATGACTACACTGCCCTTAAATTTTACGTGACCAGTTGCAACACTGACATTATTGAGGCATAAGGCGCTTTCTACATCGACCGTTTTATTCTTAATGATCGGCATTCCAGATAAGCTAGCGAGCAATAAATTAGGATCATTAGGGGAGATATATGTCCCTTTACCAGCAACCAGTACTCCTTCATTACCTGGTTTAGCTGGGATCACTTTCCCTAAAACGGTAAAACCGGGTTCACCTTGAGTGGCTGGCTTGCGGCGCATCACCGGATCATTTTCCTCAACAGTGATCGTTTCGCCCAAATTTCTCATGTCAACTTTATGCGGATCAGCGGTTTTTTGTGGTGCTAAAATGCGGGTTGTCACATCGTCTACTAAGGGTAAAAATTGTACATCTTGGCCTTGGATCGGCGCTTTCCCCTGAGCAATCGGCTGGGTAAACGTTTCTCCAGGTTTTAACGTTTTACTCACCAGTAAAACTTTTTTCAAAGCTTGTTTATTTATACCTTTAATCACATACGCTTGAGCCAAAGCATGCACTAACTCACTACCATAAAGACCACGCCCTCCATAAGCTCCGGTCACCACCATACTGGCCAGCATGTCTTGTTCACTTAATACAACCTCAACAGTCGCATTTCTTTTTTCTGCGATGATGATACCTTCTCGAGCTTCTTTTTTACCTTCTTTAACACCATTGATAAAACGATTGACAGCATCTTCGAGCACATAGAATTTCCCCGCCCCTAATCGTGCTAAGGACTCACTCAATCCTGCTTGAGCTAATTCCGGGGTTGCGTTGCTATCGCTCGGCAAGCGCGCAATAACGCGGCCCTTGTCTTCCGAGAGAGTAATCAGATCCTTCCACATAATACTCAACCTTACAGCATCTCTTTGGATTAAAGAGCAGTGTATAAAAAATGCCTGAATCACTAAATAATTCGATGTTCAAATTAAGGCCCCCATCACTGGATATCGGCTTGATGACAAGGAAAAGGCCCAATTAAAGACCAATACGATTGGTTTAGTACCCCTGGTCTTCAATCACTAAAGAGACATCTGGAAAAGCATACCGACTATCAAAACGATACACGGCTTGAATTTTCTGACCGTGGTTTATATAACGAATCGATTCACATAGCTCCGTTGCAAACAATAAATCTTGATCGTCGTGCATCCGATCCGTTTGCTCGGTATTAACATCCGTCAGCGGGTGTCCATTATGTTCAAGAATAAACAGTATCCGCTGCTGTTGAGGTTGATAATCGACCTGAAAACGGATCCAATAATCGTCAGCCAGTTCCTGCAGTCCTTGCTCCCGTTGTTGATGATAAAGAACAAAACCATCTGGATGATCTTTCAGCTCGGTAGAAAGACCAAGTAAACCTTGTTCAATAATCTTCGTGAAGAGTTCCGATAAAATCGAGCAGATAAAATCTAAATGATCGCCAACTTGAATCATCCCTTTTAAAAATAAACGAACTTCGTTCATTAAGATGATCTGCTTTAACACCGAAGAGGAAAAGTAGAGTTCACTTTTACAAGGAATTAGACTGGGAGAAGAGCTGAGGATCGGCTGAACATTTTGCGCATTGATGATCGGAAAAGATAAAGTAAGAATGGACAGATCTTCATCTTGTCTTGCTGATGAAAAAGCGTGCACCGCCGAATCAATCAGGCTGATAAACGATTGTGTCGATGCTTGAGTCAATAATGTTTCCAGTCGCTTACGACCGAACATCTCACCTTCTTGATTACGGGTCTCAATAACACCTTTCGTGCAGCAGACAATGCTCTGCCCAGGTGAAAGTTTAAAGTGTTTGATATCACAGCGAAACATTTCACTCGGTAGAACCCCTAAGGGTTGATGTGTCGATGCTAAGCGTTTCACCAACTGACGATTCGGCGATAATATATAACCGTCAGGCATTCCTCCCCCCCACCAAGAAACTTCAAAACCATTGGAGTGTATCTCAAATAAATTAGCAGCAATATGAATACTCGGGGGTAAGAATGTCGCCAGTTCTTGATTAAGCTCAACAACCATTTCGCTCAATGCACAGCCCCGTTCCGCTAATGCAAAAAAAGCACGAGTCGCAGGAATATTAGCAATCGCAGCAGGCAAGCCATCGACGCTTGAATCCGCGATCATAACGTATATCCCACCATAGCGACGCCGAGCCACCAAGATTAAATTTCCGTTAAAAATCGTTGAAGGAGTAGAGATATAATGAATCCCATAAATGGGGTCGATTTGTGTGCTCATCTCTTCGACTAAGTTACTAAAAATCGATTCAGCCACAGAGTAATCATGCTGGACTTGATCTTGGAAAGTCTGTAACTGATCACGCTGAGAGATCAGTTGCTGATGCATTTTTACAATCCGATAATGCGCCTGTATTTTGGCTAATAAGACACCTTTTTCAATCGGCTTAGGAATGAAATCATCACCCAGAGCAAGACAGCGAGCAAAGGAATCTTGATCATCTAAGGCAGTGAGAAACAGAATAGGAATATGTTGTTCAGGAAAAGCCGCCCGGATCTCTTTTGCTGTCGTAAATCCATCTTTTACCGGCATCATCACATCGAGCAAAATAATATCGGGCAAAGGATCCATCTTTTTCATCGCCGCAACCACCCCTTGGCCATCGGCAAAAAGATCAACATGCGGCGTAATATGACTCAACATAATACGGCACAATTCTCGGTTGGTCGCATGATCATCGATGATCAGTACTCTCATACTCGGCCTCACTGACTGTGCGTGCTATTTATTTTTAGACGACTAGGGTCTGTCAGCCTTGATTATTCCATCCACCCCACTGATAAGAATGAACAAAGAACATCACAAGAGTAACAAACCCTATGCATAAAAATATAGTTCAGTTTGTGGCATAGAGCGAATAGCTTTGCTGATCAACAGAAGAGGCCAATGATTGATCAAACAACGATAACGGCATCAATGCCCAAATCAAATTTATGAAATATTTTGTTTGGGCATGATGACTAAGAGACGTCAGCGGTAAAAGATCAATCCCTAAGTGCTTTGATTAAAACCGAGGTATCCATCCGGCCAAGCCCCTGAGCAGACAAATCACGATAACGTTGCGCTGTTGCTTCGGTCATCGGTAAACACAAGCCATGACGCTCAGCCTCATCAAGACAAAATTGCAGATCTTTGATCATCCAATCAATAGCAAAACCAAAATCAAAGCGATCCTCAGCCATACTGATTGCACGATTCTCCATTTGCCAAGAGCCTGCGGCGCCATTTTTTAAACAAGCGATCATGGTTGGAACGTCTAAGCCTGCTTTTTCAGCTAATAACAAGCCTTCAGACAGTCCATTTAAGATGCCTGCGATGCAAATTTGATTGACCATCTTAGCACTTTGCCCTTGACCAACCTCCCCCATCCGTATTGCAGAACGACCATAAGCGGCAAAAACAGGTTGCAACTTTTCAAATAGCGTTTGCTCTCCACCACACATAATGGTCAATTGCCCATTCTCAGCGCCAGCTTGTCCGCCAGAGACCGGAGCATCCATAAAGCTTATTCCATGCTCTTTCGCCGCTTGGGCAAGCTCTCGGGCAAGCTCAGCGGACGTCGTAGTATGATCGACTAGCATAGCATTTGGCTTCATTGCTGATAGCGCGCCATGCTGGCCAAGCGTAATGCTGCGGACATCATCGTCATTACCGACACACATCAATACGACATCAGCATCAGCGACACATTCAGCGATGGTCATTACCGCGTGGCCTGAGAATTGCTGAGACCAATTAATGGCTTTTTGCTGATTACGGTTAAAAACCCTCACTTCAAAACCCGCATTGGCTAAATGCCCTGCCATCGGATAACCCATCACGCCTAAACCGAGAAAACTGACTTTCATAATAATTTCCCTATATTGAATAAGATTGACATGCTAAGGACGTAAAAAAGCCGAGGCAAGCTCGGCTATCGTAGTTTATGGATTAACTGATTTCAGCATTATGATATACCTGTTGTACATCATCGCAATCATCTAACAAATCCAAGAATTTTTGGAATTTTTCAGCATCTTCACCACTAACACTTGTATGGTTTTGTGGCACGAATGTGATTTCTTCAACATCTAAGACTAAATCAGGAAAAGCATTAGCCAGTGCCGTTTTCACTTTGAAAAACTCGGTGTGAGGTGCGAACACGGTAATGACATCGTTTTCTAACTCGATATCCGTTACATCAGCATCTTCCATCATCAACGCTTCAAGGATCGCTTCTTCATCACTGCCTTTAAATTGAAAGACGGCTTGATGATCAAACATGTGTGCTACCACACCTGGTGTGCCAATCTTCGCCCCTGTTTTTACAAAGCATTGACGAACATCTTGATAAGTACGATTACCGTTATCCGTTAAGCAATCGACGATCACACTCGCACCACCAGGCCCAAAACCTTCATAACGAGCAGGTTGGTAATCTTCACCGCCGCCGCCAGTTGCTTTATCTAAGGCTTTTTCAATAACGTGAGCAGGAACTTGATCTCTTTTCGCTTTAGAGATCAGGTGGCGTAGAGATAAGTTCATATCTGGATCTGTGCCGCCATTTTTTGCACACATGTAAATTTCTTTACCGTATTTCGAATAAACTTTAATTTTTGCGCCTTGAGTTTTCGCCATCGAGGCTTTGCGCACTTCAAAACTTCTTCCCATCGGGATCTTCTCTCTTATTCAATTAAATGCGATGGTTGCAGCAATCAAGAGTGATCTTGGCTGTGTAATCATGAACGCTACGCTACGCCCATTACTCGTTTGTACTTATCTACTGATTGTTGAAACCAAGTTTTCTCTTGTTCAGAAACTAGCTTGGTTAGCTGCTTAGTGATCTCTTCCGGCCCACATTTAGCCTGCTTGATCTGCCAAACCAGAAAAGAAGCCTGTTTATCAAGCTCTATTTTATTTTTCTGCTCTGCATCCAACAACGCAAGGTTAAAAGACATTAGTAAACCCACAATCAGTAAAAACGTGATGCGAAATATAGCATAGGAATGATAAAAATTAAGAGTCAAAATCGCGCTTTGGAGCGCTTTACGCTAAGAAACCATCAAAAATAAAGGGCAGCATCCGCTACCCTACTTTATTGACGGTTTTATACACTTTAACCGCAAACCATTTGCAGAGGACAACTGGTGACTCTGCAAACGCCATATCTATCATTGAGTTAATGAAGAAGACCTAACTCTTTGGCTTCCTCAATGGTTAAACCACTTTCACGAATATCGCGCAGCATTTCAATACGTCGACGAGCTTGTGCAGATTTGAGCGTTTTATTAGGACGCTGCATCTCTGCTTCTTCCGTAACATCCACATCCCATTTATTGGCGATGTTAGTCATTTCATCATGGTCAATTGAATTTATAGACATTGCAACCTCCGAACAAACCATGCTAGGAACGAGTTATCTGTAACAAAAGGCCAAAACCTTGTTAAGCAGATTTTAGCAAGAGTGTGACTTAAGCAAGGGGTCATTTATCATAATCGATAAATGACTCAATTATTTTTTGCTCACCCTGAGTATAGAAGTACATCGAGCGGATTATCGGTAAAAAATTCACTAAATCAACTAGCGCCGAAAAATATTTTCGGCGATCAGTTCGTTAAATAGGCAATCATCAACAAGGCTGAAAGCATGATCAAGCAAGTTTTGCGGTTATGTTGATGTTATAACAGCCTTTGCGATAATCGCGGTGCATCAAATCCCGATGGCCACTTCGTCTAATGCTCGGAATACGCTATCGTCAATATGCTCTTCGTAGACCAATTTACATACCTTACGACGAACGGCTAAACCCGAGATCAATCGCTCAATAGAGAGGTGCTTATTACGGTGCTGAGTATTATACAACTCAATGACCTTACTTAAGGTACTGTAAGGTACGACACAATCATCCACTTTTAGCCAATCAAGCTTATCAATCAATTCCTGGCACTCTTCACGAATAGATGAAGGGGCATGGCCGGTCATGGCAGCTAAAGCCGTTATACTTCGTTCTAGCGCTTCTGCAGAGGTATATTTAGAGAGGGTGATAGTAATTTCATCAGCGTTAATCTCAACCAGATGCTTACGTAACTTCACGCGTCGGCCCAATCGGCCACGAGGCGTTGAGGGTTTACGCTGTATTGGTTCAAATTCACCATCAATAATTTCCGACAATTCTTGAAGTCTTTGTTTGGAAACCATTTCATTTCGTAATGGATTAGGTAACGTTGGCGCCATATTGCGCTTACCCGCGTTGGTGGTTTTCGCGCGGGAATAACGTAGCACTTCTTCAACATCACATTTAATAGCCACTTGATAATCCAGTACTTTATCCTGTTCAATTAACTCACTAATCGTTAAATGGTAACCCCATAAATTAACGTTAAAATCACCGATCTTATTTTGATCGTTGGATAATCGTCTTAGTTCACGGATCAGATCCATCGAAAATCGTCGCCATTCAATATTGCGAGCTAATTTCTGATTAAGCTCACTGAGCATCATCGTATCAGTATGGCGACGTGACATTCTGCTACGAAAATAAGAATAGAGTTGGAAGACTAATGTATGTTGTTTAAGAATTTCTGGTGGAAACAGAAAGAAATAATCTTTCGTCATTAACTCTTCAAAAAATGATGGCTCCCATACCAGAATATACAGGTTTGGCTTAATACGGATCTCACCATCACTGCCTTCTGTTGGGGCTTCTTCGGACGCGGTGATCGTTCGAGCTAAAAAGCGAAAACGATCACTTTTAAAGCCTTCAGGCATATTCTCACTGAGCCAACGTCCGGTTAGTTCATGTAACTGAAAATCGGTAAATTCAATTCTATCAATGCTATCTCGGATCGAATCACGCGCTGGGCCGCTGTCTTTTTTGCCTCTTAACGATAAAATGTCAGTGATGTACAGCGGGGTTTTATTAGGGACGTATTTCGCGTTGAGCTGATAATCTTCTTGGTGATGATCATGGTATTGTACCGTCAATGTAAACAGGGCAAATAACGTCATGAGATCATCAACGGTCATAATATTTTTTGATGAGCGTGTTTCGATAACAGCACGAGTACCAGAAATTGACACCATCGATTTTTGATAACTTTTACGTGTGCGTGGTGGAGCTAACGCTTGATCAATAATCCCTGCCCAATTAGTCGGAGAAACAACAAACTGCTCAGCTTCATCTTTCATCGCTGGAGGTGTATTAAGGCCATGCTCGTGTAACAAACGTTGATTTACTTGCGTTTGTGCCAGTGCTTTTGAGCGTTTGCGTTTTTCACTTTGTTTAACCGATTCAGTGATAAGACTTGTGGAACCGAGTACAGAGATCAACTGGTTAGGATTAACAAATTGATGCAGCATCGTTTTGCCTGCTAACCCTTCTTCAAAGCGTACAGGGATTTGTTTAAACAGTCCTATCGCAACAGCAGCGCGTAATCTTTGCTGAATGGCAGCCCTGGTTAGCTGACCATCTGTCGCTTCGATCAATTCTGTTGTCGATACCAGTCCATCTTTACTGCGAAAACCTCTTAGAGAGATTAAGTTTAACAATTCAATGATACTTTTAGTGACACCTTTGAAATGTTGATATTGTTCGATCCAATCTACCGCGGTTTCTGAGACGACAAAAAGATGTCCATCTTTGTGGCTTCGTGGTGCTTTGATTAACAATTTTTCTTCTGATGCCATGATTCGTTCCGTATCACACAAGCCGTAATATCGCCATAGTTCCAAGAGCATAATCAAAAAAAGATCATAAATAAAGGAAAATTTCAGTTTTTTAAATAACTGATCTTTTTGATTATTCTGATCTATATTGATTAAGTTGATCATATGATCTGAACGGTTTTATCCAGCTAACCCATTGTATTTTATTAGATAAAAGTTTAACACTTAAGAAGCATGATCATGGAGTAAACGTAACGATGATCAATGATGATTTGAAAGCATGATCATCTTTTTCTCGAAGTATGATCATGTTGCTTGCGAATCAATGATCATTGTTATAACGGATCAATGATCACGGTTTCTCTACAGGTTATCCACAAGCGGCTGAGCATTGCTGCTTCTTTTCTTAAACATACGGTTTATTAACAGCTAAAAATACTAGGAAGCATGATCACCAAATCGATATTTGTTGATCTTTGACTGTATTGGCCGACAATTTTGTATTCGGTTATACCATCTTGGGCTATCATTTTTACGTTCGCTGTTTATTGGTTTATTTTCTGGTGTTCCGAAAGCATGATCATGTTAGTGATGATGATTTTGTATTGTTTCTATTGCTGATTTTATTGGTAATGATGAAAGAGAGATGTTGGATAAAGCCTGATTGTAATTGACATCTTCCGTAAATTAATCGTTTTTCATCATGCTTCCGGTGATTATTCTGCACTTGATCATCTTTCCGGATTTGGATCTTAGGATTAATGGATCAAAATTAACACCATTAGTTGATTTTTCCCCTTGATCATCTTTCCTATAGGTAGGATTTACCTCAGAAGCATGATCATCAGTTAACCCATGATCATGCTTCCGGATTAGGTTCCCTGCCCCTACTTAATCAACTTAATAGTATTTAAGCGGTGTTCATTTATTTTGGAGTATCATCGTATATCTACGGGAAAAAGCTGACGTTTTATATGACGCAAAAGGAACGTTTACCTTCGTCGTAAGTGAGATGATCATTGAATTACGGCCGTTGTGTTTATGTGATGTTATGGTTGAAATGACATCAACCGTAATTTATCGATAGTGAATAATCGTTCCGATGATGTGATGTATGTTGTGATTGCTTTAAGGTAGGATTTATGTTGTAGCCAGCGATAGCATCAATGATCCAGTGGAGATTATTTCTTTGCTGGATTTTATTGATTGATAATTAACTTCCCTTCTATGTCGATAAATAGAGTTTACATTGTAAATAAGTGACGCTGTGACATTTTTATGATTTTGTTTTTTGTGGCCACAATTCTTAGTAATAAAGCGAAAGTTTTGTCAGCATTTTGTCATTTGTTTTTTTATTGGTGATAAAAGTTCTATTTATTGTGATTGTTGTCCTGAATTGTATGTTCACCTTTTTATTGTATCGTGTGTATATTGCTGTACAATGGTGCTTAATAACAGATGATGAGAATGGCTATGAAAAGAGAACAAACGATAGAAAATCTCTACAGGCTTGCCGAGCAAACTCAGCAGGTGCAAGCAGATCGAATAGAGATTGTATTAGAAGAGCGTAGAGATGAACATTTCCCTCCGATGTCAAAAGCATTAATGGAAACTCGTTCGGGCTTAACTCGACGTAAACTCGATGAGGCGATTGCCAAGTTAGAAGCGGCAGGCCATCAATTTACTAAAAATAATGCAAACCACTACTCGATTTCATTAGCCGAGGCACACATGCTTATGGATGCCGCTGGTGTATTGAAATTTCATCAGCGCAAGAAAAATACCGAGAATAAGCCTTGGATCATTAATGTTCAAAACCAAAAAGGCGGAACGGGTAAATCGATGACAGCGGTTCATTTAGCCGCTTGTTTAGCGTTAAATTTGGATAAACGTTATCGTATTTGCCTGATTGACTTAGATCCTCAAGGGTCTTTACGTCTGTTTTTGAATCCTCAAATTAGTTTGGCAGAACACAGTAATATCTATTCTGCGGTTGATATTATGCTCGATAATTTTCCGGAAGGAACCGAGATAGACACGGCATTTTTGAAAAAAAATGTGTTACTGCCCACTCAATACCCTAATTTAAAAACCATTTCAGCTTTCCCTGAAGACGCGATGTTTAACGCTGAAGCTTGGCAATCACTGTCTAAAAATCAATCGTTAGACATTGTTCGTTTATTGAAAGAGAAGCTGATTGATAAAATTGCTGATGAATTTGACATTATCATGATTGATACTGGGCCACACGTTGATCCTTTGGTGTGGAACGCTATGTACGCATCAAATGCATTACTGATCCCTTGTGCGGCAAAACGTCTTGACTGGGCATCAACCGTGAATTTTTTCCAGCATTTGCCAACGGTTTATGAAATGTTTCCAGATGATTGGAAAGGGCTAGAGTTTGTTCGTTTAATGCCAACGATGTTTGAAGACGATAATAAAAAGCAAGTTTCTGTATTAACTGAGATGAACTATTTATTAGGCGAGCAAGTGATGATGGCTACTATTCCACGCAGCCGTGCTTTTGAAACTTGTGCCGATACCTACAGTACCGTGTTTGATTTAACGACGAGTGATTTTGAGGGCGGTAAAAAAACCTTAGCCACAGCGCAAGACGCGGTGCAAAAAAGCGCACTTGAGCTAGAGCGTGTTTTGCATTCACATTGGCTTTCTTTAAATCAGGGGTAAGTAATTCATGGCCATAAAAACATCTGATCTGAACGCTAAATTGTTCGGTAAAGCCGATAAAAGACGGGCCTCTACCCCGCAAGAGGCACAAGCCGCCGCTAAAGCTCAAGCGCAGATCATTGAGTTAACCGTTGCCGGTGAAGCGATGGTAACTTTTGAACTTATTCGTATACCGGCTTCAGAAATTGATAGTCGCACTTCTGTTTTCACTCAAAATGCGCGTGAGCAATCATTCCTTAATGAACATGCGTTGGCTGATATTCTCAATACGTTACGTGAGCGTGGGCAGCAATATCCAGCTGTCGGTCGCCGGCTTGAGAATGGACAAATTGAGATCCTAGATGGTAGCCGCCGTCGTAAATCGTGTTTGATTGCCAAGCAAGATTTTTTAGTTTATGTCGCCAATAATATCACTAGCGATCATGCTAAATTTTTGTCTGATGTAGCGAATGCACATAAGCCCTTATCTCTGTATGAAAAAGGCAAAGAAATGCAAGCTCAGCTTGATAGTGGAGCAGCAGAAGATCAAAAAGCATTGGCCAAGATGTTTCAGTGCAGTGAGGCATTAGTCAGTGGAGCGCTAAAGGCGGCTTCACTACCTCTAGCCCTGTTACAAGCTTACCCAAATGTGGTTGAACTTGGTCGACCGACCATCGTTAAATTACATAAGCAATTTAATGAATTAACACCTGATCAGCAAAAAGAGTTGTTGGATAAATGCCAGCAAGCCAACGGCTTTGTTTGGCAACACTGTCAGTCTCAAGGGGTTACTCGGATCACCAAAGAGGTCACAGAAACGATAGAATCTTGGATAGAGCAACTTTCGCCACCGAAAAAAACGCTGAATAATAAAATTGAGCTAGTCAAAGGCCGAGTAAATTATCAACGTAAGGGGCCGCTATTAACGCTGAATATCCAAAAAGTTGATGATCAATTGGCTCAAGAGATTTTAGACTTTCTCGAAAAGAAACTTAGCTAACTCGGTATCGTTTTCTTTGAACATAAAAAAGACAGCCCATCTTATGGGCTGTCTTTTTTTATTTAAGTGCATGGACGGTTATTGATTACGCAGACGCTGCCAGTAGCGTTCATAAATAACGAGGGCTTCTGGGCCAACATCGTTAATAAATTCGCCTTTTTGCATCTCTTCATCAGAAGGGAAAATCGATGGATTGTTACGTAATTCGTCCGCTAATAAAGCTCTTCCTGATTGGGTTGCCGATGCATAGCCTAAACTATTTACGATTTCGGCTTGATTCTCAGCTTGATACATAAAATTAATAAATTTATGCGCTAGTGCTTTATTATTACTACCGGAAGGAATGGTAAAGTTATCCATCCATAGTACAGCACCTTCTTCAGGCATCACGAAGGTGAGCTCTGGTAGCTCTTCTTGGCCTTGGAAAGCGTTGCCATTCCACTGCATGCCTAGGGCGACTTCGCCAGAAACATAAGGTACATGCGGCGCATCAGAGTTATACAGCAACACATTACGTTTTAAGGCAACCAATGATTGATAAGCCTTTTCTATTTCTGCTTCGTTTTGGGTATTGATACTAAATCCATTGAGTTTCAGTGCCATACCAAATACATCACGCATATCATCAATCAGCATGACTTGACGGACATATTTCGGGTCCCACAGATCGGCCCAGCGAGAAATTCCGTTAGGCAAATAAGCAGCGTTGTAGCTAAGGCCAGTAATCCCCCAGATGTAGGGCAAAGAATACTGGTTTTTTGGATCATGCGCTTGACCTAATAACGATGGCATAGCATCTTTCATGTTTGGAATTTGTGCATGATCCAATTCGCTCAATAGCCCTTCACGAGCCATTTTTTCAATAAAATAAGCGGAGGCAAAAACTACATCATATCCGCTGCCTTTAAGAAGTTTGAGTCTGGTGTACATGGATTCATTATTCTCGAAGGTTGAATAATGGATCGAAACCCCTTCTTGAGCTTCAAACTGTTTGAGTGATTTTTCTGGCAGGTAGCCACCCCAAGCGTAAACATTCAGTCTTTGTGCTTGTGCACTCACTTGAGTGGAGGTAATGACGGCTGCGAGGACCAATCCTTTGATGAAAGATTTCATTGCATTTTCGTTCCTTAAAGTCCAGCCCAATGCTGGTGTTCAGGTGCATAATTAGTTAAATCTCTGTTTCAATAAAGCAAATATAATTTATCGTTAAGAACAATTTTTTTAACCTTGTCGATAGTATTATTGTTCATCGATATTATTCATCGGCAACACGCCTACTCCGTATCCATGTCAGCTTTGTGCTACCATTGCCTGATAATGATGAACGGTGATCTTGTATGACGACTTTAACAACTGATTATCTTAACTACTTCCAATCTCTTCAACACTGTGCACAGCAGCGTAATCACCGTTTTGCTGTTTATCTTTCTGGCGAGTTATCATGGAGCCGACCTCTGCTTCAAACATGGCTAAGCACATTAGATGAAAATCTTGTGGTGGTGCAATTAGGTGGGGAGCCATTTTTCACCGCTTCCACGTTGGCGTATAACCAAGGACAACGCCTTTTAGGTCAAGAATGCCATGTCATGATTGCTGACTTTAGCCAAGGGTTTGATGCGAATAGTTTCAGCGCGGCATTAGGCACATTGATTGGTGGTGGCCTGCTGTTTATTATCGGTCACAGGGTCAGTCCTACGGCTGCTGATAATTGTTGGCTTACGCGAGGACTAGAGCAGTTACTGGTTGTGTCTGCAAGTCATATTCCTGCGCTTCCGATATCATCCACTGTTTCGGTTTTCTGTGATACCAGTGAGCAAGAATTAGCGGTTGACGCGATTCTCCGGGTCATCACTGGACATCGTAAGCGCCCACTATTGCTCACCGCTGATCGTGGTAGAGGTAAAAGTAGCGCTTTAGGTATCGCTGCCGCCAAGTTAATGCAATCGCGATCGATCAAGATCATTATTACGGCTCCACGCTTGTCGGCGATTTCTCCAGTATTTTATTTTGCAGCGCAAGGTTTACCTGGTGCCAAGATAAGTAAAGATAAAATTGATTATCAAGCCTCTCAATTACGATTTGTTGCTCCCGATGAGCTGGAGCAACATGAGTGTGACTGTGATTTATTGTTGGTCGATGAGGCTGCAGCGCTGCCGCTACCGTTTTTATATCGTTTTGTTGAGCGTTATAATCGAGCGGTATTTTCTACCACTATTCATGGTTATGAAGGATGTGGCCGAGGCTTTACCTTAAAATTCCAAGATTGGTTAGCGCAACATCGACCACAAACTCATTTTCAACATTTGCACCAACCTATTCGTTGGGCTGCGCAAGACCCTCTAGAGGCTTGGCATCGAGAGACCTTTCTCCTTAATTATGATTTACGCTCGGATTTAGCGGAACTGACTCTGGATAGTATCGACTATTTTAGTGTATCGAAAGCTGAGTTATTGGCATCACCAACGTTATTAAAAGAGGTGTTTGGTTTATTAGTTAATGCCCATTATCAAACCTCGCCGAATGATCTCTTTCATTTATTGAGTGACGAAAAACTAACGCTCTACGTTGCTAGCCATCAGCAGTGTCTGGTTGGGTGTCTATTAGCCGTACAAGAAGGCGGATTGGACCAAGAGTTAATTGAGTCTATTCAGTTGGGGCAGCGTCGTCCTCGAGGACATCTTGTTCCAATTACATTAGCCAATCAAGTGGGAATCACGGAAGCTGCGCAGCAGCTGTGCTGGCGAGTGATGCGAATAGCGGTTCATCCGCAACGACAAAATATGGGTATTGGCAGTCAACTACTGTCTCAGTTTATTGAGCACCACTCTTGTGATTATATTGCGACAAGCTTTGGTGCTACTGCCGAGCTTATCCATTTTTGGCAGCGTAATGGTTTTCATAGTATCAAGTTAGGTTCACAACGTGATCAAGCGAGTGGCTGTTTTTCTTTACTTATGGTTTATGGCCAACAGGTAGAATGGCTTTCTCGGGCTCGTTGGCAGTTTCAAATACACTTACTTTATGAATTGAAAGAGAGCTTACAGCGCTTAGCCGCTAATACGGTTCGCTTGTTATTATGCGAAGCTGAGAGTGAGTCACTGAGTCAGTTACCGTTCGAACTGCTGGCTCGTTACAGTTTGGGGGGAGCTAATTATGAGAGTGTTGCCGTTTGGATTGAAAAGCTTTTGATTCATTCGGCGAGTAAGCCAACGATAGTGCTCGATGAATTACTGATTGAAAAAGTCATTCAGCAGCGATCCTGGACTGAGTGTGCTTCCTTACATGGCTACACTGGTCGCAAACAAACTGAGCAAGTCTTACGTCAGAACCTCGCTCAGTTATTGCGTGATTTACAGTGTAAACTGAGCCATCAGTAAAACGAGCGTTGAGATTTACACTGTAAACCGAAAAGCTTGTGACTGAGTCTACGAATTAAATCAATCTCTATTGGTATGAAGAGCAAACACTGACTATCTTTATAAGGGGTTGCTTATATTCTCTTTCTACAAAGGACTCAACCTTGTAATCATTAGACGCTCAGTTTACTTAACGCGCTGTGGTTTAATCATGTTCATGGTCGATCATGATTGATATGACAGTACTGATTATGCCGTTAAATACTTTGAGCCTGAAATTATGCTCGATGATTTTGCTCGATAATAAACGAAATCGACTCGTTGCTTGTTAAGCAAAAACACGTTAGGAGTCACTATGGCTATTTCACGAAGGACGTTTCTTAAAGCGGGTGTTGGGGTGGGGGCGGTGGGCGCCGTGGGCGTCGGTTATCGGCAGATAAATAAAACCAAAACTCAAGCCAACATCGTTATTGTGGGGGGGGGTGCCGCTGGAATAGGTATTGCTAACCAATTGGGGCATCATTTGGACGGTGCGACGATAACCGTGATAGAGCCACGTGGTTTTCACTGGTATCAACCGGGCCAAACATTGTTACTTGCCGGAGTTTATACACAAGTCAGTGATGTGATTAGTGCCAATGAACGCTTTATTGATGCGAGTGTACGATGGATTGAGGATTCAGTTGTCGAGTATCGGCCAGATCAGAATCAAGTGGTGACTGAAACGGGGTTGCTGGTCAATTATGACTATTTGATTGTTGCGACGGGTGTTGAACTTCGTTATGACCTCATTGAAGGGTTTGATCCGCAAGAAATTGGTCAAAACGGAATTACCAGTATCTATTACAGTCCGCAGGCGGGAATTGTGAGTCATCAACAAGCTCAAGCATTTGCTCATGGTCAAGGTGGTAAAGCTGTTTTTACTCGACCTCAGGGAGCGATGAAATGTGCTGGAGCGCCGCTAAAAGCGACCAATTTGGTGGAGTCTTTTGTCGCTAAAGCTGGCCATCGGGACAATTTTTCTTTTGACTATTTTACGGCAGAGAATTTCCTTTTTTCGGTTAAAGTGTTTGATCAACGGATACGAGAGATTTGGCAGCAACGTGCTATTGACTCACATTTTCAGCATACCTTAACGTCAGTCGATACCAGTAAAAAACAAGCCACATTCCAACTAGCCGATCAATCGTCATATACCGTTGATTGGGATTTTATTCATGTTGCTCCTCCTATGACGGCTATCAAAACCATCAGAGAATCACCATTAGCCGATAACGAGCAATTTAAGGGCTATCTAGAGGTTGATCAGTATACGATGCAGCATAAGCGTTACAGCAATATTTTTGGCTTGGGAGATAATGTAGGGACGCCAATAGGTAAGACAGCGGCGTCTGTCAAAACACAAATTCCTGTAGTGACAGAAAACCTAACAGCACTAATAAAAGATGAACCATTAATGGCAAAATGGGATGGTTATACGTCATGCCCAATGATCTTAGATGTGGGGCATGCAATGCTGTGGGAGTTTGACTTCACTCTTCAACCGATGACAGCATTACCGTTTCAAGTCGTTGACCCTCTGAAAAGCAGTCGCTTTGCTTGGAAAGTAAAAGAATCTGTGATTAAACCGATTTACGATATGATGCTGCGTGGTTATACACCGATGTAGCATATTTTTGACAATAGAAAACACTCGCTACGTCCACTTTTTATAAAACGTAGCGAGTAATCATAAGCAAAAATCAACCCATCATATTCCTTTAAACTGATTAATCTTAGCAGCTAAATGAGTCATCTGTTTTTCTACGCCGATCACTGAGTGTTCACCTTGCTGAGTCAGTTGTTCGGTGCGGCTACTTTGTTCGTTTAAATTTTCTATGCTTTGATTAATTTCTACTACCGCTGCACTTTGTTCTTCAGCACCTTGAGCGATTTGTTGGTTCATTGAGAAAAGTGCTTGTAGAGTCGTATTTAATGCTTGCACATCTTTTACTGCCTGATGATGAGTGGTTAAACTGTGCTGGCTATTTTCATGTACGACTTCAATTTGTGTGGTTACTGAATTCGATGCCGATCTAAGCTTATTGATAATGTCTTGGATTTCGGTGGTAGACTCACTGGTGCGCTGGGAAAGCGAACGTACTTCATCGGCGACTACCGCAAACCCTCGACCATGTTCTCCTGCTCTTGCTGCTTCAATCGCTGCGTTTAACGCTAATAAGTTGGTTTGCTCGGAAATAGAGCTAATCACTTCGAGAACGCGGAGAATATTTTCAATATGATTATTGAGTTGTTGCAAACTTTGTTGGCTCGTGGCCATATTTGAACCCAGTTGTTCTATGTGGGTAAGACTGCTGTGCATCGCAGAGAGTGCATTTTGTAATGAGCTATTGCCTTGGGCGGAAAGCTCCCCTGCATGGTTAGCAAGTCTCGTGGCTTCTTCTGTACGTTCTGTAATATGTTGGCTGGCTTGAGAAATCGTTCCTAAGGCGCTACGCTGTTCCTCTGTCGCTTGATTGGTCTCTTTGGCGTTATGCTTTAATTGTAAAAAAGCCACTTGTGATTCTGCTACCGTCTGGTTGACGGAGCTTAATGAGTCTCGGAAGCGCTCAATAAAAAGATTAATTTTTTGCGATAAATTCGCGACCTCAGCACCATCAAAAATATTAACTTTGTGATTTAAATCAAGATGTTGAGCAATATGATCAATCTCGCTGCTTAGTTGTTGGATAGGCTTAGTTAATGCGGTGACCACAAAATGCATGATAACTAAGGCTACGGCGATAAAAATTAGCGTAAATAGAAGTGATTGAATAAATTGATCGATGATTGGTGAGATGATTTGAGACTTCGGTATTTCAACAACCACAAAGCGGTCTAAGTCTGCTAACCAATAAGATCCGATTAAATAGGCGTGTTGATTAACGGTGAGCTCAGTAATAATGGGAGCCGCTTTTCCTGCACTGATGGCTTGCTGCAGTTGTCCACTGGTATGACTGGCTAATACAGAGTCTTTAGGAGCGACTTGGATTTTACCGTCGCTTGAGGCCAACATAGCTCGACCGTTAGAGCCTATCCTAAAACCTTCGATCATGCTAACTAAGCTACTGACGTTAAAGCCTAATCCTGCGACCACGTAAGGTTGATTGGTTTGAGGATTGACTTGTGTACTGCGATAATTAATAAAAATAACGTATTGACCACCGACCTGGTCTTGGTTCATGTTCAATTCAATGGCCTTGTTTTTACCGAGAAAGTTGGGATAGAAATCTTTAAATGGATAGTCGCTAAGGCGAGTGGCTCGATGTTGACCATCATAAGTAAAAATATATTTTCCTTCTGCGCTGTCTAACACGGCAAACGCATTGTCTGCTCCGAGCCGAGTCATCGCATTTTCTAATGCCTGATGAGCTACCGCGGGATTACGAATGGATCTTTGTTCAGCGCTCCAGTCCAGTAAACCTGAATGATGAGCAAGAAAATTTGATCCAGTGATCGCCGGTTGTAGCTGATTACTGATTTCAAACGCGAGCCCACGTAATTGACTCGGTAGAGTGTGTGATTTAAGTTCATTCAACTGATCATTTGCTGTGCGCATGGCCTGTTGCCCCATGGCAATCAATGTACAAGTCACCAGTATGATAGATAGAACCCAGTTAATTCTGCGACGAATTGATAGCGTTTTCCAATACATAACATAAGCCTCATTTATTATTATTAACCAACCTATAGATAATAGTGTCTGTTTAATAAAGTGAGTAATAAATGAGCATAAATATGCTTAACAATTTAGTAACGTTTTGATGGCGCGACTATTTTTAATCATAAAAAGTTAATCTAACAGCAGTGAATGATCTTATTGATGGTATCCGCGTAAAGATTTTGTTGTCTCTATTTCTCTTTGAATCAAGGATCTGATCCCGACATGAATTTCAAAACGGTTCGTTTACTATTAGGCGATCAGCTTAATGCTCAACACGCTTGGTTTAAGCAGGTTGATGATGATGTGCTGTATATCATTGCTGAGCTTCATCAAGAAAGTCGTTATGTGACTCATCATATTCAAAAGACCGTAGCGTTCTTTTTAGCGATGCAAGAATTTGCTCAAGCGAGACAGGAAGAAGGCCATCAGGTACTCTATCTGACCCTCGATGAGACACAGGGTTTTGCTGAGCTACCACAATTGATTACGCACTACGTGCAACTGACGGGAGCTATCTCTTTTCAATATCAGCGTCCTGATGAATATCGTTTGCTCGCTCAACTGGCGAACTTACGGCTTGCTAATACGGTCATTGATTGTGTCGATAGCGAGCATTTTTTACTACCGTTTGATGAGATTGAGCAATACTTCCCTAAAGGGAAGCATAAAACGATGGAACACTTTTATCGGCGAATGCGGCAACGTTTTGCGGTTTTAGTCGAAGAGGGGAAACCGCTTGCTGGGCAATGGAATTTTGATGCCAGTAACCGTAATAAATTAAAAGCACAAGATATTGCTCAGCTACCCGAACCTTTACTATTCAAAAATAATCCGGCGCAAATCCTTGAGCGGCTAAATCGACATGGAATACAAACGATTGGACACCTAGAGGGAGATTTGTTTTGGCCAGTTAATCGTGCGCAGAGTTTGACACTGCTTGCTCACTTCTGCCGTGTATGTTTACCACGCTTTGGCCAATTTCAGGATGCGATGACCCATCTGCATCCTGCGCAATGGAGTCTTTATCATAGCCGATTGTCTTTTGCCCTTAATAGTAAGCTTCTACACCCTAAAGAAGTGATTGATGCAGCGGTTACGGCTTATCAGCGTGAGAGCCAGATCGATCTTGCTCAAGTGGAAGGTTTTGTTCGCCAAATTTTAGGCTGGCGTGAATATATACGTGGTATTTATTGGGCGAACATGCCGCATTATGCTCAGATCAATGTATTACAGGCTACGCGTCGGTTACCTGATTATTTTTGGACGGCAAAAACCAAAATGCATTGTATGCAGCGAGCGATTGGTCAATCACTCGATTTTGCTTATGCACACCACATTCAGCGTCTGATGGTGACGGGAAACTTCTGTTTATTAACTGGAATCAATCCCGATGAAGTCGATGCTTGGTATTTAGGTGTCTACATCGATGCCATTGAGTGGGTAGAGATGCCAAATACGCGAGGAATGGCTTTATTTGCCGATGGTGGGATCGTCGGGACTAAACCGTATGCGGCCAGCGGTTCTTATATCAATAAAATGAGCGATTATTGTAAGAACTGCATCTATGATAATAAGGCGCGCAGTGGCAAGGGTTCCTGCCCGTTTAATAGTCTTTATTGGCGATTTATGCACCAGCAGCGTGATCGCTTAGCAGTCAATCCCCGTATCGGAATGTTGTATCGCTCATGGGATAACATGACTGATCAGCAACGTGCTGATATCTTGCAGACGGCGGAATATTACTTGAGTCATCTTGAGGAGCTATAATGGATATTTTGGTGGTTGGCGCAAATGGTGGCATCGGTTTGGCCATCGTAAAGCAGTTATTGACGGCTTTACCTGAAGCAAATATTCATGCCACTTATCATCGACAACGTCCAGATTTCACTTCTCAACGGGTGACTTGGTTTCAGTTGGATGTCACCCAAGAGTCTGGTGTTGCTATGTTCAGCCAGCGTTTTTCGACAATTGACTGGTTAATTAACGCCGTTGGTATGCTTCACGCTCAAGATCATGGTCCTGAAAAAAATTTGCAAGCACTGGATGGCGATTTTTTCATGCAAAATATTGCTGTTAATACCTTACCTACGCTGTTATTGGCCAAATATTTTTCACCACTAATGAAAGCGAGCACTGCTGCCAAGTTTGTGACCATTTCCGCGAAAGTGGGCAGTATTAGTGATAATCGTCTTGGCGGTTGGTATAGCTATCGGGCTTCGAAAGCGGCGTTAAATATGCTGCTGAAAACTCTCTCTATTGAGTGGCAACGTACGATCAAACAAGGTGTAGTATTGGCACTACATCCTGGGACCACGGATACACCGTTGTCTAAGCCTTTTCAAGCCAATGTCCCTGTCGATAAACTATTAACGCCACAGCAGTCTGCAGCGCTGCTCGTCGAGTTAATCAGCCAAGCGACCTCGCAGCAAACGGGACAGTTTTTGGCGTATAACGGAGAGCGCTTACCTTGGTAATTACGTTTTGTCCATTTTATGATGCGGAGCGAAGCCTTAACGTTTGATGATAATCAAATAAAAAACGGAGATTTCGCTATCTTCTCTGAGTTGGCGTATGATGCGCTCATCGCCGTTATTATTGAACTTTATGACTAAATCAATCCCTGTCCAGACTCAATTTCAATCTGAACCCTCTTCGCCAATCACCTGTGCAACTTGTCAGGCTTGTTGCTGCCGATTAGAAGTGATGCTCATTAGCGATACAGGGGTTCCTAAGCAGCACGTCGCGGTGGATCAATGGGGTGGAGAAACGATGCGTCGTTTGGATGACGGGTGGTGTTCGGCGCTCGATCGTGAAACCTTTATGTGTACTATTTATGAATTGCGCCCTTGGGTTTGTCGCGCCTTTGAAATGGGCGAATATGAGTGCAGAGAAGAAAGAGCTTTATTTCTTTGATGCTTAGGTTTACCTCGGGTTGTTTTGACGAGCGAATAGATTGGCTGGGTTGTTTCCATGTCAGTGATGGTTGATTATTACCTCGCTTCATTTAGGTATCTAAGTTGGTTGGTTTGTAGATCAATTGATTTCTACCTCGTCGCTTGGCTTCATACAACATATCATCTGCTCGATTCACCAAGGTTGAAATATCTTGATAGCCACAAAATAGACCAACACTGATCGTGACTGAGAAGGAGTGTTGATTATGGCTAAAGGATAAACTCGCGACCTGCTTGATGAGTTGTTCGAGCTTCTCAATGACTATCGGAAACTCTTGTTTAGAATAGAGACAAAATTCTTCGCCACCAAAACGTGCTATCAGTTCGTTATCTTCATGATTAAAAAGATTTTGCATGCACTGAGCGACCGATTGCAAAACTTCATCTCCCATCGCATGACCGTATAAGTCATTCACTTTTTTAAAATGATCCAAGTCGAGCATCGCAATACTGATCAGGTTTTTCGTGGTATAGATATGATCAAAAAAGAAGCGTCGATTCCACAATCCAGTCAACGCATCTTTATTAGCAAGATAAAACATCCGGTCGTTGGAATCTTTTAAATTTAATAAATTATTGACCCGACAATAGAACTCATCTTGATTGAAGGGTTTATGCAAAAAGTCGTTTGCTCCCGCTTTCAGGAACTGTGAGGTAATTGAGCGATCATTACTTGCCGAAACCCCAAGCAGCATAAATTTATGACGTGGATACAAAGCTAGGGTTTCTTGGATCATCGTGACGCCATTTTTAATGGGCATATCATGATCGACAATCACTAGCGTGATTTGCGGATTATGTTTCAGTATCTCTAAGCCTTGTTGACCATTCTCTGCTTCTAAGCAATGAATGTAGCAACGCTGTAATAATTGACACATATGACGCCGTACCATCACTGAATCATCAACCACTAAAGCGGTATGGGCTAGGTTGCTAATCAAACGATTAATGAGCGGCGCTAAATAAGCGACAGATGCTACGCTGTCTTTAAGGATATAATCGAGAATCCCTTTGTTGACAAGTCGTTGACGAATATCATCATTTACATGAGCGGTGAGGACAATGCTAGGGATATTCTTTTCGATCAGCAGATCGACGATTTCTCCGTCTTGTGCATCAGGTAAGCAGTAATCCAATACCGCACAGAGTATATTGGTTGATTCTGGGGCATCGAGTAAACGACGAGCCGATTGATAGTCATCGGCAATCAGTAAATCCACCTCTAGCTTTGAAAGAAGGGCAGTTAAGTAATTTCGATAAGCTCGACTGTCTTCAACGATGAGTACGGAATGTTGCACAGTAATACTCCCAATGGTTCTAATCGGACGCTGTTCCCATATTTATCGGGTGTTACCTGAGCCATTAATTGAAAGTCGCCAACGCTATCTATAAGAGTAGGCTCGTTATTTGTTTGTTATTGTTCTCTTTCTCTTTCTCTTTCTCTTTCTCTTTCTCTTTCTCTTTCTCTTTCTCTTTCTCTTTCTCTTTCTCTTTCTCTTTCTCAACTCGACAGTTGTAACGTTTAATTATTAAGTTCGGTATTCTTTATGAAGCGGTTTCCGTTTTGAGCAAAGACTCTGAATCCAATCACCTCGCTTATCAAGGTGATTGGAGATTCATTCACGGTTTACCTCTCAGCTAGCCCAGATCGCTTGGCTATCGCTGACTGCTTATGACTCCGTTATGGCCCAGAATCTGTAATTTACACTGTAAACACCTTAAACTTTAAACCGTCCAACTAAGTTATATAACTCATGCGCACGGCCATTAAGATCTTGACTGCTGGCTTTATTTTCATTAGCCAGATCGGCAGACTGACTACTTTGGTCAGAAATGATCACAATTCGTTCGGAGATTTCTTGGCCAACAATACTTTGTTCTTCAGTCGCGGTGGCAATTAATGAGTTCATATCCATGATAACACCGATAGATTGTTGAATACTTTCCAGAGCTTTTGCTGCTTCGCTGGCTTCTTTGACGGTTGATGTGCTGCGATGTTGACTTGAATCCATCGCTTTCACGGCGTTGTCTGAAGCAGACTTTAACTGCTGAATCATATTATGGATATCTTCCGTACTGTCTTGAGTACGGCTGGCTAATTTACGAACTTCATCCGCCACAACGGCAAAGCCTCTGCCTTGATCGCCTGCTCGTGCGGCTTCAATTGCAGCGTTCAATGCCAGTAAATTGGTTTGTTCAGCAATATCTTGAATAACCACTAAAGAGCTGGAAATATTTTTGACATCGCCTTCGAGTTTAGAAATTACGGTACTGGCCTCGGCAACCTCTTTAGCTAAGGCTTGTACTGATCGAGCCGCAGATTCGACAATCTTATGCGCTTCTTGGGCATTGTCTTCGGCTTGTCTTGCCGAATTGGCTGCTTGATTGGCATTATTCGAGATTTCTTGAGCGGTCGTTGTCATTTCAGTCATCGCGGTGGCGACCTGCTCGGTCTCTTCGCGCTGCCCTGTAGCAATGATATCCACTTGAGCGGCTCGTTGCGTCATGGTATCGGTTTCTGCAACCACTTGTTGTCCGAGTTGATGGACGCGTTGGATAATCCCTTGCAGGCTGGCTACAAAAGCATTGAAATTACTGCTTAGGCGGGCAAACTCTGGAATGGTGAAGCTTTCCATCCGAGCGGTGAGATCGGCATCGCCACTGGCAAAAGAGCGAATCGAGTCATCCAGCATATCCAGTGGGCGCATAATGCTGCGGTTTAAGAACAGCGCCATGACTCCGACAATAATGACAATAACAGTGGCAATCGTGGTTAATGTCCAAAGGCTTTGAGTCAGTTGCTGCTGGGCTCGTTTTTCCATGGCAGCAATTTCTGCATCGACGTCATCGGTATAAAACCCAGTACCTATGGTTAAATCCCATTGAGGAATATAAATCGAGTAGCTGAGCTTAGGTAAAGGTACCGATTCACCGGGTTTTGGAAAATAGTAAACTGAGAATTCATCTTTTCTCGCGTTATTAATGATATCTCGAATTAAAAAGTTACCTTGGGCATCGGTCATGTTGATGAAATTATCGCCTAGTCCCGCTTTACTCTGACCAAGGAGAAGGCGAGTCCCTTTACTGTCATAACCAAAAATATAACCGTCAAGCCCAAAGCGAATCTCTCGCAAAATCGTCAGTGCCTCTTCTAAAGGCGCTTGACGACGCAGTAATGGCTCGATTGCGGTACGCGAAATCTCCAAATAAGATTTCAGCTCGGTTTTTTTCATCTCCATCATCGCAAGGCGAGTATTATTCATCTGCCCTTGAGTCAAACTGCGCGTTTCTGCGAAGGTTGAATAGATCATACTTAAGGCAATCAGTAATAAAGGCACAAGCGACAAGATATAGAGGCGCTGGCGTATGGTTAGATTCATGGTGTTTTCCATCTTTCATGATTATTAAGTTCAAACCAACTGAGACCATTTTGCCTACTTCATCATTTCGTGGCGTGAGAATGATTGGTTATCTTATCGATATCATTGTCAGCGATGCAGGCTATTAACATAATATTAGTGCAGATATTTAACGGTGAATGAAAGATTACTATGTGGTGCCTCACATTTTTATGGTTAGTGAAGAAGGAAGCGCATCTTACTACTGAAAAAGTCTGACTTTGTGGTTGATGAATGTTTATTACGCGTTGCGGTGAGAGACCCTGAGCGAGCGAATCGATGTTTTTGTATTTCAACACTCCATTTCTCCTGTGCTATAATCTGTGCCCATTTATCGGTAAGAGCCTTAAGCCCCATGAGTTTAAAAAACGATCTGCAAAAATTACACAGCCGTCTTGATACTTGTTCCCATAAGTTAGAAGCGGCTAAGACTCGCGGTGATAGCGCTATGGTGAGCAAATTTACGGATGAAGTTGATCAGTTGACCAAACAACTTAATAGTCTGAAGAATAAAGCCGAATATGAGCTAAACAAAGAGCGTAAAATGCTCGCAGATATGCCGTTTTATCGTGAGTTGACCAAAGAAGAGCAAGCCGATTTAGGAAAGCTGAAAAAATCGGTTAAAGGACTAATTATTGTCCATCCTACAACTAAAATTGGTAAAGCTTTGCGGGTTGAAGTGATGACTGGTTTTGCGCCTAAACCATTTTAATCGGCGCTCGGCCTACTTATGATCAGTAGGCCGAGGCTTCAACATCAATTAATAGCCCATTAACTGTAATAAATTTTCTGCGGTGTGCATCGCTTCTTTACGGTTGGCGATATTCAGCTTCTGATATAAGTTACGAATATGCGTTTTGATGGTCGTTCCTGCCACATCAAGCTCTTGAGCAATCTGCTCATTACTAAAACCTGAATAAATTAACCCAAGCACTTGCCACTCACGTTGAGTCAATGGACTGGTTCGAACCAATTCAGGGATATTGGGATGGTTAATCAGCTTTTCGACAAATTCTTCATCAAAATGAATAGAGCGACTACGCTGAGAGGTTGAAATCTCTTTAATCAACAACTGGGCACGATGACGCTCTAGATCGCCTAATTCTCCGCGGTGAACCATTTTTTCCAGTAAATGACCAATTTTTTGTCCATCGATCAGAAAATTACCCACCATGCCCGTTTGATTGGTGAGACGCAGTGCTTCTTTGAGTTTGTCACGCGCGAGTTCATCATCATTGCCGAGCGAGGCGAGCGTGGCTTCAACAATTAAGTTGCGATTTAAGTCGGTCAGTAGTTGGTACTCACTCGCTTGCTGTTGTAAAAATGCTAAGGTTTGCTTGGCTTCTGGATACTGTTCGAGGCAAATTTGTGCGCGAGCAATATTGCGCCATTGCAGTTGGAAGAAATGGTTATAAGCTTTTTCTGGCCGATGGGTAGTGGTCAACCAATGCTCTATCGCGGCTTTATCCCCACGAGCTTGCCAATACAACAACAAAGATAATGAGGCGTTCGCCGTCCAGTCGACATGATAATGTGACTGCTTGATCAAGTGATGGACTTGCTCGATATAACGTCCAGCTTTATCCAGCTCTCCGCGGCCAACGGCGATACGAGCCAACATCGAATAACTGTGTAAATGTTGACTCGGTGAATGTTGACCAAGCACTTCTAATCCTTTGTGGGCACACTCTTCTGCTTCATCTAAGCGATTCCAACACCAGAGAATTTGGGCGCGAATACGCAATAAAAACTCATGTAAGGGAACTTGGTGTAAATGCTGCTCTTCCACCAGCTTGAAGGCGTTATCTTGCACTTCGAAAGCCGCTTGTACGTAGCCTTGGGCAATTAAGATTTCGCTCTGTTGTAATAAGGCCCAGAGCGCTTGATGGTAGACTTGATATTGCCGCGCCAGTTTTTCGGTTTGTTGCATCATTGATAGCGCACGACTGAGGTGACCAAGAACGTGGTTCACTTCTCCGACAACCGATGTAGCAACAATGCGGCTTCGATACACGGTGCTGTCTAATTGGCTTAATGCCAGTTCAGCGAGGGTTAAGGCTTTCTCGGGCTCATTTTTGTTGATTGCGACTTGAGCCAATAGCGCATTAAACTCACCTTGCTGTTTACTACTGAGTTCGACGTTCAGTGCTTGCATCTCTTTTTCTGCCTGCTCAAGCATTGCCCCCACGGTATCGTAGCGATGTTGGCTTTGTGCCAACCAAGCTTGCAGTAAACAGAGTTTTGGTTCTTTATAAAGCTGTTGTGGCGCGAGGAGATTAATCGCCGACTCAAGGACATTAAGCTCACCTTGGTTGAACATTTTCCAACCATGTTGAGTCAAAATACTCGCTAAAAGATCGGTATCCTGCGCTAAGTTAGCATGACGTAAGGCTTGATGTGGGGTAGAGGCTTCAAGCCAAGCGCGCGCGGCGGAGCGATGTAATTCTTGCTCTTGCTGAGGGATCCGAGCCATCCGTTGATGGGCGAGAAATTCAGCGAACAAATTATGAAAGCGATACCAGTTGTGCTCACCTTCTAATGGATAGATAAACAGACCATAGCGATTGAGCGATTCAATCATACTTAGGGCATCGTCTCGTTGTGTTAAGGCGCTGACTAAGCTGTCGTTAAAGTGATCCAATACTGAACACTGCATCAGAAAGTGACGTGTTTCTTTATCAAGTAAATCAAACACTTCTTCGACTAAATAGTCCCATAAATGGGCATGGTTAAAATGAGCGACCGATTCAACGGATTGGGCTAAGGTGCGCTTTTGATGTTGTGCTTGCAAAGCGATGAGTTGTAATGCTGAAGGCCAACCTTCAACATAATTACGCAAGTTGAGAGCGGTGACATCATCAATACCTTCTACAACACGCTGATTGAAAAAACGCGTGGTCTCTTCAGTATCAAACGCCAGCAACTCATTACCTATCTCTATCATTAAATCACGTACACGCAGATTGGCAGTGCCCAGTGGCGGTGTCATACGGCTCGTGACGACTAAGGTGAGATTATCGGGCATATGTTTTAGGAAAAAGCGCATCGCTTCGTGAATCTCATCATCACTGATCAGATGATAATCATCCAGCACGACAAAGCACTCTTGATCAAACTGAGAAATCTCAGCAAAAACTTCGCTGAACAGTGAATGGGGCGATGAAAATTGGCGTCGTTCTGCCAATTTTTGTGCATTGGGGCAGCTTTGTTGAGTCGCTTTATTCATCGCTTGCAGTAAGTAATTCATGAAGCGAAAAGGATCATTATCACTTTCATCAATACTGTACCAGCCGACATTCGGCTTATCGGCAAGCCATTGTGCGGCCATAGTTGTTTTGCCATAACCCGCAGGTGAGCGGAAAAGGACCAGTTTATAACAGGGGGCCTTTTGTAGGAGTTCTAAAACGCGCGGACGGACAATCGCGTTGTGCAGCCGTCCTGGGCGAGTTAATTTCGATGGAATCCACATGATATTTGTCCCGTCATCGTTAATGACAGGGATGTTACTGGAACTTGCCGCAGACTGTTATTGATCCCAGACGACTTTCTTGCCAGATTCACAGTTCTTCACTAACTACGCCCCAATTATGTGACATCTATCACCTATTGCTGGTTTTGAA
Source organism: Vibrio injensis (assembly GCF_001895205.1). Classification (GTDB taxonomy): domain Bacteria; phylum Pseudomonadota; class Gammaproteobacteria; order Enterobacterales; family Vibrionaceae; genus Vibrio; species Vibrio injensis. The sequence goes on along the minus strand of NZ_BDJF01000027.1, from coordinate 264,474 downwards.
TAGCGTGATATTACTGTTTTGCATACGAGATTCACTGCAAATTAAGCAACAAAAAATAAACTCATGTGATCGTTGTTGCATTTTGAGTAAATGTTTATCTGGCTGACCGAGTTTTGTAAAACGGGAACACTATGCTGATTAAACGCGTTGCTGTGATCGTTATCACTCATCGTTTGTTTCTCTGTTTGATCGATGAGAGACAGATCACCTCTACGAGGCTGTCGGTGTATCTACGCCCTTGCTTCTCATCCTAATTTGCCATTTCGGTGGGAGGATGTTTTGCTGGAAGAGGCAATGCAGGATAGGCCACAGATGGATTAAACCGAAAAGTGAGATTTCTCAATGAAACCTACGCAACAGAAAACTTTTGATAAAGCGCTATTTCAAGCAAACGTTAAACGCCACCTTACCGCTACCTATGCGACAACGATTGAACACGCTTCTAGCCGAGTATGGTATTTAGCAATGGGTCAAGCACTAGCGGAATTGACCACGTTTGATCTACTTGAAACAGAGCAAGACCCACGCATCGTTAACGCGAAAAGTGTTAACTACCTTTCACTTGAATTCTTAATTGGGCGATTAACAGGCAATAACCTGATCAGCATGGGCTTGTATGAGCAGGTTGGCCAAGCAATGAGTGAACTTGGACAGAACCTGACTGATTTATTAGAAGAAGAACGCGATCCTTCATTAGGTAATGGCGGTTTAGGTCGTTTAGCTGCTTGTTTTATGGACTCGTGTGCTGCGCAAGAATATCCAACAGTTGGCTATGGTTTGCATTATGAGTACGGTTTGTTTAAACAATCGTTTGAGGATGGACATCAAAAAGAAGCGCCAGATGCTTGGTGTGGAATTGAGGGCTATCCATGGGAAGTCGCTCGTCCTGACATTAAACAAGAAATTGGCTTTTATGGTCATGTCGAAGTCTACCATGATCAAGGTAAAGAGAAGCGCCGCTGGGTACCGGGCATGTTGGTACAAGCGATGCCGTGGGATCTGCCTATTGTGGGTTACCAGAGTGAGACCGTTTACCCGTTGCGTCTTTGGGAGTGCCGTGCCATTGCTCCTTTCTCATTAGAGAGCTTTAATAATGGTAACTACTTTGAAGCTCAGCACGCGTTGATTGATGCGGGCAATATCACTAAAGTGCTTTATCCCAATGACAACCATGAAAAAGGCAAAACGCTACGTTTGATGCAACAATATTTCCACAGTGCAGCTTCTGTGCGTGATATTTTGCGTCGCCATCAAGCAGCGGGTTTCTCGCTACAAGACCTACCAAAATATGAAACCATTCAGTTAAATGATACCCATCCAACCATCGCCATTCCTGAATTAATGCGCATTCTTATTGATGAGCATGATTTGACTTGGGAAGCGGCATGGGACATCAGCTCAAAAACGTTTGCTTATACCAACCATACGTTATTACCCGAAGCCTTAGAAACGTGGAGTGAATCGTTAATCCAACGCTTGTTGCCTCGTCATATGGAGATCATTTATGAGATCAACCATCGCTTTTTGCAAGAAGTTCGTGCTAAGTGGCCTGGTGATGTAACCAAACAGCAAAAATTATCGATCATTCAAGAAGGTTTTCATCGCATGGTGCGTATGGCTAATCTGTGTGTTGTCGGGTCTTATGCCGTCAACGGCGTGGCCGCCTTACACTCTGCGTTAGTACAACGGGATCTCTTCCCCGAGTTCGTTGAGCTTTACCCTGGTAAGATCCAAAACGTGACGAATGGGGTAACTCCTCGCCGCTGGTTAAAATTCTGTAATCCGGGATTAACCGCATTGATTACTGAGAAGATCGGTGATCAATGGCCAGCAGATTTGGATCAACTCAAAGACATTGCCAAGTATGCCGATGATAAAGCGTTCCAAAAGCAGTTTATGGCCGTTAAGAAAGCCAATAAACAACGTTTGGCTGACTGGGTAAGCGACAATATGGGTATTGAGCTTGATACTAACGCTATCTTTGATGTCCAGATCAAACGTTTACACGAATACAAACGTCAGCATCTGAATATGTTGCACATTCTTTCGCTGTATCATCGTTTATTGAACGATCCAAAATTTGATATGCAGCCACGCGTGGTGTTCTTTGCCGCGAAAGCGGCGCCGGGCTATCACCTTGCTAAAGAAATTATTTATGCGCTGAACAAGATTGCGGAGAAAGTGAATAACGATCCTCGTGTGAATCACAAACTGAAAGTGGTGTTTATTCCCGATTATCGCGTCAGCATGGCGGAAATCATTATTCCGGCAGCGGATGTGTCTGAGCAAATCTCTACCGCGGGTAAAGAAGCATCAGGTACCGGTAATATGAAAATGGCACTGAATGGTGCGCTCACCATAGGCACAATGGATGGCGCAAACGTAGAAATTCGTGAAGAAGTTGGTGATGAGAATATCTACATCTTTGGTTTGGATGTCGATGGCGTTGAATCGTTGAAAGCACGAGGCTACAACCCTTACGACTATTATCAAGCCGATCCATTGTTGAAAGCATCGATGGATTTACTGCTGGGTGAGGAATTTACTCCTGGTGCTCCGGGGCAATTGCGCGCGACCTACGACAGTTTACTCGATGGCGGAGACCCTTACCTCGTACTTGCTGATTTTGCTTCTTACATTCAAGCGCATGAAGCGATGGACAAGCAATATCGCGATCAAGCTGGCTGGGCGAAAAAAGCCATTTTGAATACTGCGTTGGTGGGTAAGTTCAGCTCGGACCGTAGTATCCGAGACTATGTGAATAATATTTGGAAACTAAAAGCGGTTAAGCGTTAATTAACCGACTATCCAGCCAAGACATTGCTTGGCTGGATAACCCTTTTTATACACCCTACATGATTTTTGAGGGGTAAGTAGTCCCTTCGGAGAAAGCGATGAAAGAACATAATGCATTAAAACAAGTCGCAGAGATGGCAAGAATTGCCGATAGCTATGTCAGCGCTTGGGGAGACGAGGCTACCGTTTCAGACGACACTATCCGTCGTCTTTTGGCGTCTTTGGGGTACGATACAACCAATGATCAAACGTTATTAGCGTCAGCTCAGAAAAAACATAAAAAAGAAGTCTTGGATCCTGTATTGGTGATCTCAGAGGGTGATGCCATTGAGGTTCCGCTGTACCTAGGCGTCAGTGCTCGGGAAAGCGAATTTAATTGGCGGATAGAAACTGAGCAGGGAGAAGTACTTGAAGGCTATCTTCAATCACAAATAGTTCGTGATGAACGTGCAGAGGGTGGCCCTTTAGTGTTTGCGTTGCCAAGCGGTTTGGCGTGGGGATATCACACTTTATTGGTTACTCGTAAGCGGCGTAAAGCGCCGTACACAATGACGCTGATCATCGCGCCGCGAGCGTGCTATAAGCAACCAGCTTTGCTTCAAGGTAAAAAGCTCTGGGGACCAAGCATTCAACTTTATACCTTACGTACCCAACACAACTGGGGAATGGGTGATTTTGGCGATCTTAAACAGTTGGTGGCTGATATCGCTTCGCGTGGTGGTGATTTTGTAGGGTTAAACCCGATTCATTCGCTATTTCCGGCTAACCCTGAAGGGGCAAGCCCATATAGCCCTTCTTCACGTCGCTGGCTAAATATCCTGTATATCGATGTGAGCTCGGTACCTGAGTTTGCGCTCAGCGCTGAAGCTCAGCAACAAGTCGGTAGTCAGGATTTTCAGCAACGTTTGCAAAAAGTTCGTGAAACTCACTGGGTTAATTATACCGAAGTGGCCGAGCTTAAAATGAGTGTCTTGCCGTTACTGTTTAATGAGTTTAAGCGCCGCCATCTGGATAATAATACCGATCGCGCGCGTGCCTTCTTAGCGTTTGTCGAGCAAGGTGGCGAAAGTCTTGTTCACCAAGCCGCGTTCGATGCACTGCACACGGATTTGCATGCGCAAGATAGCCAAGTGTGGGGATGGCCAGTTTTCCCTGAAAAGTATCGTCATTTTGATAATGCGGCGGTACAAAAGTACATTGAAGAACATCGTGAACGTGTTCATCTCTACATGTATTTACAATGGGTCGCCGATACACAAATCAATGAAGTACAAGCATTAGCCGATGAAAAAGGCATGGCGGTTGGTTTATATCGCGATCTCGCCGTGGGAGTCGCTGACTCTGGCGCTGAAACGTGGGCAGATAACGGCAGCTTAGTTTTGGATGCCAGCATTGGCGCGCCACCGGATGTGCTAGGTCCTTTGGGGCAAAATTGGGGCTTACCGCCACTTAATCCACAAACCTTACACGCCACGGCTTACGATGCTTACATCAAGTTGCTTCGTGCCAATATGAAACATTGTGGTGCGTTACGGATTGATCATGTGCTGGGTTTATTGCGTTTATGGTGGATCCCGAAAGGTGAAAATGCCACTCAAGGTGCTTACATTTACTATCCAGTGAAAGATATGTTGGCTATTTTGGCGCTCGAATCACACCGTCACCAGTGTAGCGTGATCGGTGAAGATTTAGGCACTGTTCCTGATGAAATTGTCGCATTGCTGCGTGATGCTGGGGTGCACTCTTACAAAGTCTTTTTCTTTGAAACCTCAAAAGAAGATGGCGGGTTTATTTCTCCGACTCATTATGCCGAGCAGTCGATGGCGGCATTATGTACCCATGATATGCCAACATTACGTGGTTTTTGGCACTGTGATGATTTGAAAATGGGCCGCGAGATTGGTTTGTATCCTGATGAGGCGCAGCTGCAAGAGCTGTTTACGGATCGTTTGAAGTGTAAACAAGGCATTCTGAATTCGGTTGATTGGCACGGTTACTTACCAGCAGGCATTGGACGTGATGCTCAGTTAGTTCCTATGGATTCTTACTTAAGTGAAGCATTGCAATTGCACGTTGCGGCTGGGTCTTCCGCGTTACTCAGTGTTCAACTCGAAGATTGGTTGGAAATGGATAAGCCTGTCAATATTCCAGGTACCGTAAATGAGTACCCCAACTGGCGTCGTAAGCTATCAATGAACTTAGATGAGATCTTTGCCCGCGACGATGTTAATCGTATTGCGACTAAATTGACCCAGATTCGCGCGAAAGCGAGCCAATAATAAACCGGAGTAGCCGCCTTTGGGCGGCGATGATACTGGCGTTGTTCACTCATCAATGTGCTGTTTATGTCAATAATAGGGCATCTTTTGGGGTTAAGGTTAAGAAATAAACGCTAGGTCACTCCATGTTTTTACCGGGTTAGTTAAGATGTATCAGGCTAAGTGATCGAATAAATTCCGAGTGTCTACTACAGCACAAATCGGATCTGTCAAACTCAAGGTCATGGATGCCATGCTAGCAAGCCCGCACTTAGCGGGCGTTTTTCCTTTTGAGAGTCTTGGTTAGGAGTAAGTATATTGAACCCCGTAAAAAAGAAACCGCTGAAAAAAATCGTTAAGTTACAGCAGACCTATCAACAATTATTGCATGCTGCATGTGCCGATCCCTTTGCCTTTCTGGGCCCTTATCTTCCACAAGAGCAAGGAGCATTGCGGGTATGGCTTCCTAATGCAGATAAGGTTGAGCTGATCTTAGAAGGGCAACCAAGAATCGCCTTAGAGCGTGATGAGTTCGGTGGGTTTATCCTAAAATCCGATCATGATCTGCGGTTTACCCATTACCAGCTGGCGGTTGATTGGGCCGGCACAGAGCAAATCATTGATGACCCTTACCAATATCATTCCTTATATGCTGAATTTGAACAGCTGCATACGCCCAAGCAGATGTACCATCATATGGGAGCACAATTTGTTACCTTAGAGCGTGATGGACATCAGATCAGCGGCACTCGTTTTTTAGTCTATGCGCCTCATGCTTCAGCTTGCAGTTTAATCGGTGCCTTTAACCATTGGGATGGGCGTCGTCATCCGATGCAACGTCTTGATTACGGGATCTGGGGGTTATTCATTCCTAATTTACCCGAAGGAACACAATATAAATTCGAACTGAAAGGTCCTCATGGGGAAGGCTTACCTCATAAGGCTGATCCATGGGGTTTCTACGCTGAGCAGTATCCTTCTTTAGCTTCTGTGACTTACGATCATCGCCGCTATCAATGGCAAGATACTCAATGGCAACAGCGCCCTGTTTCCGAAAAGCGTAAACAAGCACTGTCTTTTTACGAGCTGCATCCGGGGTCTTGGAAGCGCGGTGAAGACGGGCGTTTTTTAACTTATCGTGAATTGGCTGATCAGCTAGTACCTTATTTGGTGGATATGGGCTATACCCACGTAGAGTTAATGCCAGTTTCTGAGCATCCCTTTTATGGGTCTTGGGGATATCAACCGATAGGACTATTCGCCCCAACCAGTCGTTATGGTACGCCGGATGATTTTAAATATTTTGTCGATCAGTGCCATCAGGCGCAAATTGGAGTGGTGCTCGATTGGGTTCCAGCTCATTTTCCATCCGATTCCCATGGATTAGCGAATTTTGATGGTACGCCGCTGTATCACGATCCTGATCCTCGCCGTGGCTGGCATCAAGATTGGAATTCCTATATTTATGATTTAGGCCGTGAACATGTGCGGCGCTTCTTGGTGTCTAACGCGCTCTATTGGTTCGAGATGTTCCATATTGATGGCATACGAGTCGATGCTGTTGCTTCTATGCTTTATCTCGATTACTCGCGCAGTCATGATCAATGGATCCCAAATGTTGATGGGGGACGTGAAAATTACGACGCGATCGCGATGTTGAAATGGATGAATGAAGAGGTGTACAAGCATTTCCCGAATGCCATGACCATTGCTGAAGAGTCAACGGCTTTCCCTGGCGTTTCTGCACCAACCTTTGTTGGGGGGTTAGGTTTTGGCTTTAAGTGGAATATGGGGTGGATGCACGACAGCCTTTCTTATATCAAAGAAGATCCGGTGCATCGTAAATATCATCACAATACCTTAACCTTCCCATTAATTTATGCCTTTAGTGAAAACTATGTTTTATCGCTGTCACACGATGAAGTGGTATACGGTAAACAGTCGTTGATTTACAAAATGCCCGGTGATGAATGGCAGCAAACCGCGAATATGCGTGCCTATTTGGGTTACATGTATGGTCAACCAGGTAAGAAACTTAACTTTATGGGCGCTGAATTCGCACAAACGGGGGAGTGGAACCACGATGATCAACTGCAATGGTTTTTGTTGGAGTTTGAGCGTCATAAAGGGGTACAGAACTTAGTCCGCGATTTGAATCAGCTGTATCGTACACACAGTGCGCTGCACGAACTGGATTGTGATCCTCAAGGGTTTGAATGGCGTCTACAAGATGCGGCTGATGCGAGCATTATCGCTCATGAACGGATCAATAGTGCAGGTGAGCGCGTGTTGGTGATCACCAATTTTACGCCAGTACCGCACGAAGCGTTTCGTTTAGGTGTTCCTGTCTCGGCCACTTATCAATTGCTATTGAATACGGATGAAAAGCGGTATGGCGGGAGTGGTTTTGACGTCTTATCGGTCGTCAACAGCGATCGTGTGCCAAGCGAAGGGTTAGCGCAATCATTGCGGTTACGTATTCCACCGTTAGCGACGCTATTTTACAAACTGAATTAGCAAAAAAAAGCCAGTCGCAATTGGGCGGCTGGCTATCTATTTGTGAACAAAATATTCACTAACAACGTCAGTTGGCTAGGTGACCCTCGGCTTAAAAGGGTCACTTATTACAATACAATTACCGTGCCAATATTTTTTGGTGGCAAAATCAGCAAAATTAGCTGATTTTCGCAGTTTTATAGCGTCGTGTTTCATAATTGCATTTGCAAATTGCAACTGAGAGGCAGTTCGCAAAAAATCCGCCTCATTCAACATCCTTACATTATGTTTATCAAATTAGTGCCAAGCTTGAGAGTAAGAAAATCCCTAAGGTACAACTGATAAAAGAAAACACTGTCGTTAAGGCGATAATATTGGCGGCGAGTGGTGCATTTCCTCCCATCGCTCTGGCCATAACATAGCTTGCGGCAGCAGTTGGTGCCCCAGTCATTAATAGAATAATCCCAACATCCATACCCCGAAAGCCAAACAATAATGCAGCGCTTGTGATTAACAGCGGTGACCAAAGCAGTTTGTAGCGAGTTGCAAACCAAGTCGATCGGGAATCATTTTTTAGTGATTGGATATTCAGTGAGCCACCAGTGCAGAGCAAAGCAAGAGGCAGAGTCATATTGGCAAAATAGTGTCCAGCTTCGCTGATCATGGTAGGGATCGGTAGCGCAATCGCATAACACAATACCCCAAGTAGGATAGCGATAATCAACGGGTTCTTCGTCAATGTTTTGAGTATCGTTGTGAGTGCCTTCGTGCCTTGTGCTTCGCCTTTTGGCGTTAAGGCGATCACTGCTTGAATATTATATAAGACAGTGGTTGTTGCGACATAAATCGCGGCTAATGCGACGCCACTATTACCGTATAAATTAGCAACATATGCCAAACCTATGATTGCGGTATTGGCTCGAAAGCCACCTTGAATAATGACGCCTTGATCTTGAGGATGATGAAAGTGTCGCTGAGTCATCCAGCAGGTAAACAAGAAAAAAATAAAATTGGCAATGAGACCAAACACAATCAAGGCCAGACTGGAAGAGAAGTCATGCTCGGCACCGACAATACTGAGAAAAAGCATCGCCGGGAGTGTGACTTGAAAAACCAGTTTTGAGGCGACATCAATAAAATTATCGTTAATCAACTGCACACGCTTGAGTAATACCCCCAACAGTAACATTAAACAAATCGGGCCGGTAATGGAGGCGGAAAATTGCAGTTGAGTGATGAGCGCTTGCATGATGGACCTTCCAATGGAGAGAGTTTTCATTCTTTCATAGATAAGCAAGAGCGAGAATAGCCAATCCATAAAATCTCTCTTTTGCTAAGGGGGAACCTTTGTTTAAGTCACGCTTTGTTGTGCAAACTTTGTTAATGATTTTCGTGCTGAGAAGCGCATTCATTTCAAGCTGTTAAATTGTTGCCCATAGTTTTGATAAGGTTAACAATTTCGCAATAATAATTATCCTCTCGTTTGAATCTATGGGATCATGTTGGCTGCCGTTTGGCCCGATAAGGAAAAATAATAATGAATCGAAACGAGAATGTCCCATTGCCCAACAATACCCGAGAATGGTTATTCAACCGCAACAGCTTGATTGTGTTAGCGGATATTGCCCTGTTTTTTATCCTACTGAATACCTTACCTTTTGCCCCTAATGTCGTCCTTGGATTGAGCATTTTAGCGTTTATCGCTGTGCTATGGTTAACCGAAGCGTTGCATGTCACGGTAACTGCGATTTTAGTGCCGATATTAGCGGTGATATTTGGAGTATTTGAAACTCAGGCTGCATTGAATAGTTTTGCTAACTCGATCATCTTTCTCTTTTTAGGCGGATTTGCGTTAGCGGCCGCGATGCATCGTCAAGGGCTGGATAAAGTCATTGCTGATAAAGTGTTAATACTGGCACGTGGGCGCTTTAGTGTCGCGGTGTTCATGCTGTTTGGTGTCACGGCTGGTCTGTCAATGTGGATCAGTAATACGGCCACAGCGGCGATGATGCTGCCTTTAGTGCTTGGTATTTTAAGTAAAGTTGATCAAGACAAAGGCCATAATACTTATGTATTTGTGCTGTTAGGTATTGCTTATAGTGCCAGTATCGGTGGTATTGCAACGATTGTTGGTAGTCCTCCAAATGCGATTGCCGCGGCTCAAGTCGGGTTATCTTTCTCTGAGTGGATGCAGTTTGGTTTACCAACAACTATCGTCATGTTACCTGTTGCGATGTTGCTGCTTTATTGGATGCTTAAACCCGATCTAAAAGGCCAGTTCGAGCTTAATCACGAGACGGTGAGTTGGGATAAAGGGAAAGTAGTGACTTTGGCCATTTTCGCCCTGACCGTTTCATTGTGGATATTCAGTAAACCGGTGAATGAACTTCTTGGCGGTTTTAAAAGCTTTGATACGATTGTCGCCTTAGGCGCGATTGTTCTGGTCTGTTTTGCACGAGTGGTTCACTGGAAAGATATTGAAAAAACCGCCGACTGGGGTGTATTACTGCTGTTTGGTGGTGGTATCTGTCTTAGTAATATTCTCAGACAGACTGGAACCAGTGTATTTCTAGCCAATGAACTGAGCTCGATGATTTCAGACTTAAATATTTTACTGATTGTTATCGTGATAGCGGCTTTTGTGGTGTTTTTAACGGAGTTTGCCAGTAATACGGCCAGTGCCGCGTTATTAATTCCGGTGTTTGCTGGTGTTGCTGAAGCTTTAGGTGTTTCACCCGTGATACTGTCGGTGTTGATTGCGATAGCGGCATCGTGTGCCTTCATGCTCCCTGTAGCAACGCCACCGAATGCGATTGTTTTTGCGACAGGACATATTAAGCAAAGTGAAATGATGCGAGTAGGAATGGCATTGAACATCGCTTGTATTGTGATTTTATCAGCGATTGCGATGTTATTCTGGAATTAATCGGGACAGCGCATCGTCTCTGTTGTTGAAAACGATAAAACCCCAAGTTTATCTCTGAATACTTGGGGTTTTATTATGGGCGAATATCGCGATGGTTACTGATTAATAAAGCGTTTGAACTTTTCTTGAGTGGCGGCATCAGCCTTGTTGTACCAGAAATACAGCATCTCTTCGGCGGTATTATCGATCGCCTGTGGAGTTTTCACGTTGGCGGGTGCTGAAGTGGTCGTGACGATGGCTGCGGGGCCTCCTGTACGATTGTATTCCAACAATTCTTGTTGATAGTTTCGCCCTATTTGCATTCCAGGTTTGATCAGTCGATCTTGCTGGAGAGCAACAGACTGCCCATTAGAATCTTGCAGTGACCAAGTCAGATGGCGGATATTGTTTTCCGCATCAACGGTGTTACGGTAGGTTGGTAGATCAAAGGTTAGATTGGTCTCTTGCGCAGAAAAAGTCGCAACAATCACTTCACTTTCCACTTGAATACGATCATTACCTTGTGTGAAATAAGGTTGATAGCGAAAGACGATCTGTTGTTGTCCATCTTCTAAAGTTAGTGTTTTTTTTGCAGAAAAAAAACCGCCAGAAACCGCAGGTTTCTCTCCATTAACCACCAACATATTAATACTATCAGGAATATCAATGGTGACTTTAGCTAGGGTAGCCGCACTAAAAACAATCGCAAAAAGACACGATAATGGCTTGATGGCATTCATCTATTTTATCCTATTGATTACTTCTTGAAGAAGGGAAGACTGTCAGGGTGCCGCTTGTCCGTGATAAAAGCAAGTTTTCACATCGGTAATCACTGAGCGTTCATCAAAATATCATCTTTCGATTCGCTTCAATATACGCTTACCTACCCTCAATATGAAACGATGCGAGCATAGCCCAAAATAGCCGTTTTTCTACTCTATAGGATAAAAAATCCGTTTTTTTGGCTGAAGATTGCCTTTAGCATGTAACACGTTGAATCTGTCCCATTCATTGCTCGTTGTGCCTCGAAAACTCTGGAACTCCATTTTTCAAACGCTCACAAGTATCAAATACTGTCTCAGATGTTTAACCAATCATAAGAGAGACGGATATGAAGCGTACTATTCTGTGTTCGGCGGGGATGGCTTTTGCCTTGTCGTTCACTAGCACGGTAATCGCAGCGCCAAGCGCACCAAATATTGATGTATATGGCTCAAATAACCTGCAGTTTTCTAAAATACAGCTAGCAATGGAAACGACCGCGGGCTATCACCAAATGGTGCAGTATCGAGAACAAGCACCTATTTCGATTACCTTTAATCAATGGAGCGGTGAACGCGGGCATACTTATAAAATTTTATTTGATGGTGTGGAAGTGGCCTCTGGGCCGATCAGTGGCAGTCAAACCACCGCCAACTTTACCTATGATAAAGGTGGCCGTTATCAACTCCAAGTTGCAGCCTGTGATGATTCTGGGTGTACGACCAGTGCGCCAGCAGAGTTAATTCTGGCTGATACCGATGGTTCACACCTTGAACCTCTGACCATGAACGTTGATCCGAATAATAAATCCTATTCACTGGACCCTGATACTGTCGTTGGTACCTATTTCGTTGAGTGGGGCATTTATGGTCGTAATTATACGGTGGATAATATTCCAGCCCATAACTTAACGCATATCTTGTATGGTTTTATCCCTATTTGTGGTCCGAATGAGTCGGTCAAATCGGTCGGTGGTAATAGTTATAATGCCCTGATGACGGCGTGTCAGGGAGTCCCTGATTACGAAGTGGTGATCCACGATCCTTGGGCGGCATACCAAAAAAGCTTTCCTCAAGCAGGGCATCAGTATAGCTCACCGATCAAGGGTAACTATGCGATGTTAATGGCACTTAAGCAGCGTTATCCCGACTTAAAAATCTTGCCATCGGTTGGCGGATGGACGCTATCCGATCCTTTCTATGATTTCACGGACAAAGCGAAACGCGATACGTTCGTGGCATCGATGAAACGTTTTTTACAGACATGGAAGTTTTATGATGGCATCGATATCGATTGGGAATTCCCCGGTGGTAATGGCGCTGCCCCTGATTTAGGCGATCCGATCAATGATGGACCAGCTTATATTGCCTTAATGCAAGAGTTACGAGTGATGTTGGATGAACTTGAAGCGGAGACGGGGCGCTCTTACGAGCTCACTTCTGCGATAGGTGTCGGTTTCGATAAAATAGAAAAAGTCGATTATGGTCAGGCAATTCAATATATGGATTATATTTTTGCGATGACCTACGATTTTTATGGTGGTTGGAATAACGTTCCTGGCCATCAAACGGCACTGTATTGCGGTAACTTTATGCGCCCAGGTCAGTGTGATGGAACGGGAATCGATGAAAACGGTGAACCGTATAAAGGCCCTGCTTACACCGCGGATAACGCAATTCAATTATTGCTAGCCCAAGGTGTACCAGCCAATAAGCTGGTCCTTGGGGCTGCGATGTATGGTCGAGGTTGGCAAGGTGTGATGCCTGCTTCGTTGACCGATCCTACCGATCCGATGACGGGTGTTGCGACCGGCAAATTAACGGGCTCAACAGCTCAGGGAGTCTGGGAAGATGGGGTCATTGATTATAAAGGCCTTAAAGCGTACATGATTGGTGATAATAACCAAGGGATTAATGGCTTTGAATACGGTTATGATGCCCAAGCCGAAGCACCTTGGGTATGGAATCGCACCACAGGAGAATTGGTTACGTTTGATGATCCGCGCTCGATTAAAGCCAAAGGGGCTTATGTTCGTCAGCTTGGTTTAGCTGGTTTATTCTCATGGGAAATTGATGCGGATAACGGCGATATTCTTAATGCCAAGCATGAAGGGCTTGCTCAAGGATCGAACCCGCCAGTTAATCGTGCACCAATTGCTGATGCAGGTATGGCGCAAACCGTTGTCGCTCCAGCGACCGTAACCTTAGATGGCAGCGCTTCCAGAGATACCGATGGCACGATTGCCCGTTATCTATGGGAACAAATTGCTGGGCCAACCGTGCAACTCAGTCATGCGGATCAAGCACAGGCAAGCTTTTCGATTGGTGAAGTCACTCAAACCGAAACTTTACGTTTTAAGCTTACTGTGACAGACAATGAGGGAGCAAGTGGTTCCGCGACGGTTCAAATTACCGTTAAAGCCGAAGATGGTGGTGTGGAAAATACGCCCCCTGTAGCGATTGTTTCTGCGCCTTCTGAAGTCACTGCTGGTGAACAAGTATTGGTGGATGCGTCGGCGTCTTACGATGCGCAGCAAGAGACTTTGAGCTTTGATTGGCAAGTACCAACTGGACTGGAAGTACAGATCAATGGCAGTCAACTGAGCTTTACCGCGGGTTCTTATTCCGTTGATACCACGCTTAACTTTACGGTAACGGTCAGTGATGGAGAGCTGAGTAGTTCAGCGTCAGTATCGATTATTGTTTTAGCGGCCGGCGACAATGATCAGTGCGATAATCTATGGAATGTCTCTGCCGTTTATGTCGGCGGGAGTCAAGTAACATGGGCTGGTAAAGTGTGGGAAGCCAAATGGTGGACACAAGGGGATGATCCCGCTCAGTCAGGTGCTTGGGGGGTATGGAAAGAGGTAGGCATTGCGGACTGTGCAACTCAATAATGCCTTATTGATCTCTCAACGGGATCACTGAGTGATTAACTGACAGGCTCTCCCTTAGGGAAGAGCCTGTTTTTTTGTGTTATAGCCATGACTCATGGATGCCCAGTTTTTCTACCTTACTCACACAATCGACCCAAATCGTTAATCTTTCTCGATCATGAACTATAATTTTTTGATGCGAATAAACCATTTCGTAGAGAGTCTCTCATTTATTTCTAGCCTAAAAATTATAATGCAAGATTACCGAAAACAAATAAATAAGAGCTTCTCACACGAAGCACGACAAGGTCATAACGGGGATAGCGTATGTTTAAAAACCTTTCACTAAAGAATAAGTTGGCTATCTCAGCCAGTATTGCCATCATTGTTGGTGGTGTATTGGTTGAGGCCGTATCGTTTAATGCTGCACTCGGGCGATTGGATATCGAAATCGAACAACGTTTGCAAAGTGCGACCTCTTCTTATAATCAATACGTTTCTGATTGGCTAGTCTCTAAAGAGCGTGCGCTGACTTCTTTATCACAGGAGGTGAAACCAGAGGCGATTGTTACCCACCTTAAACAAGTTAAGCACTCCGCGGATTTCGACAATGTATTTTTAGCCTATCCTGATGGCTCACAACAGAATGCCAATGGTGTCGTTTTACCACCAGGCAATAACGATCCTCGTCAATGGGGATGGTACATTAACGCTAAAGCTAACCCCAATGCCGTATTTATGGATAATCCTACCGTAGCCGCTGCGACTGGAGCCAACGTGGTCTCTCTTGGTAAAGCGATCAACTTACATGGTCAAACATTAGTACTTGGTGCCGATGTGGAGATCACTGATATTCTTAATAGTATGAAGCAAACCATTTTGCCCGGCTCTGGTTATATGTTTATTGCTAATCAACAAGGCAATGTTTTTACTCATGCAAATACTCAGTTATTGAATAAAAATGTCAGTGAATTGGGACTGAATTTTCGGGATATTCAAGCAGCACAGCGGTCTGGTCAATACAGTAAAGTGATGATCAATGGTGAAGAGAATGTACTATTTGCACGAGCGATTGAAGGTACAGCGCTAAGTACAGTGATTGTTATCAATTATTCATCGTTGATTGCCCCTCTCTTTGATGCGCTCTGGGGGCAGTTGTTAGTTACCTTTTTAGTTGTCGTTGTTTGTACGGTCTTATTTAATGTGTTGTGTAATATTTTGTTCCGTCCGTTAAGCAATGTTTCGCATGCCTTAGAGCAAATCGCCAATGGTAGCGGTGATTTAACTCAGCGAATTCAGGTTGAAAATAACGATGAAGTAGGAAAATTAGCGGAAAGCTTCAATACCTTTGTGGCAAGTTTACAGCAACTGATTGGTCATATTCGTCAGCAATCTGAGCAATTAACCGCGCAGTCTGAGCATGGCGCTCAGCGAGCTAACCAATCGGCTTCTGAATTAAGTCTTCAACAGCAAGAAATCACCATGGTTGCTACAGCGGTGACTGAAATGGCATCAGCGACGCAGGAAATTGCCTCTCACGCTGAGCAAACGGCTCAAGCGGCAATGAACTCAGCGACCAGCACCAATAATGGTCGTACTTTAGTGCTTAATACCAAGTCGTCGATTCATCATCTTGCTAAAGAGGTATCACAAGCCAGCTCGGTTATTTCGGCTCTCAATCAACATGCACAAGAAATCTCAACCGTATTAGCGACCATTCAAGGCATTGCTGAACAAACGAACCTATTGGCGTTAAATGCAGCGATTGAAGCGGCGCGAGCAGGCGATCAAGGGCGAGGTTTTGCGGTGGTTGCTGATGAAGTTCGAGTATTATCACAGCGCACTCATACCTCAACAGAAGAGATAAAATCGACCATTGATACGCTGCAAGAGACGACCAAGCGTGCCGTTACATTGATGGAAAGCAGTTCAAGTTTGGCGAATAATTCGGTCGATGATGCTGATAAAGCAACGCATGCATTAGAAGAAATTAATGCCGCTGTTGCTTTGATCAGTGATATGGCGACTCAGATCGCCACAGCAGCAGAGGAACAAACGCATGTGACGGGTGAAATCACTCAAAATGTGACGGCGATTAAAGATGTGACTGAGCAGCTAGTGGTGGGGGCTGAAGATAGTTTGAGTCAATCCAATCAGTTGAAGCAGCAAGCCGCTGAGTTGAGTGCAAAAGTGGCAACGTTTAAAGTGAGTTAATCGACGCTTACCGCCTTTGCTTTGCTTTGCAAGGCATGCATGACCTAATCGATCATTAAAACGGCCCCTCAGTGTAGACTTAGGGGCCGTTTTATCGCTCGCGTGCTTTTACTTATTGGTGAGTCACCGTTTGTGAGTAACGACGACGGGATGGGCGGGTAAATAAAATCGCCACAATCGCCGCAAAGGCTAATGAAAAGCAGTAATAAGAGTGGGCAACAATCTCTAAAGGAGAGAGTTGGAAAATCGAACCAAGTAAGAGTACTTGTGCCCCATATGGCAAGATACCTTGCATCACGCACGAAAAAATATCCAACAAACTTGCCGAACGTTTCGGCGTAACCGCATGCTCTTCGGCTAACTGACGAGCGATTCCGCCTGACACAATGATAGCCACGGTATTGTTGGCTGTACAGGTATTGACCATAGAGACTAAACCGGCGATCCCTAACTCACTGGCGCGGCTTTGGGCGGCTGGAGTTTGTTTTTTGGCTAAGCGCTGGATCCAACGGCTGACCAGTTGAGTTAAAAAGGCCAACCCACCTTGACGACGCATTAGCTCACTTAGGCCGCCAATTAACATCGATAATAAGAAGATCTCCTGCATGTTGCCAAAGCCACGGTAAATATCTTGTCCAAAATTGGCTAAGCTATAATTATCTCCTTGCCAAAGCCCGACACTGCCGGCTAATACAATGCCTACAGTTAAGACGACAAAGACATTGATCCCTGAGATTGCCAGAACCAAAATCGTCATGTATGGCAGCACTTTTAACCATTCAATAGCTGAGGTATCAGGGGTTTGTGTGGTTGTACTACTAAACGCAAATACGATTAGTGAGAAAATAGCCGCGGGGAGGGCAATGCGAATATTTTCACGAAATTTATCGCGCATTTCACAGCCTTGTGAGCGCGTAGCGGCGATGGTGGTGTCTGAGATGATGGATAAGTTGTCGCCAAACATCGCACCGCTCAATACGACTCCCGCCGTTAATGGGAGGCTCATACCGGACGATTGAGCAATGCCCAATGCCACGGGCGCAACGGCGGCAATGGTGCCCATTGAAGTGCCCATTGCAGTAGCGATGAAAGCAGAAATAAGAAAAATCCCCGGTAAAATCATTTCACTTGGGATCGCTGACAGTCCCAGATTTACCGTTGCATCGACGCCACCAGACGCTTTTGCTACCGCGGCAAAGGCGCCGGCCAATAAGTAAATCATACACATTGCAATAATATCTTGATGGCCAACACCACGCAAAAACTGCTCGATAGCGCGATTCAGAGATTCTTTACTCAGCAAGAGCGCGATGATCACGGCAGGTAAAATAGCGATAGGAGCGGGGAGTTGATAAAACGCGAATTCAACGCCTTGAAACGTGAGATAAGTACCGACACCAATAAAGAGCGCAAGAAATACCAGCAAAGGGAGTAAGGCGATCGCCGATGGGGTAACGGGAGTAGAAGAATTTGAAGACATGGAACAACAACTTTGATTATCAGCAACAAGGAGACGCAGACTAATCGTTCCAGTAAGGTTTGTCAAATTTAGCCATCTAAACATCTAGATTCTTATATGTCTTTCATTGCACTATTGAATGGATAAGATAATGCAATTTTTAATCTAATTTTCCCATATTTTGAGAAAGTAATGCTTTCAATCGTTTAGAATTCTCGATATATAAGAATGTAAGTTTGAGCGATAAAGCAATAAAGGCTAAAAAGAACAACATGAATGAAGCAAAAACAACAACCAGTCAGGTTAATGAGAAATCGCTGCAGTTATTGATGCAAGTTGCCGTTAATCATGAACCGGTTTCGGCTAAAACGTTAAGCGATCAACTGCAAGTGCCATTGAGTAGCTTATATCGACATCTTAAACTGCTTAAAGAATGGAACTTAATAGAAGAAAGCCCACACGATAAAACGTTAATTATTGGCCCGGCAGCACTGCTGCTCATGCACAGTTATGAGACCAGCCAACATAATTTAGACGCGGTGGAAGCCGTACTGAGTCGTTTACAGAAACAGACTGGTGAAATGGCGGCCTACATGGTTCCGGTGGGATACCGAGCTTTGTGTGTCAGCCAAAAAGAGAGTATGCAGGCACTTCGATGCAGCTTCGTCCAGGGTCAAAGTCAACCCCTGCTTCGGGGTGCCTCATCTAAAGTGATGTTGGCATTTATGCCATCTCAGCGCTGTGAAAAAATACTGCGCTATTTTGGTGAAGATCATCAAATGGAAAAGTGGCAAATCGAATTAGAGAAAATTCGTCGCCATGGTTATGCCGTGAGCACATCTGAAATTGATCCTGGGGTCTCTGGGATCAGCGCTCCGGTAATGAAAGGGAGTAAATTGATCGGAGCCATTTCTGTTATGGCACCTGCTCATCGTGTCGAGACCCATCGGCAACGGATCATTTTACATGTATTACAGGCCGCGCGAGCGTTGCCACCAGAAAGGTAATTCATCATGCTTAGTCTATTCAAACGCTACCGTCTCAGCCGTCCAGCGCCTCAGTCGATGTCTGCTTTTACGTTTTGTACTGTGTGCGAACAGATAAAGCCGATGTCTCAAGTAGAATTTGAATTGGCTCAGCAAAGTTTAGAATTTGCCGCCGATTGGCTTTACCAACAAGGTATCCATGCCCATTACGCTGATGCTGGCCATTTGGTCTTGCATGATCCTGCCGATACTCGTTTTCGTGACTTGCTCAGTCATCATTTTACCTTGCATTCGATTCCGGTGATATTGGGCAATTGCCATGAATTGTTGCTCAATGCCTTACCGCTGTTAGCGCTCGATAATGATGAACTCGGGATTATTCATATTGGTCATGAATTTGAATTAAAACAGACCTTAGATCGTCAAGTTGGGTCTGCTTATCATTTTGCATTATCTCGTTATGCTCAGACGCGGTTACTCTATTTAGGGATTGATGCCCAGCGAGTAAATAGCCAAACCTTAGATTACGCAGAAGATTTAGGTTGTGATTGGTTAACCGATCAAGAATGTCATTTTCGGCAACGAAATCAGGTCAAAAGCCAATTGAATCATTATATTGAGCACTGTGACCAATTGCTGATTTCTATTGATCTTGCTTCATTGATCCCATTGAATCGATTAGATGAGCATCATGTTATTGATTGCCAAATGGTGCTGCGTATGCTTCGTCAGCTTGTTCTCTCTGGTAAAGTAAAAATGATTCAGTTAATCGGAGCGAAAGATAAGTTGATCTACTCTAAGGAGACGAAAGCGATTATTGATGAGTTGAATCGGTTGTCTGTTGATATGGCTGGTTGAGCGTTTAAAGTGATGACGGTTTGTCTAAGAACAAGTACCGTGATTAGGCGTTGATTATTGTGTAACCGTCGAAGATCGCGTTTTTAAAAAATTGACAAAGAAATGAATAGAGTTTGATAGAAGTGGATAAAAACTCGTTTACACTCCTTAGCCTCAAAGTGGAGGTGTAAACGTGTTGAAGCAACCAATTACTCAATCTAAATTTGGATTGATGCTATTTATAGCGCTCATGCTGCTATTAATCCCCATCAGTCTTGTCGGGACACAAGTCAACTTATTCGCTTTAGACGATGATCGTCTGACCCAATGGCTGGTCTTACTCACTCACTCTGCTGGTAAAGAAGGGTTTTTGCTGACTTTAGTGGTACTGATTGGCTGGACTTGGTATCGCGTGCCTGAGTGTCGACGCCAATGGCTAGATAAAGCGATGCAACTTGGAATGCTCTTAGTTCTGGCGATGATCCTAAAAACAGGCATCAAACACGTGACTCAAAGCCCTCGTCCTTACACTGAAGTGATGACTCAATCACTCACTCTGCCTTCTCCGCAACATTTTTATCGATTAGATAGTCAGCAGCAAGCGTTAGCGATGGAGCAAATGAACGGTAAAGTATCTTCCGCACGTTTAGCGGTGTGGGAACAAGAGCGAGATTACTCTTTCCCTTCAGGTCATACCGTTTTTGCTGCGCTCTGTTTGCTGTTTTTTGGCGGTATTTGGTTAGAGCAAAAACATCGATTAAGTGCTTTGCTATTATTAGCTTGGAGTGGCGCTATCGCTTTTTCTCGCTTATGGGTTGGTATGCATCGGCCGGAAGATTTATTTGCAGCGGTTTTGTTAATTGGTGCCTTGTATCTCTTCGTTCCGAAACGGTATCCTTGGGCTTGGCGCTATTTACCGTCTTTTTTACGTTATCAAAAACAATAAAAAATGGGCTTTACGCCCATTTTTTTGAGTATGAAGGCCTACAATGCACCGGCCACGACACCAATTAAACCGCCAAAGACCCCGCCCCATACAACGAGCCAGCCTAAATGTTGCTTAATCATTTTCTGGACGATCTCTTTAACCATTTGTGGTGTTAACTCATGTAAACGCTGTTCGATAATCTGCTCAATATTGGTTTTGATTTCATCCAGCATCGCCGGAGACTCAAGCTGGGCTTTTAAGGCGTTTTTCACGGAGTCGCTTTGACTGATGTCGATCATGGACGCTTGCATCTTTTCAACAAAAGGAGCTCTAAGCGGTTGCAGTGCCTCGGCACCACCAAACATAGCCAGCATTCCACCAAAGGAAGATTGCTGGATGACCTCAACCAAGGAATCAAACGCTGGATTAAAGTCAACCTGAGCAATTACCGGTTCAAGATTGATGGATTGTGAACTGCTCATTTCTTGATTGAGAAAACGCTCAATATTCGCATCAGTAAAAAACTGCTCCATCATCAGGCTTTTAATCGCGTTCTTAAAATCATCGAATCGCGCAGGGATAACCCCTGAACCATAAAGAAAAGGCACTTTTTCAAATAGCATATGGATGGCTAGCCAGTTGGTTACTGCACCAGAAAAAGCGAATAATCCTGCACTAAACATCACAGGATAAGAGAAGTAATAACCACCGATTAATACCAGTAAGGCAATAAGGTTGGTCATAATGCTTTTGTTGTTCATGATAACGTTACACCAAAATGAAATGTCCCAAAGGGACGAAAGGAACAGAAAAAATTAGTTAATATTGTTGAGTTGGCGTCCTATGAATGTTGGTTGCATGGGAGGCAGCCAACATTGATAACTATGATGATAGGAAGTACTTACTTTTTATCGTTCAATGATGCCAAATCATCTTCTTCACTGCCAATAAAGCCGCCAGTCTGATGTGCCCAGAGCTGTGCATAGATGCCATTTTGTTCAATCAACGCTTGATGAGTGCCTTGTTCAACAATGTGTCCTTTATCTAATACAATCAAGCGATCCATGGCGGCAATAGTTGATAGCCGATGGGCAATCGCTATCACGGTTTTATTTTGCATTAGCTCATTGAGGCTTTCTTGAATGGCGGCTTCGACTTCTGAATCGAGCGCCGAGGTGGCTTCATCCAATACCAACAGTGGCGCATCTTTGAGCAGTACACGTGATATGGCAATCCGCTGACGCTGGCCACCTGAGAGCTTAACGCCGCGTTCGCCAACTTGTGCATCATAACCGATGTTACCAAATGGGTCGGTTAAGGTTTCAATAAACTCATGAGAATGCGCCTGACGCGTGGCCCTTAACATCGCCTCTTCGGAAGCATTAGGGTTGCTGTACAAGATATTTTCACGAATCGAACGATGGAGCAAAGAAGTATCTTGCGTCACCATACCAATGGCAGCGCGCAATGAGTCTTGGGTAACTTCAGCAATATTTTGACCGTCGATTTTGATAGCGCCACCTTCTACATCGTGAAAGCGTAGCAAGAGATTAACCAAAGTTGATTTCCCAGCTCCGGAGCGACCGACGAGGCCAACTTTTTCTCCAGGTTTGATGGTCAGGTTGAGGTGGTTAATCACCCCTTTATTTTCACCATAATGAAAACTGACGTTTTCGAACTCGATTTTTCCTTCCCGTACCTGCAAAGTTTGGGCATTAGGACTATCTTCTATCGCAATTGGTTTGGATAGCATTTTCATGCCATCGACAACGGTACCCATGTTTTCAAATAGAGCACCGACCTCCCACATTATCC
Organism: Vibrio injensis; assembly: GCF_001895205.1. Lineage (GTDB taxonomy): Bacteria > Pseudomonadota > Gammaproteobacteria > Enterobacterales > Vibrionaceae > Vibrio > Vibrio injensis. The sequence continues at coordinate 242,143 of NZ_BDJF01000027.1, read as the reverse complement.
ATTTTGACATGCCGTTGATACGCAGCGCTAAACTAATGGCAATCGCAATCGCTCCAACGGTGATCGCACTGCCCATCCATAAATAGATAGACATAGCAGCAATCGTAAAGACCAAAACATAATTGGCGATTTCGACGCAAATATTAAAGCCAGTGACTAAGCGCATTTGGCGGTGCACCGTATCGAGAAACCCTTCCATGCCTTGTTCGGCATAATCGGTTTCACGTCGGCTATGAGAAAACAGTTTGACGGTCATGATATTGGTATAACTGTCAACAATTCGTCCGGTCATTAGCGACCGAGCATCGGCTTGCTCAGTAGAGATTTTTTTTAATTTCGGCACGTAGTGCACTTGAATCGCGATATAAGCGGCAAGCCAGAGCAACATCGGCAGCATGAGTCGCCAATCGGCTTGAGCTAAAATAAACAGCATGGCTGAGAAATAAACAATCACGTAGACAAAAACATCCAGTGTCTTCATGACCGTTTCGCGTACCGCTAAAGCGCTTTGCATCACTTTTGTGGCAATGCGTCCGGAAAATTCATCCTGATAGAAAGATAGGCTTTGTTTGAGTAAATAACGATGCGCGAGCCAGCGAATCGACATCGGATAATTACCCAACATGGTCTGATGAATTAATAGTGAATACACCGAAACGAGCAGCGGCATCCCCACTAAAAGGAGTAATCCTAGACCGATCAGTGTATTGCGATTATCACTGAGAAACGTCTCTGGCTGGCTGGTGGATAGCCAGTCGACCAAGTGTCCCATAAAACCAAATAGAGAGACTTCAATGACCGCGATCAAGGTGCTTAATAGCGCCATAGTGATCAACGGTTTTTCAAAACCTTTGGTGTAGTGTAAGCAAAAGGCCCATAAGGTATTGGGTGGCCGTTGTGGCTCTTGTTTGGGGAAAGCATCGGTCAAACTTTCAAATCGTTTATACATGCAAAAACCTTAATCTACGCTCTATAGTTTGAGAGAAATAGCGTTTCTAATAAATAGGGGACATCAATGAGGAAGCGCTGTTATAACAGAAGTGGTGTGGGAGATCAAAATCGCTATTATCGACAGCAAGTAGGTGGCCAAATCGATGAACACCTACTTGTTTTACGCTATTTAGGTGATTTTTTCCGTGGATGGCTGTGTAAAATTGCCATCGACATGGGTAGGAGAACAACTTCATCTTTTACCGAGTCTTGATGTACGGTACGCATATTCGTATCACAGATAACGCACCATTCTTGATCCGTTTCTCCTGGCAGTGTAAAGCGAGTATTAGCGTTGGTTTGATTAATCAAATAAGCGAGCTCTTGGCCATGATCACCAATGCCAATATGCAGTATCACGGAGTTGCGCTGATTCCAGTCATCTTGCTCCATTAATGTACCATCATTGCGTCGCCAAAAAACGCGGTTTGAATTGCGTGTTTCACCACTGAAGGCTCGAATAAACGGCACCATATAACGCTGACGAGCAGCAACCATCTCACCTAACCATTGTCTGAAATACTCTTTACGTTCCGTCAATTGCCAGTTTAGCCAACTGATCTCGTTATCTTGACAATAGGCATTATTATTACCTTGTTGAGTATGTGAGACGACATCCGCAGTAAGAATATGGGGGATCCCAAACGCAAACAATAAACTGGCCATAAAATTACGTTTTTGTCGCTCACGAATGGTACGAATGACCATATTATCGGTATCGCCTTCGAAGCCATAGTTATCCGAGCGATTATCACCATGACCATCACGATTCTGTTCGCCATTGGCTTCATTGTGCTTATGTTTGTAAGAAACGAGATCTTGTAGGGTAAAGCCGTCATGATAGGTGATGTAGTTGACGGTTAATTTATAGGGCCACTGTGAGGCGCTGTATAAATCGCGTGACCCCATGATTCGTGTGGCAAACTCTTTTAAAAATCCTTGATCGCCACGCCAAAAACTTCGTGAAATATCTCGTAATTTATCGTTGGTTTCATTCCAGCCAAAAGGAAAATTACCGACTTGATAACCATTTGGACCAATATCCCATGGCTCGGCAATCAATTTCACCTGTTGTAAAACAGGGTCTTGAGCCACGGCTTTAAAGAAGGCCGCTTCACGACTAAAATTATCGCCATCACGCCCCAAAGTGGCGGCTAAATCGAAACGAAAACCATCAATCTGATACTCATTGACCCAATAGCGCAAAGTATCCATAACGAGATTTAAGGTGGGTTGATAAGTGAGGTTAAGCGTATTGCCGCATCCGGTGAAATTAGCGTACATTGAGCCATGCTTAAGATAGTAATTGGGATCGAGGGCTTTCAAATTAAAAACGGCACCACCTTCTCCCCCCTCAGCGGTATGGTTATAGACGACATCTAAGATCACTTCGATGCCTTGCTTATGCAGTTCGCGGATCACGGTTTTCAACTCTTGTACCGCATCACTTTTAGCGTAACGTGGGTCGGGCACCATAAATAAATATGGGTTATAGCCCCAGTAATTGACTTTGCCCATTTCAAGTAGATGAGGCTCATGCATACAGGCGGCGATAGGCAGTAGTTGTAATGTATTGATATTTTGCTGCCGATAAAAGGTCAGCATGGGTTCACTGATTAACCCTAAGTAGGTACCGCGTTGCGATTGAGGGACATTAGGATTGAGTTTAGTCAGCCCTTTAACATGGGTTTCAAAAATAACCATCTCATCACGTGGCCGTTTAGGCCGTTGCACACCTTGCCAGTCAAATTGATCGTCGACCACGACACATTTGGGCAAATCAAAACTACCGCTTGGTGTTAACGGCGGCTGATAGGTCAGTGGGCCATCTAAAGCTTGAGCATAAGGATCGGACAGATAAAATAGCTCCCCTTCGACCTGAGTAATAAAACCGTAACGTTGTCCCGCTTTAATGCCTTCCACATAGGTATGTTGAATACCCGCATATTCTTGATCCAAAGGGTGAGTTTGGTAACTGCCGTCGACATGAAAAAGCGCTAACACCATATCTTTGTTAGCGGGGGCGAAGACAGCAAAATTGCATCCATCGTTATCGAGTGTCGCGCCGAGTGGGTACGGCTGAGAGAGCATGGCTTTCATGGTAAGTTACCGTTGTTATTCTATTTTCAGTCACTGACTCATTAAGTAAAAGGCTTTGTCAGCATAAGGTCAAGCGCCTAGTCACAAATATTATTATGTAATTTTATTTCATCTTTGCGGTTAACTTATTGTGAAACAGTGATCACTAATACATTTTGTATGAATTAATGGTCTTGCTTGGTACTGCTCTCCCCCCTAATTTCGTGATCAATCTATTAAAAATACCATACGGTAAAATATCTCATCCTCTCTCATCCCCCCTAAATATAGTTAGGGTGGAGGACGTCACCCTTATGTACTTTTAGTAACCTGCTCAACAGCTGAAACAACGGGGGATTCATCCCGTCTCACCTCTACTTTTCGTTATTCATTTCTGCCTTTATGAGTCACGTCATGGTTGAGGATAAAAATAAAGTCATAAAAGAAAACCCTAAATGGAGTTAACAATGAAAAAAGTAAGTGTAATTGCTGCCGCAGTGGCTGCTTCTTTAGCAGCAGGTTCTGCTTTTGCTGTCGATTTTAATGGTTACATGCGTGCTGGTGTTGGCGTTAGTGCTGATGGCGGTCAACAGGTTACGTTTGAAAAAAATAAAATCGGTCGTCTTGGTAATGAAGGTGATATTTACGGCGAGGTTCAATTAGGCAAAGAAGTTTATAACAATAATGGTAAGACGTTCTACGTTGATTCTATGTTTGCGATGACTTCTAACGGTTCAAATGATTGGGAAGGAACGGGTACTAACTGTGGGCTAACCCAAGCTGGAACAGAAGTAAAATGTGCGGATGATGCACAATTTGCCTTACGTCAATTTAATGTACGAGCTCAAGGTGTATTAGATTTTGCTCCTGAAGCGACATTATGGGCTGGTAAACGTTATTACCAACGCCACGACATTCATATCTCAGATTTTTATTACTGGAACATTTCTGGTGCAGGTGCTGGTATTGAGGGGATTGAAGCTGGCCCTGGTAAACTTTCATTAGCTTGGGTTCGTAATGACCGAAATGATGACGGTGCCACTCCTGACGTTGGTAATACTGGCGGCGCGGTAAATGTTAATACATTAGATGCTCGTTATGCAGGAATTCCTGTTTGGGAAAATGGCTCTTTAGAGATAGGTGTTAACTACGCTATCGTTCACGATACTGATGCTGCATCACAAGCGGCTAAAGATGCTAAAAATGGCGTAATGTTAACGGCTGAGTTAACCCAAGGTCTTGCGAATGGTTTTAATAAAACAGTATTGCAATACGGTACGGAAGGTTATTCAAAAGCCTTTGCCTTCTACGGTGATGGTAGCTGGTATGGCGCTGAAGCGAAAAGTGGCGCTAGCGGTTATCGTTTAATTAACTGGGGTGTAGTTGGTCTCGGAGATAGCTGGGAATTAGGTCATCAACTAGTGTATGGAGTTGGTGAGGAAATGTGGGATGGTCAAGATAAATGGAAAGCGATGTCTGCGGTCATTCGTCCAGTTTATAAGTGGGATGAAAATCACAAGACTATTTTTGAAGCTGGTTATGCTGTAGATGATAATGATGGCAATAAAGATAAATATGGTAAGCTGACGGTTGCTCAAGCATGGTCTGCTGGTTCAAGTTTCTGGGCTCGTCCTGAAATTCGTCTTTATGCTTCATATTTAAACAGTGATAAAGCTGATAACAGCAACACCTTTGATAATGGTAAGTCAGATGACTCATTCCAATTTGGTGTTCAGGTCGAAGCTTGGTGGTAATGAGAAATAAAAACTAGGTTACTGTCCTAATCAACACAGCCAGAGCTTCTCTGGCTGTGTTCTTTTCCTTCTAAATAGACAGATAGAGGTTACAAATGATAAGGAATTGGTTAACGCCATTATTGCTTGGAGTATTAGTAACAGGTTGTTCTTCTGTTCCAATGTTAGATTTACAGCAACATCAAGGTGCTGATAGTTTTATCACTCATCGCGATAGTTTATTTTGGAATCCAATCGAGATTCCAACTCAGGTTGAATTTTTATTCGATAATACTAGTCAAATATTATTAGACGGTACCAGTGTTGGTCCTGTTGCGGGGTTTGTTGTTCCAGGGAATCGAGGTAGTTTGGATATTTCGCTATCGAGTTTTGTATCTAATGACTTGCAAGTATATGCACCTACGATAGTTGTATTTGATAGTCAAGATAATGAGCTTTATAAGAAAAGCTTCCATGATTTTAAATATTATCCAGCTAAATTACTCGACAACGATAAATTTGTCACAACATTCAACATCATACCTGAGACAACAGGAAAAGAACTAAAAATCCTTATTTATACAACTGTTATCGATTTAGCAGGCAAAACACAAGTACTTCACCCAGCAAAAGCTCACGCTTTGGCTAGACACACTCAGCCACCAGATATTGCAGATCCTTATGCTAAACATTCATTATTTGGTCACTTACGTCTGAATATTACTGCAAATGATCTCGTCTCGAAGCACCTTGTAAAGCAATCGGACAATCGTCCTCAAGGTCAGGATCTTGCAACGTATTATCACACCGCTATCCAACAAGCGGTTGCTGCAAATGATATTCCTAAAGCACTTGGTTTACTCGATGAAGCCAAAGCCTTGGGTATCGATAGCGCACAAGCGGTATTTGTTAAAGCGGTTAATAGCAGAACTAACCAGTGAGTATTTAAGATTACTTTGGGTAATGCTGAGATTGATTTCTAAGCCATGAACATGCCGCATTGAAAAATGCGGCATGTTCTTATTTAATCATCGGATGTGTTATTCTGCCTTGGTTTAATGGTCAATACCAACGTGTCGCTTTCTTCATGTCCTAATCGTTATCGTAAGGAAGAACAAGCAGTTTGATGACTATTAAGGTACTTTATACACCAGCATCATTATTTTTCACGCTATGATTAGTCAAAACACGGATTAAGAACTTTATTACATGAACACCATTGGAATTGCTATTGGCGCTACCGGTCTTTCACTCATCCTGATTTTTATCTGGATGATTTCACTATCAATTCGTAAAAAACGCCTAGAAGCAGAGAAGAAAGCGCGTGAAGAAGCGTATCGTAAAACGCTAGAACGAATGCGTGAGCAGGAGAAAAAAGATCGGCTTTTTAAAGCGGAGTCTGGTCATGTACCGACGATGCTGTTCCTTGCTAAAGAAGCGGAACGAAATAACCTCAAAGAAGCGCTTTTTTGGTATGAACGCGCGGCTAATTTCGACAATATTAATGGTATGTATGGCGTAGTGCGGGTCTGTGGGAAAATTCGTGAAGATGTGTTAATTAAAGAAAAAACCAAATTTTGGCAGCAATTTATTCGAGCGGTTGAAGGTGATTTGGCCGCAAAACTCGCTACTGGAGAGGCGTTGATTTATGGCCGAGGAACGGAAGTTAACGTTGCCAAAGGCGTTGAGCTCATTCAAGAGGCGGCAGAAAGCCAACACATTGACGCGATGCTGTTTATGGGGGACTGGTGTGTATCGAAAGATAATTTGTCGCCATCACCACAAGATTCGTTTTATTGGTATTCAAGAGCGGCAGAGATCAATAGCTTAGAAGCCATGATCAAGCTCGGTCTTAATTATCTCGATGGTGTGGGTGTGGTACGAGATCATGCCAAAGGTTGTTATTGGTTAGAACGGGCCGCAGAGAAAGGTCATCCTGAGGCCATGTATCTTGCTGGTAAAGCATGGATAGAGCAGGGAGCGAATGGTAATGAAGTCGCTTATATATGGCTATTTTTGTCGGCGGCCTTTGGTCATAAGCCAGCGATTTCTTTACGCGATCAGGTGGGGACTAAGATTGGCGTCGACTCGGTTGTTGAGTTGCAATTTCTTGCCAAGCCACTGCAAAGGAAAATCGCCACTTATGCCGTCAGTAATCACGGTATTATTCGTGCACTGAATAAGTTTTATAAGCGCTCGGTACCTATCCCTAAAAAAGGTGAAGATATTGATCAAGAGGCGCGAGTGGAAGAGTCTAAAAATGAAGGTGGTTCTCAAGTAAATGTATTAACTGATCAACTTGAAACAGAATCAGCACCAGCACCATTGGACTTTTCACACAGCCCAATCGATAAATCGCCGATGGATAAACCGAAAGTCCCTTAATCTCGATAACCTATAAACAGAGGGCTAGCGAGCGAATGCGATAAATTGGTTATTTTTGTTCGATAACGGTTCATTCAGTAAAAACGCCTCTTAATGGAAGAGGCGTTTTTGTTTTGTAGCCAATCTTTCTAAGGAGGTTAAGCTTGGTTTTGTTTCGCCTGACAAACGGCAGCAGTAAACACCACATCGGTTGAGCTGTTCAGTGCTGTTTCAGCAGAGTCTTGAATCACGCCAATAATAAAGCCAACAGCGACCACCTGCATTGCCACATCATTCGAAATACCAAATAAACTACAAGCAAGTGGTATCAAAAGTAGTGACCCCCCCGCTACACCAGAAGCACCACAGGCTGAAATTGCTGCGACAACACTCAGTAATAATGCGGTGAAAATATCTATTTCAATGCCCATGGTATGAACGGCTGCTAGCGTTAATACGGTAATCGTAATTGCCGCACCACCCATGTTAATGGTGGCACCAAGGGGGATCGAAACAGAATAAGTATCTTCATCAAGCTTTAATTTCTCACACAGTGCCATATTCACAGGAATATTTGCTGCGCTTGAACGGGTGAAAAAGGCGGTTACTCCACTTTCACGTAAACACTGGAAGATTAATGGGTAAGGGTTACTTTTTGTTTTTGCATAAACGATGGCAGGGTTGACAATTAATGCAATAAAGAGCATTGCGCCTAGCAAGACAGCCAGCAGTTGAGCATAGCCGATGAGTGCATCAAACCCGGTTGAGGCAAAGGTGGATGCAACAAGACCAAAAATACCAAATGGAGCTAAGCGGATAATAAAGCGAACAATTTGCGATACACCATGGCTAAGATCTTCAAATACGGATTTCGTGGTTGCAGAAGCATGATGCAGTGCTAAGCCAAGGCCAACCGCCCACGCAAGAATACCAATGTAGTTGGCAGACATCAGCGCGTTGACTGGGTTATCGACTAACTTGTACAAAAGCGTTTGGATGACTTCGCTAATGCCCTGAGGTGGTGTTGCTCCTTCAGCTCCAGCAACCAGTGTCAATGTGGTTGGGAACATAAAGCTTAATAAAACCGCCGTTAATGCAGCCGCAAAGGTACCGAAAAGGTAAAGCACCACAATCGGGCGCATATAAGTGTGTTTGTTTTTCTTTTGGTTAGCAATTGAAGCGGCAACCAAGATAAAAACTAAAATCGGTGCTACGGCTTTAAGTGCGCCGACGAATAGATTACCAATCAAGCTCGCACTTTCTGCTCTTTCTGGTGAAATAATAGCTAGTGCAATACCTAGCACAATCCCAGCTAAAATTTGTAATACCAGATTTCCACGAGCAAAACGGGCAAGGAGAGAGTTGCTTTGCATAATTATCCCTGTGTTTAAATGTAATTATTAGAGTATCGAACCTTGAAACGGAATCCATGGATGTCTCTTATCGGTGTTTAACGATGGATAAGAGGCTTAAACGAACCTATAGGGCTGTCATCATCCGTTTCAAGGCATTGTTAGCTGCAGCGACTTTTGTTCGAAAAATCAATCCGTGCTATTTACTTCAGTGATGATTCAATGAAGGTAGCCAATGATAATCACCCGATATCTGCTGTCTAGGTTTAATTACTCACAATCATGAAAAATATCAATGTAAAATGAAAGTAATTGCATTGGCTTTATGTTGTCGGCTTGTGTCGAATTTGTTTTTGGTGTGTTGCGTAGAGTTTGGATTTTCGAGCGTACTTCAATCACTTTTTTCTTGCTGAGCAATTTTTTCGAGTCCTAGGACTACGATCACCGCACTTAACATGCATAGTATGGCGATGCCTAATTGTGCTGGTTGAGTGGTGAGTTGCTCGTAATCCCAAGGCAATAGGTTGTGCTGTAATACCGGAACTTCTTGGCCACTGGAATTGGTTCGCCACGTCACCGTTTCTTTCCACGGCCAAATTTTAGGTAGTGTCCCCATCATCAAACCCGTTAAAAAAGTCAGAGTGACATCTCGATAACGTTTGAGTAGCCATGATAAAAGATGGGAAAAGCTGGTGATGCCTAGGATACAGCCAAACATAAATAAACTCAGCATATCAATTTGTAACGTCTTGACGGCATTGAGGATCGGGGTATACATGCCGAGTAATAGAAGAATAAAGCTGCCTGAAATGCCAGGTAAAATCATTGCACAAATCGCAATGCTGCCTGCTAGCACGACATTGAATGTTGTCACATCGAGTTGAATAGGGTTAATCATGGTGATGGTATAAGCGAAGACACCACCGACGACCAAAGCCAGTAAACGAGAAACCTGTCGTTTTTCTATTTGCTGCAGCATATGCCACACCGAGACCATAATTAATCCGAAAAAAAACGACCATGTTGGAATAGGATGGCTGCTTAAGAGCCAAGAAATGAATTTCGCTAAGGTAAGTATGCTGGTGAAAATGCCACTGAATAAAACCAATAAAAATCCGCCATTGATATGCCGAAAAGTCGCGATAAAGCCATGTTGTCGCCAATGTTGAATCAAGTGAGGGTTAATGCGTCGAATACTTTCTAGTAACGTATCATAAATACCAGTGATAAAAGCGATGGTGCCACCAGAAACACCAGGAACAACATCCGCTGCTCCCATAGCGATCCCTTTTAAAAATGTGCTGAGATAATTCATTATACTGACCTGAAGGTGGTGGAGATTGAGCGGCAGAGAAGTATAGTTAAATTCGTTTGCCCATCCTACTATTGTTATTGTTAACGGCGATGTATCACGGACCGGTAATGCTTTCATCGCTATCGTGTTTGAGTGTGATCTAAACCTTGTTTTTCTGAGTTTAATGATGCTTTTTTGCAATTAACCGAATGAAAATATTAGTAAATATAACGCCAGTCACTGATTGCAACTTTAAATATAATTAAACCTAGTGCATAATTTGTTGCGGCCCTTCTTAAGCCGAGGACCGTTTTAATCAACTGACGTTGTTAGTGAACGACAATTTGTTCACCCAATACAAGCCAGTCGCTGTGTTGCGACTGGCTATTTTTTGTCCTTAGTAACGACATGCTTTATTGAGGTAATGTCGTCAGCATCAGTTTGGTGCCATTGAATTTCAACTGTCCGAGCAGTGTTTTCGCACTTTCTCTTCCTGACTCGTCAAATTTCAAACCATACCGAACGTGGTGAATCGAGCGCTGTAGATTACAAATTCGTCCAGTTAGAGGTGAAAAACTTTGACTATGTTGCCGCTCAGTCGAGATATCAATACTGACATGATCGCCAACTTGCCAATGGCGGCTTAATGGCGGCGTGATGAAACGGCAACCATTTTTCGATAAGTCTCTCACTTCACATTCAGAACGTTGGTTTTCACAAATCACACGAGCTGCTAATTTAACCTCATAACGGGGTTCTTGACGTAATTGTGTTACCTGCATGGTATTGGGGATAGAAAGCACCAAGAGGGCTAAAGGATCTTGAATCGTATGCAGCAGTTGGCTGCGGAAATGAATTTTTGCACCTTCACCGCGTGACGAAATGGCGCGAATATGGATCCAAAAACCTTGCTGGAAGTAATAATTCAAGTCATCGGTTGAGATCTTAGGCGTTTCAATCAGTAAATAAGTGTCTGAATGAGTACCAATGAACGCTGTTTTGCAAAGAAATTTTGTTCCTACCGGTGTGGTAATACTCAACGTTAACTCACTGCCATGTTCGACCATCGCTAAAGCATCAATGCTGTTGACCGTGGTGACGATATCGGCCGCTGATTGTGGTTTCGGGTGAGCCAGTTTTTCATGATTGATTAATGACGTTGTATGCATAAATGCTCCGCGTTCAGACTTTTTGGGTGCAATCGTTGCTTTGTCGATTTTTTACGGGGTCTGAATTCGCTTTTTGTGAAATTTATAAAAATGTTCAAGGCCCGATCCTAGGTGGATTCGGGGCCTTTTCCAAGCAGTTTAAGCAAAAATTAAGCGTTTTAGATCAAGTTTGTTGTGTTTAGCTATTCACTACAAACTTGATTGCGGCCATTGGCTTTCGCTCTATAAAGCGCTTTGTCGGCGCGGTAGAAAGTGCGTTGAGTATTTTCACCCTCGCGGTGGAGGGTGACGCCAATACTAACGGTAAGCCCTCGTTCGCCTAATATGGTTTGCCAATCATAATGGACGATGCGTTCACGAAAGGTATCGGCGTGCATAATGACTTGGTCTAATGAGCAGCCCTCGAGTATGACTAAAAACTCTTCCCCACCAAAGCGTACACAGGAGGCGCCACGAAACTTAAAATAGTCGGCAAGCGTTTCAGAGACATGAGTGATCGCTTTATCGCCGACTAAATGGCTTAATTCATCATTAATCGATTTAAAGTGATCAATATCTACCACTAAAAAAGCAAAAGACGTCTCGTGGAGCAGTAAATCTTTCAGTTTTATTTCTAACCAACGGCGATTATGTAATTGGGTTAATGGATCGGTGAAGACATCTTGCTGTAATTGGGCGACGGTGTTTTTTTGGTGCTCAGTCGTCTCTTTTAGTTCGCGGTTTTCTTGTTCAGAGAGAATCAGTTTTAACTGTGGTTCGAAGCGAGCCAAGCGGCGCAATTGAGCTGCTCCTAGCTCGCCAATCGGAATACGTTTTACTAAATCAGATTCTAAACGAAAGCCTTTTTTCTCATAATATAAAGCGCGTTGATAGTCGCCTTGCCGTTCACATACTTCACTGAATGCCGCATAGAGGCTCTGTTCTAAAATCGGTACGTTAAGTTTCTTAAGACGTTTTTCCGTCGTCGTTAATAGCAGTGCGGCCATGTGGGCTTTATCTAATTCTAACAAACAATAGGCCTGTTCAATGCGTATCATGTTAGATAGCCACATCGAATGGACGTTACCACTCACGTATTGGACATGGGATAGTCGAGTGACTGCTTTTTCCAGTTGACCATGTTGGCGATATAACTTCGCTTGATACAGCGCGATTTGCCCCATCAAGGTTTTATCACTGACTAAGATACTAAGCTCTTCACACTCTTTGAGCAGATCATGGGCAGCAGAAAAGCGTTGCAGGTGCAAATAGCAAGACAGCATATGTAATTTATAGCGTAAGCGTAATGATCGGCTGCTGAGAGCGTGGTCCAGTGCATCAATTTTTTGGTAGTAACGCAGTGCACGGTTATGGTCGCCATAGGCTTCACATAAGCTCCCCATCCCCAGTACAGATTGTGCAAAATCATCAATATAGCCATGAGTAACGGCAAGGTGCGAGATCGTCACGTATTCGTTGAGTGCCGCATGATAGTGGCTAAGTTCGATTAAGCGCTCGCTGAGACTCTGTTTAATATTCAAAATGAGCTCGATGTTTTTGCTTGCGCTAAGTAGATCCAGCGCTGCGTTTAATTCCTCTGAGCTGGCTGCTAATTGGTGAAGCTCTGCACGATACTCGGCACTTAATGTAAGACACAAGGCTTTTTCTTCAGGGGAATTGGCGAGATGTTGATAAACATGACGCCAAAAGATGATTGCTTCTTCTCCATTCACGGCGGTGACATCTAACCCTGCATCCTGAATTTTATTGAGCAGTGTTTCCATTGGTCTCTTCCTGTGCTTGAAGTTGTTCTAATTGTTCCAAAGTAAACGGAAAACTCAAAATATCATGCCAAGTTAAGCGCGGTTTTGGCCCGTTTAATCCTTTACGTTGCCATGGATAGACATCCAATATTTGCTCTAGCGTATGATAAAACTGCTGGGCTTGAGGACCGGTTTCTGCCAACAATAACGCTAATCGTGTTGGGCTTAAACGGGATAATATATCCGGCGCGACACATAAGGTATGGATGATTTCCGTGCAGGTATCTAAATAGGAGGGATCGTCATGACGAATGATCAACACGCAATGTTTACTTTGCTTTAATTCCGCTTTGTAAAGCATCAGTTGCTCCCACCAGTAGTTTTCGGACACCACATTAGATAAATGTTTCTGTGGGTCATATTCATACTGGGAGCGGATACGGTGAGTGAGTTTTCTCGCCCGCTGCTCCAATTGCCGTTTTGAGAGACGCGCCTTATCTAACACTAGGTGCGCGGTGTGTTCACGTTGCATGGTAAGAGAAAGCTGTCGATATTTTTGAAAAGCGGCCAAGGCTTGCGGGTAATTACCACACTCTTCCGCGACTAACGATTGTTGATAGCAAATTTGCGAAAGCAGCTCTCGATCATCGAATTTCTCTGCAGATTGTTCGGCCAAAGCGAGTAACTGACCGGCTTTATCGATGTCTTTACGCAATAATTCTAATCGTGCGCGGCTAATATAAGCGTGAGCTTTCATCCAGGGCAGGTTATGTCGCTCAGCTAAATCATGCGCGCGTTGTGTGGCTTGTTCGGCATCCTTTAAGCGTTCTAGCCCTAATAATGCGAGGCTACGAAAATCCCATATTTCTGCTTGCCAAGTTTGATCAGCATGAGTTTGTAAGGCTTCTTCTGCTCCATCGAGTACGGAAAGCATATCTAAATAGTGATTCAGTAGATAAAGGTCCCAAGCCCATAAAATTCGAGCTTTGCCTTCTAGCCAAGCGATTCGACAATTGTTGGCGACTTTAACGGCTAATTCATGGGTGGAGCAAGCCAGTTGATAATCATGAGTCATGCGCCAAATATTACCCAGTCCGATAAGGCTTTCGATTAGGATTTCGGTATCATCGACAAGGGAAGCTTGTTCCAGCGCGTTAATCCAATATTGTTGTGCGGTGTAATATTTTGCTTGTCCCCAGAAGTGCAGAGCATGAACATGAAAAATTTCGGCGAGATAATCATCATTATCTTGGCTGTGTTGGTGGAGATAAGCTTGCTTAATGGTTTTCAAACCGAGGCGATAATCGCCATTGACCCAAGCGCAACGTGAGAGAATGATCTGTAATTGTAAGATACCTTGAGAATAATCCAACTGCTCGGCTCGAGATAAACATTGCTGAGCAATAGCGAAGACCTGATGTGGCTCAGAATCAATGCGCGATTTTAACGGCTTAATTTCCTGCTCGAGGAGGCGCTGATGCTTATCCAAATGATCGTCCTTATCAGTACCATACTTATTATTAACCTTAGGCCATTTTCCCTAACCAAGGAGGGTTGAGCCTCTTTATGTATGATCTTTAGGCTTAAGCTTATCTTTATCGACACGTAATGTACTGTGAATTACTTGATGGCACCGTATTTATTGATCTCAGTTCACATTTCTTGATTCACTCTCAGGATCAGTAAGACGCTCTCTCTTCTTCGTTTAATACGAATGCTCGCTGAATCGAACCGTGATGATTGAGTTCGATAAACGTAATGTTGTGCTGAACCTTGTCCCAAATGGTGAAAACGAGGACAACATTTAAATGTCGCGCAAGGCAGCGTTACGATAAGAGCTCTTTCAATGTTAAAGGATGCTGAGTTACACCTAAGTTTTGTGCGGCGGTAAAGCCATATTTATCTTGATAACAGAGGTTATGCCAAGCTCGGAAAATATCCAATAACGGCAAGATGCCACCGGGACGTAATTTACGACGCGGCTCATTAATTAGCGATTCAAACAGTAATTGGAAACGCTGTTGGTAGAAAGCTATTTGACGGGTGGAAGCGATCGATAGCCAATGCTCGGGATCGGGCTGATTACCCGCTAAATAACAGATCCCTTTCGCGCTATTCTGGTGATGAATAATCGCCCATCGATCTCGCCACCAGCCCATAAGGACGATATCAATTTTGTTGAATGGATGATGATTTGACCAATTTTCATCTTCTTCAACGTACATCAGATGTACCGTGTTATTTTGAATGCGAGGTAAGCAGACACTCATTGAGGCAGAGCGTAGTAAAGGATCTTGGGGCATAAAAATTGTCACAGGTTTATCACTGTGGCACAGATCGAGCACATGCAGATAATGAGCATACGCGGTATAGGGCGGGCGAATCAATGCTCCTTTTGATGGATAATCAAAACGCGTTAAATTCCCCATTGGGTCTTCAACATTGCCTCGCGCTAAAATCGTTTGATATTTTTGATCAATCCGTTCCCGTAAAATAGATGAAGAAACTGACAGTGGCAGGTTTGATTCTGAAGAGTAATCTTTACTGACAAAACGGGCAGGTAGATGATAAGGATCGTGATCGTTCGTTCCTTGCGCCTGTTCATGGATTGAATAGTTGACATGCTGACACAAAATATAACCGGTTTTGGCATCACCCGTTGCCATCCACAGCGCGCCATTATTGCTGCGAGGTTGTAGCGGCAAATAATAAGAGGCTAACTGATACGTCTTGGCGTGATTGACCCATCGAGCGTCAATCATGGCTAATTTACGTCGACATCGGCTGGCAATGTGTTCGACGTGATCATAAAAGGTTTTAGGATTGATGTGTAACTTGCGGCAAATATCGCGTACAGAATATCCGGTGAACAGTAAGCCGAGTAAGCTCTCTTGTAATGAAAGCTTATTATTAGATCCTGACCATTTGTCGACAAAAGTCGAGTGACACTGTTTACAGCGGTAACGCTGTCTGTCACCACTGTAACCAAAAGCGTGATAAAGGTGCTTATGGGTATGCACCGATAAGCCAAAGTTTTGGCAACTATCCCGTCGGCATGCTGGTAAACCGTCACTGTGCTGTTGCCGCAAACGATGCAGCTCATTGAGCACATCGCGATTGTTAAGTAAGGGGGGGAAAGCTCCACACTCACGACAAACCATCGTTGGTCGCTTTGGATTTGCATGTTGCAAAACATAATGTTTTGCGTCGCTCAAGCCAAAGTTATCACACGCCAATGTTTTACAAAAGTTGAGTTGCAAACCTTCAGCGGCCGCCGGTAATTGGTCGTTAGACACGATCTCCCCCTCGGGGTAAAATTTAAAGGTTGATTGCGGTATCGAGTGCAATGGTCATCATCTCATGGAACGATTTTTGACGTTCTTCAGAGCTGAGTTTTTCACCACGTAAAATATGATCAGAGACGGTGAGAATAGCGAGTGCGCGAGCGCCATGCTCAGCCGCAACACCATAAATACCAGCGACTTCCATATCGACACCTAAGATGCCTAGTTTTTTCATCTTTTCAAAAATTTCTGGCTCTGGAGTATAGAAGAGATCGGCAGAGAAAATATTACCGACTTTAACTGGAATTTGATGAGCGCGCGCTTGGTTAACCGCGGTTTCTAGTAATTCATAATCGGCCACAGCAGCAAAATCGTGTCCGCCAAAACGGATGCGGTTTACTTTTGAATCGGTTGATGCGCCCATCGCGATCACCACATCCATTAAGTTAACATCATCACGAACAGCACCACAGCTACCGATACGAATGATATTTTTTACGCCATATTCGGCCAGCAGTTCGTGCACATAAATGCTCGCAGATGGAATACCCATACCGTGGCCCATGACCGACAATTTGGTACCTTTGTAAAAACCAGTGTAACCGAACATGTTACGGACATCACAAACTTGGGTCACATCATCTAAATAGGTTTCGGCGATGAATTTTGCGCGAAGGGGATCGCCAGGCATCAAAATCGTTTCTGCAAATGCGCCTGCTTGTGCGTTGATATGTGGGGTCGCCATCATTTTTCTCCAAGAGTTAATCAGTCACAATAGTTAATTACGATTATTGTTGACTGATGAATGTTCAGTTGCAGCAATACTATCTTGTCCTACCAGTACTCCATGAGAACTAAGTCACAAAAATACGTAGATAACCATTTTATTGCCTTATTGATAACTAAATATGTTTAATGTGATGGCGCAATCGATTTGTTAATCGTTTGAATCACAAAACACTCGTTTCCTCGCTGTCATTTTAGGTTTTTAGCGGCTTGATCGAATAGGGAAACTGACGACGCCCCGTTTTCATGTACAAAAAAATAATTTGTATAACTTTGCGGAGCTGTGCTATACCTTATACAAATAAAATAATTGTACAACCATGAGTGATGTTACCCAACATTATCGTCATTAGGAGAAAAGAAGATGGAATCGATCCCTGTTCGCGTTGGCATTAGTGCTTGTGTTCTTGGTGAGCCGGTTCGCTTTGACTCAGGCCATAAGGTAAGCAATTTTGTCACCAAGGAGTTAGCCAACTTCTTCGAATTTGTTTCCGTTTGTCCCGAAGTGGGTATGGGGCTACCAGTGCCACGGCCAACCATACGTTTAATGTCGAATAATGAACGTATCGCTTTGGTTGAGACAAAAGATGCCAGCCGTGATCATACGGCGGCCTTACTCAATTATTCTGAGCAGAAAATAGAGCAGCTGCAATCTGAGCATTTATCCGGTTATATCGTGTGTGCTAAATCGCCGACTTGTGGCATGGAAAGAGTCAAAGTCTACAGTGAGCGAGGTGGCGCAGAAAAAAATGGCGTCGGATTGTACACACAACAATTAATGCAACGTATGCCTTGGTTACCCGTAGAGGAGGATGGTCGATTAAATGATCCTGTGCTGCGAGAAAACTTTATCACCCGCGTTTTTTGCTTAAATGATTTCTACCAATCGCTTGGCTCGCAGCCAACGGCCGGTAAAGTGGTAGAGTTTCATTCTCGCTACAAACTTGCCTTGATGGCTCATCATCCGATGTCTTATAAAGCCTTAGGACGATTAGTTGCGGAAGTAACCAAATATCCGACCGAAACTTTTATTGAGCAATATCGTTTAGGCTTAATGCAAGCGCTTACTCACCGTATTAGCCGCAAAAATAATACTAATGTGCTGATGCACATCCAAGGGTATTTTAAACGATCCTTGACTGCGCAGCAGAAAGCCGAGTTAGCGCGAGTGATTGACGAATATCGTCAAGGGCTATTGCCTCTACTCGCCCCTTTAACATTAATTAAGCACTATCTCTCCATGTATCCGGATGAATACCTTAGCCAGCAGCGTTATTTAGACCCACACCCACAAGCATTGAGATTACGCTATGGACTATAAAGAGAAACATTATGCGATTCGAGAAGTCGCCGAGTTAACTGGCGTAAAGCCAGTGACGTTACGCGCTTGGCAGCGACGCTATAGCTTGTTGCAACCTTTACGCACAGAGAAAGGGCACCGGCTGTATACCGAACAGGATATTCAAACTATCCAAACCATTCAGAGCTGGTTACTAAAAGGGGTCTCGATTGGCAAAGTCAGTCAGTTATTACACAGTAATCAGCTACCGGAAAGTGAGCTACTTGAAGCAGAGGGAGAGTTAGAAGCGTGTTCGGCGTTACTGGACGCCTTGGCTAAACTGAAACGAGCCAAAGCTGCGAATGTGATTGCGACAGTAATGAAAGAATACCCTTTAGATATTGTTGAGGCGCAGTTTGTGTTGCCGGTGATTGAAGCTCTGGAAAAGGTCAAAGGTCCGTTGCGCTCGTTGCAAAAAGGGCTATTTACTAGCCTGATGCTCAGTAAATTATCGAGTATTCTTGAATCGGAAAATAAAGCGGCGCATCGTGGCCCTTGTCTGTGTATTAGTTTTGATGGACATGGCAGCATTCTCGCTTGGCTTTGGGCGGTGACATGGGCCGAAAAAGGCTATCAAGTCACCTTTATTGAAGGCGTTGATGATATCAGTGGCTTACTCCAGCACGAGAGTTTGCACGACTGGCAACGGGTGAGTGTGTTTTCACATCGAAGTTTGGCTGAAACGCAGCGCTCTGCGTTGGCTCAGCTAAAAGTTCAATTGCAGGATCACTTAGTTTTATCCAGTGTACTGGACATTTTAACTCATCAGGAGAATGAGTCATGAAACTGGTCTGGTTACGCCGAGATTTACGCTCGGTGGATAACACGGCACTACAGCAGGCGATTGCTAGTGGTGAATCGGTCTCGGCACTTTTCGTTGCTACCCCTCATCAGTGGCAACGTCATGACTTGGCTCCGATCCAAGCCGATTTTATTTATCGTCGTTTGTTTACTTTGCAGCAAGAATTAGCAGCGTTAAATATTCCTTTATTTTACAAACAGGTTGATGATTATCAGCAAGCAAGCCAAGTGGTCAGTGAGTTTGCCCAAAGCTTGTCGGTCAATCAAGTGTTGGTCAATCGCGACTATGAATGGAATGAACAGCAGCGGGATAGCCAAACTGAACAGGCACTAAGTACGCTCGGGATTGATTGGTTAGCGTTTGATGATAAGTGCCTGCTTACGCCTGGGCAGGTATTAAATAAACAAGGGGAGTATTTTAAAGTCTTTACTCCTTTCAAACGGGCATGGTTGAGTCGGTTTACACCGCCAGTCATCGCTTCAACTTCAGCTGCCGCAGTCAATCCGTTGTTAGGTTCTGAACACAACGCGTTGTGGAATGAGAGGCAAGACTTTGCTTATCCACGAGTATCAAGTGATCAATGGCCTGTAGATTTTGAAACTGTACGCCGTCAATTACGTCAGTTTTGCCAGCAATCGATCGATGATTATCATCAGCAACGTGATTTTCCGGCGCAGGAAGGTACGAGTCGGCTTTCTCCTTATTTAGCGATTGGCATGCTCTCGGTTCGGCAATGTATGGCGCGAATGTATGCGCAAGCACAATCTGCCTTATTATCGTCTGGTGCAGAAACATGGTTGAGCGAGTTGATTTGGCGCGAGTTTTATCAGCATCTATTGGTGTTTGAAAGTAAATTATCGAAAGGCAAAGCTTTTCATTCATGGGGTGACCGACTGCAATGGTCGGATAATAAGCAAGCTTTTGCTCGTTGGTGTGAAGGTAACACTGGCTATCCGATTGTTGATGCGGCGATGCGGCAATTAAATCAAACCGGTTGGATGCATAACCGATTAAGAATGATCGTGGCGAGTTTTTTGACCAAAGATCTGCATATCGATTGGCATTGGGGAGAGCGCTACTTTATGCAGCAATTAATCGATGGTGATTACGCTGCGAATAATGGTGGTTGGCAATGGTGCGCTTCAACGGGGTGCGATGGTCAGCCCTATTTTCGAATCTTTAACCCGATCACGCAAGGTGAGCGGTTTGACCCCAGTGGACAATTTATTCGTCAATGGGTGCCTGAACTGGCCTGTGTGCCTGCTGCCTATATTCATACGCCTTGGAAATGGCCGGGTGTTAAGTCTCTGTTATATCCTTCACCGATGGTTGATCATAAAGTAGAAAGAGAAGTAACCTTACGTCTCTATAAAGAAGCAAAGGATAATCATATTGATGTGGCGTAACGGGTTTCTTATTGGCTTACTCTGGTTAAGTGGGCTCGCCTCTTTGCAGGCGGCAGTGTATGACTTGCCTAAAGAAGGCAGCCGCTTAGTCGGCCGCATGCACTATCATGAGGTGCAAGAGGGACAAACGTTAGCGCAGATAGCAGGTCAATATGATGTCGGTTTTCTGGCTTTAATGGCAGCCAATAAAGGCGTTGATCCGTTTCTACCGCAAGCGGGTTTAGTGTTGACGATTCCTTCACAAGTCATTTTACCTGAGGTTGAGTATCAAGGCATTGTGGTCAATCTTGCTGAGCTGCGCTTGTACTATTTTCCGCCGAATACTCAGCAGGTGCATATTTTCCCAGTTGGAATTGGTCGAATTGGTCGTGATACGCCAGAAATGACCACACAAATCAGCCAAATGCGCCGTAATCCAACTTGGACACCGCCTCAGTCAGTACGTAATGAGTATTTGCAGCGTGGCATAGAGTTACCCGCGGTAGTTCCCGCTGGTCCAGATAATCCGATGGGTAACTATGCGATGCGCTTAGCTTATGGCTCAGGAGAGTATCTTATTCATGGCACCAATAAAGATTTTGGGATTGGTATGCGTGTGAGTGCTGGCTGTATTCGTATGGATCCGAAAGACATTGAGTGGCTCTTTCATCAAGTGGATCGCGGAGTCAAAGTGCGGATCATTGATGAGCCGATAAAAGTCACCTTAGAGCCAGATCGCAGTGTATACCTTGAAGTTCATGAGCCTTTAACTCGCAGTGATGGGAGTAAAAAATCTCTTGATTTACCCATTGAATTAACCTGGTGGTTGAGCGCATCCAATCATTCGGATTCGCGAGCTCGAGCGGCGATTGCTGCGCAAAATGGCTTCCCAATACAGGTGGTGGCGCCATCGTTCAATGACGATTGGTGAGAATCATTTACCTTTGTGATTATCCTAATTCATATTTTTGTCACATATTTGTAATAATGTGCCTTCCGCCAACGGGATAGGATTACCTAAAATCGTGATTCCTGTGCTATAGTCCGGCCCGGTTATAGCCATGCAGCCTGTTGCGAACTTGAGTTTTTCCTTGGTTTCGACTCACAACCTATCCATGAGTCAGAGTATTCCACTACGATAGGAACAAGTAAATTGCAGGCTAGGGCGTGTTGATTTTTAGCTGAAAACGCATAGCTAAAGGTGAATGCGCTCTAGGGACATCTTCTCTTGTTCTATCCCAAATGATTTGGCGATAGAGGTTATAGCCACAACGCTATCCGATAGCATCGGTCATTTCTGTTGCTCTAAAGGAACCTATTAGTCCAGAAAGACCCGCTTTCGCGCACGCTCAACAGCAAAAAGGAGCGCCGCCACCGACTTGTGGTGTGCTCCTTTTTACCTTTTAAAGGGTAAACAGCGTGAGTTAACCATCGCTTATTCCACCCATTAAATCAGCCTAAGGCGCACAACAACGGTTGAGATACGTATCTTTGTGAACGTGAGCTATCGAATAGACTATCCCATTAACCCTCAATCATCATGGAGGATGAAGAGCATATTATGATGAGGTTGTATGAATCATTTAATTTCAGTTGGGGCACTGGAGTCCTTTTTAGTGGCGATCAGCGTGCTGTTTTTAGGCCACTTTGTTAATGCTAGGCTACCGATTTTAAATAAATTCAATATACCAGAGCCGATTGTCGGAGGCTTAATCGTTTCATGCCTGATCAGCATGCTGCATTTTTATGGTATGGATTTAGAGTTTGATTTACCGCTGCAAAATACCTTTATGCTGATGTTCTTTGCCACTGTTGGCTTGGCGGCGAACTACACGCAACTTATCAAAGGCGGGGCCAAGGTGTTTCTGTTTTTGGCCATCGCGTCGTTTTATATCATTATTCAAAATGGCATCGGTGTCTCGATGGCGACCGCGTTGGGTTTAGATCCTTTAATGGGCTTAGTGGCAGGGTCAATTACGCTTTCTGGCGGACACGGTACTGGTGCCGCTTGGTCGCAAACTTTCCAAGAGATGTATGGCCTTGATAATGTGCTTGAGATAGCCATGGCATCGGCCACCTTCGGTTTGATCATTGGCGGCTTAATTGGTAGCCCAGTAGCCCAACGTTTGGTGAACAAACATAATATGGAATCCGAGTATGGTCGAAGCTCTAAAACTCATGAACGGCATCCTGAAATTATCACTTATAACGAAAATGAAGAAGATAAAGTCACCGGAAAGAAAGTAGTTGAACAACTGTTCTTTTTGATTGTTTGCGTGGTTGGAGCGCGATACGTGTCACAATGGGCAAGTACTTTAGAAATCCAATGGCTGATGATCCCTGATTTCGTTTATGCCTTATTTATCGGCGTGATCATCACTAACGTACTCGAAGTGACGAAAGTTCGTAAACTTGATACTGAAACCATCGACATGCTGGGAACCGTCTCGCTGTCCTTATTTTTGGCGATGGCGTTAATGAGTTTAAAACTGTGGAATGTACTTGATTTAGCCATTCCATTCTTAATTATCCTCACCGTTCAATCCATCGTCCTCGCTTTCTTTACCTACTACGTGACTTTTAAATTCATGGGTAGCAATTATGATGCAGCAGTCATTGCTGGTGGACATTGTGGTTTTGGTTTAGGAGCGACACCAACGGCAGTGATGAACATGGGTTCGATTGTCAATCGTTATGGTCCTTCACCACAAGCCTTTATGGTCGTGCCGATTGTCGGTGCTTTTTTCATTGATATTGTTAACCTGATCGTCTTGCAGGGCTATATCAGCTTTTTTGGTTAACGATTGTATTGAGACGATGACTGAGGTTAGCGTTTAAATTACCGCTAATAGAAAGCAAGCCCAAGTTGCTAAACGCCGCTTGGGCTTGCTTTTTTCCTTTCTCTTTTTCTGAGATTGTTCATATACCCTTCCTACTGGCAGCTGTAGGGGTGTTGGCTATGTTCGCTCACCCAATCACATAGCCTATCCATGCTCATGGGGATGATGAGATCCATCCGTGGCTCTTACCAAAGGCCAGCCTACGGCTGTTCAAATTTGTCACTCACTTACCGCCTATCTGCAACTCTAAGTTGTTTGGCTATAAGCAACCTTTTTTAATCGTGACTCGTGTGAGGGCTTATGTTCACATTTTTCTCAAATTACGAGAATTAATAGCGATTAATTTGCTTTTTATTCTTATTTTTTGGGAATTAAACGGCAATTGGTTCTAGAAATGCAGGCTATTGCTAGGCACCCTGCCAAAGTACCCATTTCAATTAGGGAATCATCGAAATCATACATGCAGTTGAGAGGTAACATGAATCAGGTTATTACTATTGGACCACTAGAGTCTTTTCTTGTGGCAATCAGTGTGTTGTTTTTAGGACGCTATATTAATTTTAAAATCCCAATATTGAAGAAATTTACCATACCAGAGCCGATTGTTGGTGGCTTGGTGGTCGCCAGCGTATTGACCATTTTACATTTTAATGCCGTGGATATACGTTTTGATTTGCCGTTACAAAACACCTTTATGTTGATGTTTTTTGCTACTGTTGGCCTTGCCGCGAATTACACTCAATTGATTAAAGGCGGCCTTAAAGTCTTTCTATTTTTGGCTGTCGCTTCTCTTTTTATCGTTGTCCAAAACGCCATAGGTATCTCGTTAGCGACCTTGCTTGGGTTAGATCCCTTGATGGGACTGATTGCGGGGTCGATTACCCTGTCAGGTGGTCATGGGACGGGAGCGGCTTGGGCACAGACTTTTCAAAACGTCTACGGTTTAGATAATGTACTCGAAATAGCCATGGCTTCTGCGACGTTTGGTTTGATCATTGGTGGGATCATTGGCAGCCCAATGGCGAAAAAATTGATTGATAAACATCATCTGCAATCTGACTACGGCATTGGCAATCAAACTCATCAGCGTTTTCCTGAGCTTGTCACGTATAACGAACATGAAGAAGATCGCGTTACCGCCAAAAAAGTAGTTGAAAGCTTAGCCACCATTTTACTGTGTGTCACAGGGGCACATTATGTTAGCCAATGGGTAGCACATTTTCAGATCGCTTGGTTAATGGTTCCGGATTTTGTTTATGCGCTCTTTATTGGTGTTGCCATCACCAATCTGTTGGAGGTGAGCAAAATGGGTAAGATCGATACCGAAACGGTCGATATTCTAGGCACTGTATCGCTGTCATTGTTTCTCGCAATGGCGCTGATGAGCCTTAAGTTATGGAACGTGTTTGATCTTGCGCTGCCCTTTTTAATTATTCTTAGTGTTCAATCGATGATATTAGCGCTGTTCGCGTATACGGTGACTTTTCGAATAATGGGCAAAACTTATGATGCCGCAGTGATGGCGAGTGGTCATTGTGGTTTCGGTCTAGGGGCGACGCCAACGGCAGTGATGAATATGGGCTCGATCGTTAATCGTTATGGCCCTTCACCACAAGCCTTTATGGTGGTGCCCATTGTCGGTGCCTTTTTCATTGATATTGTTAACCTGATCGTTTTGCAAGGGTATATCACTTTGCTGCGTTAAGATTGGTTATCCTCCTATCAATTGGAAACGGTAGAGTGAAGTAGCCAGGAGCTAGATAGATTCCGTGATGATTCCTCTCGATAATGATTAATGCTTTTATAGGATGATAAATCAGATTTTACTGACTATTCATTTTGTGTATCTCTAGGTACGATAGCCAGATAGCATTTGATACTGTCACCGTTAGTGCTGGCGAAAGGTGGGTATCCGCAAATGAGTTTGGTTGATTACACGATGGATTGGTTAATTAATCGACGATTACGCCAAGGTTAAGTCAGCCAATCGAATCTTGTTCTATACTTATGCATATTGTTCATTACATGAAACATGTGTATTCAATTGATCGCTAGATATTGTGATGCTTGGCTCAACAGCGTCGTCATTCATAGAATTGCAGCAAGCACACAGCAGGAGGAGTGAATCATGCATCGTCAGTGGTTTAAAACAGCGATTATCCTGCTGCTACCTGCTCTACTCGTTGCTTGTAGTCAAGAAGAATTAGAGCGGTTGGCCGATAGACCGACGTTCTCTTTTGAAGGTAAGTACGATAATCAACACAATCAAGATATGTTGCTCTTCAAAGACGGTGAAGTGGCGTTTGAGTCGAACGGTACTCGTTTGTGGCAACGCAGTTTTATCGTTAAAGATAGCGAGCTAGCGATACAGTTTCGGCAAAGTTCGAAAGAGAAGCGGGATGATTTAGTGATGCGTATTCACGGTGGCGGAGAAGTCTTAACCTGCAGTGCGTGTGCGTTGTATCAGATGAGTCATGTCTGGGTACGTTTAGATGCTGAACCACAAAACAACTAACGGTAGTGTATGGTTTAGCGGTACGACCGTAAATGCTGGTCGCTGATCAGTAAAAATGAAGGCAGAGGATGCGGTGATGAGCATTCCTCTGCCTTCGTTTATTGAACGTTGCTAGCAGTATCCTAGCGGTATCGATGCATAACAACGTTGAGACAAAATTAGCTAAATAGTCCTTGGTTGAGCAGTAAGTGCACCGCAATACTCGCGGCGTAACCCAGCATGATCACCGGAGCCCATTTTAAGTGGCCGACAAAGGTATATTTACCGTGAGCAGCCCCCATTAAAGCCACCCCAGCCGCTGAACCAATAGAAAGTAAGCTACCACCAACGCCCGCAGACAAGGTAATTAATAACCAGTTACCGAGCGACATCTCCGGTTCCATGCTCAATACGGCAAACATAACAGGAATGTTATCGACAATCGCCGACAAGATACCCAGCGCAATATTTGCCCATACTGGGTCCCACTGGGTATACATCAGCTCCGACATCAGACCTAAATAACCGAGCAAACTTAGTCCACCGACACACATCACCACGCCGTAGAAAAACAGTAGCGTGTCCCATTCAGCATGAGAAATACGTCGAAAAACATCGAAAGGAACCACAGAACCCAGACGTTTTAATGCGGCTTCATCATTTTTCGCCATCGCCATTGCGGCTTTTTTAGCTAATGAGCTGGCTAATGTCTTTCTGAGGAAATAACCAAAGAATTGTAAGTACCCAAGCCCCATCATCATGCCAATCACGGGTGGGAAATGGAACAGGGCATGAAAAGAGACGGCTGTCGCGACGGTAAAAATAAACAGTGCGACAATTCGTCGTGCGCCGCGTTTCATTTCTACCTGTTCATAAACCGCATCTGGCTGCTCTTTGGGCAAAAACCACGACATGATGAAAGCTGGGATCAGATAATTGACCACCGAAGGTACAAACAGATCCATAAATTGCATAAACGTAACATGACCGGCTTGCCATACCATAAGGGTGGTAATATCCCCAAATGGACTGAATGCCCCCCCTGCGTTAGATGCTAAAACGATATTGATACACGCCAGATTGACAAACTTAGTGTTGCTGCCTCCGACTTTCATCACCACCGCGCACATCAATAATGCGGTGGTTAAGTTATCGGCAATCGGGGAGATGAAGAAAGCCAAAATACCGGTTAGCCAGAATAAGGTTTTAAAATTAAAGCCTTTACCGACCATCCAAGCTTGCAGAGCGTCAAATAAGCGCCTCTCTTCCATCGCGCTAATGTATGTCATGGCAACCAGCAAAAACAGCAATAACTCTGCGTATTCCAGCAAGTTATGTTCGAGTGCTGCTCGTGCAATATCAACATTACCATGCTGCTGATACACATAACCAATCATCGCCCAGATCAGTCCGGCTGCAAGCAAAACCGGTTTCGATTTACGCAGTTGCAAATACTCTTCTAGCATCACCAGCGCATAGGCAAAGCAAAATAAAATTAAAGAGGCATAGCCAATCGTCGAATGAGTAAGTACAAGTGGCGTGTCATGGGGGACATTACTTGCAGACGCGAGTTGCGGGATCAATAACAAGCCAAAACCCATCCACAGTCGATTCATTATAGGTACTCCAATAGTCAAAAACCGGCAGAGTGTACTGATTATTAACGAGGTTGAATGTGAGATAGGTTGTAAATGTTTAATTTGTTTTGCTTTTGTATCACTTTGTTAAATTTATCACTCAGTAGTAGCATCAACTTGATTCTAAAGCGTTACGTTGCCTTTTTTGTTAAAATGGCACAATATTAATTAACAGCGCTATGAAAGCCCAGAAAAGAGAACAACAGTGATGGCTCGTCCTAAGATTCCCAGACACATTTGTGGTGCCCCTGCGCAAACATGTTTCAAACCAAATGGTATTCCGATGGCGCAATTAGAACGCGTCACATTGGCAGCCGATGAGTTTGAAGCAATCCGATTAGTTGACTATCAAGGTTTACAACAGCAAGAGGCGGCGGTAATCATGGGCGTATCGCGGCAGACACTCGCCAATTTAGTCAAAGCGGCCAGACGTAAAGTCGCGGATTGTTTATTGCATGGTAAAGCTCTGATGATGGCAACATCTTTTTCTGAATGAATGGTGGGTATGTTTTCAATCACCATCGGTTTGATACGAAGTACACTATCACCTGAAGTTTAAACGGCTTTAGTGTCGGAAGCGGTCATAACGAAGAAAGTGGTCGATTTGCTCGGCAACGGAATGATTAAACAGCATGCTCGTATGAGTGGTGGATATCGCGATATGATCTGTCATGCCAGCTATTTTGGTTTCTTCTACTGTGACGGTACCATCGGAGTCCAGTTGATCGCGCAGTAAAAGGCTGCGCAGCCCTAAAGGTATCGTGCCAGCAATACTGCCTAGTTTTTGCGGATAGCGCCATTCGTCGTCGTGTTCTTTTAACCCAAATTCTGCTGAATTACCTAATGCCACCCCTAAACCTAATTGCTCAATTTTATTGACAATGGAAGCTCCTTGCAAAGGTGAGCCGATGGCGACGACATGGGAGAGGGTTTCACAGGACGGTGCGCGCGATTCTAGATAACGTTTGATCACCAATCCGCCCAAACTGTGTCCGACTAAAGCATTAGGCGAGGCATGAGCGATCGCTCGGTCAAGGCGGCGAAAAATGGCCTCATCATCGATAGCGAGTGAGTTGTAGCTAATGGTTTGAGTACGATAACCCAATTTATGCAGACGATGACTAAGCGGATGCATTACCAAGCCATGCATATAGAGTCCATGAACAAGAATAATCTGCATTGCTTCCTACCTATCATCAATTGACATCATCACCTACTGTACACGATTTTCGAACAGTTAACCTCGTAAACAGGTTTGAAAATAGGTGACTTCATGACTGGCAAGACGATAAACGGTGGCTGGTTTGCCTCCTTTGCCTTTACAAGATGCGGCCATTTTATTGGTACTGACGATCACCCCGGTATTGATCAAGCGGCGTTTAATGGTCATGCGATTAACTTCGACGCCAAATTTGGCGTAGGCATCAATAATATCCGCCACTAAAAACTCTTTTTCTAATGAAAATAGTACCACGGATGTGTATTCAACCGCAGCGCGTAATTTTTGCCACGCATGCTGAATTTGCGCGACATGATCAAAAGCCAGCGGCATTTCTTCTTTGAGTAAAGTATGAAGATCAAACCAATTAGCGCGCTCGGGGTCGATACCAAAATCTTCTATTTGTTTGACATTGGACGGGTTTAATAAAGCGTAATGGGAAATACTGACACTCCAACCATTCGGATCGCGTTTGGGGTTGCCATCAACCAGCGGATCGCTGATAAAATTGGGATAAGTATGGACTTTTTGCCGACAAATACGTCGTCTCGCCGCATCAAAATCCTCATCGACAGGTTCTCCACCATGAGCGGTCATATCTTCGTCATACACTATCCCGCCAGGCAATGCCCATTTACCACAATCCGGCCGATTTGGATTAGAGCGTTTCACCAGTAAAACCTGGATAGATTTCGGCGCAAGACGCAGACAAATCATATCGATAGTGACAATCATAATGGCTTCCCTAATAAACAACGGGCTTATTTTAGGTAAGTGCATGGTGATGGTCAAATGTAAATAACACTTTGTGACAAACATAACTCAGATAACAAGCGTACTGTAATTGTTGTTATGGCTACGTCCTTACCCCTCAATATCCATAATTATAATAAGGCTAAATAACGACTGACTAGGTTTGTCACAAAAGTTGACAAACTTACAAGGGTACTTTATTGTTCGCCCAAAGTTAGCAACACGTTGTTACTAACGTAATGACTGAATGAAACCGAACGAAAGGATGGCATCATCATGAGCGCTCGCCTATTTTCTCCTCTTTTTATCCGCAGTTTATTGGATCTTGATGCCTATAAAATCAATATGATGCAGGCCGTTCATTCGTTGTATCCGGATGTTGAGGTGCGCTATGAATTGATTGTGCGCAGTGATGAAGACATTAGCGATTTATTAGAGGAAGTACGCCAAGAAATCAATCAGTTGGCTTCATTACGCTTTTCGGATGCCGACATTGTTTATCTAGAGCAGCATGCACCTCATTTGAATCGTGCTTTTTTACAGTCATTACGCTATTTCCATTTTCAACCCGATCGGCAAATTGAAATCGGGATCCTCAAGCAAGAGGGCAAGCGCCAGCTGCGTATCGCCATTCAAGGTACGTGGCGAGACACCATTTTGTATGAAACATTAGTGATGGCTTTGATCTCGGAAGTACGTAGCCGCCGCCACTGGGCACAAGTGCCCGCCGAGTTACCGATGCAAGTATTAGCGGATAAATTAAACGCCTTAAAAGCAGAAATCATTCAGCGCGGGATCAGCAATTTTTCATTAACTGAAATGGGTACGCGGCGACGTTTTTCTAGTCAGGTTCAACGAGACGTAATTGCTCATTTACAACAAGAGATCCCTGAGCTGTTATTAGGTACCAGTAATTATCATTTTGCTCGTGAATTTAATCTTAAGCCGATAGGTACAATTGCTCATGAATGGTTTATGGGCCATCAAGCGTTGGTCAATGTTGGTGATTCACAGCGTGTCGCTCTTGAACAATGGTTACGCGCTTTTGATGGACAACTGTCGATTGCGCCAACCGATACCTTAAATATTGATGCTTTTCTCAACGATTTTAACGTTCATTTGGCGAAGGCGTATGATGGCGTTCGGCATGACTCAGGTTGCCCATTTACTTGGGGTGATAAGATGATTGCTCATTATGAGAAGCTTGGTATTGATCCTTGTAACAAGCTATTTATTTTCTCTGATGGACTCAATTTTGCACGAGCACTCGATTTGTGTGAATACTTCGCTGGCAGAGTGCGCGTTT
Organism: Vibrio injensis; assembly: GCF_001895205.1. GTDB lineage: Bacteria > Pseudomonadota > Gammaproteobacteria > Enterobacterales > Vibrionaceae > Vibrio > Vibrio injensis. The sequence goes on along the minus strand of NZ_BDJF01000027.1, from coordinate 211,575 downwards.
CATTCGGGATTGGTACTTTCTTGACTAACGATCTGGCGGATTGGAAAAATGCGCAAGGCAAAGTCTATAAGCCACTGTCTATCGTGATTAAGTTAACGGAATGCTGCGGTCGACCCGTTGCCAAGATCAGCGATGAGCCACAAAAAGCGATGTGTGAAGATCCTATCTTCCTCGCCAATCTCAAGCAACGTTTCAATATCGAGGTCGATATTGATGCTTTGATAGCCGAGCTGCAACAAAAAAAGCATACCAAACGACATTACATCGCTGCCGCTTAATTTAGTCATCTTTATTAACCACCTTCTTTTTGATGGTGGTTTTTTATACTTATTGGTTTCTGACCATGCTGTTGATGCAGATAGATGATCCCTCGATAATAAACAACCCTTTACCCCAAGAGTAGCATTGGGCATGATGAAGATAGTCTCGACATACCAAAAGAGAAGATTCAATCATGACCTATCACCCAATAAAAACCGCTGTCATTGGCTATGGCTACTCGGCAAAAACCTTCCATTTACCTTTTATTCAAAGTTTACCTGAACTGACACTGTGCGCGATCAGTTCCAGTCAGCAAGCCGCTGTCGAAGCCGATTGGCCACAAGCTCAGTGGTATCAGGACGCAGAGAGTTTGTTAGATAACAGCGATGCTGAGCTAGTGATCATCACCGCGCCCAATGATGTCCATTTTCCTCTAGCAAAGCGAGCGTTAGAAAACGGTAAGCATGTGATCGTCGAAAAACCCTTTGTCACCAGTGTCGAAGAGGGACGGGCCTTGATCGATCTTGCGCATCAGCAAGGTCTGTTACTGAGTGTCTTTCATAATCGACGTTGGGATGGAGATTTTCTCACCGTGCAAAAACTAATGAAAGAGGGACGATTGGGCGAAGTACGCCTGTTCGAGTCACATTTTGATCGCTATCGTCCACAAGTGCGTCAACGCTGGCGCGAGCAGTCACAACAAGGTGGCGGAATCTTGTTTGATCTTGCTCCTCACCTACTCGATCAAGCGCTGGTGCTGTTTGGTTTACCACAAGCGATTAATGCCCAATGCCGTATAATGCGCCCCGGCGCGCAAACCATTGATTACTTCAACCTCATCTTACACTATCCCGCTCACCTAGTGCATCTGCACGCTAACCTCTACAGCCCAGAGCCCAATTTACGCTTTAATGTGTTGGGCACGAAGGCCAAGTTTGTTAAGCAGGGGCTTGACCCACAAGAAGAGTATTTAAAGCAAGGTCGATTACCTGACAGCCCTGAATGGGCAAAAGAAGACTTATATCTCTATGGGCAACTATACAGCGAGCAAGGCTCAGAATTAATCGAGACAGAAGTCGGTGGTTATCAACACTACTTTAAAGCCGTGGCCGATGCGATTCGACTTGGCACCGATAATCCAGTTCCCGCTGAACAAGCGCTGCAAAATATCCAGTTGATAGAGATGGCGCTGCAAAGTAGCGAGACAGGGGAAACGGTGCGCATTGAACCGTACCAATAAATTTAGCGTTGGCTGATATTGGTAAGGTCAGTGAGTTATATCAGTAATATATATAAAGTTGATCTGGTTTAGGTCAACTTTATAATTCTTATATCTCTCCTATTTAAACAATGACTCTCCAACTGTATTTTTATCCACATTGATTGAGATTTTCTCATTTTCTGGTCCCAATAGTTTCCCTTACATGATCTGAAATTAAATTGAAAGTGAGTTTTATCCTTTCTTTAGTGGGCTTATTCCTACTTTTAGTTTTGGTTATTTATTTAATATCAATTTCCATAATTTATTTGTATAAAAATAAATTATTCTTTAGTGGAATAACTTTTAAAGTATAAATTTTTTGTAACTGTTTGTTTTTATTGTAAATTAATTTTTATCGTTTATTTTAGTTAAAGAGTATTCTATTTTTAATGGTTATCCTGAATAGAGTTAGATGTGATTTATGTCGTAGAACTATCAATAAAAATACATACGATATAGCGGTAATTAATTTAAGAATAAAAATATTAATAACTAGGGTTCATGGAGATACGATGAAAACAAAAATAAAGAGCTATTGGCTTATAATTGGAATCATGATCACGCTAACCGGATGTTTTGATCGTGATAAACAAGATACTCTACAAGAAAAAGCACAGCAAATAACTCAAAAAATGACGTTAAGAGAAAAGATTGGTGAAAAACTTATGATGTCTTTTCGTTATTGGTGTGATGATCAAGATGCGCAATGTAGAGATGGATTTATAGAAATCAACGACACTGTTAGCCAACTCATATCGGATAATCATATTGGCGGTATCATTTTATTTAGTGCTAATTTGACGGATATTGACCAAACCGCTCAGTTAATCTGGGATTTACAAAATTCAACTCATGAGCAGTACCCACTGTCCCTCTTTGTCGCTATCGATCAAGAAGGGGGAAATGTTGTTCGTTTACCAAGGACAAAAGCCACTAACTTGCCGGGTAATATGGCATTAGGTTCTGCTTACTTAAGCAGTGGTGATCTTTCATTGGCTTATGATGCAGGACATATTTTAGCGGCAGAAGTTGGTGCAGTTGGTTTTAATGTTAACTTTGCCCCGGTCGTTGATGTTCAGTCAAACCCTCTCAACCCAGTAATCAATGTTAGAGCTTATGGTGAAGATCCTAAGTTAATTGGATTAATGGCAGGCGAAACGGCAAAAAGCTTTGCTAAAAATAATGTAGTACCTGTTTTTAAGCATTTTCCTGGGCATGGTGATACTCAATCTGACTCACATTACAGCTTGCCAATAGTCAATAAATCAAGGGAAGAAGCGGATGCAACGGACTTATATCCCTATCGATTTGCTATCCAAAATGGCCTTGCACCGGACATGATTATGACTGCGCATATTCAATATCCCGCTTTAGACAGTACGACGGTTGTCAGTAATGTGACTGGGGAAGAGATGATTCTTCCTGCAACACTTTCTAGAGAAATTCAAACCCAGCTGTTACGTAAAGAACTTCAGTATCAGGGAGTAACCATTACTGATGCACTGGACATGAAAGGTATTGCCGATCATTTTTGGCCAGCTGAAGCAGTAATCAAAACCTTTCAAGCTGGGGTAGATATCGCGTTAATGCCTGTGTTAATTCACACTGATCAAGAAAGCCATCAATTAAGTGAGTTAATTGATCAGATTTTACAAGCGGTTCAGTATGGCGATTTGTCAGAACAAGAGATCACTCGTTCAGTTGAAAGAATCGTAAAAACGAAATTGAAATATGGATTAATTAAACAAGATAATCCACCTTCGATTGAGAAGATAAAACAACAAGCTCATCATACGATTGGAAAATCAGAACATAAGATTATCCAGAAGAACATCACAGAGCAGGCGATAACACTGATTCGAAATACGGAGTTTGGTAGCTCAAAGTCACTGCCTATTGCAGAAGATATGACCAGTAAGGTTCATGTGATTATGCCAAATTATGGCGAGGGAGATAAAGCAAAGACACTAAAAAATGAGTTGGTCGAACATGGGTTTGAATATGTTTCAGCCAGTTTAATGTCACAGACAACCAAAGAGGATGAACAACAAATTATTGATGAGTCAGATATTATCATTATAGGAACGGCATCAACAAAACCCTCACCAGTAGAAAATAATGGTGATGTCAGGTTCGATCATTATAATCTACAACGTAGTTTGGTTTTTAATGATAATAATTTTAATGATAATATAGTTTTAGATGAATATAAATTCGCTTATGAATTAATGGAGTATGCATTTAAACGTGGTAAAAATGTTATTCATGTTACTCTTCGGGCTCCCTATGACATTGTTAACTTTGAAAAAGTGTCACACAGTGCTATCGCTACCTATAACTATTATGGTCAAGATAATAATGGAAAAGATCTTGGTTCAAATGTAATGAATGCAGTAGCAAAAATCATTTCAGGTCATCTAGAGCCTAAAGGAAAACTTCCAGTTAATATTTATCATCAGAATGAAGATGGTTCTTTAGGCGACTTAAGATATAAGATTGGCCATGGATTAACGTACCATAAATAAAATTCACCATTAATAGAGTAAGGGAAAATAATGAAAATATGGTTTAAAACTATTTTGACATTTATTATGTCAATTGGGTTGTTTGCATGTAATTCTGATGGAAGTAATCAGTTGCAACTTGGTGTTGATAGACAAGACATTTATGGTCCACTATTAGCGGGCAAAAATGTTGGATTAATGGTTAATCAAAGTTCTTTAGATTCTAAAGGTACGCACACCATAGATAAATTAGTTGCTTTAGAGAGCAAATACAATTTTAAAGTAACCACCCTCTTTGCGGTTGAGCATGGCATTCGAGGTGATAAAGAGGCAGGTGAGGGCGATAACGACCATATTGATGATAAAACTGGCTTACCTATAATCAGTTTATATGGGAGCGATAATGGTAGACCGAGAGCTCGACCAACAGAAGATCAACTCTCTAATGTCGATATTGTTATATACGACTTGCAAGATGTTGGCGTACGTTTTTTTACTTACACAATCTCAATGCATCGAATGATGGAGAGCATTCAAGCGTATGGCAAAGCGTTCATGGTCTTTGATCGTCCAAATCCTAATGGTGATTATGTTTATGGCCCACTGCTAGAGGAGGAGAACGTATCTGGTATCGGTATTCATCCCATTCCTATGGTACATGGGCTGACTTCTGGTGAGCTCGCGACGATGATTGTTGGCCAGGGGTGGTTGACTGGGGTTGATGAATATCGATGGAGTTTGTTTGGGGCGGAGCAATACCGCTTACCCATTGAAAAGCTCCATGTTATAACCATGAAAAATTACACCCACCAGCAGCCGTATTCTTTGCCAATTAATCCATCACCTAACTTAGCAACGGACTTAGCAATACGTCTATACCCAGCATTGGGACTGTTCGAAGCAACCAGTGTGAATATGGGGAGAGGTTCATCTTTCCCTCATGAACAATTAGGTTTTCCGGATCCTAGTTTTTATATTAATACTCAATATCACATTGACCCATCTATTACCGCTTATGGCTGGCCTCAAGGAGGGAAAACCGTTTATGGTGAGCGTTTTAATTATGCTAACCCGCAGCATTATCGTGCCAGTATTAAAGAGTTTGTTCGCTGGTGGCTTGCGTTTCAACATAACGCTAAAAGTTTAGCTATAGCATACGATCAAGAAACGAATTATCTTGATTATCAAGAATCTCATTTCGTTATTCGACCCGCATGGCTCGCTAAATTGATTGGTACGAAAAGCTTTCTCGCTGATCTTCAATCTTATTCTAAAGAAGTCACTGAACTTGAATCACTGGTTAAAAAGCTAGAATTACGTTGGCAAAAAGATTTAGACGATTATCGATATCTTTATAATAAATATAAGATTTATCTCTAGCTTATAGAAAATTTTATATATTAATGTGTTGTGTGATGAGTGAACCCTGAGTAATGCTTTCATTCGCTATTTTTATCAGTCTATTCGATACACAAAAAAGAAAAGGTGATAGGAAATGGACTACAGCCCTTAAGGCTGAGTCCTATATTTGAGTGTTTATGATTGTCGCATAATGATTATGAATTCGGGCAAGATGGTTCTTGCAAGTTAAACTCTTAATCTTAATGGGCATGTTTAAAATGAAAAAATCAATGATTTCTGTCGCTACTTCTCTAGGTCTGTCATCTGCTGTTCTGCTTGCTTCTGCTTCTGCAGTCGCAAACAACACAATCACTTTCAACGGTGAAGTAACAGACCAAACTTGTTCTGTTACTGTTAACGGTAACGCATCAAACCCAGTAGTACTGCTTGAAACAGTCTCTGCAGCGCTACTAAAAGAAGCAGGTTCAACAGCAGGTGCTAAGACTTTTAGCGTCGGTATTACTGGCTGTACTGCACCTCAAGCTAAAGTTGATGTAACAACCGTGTTTGTTGCTAACGGTGTGACTGATAAAGGTAACCTACTCAATACAGGTGATGCTAAGAACGTAGCCCTACAAATCATGGATACAGAAGGCAAAGCAGTGAACTTAAGCTCTCCAGCAGAACTGTCTGGGTTGGTGTTAGAAGCGGGTTCAACTTCTGCCTCAACAGAGTTCGGTGTGGCTTACATTTCTGAAAATGGTGGTGCGACACCTGGTTCAGTAACTGGTGCGCTACAATACGCAGTGGTTTATAACTAATTAGTTATTGCTTGGAAATCCGCCTGTTTAAATTTAAACAGGCATTTTTATGTCATGGTGGTTTTCGTTTAGGTGATATTGCTTTTTGAAGTGCTATTATCTTATTCAAGTAAGTAAATTTTCTGCTAAACATAGAATGACAAATAGAAATAACTGTATCGAAGTGATCCAAGTTGTTTTTTAAATATGCGTACTAATTAGAATTTAAAGTGGAATGATTTATCAGCGTAAGTTGCTAAATTCTTCCACTTTTTCCTATTTCTATAGAAAGACTATTAGATGATTTTAAATAAGGCTATTTCTAGAAAATAAAGCTTATCTATTGTTCAGAACAAAAACGAGTTTTATTCGGTTATAGGTACACTTAGAGCATAAGGTTTTTCCTACACAGTTCAGGGCTTCCTCCTATGTTTGTTCTGTCGGGGAGCGGCGATAATGATTCCGAGTTGAGGCAGGTGTCTGTCTTTGTTTGGAAATAAAAAAGGTTTAATAATGAAAAAATCAATGATTTCTGTAGCTACTTCTTTAGGTCTGTCATCTGCTGTTCTGCTTGCTTCTGCTTCTGCATTCGCAAACAACACAATCACTTTCAACGGTGAAGTAACAGACCAAACTTGTTCTGTTACTGTTAACGGTAACGCATCAAACCCAGTAGTACTGCTTGAAACAGTCTCTGCAGCGCTACTAAAAGAAGCTGGTTCAACAGCAGGTGCTAAGACTTTTAGCGTCGGTATTACTGGCTGTACTGCACCTCAAGCTAAAGTTGATGTAACAACCGTATTTGTTGCTAACGGTGTGACTGATAAAGGTAACCTACTCAATACAGGTGATGCTAAAAACGTAGCCCTACAAATCATGGATACAGAAGGCAAAGCAGTGAACTTAAGCTCTCCAGCAGAACTGTCTGGGTTGGTGTTAGAAGCGGGTTCAACTTCTGCCTCAACAGAGTTCGGTGTGGCTTACATTTCTGAAAATGGTGGTGCGACACCTGGTTCAGTAACTGGTGCGTTACAATACGCCGTAGTTTATAACTAATTATAGTTTCAATCTTTAAGATCGTTGTAATATTTCATCTTAACATCACTCCACTTGGCTATGAGTTGATAGTGGTGTTAAGGTTTTTACACGATACCCAGCGGCGATGCCTTTTCGGTAGCGCCGTTTGCATTTTTGATGATTAATTTACATTAAATTGGAATATATGTAATAAATCATGTTTTGATAATGACTATCAGTAATAGCAGTTCGTATTGTTAGTAAATGTAAAATTTTTCGATTAGCTCCATGGTTTAAACCACCATAATCATCTGACATATAAAAAGGTTCATAAGGGAAATTTCCTACACCCTTGTGGGTGTTGAGCTATGTTGCTTGAGTAGTAAAGACTAGATAATAAGCGGTATGTGCATTAGTTGTGCACGGTTTAATTAAATTATAGTTTACTTAATAGGTTTTATTATGAAAAATTTAATGGTAGTTCGTGCTACCTCTCTTTTTAGTTTATCTTCAGCGTTGATGTTTGTTGTGGCACCTGTTTATGCTGACAATAAGATCTATATTTCAGGAGAGTTAACTAACCAAACTTGCATTCTTTCGGTTGATGGTAGTGCTAATGGCAACCCGATTGTTAATTTAGAGCCTGTTCATGCATCTAACTTAAAAGATGCAGGTTCAACTGCAGGTAGAACGGAATTCACTCTTAGCGTTAGTGGCTGTATTCCTTCTGATGATGCTATGGGGTTTATAGTTAACCTTCAACCTTATCATCTAACTGGTCCTAAGAATGATTTAGGATATCAGTCTACGATAGGAAATGTTGGCTCAGCTAAAAATGTCGATTTGCATATTTTACACCCAGATTTTGGAAGACCTATTTATTATGATGGTCCAAATCTATCAGCGAATGCTGGTGTCATCTTTGTTAGACCAGGAGAAACCGCTGGAAAAACTAACTATAGCGTAGAGTATGTTTCTCACCAAGGTGGTGCAACACCAGGGACAGTTATTGGAGCCGTTCAATATTCTCTTCAGTATCAATAGTAATTTTAATAGAAAATATTTTTATATAAGGTTTTAAATTGAAAAGAATATTATTTATTTTTATTAGTCTATTATCGTGTAACTCTATGGCTAAGCCAAATACAATACAATTTCTTGGAGCAACAAGTAATCAAACCTGCGTAATTGAGGTTAATGGTTCGAATAGTAATCCAGTAGTTTTATTAGAAACGGTTACCGTAAATGACTTGGTTTTACCTGCATCTTATGCGGGTGAGAAGTGGTTTGAGTTATCATTAAGAGATTGTATCCCATTGCAGGCTGATGATGTTTATCTAACTAAATTAGTTGGAAATGCTACATCAGAAGGGAACTTAATTAATGCTGCCGGTGATGCTGAAAATGTTGCCTTACAATTATTAAACAGCAATAAAGAGCCAATTGAACTTCATCAGCCAGCTGTTTTAGAAATAGATATGCCGGCTGGTGCTGATAAGGGTAAGTTAAGACTTGGGGTGCGTTATCTTTCGGAAGAAGGTAACGCAACCGCTGGAAGTGTCATATCTAATCTACAGTATTTAGTTACTTATAATTAGAAAAAAGCATTAATGATACTGAATAGTAGCAAGTAAGGTATTCTTATTTACTCTTTTTTTATCAATAAGTTGTATTTTTGTATGTGTCTGTCCAAGGTTATTTATATGGCTATTAGCGGTTAAGTCTGTATAGGTTAATGCCTTCTCTTTACCACAGATCAAACCGCTAGCACTGCTCTTGCAGGTACTTTCAACGATGCTACCAACGAAAGTTATCGATCCACTACCAACTGGAACAGAAGAATAGACGTTTGTAGTGGTGATACAACCTATTGATATTATCAATAAAGACAATTTTTTAAATTTATTCATACGATTCACCATGCAAGTTTCAAGTTTAAAACTAGAATTATTATGTCGTAACTATGTTTTCCTATACTTATTATAGATCAAAAAAACAATAGTACAGATCATTATCTATTTTTAGATGTTAATCACAGATTTGCAGTAGATAGAGGAAGAAAAATGAGATTTTTAATATTTAATGTTCGAAATACTCTATTAGTATCAATTGGTTATTTTTTGTTTATGTCATCTTCTCTAGCTTCTGTAGTACTAACCAATACACGTGTTATCTATCCGGCGAGCAGTACAGAGCATACGATACAGTTCATGAATACGGATACTTTTCCGAACATTGTTCAGCTATGGACAGATACAGGCGATGCTCAATCGACGCCCGAGTCTGCTGATGGTCCATTTGTTCTGTTGCCACCGATTTTTAAGGTGAATCCAGATAGTGGGCAGTCTGTCAGAATGATTTATACCGGTGAGAGCTTGCCTCAGGATAGAGAAAGTGTTTTTTATTTGAATTTTCTAGTCATTCCTCCAAAAATGGAAGAAACACAGGATCAAAATCAATTACTGATTGTATTGCGTAATCGTGTAAAGATATTTTACCGACCATCTTCAATTCAAGGTTCTTCAGGGCAATCCATTGCAAAAATGTCAGCAAGTTTAGCTTATAATAAATATGGTGAACCAAGTAAATTAATACTAAAAAATGACTCTGGTTATTACATTAACCTATCAAACTTAAATATTGATAAAGGTTCTTTTAGATATAATTTTGGACCAACAATGATTGATCCATATAGTGATTTAACATTAGATAATATTTTACGTAAAGAAACTATCGCAAAAAAAGAGTCACCTAAAGAAGATGACGCAATATTAAATTTTGCATATGTTAATGACTATGGAGCACATGTTCCAACTACGGCGAAAATAAATATTTTGACTGGGAATTAGTACCGATGTTTCCTGATATAAATAAAATTAAATTAACACTTTTGTTTTTTGTGTTTTTCTCTATGGAAGTTTATGCTACAGAGAGAAGTTTTTCATTTGATAGCTCATTATTGTTAGGTTCTAATGATGATAATAATCTAAGCAATATCATTGATAATTTATTAAATGAATCATTAGCACAAGAAGGACAGTATAGTGTAGATGTTTATATAAATAATCAATTTCATCGACGTGAATTGGTCAGCATGGTCAATAAAATGAATGAGGTTATCCCTTGCTTTTCAGCTAGTTACTGGAAAGGGTTAGGTGTAAACGATGCATACATATTAACAATAGATGATGAAGATTGTGCAACTGTTCAGGATTTAACTTTTGATCTCAATCGTTCAAATTTAAGACTTTCTTTGTTTGTTCCGCAGGCTTATATGGTCTCTTTACCTCGAGGCTATATTAACCCTGAGCAATGGGACTTTGGAAAATCTGCATTATTTATCAACTATGATGGAAACTATTTCCATTCCAAACAAACGTCTGGTTTAAGTAATAGCGAGAATAGTAGTTTGTTTACTGGTATGCGGATTGGTGGAAACGTTGGTAATTGGCGCTTTCGCAGTCAACTGAGCTACAGCCACACAGACTCAGGATTAAGAACACAAAGTGACTTTAATCATATACGTAGTTATGCACAAACAGCATTACCTTCATGGAAAAGTGAACTCACTTTAGGGCAAACTTTTACTTCAGATACTGTTTTTGATAGCGTAGGTTTTACTGGTGCTGAATTAAAATCAGATATTAGAATGAGGCCTCTTTCTCAACGAGGTTTTGCACCAGTGATCACTGGTGTCGCGAACTCTGTGGCAACAGTCACAGTATCTCAGCAAGGAAGACAAATATACCAGACCACGGTATCACCGGGGCCATTTGAGATTCGAGACCTTTATTCCACTTATTACCAAGGCGATTTAGATGTTTCTATAGAAGAAGCCAGTGGTAGAGTCGCGAATTTTACTGTTCCTTTTAACGCAGTATCTGGATCTATCCGCCCCGGACAGTTTAACTATAGTATTTCAGCCGGCCAGCTACGTTTGACAGAAATATCAGATGAGCCCTACTTTATACAAGGTGTCTATGAGAGAGGTATTAGCAATAGTTTAACTACAAATTTAGGGATGCGAGTATCAGAAAATTATTTTTCATCTGCATTAGGAGCTGTTTTAGGTACCTCAATTGGTGCATTAGGTTTGCGCTCAATATACTCCCATGCTGATATATATGGAAATACCTATAGAGGTTGGCGCGCAGGAGCTGACTATTCTATCGGTTTTGACACAGGTACGACCTTAACTTTAGCTGGATACCGATATTCTACATCAGGTTATCGAACATTAAGTGATGTAGTGGCTGCAAATTCACAGAATGATACTAATACATCAATCGTTTTTAGTCAGTCAGAACGATCTCTACTGAGTTTAAATGTCAACCAGTCTTTAGCAAATATGGGACAACTTTATTTTTCTGGCTCTCACACTAGTTATCGTGGTGAAAAAGATGCAGTTACTCAAGCTCAATTAGGGTACTCATCTCGTATAGGGAAAGCGACACTGAATCTTAATTACTCTAAGATTTATCAACAGGATAGATCTGGTTCTGATGATGTTGTAAGTCTTGGAATTTCAATTCCTTTAGGAGAAAGTAATTATCCAGCATTAATGTCATTAGGTGTAACACGCAATGACAATATGACAAGTTATCAGGCTGGTTTATCTGGTCAACTTGGCGATTTAGAAAATACAACGTATGGATTGAATTACTCTTTAGATGATGATAATTCTACTTATTCAGTAAGCCTAAATCAGTTGGCAGAAAAAGCTTCTTTTGGAGCTACCTATAGCCAAAGTGAAAATTATAAACAGTGGGGAGCAAATATTCGTGGTGGAGCGGTTATACATTCTGGAGGTGTTAACTTAAGCCAAAGTTTGGGAGATTCATTTGCAATAGTAAAGGCGAAAGATGCTAAAGGTGTCGCGATTCGTAACACACGAGGTGCAGCAATTTCAGGTAACGGTTATGGTATTATTAGTAATTTATCACCTTACAGTATCAACCAAATATCTCTGGATCCTTCAACAATTAATAATAAAGATGTTGAGCTTTCAGAAACACAGTTTAGATTAATTCCAACAGCGGGAGCAATTTTAAGCTATGATGTTAGTACCCGTTTAGGTAAAGCCTTGCTAATCCAGATATCTGGAGCAACATTGCCACCACTAGGTTCTGAAATTAAGGATGATGACAACATTAATATCGGTATGGTTTCACAAAGTGGACTTGCTTTTATTCGAGTTTCTAAACCTACTGGCTCGCTATATATTCGTTGGGGAGAGTCAGAAGATCAGAAATGCACATTTGATTACGATATTTCTGATAAAATAAATAGTGATATAGATCTATTGAGGTTATCTACTACATGCAAATAATGTATTTATTTAATAAACATGGTTCTATAAAATGGCTGTTAGGATTGATGAGCTATTTTATTATAAATAGTGCACAAGCTACTTTTTATGGCCCCATTCCAAAGTGTGTGAGAGTTAGTCATGCTCCTGGTCATGCGGCGAATAAGCCTAACTCTGGTAATTTATGGGGTGTACAGGCTGAATATGGTACGACAGGAGTGTGGACGGGAGCAACAGATACTAACTATACTAATATGACAATGGCTGATCCTAATATCACTGATACTAGCTTTCAGCCAGTAGGAACAGTGCTAAGTTCTTCTATTAAAAGTTTTTTGGAGTTTGCTGAATCTGGAAAATATTCACCAGAACAAGTGCTTTACAAATGTCCGGCAGGTGCAGAAAATGTCATCTCTGAAATGTATTCGACAAATGGTGATTACCGTTTTGGTGGTTATGATGATATGGAAGTTGGACAATATTTCGGTATGCCAGGAGTTTACTCTACAAGAGTGAAAGGATTAGGGTTTCGTATTACGAATCTTTCTACGGGCGAGTATTTCTCTCATAATTGGAAGTCTAGACCATTGACTGGATTGGATAGAGATCAATACGGTAATATTTTAGTAAAGGCAAAGAATTTTAGTAATATTAAAGTTGAGCTCATAAGAATACCAGACATTCATCCTAATGGTAATAGCAGTGTTACTTGGAGCGGATATGATGTATCAAAACAATTTGATGACACTCAACCACTTGGTTACTTTGCGGTTCGACTGCCTTTATCGACAAACTTTAATAATTTAGATGGTCCAACGCCGGGATTGAATCATAAAAATCACTATCCAGGTTGGTATCAATATTGGCCTGCGACTATTGGATTATACAAAAGTTTTACTACACGTAGACTACCAACATGTAGAGTAAACTTTGTTACACCAACCGTAACATTTCCAAGAATCAGTGTTGCGGAGCTAAATATAGGGTCTTATAGTAATGCTAGTTTTTCTGTGTCTTATAACTGTCAAGCAGGATCTGTTTTAGGATCAGGTCAAGATCAAGTTAGTATGTTCTTTTTACCTACGGCTGCTAACTTTAAAAAATCAGAAGAGCTATCATTAACTTATAATAGCATATCAACACCATATTTATTAAGTGAAAACTATGAATCTGAAAACACTGCGAAAGGTGTTGCTGTTACCTTTTATGATCAATCAGGAAGACAGCTAAGCTTTTCAAATCCCGATAACTATTTCTCGGTTGTACATAATCCAGGTAGAATAACGCCTATAGGCTCACCTGTTGGTAATAATACCTATTCTATGACTTTTGAGGCTAAGCTGGGGAAAATACCTAAAGGTAATGTAAACGTAACACCTGGTAAATACCACGCTACTGCGCGTGTAGTAATGAGGGTTAATTAATTTATGCGTAGCACTATTCTTTGTTTTATAAGTTTACTCTTTGTAAACCCAGTTTTATCAGGAGTAACAATGGAGGGAACAAGAGTTATTTTTGATTCTTCTAAGTTGTCACAATCAGTGATAGTGATGAACACAAATGACTACGATGTGATCGTTCAGTCTTGGGTTGATGATGGTAACTTAAATAATAAACCGGATAGTGCTGTAGCTCCAGTTATTACAAAGCCGGCTCTTTTTAATTTAAAACCAGGTGCTTCTCAGATAATACAATTGATTAATGTATCTCAGGTTGAATATGAAGAGGAAAAATTATACTGGCTAAACTTATATGAAATACCCCCAATCGATACAGCATCGAATGATAAAATAATATTAACTATGCAAAAACAGTATAAATTATTTTATCGAGCACCATTAATTAGTAAATCAAATTCAGAGATGATAAGATCAATTTATTTCACTCTCATATCAGAAGATAACGCTGGTGAAATCAAGCATTTACTTAAAATAGAAAACAAAACACCCATTCATATTAACTTTGCTAGTGCTGTTATCGACGAACAGGTTTTAGATAATTTTCCAAGTATTGTAAGACCAAATAGTATTTATACAGTGGATTTATTAAATAGACCTAAAAAAAATGAAATAAATATGAATATCATTGATGATTCTGGATTTATTTTTAATGTTTCTAAAAATTTAACTTTATAAGATATGATATGAAAAATTTAATGATTATAATTTTTTCTTGTATAGTTTTTTCTTTCGCTACACATGCAAAAAATTTGACAAACTATAAACTCCATACATCTTTTGGTGAATTATGGAATGATGATAATAGAGGAATAGAAGATGAGAAATTTCTTGGTATTGGTGGTGAGTACTTCATAACAGAAAAATGGAGTACTCAATTTAATTATCTAAACACTAAGGCAGTTTCTGACTTGGACTATAAGAGTTATTTGTTGGGTGGCCGATATTATTTTAATGGTAATGCGGGGACTTCGTTATTTCTATCTGGTGATATAGCTAGAGTTAATTATCCTGAGGATAAAGAAAATCAAATTCATTTTGGCATAGGTATTAATTATGTTATAAATAGCAATATTTACTTGACCGCAGAAATGAGAAAGGTTTTTTCTGAAAATTCATACAATCAAGATGCGATGAGTTTATTGACATTAGGTTATAGATTTAAAACAAGAAATGCTATTATTAATAGAATTGATAGTGAAACTGTTACCCATGGTACTACTCCAGATATTGAAATTTTAACAAAAAATGAACCAGAAGAAGAAAAGGCAATAAAAGTTTCATCAGTTTCATTTTATTTCCCATTTGACTCGTCTAAGCCTATTTTAGTTGATTATAATAAACTGAAAAATTTCTTAGAATACGCTAGTGATAATAATAAATATATTATAATTTCAGGATATACCGATAATATAGGTAATGAAAATTATAATAAGAATTTATCTAAACGTAGAGCAGAATTTATAATGAATAAGCTGAAAATGGATTATTCTATTGAGGATGAGTATTTGTCAATTTTCGCTTATGGTGTAGAATTCCCGAAAGGAGATAACTCGACTCCTGAGGGGCGGGCGATAAATAGACGAGTTACGTTATCTATTCAAAAATAACTCATCATAGCTATAAAAATCCCACGTCATTTATGACGTGGGATTTTTTTTAAAAATACGTTACCGCATATTGTAAGTAGCTAGTCAGTTTTCCTGGTAAAGGATTATTACTAATTGACAAGTAACGTACAACAAAGTTGTGTGAACCTTCAGATTCTCCCGGTGGAATTTTTATTGCATTTTTTGCTTGGTAACCAATTAACATGCCACCAATAAATTCATTATCAAGGGGGGACCCTGAAGGTGAGTCTAAAATTTGCAGTCCGATACCTTCTACTGTACCTGACATTGTAGGAATGAAGCCAGGAATCAGTAAATCCCTATTTTTATCAATTCCCCATGGAGAAAATCTAACATCCCAATGTTGTTCTAAGGTCATACTTCTTAGGCAATCATACAGAGTGATCTCAAATGTAGTTTCACCGGCAGAATCCCCCTCATTTTTCAACTGACCTATATTAATCGTTGGTAATGTTATAATAGGAGACTGGTTAATATTATTGACTTTTACTTGACAAGTTGGATGTTTAATCTTACCACTAATTTCTAATATATTAGCATGAGCATTAATACTCCCTATTAGTAAATAAATAGCCAGTTTTTTAGATGATAAATTTCTCATATAAATAGCTCCATACACGATAAGTAGGTAATAATATCGTATTGTATAATAAATATCCGACAAGGTTTTAAAGCAAGATAAGTCCTACGTAAATTCTATCTTAATCCTACTTTTGTAAATGAATATTGTTATTGTTTTTATTTAGAATAAGAATGCTCTTCATTTGGTCTTCTGGTTTCTTTCTTTGTTGTAGGTTTTTTCTGCAAAGAGTGTGATCTAGGTATATACTAAGACATATAGGTTAATTTGTTTTATGATTAGCGGCTTTGAAAATATTTAATCAAATTAATATATATTTTATAAGATTATTTGATTAACCAATTATAAATTAAACATTAGAGTAACATTTTATGAGCAATATTTTATTAGTTGATGATCATCCTGTTGTGCTTTTAGCAACAAAAATTTTGTTAGAACAACATCAATTTAAGGTTGTTGGAGAGGCTACAAATGGTATAGATGCATTACAGTTAATCAAAAAACTTACTCCTGATATTGTTGTAATTGATTTAAATATTCCCTCTTTAGATGGTATGGAAGTAATCGAACGCTGTAAGGCTTTAAATTTAAAAACACGATTTTTGGTATTAACTTCGCAGTCATCTGAACATTTTATCCATCTTTGTATGCAAGTTGGTGCATCTGGTTATTTATCAAAGACGGAAGGGATCGAAGAAGTATTAACTGCGATTAGATCTATTCAATCGGGTTATAAGTTCTTTCCAGACACTTCATTTTCATATAATAGTTATGAAAGAAAAGAAGAAAGATCTCATTCTTTATCTATTCTCTCGGCAAGAGAAATGATGGTGTTTAAATTTTTAGCATCGGGATTAACTAATAAAGAAATAGCAGAGCAAATGTTACTGAGTAGCAAAACCATTAGCACTTATAAAACTAGGATATTTGAAAAACTTAACATAAGCAATATTGTAGAATTAATCGATGTCGCTAGGAAAAATGGTGTTTTATGAATAAGATTATTCTATTTTTTTTGATTTTCATTTCAAGCCAAATATTTTCTAGAACTTACGGTGTACAACTGTATAGTACATTGCAATATAATAACTATAACTTACCTAAAATTTACCTTTCTGAGGAAGAAAGTATTTGGTTAAGGGGGCGAGTCGTTAGAGTTGGCTTTGTAAAAAAAGATTTTCCACCATATGATATTTCCAATGATGGAACATCTTTTTACTATGAAGGGATAACTGCTGATTATTTAAAATTAGTTGAACTATTACTAGGTATTAAAACACAACTTATTGGATTTAATTCTAGAAAAGATGCAATAGAGGCAATTAAAAATGAGGAAATTGATTTATTAACATCATCTAATGACTATGATAGTCTTTTAGGTTTAGTATTAACAGTGCCATATCAGAGTGATATACCTTCTATTTTTATAAACACAAATGATAGAGGAAGTAAAATAAATAAAATAGGTATATTTTATGAGTATTTACCGGATGAAGTTATATTTAATCGTTATCCTGGAGTGCAGCTAATACATTATCGAACTCCTCAAAAACTCGTTTCATCATTAATCGATGGTTATATTGATGCAATGGTTATTGATTTGTTTTCTGTCAATTATCAAATAAATAGTGAGTTTATCGATAATATATCATTTAAAGATCTTCTTGGATTTGATTCTAAAGGATTTGCATTTGCACTGAATGAAAATAATAAAATTCTATTAGATATATTAAATAGAATTTTACTTTCTACTGATACCAATTTAAAAACCTTATTAAAGATGAATTGGAATGGCGGTGGGGTTTCTGTTCCGAGCAAGGCGATTTTAGAAGATGCTCGATATATGGCCAGTAAATATGTTGATGATAATCAAGAAATTAAAGTTGCACTTTCTAAGTATTCAGCGCCTGTTAGTTATATCGGAAACAATGGCCAACCACAAGGAATTTTAATTGAATTATTAGAACTCATGAAAATATATACTGGCGTTAATTTTAGATATATTTTCAAGGATTCGATTGAAGAACAAATTCGTGCATTAAAAAGTGGTGAGGCTGATATTAGTGCTTTAACACCATCTGAAGCGAGAGATTTTTATTTTACAAAAAGTTTTTTAAGTTCGTCATATGTGATTGTTGCAAAGTCAAATACTAAATCAAATTATGTATCTACAGTTTATATGCCAAGAGGACACTTACTTACAGATGAAATAAAGTTAATTAATCATCATGTAAATGTGGTACCAGCAAAATCTTATATAGATGCTTTGAATGATGTTGTTAATTCAGATGGTGATGCCGTGACAGTTGCCCCATTAATGTTAGCAAATTATTATATAAATCATTTTTTCCAGGATAGTTTATATATACAAAGAATAATTACTGATATACCTGCTGCGACTTTAAGTATTGCAATGCTTAATAATAATTATGAAATGATAAATCTTTTTTCAGAGTTTATAGACTATATACCAGCTAATGATGTTAAAATTATTGCCAATCGGTGGCAAAAAAATGCATTACCGGCTAAGCAAAATTGGAAAGATTATCAATATACAGTGTATACTCTATTTTTCTCAGCTATAATTATAATTATAGTTATAGCTCTTAGTAGTCTTATTATCATTTCTAATTATAGGAAAAGATTATCTGTTAAACAGAAGTTAATCGAGCAACTTAATTTTATTCAAATAGTTATTGATAGTATCCCACATCCTATTTATGCTAGAAATAAAGATTTAGATTATATTTTACATAATAAAAGTTATTTAGATTTTATTAATGGTAGTAACAAATCTCTATTAGGGAAATATACATCTAATAGCTTTGTTTCTGATAGTTTCCGTCAAGAAATTCATTTAGATCATCAGAAAGCTTTAAATGATAACATTACTATATTTAAAGATAGAGAGATTATTAAGTATGGCAAAAAATATCATGTATATCATTGGATTCAGCCTTTTAGTTTAAAAGATGATAATTCCGTAAGTGGTATTATTTGTGGATGGATTGATGTAAGTGAACGTATTAGTCTTCTTGAACAATTATCCTGCGCTAAAGAACAAGCCGATTCAGCAAATGTTGCTAAAAGTAGATTTATTGCGACAATGAGCCATGAAATTCGAACACCAATAAATGCTATTCTTGGACTATTAGAGTTGGTAATTAAAAAATATAAAACAAATGAGTTTGATATTCAATCAATAGATATAGCTTATCAGGCAGCAAATGATTTATTAGATTTGATTGGTGATATTCTTGATATATCAAAGATAGAATCAGGAAAATTAACATTAATGCCTGAAAAAAACAATTTTAAAAATACAATATACTCTGTTTATAAAATATACTCCTATCTGGCGATTCAGAAAGGTATAAAGTTTAACCTCGATTTTGACGAAAATATAAGAGAGGATTTAATATATGATGATGCAAGAATGAAGCAGGTATTAGTAAATATTGTAGCTAATGCTATAAAGTTTACTGAAAAAGGAAGTGTTAATTTAAGTGTATATTTAATAGAAAAGAGTAATGATACTTACAAGATAAAAATCATGCTTACAGATCAGGGTATAGGTATACCTGATCATGATATGGCTGGTATTTTTCAAGCATTTAATCAAGCGAATAATCATGATGGAAAAGGAGGAACTGGTCTTGGTCTTATGATATCTAAAGCTATATGTGATTTGATGTCTGCTAGTTTTGATATTGAAAGTAGAGAGAATATAGGAACAAAAATAAGTATTGTATTAAATTTTAATATCTATAAGCAAGATAATGCTGTTAGTTTAGAAAAAAATAGTATTGAAGTTGAAAATAAGAGATATAAAATTTTAATAGTTGATGATTATGCACCTAATAGGTTGTTGATATCAGAACAGTTAAAGTATTTAAACCATAGTGTAGTACAGTCAATTAATGGGAAAGAAGCTTTAGATATTTATATGCTAGATAAGTTTGACCTTGTTATTACAGACTGTAATATGCCTGAAATGGATGGTTATGAATTAGCAAGGAAAATTAGATGTTATGAAAAGGAACATGATATCGAATCAATATATATTATAGGTTATACCGCGAATGCTCAAAGATAAATTATTGATGATTGTTTGGCGGCTGGTATGAATGGTTGTTTATTTAAGCCGATTACGATTGATGATTTAAATAATGCTATCCATGAAGCTCTTACTAATAAAGAAATAGTTGAATATGATCTTAAAAAAAATGAAGAAAGATTTTTTGATATAGATATGGTTAATGCATTAACATCAGGTAACCTAGAGCTTAATAAAAAAATATTAGAGCAAATTTTAATTGTCAATATAGAAGATATTAAAGATTTAGAAAGTGCATTTAATGAACAAAACTTTATTAGATGCAAATCGATTGCACACAAGATGAAAAGCGGTGCAAATATAATCGGCTGTAAACAAATTTTAGAGAAATGCAGCAATATTGAAGATTCATTATCTTTAGAAAAGGCTGAGTCTCATGTAAAAGATTTAATATCACTAACATCAATAATTAATGGTCAAATAAAAAATGAAATGCAAACTTATTAATGGTCTTCCTCTTTCTAATATTAAGCTAAGTTTTGTAAGAATTCCCCTTGTTTCTGGTTGTCATTTCCTACGATGTTTGTGGTTTTTTCTTATTCATTTAAATTTTTAAGTAAGTAAAATATCATTAATGTTATATGATAATAAGTTTAATTTTCATGCCTGTTATACAAGTAAAATTTAAAAAAGAAAATATTATTAATCAGTTTTTTAATTATGATGATAAACTGGTCATCTTTTCTAATATTATTGAGACATATTTTCAACCTAAAGTAGATATTTTAACAAATAAAATCGTTGGGTTTGAAGCTTTAACAAGAGTTGTTTCGCCTTTATCTCTAGAACTATCACTTGATGAAGTCCTATTATTCATAAAAAAGAATGATTTAGAAAAAGATTTTTTTAATTTTGTATTATCAAATGCAATAGATTTTTTGGTCAGGCAGTCATACTTAGTTGAAAAAATAAAACCAGTATCTATCAATGCTTCCAAGTTTCTTTTAGCCGATCCCGAGGTTATTGATCTTCTAATTAACACTTTTTCACATGCTAATTTACCATCTAATTATTTAGTTATTGAGCTAACAGAAGAGCCTTGTAGCGACTATTCTCCAGACTTTTTGAAAAATAATTTACAATTGCTTAGAGTTAATGGATTTGGTGTTAGTATGGATGACTTCGGTAGCCAAGAATCCAATTTTGATAAACTAATTTCTCATGCTTTCAGTGAGATTAAGCTTGATCGTCAATTTCTTATCAATTTAGATGATGATAAGAACCAAATGTTTATTGAGTTTATGGTCCGTTTTACTAACAGTTTGGATATAGATCTTGTTGTCGAGGGAGTAGAGACGCCATATCAGGCAACTATTTTAAAAAAGTTGGGTGTCACTTTCGTGCAAGGTTTCTTGTATAGTATGCCGGTAAAGCCTAAAGAAGCACTGCAGTTAGCGATTTCTGGTTTAAATCGTCAGTGTTCCGAGCTTATTGGTTGATCCCTTAATGCCAGAGCCCCAGCATTAAGGGCATTATTTTAAATCACGTTTTAAACCACGCCTTGCTCTATCATTGCATCGGCAACTTTACGAAACCCCGCGATATTAGCGCCTAGCACTAAGTTATGTGGTTCACCAAATTCTGCTGCCGTATCACGAGCGTTGCGGTAAATGTTTTTCATGATGACTTTGAGTTTTTCATCGACTTCATAAAAACTCCACGTTTGCATGCTCGCGTTTTGCGCCATCTCTAATTGACTGGTGGCTACGCCGCCAGCGTTTGCGGCTTTCCCCGGACCGTAATAAATTTTAGCGGCAAGAAAGACTTCTACAGCGTCTTGAGTGGATGGCATGTTGGCCCCTTCAGAGACACCGATAATACCATTGGCGATAAGAGCCTGTGCATCTTGTTCCGTCAGTTCATTTTGTGTCGCGCATGGGAAGGCTAACTGAGCTGGAAAGCGCCAGACGGCGTGTCCATCTTGTGGATAATCACTGGCTGGGATATAGCAAGCGTCAGGATGCTCAGTGAGATACTCTTCTAAGCGCACTTTACGTACTTCTTTTAATGTTTTTAACGTGGCTAAATTAATCCCGGTTTCATGATAAATCGTCCCGTTAGAGTCTGAGCAGGTAATCGGTTTTGCGCCCAGTTCGTAGAGTTTTTCTATGGTGTAAATCGCGACGTTGCCAGCGCCGGAAACTAAGCAAGTTTTCCCGCTTAGCGAGAGGCCGTTATCTTCCAACATATTTTGTGCGAAATAAACGCAGCCATAACCGGTGGCTTCCTTACGTACCAAAGAGCCGCCCCACAGTAAGCTCTTACCAGTAAAGACCCCATCATAACGGCCAGTTAACCGTTTGTATTGACCAAACATATAACCAATTTCACGGGCGCCAACACCAATATCGCCAGCTGGGACATCGCATGTCGGTCCGATATGACGATACAACTCATTAATAAACGATTGGCAAAAGCGCATGATTTCGCCGTCGGATTTGCCTTTAGGATCGAAATTGGCTCCACCTTTACCACCGCCAATCGGTAAGCCCGTTAATGCATTTTTAAAAATTTGCTCAAAGCCTAAGAATTTAATGATGCTGGCATTGACGCTAGGATGGAACCGTAGCCCTCCTTTGTATGGGCCTAAAGCAGAGTTAAACTCAATACGATAGCCTTTATTGACTTGAACCTGCCCTTGATCGTCCACCCAAGGCACTCGAAACATGATTTGGCGTTCAGGCTCAACAATTCGTTCAATAATCGCATGCTGTTTGTATTTATCGTTGGTTTCTAGAATGGGCTGTAAAGAATCTAAGATCTCTTCTACAGCCTGATAAAATTCAGCTTGTGCAGGACTTGTTTTTTGTAATTTGACAATGGTGTTATGAATATAAGTCACGATGTGGTCCTTGTGATGTTATCCCTGGATACTGGACGGTATTCGTTGGTCATCAAATGATGATAGCGATACCGCCTCCTCGTTATTGACAGTAACAGGCTGAGCTTTGGTTATTTTTATAACTGTCAATGATGAGAAATAATGCACGGAAAGTGGTTAAAAATCTATGGAAAAACAAAGGGAAGAGGAATTTTTTGCGAGGAGGAAAATAAAAAGGGATGAACCGTCGCATCCCTTTGTTGATATTAGCCCGTCTAGTATGGATAACCAATTAAACGGTTGATGCGATACGGCGGCTTATCGGTAAGTAGCGCGCAACATCCACGCGGTTTTTTCATGGACACGCATTCGGTCAGAGACCAGTGAAGCGGTAGATTCATCGTCTGCCGCTTGAGCGAGTTTTAGTACGTCACGGCAGGTACGGATCACTTGCTCATGAGACTCAGTGAGGATATTAACCATCTCTACGCCATCAGTTAATCCTACCACTTCTTTAATTGAGCTAAGCTCGGCAAATTCTTTATAGGTTCCTGGCGCAGCCACGTCTAGAGAGCGAATACGCTCGGCGATATCATCCACTGCCACCGCAAGCTCTGTGTAGTGCTCTTCAAACATTAAATGCAGTTCACGGAACTGTGGCCCAGTAATGTTCCAATGGAAATTATGGGTTTGTAGGTACAGGGTGTACGAATCGGCGAGTAACCGTTTTAGTCCTTGGGCAATGTTAATGCGATCAGATTCATTGATACCAATATTCATCTTTATCTCCTTTATTGACTATACCTTTGCAACTTGAACTTACGTGCTGGTAGCTAGGTTAGCTCGCCCCATATTGTTGTCTATTAATATGGGGAATTCGTTACCATTGACCCGTAACGCCAAGTTGTTTAGGTATATAGCTTTCTTAGTTGAGGCCGCAGCGTTGGTTTACTTCGCTTATTTCATGTCCATAGTTATCGATGTTCATGGAGTAAACGCTCTTACCACTGCCTGCGACGTCAACGGGTTTAGGTGTAAGCATTGATGCATACTTCACATAATGAGAGAGAACTCGTGATAGATGCAATACAGTTTGATTATGGTTAATGTTATCGAATGCCATCCAACTACTATCTACCTACCTTACTGAATCTTCAAGTTATTTGGACAGTTACCTATCAGATTAATCGTTCGAGGCGATTAGCCGCCATAAGCGATATTGTCTATTCTATGCATAACGCACTGAACGTTGAGAAGATTTTCTCTAACTCGTGAAGGTACGCAAGTTTATTGATGGCAGAAGATTCAGTTTGTTCTAAAGTGTACTAGAGCAAAAAGTAACGTAATGAAAGCATAAGATTTTTTGATAGAAATCTACCCGTGAAGATGATGATTCATCGAAGCAATGTGTCGCAAGGAGAAGATAATGGAAAACAATAACACCTCGTCAGGTGGCAAATGTCCAGTTATGCATGGTGGCGTGACGTCCAATGACATGACCAATATGGATTGGTGGCCTAAAGCGCTCAATCTTGACATTTTGCATCAACACGATGCGAAAACAAACCCAATGGGGGCTGATTTTAATTACCGTGAAGAATTAAAAAAACTCGACGTTAATGCCTTAAAAAACGATCTGAAAGCGTTAATGACCAATAGCCAAGATTGGTGGCCAGCTGACTGGGGGCATTATGGCGGTTTAATGATCCGCATGGCGTGGCACTCGGCCGGAACTTATCGTATTGCCGATGGCCGCGGCGGTGCGGGTACGGGTAACCAGCGTTTCGCTCCTCTCAACTCTTGGCCAGATAACGCCAACTTGGATAAAGCTCGCCGTTTACTGTGGCCAATCAAGCAAAAATACGGCAATAAAATCAGCTGGGCTGACTTGATGATCCTTGCCGGTAACATGGCCTATGAATCGATGGGTCTTAAGACCTTTGGTTTTGCTTTTGGGCGTGAAGATATTTGGCATCCAGAAAAAGACATTTATTGGGGTTCAGAAAAAGAGTGGTTAGCTCCGAGTGGCGCTAAAAACAGCCGTTATTCGGGAGAGCGTGATCTGGAAAACCCACTAGCGGCAGTGATGATGGGGCTGATTTATGTCAACCCAGAAGGGGTTGATGGTAATCCTGACCCACTGAAAACTGCTCATGATATGCGCGTTACTTTTGAACGCATGGCAATGAATGATGAAGAGACGGTTGCGTTAACCGCTGGTGGTCATACTGTTGGTAAATGTCATGGTAATGGCGATGCGGCGAATTTAGGCCCAGCGCCTGAAGGCGCTGAACTGGATGAGCAAGGCTTAGGCTGGATGAATCATACTAAGCGTGGCATCGGTCGTAATACGGTGACCAGTGGTATTGAAGGGGCTTGGACAACCCATCCAACTCAATGGGATAACGGCTATTTCTATTTGCTGTTTACTTATGATTGGGAATTGAAAAAGAGCCCAGCTGGCGCTTGGCAATGGGAACCCATTAATATCAAAGAAGAAGATAAGCCAGTTGATGTTGAAGATCCAAGTATTCGCTATAACCCAATCATGACTGACGCCGATATGGCGCTGAAGATGGACCCTGCTTATCGCAAGATTTCTGAGCGTTTTTATCAAGACCCGGCTTATTTTTCTGAGGTATTTGCTCGCGCTTGGTTCAAACTGACGCACCGTGATATGGGACCTAAAGCTCGCTATATTGGTCCTGATGTCCCTAAAGAAGAGTTGATTTGGCAAGATCCAATCCCAGCGGGACGTAGCGATTATGACGTTGATGCGGTGAAAGCGAAAATTGCCGCCAGCGGCTTAAGTATTAGTGAAATGGTCTCCACCGCTTGGGACAGTGCTCGTACTTTCCGCGGATCCGATAAGCGGGGTGGTGCGAATGGTGCGCGGATCCGTCTCGCGCCACAGAAAGATTGGCAAGGGAACGAACCACAGCGTTTGGCGAAAGTGTTAGCGGTATTAGAAAAGATTGCTGCTGAAGCAGGGATCAGTGTCGCTGATACCATAGTGTTGGCTGGTAACCTTGGGGTAGAAATGGCGGCTAAAGCGGCCGGCGTGGCTATCACCGTACCGTTTGCTCCTGGTCGTGGTGATGCGACGCTTGAGCAAACGGACGTTGCTTCGTTTGATGTCCTTGAGCCGCTTGCTGATGGTTTCCGCAACTGGTTGAAAAAAGATTATGTGGTCAAGCCTGAAGAGATGTTATTGGATCGCGCACAGTTGATGCGTTTAACCGCTCCAGAAATGACGGTACTGATCGGCGGTATGCGTGTACTGGGGACTAACTATGGCGACACAAAGCATGGTGTATTGACCGATAACGTGGGCGTATTAAGTAACGACTTTTTCGTTAATTTAACCGACATGCGTTATACATGGAAACCGACGGGGCGTAACTCGTATGAGATTTGTGACCGCAAAACGGGTCAGGCGAAATGGACGGCAACACGAGTCGATTTAGTCTTCGGTTCAAACTCGATTTTACGTGCTTACGCTGAGATTTATGCGCAACAAGATAACCAGCAAAAATTTGTGCATGACTTCGTTGCTGCCTGGAGCAAAGTAATGAATGCCGATCGTTTTGACCTGTTATGATCATTAATTGATTTAATCTGTAAACGTCAATAGCCCCCAAATCTGGGGGCTATTTTTTTAGTAGCACTATGGCTAGATGTTAAGAGAATCTGGCTAGGATGAGGCGGCTACCATTGACTGCCAAAAAGCTTGCCACGCTTCAGGTTTACCATAGTAGGCACTCGGCTGTACGGAGCGCCACTGTCCATTTGCCAATTCAATCATCATCGATGGGAATCCCCGTAATTGATACTGAGCCATCAGTTGTTTGCTATTGGCAATCGTGGCCGGTAAATCAGATTTGGCTTGTTGCATAGCGTTGTGCCATTTATCGTGCTCAATACCTAATTGGCTTGCTAACTGAGTCAATACTTCTGGCTCGGCAACGGTTAATCCTAGCTGATAATGGGCTTGCTGAATTTTTTTCAACATCGCAAATCCTAGGCCTTGTAATGCCTCTGCGGCAATGATGGCCTGAGCGGTAAGGTAAGAGTCAACGATGAGCGGTTGTTGACTGGCAATTCGTGAGCGGTACGCTTCACCAAAAACTTGTCCAGTCACTAGGCTAATCTGTTGGTCTGCCTCTAATATATGGGCTCGAAACTCGGCGGCCAATTCGGAGCGTGGCAGCATCCCACCCGGATGTAACTTGAGTGTGATAGTCGGCATTTCAGCCAGTGTGTCTAGTAGTGGGCTAGCACCGAAACACCAGCCACACATTGGGTCAAAAAAGTAGTGTACCTTTACCATTGCATTTTACCCATATGTACTTTTGCGCCAATCTCTAATGCCATTGGTAAACCGGCTTCAGGGTAAAGCTTAAGCATACGTTTGATTAATTGTTGACTATCTTTACTGGTTTGTTTTGCTTGGGCAAAATCCGCTAAATAGCGCTGAGCAAAGCTAATCGCTGAGGCATCTAATTGAGTACCGGCAATCATGTGACCAGGGATCACCACTTCTGGTTTTAAGGCTTGCATGCGCTCAAGCTGCTGTGCCCACGCTTGACGGCTCGCATCGCTTTGCGCATCGGCCATCCATAGGTGAACGTTACCGTAGACCGCCACATTGCCCAAAATGGCTTTGTTGGCTGGGATCCATAAGTAAGGGCGATGGGCTAGCTCACCTTCAGCATCGTGGATCTCAATCGTTTGTCCATCAATGGTCAGTGTTTTACCATGATAAGCGGTCGGCAATACTGGTTTCACTGGCGCGTTAGTCCCCATTTTCGGAGCCCAGAACGCTAATTTGCCATCGAGCTTCTCTTCAATCGTCGCGCGAACTCCCGGAGTGGTGAGGACTTTCGCATCAGGGAATAGCTCATGCAATACTTCCGCGCCAAAATAGTAATCAGGATCTGCTTGGCTAATAAAAATCGTGGTTAGGTTTTTACCTGAATCGATGACTTTAGCGGCAATGCGTAAGGCATCGGCTTTGGTAAAGCCAGTATCAATCACCATGGCTTCTGTTGCGCCGTAAACTAAGGTTGAGTTTACATGAAAGCTATTGCCATCGGCGTTGTATACGTCCAGTGTTAAAGGTTGCTGCGCCGCAAATGCAGTGCTGGTGATCAGTGTGGTTGCGGTCAGTAGAGTCAGTTTTTTCATGATGATTTATCCTAAAATAGAGTATCGAAAGTCGGTTATCGGTTCGGGAGCTATCATACGAATTAGACTTGTTCGGATATATAGCTAATAATTGACATCATTATTTCTTAATTCGAACTAATACGATGGATAAACTGACCGCTGCTCAGGTATTTCTCGACGTTGCGATTACACAAAGCTTCACGGCCACAGCCGATCGACTGGATATTTCGCGCCCGATGGTGACACGGCATATTGAAACCATGGAAAGCTGGTTACAAACGCGATTACTGAATCGAACCACACGTAAGGTGTCGTTAACCACTGCTGGAGAGCAGTGTTTAGAGGCGATTAAACTCTGGGTTGAGCAAGCTCAGCAGTTAGAACATCAATTGATGGATAGCCAGTCGTTAGCGGGAAAAATTCGTATTGCGACCAGCATGTCGTTTGGTTTTGCCCAGCTTATCCCAGCGGTAAAGCCGTTTCTCGCCAAGTATCCACAAGTTGAAATCGATATTGATGTGCAAGATAAGACGGCGGATCTGATTGCTGAGCGGATTGACTTGGCAATTCGGATTGCCGCCGATCCGGATCCCTCGCTAATTGGTCGCCCGATAGCAAAATGTGAGTCGATATTAGTGGCTGCGCCCAGTTATTTAGCTGCGCATCCGGCGATCAGCCAGCCGAGCGATCTCGCTCAACACGCTTGTTTAGGATATAAAAATTTCGAGCGACATATTTGGCATCTCACACAAGGTGAGACATTGCAATCGGTGGAAGTGAGCTGCCGTTTGACCGCTAATGAGGCGACCACTTTGCTTCATGCTGCAGTACATGGCATGGGTATCGCGTTGCAGCCAACGTATTTAACCAGTGGTGCGTTAGCAAAAGGTGAGGTGGTATCGGTTTTAGCCGACTGGCAGCCAAAAAGCATGTCGATTTATGCTTTGTATCCGTCAAGGCGACATTTATCACCGGCGGTCAGGGCGTTGATTGATCATTTAGCGGATTACTTCGCTAGCCATGACTGGCAGGATATTGTTTTATAACTGAAGAGTAGAGTAGGAAAAGAGGTAAGCAGAGCGAGCAATGAGCCAGCTCTGCTTATTAATTAAGCCAGTGCGCCTTGTTGTTGCGCTTGTTGTACCAATGCTTGACGTTGAGCTTCCATTGCTGATTGCACTTCACTTTCCGTATATGTGTCTTCTTCTACTGCCTGTGGGACAAATACATAGAACTTGTTAATGGTCATTTTTGGATCTCAATGTTGGTGTTGGAGTCTAAAAAAATAGAGGACGTTAACTGAGTTAACATCCTCCTTGATGCTTATTTTTTAGGCGTAGATACTAAGGATGAATATATCAATAGTCAACCTTTTCTCTATCCTATGATTTAGACATCGTAAGTCGTAGAAGCGGTGTCACCACCAGTCCCAGTCCAGTTAGTGTGGAAAAACTCACCACGCGGGCGATCGATACGCTCATAGGTATGTGCGCCAAAGTAATCACGCTGGGCTTGCAGCAAGTTCGCCGGTAAACGAGCGGTCGTGTAGCCATCGAGGAAAGTGAGTGCTGAGGTCATGCACGGCATCGGGATGCCTACTTCCATTGATTTCGCCGCGACTTTACGCCATGCGCCCAGGCAGTTATCCAAAATACCTTTGAAGTAAGCATCAGAGCCTAAGAAAGCAATGTCTGGGTTAGCTTCAAACGCATCACGAATATTACCTAGGAAAGCCGAACGAATAATACAGCCACCGCGCCACATTAACGCGACGTTGCCGTAGTTAAGATCCCATCCATTTTCGTTAGAAGCTTCACGCATCAACATAAAGCCTTGTGCATAAGAGATGATCTTCGATGCCAACAAGGCTTGACGAAGTGCATTAACCCATTCTTGCTTATCACCTTCCACTGGAGTGATGGTTTTTGCAAACAGTTGTTCCGCTGCGACACGTTGATCTTTAAGTGCGGATAAGCAGCGAGAGAATACGGACTCAGTGATGAGCGTGAGTGGAATCCCCATGTCTAAGGCATTAATCCCTGTCCATTTACCCGTGCCTTTTTGACCCGCAGTATCAAGGATTTTTTCTACTAATGGTTGACCATCTTGATCTTTGTAGCCAAGGATATCGGCGGTAATTTCCACCAAGTAGCTATCAAGTTCAGTTTTGTTCCACTCGGCGAAGACCTGTTGCATCTCGTCGTGGTTCATTCCCAAGCCATCTTTCATAAACTGATAAGCTTCGGTGATGAGCTGCATATCACCGTATTCGATACCGTTATGAACCATTTTCACAAAGTGGCCAGCACCATCGTTACCTACCCAATCACAACAAGGTTCACCAGCTTCGGTTTTGGCTGAAATACCTTGGAAAATAGGTTTCACCGCTTCCCAAGCTTCTGGTGCGCCACCGGGCATAATGGATGGACCAAAGCGCGCGCCTTCTTCACCACCTGATACGCCAGTACCAATGAAGTGAATGCCTTTTTCCCGTAGCGCGGCCACACGGCGGTTGGTGTCTGGGAAGTTGGTATTACCACCATCGATAATGATGTCACCTTTATCAAGTAAAGGCACTAATTGATCAATAAAGGCATCCACCACCTCTCCGGCGCGGACCATCAGCATGACTTTGCGCGGTGTGGCGAGTTTATCGACCAAGTCTTGTAGTGAGTAAGCACCGACAATCTTGGTGCCTTTGGCTGGGCCTTGTAAGAATTCATCCACTTTCGCGGTAGTACGGTTATAAGCCACCACGTTAAAGCCGTGATCGTTCATATTAAGAATGAGGTTTTGGCCCATCACTGCTAGGCCGATTACACCAATATCACCTTTCATTTATTTCTCTCCTTTTACGCAATCTTTTTCGCTGCGTCTAAATCTAAAAACCACTCGGTTTCACCCGTTGTCGACTGAATTTTTGCTGCTGGATAGGGTAAATCCTCGGCAGGAGTGGTGTGAATTTCATGGACGATGTCTGCTTTGCCTGCGCCAAGCACAAGATAGCTGATCCGTTTCGCCGCTTGTAAAACTTTGGCGGTTTTTGATACTCGCAACTGACCTGATTGAGGATGAGTTGCCACCACGGATAAATGTGGATCATGATAATCGGTTACATCAGGGAACAGTGACGCCGTATGGCCGTCTGCACCGACGCCAAGTAATATCCAATCGAAGACGGGAGTACCGTTCTCGGCAGTCATGTATTGCAGCATTTCAGCGGCAAAGCGCTCAGCTTCGGTGTGTGGATCCGCTTCACCACGGATACGATGAATATTTTGTGCAGGGATCGCCACTTGGCTAAAGAGTAGTGCATTGGCTTCGCCGTAGTTGCTTTCTGGGTCATCTGCCGCAACGCAGCGCTCGTCACCCCACCAAAAATGCAGGTTTTGCCAAACAATCGCATCCGCGTAGGGCGCACTTGCGAGTCGCTGAAAGAGCATTTTTGGCGTGCTACCGCCAGAAAGGGAGATATGTATCGGTTGGTTTTGCTGGCTATAGCGCAGCATTTCATCCGCTAGCGTATCTACCACCTGTTGTGGTGTTTGAAAAATTTTATGATTGATCATAGTTCGCAGTAATCCGTGTCAGTGAGATTCTTACAAGGGAAACGCCATGCGCGACCATCGCGCTCCAGTAGTTGATCGGCTTCTATCGGCCCCCATGTGCCGCAGGCATAACCAAACAATGCTTGTGGATCTTGTTTGAAATCGAGGATTGGTTGCACAAACTTCCAGCACGCTTCCACTGCATCGGTGCGAGCAAATAAGGTGGCATCACCATTGAGCGCATCCAGTAAAAGGCGTTCATAAGCACTGAGCATTTTGGTCTCAGCTAGTGAGGTGTAATGAAAGTTCATCGACACTTCTTTGGCTTTAAAACCAGCGCCCGGTTCTTTTAAACCGAAGCTCATTTGAATGCCTTCGTCCGGTTGAATGCGGATGATCAGCTTATTATCAGGGGCATTTTGGCCAAACACTGGGTGGGGCGTGCGTTTAAAGTGAATAACCACTTCGGTGACGCGGGTTGGCAGGCGTTTACCAGAGCGTACATAAAACGGAACCCCATTCCAACGCCAGTTATTGATGAACATTTTCAGCGCGACATAAGTTTCGGTGCGCGAATCATCGGCCACGCCCGGCTCATCTCGGTAACTCGGTAAGAATTGTCCACGAATCTCTGATTCTGTATATTGACCCAGCACGAGGTTATTACGTAAATCAGCCTCTGAAAGAGGTTGTAAGCTTTGTAAAACCTTGTTCACTTCATTACGGATAGAGTTGGCATTGATTTCCGCTGGTGGTTCCATACTGACCATCGCCAACACTTGCAGTAAGTGGTTTTGGAACATATCCCGCACAGCGCCAGAGCCATCATAATAGCCGCCACGCTCTTCAACCCCTAAAAATTCCGCGCCAGTGATTTCGACATAATCAATAAAATTACGGTTCCACAAGGGTTCAAACATGCCATTGGCAAAACGGAATACTAGGAGGTTTTGTACGGTCTCTTTACCCAAATAATGATCAATACGATAAATCTGGTGTTCGGCAAAGTGACGATGAATTTCAATATCGAGCGCTTGGGCTGATTGTAAATCGTAACCAAAGGGTTTTTCGATGATCAAGCGCTTCCAGCCGTCTTGTTCGTCATTTAAGCCATGAGCCGCGAGACAGGCAGGAATGACGCCATATAAACTCGGTGGAGTGGCGAGATAGAATAAGGTATTACGTTGATCTTGTTGATACTGCTCGGCGAGCTGAGTCAAACGAGTCGATAGTTTGGCATAATCATCCACGTCGGACGTATCAAGTGCTTGATAGTGAAGATGTTCACAAAAGGCATCAAGAATAGCTGGCTCGGTTTGCTCTAATTCACGCAGTGAGCGTTTTAATTTTTCACGATAAGAATCGTCACTGTACTCTGTGCGACTGACACCTAAAATAGTAAAGGATTCAGGTAGTTGCTTACTTGCATATAAATGATACAGAGCAGGCACTAACTTTCGATAGGTTAGGTCGCCCGATGCACCAAAAATTACGATGCAACTGTTTTCAGGTATTACCATCATCTTTCCCTTAAAAACGAGGTACTTAGCATGCGCCAACCCTAGCAGCGCAATACCAAAATAAAAAGTAGGTTTTGACTATTGTTGATATCGTCAAAACCGATATACCTAACCACTTGAGGCGATACGTCCAAGTTGCCTGGTATGGCTTAATCACACTGGTTAGCGTGATTAAGCAAGGAGGGTATTGTCTACGACAATTTGACACACATCAACTATTGATAGCGCAATCGATTAAATATTAACGCTATCACGTAAATAGGTTTTTACGGTCGTGATGTAGGATGAGGGGTCAAAGCTAGCTAATTCTATGTTGGTTAGAAACTGTCGTGCATAATCGAGATACACGTGTTGTTCTAAAAAGAGTAGATAAAGTTTCGGATCAATATGCCCACTGGTGGCCATGGTTGTCATGATTTGCATGGCTTCTTCCAAACTTTTGCCTTTTTTATAAGGGCGATCACTAGAGGTCAGCGCTTCAAACACATCAGCAATCGCCATGATCCGCGCAGGAATCGACAGTTGCTGTTCGTTTAATCCTCGTGGGTAGCCTTTACCGTCCATACGTTCATGGTGACCACCTGCAATGTCAGGCACTTGCTTGAGGTGTTCTGGGTAAGGCAGACTTTTTAACATCACAATGGTCTGTACAATGTGATCGTTAATCATAAAGCGCTCTTCCTCGGTTAAGGTGCCACGGCGCACACTGAGGTTATACAGCTCACCTCGGTTATAGCGCAGCGGTTTGGGCTTAAGCACAAAGCCTTCTTGTTCTATTGTGGCTAGCGGATCGCCATCCCACTTTATTTGATGAACCACTTTATCGGCGAGAACGTTTTCCATCACGGGTAAATCGGGCTTGTTGGTGTGGCGTTGTGCTTCTAACCAAGAGATGCCGATTTGATCATCTAAAGTGCGCTTCCATTGCCGTTGAGCTATCTGTTCAAGGCGGGCGATATCTTGATCCGTCATTGATTCACTGCCGATATTACATTGCGCGACAAAGGCAAAATCATCATCAAGGGCTTGCTGTTGTTCAGAGAGCGTTTTTTGAAGTAAATCAGGGTTGCCTCCGGTGGCGATCCCTTGCCAATAGTCAGCTTCAGCTTGCGTTTTCAATAGTTCAAAGCGCATGCGTACTTCATGAATCCGATCATAAATGGTCTCAAGTTTGGTGGCTTTGTCTACCACGAATTCGGGAGTGGTGACTTTACCGCAATCGTGCATCCAAGCGGCGAGCATTAATTCTTCCCACTGCTCAGCTGATAAGGTGAAATCAGGGAAATAGCGTTTATCTTTAGTGGCAGCTTTAGCCAGCATTTTGGTTAATTCAGGCACTCGTTGACAATGGCCACCTGTATAGGGAGATTTAGTATCAATGGCTGAGGCGATCAAGGTAATAAAGGCATTCAGCATCTGTTTTTGTTGCTGCATTTTATCAATATTATCTTTGGCAATTTCAGCAAAACTAAGCACTTCACGCAGGAACGCATGTTTATCCGCTTGAGCCTTAGTGATGGCGCGTTCGTAACCTAAATTCAACACACCAATCAATTGGCGTGATTTATTGAGCAGCGGGAAGAGATAAATGTCGCTGTTATAGAGCTGTTCTCTGAGTGGGAACAACACATTGTCGTTACGATTCAAATGCACTGTTTGTCCTTGGCGAAGTTCAGCCAATAACCAAGGTGTATTTTGCACCAGTGAATTAATATCAATTTTAAACGGAATGATCGCATGGTTGGCCGCTGTGGTGAAATGTTGCTCCTCGTGACTGTAGGTATAGAGCAAAATCGTTTCAGCTTTGGTGATCAAATAGCTTTGATGAGTAATGGTTTTGGCAAATACCTCAAAGTCTTGATTAGAGGCGGTATCTCGCAGTAGGCGCAGTAAATCGTGTAACGTGTGCTCCATTAATTGGATAGATTTGGTCAAATCCGCCACTTCTTTAATGATGCTTTTTGGATAGCGAGTTTTTTGGAAATCAAAGCGAGAGATATTATCGGTTTGAACAACTAGGTTGCTGAGGGGATGGGCAAGACGCTGGGCAACAAACCAGACGATAATAAAACCTACCCCGAGCATCATAAAAGCAGCCCAGATTTGTTTATTGCGCATGTTTAGTAACGCTGCCAGTAGTTCCTCTTGTGGGGTTGCTTGGGCCAATAATAATTGGACGTGTGGACTTAAAGCAATAGGAGTTAAGGTCACTGACCAGGTTTGTCGATGAAAAGCAACGTCATTAAATATTGTTTGTTGCGCACCACGCTGCGCCACACTAGCAAAGACACTGGTTGATAACTTTTGATGAGTGACTGACGCATCATCAGTTAATGATAGCGGACTATTATGTTCGGCTAGAAGACGAAACTGTTGGTCGAATAGGGCTAATTGAGTGTTAGCCGAGTAAGCAATGGTTGCTAATTGTTGGGATAAGGTATCTAGGGTGAAGTCTGCGCCGACCACGCTATTGTTATCCATTGAGCGACGCGAAAGTGTTACCCCAAAAGTTTGTAGAAAGTGGAAAAAATACGGTTCAGTTAAACGAATTTGCCCATCTTCGCGAGCATTTTGATACCAAGGGCGCTCACGAGGGTCAAAGGTATTGTTATCATGTTCTTGACGACCAACGGTGAGAAAATTCTCATCGAAGAAAATAACAATATCTCGACCATCCGTTTTTGTATGGTTTACGAATAGCGTAGCCTGATCAGGTGCTTGGAAACGTAATCGAGCTTGTGAGTTGAAGAGTGGGCGAATCATAGTGAAGTCGCCTTTGTGATTACCAAAATAGAGCGCAACGAGGTTTTCATTGCGCTCAAAGACTAAACGTAGCGAAGCTAAAAAGTGAGAGCTGTCTGTTGGTGGCTGATCCATTTCAATAAAATGACTTAATGCCATAAAGTCCAGAGTGGTTAAAATCGGCGTCACACTTTGCTGAAAGGCGACTTCAACTTTTTGACTATTTTCATGGATGAGATTATCTGAGATCGTATCCATGAGTTGACGTGAATGATAATAACTTATAGAAATCAAAGTGATACCAATCAGACTAACCAACACCATAAACAGTGTACTGATTTGTATTCGAAGAGAGAAGTAGCGCTTCACCATGACGGTATCCTAAGTTATGCAATGGATTAAGTATTGTCCACGTCTATTAAGTTGCCAAGGTAGTAAATCGATTGTGTGAGTCTAACCTGACTTTATTGAATAGGAATTGGATAGATCAATAGATTCGTAGCGAACTTGTAGAGCGCGTGATTGGTAAGCCGAGGGGAGGACTGGTAAACTGTAAGCTCGCTAAATAAAGGGAGTCGGTTATGAAACTTGCGGTTGATACTCATACACATACCTACGCCAGTGGTCATGCTTATAGTACTTTGATTGAAAATGCTCAAGCGGCGCAGGAAAAGGGACTACAGATGTTCTGTACCACAGATCATGCTCAGTCAATGCCGGGTGCTCCTCACTACTGGTTTTTTGCTAACCAACGTATTTTGCCGCGTTTTTTACATGATGTGGCGATATTGCGTGGTGTTGAAGCCAATATTCTTAATCTTCAAGGAGAGGTTGATCTGCATCCTTCCGTCGATCAACATCTCGATTGGGTGATCGCCAGCTTTCATGAGCCCGTATTTAGACCTAGTGATAAGGCAACCCATACTAAAACGTTAATCAATACCATAAAAAGTCGGCGCGTCGATGCCTTGGGGCATTTGGGTAATCCAAATTTTGATTTTGATTTCGCTGAGGTGGCGGCTTGTGCTGCTGAGTATCATGTGGCGATAGAGATCAATAACAGTACCCTAAAAGGTCACAGTCGAGTGGGCAGTGTGGAACGTTGTTATCAAATCGCTGAACAAGCCAAAAAACACGGCGCTTGGTTGACCACAGGCAGTGACGCCCATTTTTGCCATGATGTCGGTAATCTAGCGTTAGCCAGTGAGTTACTAGACAGTTTAGCTATAGATAGCGCTAAAGTGATTACTCACACACCAGTGCAATTTTTGGATTTTTTAGCATTAAGAGGGCGTAACAGAATTGGTGAGTATCAGGATTATTATTGTTAATGGTTTTAAATATCAGTGAGTGATGCTGTACCCCTTACTTTTTATTCATTAACGATAACAGGTTAGTCAAAGTATTGGATAGCCAATAATAAATACGACAATAACAAGGAAGCAAGTCAATGAAAAAAAGTATCATCAAATCTCATGTGTTGTTAATCGTAGGATTACTGTTGAGTAGCTCAGTATGGGCTACCGATGTTGATTTACGACAGGTGATGCGTCAAATGAGAGCTGAATTTTCTCAGGCGGCGAGCGCGCAAACGGTACAAGAGATGCAAGTACCAGTGACTAAGTTAACTGAGTTAGTGAGTAAAGCTCAGCAAGGTCAATATCCTCCTCGTCGGCATGATGTTTATCAAGAGGGCTTTGCTAAGCTACTAACGGTTTTGGATCAGTTGAGTGATGAGCTTGATAGTGGTCAATTAGAGCAGGCTAAGCTCACCTTGAGAGAGGTTGATCAACTGCGTATGGAATACCATCGAAGACGCTAACCATTTACCTTTTGTTATCATTAAGCCCAAGCTTGTTGCTTGGGCTTAATTTATTCGAGCGTCGGCGGGGTTAATTTGGGTTTTAAATGGGTTAAGACAAAATCGATGAAGACTCTTAATCGTGCAGGCATGTATTTGGTTTGAGCATATTGCATGGCAATCGCCCCGTGGTAGTTACTTTTTATTGTCCAGTTTTTCAGCAGTTGGATAACCTTTCCCTCAGCGATGGCATCTTGAACCACAAAATCGTGGAAGATACCTATACCCAAACCACTTTTTACCGCATTTAAGCGGATCTGGGATTGATTCACCGCGTAGCGACCAGTGACGGCAACGGTATGAAACTCATCCTCTTTAAGAAAGTCCCAAATATGATCGCGTTCGGTTTCGGCTAAATAGAGACAGTCGTGCTCGATGAGTTCAGTAGGATGAGTTGGTACTCCGCGCTGCTGTAAATAATCTGGGCTAGCGCATAACACCAAATTTGTTTTGCACAGTTCACGCATCACTAAATTTTCATCGGGCTTATCGGTCAGCTTAAACGCGACATCAATATTATGACGAAATAAGTCAATTTCCCCGTCTGCAGCGCGTAATTTTAATTGGATATAAGGATATTGCTTAAGAAAAGGCAGTACAAAAGGCTGTAGCACCGAATGCAAAAAAGCTTCAGGGGCGGCAACCGTCAGTGAACCAGATGGCTCACTGTGATCGGCGTCAGATAAGTCAACCGCTTGTTGTGCAGCGTTGATCATCACCAAGCATTGGTCGTAAACCCGTTGTCCTGCTTGAGTGATCACTAACTTTCTCGTGGTACGTTCAAACAGTTTGACATTGAGAGCCAGCTCTAAGCGAGTGATCAGTTTACTGAGCGCTGACGGAGTTACCCCAAGCTTATGGGCGGCGGCAGTAAAACTGCCTTCATTGACGACAAGTATAAACGTCGCAAGATCAGGAAGTAGACTGATAAGTTTGGTGTTAAGCATGATGCCTGTGCTTATCTAATTAAGTGTTAATAATATTAACCCCAACTCCCCGTCGGATCAGGAAGATTGGTTTAGCTTACTTTACAGGGAGCTGTGCGGTTATTTTGAAAAAGCGCATCATTTTGGCAGATTAATGACCAAATCGTCTCTATGTATCATTATTAATATCTACTTTTGTGATTTGTGCCAGAGATTTTGTGGAGGAAATGCAGTTTCAGATAATGCTCATTGATTGAATGGTCATTATTTATATAAAAGGCGATGTAGTGGTTCTTAGTCAATCGACTCTTAATGCTTAGAAAAGAGAGCGGATAGGAACTGGCTCCGTGTATTCAATCGATGGACTATCGTTGAGTAACTCAACAATCGATGATTCCCCTTCGACGACGAGTACCTGTTGGTCATCGAAGCTATCAATTAAGGTGAGTTCCAAGCTTTTCAGTAGTTCGAGCACCACGATTTTTTTGTCAGCATGGTATTTGACATAAAAACGTGCCGTTGACTGGTTTTGTTCGATGGTCTTATCCTCAGCAATATAAGAGGGATCAGTAGCAGTAGGCAGTGAAGATAAACTGGTTATCATCAGTAGTAAGGATGTTAGCATAATGACCTCTCTTCCTTAATTGGTATCTTCTGCCGATTCAAAGCAGCAGGGGTTTTGGCTTATCATTTTTTCGTCCCAATTCGCCAGCCTATCGTTTGTAGTGGTCTGGTTCTGGCGCTGCTTCAGCATTGCTTACACGCTGTGAAAATAACGATCCCCAAGAAAACGTTGATAGCAAATCTAGGGGATCGTGCCATTCTATTGACCTGACGTTTTAGGTCTGGTTAAAGACGTTAACCTCGTGGGCCATTACACCCTGCATCTAAATAATTTTTTGCGGCCAGAGCATTCACTAACCCATAACCAGTACGATTATCTCGGCCAGGGACATCCAAATCCAGCGCCGTTTGGGTTAATGCTTGGCGGATTTGTTTTGCCGAGCACTGTGGATGATAACTCCACACTAAGCCTGCAACGCCTGACACATGCGGTGTTGCCATCGAAGTCCCATTATAGTACTGATAATCTTCACCGGTACGAGTCGATACGGTAATGTCTTGACCGACTAAAGCCGCCAATTCTTGCCCTACGTTACGATTGACACTGACAGACAATAGTGGGTAAGTGTTAAATTGATCGAGAACAAAGGGATTTTGGAGGCCTGGACGTTGCTGATTACTGTAAACAATCGCCGCTAAAGCGCCAGCATTGTTACAGGCTGCAACGGCATTAATTTCCGGACTAACGGATGGCGTTTCATTAGCGATTCGTTCAGTGAGACAAATTTTGCCACGCATATCGCCACATTGATAGCGACCAGAACTCGTATCACACAGCGCTAAAGGTGCGGTATATTGTCCCGCAATCGGTGCCGATTCAAAACCAAAGCCATTATTATTTAAGCGATTATGTGGCACGACACCACGGCGAAAATAATCACGATCTTCAGTGATTATTGTCGATAAAACGCCTTCACCTACGCTGACTGTTGAGAGGACGGCAACTCCTGGCGCCGCGATTTCTACTTGGTTAGTCGCTTGAGAGAACGAAGCATGATCGTAATTGCTGTCAACGGCAGCGACAGACATCACTGAATCATAAGAGGCAGGATAACTGTGCGCGGTATTACCGGAGTTACCCGCAGCAGCAATCATTAATACTCCTCGCTCATACAATGCGTCCATCGCATTTTGTTCGGTGCGGCTTGATTGACTGCCCCCTAAGCTCATATTGACAATATTTGCCCCATTATCCGCACAAGTTTGAATCGCTCGCACTAGCGTCGATGAATATCCCCAACCTGACTCATTGAATACTTTGACAATATGTAGGTTAACATTTTGATTTGGTAGTAAGCCTTTTACACCTTCGTTGTTGGCGATGGCGGCAATCGTGCCTGCGACATGGGTACCATGGGCATTGTTGCTACCTGGAATGTACCATTGTCCTGTTCCTCGATCGTTCGTTCCAGTGACTCGGTTACCGCTCAAATCGTTATGGGCGAGGTCGTAACCAGAATCAATAATACAAATGGTTTGATTGCCAGCTTGGCTATCTTCTAATTGATCGGCTTTCACGGCAAAGTAACCCCAAGGTGTGGTTTCACTCATTAAAAAGCGCGGTGGGTCGATTTCTACATACTCGATATCGGGACGTGAACGGAGGGCTTCAACGCGCTCTTCTGCAAGTTTCGCGCTGTATAAAGCATCATGACCAATAGGTTCAATATCACTGGCTTGTATCTGTGATAATAGAGCTTGCTGACCAATTCGTGGGCCCCAGAATGGGTTATTAGCCATCGAGAATGGCTGTTCATCTTGTTTAAATTTGACAATATAACGAGTAGGAATACTCGCTTCATCAAATGCCAACGTTGGGTGAGCCATCGCGGAAGTCGCACTACCGGCGACAATCGCTATTGTACCTAGTTTAACGTAACGTTTTAATTGGTTTTTTTTTATCATTTGCCCTGTCCTTTTTGAGCGATATTTTTGCAGGTTGATCATCCTATATTACCCAGTTGACTTGCAGCTACTACACTATTTGGTTCGCTCACTCCAATCGTGTTGTTACTGATACTCATGGAGAATCATGGATTTGCCAGTTGTCAGCAACGTCAAGTCGGTTGGCCAGATCGTATAATCAACCGCTAACATTTCATATTTCAATCGTGTCACTGCGCGAGATTTCATAATCAAGACTAATGACTTGATCACGTATAGCGCAAAATAATTAAACAGAAAAGAAAATAATTATAATTAGCATTTTTATTGAAATAAGATCACAAAATAAACGAAATAAGTTAATGGAATCTTATTAACCCACTGATATTTATGTGGTTATTTGGTTTTTTGTCAGAATGGTATCGGTATGAAAATAAATGACGATAGGAGAATCGTGAATTTGACCTTAGTGCCACAATTTTTATCAGTCACTACTTATTGTCATATAACTCAGGTTAATATGTTTTAATTCACTAATCAGATAATGATGTACTAATTATCTACCGTATACACATGGGGTATAAATATGAATATATTAACGTTTCTTTTAAGTGTAACTTTACCTATTGGTACATCGGTTACTCCTACTCCCACTTTTGCTATTCCTGAAACTGTGCAGGCAAACTACTCAGTGGCTCCTACAGGTAGACAAACTTATACCTATGTGCGTTGCTGGTATCGTACTAGCCATAGTACTGACGATCCGGCAACGGATTGGCAATGGGCGACAAATAATGATGGCAGTTATTTTACCTTGCCAGGATACTGGTGGAGCTCGGTTGGGTTAAAAAATATGTTTTATACTCAGACCTCACAAAATACCATTCGTCAGCGCTGCGAACACACTTTAAGCATTAATCATGATAATGCGGATATTACTTTTTATGCGGCGGATAATCGTTTCTCATTAAACCATACGATTTGGTCGAATGATCCTGTCATGCAGGCTAATCAAATAAACAAGATCGTCGCCTTCGGTGATAGTTTATCGGATACGGGCAATATTTTTAATGCCGCGCAGTGGCGTTTCCCGAATCCAAATAGCTGGTTTTTAGGACATTTTTCTAATGGGTTGGTTTGGACAGAATACCTTGCTCAGTCTAAAAATATGCCAGTCTATAACTGGGCGGTTGGTGGTGCTGCCGGAGCGAATCAATATGTGGCTTTAACTGGAGTGACTGGACAAGTAGATTCTTATTTACAGTACATGGGTAAAGCACAAAATTACCGTCCGGAAAATACCTTATATACGTTGGTCTTCGGTCTCAATGATTTTATGAATTATAACCGAGACGTTGCGGAGGTTGCGGCTGATTTTACGAAAGCATTACAACGTTTAACGCAATCTGGCGCGCAAAATATCTTAATGATGACGTTACCGGATGTAACTAAAGCTCCGCAGTTTAGATATTCGACACCAGCTGAAATCGATTTGATTCAAGGTAAAATCAATGCGCTGAACACCAAGTTAAAACAGTTAGCAGCACAATATATTTTACAAGGTTACGCTATTCATCTGTTTGATACTCACGCACTATTTGATTCAATGGTCGCTGAACCGGAAAAGCATGGCTTTACCAATGCCAGTGAACCTTGCTTGAATCTCACCCGTTCTTCTGCGGCGGATTATTTATATCGTCATCCGATCACCAATACCTGTGCTCGTGATGGTGCAGACAAATTTGTATTTTGGGATGTCACCCATCCAACCACAGCGACTCATCGCTATATTTCGCAAACGCTGTTAGCGCCGGGTAATGGATTACAATATTTTAATTTTTAATATTCTCAGTATCTATCATTATCGCTAAGCTCGATGTAGCCTGAAGATCGTTTGTATCTTCAG
This sequence comes from Vibrio injensis, assembly GCF_001895205.1. Classification (GTDB taxonomy): domain Bacteria; phylum Pseudomonadota; class Gammaproteobacteria; order Enterobacterales; family Vibrionaceae; genus Vibrio; species Vibrio injensis. The sequence goes on along the minus strand of NZ_BDJF01000027.1, from coordinate 168,297 downwards.
GCTTTTTTATTGGATCGCTTATACCCTTCCGACTTGAAGCTGCAGGGGTGTTGGCTACGTTCGTTCGCCCCAATCACATAGTCTATCTATGCTCATGGGGACTCACTCACTTGCCGCCTACCTGCAACTCCAAGTTGTTTGGGTATATGTTGTGGTTGACTACTTTTAACTGTCTTCATTAGTTAATAATGCTTATTTGTGAATTGAGTTCATGAATGGTTTTCCGCAAAGCGAGATAATCCCATCCATAGGCTTCTATTACACTAACTATCTAATCTGCTGGAGATAACGGCAACCAATAAGGAAAATGCAATGTCTTGTGATTTTTATCAACAAATACGCCAACAGCTGGATGATGTTAAAACGGAAGGCCTCTATAAATCTGAACGCGTGATCACCTCACAGCAACAAGCGGCGGTTTCTATCTCAACCAGTCAAGAAGTACTTAACTTTTGTGCCAATAATTATCTTGGTTTGGCGAACCATCCGGCTTTGATTGAAGCGGGTCAACAAGGTATGGCGACGCATGGTTTCGGGATGGCTTCAGTACGTTTTATCTGTGGTACGCAAGATATCCATAAGCAGCTTGAAGAGAAGCTGTCTGCTTTCCTTGGCAAAGAAGACACCATTCTTTATACCTCGTGCTTTGATGCGAATACCGGGCTATTTGAAACGCTACTTGATAAAGAAGATGCCATCATCTCTGATGCGCTTAATCACGCTTCGATCATTGATGGCGTTCGTTTATGTAAAGCGATGCGTTTTCGTTATAGCAATAACAACATGCAAGAGTTGGAGCAGCAGCTGATTGCTGCTGACCAAGCGGGCGCACGGCATAAGCTGATTGTCACCGATGGTGTTTTCTCTATGGACGGCGTAGTGGCGAACTTGCCAGCGATTTGTGATTTAGCGGATAAATACCATGCTTTGGTGATGGTGGATGATTCCCATGCGGTGGGCTTTATGGGCGCAAATGGCCGTGGTACGCATGAATATCATAACGTTATCGACAGAATTGATATTATTACCGGAACGCTAGGCAAAGCCATGGGCGGCGCTTCTGGTGGTTATACTTCCGGTAAGAAAGAAGTGATTGATTGGTTACGTCAGCGTTCACGTCCTTATCTCTTCTCAAACTCCGTGGCACCAGCGATTGTCGCCGCTTCTCTGCGTGTCTTGGATCTGTTAGCTGAAAGTGGTGAATTACGCGATAAACTGTGGAGTAACGCGGCGTATTTCCGCTCTCGTATGGAAGCGGCGGGGTTTACCATGGGCGGCGCTGATCATGCGATCATCCCGATTATGCTTGGTGATGCGAAAGTGGCTGCTGAGTTTGCTGAGCGTGCATTAGTCAAAGGCATTTACGTGATTGGTTTTTCTTTCCCGGTGGTGCCAAAAGGTCAGGCGCGTATCCGCACGCAAATGTCAGCGGCTCACAGTCGTGAGCAGCTCGATAGAGCGATTGATGTCTTTATTCAAGTCGGCCATGAGATGGGGCTTATCAAATGAAAATCAAAGCATTAGCCAAGTTAAAACCAGAGCAAGGCATCTGGATGACCGAAGTCGATATGCCAGAGCTGGGTCATAATGACTTACTGATTAAAATCAAAAAGACCGCCATTTGTGGTACCGATGTGCATATTTACAACTGGGATGAATGGTCACAAAAAACCATCCCTGTGCCGATGGTGGTGGGCCATGAATACGTTGGTGAAGTGGTTGGTATTGGTCAAGAAGTTCGCGGTTTTGAGATAGGGGATCGCGTTTCAGGTGAAGGGCATATTACTTGTGGTCACTGCCGTAATTGCCGCGGCGGTCGTACTCACCTTTGCCGCAATACCATTGGCGTAGGGGTGAACCGCACCGGTTCATTCTCAGAGTATTTAGTGATCCCAGCGTTTAACGCGTTTAAGATCCCCGATGGTATTTCTGATGATCTTGCGTCTATCTTTGACCCGTTTGGTAATGCGGTGCACACGGCTTTATCGTTTGATTTAGTGGGCGAAGATGTGCTGATAACTGGAGCAGGTCCAATCGGTATTATGGCGGCGGCGGTGGCGAAACATGTTGGCGCGCGCCACGTGGTAATCACTGATGTGAATGAATACCGCCTAGATTTAGCGCGCAAAATGGGCGTAACGCGAGCGGTTAATGTGGCGGAGCAAAAGCTTGAAGATGTGATGAATGAACTCGGCATGACAGAAGGCTTTGATGTCGGCCTTGAAATGTCTGGAGTGCCAAGTGCGTTTAGTTCGATGCTGCAAACCATGAATCATGGCGGACGCGTCGCTCTGCTAGGCATTCCACCTTCATCGATGGCGATTGATTGGAATCAAGTGATTTTTAAAGGCTTAGTCATCAAAGGCATTTACGGTCGCGAAATGTTCGAAACGTGGTACAAGATGGCGAGCCTGATTCAATCTGGCTTAGATTTAACGCCAATTATCACCCACCACTTCAAGGTCGATGATTTCCAACAGGGTTTCGATGCCATGCGTAGCGGGGCTTCTGGCAAAGTCATCCTTGATTGGCAAGCGTAAATTTTCTTGCCTAACGTTGTCCGTATTAACTAAAAAGGAGCTGATGGAGCTCCTTTTTTAATGCGTTGATTGAAATATATTCTTCTACCTGTAGTTAGCAAGTACAGTGTCGACATGACCCTGCTCTCGGAATTGTGCCATTTGCTGGTTAAATTCAGGGAGTAGGCTGTTAAAAGGTGAACTCTTGCCAATACATAAGGAAAATTCTACTTCAGTCAGTATGATTGGCAGCTCGATAATCAATCCTTGCAGATTTAACTGAGCCATTAAATAGTCCGCTACGATTTTGTCCGTGGCGATAACATCTCCTCTACCATGAGCCAACATGGTTAAGGTATTGGATAAGTTTGAGGTTAATAACCGGCGAAATTTATCTTCAGGAAAATGCTGATTACCCCAATTATTACCTTGATAATCCAGAATTAAAAAAGGGCTTAGATCTTCCGTTGTTTGGATATGCTCAATCTGATCAAGATTGCGGTTAGTTGGGTTAACAAACAAGTTCATGGGGCCAACAATAACAGGTGTACTCGATACATTAGTGTATTCCTGCCGCGCTTGTGTGGCGACGGTGATAAAAGCGTCAGCTTCTCCCATTTGGACCATTTTCTGCGCTCTGGCCCATGGATAGCCTCTGTGAAGTACGGAAATACCCATTTTATCTTGTAAAACCTGATCGGCAATATCGATAAAAATCCCCGCCATGTTACCGTTTTCATCTCGAAAAGAGTAAGGCGGAAAAGAGTCATAATAAACAATCGTCATCGAGGGTTTGGCAAACGTGGATGCGCTTGTTAAGGATAAAACCAGTAGAACCCATATTCTATTCGACATAATCCATGCTCATTAATAATAGTCTTGTTATTATAGTGAATTCTGAACAACGCATAGTGCGTTATAGGTTATCCAAACCATCGCTCAGATGAAAAATGAAACAGTGAAGTCATAGGTGCGAGAGGTAGGTTTGAGAGGTGATAGTGCAATCTGCGTTGCAAGATGAAACTGTTGCATATCGCCTGGTTGATTAAGAAGTCGTGGCTTGCGTTAAGTTATATAACTAATGTGCGTTAACCACTCCGGTTTGGTTAAAGCACATCGGCTCGATACGGTAGCTTTCGGTGGCAATGAATCCGTTAGCAAGCGATCTGATTATCCAGCACTTCAAACTGAGTTTTATCCCATTCAGTGAGATTATCGGTGACTTTGCCAATCAATGGCAGTAAACGTCCGGCGTCTCTTTCTTTGAAAGGGTGATTAGTGATCACAGCAAATCCAGCAATGCAGCATTTACCGCCCTTGGCTTGAATGAATTGAGCCAGTGTTCGCACCGCTTCTTCGCTGTAAGATTCAATTTTATAGATATGGCCCATAATGCTTTCCTCTAAAGGTAGTATTCAGCATGATGACGAGTGAGCGCTGAATTATTTTTATTAAGCATATTTGGTGCCAGTTTATATCGATTGAAGACGATTGATATCAGACCTATCTGATCGTTAGCTAAGAAGATTCAACAATCGCGGTTTCATCAATCTCGTATTTGCGGATCTTACGCCACAAGGTAGTGCGGCCAACCCCCAGAGCTTTGGCGGTTTGTTGTAAGTGACCTTGATGATGTTTTAACGCATGAATAATGGCGTTTTTTTCTATTAACTCAAGGCGTTGAATGGGCTGCGCTTGGTCCGTGCGTCGGCGTATTCTATCGGGCAGATCGCCAAGGCGGATAATACGATGCGTCGAGCTCAGTAGCACTTTATCCATCACACTCAGTAATTCACTGCGATTGCCGGGCCAGCTATAATCCAGTAGTGTTTGCAAAGCCTCTGCGGTAAGCGTGCAATTCGCTCGCTGAACAATATGTGCAATTAAGGTGCGGGTATAATCAATAGCTTCGCGCTGCGGTGGAATACATATCTCAATGCCCTGCATCGCGTAATACAATTGACGGCTAAATACCCCTGATTCGACTAACTTATCTAAATCAGCACTACTGGTGCTAATCACCCGCACATTAACCGGAATCACCTGCTGGCTGTGTAAGCGAGTGAGAAATCCGGTTTTTAAAATCGCCAACAAGCTAGCTTGTAAATGAGGTGGCAGGTATTCGATGTGTTCTAAAATCAGCGTGCCATTGTAAGCCAGTTCAAATTTCGATGGTTGGCTTTGCTGGTCATCCCCGAGTAGTGCTTGTGCTAATTGTTCCGCTTGTAAAGCTGCACAATCAATAATCATCAGTGGTGCGAGGCGCTGCTGGCTTTTATGATGAATAGCCAACGCGAGCGAGAGTTTACCGACGCCATCTTCACCTTGCAGTAGTACCGGCACTGAGACTTTGGCCGCTTTTTCAATGCGTTGCTGACATGGGTGGCCTTCCAATAACCACAAGTTTTCGCTCGGCTGCCAATAGTCGCCGCCAATAAGATGACGTTCATGCTGTTGAGGGAGTGGTTCACTGGGATGAAACAGCGCCATCACTTCACCACTGCTGAGTGGCTTAAGTGAGAGGATCACTTTCAGCAATTGTTGCTGACAATCCACCATGACTTCGACTTTTTCTAGTTTAGTTCTGTCGGCTAACGCTTGCTCTACCACGGGCGGAAAATGAAATAACGCCTCAATATGGAGGCCAATATGACTTTCATCTAAACCTAGCCATTGCCGAGCACAGTGATTAATGTACTGCACATAGCCAGACGCTTGCCAAGTGACCACGCCTTGCTCTATTCCTTCCAATAGTACATCACGCTGGGTTAATAAGGTATTGGCTTGGGTCAGGCGCAGCTCTGAACTGAGTAGGGTTTCAATCTCCCGGGCGGCACTCTCGATTAATGCATCAATCATCATACTATGTTGTTGGGTTTCGCTGATCAGAGTCAAGCTGGCTAGCAACTCGCCCATGGGATCAAAAATGGGTACTGCCGAGAAAAACCAAGGATGCAGCGCTTTACTGAGATGTTCGGCTCCGTTTGACAGTTGCGCTTGATGCGTGATTAAACAGCGCTCGATAGCATGATTGCCGATCCGTTTATCTGTCCAATCGGATCCGACGCTTAAGCCGAGATTTGACAGCGCTTGGCTAAGCCTTGCCGCCCCTTGTAGGTGTAAGGTAATCCCTTGTGCATTGGTTATGCAAAATAACCAATTGGGGTCGCGAAGTTTTTCGGTGATGGCATCTAAGACTCTTTGGGTAAAACAGAGTAAATTTTGCTGTGATTGCAAAGTCTCGTTAAGCGTTGAGCCTCGTAGCGTTCTTGGCGGTTGCCAAGATTTAGCTTGGCAACATTGGCTTGCTTGCTGCCACTGTTGATAGAGCTCAGCATGCTGGCCTTTAACCGGTAACCAGCCAGTATCGACAAAAATTTTCCATTGTTTATAGGTATCGGCAACCATAAATACATCTGCGGCTAGGGAGGCTGAGGATATGGTAACAAGAAGCTCGTCAAAAAACGAATCCCCCAAGCAAGATGGGGGATAAATAGTACCGTTAGGCGGTGGTTAAGGCATGGGTGGTAAGGATCGCGGCATACACTTGGTCGGCACTCACGGGAAATGGCATGTTATGAATGGTCTCGCCTTCGGCGCAGGCCATTTCTGACACCGCCATGATTTGTGGCAAATCGATAGTGGTGACGCCCATTTCGTGTAAATTAGTCGGTAAGCCTACTTGACGGCAGAAAGCCAACACTTGGGCGAACTCTTCTTTAGGGGCATTCTCTAATACCAGTTGTACTAGGGTACTGAACGCGACTTTTTCACCATGATAAAGGTGGTGACACTCTTCTAATACCGTTAAACCGTTATGAATCGCATGGGCTGCCGCCAGTCCGCAGCTTTCAAAGCCGATTCCGCTTAAATACGTATTAGCTTCGATAATGTTTTCCATCGCTTGAGTCACCAGACCTTGTTTACCAGCCATCATCGCGCTGTAGCCATCTTCTAATAGCGTTTGATAACAGGTTTGAGCAATCGCAAAAGCGGCTTTGGTGGCGAGGCCTCCTGCCATGGTCGCCTTACCAGAGGCAATGGTTGCCCGCGCTTCAAAGTAAGTGGCGAGTGCATCACCCATTCCTGCCACCAATAAACGTACCGGAGCTTTGGCAACGATTTCGCTATCGACCAACACCATATTCGGATTGGCAGGGAAGAATAGATATTCGCTGAACTCACCTTGTTCGGTGTAGATCACCGCCAGTGAGCTGGTTGGCGCATCAGTTGAGGCGATGGTAGGAATGATCACCACAGGCAAACCCAAGTAGTAAGCGACACTTTTCGCGGTATCAAGCGCCTTGCCGCCACCGATGCCCATAATCACTTGCGCTTGCGCTTGATCCTCTTTGGCGACCTGAACTAAGCGCTCAATTTCATTACGGCTACATTGACCGTGAAAAGGCGATAAGGTGAGATGCATGTCGAGGCCAGCAAACTGAGTGGCTAGGCTGTCTTCAACCAGCGGGAGTACCATAGGGTCAGTGATGGCGAAAGCCCGTTGACCAAAGCCCGTGACATGGCGAGCCACTTGATGGATAGCGCCTTTACCTTGAATGTATTTACTGGGCGAGATTAAGATTTTTTCCACGTTATTGATCCTTATTCTATGTATGAATCATTTTTATAGTGAGCCTGACGGTGAGAAGAGATGCCAAGCTCGGTTGGCTCTAGTAGTAAGTGGTTAGGCTTGGCTTGGCAATCAGTTTTGCCAATCGGATCGCCAATCAAATCCCTGTTTCACATTTCATTGCTTTTCGCTGCCTCTCGTTAAACAAGAAAAGACACAGTTCACAAATTTAACTCAACTGGTTCACTATGAAACACTTTAAGGGCTTTGGTGGTTTCATAATGAAACTTTTGATTGATAAATTGCTTAATTTAGCGCTAATGGTAGAGTTTTTGACTAAAAATGCTTTGGAGTGCTGTCTGTGTATAATGTGTTTGATCCCCGCTTTTTGAATGATACTCCTTCCCCAGTCGCGGTCATTAGCGGCGGTGGGCAGGGCCACGAACCTTTGCACAGTGAATTTGTTGGCCGAGGTATGTTGGCCGCTGCGTGTATCGGTGAGCATTTCACCGCGCCATCAGCGCTGCAAATTACGGAGCACGTTAAAGAGCATTTTCTATCCTCGACTCCTATCTTGTTTTTAGTAAAAAATCACACAGGTGACGTGCTGAATTTTCAACTCGCCACCGAGTGGCTAAGCGAGCAAGGCTATCAGGTGGATTTTTGTCTGGTCGATGATGATTGTGCTCCTTTACCCGCGCACTGCATGATGGGTGGCAAAGGGTTAGCGGGAATTGTCATATTACAAAAACTGTTAGGTGCTTACAGTTTGCAATTGGCTGATTCGGGATTGTCTAGTCAACAGCAACTGAGCGTGTTGACTGAGCAAGCGCGGCAATGGACAGCACAATGCCATACTATTAGCGTGGGGTTTGTCGGGGCTCAAGCTCCCGAGCCAGATCAAATACTTGAGCAGATCAAAGTCGGGGTGGGGTTGCACAATGAGCAAGGAATAATGCAGTTAACCTCGGGGACGTTTGCCGAAGTGTTGCAACATCTGCAACAGCAGCTAGCGAACGCGTCACAGCGCGCTCGATTGCAAATCCAGTGGTCGAGTGCAACCCATGATTGGCAGCAGCAGTTTATCACTACGGCTGCAGTGGCAGAACCGCAGTATTTATTATTACTCAATGGCTTAAGTGGGCAAAATCAGCAGCAGTTAGACCATCTCTGTCAATGGGTCACTCAACAATTAACCCAGAGCCAGATGACCATTGTCGAGACCATTGCGCAAGCGGTCTGTCGTGGGGCGCATCCGAATGCTTTCTCTGTGAGCCTATTCACCCTTGATGATCGGGCTTTATCTTGTTGGCAAGCTCCGGTAGACACCGCCTATTGGCAATGGGGGAAATAAACCATGCTCAGCCAAGCGATGGTCTATCACTGGTTACAGTTACTCAGTCAAAATTTACTCCAACACAGTGAATATCTTAATCAGCTGGATGCCGAAATTGGCGATGCCGATCACGGCGTGAATATTCAGCGTGGCTGTACGTTATTGGTCAGCAAATTGCCGAGTTTAGCCGACATGAGTATTGCCAATTTATTGCAAAATTTGGGCTTTGTGTTTCTTTCCGGCGTTGGCGGGGCCAGCGGGCCTTTGTACTACACCTTATTTCAGCGAGCGGCGCACAGCGTGGAAGGTAAAACCGCGCTCAGTGTCGATGATCTTTATCGAGCGTTATTGAATGGCCAGCAGGGAGTGAAAACGCGCGGCTATGTGCAGTACCAAGATAAAACCTTATACGACATTTGGTATGTGGCGACAGAAACGTTACAGCGCTGCGTGGCTAGTCAATACACTATGGCGCAAAGCCTCACGGTATTGAATGAGGCCTGTCAGCAAGCGGCTCGTGATTCGATTGCTCTGCCCGCTAAGCGCGGTAGAGCGGCCTACTTAGGCGAGCAAAGCTGCGGTTATTTGGACCCTGGTATTGAGTCAAGCCGAGTGATGATCGCCAGTTTACAGCAAGCGTTTGAGCATCTCTGCGCTTCTTAGAATCTTCTCTCTTAAGTCCGTTTATTCCATTTCTTATCTAAATCAAGCAGCGCTCGTATCGGCTGCTTGGTCGTTTCTGCTGCTCTCTATCTGTTATGCTGAGTCGTTTTGGCGCGGCATCAACTTTTGAGGCTAGGGAGCAAATGGCTTTCACGTCATCTCGCCTAAGCTCACACTCTAAGAAAAGCGAGCGTCAATGGTGTTTCATTATGAATCAATCGCGAAATTAATCCTGTTTCATTTTGCAACGTGAAAATTTTTTTGTTGATCCTAGCTGTCATCCGCACAATCGAAGCTGTTGATTTACTTTCAATCCAAGGAATAACGTGATGACTCAATTTTTTATTAATAATAAAGAGCAATTGGTAAATGAAGCGATTGAAGGGGCGGTATTAACCAGCCCTTGGCAAAACCTAGAGCAACTGGATATCGATCCACACATTCGCATCGTGGTTCGCCGTGATTGGGATAAAAGCAAAGTAGCGATTATTTCTGGCGGTGGCTCGGGCCATGAACCGGCTCACGTTGGCTTTGTGGGTAAGAATATGCTGACCGCCGCGGTGTGCGGTGATGTGTTTGCCTCGCCCAGTGTTGATGCGGTGTTTAATGCCATTGTTCAAGTGACCGGTGAAGCGGGCTGTTTGTTGATTGTCAAAAACTACACCGGCGATCGATTAAATTTTGGTTTAGCGGCAGAAAAAGCTAAGCGTCTCGGTTATCAAGTTGAAATGGTGATGGTCAGTGATGACATTGCCTTGCCCGATAATAAGCAGCCTCGTGGTGTGGCTGGTACCTTATTTGTGCATAAAGTGGCCGGCTATGCGGCGGAGCAAGGTCAATCACTGTCTGCAGTCGCTGAAGCTGCGCAAGTGGCGATTCAACGCACCGCCAGTATTGGCGTGGCACTCTCCAGTTGCCATTTACCGGGTGAAACGCACAGTGAGCGAGTCAAAGCGGGTCATGCTGAGCTAGGCTTAGGCATTCACGGTGAGCCTGGCGTTTCGGTGTTAGCAACGCAAAATAGCCGCGATATTCTGGCGATGATGATTGAAAAGCTGCTGAGCGCTTATCCGTTAACCAGTGATGATAAAGTCGCGGTGCTACTCAATAACTTGGGTGGCGTATCCAATCTTGAAATGAGTTTGTTAACGCGCGATCTGTGTCATTCTTCTCTTGCGCCATCAATCCAATATTTAGTGGGTCCAGCGCCCTTGATGACGGCGTTGGACATGAAAGGCTTCTCTATCTCATTACTGCATTTAGATGCGCAGCTGGAAGCGGCATTATTGGCTCCAACCGAGGTCAGCAGTTGGCCAACGCCTTTAGCGGTCAATGATGTGGCGCGTCGCGCAGTCGAAAAGCAAGCCGATCAACTGCACTATCAAGCCTCCGAGCATGCTGAGCATCAAATGATAGTCAACTGTATTTGCCAGACCTTGATCGCTAATGAAAGTGAGCTTAATCGTCTCGATAGTTTAGTTGGCGATGGCGATACCGGCTCAACCTTTGCTGCTGGTGCACGACAAGTCTATCGTGAGAGTCAAGCGAATCAATTGCCATTCGCGCAAGTCGATAAGTTATTAGGTGTGGTGGGCGAGCGCCTTGCCACCGTGATGGGCGGCTCAAGTGGCGTGTTACTATCGATTTTCTTTACCGCTGCGGGTCAGCAGATGAGTGAAGGGCAACCACTGGCGAGGGCATTAGTGGCGGGATTAAATAAAATGAAACAGTACGGCGGCGCTGAGTTGGGTGATAGAACCATGATTGATGCGCTGCAGCCAGCACTGGAAGCGTTAGTCGCTGGGCAAAGCCTAACCGAAGCGGCAAGCGCTGCTGAGCAAGGCAGTGCTTCCACCGCATTAATGAACAAAGCTAATGCTGGTCGCTCGTCTTATTTAGCCAGTGACAGTTTAAGTGGTGTTAAAGACCCCGGTGCGGTAGCGGTCGAAAGCGTCTTTGCAGCGCTGACCAAGCTGAATCGTTAAGCTTTAGCGATTAGCGATTTTTTATCTTAGCCACCGGTTTTCCGGTGGTTTTTTATTATCGAAGCAACTCAATATTCCTCGCATCCTTGTGTTACGCCTATTATTGACAACGATAACGATTATTATCCTTATGGATTAACATCGTGATTTGTGCGGCTAACCGAGTCTGGTTATAACCCATGGTTCATTAACTAAGTAGTGAACATCATGGGATTAGAGAAGTTGCTGGACGCGATAGCGGAGCAAGGTTGGTATGTGTGGGATGATTTTTTAACGCCCGATCAAGTCAGCCGTTTACGATCTTGCGCTCCTGAAAGTTGGCAGCAAGCACGTATCGGCCGGCAAGATGAAGCCCAGCGAATTAGCCAGATCCGCAGTGATAAGATTCAATGGCTGAGAGAATCGATGGGGCAGCCAATACAAGATTATTTGGAGCGGATGGAGCAGATTCGCCAGCAAGTGAATCAAGACTTCTTTTTAGGATTATTTGAATACGAAGCGCATTTTGCGAAATACGAAGCCGGTGATTTTTATAAAAAACATCTCGATGCGTTTCGCGGTAATGAAAATCGTAAGCTAACGACAGTGTTTTACATGAATCCTAATTGGTGCGCCGCCGATGGTGGAGAATTAAAACTTTATGATTTGAACGATCAGCTGATTGAGACGATTGCGCCTATTTCAGGTCGTTTAGTGGTGTTTTTATCGGAGAAATTTCCTCATGAAGTGTTGCCGACTCAAGCGGAGCGGATCAGTATCGCGGGCTGGTTTCGAACTAACGGGGTAACCGAAAACCGCTTGGATATTGCTCGTTAGCAATAAGCACGAAGCGACGGATGCGCTTCGTGCAATGATTACCTAAGTCTATCTACGCTCATAAAGAGTCACGCTGTGCTGCAAGGTAAGTACAGGTTGGACGTTTATTCTGGATAGGTTTTTTTTAAATAATCGCTTTGCAGAATGTACATCCGTTTGACGTCTCGGTAACGACCATTAATGAAAAACTCTTGTACTAAATGCCCTTCTTCAATAAACCCGCATTTTTCATATAGATGAATCGCTTTATCGTTTTCAATCGAAACATGCAGATAAATTTTGTGCAAATTAAGAATGGTGAAAGAGTAATCCAGCGCACGATGAATTAAGGTTTGTGCGTAACCTTTACCTTGGTGTTCAGGAGTGATAATGATTTGAAATTCAGCACTGCGGTGGATGTAGTTAATCTCGATGAGCTCGACTAAGCCAATCAGATCTTTTTGCTGATTCTCAACCACGAAACGCCGTTCTGCATTGTCATGAATGTGTTTGTTGTACAACTCTTCCAGTTCATCAAACGATTCATACGGCTCTTCAAACCAGTAAGACATAATGTTGCGGTTGTTATTCAAATTATGAATAAAGCGCAAGTCGCCGCGCTCTAAAGCTCTAAGAGATAGCTGGTGTTTCATGGATAATCCTTATTATTCTTTTATTGTATTTCACTGTACATCATAGTGGTTAATGGGGGCAGATCTCTGCGAACTAAGATGATTTACTTCGGTTTATCTTTATTTTAGTTGAGCCGTGATCATCTGTGCCAGAAGATTTAAGCTAAGTTGCCATTTTTTTTCATCATTCAAATTTGCCACGCTAAAGCGAATACAATGAGTGAATTGATGTTGGGTCGCAAATAGATGCCCTGGCAAGAAGCTGATTTTTTTGGGTAGACATTGTTGGTAGAGCTCGTAAGTATCGATATGAGACGGTAGTGTTAGCCAGTTTAAAAAGGAACCTTCTGGATGACAGAGGTGGTATTGTCCCTGTAATGCTTGTTGGCCATTGAATGCTTGGTTCAACATGGTGGTAAACTTTTGCTGGCGATATTGATATAGGCGGCGCATTTTAGCAAGATGAGTTTTGTACTGACCGGAAGAGAGAAACTCAGCCACTGCTGATTGTATTAAATTTAGGCTGCCCATGTTCTCACTGAGTAAAATCTTGTCTATTTTTTCCATGTATTGTCCAGCAATTATCCAGCCAATTCGAAGTCGAGAATCTAACGTTTTAGAAAGCGAATTAATATAAATAACTCTATCGTGGTTATCCAAGCTTTTTAAGCTGGGGATTGGAGCGTTAAAACCTAAATAACCAAAGACATCATCTTCAATGATTGGCAGCGAGGGTGTTTTTTCTAGCAGCATTTTACGGTGTAACAGTGGCATCAATGCCCCAGTTGGATTAGTAAAATTGGGCGTAAGCAATAGTGCTTTGATTGGCCAGCGCTCTAAAGCATCAACCAGTGCATCCAGATTAATTCCAGTTATTGTGTGACTGGGTATTTCCACCACTCTTAACCCTAAAGACTCGATTAACAATAAGGTACCAAAATAACAAGGCGACTCGACGGCCACGATGTCTCCCACTTGAGTGATCGCTCGAAAAGCTAAGCTGATGGCTTGTTGCGCTCCATGAGTAATGGCAATGTCTCGACTCTGGGCAAAAATACCGCTCTCTTGTGAAAGTTTTGCTAGCTGTTTTACGAGTTGGTTATTCCCCGGTGGCAGTTGATAGTGACTGGGAATATGCGTTTGTTTACGGCTGTGACGTCCGATATGTGCATACAAACTACGAATGGCACTAGAGTCGATATTCGGGTGTGCGGAACCTGCTGGCATTTCATATTGCTTGATTGGATTGGCCAGAATGTCTTTCGACATTGACAACAAATCGACTTGGCGAGGTGTTTGGCTACTGATTTCTAACGATGATGGTGGTGGCGAAACACAGTAACCACTTCGTGGCTGAGCGTATACCCATCCTTGAGCTTCCAACACCTGATAGGCTCGAATGACGGTATTTTTGCTCACCGATAGGGCAAGGACTAATTCACGAATGGATGGCAGTTTTTCGTGTGGATTAAACAAACGTTGCTCAATGGCGTGGCGTAAATACGCTTCCACTTGTCTATATTTGCAAATTTTGACCATTCTGTACCCGTTGAAATAATGGAAACTGTGCCTTTTTGTTTTTCTGTACCCAATTAAAGTAGCGTAATTGTTATCCTCATGGCGAGAGATTTTCTATGTTCATTAAAATGATCCCTTTTCTGTTTGTCATATTATGGTCTTCAGGCTTCGTGGGGGCTCGTTATGGGCTGACTTATGCTGAACCTATGACATTGCTCAGCTTACGTATGCTGTTAACGGTACTTTTATTCGGTGGTTTGCTGGCTCTTTTTAAACGGCAATCTATCCCAAAAGGGAAAGCACTATGGCACGCAAGTGTTGCTGGTTTACTGATTCATGGATTGTATTTGGGCGGAACTTATCAGGCGATTTATTGGGGCATGCCGGCAGGGTTAACCTCATTGTTAGTCGGTACTCAACCTGTGATGACCGTTTTGCTGTTGGTTATCATGACGCCACAACGTTTTACTGTTAGTCAATGGATTGGGCTGGGGATAGGATTTGTCGGCATCAGCTTGGTCTTGCTCGGTAACCTTGAGTGGCAATCAGAAGAGAAGCAATGGGCCGCGATAGGAATGTGTCTTCTCTCTTTGTTTGGTATCACTGTTGGCACTTTGTACCAGAAAAGATTTTGTCAACAGATTGATCTATTGGGGGGAACCTTGGTGCAATACATGGCGGCTTCCATACTATTTATTCCTCTTGCGATTAAGGTTGAAAGTATGAGTATTCAATGGACGACGACGTTTGTGTTGACCATGGTTTGGTTAGTCGTTGTTTTATCATGTGTTGCCGTTTTACTTTTGCTGTACATGGTCGAGCATGGTGCTTCATCCAATGTGGCCTCTATTTTTTATTTGGTTCCGCCGACGACGGCGATTCAGGCATGGTTTGCGTTTGATGAATCATTGGATGGATTGGGGATATTAGGTTTTATATTAACCGCGTTAGCGGTGTACTTTGTCGTCAAAAAGCCGAAGCTATGGGGACGAAAGCGAGGCTTAATATTGGAAAATTAAGTTATTTTGCATGTGGCAGACAACGGTTTCAGACCGTTGTCTGCAAGGACGAGATTTAACGCTCAATCACGACGCCTTTTTCTTGGTGTAAGCGTTGACATGCACGGCCATCACTGTGGAATAAATGGCAGCGATGAGCGGGCAGACCAATCGTCAGCGTATCACCGACTTCGATATCGAGCGTGTCTGGTTGGCGGTAGATGATGTCAGAGTCTGAGCCTTTAACGTTCATATACACTTGGGTTTCGTTACCAAGTTTTTCAACAATCATCACTTTGCCATCGATTTGAGCATCACCCTCTTTTGGCTCTAACAAATGCTCAGGACGTACACCAAGTGACATACGAGCACCTGCGGTAACCGTCGTGCCATCAACGGGGATCCAGAAAGTAACGCCATTGGACAGCTTTACTTTGACCTGATCTTTTTCCGCTTCTTCAATGGTGACACTCATAAAGTTCATTTTCGGAGAGCCAATGAATCCTGCTACAAAACGGTTTTTTGGGTAGTGGTAGAGCTCTAAAGGTTTACCGACTTGAGAGACGTATCCTGCGTCTAAAACAACGATTTTATCGGCCATGGTCATCGCTTCAACCTGATCATGGGTGACGTAGATCATCGTGCAACCGAGTTTACGTTGTAGTTTGGTGATTTCAGAACGCATTTGCACACGTAACGCAGCGTCTAAGTTAGACAGTGGTTCATCGAGTAAGAAAACGTTTGGTTGAGAGACGAGCGTTCGACCAATCGCGACCCGTTGGCGTTGGCCACCAGAGAGCGCTTTGGGTTGACGATCCAATAGGTGGCTCAGTTGCAGAATATCCGCCACTTTTTCCACTCGTTGACTAATATCCGCTTTACTGGCTTTGGCTAGTTTTAGCCCGAACGACATGTTGTCGTATAAATTAAGATGCGGATAAAGGGCATACGATTGAAATACCATGCCGACGCCGCGTTTTGATGGTTCAACATCGTTCATGCGTTGATCGCCAATGTAAAGATCGCCCGACGTGATCTCCTCAAGGCCGGCAATACAGCGTAATAAGGTGGATTTGCCACAACCTGATGGACCTACGAAAACGACAAATTCGCCTTCTGGGATTTCTAAATCAACATTTTTAGAAATCAATACATCGCCATAAGCTTTACATACATTTTTTAACGTGACACTCGCCATGTCGCTCGTCCTCGGTCAAGATTTTTTAATGATTACTGCCTATCATTATATGAATTATCTTGCAGGCAATAACAGTAGGAATACGTTAAGGTGAATCATTTTTCATGGTGAATGCCGATGATTCAGCAGCGATGCTGCATTACCTCTCATTTCATCAGTAAGAAAAGAAAGGGTGATGCCTACAAATACATCATTTGTAGAGAGCATCACCCATCAAAGCCAAGAATCAGTTTGCTTCCCCCGCCATGCTTGAACGTCTCCCCCGTACAATAATTACCACGAACGCTCAAGTTATGACAGCAAACCCATTCGGCAATGCAAGCCAGCACTGCAATAGATACTGGAAAGGGTTCTTACCATCCACTCTTGGATGTGCTTAGTTTCCTTGATGATGTGCTTGCTTACATCCTCCCGTCACTCTTTTTTATGGGGGGAGTAGTGAAGGATGAGGCGGAGGAGGGGATAAAACCATCATATAGATCCAGTTCAAATTATTGATTGTCATGAAGTTGAACTTCATCACAGTCAATGCTTTTTTTGTGATTATGATCGCTAACCAGTGACGATGTAGATCACGAAACTAGGCCATAATGGCTAGGGCGTAGGGAGTAGGAGGATGAGCAAGCCCCGTTTTTTGCTGATGATAGATGGCGAAATACGGCAAAACCTCAATCGGTGTTCGCCCTACAACACAAATAACAAGGATATGAAGATGAAAAATGCCCTAAGCACTGTCGCGCTAAGCACTTTGGTTGCGCTTGGCTCATTTGGTGCAAATGCTGCTATTCAAGAAGGACAACTCACAATCTGGATCAACGGTGATAAAGGTTATAACGGCCTAGCTGAAGTTGGTAAGAAATTTGAAGCCGACACGGGGATTAAAGTTACCGTTGCTCACCCTGATGGTTTGCAAGACCGTTTCCCACAAACGGCGGCAACGGGTGATGGTCCTGATATTGTGTTTTGGGCGCATGACCGATTTGGTGGCTATGCCGAAGCGGGTTTACTTGCTGAAATTAAACCTTCACAACGCATTAAAGACGGTATTGTTGATTTTGCATGGGATGCCGTTCGTTATGATGGCAAACTGATTGGTTACCCAATCGCCGTTGAATCTCTCTCGCTGATTTATAACAAAGATTTGGTTCCTAATCCGCCAAAGAACTGGGAAGAAGTGGCTGAGCTTGACGCAAAACTGAAGAAGCAAGGCAAATCTGCGATTATGTGGAACTTAAAAGAACCTTACTTCACTTGGCCACTGATGGCTGCTGATGGTGGCTATGCCTTTAAGTACACTGGCGGTGGTTACGATGTTAAAGACGCTGGTATTGCTAAACAAGGTGTTAAAGATGCGATGAACTTTGTAAAAGGGTTAGTCGATAAACGCATCATCTCTGCCGATATGGACTATTCAGTTTCTGAAGCTGCCTTTAACCAAGGTAATACTGCGATGACCATTAACGGTCCTTGGTCTTGGAACAACATTGAACGTTCAGGCATCAATTATGGTGTGACTACGCTGCCAAGATTTAATGGTCAAGCTTCAAAACCGTTTGTTGGCGTATTAACCGCTGGGATCAGCACCGCTTCACCTAACCGTGACCTTGCGGTGGAGTTTTTGGAAAACTACCTGCTGACCAACGAAGGTTTACGTATGGTGGATAACGATAAACCATTGGGTGCTGTTGCACTGAACTCTTTCCAACGTGAGCTAGATTCTGATGCTCGTATCGCCGCAACCATGGATAACGCGTTAAATGGTGAAGTGATGCCAAACATCCCACAGATGAATGCTTTCTGGGGAGCGGCGAAGAGCGCTATCATCAATATCGTTGATGGACGTCAAACCGTTGATGCCGCATTGGCGGATGCAGAAAGACAAATGACGCGATAATTTCATTCAGTAATACTTTTGAGGAGAGGGTAACCTCTCCTTATTTTCTCAGTTTTCATTTCGCTAGCAGGTTGTTATATGCAGTCAATTCAAGGTACAGAGGCGATATCAGTTTCAGCCAAAATACGATCAATCAGCAAAGGCTCGATCCTTAAATGGGCCGTTTTAAGTGCAGTAGGTATCGTAAATGGCTATACAACGATTTTAATGTATTCTCGCGGTGAGCTCGCATTCGCTATGCTTACTCTGGTTCTTACTGTTTTAGCCTTGTATATTTTCGGCAGTAAGAAGACCTATGCTCATCGTTATATTTATCCCGGTGTCGCAGGGATGATTCTATTTATCCTCTTTCCTCTTGCTTATACCGTCAATTTAGCATTTACCAACTACAGCGCTAAAAATCAGCTCTCCTTTGAACGGGCGCAGACGGTGTTACTAAATCGTACTTATCAAAGTGGTGATAGCTATCCTTTTACGTTGCATAAGCTGGATGATGGTTATCGCATCGCTGTGCAAGATGGTGATAAGTGGTATATCACCGAAAGCTTTCCTCTAACAGGCTCTGTCCCTACTGATTTGTATCTTGCTCCGCTTGAGAGCCCACTCGGTGAGCCTGAGCCGGTACGCACCATTGTTGGTTATCGCAGTACCTTATCGGGGATTGATTTGCATTTCCCATCAGGCATTGATATTCGGATGAGTGGCTTACGCCAATTTGCTGGTGTGGTGCCCCTGTACACGGTGCAAGAAGATGGCGAAACACTGTTCAATAATCGAACCGGTGAATGGTTACGTCCGAACATGGAGATCGGTTTTTATCAGGTGATTGACGAACAAGGTGAGTTTGTCGGTCCGACAGTGTCTCCCGGATTTATCGTGTCAATCGGCACGCATAACTTTGAGCGAGTATGGAAAGATGATGGTATTAAAGAACCCTTCATCAGCATCTTTATCTGGACTATCGTTTTCTCGGTGTTATCCGTCGCTTTTACCTTGGTGATTGGTTTGGTATTGGCGAGCTTGGTGCAGTGGGAGTCGTTAAAAGGTCGTGCGGTATATCGAGTGCTGTTAATTTTGCCTTACGCTGTCCCTGCGTTTATTTCTATCCTGATCTTTAAAGGATTATTTAACCAAAGTTTTGGTGAAATAAACATGCTGCTGCAAGCCATTTTTGGCATAAGCCCGGCTTGGTTCTCGGATCCTTTCTTGGCGAAGACCATGGTGTTGATCGTTAACACTTGGCTTGGTTTCCCTTACATGATGATTTTATGTATGGGATTACTGAAAGCGATTCCTGATGATCTCTATGAAGCTTCGGCAATTGATGGTGCGAACTTTGTACACAATTTTACTCGTATCACTTTGCCTTTGATGATTAAGCCATTAACCCCACTGCTGATAGCCAGCTTTGCTTTTAACTTTAATAACTTTGTGATGATTCAGTTATTAACTCAGGGTGGCCCTAATATGATTGGTACATCAGAGCCTGCTGGTTATACCGACTTATTGGTGAGCTATACCTATCGTATCGCGTTTGAAGGCGCGGGCGGTCAAGACTTTGGTCTGGCTAGTGCGATTGCGACTCTCATCTTCTTGTTGGTCGGCGCCTTAGCACTCATTAATTTACGTTTTGCCAAAGTATCAGAAACCAAATAGGAGCGAAGAATATGGCTATGGTTCAAGGAAAGTCGCTCAAATATCGAGTGTGGGCCTCACACATCGCGTTATGGGCATTTTTGTCACTGATTATTTTTCCATTGTTAATGGTTATTGCTATCTCATTTCGAGAGGGTAACTTTGCGACGGGCAGCCTGATCCCCGATCGGCCGTCACTTGAGCACTGGAAATTAGCATTAGGTATGACCGTGACGCACGCCGACGGTACGGTGATTCCGCCTCCTTTCCCAGTCCTGACTTGGTTGTGGAACTCGGTTAAAGTTGGGGTAATAAGCTCGGTATTTATAGTGGCGCTGTCGACGACATCGGCTTATGCGTTTGCACGGATGCGTTTTAAGGGCAAAGAAACCATCTTAAAAGCGATGATGATTTTTCAAATGTTTCCTGCGGTATTGGCTTTGGTCGCCATTTATGCGTTGTTTGATAAATTAGGTCAATACATCCCGTTTTTAGGTTTAAATACCCATGGCGGTTTGATCTTTGCTTATCTTGGTGGTATCGCGTTACATGTCTGGACGATTAAAGGGTATTTTGAAAGTATCGATAGTTCGTTAGAAGAAGCGGCGGCGTTGGATGGTGCGACACCTTGGCAAGCGTTTAGATTGGTCTTGCTGCCATTATCGGTGCCAATTTTAGCCGTAGTGTTTATTTTATCTTTCATCATGGTCGTTGGTGAAGTTCCGATAGCATCTTTATTACTATCTGATGTAAACTCTTATACGTTGGCTGTTGGAATGCAACAATACCTTTATCCGCAAAACTATTTGTGGGGTAATTTCGCTGCGGCGGCGGTATTGTCAGCATTACCTATTACTGCGGTCTTTTTAATTGCACAGCGCTGGCTCGTTGGAGGCCTAACCGCTGGCGGTGTGAAAGGATAACAATAATAAGGGCGACCATCAGGTCGCCCATTTTGTATCGACTCAACACTTTTGGTTTGGCCGCCGATCAGTTGAGTTGGATACGAGTTCTGGCGTTACGCATAGCTGGCTGTTAGCTCTATTCCTTACTAGCTTCATGACTAACAGTTTTTGTAACCGAAACCTGAGTTTAACTCAGGTTTTTTTATGCCTGACGTTTGCCAAGTTCGCTACGGATGAAGATGATAAACAATAAGCAGAGAACGAACAGCAGAATGCCATTTGGATGCGAGGTAGTTCGAAGATTTTGTATCGCGGGTTACAGCTCTCGAGTCGAGGGAGCGCAGCTCATGTATTGCAAAAGGACATATAAACTTTCTTGTTTTAGAGCCACCTTTCGAAACAGATCGGCAAAGGTGTCATCGCCGCCAAAACAGGTTTTTATATAATGATTAATCTCGTGGGCAGAGTAGCCTTCGACATACAACGAACGAACCCATTGATATTCAACTGCTTTTGCATCGATTAGGGTTGACTCACTGAGCGTAATTTTATCGAGTGTTAAGGACATGGTCTTTCTCGTTGTTATTATTTAACCTCTATCGGGGATAAGAGTACGTTCATTCCTCGGGATAGAACACGGACTCAGCCCAGTTTAGCCGCTTTATCATGACCTGATATTGGCGTCAGTTGTGCGGGTATTATCGGTGCTACAGACCAATTAAAGCAAAGCGATATGACGTTTCAATGACAGTGGATGTCTTAATACTCTTCGTACTTGAAGTTGCAGCGGTGTTGGCTGCGTTCGTTCACCCCAATCACATCGTTTGTCTATGCTCATGGGGATTGACTCACTTGCCGCCTTCCTGCAACTCCAAGTCGTCTGGGTATGGATAGGTCTTTGAATGTTGCTTTGAGGTGGAACGAGAAAAAGGCGATGAAACGCTTAGCTACGAAGTTTGGTTTGTGCTTCTTCGACTTTTGAAAAATCTAAGCCAAGCTCTTCGACGGCTTGTTTAATTAACGCTGGATTTTGCATCACTTGAGCGAGCAAAAGTTGTAATTTATCTTGAGGTAAACCCAGTTGGCTGATGGTGGCCATTGCCGCGAGCGGATTTTGGGTCAGCGCTTGAAATACGTCATTGATTTGTTGGTCGCTGATCGCGTGCTCTTTTAAGAGGGCTATAATTGGATTCATGAGATCTCCTTTATTTTCTTCTCTTCTCTGGCTTATCCATGCATGTCAGGCCCATTCATCCCGATTCGAATTCATCGGGATGAATGTTGCCTTTCTTAACGCATAAATAGCGAGAGTATTATACGTAATACGCTTCTACCGTACCTTTGAGTTGAATCAGCATCGGATTACCGTAACGATCTTTCGCTTTAGGGGAAGGAATTTTAATCCAGCCTTCACTAATGCAGTATTCTTCTACATCACCGCGTTCTTTGCCGTTAAAGCGAATGCCAATCGCATGATCAAAGCATTCTGCGACAAAGAAAGGGCTACGAGAATTACTGGCTAGACGATCGGGTAAGGCTGGTTTTGCGGTTATGTCATTCATCATATGTGACCTGAAGTTACGAAAAAGTGCGCTATTGTAGACAGTGCGAGCGGAGTGTTCAAGCCACGTTTATCTCCGCTTATTTGCAGCTGCTGCAGTGTGTAGCCATCGACCACTCGCTGTATTTCTTCGTCCCAACCCTCTACCGACAACGCTAAGGTGTTTAGGTACACGACAACCGATAAGGGATTGGCTATTTCTTTGCCATTAGAGTGAGGCTTAGGTTTTGGGTTTTAGGTATTTGACGTGAGCTTCCATCTCTTCGCCAATTTCGGTGCGCATATTCATTAAACGTATTGCTGACTCACGTAAAGCGATGTCTTCAGCTGAGGTGGGTTGCCATTCTGGCACTGGGGTGGGTTTACCTTGTTCGTCGACGGCAACCATAATCACGATACAGTGTGTTGTGAGGCGATTGTTTAGTGCGGTCGGCTCGCTGGCTTGCACATCGATCGCGACATGCATAGAGGTTTTACCTGTGTAGATGACTTTGGCGTTGACTTCAACCAAGTTACCCACATGGATTGGGGCCACAAATCGAATGCCACCGGCATAAGCGGTAATACAATATTTACCACTCCAGCCAGCAGCGCACGCATAAGCGGCAAGGTCAATCCATTTCATGACCGCGCCGCCATGAACTTTACCGCCAAAGTTAACATCGCCAGGTTCCGCTAAAAAGCGTAGGGTTATCTCTCGTTTGCCAAAACTCATGTATACATTCCTTAATGTGACTATCGCTATCTTGATAAGATTACTATAGATCATACGAAGCGTATCTTAGCGTCATTTGGCTTTGTGAAGTGGTCGCGATACCGATAAGGTAAAATAGCTAATGCTCTGAGCGTTGTGATACGCATTTGGCGGCTCTACTATCCAGTGGAGTATCAACGGGATGGATATCTTGGGCGCAATAAAAACCCCCTCTAAAGAGGGGGTTTTTACACGGTACGAATTGAATTTTTTGAAGTATGTACCTAATCAATTTGCCAACTGATTGCTAGTAATTCAGCTGAGCTGATCATAGAGGATCAAGATACATGATGTAACTGTTCGATCGAACAGGTTTCTTGAGTGTTAAGTTTGTATAGCGTGATTTCTCCATTAACCAAAGGAGAAGTCCTATGACCATTTCTATTTACAGCCATTCATTTACGACATTGCCTGAGCAAGACTATGCTGCATTATTAAGCTTACGCTATAAGGTTTTTTATCAGCGTCTTAATTGGCAGTTAAAAACCGCAGGTGGTTTAGAAAGCGATGAGTATGATATACCCCAAGCGCATTACTTATATGCGAAGGGAGAACAAGGACAGGTTGTCGGCTGTTGGCGAATTTTACCGACCACCTCGGATTATATGTTAAAAAATACCTTCCCAGAGTTACTTGGGGCGATGACTGCACCGCGAGATTCGCAGGTGTATGAATTGAGCCGTTTTGCGGTAGATAAGGAGTTCTCAGCACTGGCTGGCGGGGTGAGTAACGTGACGATGAAGATGTTTCAATCGCTGTACCACCATGCGCAGCAACGCCATATTACTCGTTATGTAACCGTAACGTCGGTTGGTGTCGAAAAACTCATTCAACGCTTGGGTATTCCTTGTGAAAGGTTAGGCAATCAACAAGTACATGTACTCGGTTCAACGCGCTCTGTCGCTTTATCTATCCCAATGAATGAGCGGTATCGTGAGAGTGTCGGCGCTTAATATTATAAATAAGGGTTAATATAACCGCCTAAAATTGCTTTGGTAATGGCTTGGTAGCGATTCGTCGCACCAAGCTTTTTGCAAGCGTTAGAGAGATGAAATTTTACCGTTCGTTCAGAAGTATTAATAATTTGCGCGATTTCCCAAGCGCTTTTTCCTTCGGCCGCCCAACTTAAACATTGTCCTTCACGACAGGTTAACTCTGCTCTTGGCTTTGCATTACGGTGGCAGCGCACAATATTGTCTATGTTTTGTGCCAATAAGGGAACAAGCAATTGCGAGGTCTGAATAGCCGGAAGATTAAGGTCGTAATGACGTGTGTCTGAGGTCGCGAAACTGAGCATCCCGAATTCGCCTCTTAATCCGTGCACTGGAATTGAGAATCCTTCTTTTAAGCCATTAAGGCGAGCTTCTTCAAAAATGATCTGGCTATCTTGATGATGTGCACGAATCTCCGACCAGCGGATCGGTAAAAAGTTGCTCATGCTGTAGCGAACAATCGGGTCAATCAACATAAATTGGGATTCGTCGTACTGTTGACGCCAAGCGAGAGGGTAATTATCGGCGATGAGGGTGTCGTTGTTGGTTAATGTCGTCTGTAAAGAAAGGCCAAATAAAAAGTATTCATGCTCAATAAGATGATTCATCTTAGCCAACGTAGATTGCAGAGCTTGAAAACTATCAATAAAAGGATTTTCTTGGATCAGGCGCAGAATTTTTTGCATAAATGACCATTGACAACAAAGGCGCTAACTGAACTGATAATATACTTAAATAGAGGTGATGTCCGCAATTATCCTTATGGTGTTATCCCTTTTTCTTACTGCTGTAGAGGTAATATTCGATTATCCCAGTGACATCGTTTATTTGTGTTTATCGCAACGGTGAGAGCCTATCTTGACTCTCACTCGGCGCTGCCAATCGAGATTATCTGTCGTTTATTGCTTATGCAAAGTATCCAGCGCTAAACCCTTAGAGCGTGACTTGGATAGTGACGTCATGTTCTTTCGCAAAATGTTCGATTTCTTTTGGCGGAGCTTGATCGGTGATGATCAGATCAATATCGGCGAGTGTGCCTAATTTGACCATGGCGTTACGTCCAAACTTACTGTGATCAACGCCTAAATAGACGCAACGACTGTTTTCGATGATCGCGCGTTTGACCCGTACTTCATGATAATCGAAGTCGAGCAGCGATCCATCGTAGTCGATACCACTGATCCCCAGAATACCGAAATCGAGCCGAAATTGAGAGATGAAATCGAGAGTGGCTTCTCCGGTCACACCACCATCTTTATTGCGCACTTCACCGCCTGCCAGAATAATATTGAAATCAGGTTTACTCATTAAAATGGTTGCCACATTAATGTTATTGGTGACAACGCGTAAGTGATGGTGTTCAACCATTAATGCGCGAGCTATCGCTTCTGGCGTGGTGCCAATATCAATAAACAGTGTTGCGCCATCAGGGATATGCTTGACTAAAGCGGCGGCGATGGTTTCTTTTTCCGCTTGTGATGTGACTTGACGAGTATGGTAGGAGGAGTTTTCCGAACTGGTGGCGATGGTGGCTCCACCATGATTTCGACGCAGTTGGTTAGCATCGGCTAACTCATTAAGATCTCGACGAATGGTTTGCGGGCTCACATTAAATCGTTCGACCAGTTCTTCAGTGCTCACAAACCCTTGGGTTTGCACCAGTTCAATGATTTCTTGATGACGTTTAACCGCTTTCACAGGCCTATCCTTATACGTTGAAGTGCGCTAAGTGTACGGTTTAATGGACTAAATTCAATCAACGAGAACAAATTATTCCAGTTTTTAGTTCGTTTTAAGCTTCGTTTCACACAAAACGAACATGATTATCTGTTCTATCGACAAGCCATCTTTGAGCGAACCCTTAGTCTTGGTTTAAGGTGTTGAGGCTTTTTCTATCGGTTCTAAAGTCGAACGACGTCGAATGCGCACTTGGGATAAAATGACCCCGCTAATCACCATGAGTCCGCCAATAAAGTGGTATTGATGAATATGCTCACCTAACAATGTGGCAGCCAATGTTACCGCGACAACCGGTAATAAGTTCATAAACATCGCTGATGAATCTGCTCCGATAGCGTCGATGGATTTTACCCACATCCATGGCGCAAGCAGTGAGGCGGCAATACCAGCGTAAGCGATGAGTGGCAATGACCCTTCGGTAGGCAGAAGCTGTTCGCTGGTTAACCATAATGGAATCAGCATGAATACGGCTAATACGCCTTGTAAGTAGATAATTGACCAGCTACTTAAGGGCATCTTCCAGCGTTTGAGCAGTACGCAATATAAGGCATAAACCAGTGCGGCTAAGACCATCAAACCATCCCCAGGAGTGATGGATTGATGAAGGAAAAATAACACATCGCCCTGACCGAGCATTAATGCAAGACCGAACAATGACAGTAGGCCACCAGTAATACTCAAGCTAGAAATGCGCTTATTGAGCAAAGGAACACTAATAAACACACTCAATAGGGGGACTAATGAGGTGATGAGTGACATATTTGAAGCGCTGGTGGTTAAGCCTGCGTAATAGCCTAAAGATTGATTCAACACCATGCCCAGTAACGCTAAGCAAGCGAGTTTTGGCAAATAAGGTTGAATAATGTGACGCTGCCGAATGACGGTTGGTAAGCAAAAAGGGCTTAAGATCAGCATTGCGAGCAACCAGCGATAAAAGCTCATTGCGCTCGGCTCTATAGTACTGGCGGCCATCTTATTAATAATGGTGTTGCCACCCCAAATCAGCACGGTGAATAAAGGGAGAAAATAAATCATTGCTGCCTCAGAGTCGGAGATTATTAGTGATAGTTTGACAGGTCTCTATGATTATATATATCTTTAAAAAGACACTTTGAGCGATAGGAAGACAAGTTTGAATCAACGCAGCAGAAACCTTCATCCCTCCCTCTCGATTGAGCAGGCTCCGTCGGCAGTATTTATGAATTTTGAAGCTTTTCTTTCCAATACGGAGACTCGAGCGCATAGCCATGCTTGGGGGCAAGTGCAGTTAATTTCCGGAGGTATTCTTGAGATGGAAGCAGAAGCGATGCGCTTTTTGGCTCCACCACATCTGGCTATTTGGGTTCCTGCGGGGATCCGCCATAAAAGTTATAATCGGCGACCTATCGAGTACTGTTCGTTAAATATTGCGACTGAAATGACCGAAGGTTTCCCGCAAAAAACCAGCCTAATTAAAGTCACCCCGATTGTTTCTGCGATCATTGATGACTTTCGTCAGCGTTCAGTGAGTGTCGCAACCAGTCGTGAAGACCAGCGTTTAGTACAGGTATTACTCGACCAATTAGCCACGCAGGAGACTCAGCACCATTTCCTGCCGTCTAGTCATCACAAATATTTGTCGCCGATACTGAAAGCGATTGAAGAAAATCCAACCGATGAAACAACGCTTGCTCAATGGGCACAGCGTATCCATACTACCGAGCGTACGTTAGCCCGTTATTGTCAGGCAGAATTAGGCATGAGTTTTACTGAATGGCGATTGCGAGTGCGTTATTTGCATTCGATGGAGTTATTGCGTCATGGGCAATCGGTCAAAGAAGTGGCATTAACCTTAGGCTACAATCAGGCCAGCCCGTTTATTAGTATGTTTAAAAAATACTCCGGACAAACGCCGGAGCAGTATAAGAACCGGTTACTGTCTTAAGCTTATCAAGCCAGTATCCTCTTCCTACTTGAAGTGGCAGCAGTGTTGGCTACGTTCGTTCAGCCTAATCACATCGTTTACCTATGCTCATGGGGATTCACTCACTTGCCGCCTACCTGCAACTCAAGTCGTTTGGGTATAAGTAGTTTTTGGGTATAAATAGTTTAAAGCGCCCACAATGGCTGCCACTTGAGCCGCATTACAGTCGTCACTATTGACCCGTGGGCTATCTGGGTACACTTCAGTGGTTGAGCAGTACTGGCTATTTGTGACAGAAGCGCATAAACCGAGTTCTTTTACTGGGTAAACAATCACTCCTTCTTGGATAACCGGTGAGCCAATAATTTGACCTTGTTGATCGGCGGGCGCGATGTGAGTGACTTGACGTACCGATTCAATAATTGCGGCTTGAAAATCCAATTGCGGATTCTCGCTGTCTCCTACGGTATAAAAGCCGTCGGGGATATGTCCCGGTTGATAATCGATACCATCACGCGCCGCCAATGCGGGGCGAAATTCGTTTTCATCACTGTCGGTGGTTTCGTGCAGGTCAAGATGAGCAAGTATCGTCGGTAGTGTTTTGACCAGCGCCATCAGGGCCGCCGACTCTTCTGCTGGACTGTTTGGATAAAAACAACGATTAGGATCTAACGCATTCGGGTTCCAGCGTTGAATTGTTTCGTACCCCCAAGGGCTGACGCAAGGCACCACGACAATATTCATCTGTTCTGCGTAACGGTGAGCCTGTTCGGTTAAAAATTGCAGAGCACCGAAAACACCACTGGTTTCATAACCATGTACTCCGCCAGTGACTAAAAGGGTCGGTTTATCCGTTTGCCAAGGCTGAGTTTTGACACACAGCAGTGGATATCGCTCAGGGTCGTAAGACAGCGCGCCGTATTGTTCAACGCAAAATTGATCCGATAAAGCCTTAATCGCCTCCACCACCGTTTGATAAGGGCGCTGAATTTTAGTTTGTGCACGCCAAGCCTGACGTTCTTGTTCAGTCCATGGTTGACCGAGTGTGCCAATCGGGTAACGATTAAAAGTAGTCATGACTTTCCCTAGTGAGAGTAAGAAAAGTCATGAGCTTAAGTGTTATGAGCTGCGACTGCAATTGGTGTCTCGGTTTATTTCACCGTCCAATGAATCGATTCACCCGCTCGTATTGGAACGACCATATTGTTACCAAACGGCATCGTATTAGGTACGGACCAAGCTTGCTTAGTTAACGTCACAGTATCCGTATTCCGTGGTAAGCCATAAAAATCAGGCCCATTATAACTGGCAAATGCGGCAAGGTTTTCAAGCTTACCTTGTTTCTCAAATACTTCTGCATACAGCTCAAGGGCGGCGTGCGCGGTGTACGATCCTGCGCAGCCACACGCGGATTCTTTTTGGCCTTGTGCATGGGGCGCGGAATCCGTGCCTAAAAAGAATTTTTTATTACCAGAGGTTGCCGCGGCAACTAGGGCGTCTTGGTGGGTTGCTCGTTTTAGGATCGGTAAACAGTAGAAATGGGGGCGTATTCCGCCGACCAGCATATGGTTACGATTAAACAGTAAATGATGTGCAGTGATCGTCGCGGCGACATTCTCCCCAGCTTGTTTGACAAAGGCGACGGCTTCTGCGGTCGTGATATGTTCTAAGACGATTTTTAAGTTTGGGAAGTCGTTGACAATAGGCGCTAATACGGTCTCTAAAAAGGTCTTTTCTCGATCAAAGATATCGATATCCTGTGTCGTTACTTCGCCATGCACCAATAACAGTAATCCCTCTTGCTGCATCGCTTGTAGAACTGGGTAGATTTTTTTCGGGTCAGTGACACCAGAATCTGAGTTGGTGGTCGCACCAGCTGGGTAAAGTTTCGCCGCTACAACCGCACCGGATGCTTTGGCTTTACGGATTTCATCAGGCGAAGTATTGTCGGTGAGATACAGAGTCATTAAGGGTTGAAAGTGCGCGTGAGGTTGGGCGGCTAAGATGCGTTCACGATAAGCAAGAGCCATCTCAGTCGTGGTGACGGGTGGGACGGTGTTGGGCATGATCAGGGCACGTCCGTTATAGCGGCTAATGTCTCGAACGGTATCTTGTAAAACATCACCATCGCGTAGATGAACATGCCAGTCGTCGGGACGAGTCAGGGTAAAGGTTGTCATGAATTGCTCCCACCATGGAAAAGTTGAATGATTGGAGCCTAAACCATGTTCACGTACTTATGACGCAAACGCTTCCGTTTAGGCGACAGGATGATAGAGGAAAAGTGGCTTAATATCATCTTTTTCTTTGTTTTCGGCTTTTTATTTCCCTCGTTTTTCCGTTAGGCTTAGCGTCAATAAAAATACCAATAAGGAATCACCATGTCGGCTGTGCAGCTTTCACAAATTAGTATTTATCCGGTTAAATCGACGGCAGGGTTATCGCTATCTACCGCTTGGGTTGAAAAACAAGGATTGATGTTTGATCGCCGTTTCATGGTCGCTTTGGCGGATGGCAGTATGGTGACCGCGCGAAAATACCCATCGATGGTCGCGATTCGCTCTGCATTAACGGCGGATGGTTTGATTTTTACCGCGCCAGGTCGTGAGCCCTTAACGCTGCGTTATAGTACGTTTAAGCGTCAAGTGGCGCAGGCTCAAGTCTGGGATGATAATTTTACCGCTTATACCACCACCGACGAAGCGGATGATTGGTTCAGTGCTGTGCTGGGGCAACGGGTTGAATTGTTGTTTACGGGGGAGCAGTCGAATCGAGTCCGCGAGAAAGTGGGTAGCAACGTCAGCTTTGCTGATGGTTATCCTTTGTTATTAATTAGCCAAGCTTCATTAGATGAGTTGAACCGCCGTAGTCCTGAGCAACATAGTATGGCGCAATTTCGAACCAATTTGGTTGTTTCTGGCGGGGAACCCTTTATCGAAGATAGCTGGAAGCGGATCAAAATTGGTCAGGTTGAATTTGAACTGGTCAAACCCTGTGAACGCTGTGTTTTGACCACGGTTGATATGAGTACGGGACAGTTTCGCCCCAGTACGGAGCCGTTAAGAACCTTAGCGCAATTTCGCGCAAATCAACGCGGCGGTGTGTTTTTCGGTCAAAACTTGATTGCAAAAAATGAGGGGATGATCTCGGTTAATGATCCGATAGAAGTCTTGGAATACAAAGAAAAAGAGCATTACCTTGATCAAGGACAGCGCCATTATCAAATGCGCTGTGTTGAGCGCGAGACCATCGCCAATAATTTTGTGACTTTTTGGTTAGAGCCACAACGCAGTGATTTCTCCGAGTATTTCCCCGGCCAACATTTACCGATTGAAGTGATTATTGACGGTAAAGTGCATCATCGTCGCTATACGCTTTCTTCAAGCCCTTCTCGGCCAGAACGTTTAGCGATTTCCGTTAAAGCTATTGACGGTGGAAGTGTTTCTCACTGGTTACTGGAACACCTTCAGGTGGGGGAGAGTTTAGTCGCTCAATCTGCGGAGGGGCATTTTCATCTACATGATGCGCATTTAGATCAGCCGTTATTACTGTTATCTGCGGGAAGCGGGATTACGCCGATGTTATCGATGCTGCGTTATTTAGCGGACCACCAGAGCATACGAGATGTTGTATTTTATCATCAATGTCGCAGTGAAGCTGATATTCCCGCACGTGATGAGCTAGAAGCTCTGCATAGGGATCATCCTGGATTGACCTTGATGCTCAGTTTGACTCAGCCTTCGATAGATTGGTTTGCTTTAAAAGGGCGACTATCCTTATCTCATCTGAAAAAAATAGAAAATGTGACACAGAGGCAGGTTTTTGTCTGTGGGCCGGATGGCTTTATGCAAAAAGCAAAAAACCTGTTGCTAAAACTGGGTGTTCCAGAAACGGCTTATCATCAGGAGGTATTTACGGTGACCCCATCGGTTAATCGGGCGTATCAGCCCCTCACCATCACACTCGATGGAAAGGCGTTTCAAGGCGATAATCAGACCACGTTACTTGAGCAGATTGAACGTGCGGGTTTAAAAGTGGCTAATAGCTGTCGCGCAGGTTTTTGTGGTGCTTGTAAAGTGACGGTGCAGTCGGGGCGAGTTGAACAGCCGGAGACATTAGCGTTACCCGATCATGAACGTCATCTTGGTAAAGTATTGGCGTGTTGCAGTATTCCTGAAACCGATATTGAAGTCGTAAGCTCATAAATCGGTGGCAGGTAAAAAGAAAAAGCCACTCCTGAAAGGTCAGGGGTGGCTCAATTAAGCGGTCAACAATTAAGCTTTATTACGCACAGGGTTTGCGTAACTATCGAGTAAATAACGATGGGCATCAACAGGGAGTTGAGCTAACTTCGCTTCCAGTTGCACTTTATGCTCATCCTGTATCTCCTCGTGGTCGACATTCGCCGCCAAGTAATTGATTGGATAGAGACGATAATTAGCATGAATTTGGCGATCAATTTCATCGGCTAAGGCTTCTGGAGTGGCAAAAGGTTCACTGATCACGTCACCAAAGGCAACATGGATTCGTCCTTTTTCGCCAACAATCCCTTGAATAATGCTTTCAATATCTTCAAATTCGGCTTTTTGGTATTGACCGTGAGTCGCTTTTTCATACAGTTCGCGTGCTTTGGCGACATCGCAAGGGTCATTTTCGTAAGCAATCGACACCGGTACGATATTAAGTGATTGCATGTACTCAGCAAAATCAACTTTTTGTTTACGTCCTTCGACATGGAACATCTTTAAAATTGCCGCATCAGTAAAATCGTTACCATCTTTGGCTCGTCCTTCTTTCTGGGCGATCCAGATTGAGTTGCCCGTATCCAGCGAGTGTTTAATGTAGCCTGATAGTGTGCCGAGCATCTTCATCATTTCACGTGGCCCTTTGGCAGAACGTTGTACGATAAAGCTTTTATTAAGACGCATTAACTCGGTAGCACAAGGTTTTTTCAATAAGTTATCGCCAATGGCAATGCGTACCGTTCGATGGCCGCTTTTATGCAAACCATAATTAACCAGCGCAGGATCCATGGCGATATCGCGATGATTGGAAATAAAAAGATAAGAGCGGTTTTTATCTAATTGCTCAAGCCCTGTGTAAGTCACACCACTGGTAGTGTGTTCTAGCGTTTGCTCAAGGTATTTTTTTACTTCTAACTGAATGGCTTCAACGGAAGTCAGTTTGGCCCATTTAAATTTCAAATAAATTTTTACGATTGGACTCAATAGTGGTCTGAGCCAAGTAGGTTGATGCGCAAAGCGGTGCTGCAAAATCGCTGAGATAAATTCTTCATCATTGATTAAGCGGTCAAGCGCCGCAGGAATTTCGTCGTCGTTATAAGGACGTATATCTTGATAAGGATCGTTGGTTGAGGTCATAGTATTGTACATCAAATAAAAAGCTCGCCTATTCTACGCATACTCTGAGTGACTCGCAGCTATCATAAGCACATAATTTACAAGGTCAGACCAGAATCAGTCTGATAAGGTTCAGTTCAGTTGGCTTTTTTATCAAGAAGCGTTACTCTTAGCGCCCTTAAAATCCATGAGGCCAACCATGAACTACGCGATTCAATCTGAAACTTGTACTTTTCCTTATTTGCAAGCGACGGCGCGAAAACGAACGAGTAAGCATAGCTTAATCCAAGTGAATCATGGTTTAGTCTTATTTCGACTTGGTAAACATGAATACGCCATAGAAGCCCAGCAAGCACTATGGATTCCCATCGATTGCTTGTGTGCATTAACGTTCTTTCCGAATACTCAAATTACACGGGTTGATTTTTCGGTGCGTTTGCGTGTTCCTTTTCCTCAGCAGGCTGGAGTGGTTAAACTCAGCGATGTCAGTCGCAGTATTTTACAACGTCTGCAAGAGCCTGTCTCTGATAGCCCAGTGTATCCTCATTTGCTACAAGTGCTTAAGTATGAAGTACAAAACTTTGAACCTAAACTCAAACTCACCGGTTTAAGCCAGGTGTTGAGTCAATGGACACCAGACAGCCATCCTCGGATCAGTAAAGAGTGTCATGTGGCTTTATTAGTGCGTGAAGCGCGCAAGCGTCGTTTGTCAGGTGTAAAAGAGGCACAAATCGTCGAGGCATTATTTGCTGGTCAAGTTGAACAGTATCAGCAACTGTGTCAGTTGATTTTAGGTGAGCAACCTTAACTCATTTCAGCCAAGCCCATCCGATCCTTATCGGGCTACGGCTCCGCCTAAGGTAAGGTTCGTTGGCCATTGTTGAATCTGATTCCCACCTAAAAAGATATTACCATTGACGGTCATCGTCTCTGGGAAGCGGGTAATTTGCGAACCGCCAATATACAGATCCCCTTGTACTACCAACCTCTCCGGCAGTTCGGTTAGCGGGGTTCTAACCACGCTTAAATCCCCTTTAACGACTAACCTTGGCGGCAACTGTTCAAGTGGCGTATCAGTTAAATTGATGTACCCTCCAACATTAACCCCAGCAGGCCAGCGGGTGATTTGTGAACCGAGTAGATTGGCATAACCACGAATGAAGGTGCCACGAGGGATACGCTGTAGCTGGCTATTACTCGCTTCCAAACTGCCTTCAACGCGAAGTTGCGGGGGCAGACTTTTTATTGAGGTTTGCGCAATATTCAGGTTGCCTTTGACAGTAAGGCCATTCGGTAGCTCAGTGTAAGGTTTATTGCGTAAATTGAGATTGCCATAATTATCTAAATGATTGAGTATCTTATAGTAATCAAGAGGGATGGCGAGCAATGGCAAAGCGCATAGTACGCTCAAAAAACCCAGTAACCAGCGCCGCATGGCTGACATCCTTGTATTGGTGATCGTGCTAAGAGTATCGGTCTAATGGTGTGGATTTTCAACGGGTGATTGTATTTTACTATCACAGATATCAGGTGAGCGAGTTATCGCTCACCTTGTTCATTTTAGCGGAATAATGAACGAGACTTGAGTTCAAAAATCAATTTTTCTGCGCTGACTTCAAATTTGAATTGAGCTTGCAGTTTATTGGCTTCTTGAGAGGGAAGAATTTGATATTCAACGTTGGCGCACACTTGTTGAGCGAGTTGCAGATATTTATCAAACTCTTGTTGAAGTAAATCTTGTTCGGTCGCAAAAATGGTGACTTCGGCAACTTCGTCACCTTCTTTAATGATAAATCCCATTTCTCCCGCGACACCACATGCTTCACATACTTCATCTTCTACGTAGCATTGATTGGTCATCTTGTTATCCTCTTATAAAAACTAAGGCTATTTTAGCCTGCTATGTTGCGGGTTACCACTCAATATCTGCTGCCGATCGGATTGGTTAATGTTGATATCAGTTGAAGTGGTTATCTGGGCATAATCTCGATCAATCAATGATTCATACTATGATTGAGTAGTCAGTGCAGCGTAGATGAACGACGAGTACGTGGCAATATCTTGTGATGTTCGTCAAGAGTTTGTGCGAATGAGTGACAGTTTTTTGTCATAATGCTATCGGTTTCATTGCCTTAACTAAGACTTTGTAAGATGATCTCGACGGTTTGCTGACTATTTAACCTTGCCAGATCAACAGTCTTTGAACTATCTAGCCGAATAATCACCCTTTGATGAAGAGCATGAGCCATGCCAAAACGTAGTAAAGAAGATACCGAAATTACGATTCAAAGAATTATGGATGCCGTTATCGATCAGTTGCTCAGTTTAGGATACGACAAAATGTCTTACACCACATTAAGTCAGCAGACTGGGGTTTCTCGAACGGGTATTAGCCACCATTTCCCTAAAAAAACTGATTTTGCATTGGCATTAGAAAGCAAAATTTTTAATCAATTCACCGAGTATTTAGAGTTAGAGCAAGGGCTGAATGAGTTCTCTGAGAGCTGGTTGAAGGCGCTACGTACTGCTCCAGCTTTTATGGCAACGTTGCGTTTATTATTTCAACATTTGGTCATGGCGGAGCGCGCCGAGTTTTTTGCAGCGCAAATGGTGACTCGGCTTTATAGACTGGTTGAGGATAAATGGGGACCACAAAGTCGCCAACAGTTGGAGTGGTTAATTGGTAAATCGATCATCGCGATGAGTGAGCGTGATTAAACTGGGTAGATCATAGGAAAACCTAACGTTGGGTGTGGTGCGATCATCGAATCATGACCATAGACTTGCTTGATCATCTCAGGGCTCAGAGCTTGCCAAGGTGCAGCATCACACACAATGTGTCCTTGATGGAGTATGACCATCCGATCGGCGTATTGCGCCGCTAAGTTCAAATCATGCAATACAATCACGACGGCACACTGCTCCTCTCGAGCTAATTGACGAGCGATAAGCAAGGTTTTGTGTTGGTGAGCTAAGTCCAATGCAGAAGTCGGTTCATCAAGCATTAAGACTTTTTGTGCGCCGGATTGATGCAGTTGGGTGAGCACTCTTGCTAGGTGTAAGCGCTGTTTTTCTCCGCCTGAGAGTTCAGGATAAAGCCGATTGGCTAACGGTAAAACATCGGTTTTTTGCATATAATATTGTGCCAATTGTCGAGTTTGTTGGTGGCTAATGTCCAGTGGAATCGCTCCAAGCTCGACCACTTCTTGAGCGGTAAATGGAAAGTTTAATGAGCTACTTTGTGGTAAAACACCGACATGTTTTGCTAAGCGCTTAGCTGACCAGTTGGCACGAGTTTGACCAAAAAAGCGAATTTTAGCGTGAGTGTCAATTTCACCACTTAACGCTTTTAGTAGGGTACTTTTACCCGCCCCATTGGGACCAAGTAAAGCTGTAACCTCGCCGTGATGAAGTTCAATATTGATATCTTTTAATATTGATTTTGAATGAAAACAGACCGTTAAGTGATGAGCCTGAATAGCTGGAGTGGGCATTAAAACAGTTTCCCTTTTTGTTTAAACAATAGGTAGAGGAAAAAGGGAGCACCGACGAGCGCAGTGACAATGCCGATCGGCAATTCACTCGGTGCCACCGCAACGCGGGCAAACATATCGGCGCAAGTCAGCAGTAGTGCACCGATAAGAGCGGAAACGGGCAATAAATATCGATGATCAGGGCCAACCAGTATGCGTCCCAAATGAAGAACAACTAAGCCGACAAAGCCTATCATCCCAGCCACGCTGACGGTGATTCCCACCCCTGCGGCGCAGAGTACGATCAGCGCTCGTTTAAGTTGTTGTGTTCCAATACCTAGATAGCGAGCTTCAGATTCACCCAGCAAAAGCGCATTGAGTGCCATTG
Organism: Vibrio injensis; assembly: GCF_001895205.1. Lineage (GTDB taxonomy): Bacteria > Pseudomonadota > Gammaproteobacteria > Enterobacterales > Vibrionaceae > Vibrio > Vibrio injensis. The sequence goes on along the minus strand of NZ_BDJF01000027.1, from coordinate 131,475 downwards.
CTCGGCGGTGAAAGCAATATCCCAATAATCCAAGGGTGATCAGGCACAAATAGATTTGTGGCCAATTAGCGCCAGCAAAAGAGCCCATTGACCATAAGGTCAGATCTCGCAGCATTTGATCGTCAGCCAGAAAATTTAAATAGCCAATACCCGCTCCGGAAAGCGCACTGATCGCCACGCCAGCCAATAGCATGATAGTCACTGAAGTTCCCAATTGACTGGTGCCTAGTCGATAAACCAGTAACGTTGTTAATACTCCGCCGATAAAAGCACAAAAAGGAAGTGTGAATACACTCATCCAAGTGGCATCGAACTCAAAAGAGGCGAGTACTACAATCGCAAGTGCTGCGCCTAATGACGCACCTGCAGATACCCCAATGATCCCCGGTTCAGCGAGAGGATTACGAAATAAGCCCTGCATTACCACGCCACAGAGCGCTAATATTGCGCCCACTAATAAGCATAGAAGAGTGCGAGGGAGGCGGATTTGATGAATAACCAGATTGATATGAGCCGCGATATCATCAGAGTGAAACACTAAACTATGCAAGCTATCTCGAAAACTGATCGACATAGGGCCAACGGTAATTGACGCTAAACTTAATATCCCTAAGCTGAGGGCGAGGATAATAAGTAATAAATGAATAGGCACATGACGCAACACTGCGGTTATCCTTTTGGATAGAGTAACGCTTGCAAACGCAAAGCTTCTTGAATCGTTTTTAGTCCTACGCCACCAACGAGCGCATGACCATCAATGGTAACGATACGTTGATGAATTCCCGCCGGGGTAGCTTTTAACATTGGTAGCGCTTCTAAGATAGCCTCTGCTCCACCGAGTTGATCATAACTACGGCCACTGACCAAAATAACGTCTGGTTGCATGGTGATCAGCGCTTCCATCGATAAGGGTTTATAGGCGGAAATCATTTCTGCAGCAGGGTTACGAGCGCCAGCTAAAGTGATCAGCGTATCAGGAATAGTATTTAAGCCAGCGACGTTGGCTGCTCGTCCTTCATGAAGCAGTAAAAATAACACCTTGAGTGGTGATTGCTCTGGTTGCCCATCTTTAAGTTGTTGTAAAGAATCATTAACTTGACGTTTTAATGACTTTGCCGCTGTTTGGCGATTCATTAATTGAGCAATTTGGTCGATACGTTCAAGCAATCCTTGCGCATCAGGATCACTATTGATGACGCTGACTTTGACGCCAGCGGAGCGCAGTTGGCGTAAGGTACTTTCTGGTCCCATTTCATCTGAACCAATTAATTGGGTTGGATTTAAAGCCAGTAAGCCTTCTGCCGAGAGCTGTCGGTGATAGCCCACTTGAGGTAATTCACGAGTGCGAGGTTCATTGCTGGTGACATCCACCGCAATTAATTGCTCTTGTCCACCTAATGCAAAGATAAGTTCTGTGACGCTGCTGCCCGCACTGATCACACGTTCAGCTGCCCAAAGATTATTAGCGCACAAGAGGAATAAAATACTGGCAAGTAGCCGACGAAAAGGTGCAGAAAATTTCATGATGCTCATTCACTCAATCGCCACAATGATCCTCATATTACTTCAATCTGCAGTTAGGTTAGCGAGGTTCGGATTCCCTAATGACTGCGTTATCTATGCGCTTGGGATTCACTGACTTACTGAGTACTGACGGCGTATGAGGTATTTGGCAGTTTCTAGTTTCAAGAGCGCAAATTATTACCCACAATACAAACAATATCAATTATCAATTGCATTATCATTTGTCTCTAATTATTCTTAATGACGTTGAGATACCCACGTAATCGTATTGGATAACAAAATGGAACAATTATCACACCAAGTGGCGCAGCTATTGAATGATGAGCCCACATTACTTCCAGCACAAATTGCTGAACGTTTAGCGGTGAGTGAGTTTGCTGTTGTGTCTGCTTTTCCTAGCGAAATGGTTACCCTGCTCTCGGGTGATCACGCGCAGATGGTATTAACGGAGATTGCAGACTGGGAGACCAATGTCACTACCATCGTACAGTCATTTGGCTCTATTTTTGAAATTAAGGCTCCGCTACCTAAGGGTAAAGAGGCACGTGGTTACTACAATTTATTTGGGCAGCCAGGTCAACTCCATGGTCACTTAAAAATAGATTTAATTCATCATATTGCTTTAGTGAGTAAGCCATTTATGGGACGAGAAAGTCATTACTTTGGTTTTTTCACTCAGCAGGGAGATTCTATTTTTAAGATTTATTTAGGCCGTGACGATAAGCGTGAGCTTATCGCTCAGCAGGTCGATCGTTTTCAAACCATGCAACAACAATTTAAATAACCGCCTTGTAAGGAGCACGTCAATGGAACAGCAAGTTAAACAAGAAAGACTACAAGGCCGTTTAGAGCCAGAAATTAAAGAATTTCGTCAACAACGTACGACATTACAGTTAGCAACCGTCGATGCGCAAGGTAAACCGAATGTCAGCTATGCTCCCTTTGTACAAAACCAAGAGGGTTACTTTATTCTGATTTCCCATATTGCGCGTCATGCGCGTAATTTAGCGGTGAATTCTCAAGTATCGATCATGATGATTGAAGATGAATCAAGTGCGAAGCAGCTTTTTGCTCGCAAGCGATTAACGTTTGATGCTCAAGCGAGCATGATTGAACGTCACTCGCCGCTATGGCAACAGGTGATTGAACAAATGCAACAGCGGTTTGGCGAGATCATCACTAATTTAAGCCAGCTAGAAGATTTCTCGTTGTTTTGCTTAAAGCCAGAGCATGGGTTGTTCGTAAAAGGTTTTGGCCAAGCCTACCAAGTTTCAGGAGATGATTTGGTTGATTTTGTTCATCTTGAAGAAGGGCATAGACAAATCGCCAACGCATAAAGCTGAAACTTGGCTACGCTGTTATCATCAAAGGCTAAGATTGGCCTTTGATGATGTCATGAGAGAGGTGCTATGAATTAGTTAAAGATTGGGTGTCGTGAGCTTTGGTAGTTGTTTTTTCACTGTTTTTTTAGCATTTTTTTCGGGAGCTTTAGCCAACACGACGACCGGCCGAACAATGAATAAATTATTCGGGTAGAGGACTCGATTTCCATCTAGAGTCTCGAGTACCACATTAAATAGTGTCATATCCACTAAGCGTCCTTCGATAAAATTGCTCCCATCGATGACTTTTACCCAAGATCCGATTCGAAAGTGATTTTGGATAAACAGCACTAAGAAGGAGGTGATATTACTGAGTAAAGACCAGCTTGCGAATAACGCCACCCCGATCAAAGCAAACAATGAAGAACCAATCACCAACAGCCCGCGTAGTTCGATCCCCCAAATCATCATGATCCCTAAAAGAATTATCATAAAAAGTGAGGTTTTGAGTAGCCATTTGACTCGCTGTAATCGATCACTGTCTTCTCTTTGTCCAACCGTTTTATCTAATATCCGCAAACTTAAAAAAACCAGTTTAGGGTAGAGCAGTAATATGAGCACAGAAAGTGCCCATTGGTAATTCTCTTGTAATAAAGAAAGCAATTTCATAATACATTTATCCCCTTTCTACTTGAAACGCAGCGGTACTGACGACGTTCGTTTATCTCCAACCCTACTGTTTATCTATATTAATAACGCTCAGGAGTGCCATAGTGGACGCTTATCCACCACTTACTCATAATGACAAGTGGCTTGGGTTTAACCCATTAAATGGGGGTGAAAATAACTGAACTGTGCGTAATTTCAATCGAATTCTTTTCGTTGAGACAAGGTAGATGAAGTATTGATAGAGTTCGAAACACTTTTTTGTGCTGCTTGTTAAGCAGTTTGATGATTTTTTGACTTAAGTTTGTTAATGTTACCGCTTAATTATAAAAAATATGCCCAGTTTTTGGTTGTTGATGCTTTGAATTGAAATGTTTTTTGGTGATCGATATCTTCACGTAACATCGGCTGACTGGTTAGTGAAGAATGTCTGCAATCAGACAAAACCAGATGGTCCATATCTATCGTCATCGCTTCAAGCTAGACCAACCATGAAACGCTACGTGGCAGTAAAGCTATTAAGGAGCCTTGCACGTGCGACACATTTGCCGAGTAATTTTTGCCATGATGATACTGATCGGTTCAGTGGCTTGGGCACAGGAAGAGCGTGAGCCTCCGTATTCAGAATCGCCGATTTTGGATAGACCATTAGTTGAACGTTATATCCTCGATGAATTAAGAGCGTTACGTCAGGATCAGCAAGATTTAGAGCGCCGCTTAACCATTCAAATCACTGACCGTGAATTATCCGTCGCCGATCGGTCGCTCAGTTATTCCAATGTTACCGTGACTTATTTTTTCTATGTTATCGCTGGTGTGGCTTCTTTAGTTGCTTTGATTGGTTGGCAATCGTTACGGGAAGTTAAACACAATACCCGGGAAATGGCCGATAAAAGCATTAATAAAATCGCTCAAGAATATGAACGAAAGTTTGTCGCCTTAGAGCAAGATTTAAAGCGTAAAAGCCGCATCATTACTGAAAATAACCGTGAAATTGAAGTGATTAATGAGATCCATAATTTATGGCTGAGATCGCAAAGTGTACAGACGGCAGAGCAGCGCATCGATGTCTATGACGAAATACTCAAAATTCGCCCCGGCGATCTTGAAGCATTGACTTATAAAGCTGATGCGGTAATGGAAATGCAAGAGTATCACTGGGCGATGAGTCTCTGTAATCGAGTGTTAGAGCTGGATAACGATAATGGACCAGCGTTGTATCAGCGTGCGTGTGCTTATGCTCGTTTAGGAGCAGAAGATCAAGCATTGGAAGATATTCAACGAGCAATAGAGATAAGCCCATCAATGCGCGATTTAATTCTTGAAGAGCCTGATTTTGAATCGCTGTACGGTAACAAAAACTTTAATGCGCTGATTAACCACGGTTAAGCTTGAGCTGGGTCGTTCACGTGACGTCGTGTGAATCACCTAGACGATCGGCATACCGAATGGCTTGGGTTCGTCTATCGATGTCGATGAGTTGGTTAACTCTCTATGGAGCGATAGGATACGGAGGTTTTGATGACTTTAATTAATCAGTGGTAGCCATAACTAAAGCTTGTCTTTACGACAAATTATTATCATTAGACACACCCTCTCTTTTCGCCGATAAAGCGCGTGACATTTAGGGTGTCAGGTGTGATGGCATAATGTGGCTATCACTACATTCTCTCTGTTTTTGTGAGATATCAAGTGGAAAAATCATCCAAATTAGATCGTGTTCGTGCGGATTATAATGTTCATTATTGGAGCCAAGGTTTTTATGGCATTGATGACCATGGTGAAGTGATCGTTTCACCAAGAAAAGATAATGCTCATCCAACCGCATTGAGTTCGATAGTCAAACAACTTGAAGCTCGTAATCTTAATCTTCCGGTATTGGTTCGTTTCCCACAGATTCTGCACCAACGTGTGCACAATATTTGTGACGCTTTTAATCAAGCGATTGAAGAGTGTGATTACCCTAATAAATATTTGTTGGTTTACCCGATTAAAGTTAACCAACAAAAAGAAGTGGTGGATGAGATACTCGCCAGTCAAGCTGAACTTGAAACTAAGCAACTTGGTCTGGAAGCGGGCAGTAAACCAGAACTTCTTGCCGTACTCGCGATGGCGCAACAGGCCAGTTCAGTCATTGTTTGTAATGGTTATAAAGATCGCGAATACATTCGTCTTGCGTTGATCGGTGAGAAATTAGGTCATAAAGTCTTCATCGTCTTGGAGAAGCTTTCCGAGCTCGATCTGATCCTAAAAGAAGCCAAAAGCCTTGGCGTAAAACCTCGCTTAGGCTTACGCATTCGTTTAGCGTCGCAGGGCGCTGGTAAATGGCAATCCAGTGGTGGTGAAAAATCTAAGTTCGGTTTAGCAGCTTCACAAGTATTAACGGTGGTTGAGCGTCTACGAGCTGAAGACCAACTTGAAGCTCTGCAGTTAGTGCATTTCCATTTGGGATCGCAAATGGCCAATATTCGTGACGTACGTAATGGCGTCAATGAAGCCGCTCGTTTTTATTGTGAACTCAGAGAACTTGGTGCCAAGATTGATTACTTTGATGTCGGTGGCGGTTTAGCGATAGATTATGACGGTACACGGAGCCAATCATCGAACTCGATGAACTATGGTCTACAAGAATACGCTCGCAATATTGTCAATGTTGTTGCCGATATGTGTAATCTGTATGAGCAACCGAAACCGATCATCATTTCTGAATCTGGTCGCTCAATCACTGCTCACCATGCGGTATTGATTACCAATGTTATTGGTACTGAAGCGTATATGCCTGAGCAGATCAGCGAACCAGAAACCGATGATCCAATTTTGATGCAAAATATGTGGCGTAGCTGGGAAACCTTACGTGAAGGTACTGATGCGCGTGCATTAATTGAAATTTATAATGATACGCAAAGTGATTTATCAGAAGCGCATACTCTGTTTGCTTCAGGTGTGATCAACTTACAACATCGTGCATGGATTGAGCAGCTTTCACTGCGTATTTACTATGAATTACGCTTGAAAATGAGCACTAAGAATCGTTTCCATCGCCCAATACTTGATGAGTTGCAAGAAAGATTAGCCGACAAATTCTTTGTCAACTTCTCTTTATTTCAATCATTACCGGATGCCTGGGGTATCGATCAAGTGTTCCCCGTACTTCCTTTATCAGACTTACATAATGTTGAAGATCGTCGTGCTGTCATGCTAGACATCACCTGTGATTCAGATGGTGCGATTGAACAGTATGTCGAGGGGCAAGGGATTGAAACCACCCTTCCAGTACCAGCTTGGTCAAAAGATAAGCCTTATTTGATGGGCTTTTTCTTAGTGGGTGCTTATCAGGAAATTTTGGGTGATATGCACAATTTGTTTGGTGATACCCACAGTGTCGTGGTCAATATTACTGATAACGGAGACGCGGAAATTACCTCGATCAATGAAGGGGATACCGTAGAAGATATGATGCGTTATGTGCATATCGATGTTGATGCGATTCGTGCCAATTATCGTCAATTGGTTAGCCAACGTGTGGCGACCGAAGAACAAGCGATTGTTTTAGCAGAGCTAGAGCAGGGCTTGAGTGGTTATACTTATTTAGAGGACTTTTAAATGAATGATTTGTTTACGAAAACTGATTATTCACTCTACTCCAATGCGATGACCTTTGTCCGTCGTCCATATATGAGAAACCCGATCGATAGCGATGCGGATGTCGTCGTACTGGGTGTGCCTTTAGATATGGCCACTTCAGGTCGTTCTGGCGCTCGTATGGGGCCAGATGCTATTCGTCGCGCTTCGGTGAATCTTGCTTGGGAAGGAAAGAAATTCCCATGGGATTTCAACTTATTTGCTCAGACAAAAGTGATTGATGCTGGTGATCTGGTGTTCGATTGCGGCGATGCGGAAGATTTTACTTATCGTCTTGAAGCGGCGGCGGGCGAAATTATCAAAAGTGGTAAAACCTTACTGGCACTCGGCGGCGATCACTTTGTGACGCTACCGATTTTACGTGCTCATGCTAAACAGTTTGGTGAAATGGCGCTGATTCATTTTGATGCACACACCGATACTTATGCCAATGGTAGTGCTTACGATCACGGTACGATGTTTTATCATGCGCCGAAAGAGGGGTTGATTTCCCCTAAACATTCAGTGCAAATCGGTATTCGCACTGAGTATAAGCAAGAAGGGCATGGTTTTAATGTTATCAATGCGATGCAAGCCAACGATATGTCGGTGGAAGAGATTGTGCAACAAATTCGCACTATCATTGCAGACAAACCGGTATATTTAACCTTTGATATCGATTGCCTCGATCCTGCGTTTGCTCCAGGTACTGGTACACCCGTGTGTGGCGGACTGAACACCGATAAAATTTTGAAGATCATTCGCGCATTGAAAGGCATCAACTTAGTCGGGATGGATGTGGTTGAAGTCGCTCCGGCCTACGATCAAAGTGAAATGACCGCGTTAGCGGGCGCTACCATCGCACTAGAATTGCTGTACGTTTGGTCTGCCAATCAAAATAAAGCCTAAATTTTTTGGCTGTATCCACTTTAAAACCGAGTCATCAGGCTCGGTTTTTTGTTAACTAACGCACACATTCTCAGTGATAAAGACGAATTATTGGCACTTTTCGCTTTTCCAGTGGTTAAGTATGGGAAGGCTTGTTACGTTCATTTACACTACTGTAAGAGTGAGTAAAGAAAAACAGGGTAATCTAGTCAGTTAGTTATACTATTTTTCTCTTTGATTTTGGGATGCGAGTTATGAAAAATATCAAGTCTATTGTCGTTTCTGCGACGTGCTTGTCTTTTATTCCCCTGGTAAGTAATGCAACACCGATTGTGGTACCCAATCCTCCGCAGCTTTCTGCGAAAGGTTATGTCTTGATGGATTACCATACGGGTACGGTTTTAGTTGAACATAATGCTCATAATAAATTGAATCCAGCGAGTTTAACGAAACTGATGACGTCATACGTTGCCGGACAAGAAATGAAGCGGGGTAACATTAGCCCTGATGATCAAGTGGTGATTAGCCAAAGAGCATGGGCAAGAAACTTTCCCGATTCCTCAAAAATGTTTATTGAGGTCGGTACCAAAGTCAATATGATGGATTTGTATCGCGGCTTGATTGTTCAATCTGGTAATGATGCGAGTGTGGCTATCGCAGAACACGTCGCTGGCTCTGAAAACGCGTTTGTTGATTTAATGAATTCTTGGGCAGCCACACTTGGACTAACCAATACGGCGTTTACTAATCCTCATGGCTTAGACAGCTCAGGTCTATACAGTACGCCTTATGATATTGCTAAGCTGGCGCAAGCGATTATTCGTGATCTACCGGAAATTTACCCGCTCTACAGTGAAACATCGTTTACTTATAATGGCATCACTCAATATAACCGTAATGGTTTATTGCGTGATCGGAGCATGAATGTTGACGGTATGAAGACTGGGTTCACTAGCGGGGCTGGTTTTAGTCTAACCACCTCGGCGACCAATGGTAACATGCGTTTGATCTCTGTCGTTATGGGTTCCAATAGCGCTAAAGGCCGAGAAGCCGACAGTAAGCAGTTGCTAAGCTATGGCTTCCGTTTCTTTGAAACCATAGCGCCTCATCAAGCAGGAGAGCCGATTGAGCAGGCGAGGGTGTGGATGGGCAAAAAAGATCAGTTGCCTGTTGGGGTTGCCGAGACAACTTATTTAACCGTCGTTAAAGGTGAGTTACCTAAACTCAGTGGCTTGATCGAGATGAATAAGGATTTACAAGCTCCGATCCAAAAAGGTGATATCGTTGGTAAAGTGATATACCAAGTCGATGATCGCAAGGTCGGTGAGGTTTCCTTGGTTGCTTTAGAAAGCGTTGAGCAAGGCAGTTGGTTTAAGCGAACAGTCGATAGAATCAAGCGTTTATTCGCTAGCTGGTTCTAAGCCCCCTCTCTCATCATGTAACAGCAGAGAGACATTTTCTCTGCTGTTACACTCGATACCCAAATTATTTGAAGTTGCAGGTAGGCGGTAAGTGAATGCAGCCCTATGAGCATAGGCAGACTATGTGATTGGGATAACGGACCTAGCCAACACCGTTGCAGCGTCAAGTAGAAAGGGAATATTGATTATATATCTTACTCATTTTTGATTAGCCAGCGCTCAGTAAATGCTGGCGGCTGAATAATATTCAATATTAAGCAAGCGAAATTTAAACAGACCTTAACTTGCCACTGACATTATCACGAGTCCTTTTTGTCACCCTGTGTAAAGTATTATCTATTGCACTCATTAAAGGATGAAAAATGGAGTTTAGCGCCGAAGATCGCCAAGCCTTGTATAATGTATGGATGTCACAAAAAGCGAAAATGCATTTAACTCAGATGCAGATGGCGAAACAACTCAACTTAACTCAGATAGAGTTTTCTCAATTGCTGCGGGGCGATAGACCGCTATCGATGAGCTTCATTAGCCAATTTTGTCGGCATTTGCACCTTGAGCCTCATAGGGTGATACCGAGCTTAAAAACGGCATCTGCTTATGATAAGCAGGTGATCAGTCTCAAAAGTCGAGTGATCATTGATGGTGATATTCAGAATGTGTCGATAGAAGGTAATCAAGTCATTATCGAATATGTTCATTATGCTTAATGGCGGTAAAGAATAAAGTTCGGCAGTCTAAAAATGAAAACAATTTGATGGGCTAATACCTCGAGGTCAGAAACGCTGAGAGGCTTCGATGATGCGGCTGGCCCCATCTTGATCAAGTAATCCAGAAATCCTACTGTTATTTGAAAATCTCAATCTAGAGAATAAAGCCTACTCGGTGTTTGAACTTTGTTCGGTTCGGTTGTCTATTATACGGCGTGGTTCATTTATTGATCACTTGATTGATAAATCACATTTTTTTATTGACCTTGCTGAGGAATGCGGTAAAGTACGCCTCGTTCTCAGGGCAAAGCCCAAAAGAGCAGATGGTGTTGCCATACCGCAATTTGCGTTGCCCTGGTGGTGAAATTGGTAGACACAAGGGATTTAAAATCCCTCGACTTTCGAGTCGTGCCGGTTCAAGTCCGGCCCGGGGCACCATCAGCCAAGATACATACTGATACAAAGGCGCGTTGGCAGAGTGGCCATGCAGCGGATTGCAAATCCGTGAACCTCGGTTCGACTCCGGGACGCGCCTCCATTTTTTAAGTAACCAGCCTAGATGCTGGTTTTTTTGTCTCTGTTGTTTCTAATTTTTCATTTATATCGCCGCAATATTAATCTCTCTATTTAACTTAATGATATTGAGGGCGGGTATTCCAATTAGAAAAAAGCCAGCCCATTAATCGTGGCTGGCTTTTTTTATTTTGATCAGATGGATTAAGAGTAAAGCCCTTGCTCGGTTCTTAAGCCTTGGATTAAGCTTACGCACATCAGTAACAAGACAAAACTAAAAGGTAGGGCTGTAGCGACAACGCCGGATTGCAGTGCTTGTAGCGCTTCTGAGCCGCCAACCCAGAGTAGTACGGCAGCAATGGAACCGCCTACCGTTGCCCAGAAGATACGTTGTAATACTGGAGCATCGACTTTTCCTCCGGCGGTAATACTATCGATGACCAGAGAGCCTGAATCGGCTGAAGTAATGAAAAATATTAGGATCAGCACAATCGAGATTAGCGACAGTGCGCTACCCAATGGTATCTGCTCGTAGACATGAAATAATGTTAACGAAATGTCCGTCAACCCATGTGCTCCCAGCGCACCAATGTTATTAGAAACCTGATCTAAAGCAATACCGCCGAACACGGACATCCAAACGATGATCAGTAAGGTTGGAATAAATATCACCGCAAGAATAAATTCACGGACCGTTCTGCCTCTTGATACTCGCGCAATAAACATACCGACAAATGGTGACCATGAGATCCACCAAGCCCAGTAGAAGACTGTCCAGCCATGCATCCAGATTTCATCATCACGACCGTGAGGATTACTTAGGGGAAGAATGTTTTCGATATAAGCCATGAAGGTCGCAGGGATCGATTGTAATGCGGTATGAAAGCTGACACTGATAATAAAAATCAATAAAGCAAGAGCAAAAGCCATGTTGATATTACTCAATACCTTGACACCACCATTGATGCCACGCACGACAGAAATGATCGCAATCAAGGTCACAAAGATAATCACGGCAAATTGCATCCCGATCCCACCTTGGGTGCCAAAAACGTAATTAATACCGCTAGTGGCTTGCTGAGCCCCTAAACCCAGCGAGGTCGCTAAACCAAATAAAGTGGCTAATACGGCCATAATATCAATAACATGACCAAGCCAGCCCCATGCGCGGTCACCAAAAATAGGGTAAAAGACCGAGCGAATGGAAAGTGGTAAACCTTTATTAAAAGAGAAAAAGCCTAATGCTAAGGCGACAATCGCATAAATCGCCCAACCATGTATTCCCCAATGAAATAGGGTCGCGCCCATAGCAAGAGATTTTGCTTCTGGCGTATAAGCCTCGACATTAAAGGGCGTTCCCCACCAATTGGTATAGTAAGCGGTTGGCTCGGCGACACTCCAAAATAATAAACCAATGCCCATACCTGCGGCAAAAAGCATCGATAGCCAAGATATTCTAGAATGATCAGGGGTTGCGTCTCGTCCACCAAGGCGAATTTTACCTAAAGGAGAGATCATTAATCCCATAGCAAAGAGAAGGAAGAAATTGGTTATCCACATGAAATAGGCATCAAATTGTTCAATAATGCCATTTTTAAGTGTGTCGAGTGCGGATTTAGCAATCTCAGGGCCGACCCAGATAATGGAGAGAAGGAATAGTAGAATGAATCCGGCACTGATACCGAAGACGGGATTATGAACATCAAATCCCCATTTTTGTACATTATCCCTACCGACATGATAATCGGTTGTTTCAATACTGTATTTTTTTAATGTGTTTTGCATACGATGACTCAAACATGTTCTTCGCATTCGTCACTCGTCTACGTGTAGACCAGTGATGAATACGTCAAAAGGTAAATAAATGATTAGAGTACAAATCATTTTTCGATGCAGATAATAGCGACAATTTTGTTTTAAAGTCAAATTTATAAATTTTTATGCTGTTTAAAATACTAAAATAGTTGCTTATTTTATGTCAGTAAACTTCGTTTGCTGTGGTAAAGTTTGCATCATTCGTAGAAGGGTGAGTGCGATAATTTGCTCTCATCTTTTTTGCAACTCCAAGTGATTGGAGTTAAGTTGAATTTAATACAATAAGCAGGATGAGATGGAAAAAATTGCCATTTTAGTTGATGTACAAAACGTTTATTACACTTGTCGAGAGCGATACGGGCGTCATTTTGATTATAATCAGTTCTGGCGACAAGTAACGCAAGGCCGTCATGTATTCAAAGCGAACGCTTATGCAATTGCTAGTAAAGAACCTCAACAGCGGCAATTTCATCATATTTTACGTGGCGTGGGTTTTGAGGTGATGTTGAAACCTTTTATCCAACGGAGTGATGGCAGCGCGAAAGGAGATTGGGATGTGGGAATTGCGCTTGATGCCTATGAGCTAGCTCAACAAGTGGATACGATCGTTTTAGTGTCCGGTGATGGCGATTTTGAACCTTTAGTAGAACGCATTCAGCAGCGTTTTCAGGTTAAGGTTGAGGTGTATGGTGTGCCAAGACTGACGGCACAAAGCTTAATTGATGTCGCCAGTCAATTTGTGCCAATAGAGCAAGACTTATTGTTGTAACCCGTTATCGGCCTGCGGTTCAGCATCGGTTATTGTGGTTTCTAAAACGGTTTGTTCGGCTTCTAATTTGGCACGTTCCGCTTTAGAAATATAACGAGGTTTATTGGTACCATGTAGCTTGGCATTTTTCTTTTTAAGATGCTTTTGTAGTGTTTGATTGATTTTCTTTTTACGGTTCATATTTATCTGCTCGATGACAATCAATTTAGGGCCAAGTGGCCCTAAAGCCGCGCAGCATACTGGTTTTTAAGGGCGAACTCAATCAAGTTTATTGCGTGTTGTTATTCTCCGGCCACCCATTGACGCTTGGTTTTCATACTTGCCATCAACATATACAAACAAGTGATCAATAACGTCACAAAAAGGTAACCGAGTAAGCTTTGATTGGTGTAAATGAACCAATCAGCGATAACGGGTCCTAAAACAGAACCGATACTATAACTAAACAACATAACCTGAGTGGCAGAGACAATATAATGGGCATCTAATTTGTCGCAACCTAGATTAATTGCGATTGGATAGAGAGCAAAGGTGGCCATCCCCAGTACAAATAAACTGATCGCGAGCGTTGTCACACTACTGTCTAATAGTGGTAATACCGCCGCAGAAGCCCCTAATAAACAAAAGAAAGCCATTAATAAGGTTCTACCCAGATGTTTGGATAGCCAAGGAACAATCGGTTGAACGACCATTGCGCCAAGGATAATCAGTGCCATTAAGCTGCCGATTTCTGAGTGACTAATGCCTCGTTGTGTTAACTCTACTGGCATGAGGCCATAAATAGCGCCCAATATCAGTCCTGAAACTAAACAACCAATGATGGCAGCATGGCTTAATTTGGTCACTTGTTTCCAAGACAGACTTTGTCCTGCTTCGGTAGACGGTTGATCAGATTGACCAAAGATTAAAATCACCGTTGCGAAGCACAATAAGGAGCCAATTGCAATAAATGGAATCAAGCCATTTACGCCTAAGTAACCAATTCCCAGTTGTCCCATCGCAGTACCGCCATAGAGCGATACCATATAAATACCTAACCGTTTTGCGCGGCCACTTTCATTACCATGCAGTAACCACGACTCAACCACAACGAAGACACCCGCCACCGCAATGCCCGCGATAAAACGTGCACTAAGCCAAGTTAGACTATTGGCAAAAACGGGCAAAATCACGATAGAAGCTAATAGCACTAATAGACAGCCAATAAAGGTATTACGGTGCCCAAAGCGATTGACTAACTGCTCCATAAACAGCGCTCCCAGTAACAAGCCAGCGTAAAAAACACTGGCTAGCCAACTGGCTAAAGAAAGCTCTAACCCATAATGTGGCAGCATGAGTGGGATAACACTCATCAGATATCCTGAAGCGATAGCATACAAAGTGAGTGCAATAACAGGTACTGAAATACGATGAACGGGAGAAGTAATCATGTCCATAGTTATCGCCTCGAATGAAGAATTGGACTGGGGTTTCGCGGCGAATATGGGACTTAAAAATAGAAAGGTAAAACGAAAAATAATGCTCATGACGATAAAATAAATTTATCAATTCATAAGCCATGATTAAGTGTAGTAAAGTTGACATAATCGGCAGAAAAATGCCAACTTTTCATTTTATTTTTCGATGAAATTTATTTGGTTAATGCTTGGTTTAACCATTGTTCGAATTGACTTTTTGGTAAAGCGCCATTGAGAACATCGACTCTTTTGCCTTGTTTAAATACCATTAGGGTGGGAATGCTACGAATCTGATATTTTCCTGCCAGCGCCTGCTGAGCTTCAGTATCGATTTTGATAAATCTCACTTGCCCTTGACGTTCGACGGCTACGTCATGAAAAATGGGGGCAAAACCGACGCAGGGATTACACCAAGGTGCCCAAAAGTCGATGACGATCGGCTGTTCACTGGCTAACAGTGCTTCTAGGTTATCGATTGTTCCTTCAATCGGTGCGCCATCAAGCAGAGCGGCTTGGCATTTTCCACAGCGTGGGCTTTCAGACACACGGATTGTTGGGATACGATTAAGCCCATGGCAAGCTGGGCAGCGAGTGGTGAACGTTGACATGGTTTCCTCTTTATAATGGTGTTGCTTTGCCAATCCGCGCTTAGCGCGATGAGGCAAATCAGCGTATACTAGCCGTTTGGTTAAGTGAATGTGCTGAACATTCCAAACAATAAATGCCTATTTCTTTGCTATTTGATCTCACCAGTAGCAAGAGCATAACAACGAAAAGCAGGATTATAATGACTCAATATTATGCTGAAATTACCGGTTGGGGTAAATGTTTGCCACCTGCCACGCTCTCAAATGATGATTTAAGCACCTTTTTAGAGACCAATGACGAGTGGATCCGTACTCGTACTGGGATTGAATCTCGTCGTATTAGCCACGTGAACACCTCTGATTTGGCTACCGTGGCAGCTCAACACGCGATGGCTTGTGCCGGGATTGATGCGCAAGATATCGATTTAATTATTGTCGCCAGTTGTTCACCCGATTCACTCATCCCTAATATTGCTTCAAAAATCCAGCAGAACTTAGCCATAGACAGTGCAGCCGCTTTTGATCTTAATGCTGCTTGTACTGGTTTTATCTACAGTTTAGAAACAGCGACTCGCTTGATGCAAGCGGGGCGCTACCAACATGCTTTAGTGATTGGTGCAGAAAGACTGTCTTTTTATATCGATTGGACTAAGCGTGACACCGCTGTTTTATTTGGTGATGGTGCTGGTGCCGTGGTGTTAAGCCGGACAGAGCAAGCAGTCGGTCTACAAGAAGCCAAAATTGGCTGTGACGCCCAAGGACGTGACATTTTAGCGGTACCGAAATTTGGTAGCTCAATGGATCGTTTTGCCGCAGATAATGGTTATTGGGCGTTTGATTTCGTTGGCAAAGAGATCTTTAAAAGAGCCGTTAAAGGGATGGGAGCGGCGGCGGCGCAAGTATTAACCACCAGTGGTTTAGCGCAGCAGAACGTGGATGTGGTTATCCCACACCAAGCGAATATTCGCATTATCCAAACCCTGTGTGATTTGTCGGGGATCAGCCAAGATAAAGCGTTTATCAATATTCAAAAATACGGCAATACATCAGCCGCAACCGTGCCGATTGCCCTGTGTGAAGCATTGGAACAAGGTAAGATTCAACCGAATAATAATGTGTTACTTGCCGCGTTCGGTGCAGGCTTAACCTGGGGCGCTGGCCATATTAAGTGGGGTTCACGGGTAACGCCTTTAGGCCGTAGTGATGCCCACTTACCGGCCTGTGAGCAAAGCGCATTGCAATTGCTAGAAAAAGCGATTGAGCATTGTCAGCAGCGCCCATTATCTCAATAGCTCAATAGCTCAATAGCAGTTTAGTGGCAACGGTAACCCTTTTGGGGTTCAGTGAATGAGCGCCACTGTTGATAGCCAGCGTACATGAATACGCTGGCTATCCTGTTTTAGGCTAACGCCATTGCCAGCAGTGTGATCGGGTGAATGCTTTCGGCGGTGGTGTTTTCTTCTATCTGCCATTTACAGGTTTCACAGTCGGTGACCGCGAAATCTGCCTTGGCCGTGTTGATGGAATCAAACAGGTGTGAGCCGATCTTCATTGACACATCGTAGTTTTCCGCTTTAAAGCCATAAGTACCGGCTAAACCACAACACTCACTATCTAAAACCACCAACTCTAAACCTGGGATCATTTTCAGAAGTTCAATCGTAAAGATAACATTACCACTGCGTTCTAAATGGCAAGGAGTGTGATAAACCACTTTAAGATTAACCGGCTTCATCTTCGGCGCATTGCCACTCATAAACTCTTTGAGTAAAAAACGCGTGACATACTCAATGCTTGCCACCACTTGGCTATTATCAACGCCTAGCACATGCGGATACTCTTGTTGCAGAGTAAAAGAGCAGGTCGATGAGGTTGAGAGCACCTTGGTCTGTCTTTCCAACACTGCGGTTTCTAAGCTTTTGACATTAAGTAGAGCATTACTGCGCGCTTTATCGTGAAAGCCATTGGCAATCAAAGGTACGCCGCAGCATTTTTCTTTATCTAACAAGCTGACGCCAATATTCATCGCGTTCATCACTCTCACAAAATCTTTCCCTAATTGGGGATGATTGTAATTGACATAGCAACCATGAAAGTAACTGACTTGGCGGCGATAGCTGGCTTGTTGCTGTTTTTGTTGTTTGAACCAACGACGAAAGGTGCCATGAGAATATTTCGGTAGAGCTTTGTGATCATGCACACCGATGGTTTTGTGCATGATTTTTTTCACCAGCGGCAGTGAGGTGGCAAAATTGACGACGGGAGCAAAAGGTGTCGCGAGAGAGCCAAACAAGTCGGTATGGCTGAGTACATAATCACGCATTAATTTAGGATTTAAAGGTTTCTTCGCGTATTTACCTCGTGCAACGGCAATCAAATCACCAATGCGCACACCAGAAGGGCACGCGGTTTCACAGCGTTTACAATTGGTGCACAATTTTAGTAAATCATCGTAGTATTCCGCGCTTTTGATCCGCAAGCGCTCGCCATCTGGGCCGCACTGTTTGGGTCCAGGATACAGTGGATTCGCTTTGGCAACGGGGCAGTACACAGTACACACGGTACATTTGATGCACTGATCAAATGAGGTGTTTTTCGGTGCATTGGCAACAAAAGAATGGTTCATACCAGAGCCTCCTGAGTCGATGCTTGCGCCTGATATTGAGTGATGATTTGCGATGTCGCATGGTAAGCGGTCGCAATGGCAACACCGCCGCCACAGCCTTCGAAGACGGGATCATAGCCCGCAAGCATCGAGCCACAGCAATAGAGATTATTAATCACTTCAGCTTGACGACTCGGATGCAAGGAAGCGGTAGTGGTGACGCCAAAGCCCATAAAAGGATGAGGATGCTGAGCAAAAAAATCGTGGTTACGCCATCGTTTCCGATCCTGAATACAGCTCATATCCAGCTCAAAGACAGGCTCATTGATCCCCTGATGGTTAGCGGCTAAGCCTTGACTGAAATAACTGCCTGTCGCCATGACAAAATGATCAGCGTAAAGCGGCATATCCGTTAGGTTTTTAGTGTATATCGCGTTCAAGCGCTGATGGCTAAACTCGCCTTTGCAGACTTTATCGCCTTTTAAATGAACACCACCAAGGGATAAGAAGGTTCGGTTCAGCGACTCTTCGATTCTTATTCCCATCAATGACGGCGGCATGGTCGGCACTTCGTGCAAGGTTAAACCCGTCGTGGAATGCAATTTGTTGAGTAGCTGTAGTCCATCACCGTTGCCCATAATCGCGGGTAGAATGACTAAATCATCACCGCTAGCTGCTTGCGTTAATTGATCACAAAATGCCTGCCATGCCGTGGGCGTTTTAAGTAGCCTTGCAATATCAATCGAGCGTAGCTCATGGGGATTATGCCGTAGCTCAGTAAAACCAGGAATCGAGATTGAGACAATCGTGCTGGGGATGGTTGAGAACTCCGGTAAATAACGTAAGTTATCTTGTAGCATCGGTGGCTGAAAGTCTCGGTAACCTTCGATGGACACCAACACAAGCCGTTTAAAATCGCACGACTTTTTATGTTGATAGACATAAGGTTGTGATAGCCAAGTCGCTTTCAAGGTTCCTAGAGGAGTAATGCGCCAATGATTACTGTCATCCCTTTGCTGCTTTAATGGCAGACCATGTTGTTGAAGCGTAGCTTGAAACCAAGACAGGGCTTGGCGGCACGTTGAGGCGCCGACTTTACTATAAGGATGATTCGGTTCTTGTTCGCTCAGTTGGGTAATCCCTTGAAAAGGATAATCAACCAGTTGTCCGCTAGGTAACTTAGCCAGGACATCAATGGAACCGGATGAAAAGTGCAGCGCACTTTGTCCTTGGCTGATCAAGGCGGTCTTTAACCCCGCTTGCAAGCAGCGGATCCCAGCACTATAACCTGCAATGCCAGCCCCAATAATGATCACATCATATTTCATCCTAGCGTCTCCTCTTGATTAGGTTGCGTTGCAGAGGGAGGGAGATCGCTCGCACCCAATAGTCCTTCATAAATCCAATAACTGAATTCTGCTTCGCGCAGTGCGTCTCCCCAGAAAATGGGTTTAATACCTTTCCAGCGTTCTTCTAAAAACTCGACCAACAGTTGGCTTGATTGTTGGCCGGAGATGCCTGCATAGTCTTGAAATAAACTGGCAGCTCGGTAACTGCATAATTCCCCTTGGCATGGCCCCATACCCAGGCGTGTACGGCGACGCAGATCAACGAGATTATTAACATCTAACTGTTTAATGGCGTACTCAATCTCACCCGCGGTGACCATTTCACATTCACAAATGATGGCTTGGCTTTTGCTATCCGCCGACAAAAACTGTTCAGCTCGCTCACCGTGACGATAAAGCGCCGATGCATAAACAGGCTTAGCTAGGCTAGCAGTTTTTTTGATGGGTTTTTCTGCTTGGTTGGAGCCGGGAAGAGGGCGAGTATGAGTGGTGCAGGCAACCGTATTGCCTAATTTTTTGGCAACCATATCGGTCGCCCATTCAGCCATTAAGCGATAAGTCATTAATTTACCGCCAGTAATGGTGGTTAGCCCTTTCAGGCCATCGCGCTCTTGGTGATCTAATAACACAATCCCGCGGCTGATATTGCGGCCACTGCCATCATCATCCACCGCCACTAACGGTCTTACTCCTGCGTAAGCACGTAATACTCGGGTATTGGCCATGATGGGAGCTAATTTTGCCCCTTCAGAAAGCAAAATATCCACCTCTTGCTCGCTGACGTGTAAGTTGTCAATCTGGTCGTAGTCGATGTGCTCTGAAGTGGTACCAATCAAAGAAATGGTATCTCCGGGCACTAAAATATCGGCATCGGAGGGTTTTCGGCAGCGATTGATCACTAGGTTATTGATGCGATAATCGAGGATGAGCAGTGAGCCTTTGGCTGGGAACATTTTGATATTGAGATCAGCATACTCACAGATATTTTGTCCCCAGATCCCAGCGGCATTGATCACTTGTTTAGCAAAAATATCAAATTGAAGCTGAGTACCAAGTTGCTGGCAGTGGACACCGAGCACAGTATCACCTTGACGAATAAGGCCGGTAACGACAGTGCGGTTAAGGATTTGCGCGCCATGCTCTTTGGCATCAAGCACATTAGCCGCACATAACCGAAAGGGGTCTAAAGTGCCATCAGGAACTTGCACTGCGCCAATTAAAGCTGGGTTGACATTCGGTTCAAGGCGCAGCGCTTCTTTTGCAGTGAGTCGTTTGGTGGCAATGCCTGCTGATTGGCAAGCGGTGATAAAGGTATCTTGAAACGCGATATCATCTTCGGGCAGTGTGATGAATAGGCCTTCCGTTGCTTCCACACAATGTTTAGCAATGTGTTTTAAAATCAGGTTTTCCTGAATACATTCTTTGGCGGATTCATGGTCAGTGACGGCGTAACGAGCGCCGGAATGGAGTAGACCATGGTTTCTTCCGGTTGTACCAGAGGCGATATCGTCTTTTTCAACCAAAATGCAGCGAATGTCTCGCAAGGCACAATCACGCATAATTCCAGTTCCTGTCGCGCCGCCGCCGATGATCACCACATCGGTTTCTATGGTTTGCTTCGTCGTCATGACCTCTGCCTCAATCTATTTACAATAAACTTACCATTAGTGTGTCATTTTAAGCTTAAAATGTTCGATAGGTTGCTCACAAAAGCTCGAACGAAAATTTAATAGTAGGTTTTTGTCATCAAGTTGCTTATTGATAGAGAATAAATAAACAAAATGAGCAATGTTTGACGACGTTTATTTACTTATTGTTCACATGATGGACTGGTGAGTGATAAAGCGTAGAGTCACGAACGTAAACGCAAATTTTTTAAATGAGTGAATAAAAAGTATCTTGGTCTTTGATTTAAACTTTGTTACTTGATCACTGCTTTAATGGTTTCTGCCTTCCGATTTGACATATCTTCGATGTTTATATCAATTTTTGCTAATATTTAGTTATAAGTACGCCTTTCATTACCATCAAAGCATTCTTCACATCACGTAATTCGTCTGCGTTAATAGCGGTGATTTTTCACCGTGATGGCGATATTTTTTGAGATCAAAATACGGCTCTAATTAACAAAAACTACTCTTATTGATTACAAAATTGTGTTCGAACGCTCATTTGTGAGGTTTTTTCATTTTCGAAGTGATCTTTTTATGCGAGATTTTGCCCCGTATCACCCTGTGGCGGTGTGCAATAACGGTGTAAACGGAAAAGGACACTTACTTATGGCTCGAACAAAACAACAGACTCTTTTAGGAGAGTGTATCGCAGAGTTTATCGGCACAGGATTGCTGATATTTTTTGGCGTAGGCTGTGTCGCTGCGCTAGTACTGACTGGAGCGCAATTTGGTCAGTGGGAAATTAGTATTATCTGGGGACTTGGGGTCGCCATTGCTATTTATTGTACCGCAGGTGTTTCCGGTGCACACATTAACCCAGCGGTGACCATCGCTTTAGCTGCATTTCATGGTTTTGATAAAGCGAAAGTACTGCCCTACATTATCGCGCAATTGCTTGGGGCATTCTGTTCTGCTGCGCTGGTTTACGGTTTATACAGCAACCTTTTTGTCGATTATGAAATCGCCCACAATTTTGTCCGTAGCAGTGAAGCTGGTTTAGCGACCGCAGGGATTTTCTCGACCTATTCTCATCCTTCTCTCTCTTTCTTTGGGGCAATATCCGTAGAGTTTGTGATCACCGCAGTACTGATGTTTGTCATTCTCGCTCTCGGTGATGAGAATAATGGTGCGCATCGTAACGCGATGAACCCACTATTGATTGGTATTTTGATTGCTGTCATTGGTGGCTCTCTTGGCCCACTAACTGGCTTTGCAATGAACCCAGCTCGTGATTTTGGACCTAAATTATTTGCTTATTTTGCTGGTTGGGATTATGCCCTAACCGGAGCGAAAGAGATCCCATACTTTATTGTGCCGATCATTGCGCCGATTGCTGGAGCTTGTTTTGGTGCATGGGCTTACCCTAAATTTATCGCTGCTTACCTGCCAACAGAAGGCACGGGCTGTACCATACCTAATCAATGCGATGTGGTAGAAGATAACGAACAAGCACATGTTTAACGTGCATAATTTATTAACCCATTTATTAGAACGTGAATAAGGAATAGACCATGACTGAGCAAAAATATGTGGTTGCATTGGATCAAGGTACAACCAGCTCAAGGGCGGTCGTGCTTGACCATGATGCCAATATCGTCAGTGTTTCTCAGCGTGAATTTACTCAGATTTATCCACAAGCTGGTTGGGTCGAACATGATCCAATGGAAATTTATGCTACACAAAGTTCAACATTGATTGAGGTGCTGGGCAAATCGGGCATCCGTAGTGATGAAATTGCCGCGATTGGTATTACCAACCAGCGTGAAACCACCATTGTTTGGAACAAAGAGACGGGGAAACCCGTTTATAATGCGATTGTTTGGCAATGTCGCCGTACCGCTGAAATTTGTGAGCAACTAAAACAGCGTGATGGGTTAGAAGCGTATGTGCGTGAGAATACTGGCTTACTGCTTGACCCTTATTTTTCAGGCACTAAGGTCAAATGGATTTTAGATAACGTCCCCGGAGCCCGTGAAGATGCGCAGGCGGGTAAACTGCTGTTTGGTACGGTAGATACGTGGTTGGTCTGGAAGATGACTCAAGGTCGTGTTCATGTTACGGATTACACCAACGCTTCTCGGACGATGCTATTTAATATCAATAACTTACACTGGGATGAGAAAATCCTCAAAGAGTTTGATATTCCATTAAGCATGATGCCTGAAGTGAAGTCTTCTTCAGAAGTGTATGGCCAAACCAACATTGGTGGTAAAGGCGGAACTCGTATCCCAATTGCTGGGATTGCTGGCGATCAACAGGCGGCACTTTACGGTCAAATGTGCGTTGAAGCAGGACAAGCAAAAAACACCTATGGTACGGGCTGCTTTTTGTTGATGAACACGGGCAAAGAGAAAGTGACTTCAAAAAATGGTCTATTGACGACGTTGGCTTGTGGCCCTAAAGGTGAGCCAAGTTATGCTCTTGAAGGCGCGGTGTTTATGGGTGGGGCATCCATTCAGTGGCTACGTGATGAGTTGAAATTAATTTCCGATGCTCACGATTCAGAATATTTTGCTACTAAGGTCGATACTGCCAATGGCGTTTATGTGGTGCCTGCCTTTACAGGTTTAGGTGCGCCATACTGGGATGCTTATGCTCGCGGTACTATTGTCGGTTTAACGCGTGGTGTGAATTCGAACCATATCATTCGGGCGACATTAGAAAGTATTGCGTATCAGACTCGAGATGTTTTGGATGCCATGCAAGCGGACTCAGGCATTAAATTGGCTGCTTTACGAGTTGATGGCGGAGCTGTCGCCAATAACTTCTTAATGCAGTTCCAATCCGATGTGTTGGATACTGAAGTGCATCGCCCCAAAGTGACCGAGGTGACTGCGTTAGGTGCCGCCTACTTAGCGGGTATCGCGGTTGGTTTCTGGGATAGTTTGGATGAGCTGAAAAATAAAGCAGAAATTGATCGCTCCTTTATGCCACACCACGATGAAGAAAAACGTCAACGTCGTTATAAAGGTTGGAAACGTGCGGTGAAGTGCGCTCAATCATGGGCGGCTGAGCATCACGAAGAGGACTAAATCGATATCGCTGATGGATAAACTAGCCTAAAACTAGTGAAGATAAACCACGCGCTCGGAGTCTCTTACTGTTCGGCGCGTGGTTTTTAATTGGTTACAGAGTTTAAGCGGCGTTCTGTACGCCTTCACTCTTTTTTGCTTGTTGCATCCGAGCTAAAAAATAGACATTAACACAAGCGATAAAGGCGTTGGTTGCGACCACTGGCCAAGCATCGATCATCAGTCCATAGCCGACAAATAAGCTACAACCAATAAAGTTAAGTACGCGAAGTTTTACGATGTCTTTCATCGTTAGGGAAATTGCAACCATGATAGAGGCCGCATAGCCCATGATATCAACCATATTCATATCCATTATTTGTGTGTTCCTCTTGCCGTTGGCCCAAGCCGGGTCAGTCGCGCTACGCTGCTTTTCACGATGAAAAATGAACAACGCTTTACCGATAATGGCTGGATTAATTTAACTAACTAAAACTATAGCAACGGTGAATGTGTGATAAAACCCTCAAAAATAGCTTCGGAGAGGGTTAGCGATTACGCAAACGATTAATGCTAATAATAGTTTTGTTATTACATATTTTGTTGATTATTGAATAAATGACAAAAGAAAGTCCGCTTGATAGCGGACTTGCATCGCAGCGAATAAATCTCATGTTTATTCGGCTTACTGATATGAAATCAATTATTTTTTAGCGCCACCTTGGGTCATGAGTTTATCTTGCTCAGTTAACTCACGGATCCGGCGGCTAATATCACGACGCTCTTTAGAAATTTCAGCACTTTTGATGATATGATCATCGACGCGATCTTCGTAGTCAGACTTCATGTTTTTCACAATCTCAATGATCTCTTCTTGAGTCATATCTGGCTTGATGTAATCGACTAAGTTTTCCAGTAAATCTACACGTTTACGGTTATCGCGAACTTTTTTCTCGTTATCGAGCAGTTCACGCTTCAGTTTGTTCTTACGACGAGCCAAGCTCACAATTTCAAATACGCTGTTCATAGATCCCTTTCCTATAATGAGTGCCACTATCTACCCAGGCGATATCAAGACGCCAAATTCAGCGTGGTACGAATGCATTGCCTCTTGAGGTAACTTGGGCAGAGAAATTAAAACACATTGCAAAGGCGCATAACAGACCTAAGATCAAACCTATTTCCGTATTGACCAAGAAATCACCAATAAATAGCGAGTAAATCGATTTTATTTTATCGGGGCTTGTATTGTGGACTTGAAATACGCTATACCCTTCCACTTGCTGCGTTGACCAGCTTTGCAATACGTATTTCTGCGGATGCATGGATTATCTCAGCGTATGGAGATAAAGTATGCCTATTGCTCGGACTGGTCTCAGCCATTCGGTCATCTCTCTTTGCCTTAACGTATAACAGGACAATACTTTGCTACTTAGTTTTTCAGACATTGTCATTCCTAAACAATCTGCGTCCCACCATGAAAGCAAAGCCCATCAACAGCTTCGCCAAGCTTATCTTCATGAAAGAGAGCAATTATTAGCTTGTGAGATTGAGCTCAACCGTTCGAAAGTGATTGTCATTGATGAGCAAGGAAGAATCATCCGCTTGAGTTTGATGCTTGAACATTAATTTACTGTACAAGGTGCAGATGCTAACTAGAAGGAAATCAACATGCATAGTGAACTATCCGCTTTAGAAGCACGGGTTATCGGTTGTTTGATAGAAAAAGAGATCACGACGCCAGAATATTATCCATTAACTCTGAACAGTTTGATGACTGCTTGTAATCAAAAAAGTAATCGCGATCCGGTAGTCAATTTATCAGAGGCGCAGGTACAAGATACGGTTGAAGCGCTGATTGCCCGTCGCCTAGTCAGTGATGAAAGTAGTTTTAATAGTCGCACGCCTAAGTATCAGCATCGTTTTTGTAACACAGAGTTTGGTGATCTAAAGCTCAATAACCAAGAATTAGCGGTTATTTGTTGTTTGCTGTTGCGTGGCCCGCAAACACCGGGGGAATTGCGCACTCGTACTAACCGTTTGTGCCATTTTAGTGATGTGAAAGAAACCGAAAGTATTTTAGAGCAGTTATTAGAGCGCGGTTTGGTGGTTAAGTTAGCTCGCGAACCAGGGAAACGAGAATCGCGTTATCAGCATTTATTTTGCGGTGAAGTCGATATGCACAGTGTCGCTGCAAGCACAGAGATGGAGTTACCATCATCACGTATTGATGAACTGGAGCAACAAGTGGCGATGTTACGTCATGAAGTGGCTGAATTACGTGCGTTGATCACCAATCACTAAGTATGTCTGATCCCATTCAATACTCAGATTGGTGGGTCTATTTGATCCGAACGTCTAGAAATGCACTATATTGTGGAATAACAACCGATATCGATCGGCGTTTTATTCAACATCAACAAGGACGTGGCGCTAAAGCTTTGCGTGGTAAAGGCCCGCTTAGCTTAGTGTGGCAGCACCATGTTGGACCGAGTAAAAGCCAAGCTTTGCAATTAGAACATCGGATCAAAAGCCTGACCAAAGCGCAAAAAGAGCGTTTAGTTATGGGGGGATTTGATCTCCCCTGATCACTGAGTTGCAGATAACCGAAACCGAGCCATAAGGAATAACAAGTGGGATGAAGAAAAGACTGCTGATTTTGTTATTGAGCTGGTTACCCATCACGGCCTTTGCCTATCCCTCGCAAATCCTGAGTGACTATTGG
This sequence comes from Vibrio injensis, assembly GCF_001895205.1. Taxonomy (GTDB): domain Bacteria; phylum Pseudomonadota; class Gammaproteobacteria; order Enterobacterales; family Vibrionaceae; genus Vibrio; species Vibrio injensis. The sequence continues at coordinate 104,822 of NZ_BDJF01000027.1, read as the reverse complement.
CATTATCAAGCCTTTTTGGATGCGCATCCCGAACAACAGGTATTAACTGACTTATTGGCAGAAAGTGTCCAGAATAGAGCCGAGCCATTACCACTTGAGCAAACGCGCCCCGTCACGATTTCAGTCATCTATCCGGGTCAGCAAGTGTCAGACTACTGGATACGTAACATCAAAGCGTTTGAAGCTCGTATGCATGAACTCGGTATTAAATATCAATTACACCAAGTTTTTACTCGGCCAAGTTTAGATACCCGACAGCAAAGCATTTCTTTAATGGAAGCGGTGCAGAATAAAACCGATTATCTGATTTTTACCTTAGATACCATGCGCCATCGAAAATTTATTGATCATGTGCTGCATAACTCAGAGACGAAAGTTATTTTACAAAATATCACTACTCCCATCCGCCATTGGCAAGGGCGTCAGCCTTTGTTGTATGTGGGGTTTGATCATGAAATTGGTGCTCAGCAGTTAGCCGAATTCTACCAGCGTAAGCGACCACAAGGTGCAGATTATGCGGTGCTGTATTTTTCAGAAGGGTATATTAGCGAAGCGCGTGGAGACAGTTTTATCCATCATGTTAAAGCCCATTTTCATTTAGCCTCGTCTTATTACACCACAGCCACGGTGGAAAGCGGCTATCAGGCGACGCTCGATATCGTTAACAATAACCCTAAAATCGCTTTTCTCTATGCTTGCTCGACGGATATTGCGCTCGGTGCAGCGAAAGCCCTGCAAGAGCTTGAACGTGAAGATATCTATCTTAATGGTTGGGGTGGAGGCTCGGCTGAACTTGAGGCATTGCAAGAAGGCCGATTGGCAGTCACGGTCATGCGTATGAATGACGATACGGGTATTGCGATGGCAGAAGCGATTAAACGAGATCTGGCAGGTTTGCCAGTGCCACTGGTTTACTCGGGTGAATTTGAATTAGTGACCCAAGAGACCACCGCTGAACAAGTTGAGCGATTTAAACAACGTGCGTTCCGATATTCTGATCGCTAATCATGATTGAAGGTAATTGCAGTGCCGAGGTTCATCATGGCTGATAAAAAAAACAATATAGCGACCCTGATCAGTCGAGCGATAGTGATGACGTTGAGTTTATTAACGCTTGGTCTTTTACTTCATACTTATCAAGTTAGTAGCCGATTAATTTCTCAAGAAGTGATACGGACCACTAATCAAACGGCTAATCTGATTCAGAATATCTTTAATTCTCGTCTGACTATCTTAAAAGTCCACCAAGACAGCAGCGCGAAAAATGCCACCTTAATTCATGCGTTGCACGGTCGGTTAACCAATGAGCTGGAACAGTATTTTCTGAGTATTGATCAAACGGATATCAGCCATATGGCGGATTTTCGATTTGTCGCTAATGTCAGTCAGCCGATTTGGGATGATGGCAATGCCCAGTTTTATGGTTTAGCGGACAGCACGTTTACTCATATTATTGAACAAGTGGCTTTTAGTCATGATTGGCATTTAATCACTACGCCATCGGTAATGGGTGATGTTTACCTTTTGGTTCGCCGCGCGCCGATTGTTGATACCGTAAGCGGTGAGTCTTTAGGTTTTTTATACATTAGTCTGGTGCTGAATAATAATGTTGCTTTAGTCGAAAACTTACGTGAGCGCAGTGACTCACAACAGCTGGTACTTGCTGCGGGAGAGCACGTGTTAGCCTCTACCCTCACAGGGGTAGAAGCTTATCAAGCGGATGAGGTAGTTAAAGAAGGCGAAGAAGGTTACGACGTTCATGGTAAGTATGTAGTGAGTCGCACACCATTAACTTTAGCCGGAGCGCCAACCGTTCTCACGGTATACGCTGTGCAGAGTAACCAAAATGCGCTTTCTCTGCGTAATAATTACTTATTTTGGATGTTTGCTGTCGTTGCGGCGATCGCTTTCGTTTTCATTATTGTTCGTTGGTGGTTACAACGTAAAATTGAAAACGAAATGGCACGTTTGATGACCTATACCCATCAAGTGGTTGAGCTACGTGAAGGTGCCTATTTCCCGGGGTCTCAAATTGTTGAGTTTGATCACTTTGGACGTACGTTAGAAAGCACCTTTCATCAACTGGCCGAGCAAGAAAAACAGTTTGAGGATCTCTTTAATTTTTCGTTATTGCCGACTCTGCTATGGACGGCTCAGGGGGGATTGATTCGCATGAATCCGTCGGCTGAGGCTTATTTCCTCAGTCATTATTCTCAACAGCATTCTCTTTTTGCTCGGGTAAAACCTCAGTTGATTGTCGCGGTACAGCAAGCGGCACAAGGTAACATTATCAAAGCGCTCAAAACAGAGCTTGATGGTAAAACCATTTTATGGAATTTGTCACCGATCATATTAGATGAGCGGATTGTTTCGATCATGACTCAAGGACAAGATATCACGTCGATGGTGGAAGCAGAGCAGCAAAGCCGCCTCGCTCGTGAACAAGCTGAAGAATCTGCTCGGTTGCGGGCTGATTTTCTCGCCAAAATGAGTCATGAATTACGGACGCCATTAAACGGTATTTTAGGTGCTTCTCAATTATTAAAACAAAACGCGCTTACTCAAGAGCAACAAGAGTTAGTGAATGTATTGTGCAGCAGCGGTGAGCATTTACTCGCTGTGTTGAATGATATTCTCGATTTTTCAAAAATTGAGCAGGGAAAATTTCTCATCCAAAATAGTGACTTTCCGATCCTGGATGTGATTTCGGCGATTCAGCGTATCTATGGCCCTCTATGTAAAGAAAAGGGACTTGAGCTAATGATTGAATGTGCTATTGAACCTGAAATTCGCTTGTATAGTGATCAAATACGCCTAAATCAAATCTTGTTCAACTTGCTCAGTAATGCGGTTAAATTCACCCATCAGGGGTCGATTAGCATTAAATTAGGGCTTATTCAACAAGGCGACATCGATAGGTTAATGATTTGCATAGAAGACACGGGTATCGGGATCGCGGCAACGGATTTACAGCGCATTTTTGAGCCGTTTGTACAGGCGGAATCGACCACGACTCGCGAATACGGCGGCAGTGGTTTAGGTTTATCGATAGTCAGTAGTTTGGTTGAATTATTGCATGGTGAAATCGCGGTAAAATCAGCGATTGGTTATGGTACGCGTTTTGATTTGCAGTTTCCTATTCGTATTGTTGTTAATGAGGACTTGAGGGAAGCCCAACAGGCTAATACGGATCGCTATCAATTATTTACTCAGCCTGTACGTGCATTATTGGTAGAGGATAACCGTACGAATGCCTTTATTTTACAAGCGTTTTGTAAGAAATATTCAATACAGGTTGATTGGGTCAGTGATGGTTTACAAGCTATCGAGCGGGTAAAGGAACAAGATTACGATCTGATTTTTATGGATAATCAATTGCCCTATTTGGGGGGGATTGATACCACGCGGATTATTCGGCATGAGATGAAACGCTCGTTACCGATCTATGCCTGCACTGCCGATGGTTTGCTAGAGACACAACAAGCCTTCATTGAGGCGGGAGCGGAATACGTGTTAGTGAAGCCGCTCAAGGAAGAGATGTTTTATCAAGCTCTGTGCTTTTTTAAACAAGAACGCGCTAACTCAGAGCGCTGATGATTGTTGAAGTATCAGCGCTCAAGTCGATATCACAACAGAGAGGATGCTACTAATCGATTAAAAATGGAAGCGAACTCCCATACCAATTTGTGGTCCCCAAATACCAGCATTACGGACTTCAGCGGTTAGTGCCATTTGTTGGGTTGAGTGAAAGCGGATGCCCGCGATAAATATCGAGTTATCCTCATTACGGCCAATGCGCATATGCCCCTCTAAAGTTTCGGTCAGCCATACTCGAGTACCGACGTTTAGTTCGATCATCATGTCATTTTTACTGCCTTCCTCACGACTGCCTCGTGTGCTATGAACGAGCATTTGGCCATAGATATCGGCAAAAGGGTTGATTGGACCATTGAAGCCCATACCAACGGCGGCATCCCAATCCCCTTCAAAACGGGAATCGACTCGGCCAATGATGTGCGAATTTTCGGTAAAATAAGTATTAAACTCTCCACCGAACGATTCAGGATTTAGTGCCGTTCTGATCTCAAAAAAGTTGTAATTAAAATTATTGGCGAAAGCGGCATGTGAGGTTAGCGTTACTAACAATAAAAGAATGCTGCTAGAGAGTCTTGGGAGCATGAAATGTTCATCCTAGAAGAAGAAAGCGTAAAGATACAATAATCGTATGCGAATTACAGGCCATTTCAGTAAATTAATCAATCTTCTATTCATACTTTGCTGGTAAAATAGGCGCAAAATGAGCGGTTAACCAAAGTTCGAACTTTAGTTAATCCGTTTGGGTTGCCATTTAGGGAAGCAATATCACTATGTTGAAAGGGTTAAAAGGTGCATTTTCATTATTGCTGCTGGTGTTCAGTCCCTCGTTGTTGGCACAACAGACGCTCCACTTATATGCCGCTTCGTCGATGACCAACGCCGTCAACGAATTGATTAAGCACTATCAGGCGAGCCATCCTACAAAAGTCGTGCCTGTTTTTGGTGGGTCTTCCGCTTTAGCCCGACAAATTGAGCGTGGTGCGCCAGCGGATCTATTTTTAGCCGCCAATGATGACTGGGCACTGTATCTGATCGAGAAGCTACATATTGGCCGTGAAAATGTAACTTTAATTGCTGGTAACCGTGTGGTGTTGATCCAGCCGGCTACGGCTTCCTCTGCACCATTTGATGCCGCTGACTCGCAGCAATGGCTACAGCGATTAGCCAAAAGCCGTTTAGCGGTTGGTAATACGGAGGCCGTACCTATTGGTATTTATGCTCAGCAAGTGCTGAGTTCGCTTGGGGTTTGGGATGAGGTGCGATCTTATTTGGCTCCGACTAATAATGCTCGTTCAGCTCTGGCTTTGGTCGAGCGAGGCGAGGCATCTTTGGGAATGGTTTACCAAACTGATGCTCAATCGAGTGATAAAGTGACGACCTTGACCGTATTTGATGTCAGTTTACACAATACCATTCATTATCCTCTATTGAGGTTGACGGATAAGCCAAGCAACCAAACTTTTATTGATTATGCCACGTCACCAACGGGAAAGTCGATATTGGCTCGCTATGGATTTACCACAGAGATGGCGCATGAACCGTTTGCTCAGTGATTATGAATGGCTTGCTTTGCAACTCAGTCTGAAAGTCGCCACTTATACCATTATTTGGTTGCTGCCGATTGGTATTATCCTTGCTTGGGTATTGGCGAGAAAAACATTCATCGGTAAAGGCATTCTCGATAGTCTTATTCATCTCCCTTTGGTATTGCCACCAATTGTCGTCGGTTATCTATTGTTAATTACTATGGGCAAACAAGGCGTTATTGGTCGCTGGTTAGAGACATGGCTTGGCGTGTCTTTTAGTTTTAGCTGGCGTGGAGCCGTACTCGCTTGTTTTGTGATTTCTTTGCCTTTGATGGTCAGAGCGATTCGTTTGAGTATTGAAATGGTTGATCCTCGGCTTGAGCAAGCTGCGCGCACATTAGGAGCGTCGCCGCTGAAAGTTTTTTTTACCATCACCTTACCGTTGACTTTACCTGGGATTATTACCGGCACGATGCTCTCTTTTGCACGCAGTTTAGGTGAGTTTGGTGCGACGATCAGTTTTGTCTCCAATATTCCAGGAGAGACACAAACCCTACCGTTAGCGATGTTCAATTTTCTCGAGACTCCCGGTTCAGAAATGGAAGCCGCCCGTTTGTGTCTTATTTCGATTGTGATTGCCTTATTGTCGCTGTTTTTTTCTGAATGGTTGAATCGGCGTACACGCCGTCGCTTAGGGATGAATCAATGACCGACCTCCATCTAAAAGTGAAAAAGCAGCTTGGTTGTATGCAGGTTGATGTTGATTTGCGCTTGCCCAGCCGTGGTGTCAGTGCCATCTTTGGCCGTTCAGGTGCAGGAAAAACGACATTAATTAACTTATTCAGTGGCTTAGAACAACCAGATTCCGGTTATATAAAAACAGCGAATCGAGTGTTATTTGATTCTGAGCAGGGGATTAATATTCCTGTTGAGCGGCGTCGAATAGGGTATGTCTTCCAAGAAGCAAGACTTTTTCCCCACTATCGAGTGCGTGGTAACCTGACTTATGGTGTATCGGTTGCCGACGATGGCTATTTTACGTCGATAGTGAGTCTGTTAGGTCTAAATGCGTTACTTGAACGTTATCCACATGATTTATCGGGAGGCGAAAAACAGCGGGTCGCGATTGGTCGGGCTTTATTATCCAAACCTGACTTATTATTGATGGATGAGCCACTGGCTTCGTTAGATTTACCTCGTAAGAGAGAAGTCATGCCTTTTTTAGAGCGCCTTGGTCAGCAGATCAACATTCCTATTTTGTATGTGACGCATAGCATGAGTGAGATTTTACGCTTAGCGGATCATTTGGTGCTATTAGATCAAGGACGAGAGCGGTTATCTGGGCCGATTGAGCAGGTATGGTCCTCCTCGTTGATGCGTCCATGGCAGTCGTTCAGCGAACAAAGTACTTTGCTAGTAGGCAATCTTACTCATCACCGTCTAGATTATGGTCTGAGTTATGTTGCTTTGAGTGAGCAGGTCGGTTTATGGGTACAGCAAATTGAAGATGCTGTAGAGGGGCAGAGAGTGCGTTTACAAATCCGCGCTACCGATGTGTCAGTGGCACGGCAGTTTCCTCAAGCGACATCAATTCGCAATATCTTGCCGGTAAAAATCACCCGTATCGAGCATCTTCAGCAAGGAGAAATCCGTAAAAGTGTCGCGCTACAATTAACTTTAGCCGACGGCTGTTGGTTATGGTCAACGATTACTGAATGGGCGCTACAAGAGCTAGGTTTACACGTTGGTATGCAGGTCTATGCTCAGATTAAAGGGGTAAGTGTCACTCAGCGAGACATTGTGGTGACTCACTCTTAACGCTGATTGAATAATGATTAAGTCCACCCCGCTGAGAGGGAAGGTGAACCTTCCCTTTATGAATGGATTAGCGCGCAAGTTTGCGGTGCGCCCTTGAAAAATGTCCAGCACTGAAAGCCCCTGCGATTGATAACTCTCCCGCTAAACATAAACCAGCGACGACTTCGGCTAAGGCTCGAGCTTTACCGCTTCCCGTCAGTCCAAGTAGTGCTAAGCATGCTTTTTGACTGGGCAATGACGTGCCTCCACCGACGGTGCCGACCATCAAGTTCGGTAAGGTAACGCAAGTGTACAATCCGCCTTGTGAGTTGAGTTCCATCCGCGTGATTCCCACGGCAGATTCCGCCACACAAGCGGGGTCTTGACCACAAGCAATAGAGAAAGCGGTGAGAGCATTGGCATAATGTGCGTTAATTCCGACGCTACCACTGATTACGCCACCAATTGTGGTCATTTCTGCAAATTTCACCATGCTTTCGGGAGTCGTATGCAGATATTTTTTGATCAGTTCTGCGGAGATATGCACTTCAGCGGTGACTTTTTTACCGCGTACATGACGTAAAACATGGCTATTGGCTTTTTTATCACCCGATAAATTGCCATCTAAAAAAGCATGCCGCGGCTCAATAGGAGAGTGACGAACGATAAACTCAAAGACAGCATTAGTGGCAATGGTCACCATATTTTGCCCACAGGCATCGCCGGTTAGATAATCAAACACCAAATAAACATGGTTACCTTCCATCGTCACGTTTATATCATGCAGTTGACCGTGGGCGGTAGTCGCTTGAGCTAGCTGTTTAAACTGCTCGTATTGTGTGGTTACCCAAGCGATAAATTGCCCAGCTTGCGCTAGGTCATCAAAAGCAAAGACTGGAGTACGAGTGACGCCTTCATTGAGAAGCATCACACTGGTTCCGCCAGCGGCAGTGATCAATTTACATCCCCGATGATAAGAGGCCACTAAGGCCGCTTCAGTGGTCGCTAAAGGGATCAAAAAGTCGTCATTAGCATGCAGGCCATTGACTCGCAGCGGACCAGCAATGCCCACAGGAACTTTCACGGTACCGATAAAATATTCAATATTTTTACTGTAATGAGCGAGATCTTGTTGAGTCTGGTTATCCCATAATTGTGCCTGCGCTTCAGGTTGGTTAAGGGCTTGCCAACGTTTTTCTACATGGTGTGGCGTCATTTTTGAGCTTGCGATCAGCGTTTTGCTTGCTGGCTCAAAATGTGGTGCTAAGGCATCTTGTAATGAATCAGCAGATGAAAGAGCGGAGAAAGCACGACTTTCTCCGCACGATGGCAGAGTAAATTTAGACATAGAGATCACAATTAAAATTTTTCGAGCATTGTACTGAGCGAGTCAGCAAACTCAATAACTAGTCATCGGTGCTGACAATTTATGGTTGTTAATAATGTCAATGGCTGTGACTACTTATCGCTGAACGAGGGATTATACACGAACATCCAGTAGGCTGCCGATCATCTCTTGTTCACGTTGAATGACGCTTGCTCCTACACGATTGTATTGTTGAGCTTGATTGAGATTGATTAATGCATTAACGGAGTCGGGTTTTTTGCTTGGGGGAGTTGGCTTATTATCAAGAGCATTGAGTTGCAAAGCGGGGTCTTGCTGCACACGAGAAGAGTGGATTTGAGCCTGTTGAATTTCATGCGCCGCTTCACCCGCCATTTTCGATGACTGTTGAATGATAGGATAACCAGAAGAGACGGCAGAGACAGACATAATACTTCCTCGCTGTTTTTTTAAGCATACGCCTGTCTGCGGTTGAGTGCAACTTTATCCCATAATAGGCCGTCGAGAGTGGTTGATTTGACTATGCACAATTACTGCACTCGGACGGCAAATTTACTGGCGAGGGAGTGCAGTTCTGGAAACATCCGATAAATAAGATACAACTGCTGGAGCACCATACGTGCAGAGCTATCATCCTCTTCTCGCCATTCAGAAAGTCGCTTCTCCAAGCCAATATTGTCGATATCGCTGGTATCACACTGTTCACAATGGGTGAATAATTGCTGATACAATACCTCAAGATGTTGATGAATAACTCGATGGGCATCGAGCACTAACTGGTGGATACTTTCATCATCGATTCGAGTACGGTGTGCACCGAGCGCTGATATATAACTCAGTAGTGCATGATTGAGGGTTAAAAAACGAAAGCTTTCATCGGTCGCGGAGCGATATTTTCCCGGTTCTGCGAGCATATTACTGACCGCTGCAGCAAGAGCAGCATCCTGATTATGAGCATCACGTCGCGCAATGCGATAACTTAGACTGTCTTTTTTACCGATACGATATTGACCAATAATTTGTGCTAAATATTGTTTATTGGCTTGTATCGCTTCGGCCATGACTTTATGAAGCCGTTTTGATTGCCAATCTGGAAAAATAAACACCACCGCGGCAACAGCAAGAGCACAGCCAATCAGGGTATCTGCTAAACGTGGCAGTACTACCGCGTAACCCGCACCGAGTTGGTTGAAACAAAACAGCACTAACAAGGTAATAAATCCGGTCGCATAACCGTAGTTATTGAGACGAAATGCGAAAAACATCACACCGGAAATTACAATAAAAGCTAACTGGCTCTCTTGTGAGGGGAACAGGGTTAGAAGCGGAACGCCAATTAATAACCCAGCGAGAGTACCAATAATACGTGAAACCAGCTTTTGCCGTGTTGCCGCGTAGTTAGGCTGGCAAACAAACAGGGTGGTTAACAGTATCCAGTATCCGCGGTCTAAATCCAATCCTTGTAAAATCCCGTAGCCTGCGGTGAGAGCAATAGACATACGAATGGCATGACGAAACAGTAATGAGTCACGATGGAAGTTGGCTTGAATTCGTTGCCACATGGCTTTGACCGAGTGCGCTTCTGTGTCATGTAAGACATCATCCTCGGTCTTTTGCACATCAGGATTACTGACGTTGCTGAGCTGTTTTTCAACCGTCGCGAGATTGTTAAATAGATAGCTGAGCTGAGCTAGAAATTGCTTCCACTCTCGCTGTTGTTGCTCTTGTAGATACGCCAAAGAGAGCTGTAATTCATCTAAAGCGATGATCGAATCACTGCGGTGCTGATATCGTTGTCCGAGCTGAATGGAAAGCGCAATATCGTGGCAGGCTTGGGCTTGTGCTTGTAACAGATGTTTAAAGCGAAACAGAACATCACTACGTGCAAAAGATTCCGCGAGTTCTTGATAGCGATAATGCGTTGAACTGGCCCTCTCGTGGATATCTTGCGCCACGAAGTACAGACTAAGGAAACGGTCACTGGCGCCATCAACATGCCCTCGTTTTGAGCGGGCAAGCAAGGTTGCTTTACATTGATTCAACGCATTCACTGTTGCGCCATTTAAATTGGCTTCATTAATTCGATGGGGTTGAGGTGTTAAATTGGAGACAGGATAAAATAATTCGGCCTTAGCCTCAAAATAGTGACCAAGTTGAACAAATACGTTAGCCAAACTTTGTTGGACGGGTTGCATTGGCCAAAATGCATGCCACAGCATTGACAGAAGGTAATACCACGCGCTGCCGGTCAGTAATAATAACGGCTGGAACCAAAGGTTAGTACTTTTGTCTGCCCCCAGCATGGCGTAAATGGCGATCAATAAAGAGCCAAAGGCAATGCTGGCATAACGAGTACCGATAGCCCCCAGCATGATAAAAGTGAAGGTTGAGATAAATAAACCAATGGTAAATAGCCATGGCATATCAAATAAGAGTTCGATAGAAAAGGCCGCTATCGCAAAACAAATAAAGGTTAGGATGATCGATTTTAAGCGACCAGTAAATTTATCATCTTGCTCTGCTAAGGCGGCGGCAATGACTCCCAGGATCAGGGGCGTTATCCAAGTGTTGACTTGGTAGTGCCAAGCGGGAATGACAACACCTAAGAGCGTGATCAGGATCAGTAGGCAGTAATTAATGGTTTTGTTTGCCCAATAAAGGCGAAGTAAATGAAGTCGCTGCACAGTGAGAATCGATGCCAAGCCTAAAACACTCAGTTTAGCAGAACTTTACGCTAACATTCTGATCAAGAATAATAAAACTGTCATTCTGTCTTAGTGAGTTGTTCATTATTGACATTAATTTTTCATTGCTATTGATGATTGAGTTATGATGTAGGTTGATAAAATCGATAGGAATCGCCGAAAATGCAGCTAAGTGCAACCCAAACTGCACAATTTTTTATTGCTAATGAATATCACCATGTTGGCTTAGAAAATCAGCGTTTGGTGCTTTCTTCGTTGCACAGTGAAGAACGGATCCCTTTTACCATCTGGAATGGACAGGTCAAAATTCGACGGGGCATTTTGTGGGCTGAGTTACAGTTTTTTGCTCATCCGGAACAAGACACACAACGCGTTTGGGTCGTACAAGGTTTACCTTGGCCACAAGCTCGACAATTTGCACATCATATCGTCAGTGTTTATCAACAATGGTTTCATCAGCAATGTCAGCAATTGAGATTACATTTACCTCAATGGCAGCAAGAACTGCACCATTTACAACATTTGCCAGCTTTTTTACCGCATTCCCCATTAGAGCAGTGGATCAATCAAGTCTTTACCGATCTGGCAGCCATGAATATGAGCTTAGAAGAGGCCATCAAGCATTTGCCTCATGCGATGGAATCATTAGTGCCTTGGTTGTTAACTCCTGATCAAGCCTTACAAGGACGTAATCAAACTTGGTTAGATATTGAGCGTCAAAATTGGACGATTCTTTTTTCACAGCTTGAATCTTCACCGCTTAATGTATCTCAGCAGCAAGCCGTGTTGCTCAATGATGATCATAACTTAGTGCTTGCTGGTGCAGGTTCAGGGAAAACCAGTGTATTAACCGCAAGAGTGGCTTATTTATTACAGAGCCATTTGGCGCAAGCGGAGCAATTATTGTTGGTGGCTTTTGGTAAAGACGCTGCTAATGAGATGGAACAACGTCTAAAAAATAAGATTGGTCTTGCCGCCGATAACATTCGTATTAACACCTTTCATCAACTGGGATTATCAATAATTAATCAAGTGGAAGATCAACCCGCTGTGATCTCTCCGTTGGCATTGGATGATAAGCTGAAAAAAGCTTGGTGTACGGACTGGTTGAAGCGGCACTGGATGACACCAACCAATTTTAAGCGTTGGCAGAAACATCTAGCACAGTGGCCGATTGCTTATTTAGTCGGTGATGATGAGCTAGGGAGTCACGTTGAAAACCCTAAACTGATCGCATGGTTGGAAAAGCAGCTCGATCAACTCGCTCAACTGGGAACGACGAAAAAAGCGATTCAGCAGCAACTTATTGATCATATTGATTATCCTCGTTTGAATAGTGAACTTGCTTTGTGTTGGCCTTGCTACCAAGCATGGCAGCAAATGTTGAAAGATGAGCAGCAGATCGATTTTAATATCATGATCAGCCAAGCGACGGATTATGTACGCAAAGGGAAGTTTTCTGTGCCTTGGAAATTCATCATGATCGATGAGTATCAAGATATTTCTCCCCCTCGTTTGGCGTTGATACAAGCGTTGTGTGAACAGGCTCCGCATCGCCCCAATTTATTTGCGGTAGGCGATGATTGGCAGTCGATTTATCAATTTGCTGGGTCGGATGTCAATTTAACCACGGAATTTGCAGCGCGCTTTCCGCAGTCGACCATTCATCATCTTGATACGACTTATCGTTTTAACGATCAAATTGGTTTGGTGGCCAATCAGTTTGTGCAGAAAAATCCTCATCAGTTACCCAAGACGCTGAATAGTTTTAAATCGCAGAAGCAGAAAGCGGTGGTCCTTTGCGCCAGTAATCAAATTGAAAAAATACTCGATAAACTTAATCGTCAGGCTAAAGTGCCGAAACAAGTGTTGTTATTAGGTCGTAACCATTATCATCAGCCAGAGCATCTGGCAGAATGGCAACGGCGTTATGCCTCGCTGCAGATCAACTTTATGACCTGTCATGCAAGCAAAGGCAAAGAGGCGGATTTTGTTATTATCTTAGCGGTCAATGAAGGGCAGTTTCCTGCACGAGTGAAAACTTGTCACTTAGATAGTGCTTTAACTCAATCTAAAGTGGATTTTCCGTTTGCAGAAGAACGCCGTCTATTTTATGTCGCCATGACCCGAGCCAAAGAGAAAGTCTGGATAACTTATAGCGGAAATGGCTCTTGCTTTATTCAAGAGTTACTCACCGAGGGGTATCCAGTCAGTAAATCGATATAAATAAAGGAATAGTATGTATAAGGCTTTGATTTTAGTAGATGTGCAAAATGATTTTGCATCCGATGGCGCTTTGCCAGTTCCTGAAGGACAGAGTGTCGTCCCAGTGATTAATTTATTAATGCCCCATTTTGACCATGTTATTGCCACCAAAGATTGGCATCCTGCAGGGCATGCGAGCTTTGCTTCTACTCAAGGTAAAACGCCTGGGGAAGTCATCTCGCTCTCTGGCATTGAACAGATATTATGGCCGGATCATTGTGTGCAAGATACCGTCGGTGCGGAGTTTATCGCAGGCCTTAATCTCGATGCTATCGAACATATTATCTACAAAGGGACTCATCTTGATATCGATAGCTATAGTGGTTTTTTTGATAACCAACGTCGCCATGCAACAGGATTAGCCGAGTACTTACAGCAACACGCGATCAGTGATGTCTATATTGCCGGACTGGCTACAGATTACTGCGTAAAATTTACCGCTTTGGATGCTGTGTCATTAGGATTTAAAACTTGGGTCATTAAAGATGCTTGTCGCGGGGTTGATTTGGCACAAGGTGATATTGATAAGGCTTGGCAAACGATGGAAGAGGCGGGTTGCAGAGTGATTTTATCGCAACAGGCGATGGCCTGAGTCGGTAAAGAGGCGTGATAACACGCCTCTTCTCTTACTGCTATCATTCATCGACAACGCGAAAGTATTTAAGGATCCAATCGCCGCTTATCGATATGGTATGAAGTCATTACGTTCTGTCAGCAAGATAGGCATGATAATCAGGGATTTCGATCTCGACTTCTTGCTCCATGAGTATTGAATTAAATAAAAATTTTGCCGTAGCGCGGTTAGTGGCGACAGGAATATTCCACACACTCGCAATCCGCAATAAAGCTTTAACGTCTGGATCATGTGGTACAGAATTGAGCGGATCCCAAAAGAAAATCAAGACATCTATTTTCCCCTCGGCAATTTTAGCGCCTAGTTGTTGATCGCCACCCATTGGACCACTGATCATGCTGGTAATCGCTAATCCGGTTTCTTTATTGAGCATATGACCAGTTGTGCCCGTTGCGTACAGTTCATGTTTTTCAAGCTTAGATTGGTTTTCAACCACCCAACGTAGCAATTCGCCTTTATAGTTATCATGAGCAACTAAAGCGACGTGCTTTTTCGCAGCCATAATGCGTGTTGTTTTTTTCATTGCCATCTTTCCTAATCGGTAGAGAGTCAGAGTTAAATAACTAAAACTATACGCTTATTCAATGACTTTACGACAAAAACTCGAACTGGCGCTTGCTATGGTACGATTTAAGCTATTTTATCTGGTTGACGATGGCGTTGAATCTTGTAAACGCCATTCCCCCATCAAGATAGCGACAAACCAATGATGGGGGGGAGTGATTAGTCGAAAATCAGCACAAGATAGATAAAGAACAAAAATAAGTGAGTGACTCCATTAAGAATATTTGTTTTACCATGTCTAAAACTAATACTTGCGACCATTAAACTTGCGATCAAAAGAATCATTTGTGCGGGTTCTAAACCTAATATAATGGGTTCTCCAATGATATTAGAAATAATAATGACGGCAGGTACTGTCAGTGATATCGTTGCCAATATTGAACCAAAGAATAAATTCATAGCCCTTTGTAACTGATTATTTAAAGATGCTTTGATTGCTCCCACACCTTCAGGAGCGAGTACTAACAATGCAACGACTAGTCCACCTAATGCTGCGGGAGCACCTAAGTGTCCAATGCTTGCATCAATAGGTATGGCAATACTCTTGGCAAGAAAGATAACCACAATCAAATAGCCAAATAATAATAAAAAGTGATAAGTATTACTACCTAGAATACTATGGTGTTCATCGGTATGATCGTTATCTTCATCGATAAAAAAGTAACTATGGCTTTTTGTTTGTACATATAAAAAGATACCATAAAGAATAATAGAGATAACCACCAAAGCCGAAGCAAGGATGAAGGACATTTCACCAAACTCATTCTTACTGGTAAAATTGGGTAGTATTAAACATAAAATAGTTAAGGGCACAATTGCGACTAAATAAGAATTTATACCTTGAATATTATATTTCTGTATATGATATTTATGACCTCCAATGAGTAATGCTACACCGACTAAGCCGTTGAGTATCGACATGATGACAGCAAACATAGTATCTCTGGCTAATACTGGGTTCGAGTCTCCCGTCAACATCACTGATGAAATCATGATTACTTCTAAGGAAATCACCGATAGCGTTAATATCAAAGTCCCTAACGGATCGCCAAGATTAATTGCTAATGCATCAGAGTGTTTTACAACACCAAAGATAGACAACATAACAATAATAAATAGAAAACCAGCGGATGACCAATACAAAAAACTACTGCTAGAGCCTAGTAAAAGATCATTACCGATTGTTTTGAAAAATAGGACAGTTAATAATCCTATAAATAATACCCATTCATTACGGATGAATTTCATTATGTGCACCTCATGTAGGGTTATAAGTGGATACAATACTGTCGATAACAGGATGATGAGATGCAGACCAAGCAGTAAAACTACTCATGATGAAAATGAGTATTAATAAAGAAAGAATAAGTTTATGTTTAAGTTTCATCGTATATAACTCGTTATTAGTTAAAAATATTTAAGTGGTTAGAAAGATAAACCATTATCTTACTGATGGTTAGTTGATTAGGTATAGAAATACATACCGTCTATCAAAGAAGATCAGTTTTTAGCAATATGGTATTTATGAAAGACTAAACCAGTCTTAAATTAGTAATGACGAGAATGGGTAAACTTGTATTGTAGGTTGTTATTGTTACAGCCATAAATACAGGTTGATGAACGATGTGTATAATAAGACCAATGAATATTGGGGTTGAACAATGGGCGATAGCCAATCGATAGAATAGCAATAGGCAATAAGACAATTTCAGCGAGTAAGTAGTAGTTAGGACTCAGCCCCAATGAAGCGTATTCATCTTCGCTATTTAATCGGTAATGGTTTAAATGATGGATAGCATGATGAGGGTGTAAGGCTTCTTTACTATAATTGACGTCACTGGATGTCGGAGCTAAAACTCTTGCATCATCTTGAACAACAGTAAGATGAGAATCACTCAATGAAAATGTCGGATGATTTTGTGAATACACGCCCGCCTGAGCAAAAAACAAGCTCATTAACAATACAAACATCAGTATGTTAAGGCGATGAATGGTCACAATGGTCACACTATTCAGATGAAAAGTTGCGCAAATAGTAGAAGAGATTCAATTTACCGTCAATAAAAAATGATAGCGGTCACAAATTTAAAAATCTTATTATTGGGGGATTAAAAATACGGCAGGAAAGAGCAGCACCGCAGTACTGCTCTGATCGATTAAATAAAAGCTTGTGTAAGAATATTGCGTGATTGTTCAAGGGTGATCGCTTGATGTTCACCCAAAGCAATCATTCCATGCGCTTCCAACTGTTCAATTACCTTATCGACAGCTTGCTTAGTGGTCATATTGGGCGCAGAAAACTGAGTATCGACATTCAACTGATGATAAAACGCTTCAATCGCATCAATAGTACATAATGCTAAATCTTCACTCGGTGCTAAGTTAAATACCCGTTGCCCCATTTGTTCCAACTTTGCTTTCTTAGCGGCTAATTGGTTACGCAGTAGAGCGGGTTGGACAATGGCTAATGAGCGAGCATGATCCACTTGCCATAACGCGGTCAGTTCATGGCCAATCATGTGTGTCGCCCAATCTTGGGGAACGCCACTGCCGATTAATCCATTCAGTGCTTGATTAGCCGTCCACATCAAATTAGCACGCCAAGCGTCGTTATCTCTTTGTGCAAAACCTTCGCCCAACACCAATAGATTTTTCAGTAGTGCTTCAGCGTAGCCATCTTGGACCATCGCTTGGGTTGGATAGGTGAGATACTGTTCACAAATATGCACCCATGCATCCACCAAACCATTAACAAGCTGACGCTCTGGTAGCGTCTTCATTACATCGGGATCCATCACGGCAAATTTAGGTTGTACGTGTGGCGATAAGAAGGAAAGTTTATCCTGAGTCTCTGCTTTAGTGATTACTGCTCCAGAGTTTGATTCAGAGCCAGTAGCGGGCAAAGTGAGAATCGCGCCAATCGGTGTGGCATCGGTGACACGGTGCTTACCTAACATGATATCCCAGCCATCCCCTGAGTATTTAGCGGCGGCGGCGACGTATTTTGAACCGTCAATCACTGATCCCCCACCAACAGCAAGAATAAAATCAATCTCTTGCTGCTTAACGATAGCAACGGCTTTATCAAGAGTTTCTTTGGTTGGGTTTGGCTCGACGCCGGAAAATTCCAGCCAAGTATGTTCTTGCAGGGCATCGACCACTTGCTGATAAACGCCATTGTGTTTAATTGATCCACCACCGTAGATGACCAG
Source organism: Vibrio injensis (assembly GCF_001895205.1). Lineage (GTDB taxonomy): Bacteria > Pseudomonadota > Gammaproteobacteria > Enterobacterales > Vibrionaceae > Vibrio > Vibrio injensis. Next base: position 87,177 of record NZ_BDJF01000027.1, on the reverse strand, counting down.
AACCTTATGCTGACGTGGGATCGCTTGGCTGATCGCTGCGATTTGCTGCTGACCGAAATAAATCTGAGTCGGATTGACATAGGTAAATTGCATTACTCGTACCTCTTATTGTTGAAATGACGACCGTTTAGCCTCTTTAAAGATGCAGCATGGCTGATCTGGCTATCGTTTTTAGGGGAGTCAAGTATAGGGTTGATACATTGCAAGATGCATAATAGTAGAATGGTTGTGGTGATAATAGAGCCATTCCTGTAAATTTATTGCCTATTTCTACAATGGTTGATGATATGGACAGAATGGTGAGTCAAACTGAGAAAAATGCCGATCTGGCGCAATTGATGCAAAACTATGTCGATAAATATGCGTTGCATCAACTCGAAGGTTGTGTGGACACTGCGATCTCTGGGGTAGGGTTTTATCGCAGTAGTCAAGGTAACCCGCGTCAGCCGTTTATCTATCAGTCTGGGATCGTGATTTTAGGTCAAGGTCAGAAACGCATCCATTTAGGGGAAATTGCCGTCGATTATGGGCCGAACGACTATCTGGTGGTGGGGGTGCCGATGCCACTGGAATGTGAAGCGGTAGCGAAACAGAATCAACCATTATTGGGGTTAACGATTGATATTGAGCATTCACTATTGCTCAAACAGGTCGCCGCTTTAGAGGAAAACGGTTTTCAACCGTCAGTGGATGCTAATAATCCTTGTGGCCTGAAATCGGTACAAATGAATCCGCCCATGCTTAACAGTTGTAAACGGCTGATGAATGCTTTGATTGATGGACTGGAGGCTGAGCTATTAGGGCAATCTTTACTTGAAGAGATGGCTTTTCGAGCGTTAACCAGCGCAGAGGGGTATGTGTTGTTTGAATTGGCTCATCACGAGGGACATTATGCTCGAATAGCGAAAGCGCTGAGTAAAGTACATCGTGATTACGCCACATCTTTAACGGTTAATGCGTTAGCAGAAGAAGCGAACATGAGTATTTCCGCTTTTCATCAAGCTTTTCGTGGTGTTACCATGGAATCGCCCTTGCAGTACCTTAAAAAAGTCCGTTTAAATAAAGCCAAAGAGTTAATTCAAATCGAGGGTAAGCGAGTCAATGATGCTGCGCGGCTGGTCGGTTATACCAGTCCTTCACAATTTAGCCGAGAGTATAAACGCCATTTTAATCACACTCCACGTGGTGCTTTATTGAAAGTTTAATCATCACCATCTTGAGCCTATTTGTGGTGCACTATTGATCCGTTGTCCTTGCGTATCATGCTCCAACTTTGAAAGCTAGCCTTTGTTTAATAAGTTGGCTCTTGATGCAAAATAAGTATGTAAACCTTGTACGTTTTAAGCACTCCTTTGCGAGTGATTCTTAAGTTTGACACTTTATTAGGTGCTAAATAAGTGGACTGTTCTACAGTTATTTCACGAAAGATTTAAAGCATGCAGAGTAAGGACTGTACGCTTTAATACGTGGAAACAATAACTTAAGGAAAATGAGATGCGCTTAAAGCAAGTAAATGTACCCAAAGCGGTATTTACACTCAGTACACTTTCCGTCTCCTGTTTACTGGCGTTGAACAGCTATGCCGCCGTAAACTGCGATGGTTTGGATGATTGGCAATCTAGTGCGGTATACACTGGCGGTGCTCAGGTTCAGCATAATCATGTGGCCTATCAAGCGAAGTATTGGACACAAAATAATAATCCAGCCCAGTTCTCTGGTGATTATGCACCGTGGCAATTACTTGGTAGCTGTGATACTGGCAACGGTGGTGAAGATGGTGATACGGAGGGGGATGATAATCAGCCGCCAACGATTGAAATAACTCTGTCAACTAACACCGCTGAGTTGGGTGATACAGTAAGAGTTTCTGCGGACGCCGACGATAGCGATGGTCAAGTGGCTAAGGTGGAATTTTTTATCTCCGGCCAACGCGTGGCAACGGTATCACAAGCGCCATATATTTTTGATTACGAAGTCACCCGTTCTGGAAATTTAGCTATCCAAGCTAAAGTAACGGATGATAAAGGTGCACTATCCAGCTCTTCGATATTAACATTAACCGTCGCCCATGCGCTTATTGCCAATACGTGTCGTCCGGATGGTTTGTATCAAACTGAAGGCGTTAATGTTCCTTATTGTACTGTCTACGACGAGCAAGGACGTGAAATCATGGCGGGTGGCCAACCAAGGCGTGTGATTGGTTATTTCACCAGTTGGCGAGCGGGAGATGATCCTCAAACCTCCTATTTAGTGAAAGATATTCCTTGGCAAAACTTGACCCACATTAATTACGCGTTTGTCAGTATTGGCTCTGATGGCAAGGTCAACATCGGTAATGTTGATGATCCCAACAACCCCGCAGTCGGAAAAGAATGGGAGGGAGTTGATATTGATCCGACACTCGGTTTCAAAGGTCACTTTGGCGCGTTAGCAACCTATAAAGAACGTTATGATGTCAAAACCTTGATCTCGATTGGTGGATGGGCGGAAACGGGTGGTCATTTTGCCGATAATGGTGAACGAATCGCCGATGGTGGTTTCTATACAATGACGACCAATGCTGATGGTTCTATTAATCATCAGGCGATTTCTACTTTTGTTGATTCAGCAATAGAGATGATGCGTCAATACCGTTTTGATGGCTTAGACATCGATTATGAATATCCAACCTCGATGTCTGGTGCCGGTAATCCCGATGATAAAGCCTCCGCAGAATCACGTCGTCCTTATCTGATGCGTTCTTACCATGAGTTAATGCGGGTACTACGTGAGCGATTAGATATCGCCAGTGAGCAAGATGGTATTCATTATATGCTGACGATTGCCGCCCCTTCATCTGCTTACTTACTACGTGGTATGGAAACCATGGAAGTGGCTAAGTACCTCGATTATGTCAACATCATGACTTATGACTTACATGGTGCGTGGAATGATCATGTTGGACATAATGCCGCTCTTTACGATACCGGTAAAGACTCTGAACTTGCTCAATGGGGTGTTTATACGACAGCACAATATGGTGGCATCGGCTATCTGAACACCGATTGGGCTTTCCATTATTTCCGTGGCTCAATGCCAGCGGGACGGATTAATATTGGTGTGCCTTACTATACGCGAGGTTGGCAAGGGGTGACGGGAGGTGAAAATGGCCTTTGGGGACGAGCACCGTTACCGAATCAAAATGAGTGTCCTGCGGGTACTGGGGAAGGAGAAAAGAATAATTGCGGTTACGGGGCGTTAGGATTAGATAACATGTGGCATGATTTGGATGCCAATGGGAATGAAATGGGCGCAGGTTCTAACCCAATGTGGCATGCCAAAAACCTTGAACAAGGTATTTGGGGCTCTTATTTAGCCGCTTACGGATTGCATCCTGAGAGTACGCCATGGGTAGGCCAATACCAGCGTCACTTTGACAGTGTTGCGATCGCTCCTTGGTTATGGAACGCGGAAAAACGAGTCTTCCTTTCTACCGAAGATAAACAATCGATCACTATTAAAGCGGACTACGTTATTGATAAAGAGATCGGCGGTATTATGTTCTGGGAATTAGCCGGAGACTATAACTGCTATGTGCTTGATGCCAATGGTCAGCGTGGACAAATCGATTGGACAGAGCAAGCTTGTGCGAGCGGTAATGGTGAGTATCACATGGGTAATACCATGACCAAAGCCATGTATGAAAAATTTAAATCTGCTGCCCCTTACGGCAATCGAGTAGCGACGGGAGCCATCCCTGATCAAGTGGTGGATATTCGCGTGACTATTGATGGCTTTAAAGTTGGCGATCAAAACTATCCCATTAACCCTCGCTTGACCTTTACTAACCATACTGGGGTTGATCTTCCTGGTGGCACGCAGTTCCAGTTTGATATCCCCGTTTCCACACCGGATAACGCGAAGGATCAATCTGGTGCAGGGTTAGCGGTTATTTCTTCCGGCCATACGCGAGGCAATAATATTGGCGGCTTAGATGGTACGATGCATCGTGTTGCCTTCTCATTGCCCGCATGGAAAGCATTACCAGCGGGAGAGAGTTATGAACTGGATATGGTGTATTACTTGCCGATTTCTGGGCCAGCGAACTACAGCGTTAATATTAATGGCAGAGAGTACGCTTTTAAGTCTGAGCAGCCAGACTTACCGTTGGCCGACCTTTCTGATGACAATGGCAATGGCGGTGGTAATGGTGAAGACCCGGGCAATGGAGGTAGCACACCTGGAGACGTTGTGCAATGGCAACCCGGTGTTAGCCAAGTCGCTAATGGCACGACAGTGACGTATAACGGAAAGTGTTTTATTGCCAAAAATAACCCAGGACCTTGGGAATCACCGATGCAAACCAATTGGTTTTGGGATGAAGTGGCTTGCCCATAGTTATTAGTGTGACTGGTTAACGGTAACAGGTAACAAGACCGCCGATACATGGCGGTCTTTTCTATGCTATTACTTAACGATTCAAGCCGAGGTTGTTTAAAACTGGTAACTTTCCGGCACGACAACAATGCCTTTTTCCGATAACGTAAAGCGTTGTAAATCAGCAGCGCGATCGACACCAATTTTGGTATAAGGTGGAATCTTGACGTGTTTATCGATAATGCATCCGACTAACTGGCAGCCTTCGCCGACTTCGACATCATCAAATAAAATACTGTCGACTATCGTTGCTCCATCATTGATCCTAACGCTGGATGAGACGATGGAGTGTTGTACTGAGCCTCCGGAATTAATCACACCATTGGCAATGATCGAGTTAATAAAAATGCCTTCGTTTCCGGTGGCTGACGAGACGGTGCGTGCTGGTGGTAGTTGCGGTTCATAGGTGCGAATCGCCCAATTTTTTTGATAAAGATTCATCGGCGGGACGGGTTCTAGCAAATCCATATTGGCTTCATAAAACGAGTCAAGTGTGCCAACATCTCGCCAGTAAGAATCTTTAGCGACACGTCCTTTTTCATTAGCAAATTGATAAGCAAATACTCGGCCCGATGGGATAAGTTTGGGGATAATATCTTTACCAAAGTCGTGGCTTGAATGCTCAAGCTCCGCGTCCTCGAATAATGCTTGCCTTAGTGTGTCCATGGTAAAAATATAGATGCCCATCGACGCCAAGCTGCGATCAGGATTATTCGGCAGAGCAGGTGGGTCGTTTGGTTTTTCAACAAAAGAGCAAATTCGTTGCGCTTCATCAATCGCCATAACACCAAATGCTGAGGCATCTTTGCGAGCCACTTCCATACAGGCAATGGTCAGTTCTGCTTTATTTTCAATATGTTCTTCCAGCATTGCCGCATAATCCATGCGATAAATATGATCGCCGGAAAGCACGACAACATACTTTGCATCGCTGCGCGATAGCAGCCACATATTATGAAACAGCGCATCAGCAGTGCCTTCGTACCATTTACCTCCTTTGCGCATTTGAGGTGGGACGACCGTAATAAACTCTCCCAGTTCTGGATTGAAAATTGACCAACCATCGCGCAAATGCTTTTGTAAGGAGTGTGATTTATATTGTGTGAGTACCAGAATACGCCGTAGACCTGAATGTAAGCAATTAGTGAGGGTAAAATCGATAATACGATATTTACCGCCAAACGGAACGGCGGGTTTTGCTCTATCATCGGTTAGGGGAGATAAGCGTGAACCCATTCCTCCAGCTAAAACGACGGTTAAGGTATCTTGCATCTTTTATCTCCCTATTATTGTGCAATGGATAATTTTATACAGAATAGTACAAATATTGGGCCAAAATGGTGAAGCGCTTATCATATTATCCTCGCCCTTAATATGGCTGTACTGGTGCTGATATTTTGAAATGCGCCATGAATGATTAGCCATCGTTGGCGCTTATTCAAGGTTAGTCTACGATGGTGCAACGCTATGGCAGAGAAAACCTCATGACATACTTACGGTGTTTCTACTGCATTATAGAGTTGAAATATCGACTGAAAGAGTAAGAAAAAGCATCGTTATTATTTTAGAACAATAGAGAGACACGATGAGTGATGCTTATCTTTTGCACCAGATTTGTGCAAGTGCACATTGCTGGTGAGGTGAATGGTCGATTGAATTTCATCACTTATCTTGCCATTTCACGACTCAGTAATACGGAAACCTGATTGCGGCCCGTGGCTTTTGATTCATACAACGCTTTATCTGCTCGCTGGTAAGCTTCTTGTTCCGAACCGATAATGTCAGTGAGTCCTGCGCTAATCGAAACACGCTTAGCATGAAGTTGATAAACTTTGATGCGTAATCGCTCAATAACCGCTTGCGCTTCCTCGATGGGGGTATGGGGTAAAATTATCGCAAATTCTTCGCCACCAATTCTCGCTAAAAAATCTGATTCGCGTAGACCATCACGCAGCGTTTCAGCGACGGACTGAATAATATAATCGCCATGACTATGGCCAAATTGATCATTAATTCGTTTAAAGTGATCAATGTCTAAAATGGCGAGACAAGAGTGTTCATATTCTGGGTAACGTTTAACTCGATGGCATTCGAGGTGAATTTGTTGGTCAAATTTACGTCGATTCCAGATCCCCGTTAAGGCATCTTTCTCACTTTGTTCACGCAGCTTATTTTCCAGCGATTTATATTGAGTAATATCGACAAATGAAGCGACATAATATTGAATAATGCCTCGATCATCCAAAATGGTTTGAATTCGGAGAATTTCTGTTAGTTGTGAGCCATCTTTACGCTTATTGATGACTTCACCTTCCCAAATGCCTTCTTTTTGTAACGATCTCCACATATCGACATAAAATTGCTGATTGTGTTTACCGGAGGCAAATATAGAGGGTTGTTTACCTTGAACTTCTTCTAACTGGTAGCCGCTTAAACGGGTAAATTCGTGATTAACCTTAATGATCCGGTTTTGCTTATCAGTAATCACAATGGCAGACATTCCATTCATCGCAGCCAAGGCTAATTGGCTCTCAAGGCTATTTTTTTGGTGAGTGATATTCCAAACCACGCCGCTTCCAGCCACGATACCCAGCAGTAGAAAAATACTGGTAGCTTGCACGAGTAGATCGTGACGTTTCGCGGTGCGTTGTTGCTCTAGGGTCTGTGGGTCATGACTGTTGAAAATTATTAAGCTTGCCCCTTCTCGCTCAGTCTTGGGTAGCGAGAGTTGCATAAAATGATATTGACGGCCTTGATAAATAAACAAGCCTTGATCTTGTTGTTGAATCGATCGCCAGAGTTCCGGTGATTGCTGCGATAAATGGGCAATGGGATCATTAGCGTCATCGTCTGAGGAGGACGACAAATGAAGAACCGTTTCTCCATTGTGATTTAAAGCCGTAAATTGTGAGGTATCGACGGCGATGGTTGATTCTGTGTTAGTCGGTACAGAGTGACGTTCGAGTTTTGCAAGCTCGTGCGCGAAATAGAGAAAAGGCACACATCCGAGAATGCACCATACCATAAAAAACTGAGCGAGATTTTTAGCCTGTGACGATGACATGATTAACTTATAATGATTATTAAGCGGTGATTATAGACCTTTAAAGCGAGAGATTACTTCCAATATGTTCAGTTCGTGCGCTCGCTCAACATTGGTGCATATACGGTAATCAGGAAAAATGAAAATTTACAATGTAAACTGAGTATTGGCCAACAAGAAAACCTTCCAGTAAAAGAGAGAATGAGGAGTTAACGATTATGAAGAAAGTACTCATGCTGCTGCTTCTCATTTTTGGTTTAGCGTGTGCGGGCGCTGGCTATTACCTATTTTATTACAAGCCAGAACAAGAACGGCTAGAGGCTCTAAATCAACGTTTGACGCCTGAGGCACCGATGTCTCAAGAATACGAACCAAGTGCTCCTGCTTTTGTCATGCCAGATATCATGGACTACTACGTCAATGAGCCCACCCTTGGTGTGCGCGAGAAGCCGGATAAAGATGGGTTTGTTCATCGGTTACTTTATCGTGGTGAGCCGGTATTTTTGTATGAAAAACAAGAGGGGTGGGGAAGACTAACGCCTTTTTACGTCTATGAAGAAGGGGGACCTGAAGTGGCGGAGTGGATCCCATTGGATGGGCTGGTGGTTGATCCGCCTGTGATCACCCCAGAGGAACGGCGTGAAACCGTACTGAGCTATATTATGAATTCAGATGATTTAGAGGTGTTTAAAACCATGTTTATTCAAACCACGGATCAGCTACTGAGTGATAAAACTTGTGTTCCGGGTGATTTTAAAGAGTTAGGAGGTTGGGTTCGCTCCGTTCGTTATCAGTCTGAGGACGTTTATTTTGTCTATTGTGGTGGTTTAAACCAAGCAAATAAAATTTATCTTAATGCACAAACTGGGGCCATTTTTTATCAATAATGATTAAGATATTAGCCATAGCTTACGATTAGCGATAAACGCATTAGTTATATTTGACGAAAATTTTACTTGAGTCACACTCTACTCAGTTCTACACTGAGCTGTCCTATTAAGAATGAATTGATCATGCTCGAACGTATAACGTATTTTTTCTGGTTAGCTTTTCTTGCGTTGTTATTACCTTCGCAAGCGTTGGCGTGCTCGGAAAATTACGCTAATTCAAGCATTACTCTCAACCATTCTGTTTGGAATGCGGCTTCACATGGCGTACAAAATCCATTTGAGTTTGATTCTCAAGAGAGTCCGATCGATGTTGACTCGGTGCCAACCAGCGACACGTTGGCGAAAAGTATAGTTCAAGCGATTCTTAATCCGCCTCGCTTGCAGCTCACCGAGATTAACTTACCTCTCGATAATGGCTTTGATTTTCCTCATCTTGAAGGAAATGACGCTCTGCCTCGTTCTATCGATGCGGATCGCTATGCCGCTCAAACTTGGACGTCCATTCCTTATCAGCATTTTCATGCCTCACATCGTCTTTCCGGTTGGAAAGAGACCAACGCCATGTACGTGGCACTAAATAGCCATTTCCTTTCTGCTTAATCTCACTTTTACGTGACAATGTCACAATTTTAGTTTTTTAACTCGGCTATGCCCGAGGAGAGAGTTATGCAGAGAAAAACCGCTAAAACGCCAGCGCGTATTATGAATCGCTATGCGACATGGAAATACGTGGTATTGGTTATAACCGTTATCTTACTCGGTTTAAGTGCCATTCCTACTTGGTATGGTGAACAACCATCAATTCAAATTGAGTCTAATCAAAAAGACAGCCCTTTAAATAATGTGGTAACGGTTAATCAATTATTGCAAAAGCAAGGAATTGCTGCCCAAGAAATCCGTCAAGAAAATAACCACACGACGCTGGTTTTTAAAACTGAAACCGAGCAAAGCCAAGCACGCAAGTTATTAGATAATTTCGTGCAAGAAGGAGAAAGTTTAACTTTCTCTTATGTTTCGGTCGCACCCTCTTGGTTCACGCAGATGGGATTTACTCCGATCAAGTTTGGCCTAGATTTACGGGGTGGGGTGCAATTTCTATTAAATGTTGACGTGGATAAGGCGTTTCAAGAGCAACGAGATGGCATTACTGATGAAATAAAAGACATGCTCGTGAATCAACACATTCGCGGTGTGAGAATTGAGCATGAAGGTAATGATGGCTTTTTAGTCACCGTCAACTCACGAGCCCCACTCAATAAAATCAGTCAGTTTGTCAAAGAAAATTATCAAGGATGGGAGGTCAAGCAATCTTCCGATCAGCTGACTGTACAACCGAGTAAACAAAACAAGTTGGATTTTCAATCAGCGACCATCCAGCAAAACTTGAAAATCATGCGTGATCGTATTGAGGAACTTGGCATTACCGAAGCTTTAGTTCAGCGTCAGGGTGAGCATAGTATTCGTATTGAGCTACCTGGGGTACAAGACCCTGCGCAAGCGAAAAACGTCATTGGTGCGACAGCAAGCTTGGCGTTTTATGAAGTTAATACCAGCGGTATAGCTGGCCGTGATGATTTACAACTGAAAGACAATAATGGTCAGTTAGTCATTTTGCATAAACGTCCAGTACTCACAGGGGATCATATCGTTAATGCTCGCGCGGGTATGGATAAAATGGGTCTTTCTGAAGTCAATATTTCGCTTGACCATGCGGGTGGTAAGCTAATGAGTGACTTCTCGGCCAAGCATATTGGCAAACCCATGGCGACCGTGTATCGAGAGTACAAAACCAATGCTAATGGAGAGACGGAACGCAGCGAACGCGTGATCAGTGTGGCGACGATTCAATCGCAATTGGGGAGCCAGTTTAGAATTACCGGCGCAGGTTCGAATCAAGATGCTCAACAACTGGCATTGTTGTTAAGAGCCGGATCACTCACTGCTCCAGTGACAATCGTCGAAGAAAGAACCATCGGTGCATCGCTCGGTGCTGAAAATATTGAAAATGGTTTTGCAGCCTTGGCGCTAGGGATGGCATTAACGTTAACCTTTATGGCGTTATGGTATCGCCGTTTAGGTTGGGTAGCGAACGCTGCTTTGTTGATCAACATGGTGTGTTTATTTGGTTTAATTGCGTTATTGCCGGGAGCGGTATTAACCTTACCGGGGATTGCTGGTTTAGTGTTGACGGTCGGTATGGCGGTGGATACCAATGTACTTATCTTTGAGCGAATTCGCGATAAGTTAAATGAAGGGCGTAGTTTTGCTCAAGCGATTGATAAAGGTTTTAGCAGTGCGTTTAGCACCATTTTGGATGCCAACGTGACTACGATGATTACTGCGATTGTTTTGTATTCGATTGGTAATGGACCGATTCAAGGTTTTGCATTAACGCTGGGATTAGGGTTGATCACCAGTATGTTTACCGGTGTATTTGCATCACGGGCATTAATTAATTTGATTTGGGGACGTGATAGTCGCCGAGATGTGAGGATATAACGATGGTGACTTATCTAAAACAACATATTCGACGTATTCGTCACATTACCAATATCGTTTCGATTGCTTTAACCCTGTTAGCATTAGCGGCTTTTGCGATTCGTGGTCTTAATATGGGGCTAGATTTCACTGGCGGTATGGTAACCGAAGTCAGAGTGGATAAATCATTAACCCATGATCAAGTCTTAAATACTCTCAAGCCGGAGCTGGGGGATTCTACCAGTGTGATTCAGTCTGGTGAGGAAGGGCGTTGGGTCATTCGCTACCCGTTAGTAGAAGAGCAACAAAGTGCTCCAGAAATAGAGACGTTACTGAGTACTATTTCATCTCAGATTGAAGTGGTGAGTAATAGCATGGTCGGCTCACAAGTTGGTGAGGAATTGATCGATCAAGGTGGCTTAGCATTATTGATTTGTATCTTATGTATATTGGGCTACCTTTCGTTTCGTTTTGAATGGCGGTTGGCGAGTGGTGCTTTATTAGCGCTATTGCATGATGTGATCTTAGTACTCGGTTTTTTTGCGGTGACGCAAATGGAGTTCAACTTAACCGTTTTTGCCGCCACTTTAGCAATCTTAGGATACTCACTGAATGACTCGATCATTATTTCCGATCGGATTCGTGAACTGCTGGTTGCTAAACCCAAAGCACCGCTGGCAGAGATCAATGATCAAGCGGTGATTGCAACTTTTTCTCGCACGATGGTGACTTCAGGTACCTCATTAATGACAGTGTCTGCTCTTTGGTTAATGGGTGGCGAACCATTACAAGGCTTTGCTATTGCCATGTTTATCGGGATTATTTCTGGCACGTGGTCATCCATTTCCATCGGTACCGTACTCCCTGAATGGTTACATTTAGAGTCCAAGCATTATCTGCCGGTTGAAGTTGATATGGCGCCTTAAATATCGGAACCCCCTTGATAACCTCAAGGGGTTTTTTATACGGTTTATCCCCTTCCTACGTGAAGCTGAAAAGGTGTTGGCTACGTTCGATCCTACAATGAACATAGACACGCTATGTTCATTGGCGCTCACTCATTACAACTCCAAATGGTTTGGGTATAGATTTTAGGAACGGTAATGATGGCAAGCATGACGAGATATATTTAATTTACGCATTTTTGAACGTAGAGTATTTGGATTAATAGCGAGTAGTTTAGCGGCTCCAAAAGGACCTTCTATTCTTCCGTGGCAATGACGTAACGCATTGCAAATATGGTCATATATCACCTTCTCTAAACTAAGGAATGATGAGACTTCTGCATGACTTTCACTGTTTAGTGGAGATGTGGTGGGCTCTTGCAAAGAGTCAGGTTGTAAGATTAACGATTGCTCAATGGCAAGATATTTTCCCTGTCCTAAAATCGCCGCTCTTTCGATAATGGCTTGTAATTCCCTGACATTACCTGGCCAATGGTAGCGTTTTAAGTAATCTATCTGTTCATCACTTGGTAAACAAAGGGGTAAACCTAGACGATTGGACGCTTTGTGAGCAAAATGCTCGGTGAGTTGTTGCATGTCACCAAAGCGTTGGCGCAATGCTGGTAGATGAATTGGAAAAATATTAATACGAAACCATAAGTCCTCTCTAAATAATCCTTGCTGGACAGAGAGTTCTAAATTTCGATGTGTAGCAGCAATAATACGAACGTTAACGCTGATTTCTCTTTCCCCTCCAACCCGAGTAAATGAGCCTTCTTGTAATACTCGTAATAAGCGCACTTGAGCCGCTAAACTTAATTCACCTATTTCATCTAAAAATAACGTACCGCCATCGGCGCGTTCAAACCATCCTTTTTTTTGAGAGATTGCACCAGTAAAGCTGCCTTTTTCATGCCCAAATAATTCTGAATCAATCAGTTCCGAAGGGATAGCACCACAGTTTACTCGGATAAAGTCGTTTTGAAATCGCTGTGAGTGATTATGGATATAACGGGCAATCACTTCTTTTCCAGATCCGGTCTCCCCAAGGATAAGAGCTGTAGAATCAGTCAATGAAACCAATTGTACTTGCTGCATTGTTTGTTTTAGACCGTGATTTTCGCCAATAACCATTTTTTTCATACTCATTTTTCGAGGAATACCTGTTAAATTTAAAGGGTTTATTGTTATTTAGAAATGAGTTTTTATTCCATATAGTAATAAAAAGTTATATGGAATTTTTTAGTGAAATAGAGATGTGAAAACCATTAATTTTCAGTTGATTACATTGATATTTAACTAATTTATAAAATTCGCTGATTTGGCATGACTTGTGCAATCAATAGGTTACATTCATCTATATTGATTAGGGATTGAGTATGATAGATAAAATTTTGGTGATTCCAGGTTATAAAGGCAGCCCTAATGGGCATTGGCAAACATGGCTTCAGACTCAATACCCTAACACGGAGAGGATAAAGGAGATTGATCACCATAAACCGATTCTTAGTCAATGGTCAGCACAGATCCAACAGTATCTAGAGCAGCAAACGCTACCCATTATCATCATTGCTCATAGCTTCGGTTGCTTAGCCGCTTTAGATGCTATCGTTCGAAAACAGTTACAATCAAAAGTGAGTGGTGTCTTATTTGTTGCACCGGCTTCGCCGTATCGATTCACTTCTTATGGTCATAGGGCTGATTTTCCGAACGAACGTTCGATTGTTGAAACGTTAACAATTCGCGCCCTTGGTGTTTTGGGGACCATGGTAGTAAGTAGAAATGATCCTTGGATGAACTATGACCATGCTTGCTGTTTAGCTTCTGATTTGGGCTTACTGACTTACGATGCGGGTTATGTTGGTCATATTAATATTGAGTCAGGACATGGACCATGGCCGGAAGTAAAAGCACTTATTGATGATATTCAATTACAAGTCCAACGAAATGTTAATTCATTTAAATAATATTTATTTAAAATTAGCAATTAGATTTAATTTTATGGAGAAATAATAGATATCAATATCCATGCTTAAAAACGACTAGATTAGCTATTAATAGAACATTTAACTTGGCCTAAATTTAAATATACCCTTCCTACTTGAAGCTGCAGGGGTGTTGGCTACGTTCGTTCGCCCCAATCACATAGTCTATCTATGCTCATGGGGATTATGAGAGCCATCCGTGGCTCTCACCAAAGGCCAGCCTACGGCTGTTCAAATTTGTTCCAGACAAATTTGTCACTCACTTGCCGTCTACCTGCAACTCCAAGTTGTTTGGGTATATCACTTTTTATGGTAAGGGCCTATTAAATCTTAATTTTGTGATTTATTAAACACCTACGTTTTTACTCACTAGTGATAACGTTTCGTGATAATGGTTTTATTAAAATAGAATATAAACTACGGAGAAAATAACAATGCATGAATTACCAACGCTATCTTTAGCTGAACTTTACTCCAATAGAGACCAATTTATTTATTCACTTAGCCGAGTTGCAAGAGAGGTTGGTTTTTTTTATCTATCAGATTTTGGTATTAATAATGAAAAAATCAATCATATTCATCATATAGCCACTGATTTTTTCACTTTATCTTCAGAAGAGAAAAATAAAGTTTCCATGATTAACTCCCCACATTTCAGAGGTTTTTCTGGTATTGGAGAGGAAAAAACTAAAGGGAGCATAGATATACGTGAACAGTTTGATGTCATGAATGAAGAACCAGCAAGGCAATTAGAAGACTCACCGCTATGGATGAATATTTATGGTCCTAATCAATGGCCAGCAAGTATTCCTCATATGCGTGAGCTTATTTTAGACTTTATGAATGATCTGTCTTTTATTGCTCAAGAGTTGTTATCAGCCTTTGCTTTGGCGTTAGAACAAGATCCTGATGTATTTAATCACTCGATAATGGGTAATCCATATCAACATCTAAAGTTGATCCGCTATCCTTATGTTGATTCGGCACAGAGCTCTTCACGTCAAGGCGTAGGAGCACACAAAGACCCAGGTTATTTAACGTTACTTCTCCAAGATAAGGTTAGTGGTCTCGAAGTATTAATTAATGATAAATGGCTCGCGGTTCCACCGAAAAAAGACACCTTAATTGTGAATATTGGTGAATTACTCGAGCTTGCTTCAGATGGCTATTTAAAGGCAACTGAACATCGTGTAGTAAGCCCTAATCATGGACAGGAGCGGTTCTCTATTGCTTATTTTATGGGCCCTAGATTAGAGAGTCGGGTTCCTAAATTATTACTACCAGAAAAGTTAAAAAATCAAGCTTTGGGCCCAACTTCAGACCCCAATAATCCACTATTCTATCAAGTGGGAGATAATGTATTAAAAGGACGTTTAAGATCTCATCCTGAAGTGGCTAATAAATATTATAAAACTATCGTTAAAAACTAAAAAGTAGATAAATATGAATAATAAAACACAATTACTACACAGTGGTGTAATAGAAGATCAATTTGGCTCATTAACTATACCCATTTATCAAAGTAGTGCATTTGAATACCATAATTTTGAAAATGGTAAAAAGATTTTTTCAGGCGAAGAAAATGGTTATGTTTATAGTCGAATGCGTAATCCAACCATTAGTATGTTAGAAACTCAATTAGCGAATATGGAGGGGGCTGAACAATCTTTAGCCGTTTCGAGTGGTATGTCAGCAATCAGTAGTGTATTACTCTCTTTATTAGATACCGGCGATGAATTAGCGATTGTCGATCCTATTTATGGAGGAACACAAAGTTTATGTGATAACTTACTGGTTCGAATGGGCATAAAAGTTGTTCATTACGCTGATGTATCGGATTTAACTCTGCGAGCAAATCCCAATACTCGAGTCATATTTTTTGAATCTATCTCTAACCCAACCGTCAGAGTTAATGATATTCATTCAGTTGTTAGTACAGCTAGAAATATAGGTGCGATTACAGTCTGTGATAATACTTTTTTATCTCCTGCTGTACTCAAGCCGATAGAATTGGGTATTGATATTGTTATACACAGTGCCACCAAGTATTTAAGTGGTCATGGAGATATTATTGCTGGCGTGATTTCAGGGAGCGACCATTATTTAAATCTCATCCGTGGAATATCCAATAAGCAACTTGGATCATGCCTTGGTCCTCAAGAAGCCTACTTATTACATCGAGGTTTAAGGACTTTATCTTTGAGAATGGAACTGCACCAAAATGGAGCATTTAAAGTCGCGGAGTTTTTAGCAAAGCATCCTCTGATAGCAAGAGTCTATTTCCCTGGATTAGAAACCGAAAGTCGTGATGATAAAAATCCGCCAGCATGGGGAGCGATGGTCAGTTTTGAATTAAAATCCGATCTTAATGCGGTAAGAAAATGCCTAGATAGTCTGGTGCTATTCAAGCAATCGGTAAGTTTGGGTGATTTGGAAAGTTTAGCTTGTCATCCTGCGACGACAACTCATGCTGGCTTAGATAAAGAGCAGAGGGAGAAATATGGGATAACCGATAAACTGATCCGTTTAAGTATCGGTGTTGAGCATCCTGATGATCTCATTGCTGATCTAAGCCAAGCGATAGCGTTGGCTCATGATAAAGTTAAGGGGGCATTTGTGTCTGTTTTATAATAAAAATGGCGAGCATAACAGCTCGCCATTTTCTGTATTCAATATTAAGTACAGGTTATCAAACCATCGCTTTATACGCGAAAGCGATTGACCGTGCTTTGTAATTGAGCGGCGAGTTGACTAAGTTCAACGCAGGCTTGAGCTGCACTTGATGAACCTTGCGCGACTTGTTTCGCTGACTCATTAATCCGTTCAATGTTGCGGCTTAGTTCTTCACTGACGGAATCTTGCTCACCACAAGCGCTCGCAATTTGAATCGTCATATCGGCAATTTGCGCACTTTGGGTGCTGATTTGTTCAATCGCTTCTTGAGTCTGATGACTTTGATTGACACATTGGCCCATTAACTCGCTACTTTGTGCTGTTGCTTGGCGTGCTTTTGCTGCGCAACTTTGTAAGTTCTGGATAATAGCCACAATATCACCCGTTGATTGCTGCGTTTTGCCTGCAAGGGCTCGCACTTCATCGGCAACCACGGCAAAGCCACGACCTTGTTCACCAGCTCGCGCGGCTTCAATTGCGGCATTGAGAGCAAGCAAATTGGTTTGGTCAGCAATATTGCTGATCACATCGACGACCATATTAATTTGTTGCGCTTGATCTTCGAGCTCCAGCACGCGTTGCTCGGCTTGCGAGATCTCTTGTGTTACCTGAATAATCGAGTTGGCCACCACATTCATTTGCTGTGCGCCAGTGATGGCTTGTTGGTTACTATTACGGGCAGAATCTGAAGCCACTTCGGTACTGCGTGCCACTTCTGCCACGGTGGATTTCATTTCTGTCATTGCGGTCGCAATTTGCATCACTTCTTCTTGCTGCTCTCGCATACCTTGCGAAGTTTGCTCCGATACCGCGCTGACTTCATCAACCGCTTGAGTTAATTGTGTTGCGCCGGCAACGATTTCTTCGACCATCACACGTAAATTATTTTGCATGGTGGTGCAAGCGTCAGCCAGTTCACCAAGCTCATCTTGACCAATTTGTTGGCGATCCATTTGATGGCCTAAGTTACCATCAGCAATCGCGTTGGCTTGAGTAACCACTTGTTGTAAAGGACGACAGATTAAATTCGCCAGTAACCAAGTCATAAAGACCATAAAGCCAAGTAGGGCAACAATACTGGAAATAGAGAATTGACTAATAGTATCAATTAAATCTGTTAATTCAGTGCGGTTATTATCGACATAGGAAAGATTAAGTTTTAGTAACTCATCCACCGCCAGTTCTAGACGCTCAAAAGTTGGATAGGCATTTTGTAAATCACGCTGAGCTTCAGTAATGTTATTACTCAAAATATCGTTATTAAAAGAACTTAAAGCACGCAAGTACTCTTGCCATAAGTTTTTGACAGGCATAAAAATCGAGCGCTCATAATCGGTCCAAATGCTGCTTTCATAACGAGCTAAATCGGCATCAATAGCACGATAGTGATCATCCATCCAGCGGATATCTTCGGCGATTTCATGGCTGTCATCAGAGGAAAGTAGACCAATTTGTGCTCGACGTACCGATGACATATTGTACTTAATGGTATTGACCATCATCATTGATGGTAAGGTATCGTCGGTTAGGTTAAGTACATCGTGCTGAATCGTATTGAGAGAGCGGTAAAGATAAGCACCAAAAACAATATTGACGGCAGCAATAATACTAAACGCTAGCGCAATTTTTTTACGAATGGCTAAATTTTTTAAAAACGACATGGTAGTGGGTGACCTCGCGGTAAAAACTAATCGGTCACATCCGTATGATGATATACCCTGCTGCTGGAAGATAGCGGTATTGCATTCTTTTCACCACAAAGCTTCTCTTTGTGTATCAAGCATACATTTACTTGCTATATAGCGAGCCACTTCAAGTACTGTGGGTAAGTTATCCCTAGCAATAGTCAGTGTGTAAGAATTATCTGACTACCTAATTGGCGCGGATTCTAGCATCAAGTGGACGATTAAGCCAAAAAAATATGATACCAATCACATTTAAATGTCTATCGAGGTCAAATGTTGAACGATTGATGGAGTGAATGGCTTTATTGCAGCCCAGCGAAACGATGGGCTGCAAAGGCAGGTTTAGTGATGATGCTCGTGCTCAGTGGTGCCTAACCAAGTAATAAACTGAGGGATAAAGCCTAATTGATGACGCTGTACAATCCGTGGCTCAGTCACGCTGAGTTGCAGCACCGTTTGATCTGCCGGATTGGTGATGAATAACTGTTGATTTCTCGGATCAAAAGCCATTTGGATCCGTTGACCTTCAGCTAATGTTGGTACATTGTCCCAGAGCGATAAGCTGAATTGTTGAGCGAAATCATCCGCCGCTCGGTACGCAATCAGTTTTCCTTGTGGGGTGATAATGAATAAGTGATCCTCAGTGGTTAAATAGGCGAGGGTGCGTTGTGTTTGCTCAGTTTTCCAGTTGATTTCCTGAAAATGACCATTTTTCAAAGTAAAGAATTGCTGGTTATTCGCCACCGCAAGCAGCGCATTACTGGCTGGATAGCCGAATAACGTACCAAAGCGAGTGCCGTTGTCAAATGTTGGGTTGTTGATGGTTTGTGAAGTTATCGTTTCCCCCTGTACATTGATGATCAGAACGTGCTCTAAACACGCAAACGCTACGGAATTTGTCGTTTGCGCGCTGCCATGTAAAGCGGGGCAGTTTTGAGCGGGGAAGCTATGAAGTTGATGAAAATGATCATTATGCCTTTGCAAAGCAATCACCTTATCCGGCAAGCTAGTGGTGCTTTGATCTTTAATCCCAGTAAAAGCGAAATCACCCAGCAATTGAGCAGTGCCATGTTGAGCATGATCAAAGGAGTGAGAGGCGACAGTAGAGACTTGACCTATCGATTGCTCATCTAACACGCGAAATTGCGCGTTGGCACTACTTGTGCTATCCCCATCAAAAAACAGTGCGACTTGATCTTGTGTGGCGTCATAGTGAGTTGGCTTTACTCCCTGATAGCGATCAGACAATAATCTCGGACTATGATTGTGCAAATGATAATGATCGCCATGTTGTTCGGCGACAATACCACTATCAATCACTTCGACTTGATCAAAATTTCGTTGCAGAGCTAGAGCGTATCGTCCCTTCGGACTGGTTTTCAGCCCTGAGGGTGTTTGTTGCAAAGTAAATTGGGTGCGCTGACGCCAAGCTTGGCTATCAAACAGGTGTAGTGTTTGGCTATTGTGTTCTGAAATCAGCAGCCGAGAAGTAATAATCGAGTGATGATGATCGGAGTCTTCGTTACTGGTGGCGTTATTTTCACCTTCTTGACAACCTAATAGCAATAATACGCTGAGTGACAGTGCAGCCAGCCGAGGGGCTTGACGATGAGATAGAGACAACATGGATTTTTCCTTAAGTACCATAGTAGTAGTTGATTGTTGATATGTTATAACATAACATTCATTGCCATCAATAGGTAATCAATAATCATTGTGTACATTTATAGGAGAAACTTGGTGAATAAATCAGTCGTAGCGGTGATTGGGTTTGGTGTAATGGGTTTTATTGGACAAAGCTTAGCATCACCACAAGTCGATATTGGTGTTGTTTTAGATGGTGCTTATCAGAGCGACAATCGCCATTGGGGAAGTCGTGACAAGGGATTTGGCCTTGGTCATTCTGAGCTGATGTTAAGCAGTAACATCGATCATAACTTTAAAGGTCAATTGGTGGCGGTATTAGATAGCCATGGTTCTAAAACCGAGTTAGAGCTGGAAGAGGCCTGGATAGAAACCATGAGTTTACCGTTTGGCTTAAAGCTTAAAGCAGGACGTCTGTTATCCAATGTCGGCTACTTAAACAGTAAGCACATGCATGAAGACGCCTTTGTTGAGCGTCCGGCAGTGTATCGCGCCTTACTTGGCGGCCATTATTTTGATGATGGTGTGCAAATGACTTGGTTATTACCAACCGATTTTTATCTGCAAGCCAGCGTCGAAGCGTTAGGTGGTAAGCCATTAGATGCTGGTTATGATAAGCCCGCGACGGTGGGTGTGTACACGGCTAATCTCCAAGTGGGGGCCGATATTGGGCTTGAACACAGTTGGCGTTTGGGAATCAGTTCACTGTATAACGGTAATGGTCGTCAGTTTTCAGGTGCACACGATCACAGCCACGATCATGACCATGATCACGATCATGCCGGTCATTCGCATGGGCCCTCATTAACGGGTCGTAATTTGTACGGTACGGATTTCACGTGGAAATGGGCACCGGAAGGCAATTATCGTCAACGTAATGTGAGAGCGACAACCGAGTTTTGGTATTTGGACAATCGCTTTGATACACAAATGGCGACAGCTCCGGGCGCAAAACAAAGTGCTAATGGTTGGTACGCAGAAGTGGCTTATCAATTTAATCCGACTTGGACAGTCAGTACCCGTTATGGAGAAATGCGCACCGTGAGTGGAGATGTCCATGCTCATGATGATCATTTCCATGGTGAATTCAGTCGTGATGATTTGAAAGAGTGGGATCTCGCATTAGATTGGCATGCTTCTCATTTTGGTCGGGTACGTGGACAAATTACCCGTGAAAATCACACTCAGGGCGATCAAACCCTCTTTAGCTTACAGTATGTCATGTCTTTTGGAGCGCACCATGCTCATGCGTTTTAAATTATTGAGTCTAGTCGCTTGTGTCAGTATGCCAGCGATGGCCAGCTTAAATGTGTTTGTTTGTCAGCCCGATTGGGCTGACTTAGTCCATGCCCATGCGCCGCAGGCACAAGTTTTTTCAGCCACTACGGCATTGCAAGATCCTCATTATGTACAAGCTCGCCCTTCGCTCATTGCGCGTATGCGCAATGCCGATTTGGTGGTTTGCTCTGGAGCTGAGCTGGAAATTGGTTGGCTGCCTGAGCTGCAGAGGCAGAGCCGTAATCGTCAAGTACAACATGGTCAGCCTGGTTTGTTTTGGGTCAGTGATTATGTGCGTTTACTGGATGAGCATGATCATGTTGATCGCTCCATGGGCGATGTTCATGCGCATGGTAATCCCCACGTTCAGTTTGCGATTGGTGATATGATTGCTGTGTCACGAGCATTGAGTGATCGTCTGGCATTGCTAGCCCCCGATGATGCTCCGAAGTTTAAAGCCAATGGCGCACGTTTTCGCTGGCAATGGCATAAAAAAATGCAAGAGTGGCAAGAGCGAGCCGCTCCACTCAATGGGCGAGAAGTAGCAGGTTATCATACTACCTTTGCCTACTTATTTGATTGGTTAGGCATGGAGCAAGTTGCGGATTTAGAGCCTAAACCCGGTATCCCACCAACGGCGGGTCATTTAAATCGCTTGGCACAGCAAGATTGGTCGAGTTTATCTGGTATTGTCTATGCTTCTCACCAGCCTAAAGACGCGGCTTACTGGTTAGCATCGCGTACTAATGTGCCGGTAGTGGAATTAGCGCAAAGTGTTGGAGGACAGCCGAATACGGCCTCATTGATCGCGCTAGTTGATGATTCTATTGAGCGCTTATTGAGCCTAGTTAAGGAGCAATAATGAGTGCTTACGGATGGATGTTAGCCCCATTGTTAATTGGCTTTATCTCTTTATGGATCAACTGGATTCTAGGTAGGCAGGTGCTAGAGCGAGGGGTGATATTTATTGACCTAGCGATGGCGCAAATGGCGGCGGTCGGTATGTTAGCGATGGAGTTATGGTGGCCGCAGTACAGCAGCTCCTTATGGTGGAAAATGCTAGCGGCTAGTGTTGTTACTTTCAATATGGCAGGGTTATTGTGCTTTTTTGAGGGGCGAATCAAAACTCACTTGGAAGCCTTCATTGGCCTGTTTTATGTGTTAGCCGCTTGTGCAGCAATGTTATTGGTTGCTCAGCAGCCGCATGGTAAAGAAAGTATAGAGAGTTTATTAAACGGTCGCTTATTGTGGGCTCAATGGCAAGACGTTATTCCCGTATTGGTTATTGCTCTCGCGATGTTAATCGTTGTGCGTTATCGCTTCGCTTGGCTACAAGGTAAAGCGTTTTATTTTCTATTCGCTTTTGCCATCCCGCCGCTCGTGATTAACTTAGGCGTATATCTAGAGTTTGCGTCACTTATCATACCGGCTTTAGCGGTATGCTATGTACCTTGGCAACGTAAAACCGCTGTCGGTTTAGCGATAGGCTATATAGCGATGATAGCTGGCTTTGCGGCTTCTCTTTATTGGGATTGGCCGATTGGTCCTGCGGTGGTATTTGCGATGATGTGGTGCGCGGTAGTGATGGTATTTGGTGCTCAAGCAAGAGCCTTGTGTCAACAAGATTCAGCTTTTAACCCATAACTCAAAAACGATAATTTAAAAATAAGGCGCAGTAATGCGCCTTATTTTTAAATCTGTTAATGAAATGCAGCAGTGACCCTGCCCCTAAGCCATCATTGGTACCAATACCATAGTGCCGATAATAACAGTAATAAGACCTGCCAACACCGGAACAGAAGTACGTTTAACCACCTCAAAGGGACTGATATGCGCCATACCCGCGGTGGCAACTACGACCCCTGATACTGGAGAAACGGTTCGGCCTAAATTTGAAGCTTGTAACATCGGAATAATTAAAAACGCTGGGTTAACGCCCATTTTCGCGGCTAACGCTGGGGCAAGTTCCACAAACGCATAAAACGGAGCGTTACCCGAGCCTGTGGCGATAGCTGCAGCCATGGTTAAAATGGTTAAAATTAGCATCAGTGCTAAACCACCAGCGCCAGCGGTTTCGGCTAATCCAAGTAGGTTGTCAATCGCACCAATCGACATCAGTCCTTGAGCAAAAACCCCTGCTGCAACCAATAGCATGACCACGCCTTTAAATGCTTCTGCCATACCTTCATAGCAAGATTCCAGATCTTCGAGGGTTTTCTTACCATCAAAGCGTTTGGTGATGAAATCAATCACCGCACCAGCAAAAATCGATACGACAACAATAGTGTAAATGTCCAAGGATAAGCCGGGGATAGTTTCACCATTAAATAGGAAAACACCAATAATCGGTAAGAATGGCAAAATCGCGTAATAGGCTGGCGCTTTCACTTCAATGGCAGAAACGTCTACGCGCTCCATTGGAGTATTGTCTCGCTTATCAAGGTATTTATTCCAGAAGAAGGTAGCGATTGCCATCACGATGATCGCGCTGATAGAAACAGGAAGAACGGTTTCCACGGCAAAGACATGCAAAGCCAACCCAGATTTTTCCGCCGCGATCACCACATCACCAGAAGTCGGCGATAAAATAATGGCGGCTGGAGAAGCGCACACCGCCACTGCAGCAGGGCGAGAAATACCCATCGCCGTCATCATGGGGAAGAGGGTTGCCATCAGTAGCACACCCAGCCCTGTTGCAGAGCTTACCGCAAGGGACATTAAGCAAGCGACAATGTAAGCCGCAACCAGTAAGACATAAGGTGAGCGGATAATCGAAAGTGGCTTAGAAAACTGTTTAACCACCACGTTATTTGCCCCGATATGGGTCATATAAGCGGCAAAACCGCACAATAACATGATTTGCATACCTAAACCGCCACCGCGATTTTGCAGGGTGAACTTCACATATTCCATTGAATCGGTAATCAAGTTACCGGTTGGTGTGATTGATGTGGGTAAAACAGCGTAGCCTAATATCCCAGTCATTAATAATAAGGCTATTCCGGCGGTCAGTAGTACCCCAGCAGGTTTATAACCCTTAACAATAAAATAACCAACCGCAATGGTGACGATTGCGCCAATCAGCAGCTCAAGCATAGTCTTCTCCAGTAAAATGGGCTTCACCCATGTAACAAATTATGGCTTTTTGTAACTGGAGAATTTACTGAAAACTTGGCAATAGCACGAGCTTAACTTGCTACTAGTATGATCTAAAACAAATGAAAATATTAATAGGATAAAAAGTGTCTAACTATTTTATTACATTGATTTTTATTGGTTGTTTGGGTGTTAAATTGATAGTTGTTGGTGATGGATCTGACATATATTTCTCGTTGTAATCTATATAACAATAAGAAAGATCTTCACCGCATGAAGATGCAATCATTATCTTCATGCGGCTACTAATAGCATCAGTCAAAGGGGATAACGAATCACTTAATAAGCATACTGCTTCGTTAACTGATACCAACGCTGCTTTTGCTCTTGTAAGCGAATTTTCACTTGTTGATAGCGAGTTTTAAGTAGTGACCGCTCGTAATTTTGAATCGCTGAATTAGCTTTACTTTCTAAAAGCTGTTTTTTCAGATCGTAATAATCGTGAAGAACTTCAACAAAGCTATCAAACTCTTGTTGGAGGTGGATAAAAATTCGTTGATGCTGGTGACAAAGCTTTGCTTGAGCGTATTTCAAGCGCATTTCAGCTCGTGCTTTTTCTATTTTTATTGCTGGTGCAACACGTAATTTTTTCGCTAAACCTAACCATGAGCAGGCTTTAATTAACCATTTGGTCGGATCATAGTGCCACCATTGAATACCATTTCGATAATCATTTTCAAAAATATGGTGATAATTATGGTAGCCCTCACC
Organism: Vibrio injensis; assembly: GCF_001895205.1. Classification (GTDB taxonomy): domain Bacteria; phylum Pseudomonadota; class Gammaproteobacteria; order Enterobacterales; family Vibrionaceae; genus Vibrio; species Vibrio injensis. The sequence continues at coordinate 62,274 of NZ_BDJF01000027.1, read as the reverse complement.
AAAGGTAAAGAAAGCCAAAATTCCGTTATCACGTGCGGTATTTTTATCGGTATAGGGCTGTTTGCCCCAAATATGGGCCAGTGAATTGATAAAAAAAGTGGTGTGATGATTGAGCACTAATCTGACCGCGCCGATAACCAGTACCATACCGATGATATCTTGATACCACCAACCGAGCAGTAACGGTACACCTATATTCATCGTGACTGCCAGTGGTAGATAGTATTTGTGTTGCCACATAACAATTTTATCTTTCTGGAGATCGCGACAATTGGTGTAGTCAGCGTACGTAGCCTGATTATAGTGGCGCAGCATCCAGCCGATGTGCGAATACCAAAAGCCCCGTTTGGCGGAATAGGGGTCTTTATCGTTTTGATCGACAAACTTGTGGTGAACTCGATGATCCGATGACCAGTGTAGAGCGCTATTTTGTAAGGCAAATGCACCGCCTAACGCACACAGTAAGCGCACTAACCAATGAGCTTCGAAAGCTTTATGTGACCACAGACGATGGTAGCCGACGGTAATGGATAGGTTACAAAATGAAAAGCAAGCGAGTAACCAGAAAAGATGTTCCCAGCCATAACCAAATTGCCAGCCATACCAAGGAGCTACGAGAGCAGCGAGTGCGAAGCTGAGTGAAAAAATCATGACATTAAGCCAGATCAATGGTGGTTTAGTATCCATAACAATGCCTTTTAGCGTACAACTGTGCACCAGAATATCAGCGTACACTTGTAAGTCAAAAGGGTTTTGCTACAAAGTGTGATCCGAACAACACCGACGGACTCAATCGCTGATTAACCATTCACTTGCTGTCTTACCGTATTTCAAGTAGCGTAAATGACCATTGCTGATCTCTTGGAGGGATAAATGACACTCAACTTAAGCCAATATGATGGGCTGATTTTTGATATGGATGGTACTTTGATCGATACGATGCCAGCGCATCTTCAAGCTTGGCAAGCAACTGCGGACCACTTTAATTTTCCGTTTGATGGTCAGTGGCTTCACAGTATGGGAGGAATGCCGAGTTTTAAGATTGTCAGTGAGATCAATCGACGGTTCGACTTAGATCTGGATGCTCAGCAGGTCGCTGACCATAAAATGCATACCTTTGCACAATTGGCCGATAAGGGAGGTTTAATTGCTGCGACCTATGACATTTTTTGTGCTCAGCTAGGTAAAAAGAAAATCGCGATAGGCACAGGCAGTCAGAGAGGATCAGCGGAAAACTTATTAGCTCAGGTTAAGGTGCTCGATAAACTTGATGCTTTAGTCACGGCAACGGATGTGGAACATCATAAACCTCATCCTGAAACATTTTTACGTGCTTGCCAGCTGCTTGAGTTAACACCTAAACAGTGCGTGGTATTTGAAGATACTGAACTTGGTATGCAAGCGGCGCATGCCGGCGGGATGGATTGTGTATTAGTGACCGCTGCGGGATTAGTTTTCCATCCAGTTAATCGAGTATTAACGGTAACCGCTTAAGATGGGAAAGGGGTAATCAGTCTGTTAGATACAGCTAGATGAGAGTCATTATGATGAGTTTTATTCATAATGACTCTTGTTATCGGTGATGCCTGACTAAGCCGTATTATTGGATTTCAATCAGTTCAATATCAAAAATCAACGTTGCTGCAGGAGGAATGGGACCCGCCCCATTTTTGCCGTAAGCCAAATGACTAGGAATAAAAAAGCGCATTTTTTGTCCTTCCACCATTAACTGTACACCTTCTTGCCAGCCTTTGATGACTTGATTTAAGCCAAACACAATTGGCTCATTGCGTTGCATGGAGCTATCAAAGACGCTGCCATCAAGAAAACGGCCTTCATAATGCACTTTTACTCGGCTGGTTGGGCTAGGATGAGTTTCGCCAGTACCCGCATTTAAGAGTTGGTACTGTAGGCCACTTTCAGTTTCAATGACGTCATGTTGTTGGCGGTTTTCTTGTAAAAAGCGTTCTCCTACCGCATGATTTTGTTCCGCTATCTTACTGTTATTCCAGCTTCGATAGATAAAAAACACGGCTAATAATATAACGAGAACAATCAATATTTTATTCATGATACAGATACTTTATTACGGTTGTTTAAGTAGATAAGTCAGCGTTTCTGCCATATTGGCTAGGTCACTATGACCACTAGTCAGTAGCAGGTATTTACCGTTGACGATGAAAGTTGGGACCGCATTGATTTGCGCCTGTGCTGACATCTGTTCGACATCAGCGAGCATTGTCATTAGCTGTTGTTGCTGCATTTCATTAAAATCATAAGGGCTAATGATATGTCGGCTATGAAAGGCATGATCAATGGCGGCCTTACGCTCTGCTGGAGTAGTGCCTTCAGACATTTGTACGGTAGCAAATAGCTCATCCATCATATCGTGATCAGGGATGCCATCCAACTGCATCACTGCACTGTAATAAATCATCGCACCTAATTGAGCACCTTGATTAAAAGTAACATGCAGTTTGCCGAAACGTTGTCCAGTGAGTTGCTCAAGCTCAGGTATAAAGGTTTCCATGGTTCGGCAGTGAGTACAAGTGAGTGCAAACACTTCTGTGATCGGCGCAAGAGAAGGGGAGCTCAGTGGTTTAGATAATTTCTGGTAATGAACACCTTGTTTCGGGCCTGTTGACTCGCTACAACCAAGAATTAACACTACGCTAATGATCAGTCCACAAAAGCGAATAAGATTTTTTTTCATAATCAACCAAATTAAAATCATAAAGAGGGTTCAGTCTAACCAGTTCTGTTTGTGAGGCAAACAGCAGAAGAGCAAATTGTTAGCAATACATCATAAAGTTTTGCGCTGGCGGCCGATAACCAAGGTGATACTAAAAAATGGGAACCTAACGGATGAAAGTCTTCATATTATCGCTGCTACTGTTTTTATCGGGGTGTGGATCTCTGGCCACCGATAAAATGTTCAAAAGCAATTTATTAGACACAGCACCGAAAAATGATGCTGAGGTCCGTTATCCCGATTGGCGTTTGGCTCCTGCTTCACTTATGGCCGCAAAAACCGAGTCTATGCCTGCTACGCATCAACCGATGAAAACCCTCTCCGATAGTAGTTTAGAAAGTTTCTTATCCGCCAATGGCTTAGATTATGAACTTATCCCTGGCGATCATACGATGGTCAAACTCAAACGTGCAGTGCAGTTTCAAACCGGATCGGCGGTGGTGCCAAGTGCATCAGTACAATGGCTCGCCCAACTGGGACGCTATTTGGCTAATACACCACAGATTGACATTGTCATTGAAGGGCATACCGATAATACCGGTACCGAGCGATTTAACGATGGCTTGTCGATGCGTCGAGCTGACACAGTGAAGAATATTTTGTTAGAACAACAAGTATCACTAGCCGCAATTTATACCCGTGGTTATGGTGAGCATACACCTGCTTGCACCAATCAAACGTCTCAAGGCCGCGCTTGTAATCGTCGTGTTGAATTGTTGATGATTATGGATAGTCAGTAAGTAATGAGCGATGTGGTTAAATGTGACTGACTGAATAGTTTTTACGGCTCATTTAAGCGTAGATTGATAGTTTTCACGCTTATGCAACTAAAATGAGACAATACTTTGAAACATTTCTCTATTTTGTGTATACAGTCGCCACAAAACCAATCATAGGTTACGAAATTATGTCAGGCCGTCAGTTTTCCTCAACAAAAGAAGTTCCCGTTAGCCAACACGATCAACTGGTTTCAACCACCGATTTAAAAGGTGTGATCACCTATTGTAATGAAACCTTTTGTCGCATTGCCGGATTTACCGAACAAGAGTTATTAGGGCAAAATCACAATATTGTACGCCATGATGATATGCCTAAAGCCGCATTTGCTGATATGTGGAAGCGTCTCAAACAGGGCCATGCTTGGCGTGGAATAGTCAAAAATAAAACCAAAGATAATGGCTACTACTGGGTGGATGCGTATGTAACGCCTATTTATGAAAACGGAAAAATATCCGGCTATCAATCAGTGCGAGTCAAGCCTGAACGCCGTTGGGTTGATATTGCCAACAAAGCCTATCAAGGGCTGCGTCGAGCTGAACGCTCTGGCCGGAAATTTTCACTGACAATAGCGGATTCCGTTCGTTATGCGATATTACTTGGTTCATTGAGTGCACCGATTGCCGCCTCTTTGTGGGGAGATCAGAGCAGTCAGCTTTTGGCAAGTGTGCTCCCAGTTATCTCTCTAGGATTATTTTTCCGCCAAGAGCTGATTGATACACCGCGTCAGCTCGCTCAGCTGCGCCAACAATACGACAGCATTAGTCGATTGATTTATTCAGGTAATCATCAGTTTTCTATTGCTGATTATCATTTAAAAATGGCATCGGCTCGGATTCGAACGGTATTAGGTCGGATGATGGATTCGGCGAAACCACTACAAGTTATGGCCAATACCTTACATAAAACCAGTACCGAAGTAGCACAAGCATTAACTCAGCAGGAAAAAGACATTCGTCGAGTAATGCAGGCTACCGATGAGGTTGAAGCGGCTGCGAATGCCGTTTCTGACAATACTCAAGTTTCCTATGCATTGATTGATCAAGCTCGCGTAGAGTGCACTCAGAGCAAACAGAGCATTGATCTGACCCAGAAAAATTTATTGCAACTCAACGAGCAAGCAGAAAGAGCGACTCAAACCACTTATGCTTTGAGCGATCAAGCTCAGCGAGTGAGTCAATTGATGGGAGAAATCGGCGGAATTGCTGATCAAACCAATCTGTTAGCGTTGAATGCGGCGATTGAAGCAGCGCGAGCGGGTGAGCAAGGACGTGGATTTGCGGTCGTTGCTGATGAAGTCCGTGCATTATCGGGACGAACGCAAAAAGCCACCGAGCAGATCCAATCGAGTATTAATGCGATGTTGCAAGCGATTGATGGATGGCAAAAAGAAATTCATCAAAGTCAGCAGCAAACTCAGGCTTGTGGTGAGGTGGCTGAGCAAAGTGCTTCTCGTTTACAACAAGTTGAAAGCTTATTACTAGAAATGCACGATACGGTAGCTGACATGGCGAAAGCAGCACAATCACAACGTGATATCACTCATCAGGTTAATCAACATATTCACTCGATTGCCTCTGCCGCCACTCAAAACCTTGCTGCAACCCATAAAGTTGAAGAATATAGCATTGAAATGAACCACAAAGTGGATGACTTTCATCAACTTGCGAAACGGTTTGAAGAGAAATAAACCATGTATCAAAGTAGAAAACCAAGTATGACGTTACTGTCTAAGCGCATGATAGTCGGCAGCAGTTTACTTATTTCGTTGTTGTCAGCAACGAGCGTCTTCGCGCATGAAAAGAACCCATGTCATATTATTTATGATGCGGGCAGTAGCGGTACGCGAATGTATGTCTATGAACAGCGTTCAGACCAATGGAAGGTTCATCAAGGTCCTAAGATGGAAGCTTTAGCTGATCCTATTCGCCAGAATAGAGGGAAAACAGCGCAGGATATTCCATTAGTGGTCACTCAGTTGGCTGATACATTACAACAGATAAAGACAGAAGGACCGCGCAATAAGAAGGGTAAACCAGCATGGCAAGCCTTTAACTGGCAAACAGCCTGTGAACTGCAGTCGGTGATGGTGTATGCCACGGCAGGTATGCGTATTGCTGAGCAAAATAATCCACAACAAAGTCAACAAATGTGGCAAACGTTGAATCAAGCGTTACGCCAGCAATTACCAGATTCGGTTGAAGTGGTAACAAAAACTCTTTCTGGCTATGAAGAGGGATTATACGCTTGGTTAGCGGTACATGATGAAGTGCAAAATACGCAATTTGGTATTGTAGAAATGGGCGGAGCTTCCAGCCAGATTACTTTCCCATGCCCCGATTGCGAACCTAATGATGCATTACGTCGTGTCAACGTTGGAAATCAAGAGTTACCCATATACAGCTACTCATTTTTAGGCTTGGGGCAAGATGAGGCGGCGAAAGTACTGGGGGTTGCTGAAAGTTGCCAACATGGTATAGGCAGTCGTCAAAAAAACTGGCAGTTATCAGCGTGTCAAGAGACGCTGAAATTGACCCAGTCAGGTGGTATTTTAGATCCTTATAACTATCAGTATCAGCAACAAGCGCAATATCGAAAAATCCCAACCGAACAAGGTGGGCAAACCGAATGGTATTTAACGGGCGCGTTTAAGCATCGTCAAACGAATGATGAGCAGCAGTGTTGTATCAATAACGGTGCTTGCCATAAAGCAGAAACGTCGTGTTTTCGTGTCGCTTATCTACCCAAATACCTGCAAGCATTAGGCGTACCCAATGATGCACCAGTAAAGAAAGACGCTGATTGGCCACTCGGAGCGGCGATCTGTCGCAGTAATGATTGTTTAGCCAATGCTGAGCCTCCAGTATGTCGATGGAATAAAACGGGCTGTTTATAATTCATCTTTAAATAACAAAATCCCGCCAGGGCGGGATTTTGTTTATCAGCTTTCGGTTAACGATTAAGCCAATAGTTCTTTAGCCGTTTTCACCACATTTTCAGTCGTAAAACCAAACATCTTGAACAACTGATCCGCTGGTGCCGATTCACCAAAGGTCGTCATACCGATGATCTTGCCGCCAAAACCAACGTACTTGTACCAGAAATCCGCAATACCAGCTTCAATGGCAATACGCTTAGTGACGTCGGCAGGTAATACCGCTTCACGGTAAGCCGCATCTTGCTTATCAAAGGTATCGGTTGATGGCATTGAAACCACGCGGACTTGCTTACCTTGTGCTTCCAGTTCAGCCGCCGCATTCACCGCTAGCTCCACTTCAGAACCCGTTGCAATCAAGATGAGCTCAGGTTTACCAGTGCAATCTTTAAGGATATAACCACCTTTAGCAATATCAGCCACTTGCGCTGCGGTGCGAGGCTGCTGAGCGAGGTTTTGACGTGAGAAGATCAGTGCCGATGGTGCATCTTTACGTTCAATCGCCAGTTTCCAGGCTACTGCAGATTCCACTTGGTCACAGGGACGCCATGTGCTCATATTCGGAGTTAAACGCAGTGAAGCGATTTGCTCAACCGGTTGGTGAGTCGGACCATCTTCACCCAAACCAATCGAGTCATGAGTGTAAACCTGAATGTTTTGTACTTTCATCAGCGCCGCCATACGCAGGGCGTTACGCGCGTATTCCATAAACATTAAGAAGGTCGCGCCGTAAGGGACAAAGCCACCGTGCAATGCGATACCGTTCATAATGGCGGTCATACCAAATTCACGCACACCGTAATGAATGTAGTTACCAGAGAAATCTTCAGCGGTGAGTGATTTTGAGCCAGACCACATAGTCAGGTTTGACGGCGCTAGGTCTGCAGAGCCGCCCATAAATTCTGGTAATAATTTACCGAACGCTTCAAGGGCATTTTGCGACGCTTTACGTGACGCAATGTTGGCCGGGTTCGCTTGTAACTCAGCAATGATCGCATTGGCTTTCTCTTCCCACTCGCGAGGAAGATCGCCATTAACGCGGCGTTTGAACTCAGCTGCTTCTGCTGGGTACTGGGCAGCATAAGCCGCAAATTTCTCATCCCAAGCCGCTTCTTTAGCTTGGCCCGCTTCTTTTGCATCCCACTGAGCGTAAATATCAGCTGGGATTTCAAATGGGCCATATTGCCAACCCAAGAATTCACGCGCCGCTTTGATTTCATCGTGGCCTAGTGGTGCGCCGTGGCAATCATGAGAGCCAGATTTGTTTGGTGAACCAAAACCAATGATGGTTTTAGTACAGATGAGTGTTGGACGTGGGTCAGCTTTGGCCGCTTCAATCGCCGCGTTAATCGCGTCTGCATCGTGGCCGTCAACCGCTGGGATCACATGCCAGCCGTACGCTTCAAAGCGTTTTGGTGTATCGTCTGAGAACCAGCCTTCAACATGGCCGTCAATCGAAATACCGTTGTCATCCCAAAAGGCAATCAGTTTACCAAGGCCTAGAGTGCCCGCCAGCGAACACGCTTCATGGGAGATACCTTCCATCAAACAGCCGTCGCCCATAAACACATAAGTAAAGTGGTCAACGATGTCATGTCCTGGCTTGTTAAATTGAGCCGCCAGTGCTTTTTCTGCCATCGCCATGCCTACCGCATTGGTGATACCTTGGCCTAGTGGACCGGTAGTGGTCTCAATACCGGGTGCATAGCCGTATTCTGGATGGCCTGGAGTTTTGGAATGCAGTTGACGGAAATTTTTCAAGTCGTCAATCGACAATTCATAACCAGTTAGATGCAACAGTGAGTAAATCAGCATTGAGCCATGGCCGTTAGACAGCACGAAGCGGTCGCGGTCAGCCCATTGTGGATTTTGTGGGTTGTGATTTAGGTGTGAGCGCCAAAGTACTTCAGCGATATCCGCCATACCCATTGGTGCACCCGGGTGACCAGAATTTGCTTGTTGAACTCCATCCATGCTTAATGCACGAATTGCGTTAGCGAGTTGTTTACGTTCCATAATAATTACCGACAAATAGTAGATTTAGAAATGAAAGGGGAACGTCAATCGTTCCCCAAATTTTAATTCCTGAGCGAATTACAGTTTCGCTGCAATCATGACTTCCAGTTTACCTTGGTCAACGGCGAAGTTACGGATACCTTCAGCCAGTTTTTCAACTGCCATTGGGTCTTGGTTATGTTCCCAGAGGAATTCTGCGTGAGTCATTGGTGCAGGGCGAGCTTTGGTGCCTTTTGAATCGACTAATTTTTCAACGACTTCGCCTTCTGCTGCTTCAAGCTCAGCCAGTAGTGACGGTGCAATGGTTAAACGGTCGCAACCAGCAAGCTCTAAAATTTCACCAATATTACGGAAGCTTGCACCCATCACGACGGTGTTGTAGCCGTGCTCTTTGTAATAGTTGTAGATGGTTGTTACTGATACGACGCCTGGATCTTCTTGCGGTGCAAAATCACGACCTTCTTTTGCCTTATACCAGTCCATGATTCGACCAACAAATGGTGAGATGAGGAAGACACCAGCTTCAGCACATGCACGAGCTTGCGCGAAAGAGAACAACAGCGTGAGGTTACAGTTGATGCCTTCTTTCTCAAGAATTTCCGCTGCGCGGATACCTTCCCATGTAGAAGCGAGTTTGATCAGGATGCGATCGTTACTGATCCCAGCATCGTTATACATTTTGATCAGTTGACGTGCTTTGGCGACACTGCCTTCGGTGTCGTAAGAGAGGCGAGCATCGACTTCAGTTGAGATACGTCCAGGAATCGTTTTTAGGATCTCTTTACCAATATTCACGGCTAACATATCGCAGGTATCTTGGATTTGTTGTGCTTTATCTGAACTTTGTGATTTTGCGTATTCGATAGCAGCATCAATCAGCGGCGCGTATTCTGCGATTTGGGCAGCTTTTAGGATCAGCGAAGGGTTGGTGGTAGCGTCTTCAGGTTGGTATTTTTTAATGGCATCGATTTCACCAGTATCCGCAACCACAGTAGTCAGTTTACGAAGTTGCTCTAATTTGTTGCTCATATCGTTCATCCTATTTCTTTTGGCCAAGCCAATGTATGGCAGAAAAGCTAACGCAATTATGATCAGCGACCGAACTTATGCTTTGAACATTTGCTCGTTCGTTGAGTAAATGATGTGACCATCTTTATCTTATCCAGTTAGAAAGTCAATCATAGTTAGTGGCTTATGGTGATGTGAATCAACAATTTTATGTTATTTATTTCGCAGGTAGAAAAAGAAACGTTTGCCTAATCTAAGCTAGTCACGACAAGGGTTGATTGAGAGAAACTTGTTATGCTGAGAAAATGTCATTGTCATGAACAAATGTTGCAAATGAAGGCGGACTTCACTTATCCTAGCACGATGAGCATATGCTCAATGTTCGTTTTTTTGCGCGCCTGCTCCTTACTGTTTGAAGCGTTAATTGTCAGCGTGCTCATGTTTTTTGTTATCCACCTATTCGCTGCGGCTCTCAATTTCAATGGGTTTGCAGAATAAAGAGATCATCATGACGACTTTGCATCAAGATATATCTGTCGAAAGTACCGACTTACTCACGGAAGTTTCTGTCGCTTATTATCAAGATGGAGCGACCCAAGAAGAGATATCTAAAAAATTTGCTATCTCACGAGCGAAAGTTGGACGTATGCTCAAGCAGGCGCGTGATGAAGGTATTGTCGAAATCACCGTTAAATACCACCCTGTTTTTAGTGCGAAAATTGAGCAGCGATTGATTGAACGTTTTGGTATAAAACGTGCTCTAGTAGCCTTGGATCAACCGAATGAAGAGCAACAAAGGCAACAAGTTGCGGGCTTAGTTTCAAATTATCTATCCGGCACGTTAAAAAATGGCATGGTTGTGACTATTGGACAAGGTCGAAATGTCTCGGCAGTTGCCCATCATATCGGCGTCATTACGCCACGAGATTGTAAGTTTGTATGCAGTATTGGTGGTATTCATCCTCGTGGGGGGATGTTTAATGCCGATCATATTTGTCGCCAAATGGCGAAAAAATACGGCGGCACATCGGAAACGCTATACGCTCCGGCTTATGCGGAAAATCGCGCGCAAAAATTGGCTTTTATGCAAAATGCAACGGTTAAGCAAACCTTAGATTTAGCTCGTAAAGCCGATATTGCCTTAGTCGGGATTGGCGATATGAGTGAAAACAGTTATATGGTTGACCTCGGTTGGTTTACACCTGACGAAGTCGTTCAGTCTCGCTTACAGCAAGGTGTTGTTGGTGATTTTGCTGGTTACGATTTCTTTAATATCTATGGGCAAATCGCCAATACCGTGATGAGTGATCGGGTAATTGGATTGGGGATTGACGAGTTTCGGCCCATATCTGAAGTGATTGCCATTGCGGCCGAAAACAGTAAGCCGCTGGCGCTGCTGGGAGCATTACGCACCGGAGCGATAGATGTTATTGCCACTAGCGTCAGTAATGCTCTGACGGTATTAAACCTCGATGAACAGATGCGCAACGTACAGTAGATGATTAACGCAGTGCCATCCGTCAATGGCTATGACGCGATCAGGATGGCTCGATAGGTAGCTCATCGCGTTGTCCCCACTCTGTCCATGAACCGTCGTAAATGGCGAGGTTTTGATAACCACAAAGATAAGCGGCGAGAAGAACAATACACGCCGTCACGCCTGATCCGCAGCTAAACAGATGCTCATCAGCAGCCGAGAGGTTATCGGCGAGAATAGAACTTAATTCGTCGATTGGTTTTAGCTCGCCACCATTCACCAAGTGAGTAAAGGGCAGATTGCATGAACGCGGGATATGACCACTTCGTATGCCTGGGCGAGGTTCAGGAATCTGAGCCAGAAAACGTTCTGCTGAGCGTGCATCGATGGTAAGGCTGGCCGGATCGTTGAGTTTGCTCAATACGTAGTTAGCATCAACAAAGTAACGTGGATCAAGCTCACCAGTAAAATCACCATTCTGTACGGTCGTTAAGTACGCTTGAGTCAAAGGATAGCCTGCCTTTTTCCATGCTGGTAATCCACCATTGAGAACATAGACTTGCTGATGATCGAAAGCACGGAACATCCACCAGGCGCGAGGAGAAGCAAACGTCCCACTGTTGTCGTAGACGACAATCACTGAATCTTGGTTGATGCCCAATTGTTGTGCGAGATGGTTAAAACGCGCTTGGGCAGGCATCATGTGTGGCAACGCACTATCAATGTCACAAAACTCATGGTCGTAATCAAATCGACGTGAGCCGGGGATTTTGTTTTGCCAATCTTTTTCACCTTCGCTCGGAATCTGAAATTCAATGCTGCAATCCAAAATGACTAACTGAGGTAAGCTTAAATGTTCATAGAGCCAAGTTGGAGTAATCAGTGGGGACATGCGGCTTATTCCTTATAATAAGAGGGAGTAGTGATCATGCGGCGCAATAAAAATACCGCGTTTTTCACGTCGTTATCCTTCAGGTGTGGCAAATTGGGCAACTGGCCTGTTTAGGTAAAGTCATCTCACGCCAGGTCATTGATAAGGCATCCAAGATTAAAAGCTTACCCAGTTTGGTGTGTCCATAATCGGCGATGATTTTGATTGTTTCCATGGCTTGGACCGCGCCAATAATACCGACGACAGGTGCCATTACTCCCGCTTCAACGCAAGTGAGTACGTGGTGGCCAAAAAGAGCGCTCAAGCATTGGTAGCAAGGTTCATCAGGATGCTGATATCGAAATACACAGACTTGGCCTTCCATACGAATCGCCGCGCCAGATATTAACGGCGTTTTCGTTGCAAAGCAGAGTCGATTCAATTGATTACGCGCCTCGACATTATCCGAAGCATCGACCACTACAGTATGTTGTTCGATTAAGCGTTTTAACGGCGCGTCAGTCAAACGTTGATCCACCGTATTGACGGTTAGATAAGGATTGAGTTGGCGCAATGATTCTGCAGCCGAATCGACTTTTTTACGCCCGACATCGGTATCACTATGTAACACTTGGCGCTGTAAATTCGATAGTTCAACGCAGTCATCATCAATTAAGGTTATTGTACCGACACCTGCTGTTGCAAGATATTGACTGGACGCGCATCCTAAACCACCAGCACCTAAAATTAATACAGAGCTTTGTTTAAGCGCCTCTTGTCCTTCAAAATCAAACTGGTTAAGGATGATTTGCCGATTATAACGCAGCATCTCTTGGTCAGATAAAATATCCATGGTGTTCCTTAAGATAAACAGGCATTAAACAACTGAATATTCACGATTTCACCAGCTTCTACTCGCCCGCGATCCTGCTCTAATACCACAAAACAATTGGCAAGGCTCATTGAACGAAAAGCGCCAGAACTCTGATTACCAGTGCTCTCTACGACAAACTGCCCATTTTCAAGGTGATAAATACCACGCTGATAATCGGTGCGACCTGGCGATTTTTTGAAGGGACTTTTAGTTCGAGCAGGAATAGACTGAGGCGCTTGCCATTCGCTGTGTCCTGCCAGTTTGGCCAGCATAGGCTGCACCAGAACATACAAGGTCAGCATCGCCGATACAGGGTTTCCCGGTAAACCACAAAACCAAGCGTTTTCCAATCGACCAAAAGCAAAAGGTTTACCTAGTTTTATCGCGAGCTTCCAAAAACCAATTTCGCCAAGTTCGGCAAGAATATCTTTGGTGTAATCAGCTTCGCCGACACTGACGCCACCAGATGTGACGACGACATCAGCAAGCTGTTGCGCTTGATGAAAAGTCGCTTTTAATGTCTCTGGGCAATCAGGGATGATCCCCAGATCGATAGCCTCACAGCCAAAATTTTCAAGCAACGGTTTGATACCATAGCGATTGCTATCGTAAATCTGCCCTTCAGAGAGCGCCTCACCGAGTGGTTTTAGTTCATCTCCGGTAGAGAAAAAGGCGACTTTAGGTTTACGTAATACGCTCACATGACCAATACCTAAAGTCGCGATCATTGGGATATCACGAACGGTTAAACGTGCACCTTTGCGCAAGACCAGATCATTGTGTCCGATATCATCGCCCATCGGACGAATGTTGGTATTTGGTTGAACATGGGTCACAGCAAATCGAATACCTTGCTCAGTGACTTGCGCTTGCTCTTGCATGATCACCGCATCGCAACCGATTGGAATTTGTGCGCCAGTCATAATTCTAATGCAGGTCATCGGTGGCCACTCCCCAGCATATGGCTGACCAGCAAACGACTTTCCTACGACCGGCAAGGGCTGATTATGGACGATATCAGCGCGTCTGACGGCATAGCCATCCATCGCTGAGTTATCAAAAGGAGGTACAGGGATCGGAGAGAGAATATCTTCGGCTAAGACAAATCCCAGAGCTTCAGCAAGCGGTAGTTGCTGTGTTTGATTCACTGGGATAATACGAGAAAGCATGGAATGCAGCGCATCTTCAATCGGCATTAAGCCCGGCGCATCACAACAGCCCATATTGGTGATCCTATGGTGGTTATTTTTGTTGGTACTTTAACACAGAAAGGGCGTGACAATAATGTCCGTCCATAAAATAGGGATGTAATTATTCAAAAATCCGAGTATTCTTGTCTGCCATTCGAGAGGGGTAATGAAGAGGTAGGGGAAATGTCAATTTTGAGCGAATCCGCCCAGTTAGTGAAGGCAGCGTTAGAGAGCCGCGGTCAGGAAACGCCAATGCAACCCAATGCAATTAGCCGTGAAGAGAAAAAAGCGCAAATTGAATTTCATATGCGTGAAGTCTTAACTCTTCTGGGTTTAGATTTAGCAGATGACAGTCTACAAGAGACACCACATCGCATTGCCAAAATGTATGTTGATGAGATTTTCTCTGGGCTTGATTATAAAAACTTCCCAAAAATCACCGTCATTGAAAATAAAATGAAAGTCAGTGAAATGGTACGCGTTAAAGATATTACCGTGACCAGTACCTGTGAGCATCATTTAGTGACCATCGATGGTAAAGCTGCGGTGGCTTATATTCCACGTGGTAAAATCATCGGCTTATCAAAAATTAATCGCATTGTACGTTTTTTTGCTCAGCGCCCTCAGGTGCAAGAGCGTTTAACGCAACAGATTCTAGTTGCGTTGCAGACCTTACTTGAGTCGGACGATGTCGCGGTAACGATTGACGCTACTCACTATTGTGTAAAGTCTCGAGGTGTTATGGATGCGACAAGCGTAACCACCACGACGGCTTTAGGGGGGATTTTTAAATCTAACCCAGCCACCCGCGCCGAGTTTTTGCACGGATTACGTTAAGACTAAATATTTGTTTGCTTTATTAATGAAGAAAAAGTAATGAAGAAAAAAGCCCTAGCATTAAATCCGTTAGGGCTTTTTTGTTCAATAAGTCACCACCATGGTTAACTTAGAATGGGTTAATTTAGAGCGGTTAACTCAAACCAGTGATGTTGCCATCATCATCGAGATCAATCGCCATAAAACTGGGTTTTGCTGGAAGTCCGGGCATGGTAAGCACGTTGTCACATAGGGCATAAATGAATTCTGCACCAGCACATGGTTTTAACTCTCTAATGGTGAGAGTAAAGGCTTTAGGTACACCCTTAATAGCGGGATCTCCGGTGAGAGACATCGGGTTTTTAGCCAAACAAACGGAGAAATGCTGATAAGGTAGTGTTTCTAATTCGGCCAGTTGTTGCTTAGCCAGTGCACTGAGCTCGATGGTCGTTGCGCCATAACTTTTCGCAACCGCAGTGAGCTTATTGAGCAGTGAATCTTGCGCTTGATAAAGAGGTTTAAAATGTGTGGCTTTTTGGCATTGAGCGATGACTTGCTGGGCAAGGTCTAGTGCGCCATACCCTCCTTGAGAAAAGGCATCTGAAACGGCGACTTTGACATCATTAGGTAGACGTTTAATCAAACTAAGTAGTTGCTGAAGCTCTTCTTCGCTATCTTGTGGAAAACGATTGATGGCCACCACGGCTGGAATACCATAGCGATTCACATTATCAATATGCCATTGTAAGTTGGTGAAGCCGGCGGTCAGTGCCGCGTCGTCGGGCTGAAAAAGTAACTGACTGTCTATTTGTTTCAGATCAAATAGCCCTGAATTGGCTTTAATTCCACGTAAAGTTGCGACGATAACGGCACAATCTGGGGCTCTATTAGCTACATTGGCTTTAATATTACACGCTTTTTCAAAGCCCATATCAGAGCCAAAACCAGCCTCTGTCACGGTGTAATCCGCTAGTTTACTGGCAATCTCATCAGCAATAATCGATGAGTTACCATGGGCAATGTTGGCAAAAGGACCCGCGTGAATGAGGGTTGGAACGCCCTCCAAGGTTTGCATTAACGTTGGCATTATCGCGTCTTTCATACAAACCGCCATGGCCCCTGCGACCTTGAGATCTTCGGTGGTGATCGCTTGTCCATCGAGGTCATAAGCGAGAATAATCAGACCAAGTCGGCGACGTAAATCGGCTAAGTTTTTTGCCAAAGCTAAAATTGCCATCAATTCAGAAGCGGCGGAAATATCAAAACCGTCTTCTCGTTCAATGCCGTTCGCTGTTTGGCCTTCAGGATTACGGCCGACAGTGATGTAACGCAGAGCGCGATCGTTATGATCGACCACTCGTTTCCAAACAATACGTTGAGGATCGATTCGCAGTGCAGGTAACCCTGTCTGTATGGAGAAATTTTGGTAACCGAGACGAGTTTCGTGGTATAGGCGGGCATCAATCGCTGCTGCGGCTAAGTTATGCGCCGAAGTGACGGCATGAATATCACCGGTAAGATGTAAGTTGAGCTCTTCCATCGGTGCAACTTGTGAATAGCCACCACCTGCTGCTCCGCCTTTGACACCAAAAACTGGTCCCATGGAGGGTTGACGGATACAAGCGATAACGGATTGGTTTAAGTGCGCAAGGCCTTGCGCTAAGCCTATCGTGCTCACCGTTTTACCTTCGCCAAGTGGCGTAGGAGTAATGGCCGTAACTAAGATCAATTTCCCTGAAGAAACATTTTTAAGGCGTTGTAAGCAGTGTAAGGAAACTTTGGCTTTATAAGTGCCTTGGCCGTGAAATTCATCAGCCAATAAGCCCGCTTTTTTAGCGATGCGCTCAATATGTTGTAGGGGAGTTGTACGGCAAATCTCACTATCTGACAGCATAAAACCCTCGTAGTAAGGCTAAATAGGGTGAAGAACACCATTTTGCTGCGATAGTAACGTGTAAAAAATGCTTGTAAAGGAGATTGATAGTAAAAAGAGACATCTCAGCCTTCCGTTACATGCTGACGGATTAATGATCTCAGCAGACAAATTGGAAGTATTATGGCTCAGTAGAGTGATAGATTATAGATACGGTGAGAAGAGTTATTTATTGGTACGAAAAGCATCTTTCTTGCAAGATAGTTTGTACCATTGACGTTGTCTGGTCGATCTTCTAGACATAGATTTCCGAATAAAGTGTGACTGCAATAAGCGAAGAATAAACGAGAGTGCAGGGGAGTGAAGTAAAACGCAGTGCTAAGCACTGCGTTTTGAAATTTGGCTTATAAAGGCGTGACTTCAGTCGCTTGTGGGCCTTTTTTGCCTTCTTCAACATTAAAGCTTACTTTTTGACCTTCAGCTAATGTTTTGAAGCCCTCAGAGACAATTGAGTTGAAGTGAACAAACACATCTTTACCGCCGTTGTCTTGAGAAATGAAACCGAAACCTTTAGTTTCGTTGAACCATTTTACTGTACCTGTCATTTTACCAGACATAGTTACCTCTAAATATCTTAAATTTAATAGAATGAATTTTGGCTGATAACGCAAGCTATTGAATGGTCTATCTAGGTGTAGTTGACACAGGTTTAACGAAAGGTTTCGCGACTTGTATAAAACAAAACTTACACTGAATTTACATTAACAACTCTTCTGTAAGAGCCAACTCTAACTATACACACAGAATCCTAAATAGCGAGAATTATTTTTAATATTGGCTCGTTATTACAGAGCTTGTGTATAGATAACAAAGAGTTATAGTTTATGTTTAACGCCTGATATCTTATGGGATAATTCTTATGTATTGAATTTAAAGAATTTCACTCATATTCCATACCCACATACTTAGTGATGTTCTCCTTCGAGCTTATAGGCACTTTTTTGTCTCTATTAACCTTGTGGTCATCTAAAGAATAATAAAGATCGAAATGCATTTTACTTGGTTTACTTAACGTTCAGCCATTTTTTCTGCAAGCGGTTGCCCTGTATCCGGTTTTAGATAACTCATCATAATAAAACTGAGCAATCCACACAGTAGAGTAGGGACGATGGGATGGATTCCGGCCAAATCAGGTTTTAACCACATTAAACTCGTGTAGGTGGTGAGCCCTACTATCATTGAACTCAATGCGCCTGTTGATGAAGACTTTTTCCAATATAAACCGAGTACCAAAGGCCAGAGAAATACCGCTTGTAAACCTCCGAGTGCCATTAAGTTAAGCCAAACAATCATCTCCGGTGGATTGGTGGCTGCAAAAAACACCAATAAGGCAAAAATCATCGTCACCCATAAAGATAAACGAGTCAGCTTACTTTCTGCCTGCGGCTCATCGATAAGTCTGGGATTAATATAGTTAAGATAGAGATCTTTTAATAATGTCGCCGAGGCTTGGATTAGCTGTGAATCAATACTCGACATAATCGCGGCCATGGGGCCGGCGAGGAAAATTCCTGCCAATAAAGGCGGAAGAACGGTGATCATTAAGGTCGGCATGATTTGATCTGGGCTAGTAAGATCCGGCACGATAGCGCGCCCTAATGCTCCCGATAAATGGGTGCCAAACATCAACAAAGCCATCATGATGGTGCTTAAGATTATACCTTTGTGTAACGATTGACTGTCTTTATAAGACATACAACGAACGGCGGCATGGGGTAACCCAATCACACCAAAGCAAACCAGTATCCAAAAGCTCAACATAAATGGCTGACTGAGGAATTGATCGGGGCCGTAGGGGGTAATTAACGCAGGATCAATACGATGCAGTTCCGTGACTAGTGTACCAAGGCTACCGCCAGCGTGGATAACCCCTGCTAACAACACAAAAGTTCCGATTAACATCATGATCCCTTGCACGGTATCGGTCATTACTACCGCACGAAACCCGCCGATTGTTGTATAAAGACCAACAGTAAAAGCAAACAGCATTAAACCATGTTGATAAGAGAGCCCAGTAACCGTTTGTAATAGGCGTGCTCCACCGACAAATTGTACGACCATCGTACCAAAAAATGCCAGTAATAAAGACGTCGATGCCAATATGACCACACTGCGACTTTTGAAGCGAGCGTATAACATATCATTGAGAGTCAAAGCATTATGACGACGAGCTTCAATTGCAAACTTTTTGCCTAATACACCGAGCGTTAACCAAGTTGCTGGTAACTGGATCATCGCTAACAAGACCCAACCTAAACCAAGCTTGTAAGCGGCCCCCGGCCCACCAATAAAGCTGCTAGCACTGGCATAAGTCGCCGCGAGCGTCATCGCAAGTACAAAGCCTCCCATACTGCGCCCACCAAGAAAGTATTCATTAAGAAAGCCGCCATCTGTTGTTCTACGTCGGCTAAAAAAAGCGATCGCAAATACGCCTATTAAGTAAATAATAAGAGGTAAGAGAAGTTGGTTATTCATCGTAGGTTTTCACATCTGGTTCAAGACTAATATCGCGATAAATGAATTTGACCATTAAGGCACAGAGCAGAGTAAATATCAGCGGGCCTACAAGACAAGAGAGTAAAAACCACAGTGGCATTCCGAAGTAGAGCGGTGGCAATTCAAGATCATCAAAAGGTGCAGAGAAGCCGTAAGCCGTGATATACCACCAGATAAAGTAACTCAAAGCGAGAAGTAGGGCAGCTAATGCTTCGCGGTGAGTTTGTTGAATAATACGTTGTTGGTTGTTCATCCGTATCCTCAGTGATTAGGCATCCCTAGCAACTTGGAGCCAACATCGGATTATCGCTATCTGTGTGCTTAATCCTAATGTTGAACAAAGCCGATGATGGCAAGAGCGAACAGTTTGGGAGGTGCTGGTTTCTAAGGGGGGGTATGGTATTACAAATCTATCGTTAGAAACAAAAAATATTGCATGAAGTTGACAGAGTGGTTTGGTGCGGATACGTATTAATTAATTCAACATGGTTAACTTAACTAAGAAAATGGGGAGAGAGGGTGAGGCGTTGGCCTTTTAGCGAATGACGGCTGCTAAAAGGCAATCGGCCTGAGGTAATTTACTCACCATACTGTTTTTCAAAGGCTCTTTGCTCAAGAATATCTTCAATTTTTTTACGCGTTTGGTGTTGAGTTAACGGAGTTTTCTCATTGCTATCTGCTTGAGGAGCGGTTGTTTTGGTTTTTTTTGGGGCTTTTGCCATGTTGGTATCATCCATTAAAAAATGATTCCTATTAGTACACTAATGAGGATTAAAGGCCAGCTTAAGAACCGAGTTATTAGATTTGTTGCACAAAAGTGAATGTAATCCGTGCATCATCGTTAACACCTCTATTTCAGTGTTATTTCAACGAGAAATATTGGTCGTGCGGTATCGTGAGTGGCAAGCTTTTCTCAAAGCGGAGAAGGAAGTGATGGATAAAACAATGGCGTGATAAAGTATCACGCCATCAACATTCTATTACAGAACGGTTACTTGTTCTGCTTGAGGGCCTTTTTTGCCCTGCTCAACGTTGAAGCTTACTTTTTGGCCTTCAGCGAGAGTTTTGAATCCTTCAGAAGCGATTGAGTTGAAGTGAACAAAAACATCACTTCCGCCGTTATCTGGAGTAAGAAAACCGAAACCTTTAGTTTCGTTGAACCATTTTACTGAACCTGTCACTTTACCTGACATAATTACCTCTATATTTTATGATACTAAATTAATGTTGGCTGATAGATAAGCAATTGAATGGTAGATGAAGGTAAACTTGTACAGGCACTAAACGAAGGGTATCGATGGTTTTCTGATCAAAAACTTACACTTTATGTCACATTAACAACTCTGCTTTAAGAGCCAAGTTCACTATACACGTTGCCGAATAAATAGCGAGACTTATTTATTCCGAGATGATCGTGGTATCGCTTGAACGTTTGGAAACTGCCCCAATATCTTAGTTAATTAACAATGAGTATCTTCTTCCTACTTGAAGCAGCAGCGGTGTTGGCTCCCCAATCGCATCATTTGCCTATGCTCATGGGGATTCACTCACTTACCGTCTACCTGCAACTTCCAGTCGTTTGGGTATAAACGATGTTTTGGCAAGATTTACTGACAAGATAATAACAAGCAAGGAGAGTGTAATGACACAAGCATATATACCACCTAAGGTTTGGACCATGGAGAGTGAAAATGGCGGACAATGGGCAAGTATTAACCGACCTGATTCTGGTGCTCGTTTTGAACAGGTGTTACCGATAGGTCAACACCCGATTCAACTGTACTCAATGGGAACACCTAACGGGCAAAAAGTGACTATTTTGCTTGAAGAGTTATTAGCATTAGGTGTTAAACAAGCGGAGTATGATGCCTTTTTGATAAAAATTGGTGATGGTGAGCAATTCGGATCTGGATTTGTTGAGGTTAATCCTAACTCGAAAATCCCTGCATTGATGGATCGTTCGTTAGCATCGCCGATTCGCGTTTTTGAATCGGGCAATATTTTGCTTTATCTTGCTGAAAAATTTGGTCATTATTTACCACAAGCTTTACCCAAACGGACAGAAGTGATGAATTGGTTGTTTTGGTTACAAGGTTCGGCGCCTTATTTGGGCGGTGGATTTGGTCACTTTTATGCTTATGCTCCAGAAAAGTTTGCTTATCCTATCAATCGATTTGCAATGGAAGCGAAACGTCAACTGGATGTGTTAGACAAACAACTGGCCAAACAGACTTATATTGCGGGTGAAGAATATACGATTGCTGATGTGGCGATTTGGCCTTGGTATGGCAATCTAGTGTTAGGCAATGCTTACAATGCGGCTGAGTTTCTGGATGTGCAATCTTATCAACACGTACAACGTTGGGCGAAAACCATTGCAGAACGTCCGGCAGTGCAACGTGGTCGAATTGTCAACCGAACATGGGGAGAGGCTTGGGAGCAGTTAGCTGAGCGTCATAACGCACAAGATATTGATCGCATATTGGCACTGCAACCGAAGTAAGTTGAAATCGTCCAGTGAACGAGTAAAACGCCACCTTAAATGTTATTGACGGTGATCGCTACGTTGTTCGGAATGTTGTTCCCGATGTGGTACTTCTTCGAACTCACCTTCAATAACATGTTCACTTTCGTTATTGTGAGCTTGATGAAAAGGGCGGCGTCTTAGCTGCCTTTCTAACCGCTTACCGCTGATGATGGCGATCAAGGTGAGTGGAATCGCGAGTAGTAAGCCAAAGATTAAGGCGAAAAAACCGCAGATTAATGTCAAGGTGGTTACTAATACTCGATACATAAACAGTCTCCCTAAATCGATATCAATTTATCATACCTCATCTGTGATGAAGAAAACATGAACGATGCTTATTCAAATGGTATTAACGTTGATGAAAAGTTTCACATAGGGAGAATGTGTCGCCCTCCCTATTATGGACGCTGGCTAATGGGTTATTGAGTTGAGTCATCGGTTAGCCAAGCGACTTGCTCAGCTATACTCATCTTAAGATTATGAGGATAGAGTAATGATGGCTGCAACAAGGCATAGAGTTGCTGCTGGTAAGCGTCTAACCATGCATATCGCTCACGGTACATTTTGCGTTTCGGACGCTTTATTTCTTCCATTGTGCGACGCTTAGCATACAAGGGTAAAGAGTAAAACCAACGATTGTGCTCTATGCCATCGTGTTCTTGCCATAATTGGTCATAGTCTAAATTGATGGTATCGCTTTTTGTACCATATCGCTTTGCGTTATAAATATGGGCTGAATTTTTAACCGCATAAATCGATTTTATATCTAAATATTGAGCGATAAATTGAACCGCTTCAACCATAAATGATTTAGGCCTTAAACCATAGATAGCTTTGGTGAATGTGCGACTAAAACCATTATCATTAATAGTACCTTGCATACAACCAATTAATAATAGATCGTTCTGAATCGTGAAGCCTAAAGTATAATAAGTATGGCCGATACTATCTTCTAATGATAATGCTAATTCAGCTTCTTTACGTATTCTTCCATCGAAGCTTAAAGTAAGCTGATAATTTTTATCGTCAATATTTATGTTGCCTAAATATAATTTATCTGTATGTATTCTTAAAATAGCGGCACGAGAAAACGTGGCCTCTAGCCATGAATGGTGGTCATCGAGGAGCTGTATAACATCACTTTTACTTAAACCAATATGTAGAAATGGAATCATACATTTCATAATATAATTTGGCTGACGGATAAAAATATGTTGCCGACGCTCATGATGGAATAAATTTACCATCTTTTGGAAATGACGAGGATAAAGATAAGACCTAATAATAAACTTACTGATATCTCTCAATTTATGCTTTTGGCTTTGGGCATGAGCTGCCGAGGCTAATTTTAAACGCACACGAATTACCACTACTATAATAAAGATAATATCCAGCAAGTATTATTACCTACAGCCAAGCAGGCCGCTACAGTGTTTGTGTACTTTTTTGTATGGGATTGTCTTAATCGAGGTGATGTATAGTGCTCACTTATTAATAACGCTGCGCTTTGCTTATCTCTTAATCATAATTCCTGATCTATTGTCCTTTTTCTGTCAACGAAAGCCTGAATTGTAGTTATATCAATGTATTGATTGACCTTGATTAATAACTGTAAGTTATATGAGTTAGCCATAACCCGAGAGCAGAGTATCGTTAGTGGATCAAAATAAAAAAGCCGCCTATCGGTCGTGATAAGCGGCAATGGGGGGATTAATCCATCTGTCCTGAGCATCATTGGCTATCCAACAATATAAAAGCGTCGTAACTCGTTCCGCCGCTTTTCGCTCAGCACATTCGGTTTATTGTTATTATGTTGTGGAGCCAGTTAAGATTATTGAGGATACGTTTTGTAACGCACTCCCATCATTTGTTCCATACAGTGGATCACTTGGCAACTGTAACCAAATTCGTTGTCGTACCAGACATATAAAACGCAGCGATTGTCTTGGGCGATAGTCGCAGCACCATCAACGACGCCAGCATGACGTGAACCGACTAAATCGCTCGAAACGATTTCAGTTGAGTCGGTATAGTCAACCTGCGCGGAAAGAGGGGAGTGGGTTGCAATTTGTCTTAAATAGTGGTTTAACGACTCTTTATCGACGGATTTGGCTAGATTTAAGTTAGCAACCACCATGGACACATTGGGTGTCGGTACGCGAATCGAATTCCCAGTTAATTTTCCTGCTAGCTCGGGTAACGCTTTGGCGACGGCTTTTGCTGCACCTGTAGAAGTCAGCACCATATTCAGAGACGCAGATCGGCCACGACGTTCACCTTTGTGGAAGTTATCAATCAAATTTTGATCGTTGGTATAAGAATGAACGGTTTCAATATGCCCAGATAGGACACCATATTGATCGTGCATTGCTTTAAGAATTGGCGTAATCGCATTCGTTGTACAACTTGCCGCCGATATAATCGTATCGTCAGCGGTAATCACCGATTCATTCACCCCAAAAACCACATTTTTAATATCGTCTTTACCGGGTGCGGTGAGCAAAACCTTACTCGCACCTGGAGAAGCTAAATGACGGCTCAACCCTTCACTGTCGCGCCACACACCGGTGTTATCAACGACAAGCGCATCGTGAATACCATAGTGGCTATAATCGACCTCTTGCGGTGAGTCAGCATAGATCATTTGGATATAGTTGCCATTGGCAATCAGAGCCTTGCGTTCACTATCGATAATAATACTACCGTTGAACTGGCCATGGACGGAGTCTCGTCTCAATAGATTGGCGCGTTTTTCTAAATCTCCGTCTTTACCGCCACGAACGACAATCGCACGTAAGCGTAATGGGTAACCCGGACCACTTTTTTCTATTAATAAACGAGCCAATAAACGGCCAATACGTCCAAAACCATAAAGCACAACGTCTTTCGGTTGATTCATAGGTTGGCCGTTCACCGCTTCAACAAGTGCCGTATGCAAGTAATCTTGCATAGCATCGGCGTCATCATGATGTTGCCAATAACGATGTGCTAATTGGCCAATATCGATTTTACAAGGCGATAGGGTCATCTCTGCCAGTAAAGTGAGCAAAGGTATGGTTTGTTCAAGAGATAAAGATTCTCCGATATAGCGACTCGCAATTTTATGAGCTTTGATGATGTCAATCGTGGTCGCATTGATCAGCGTTTTACCAAACAATAAGATTTCTACACCTGCTTGTCGGTAAAGTTTGCCAATCAGAGGCGACATAGATTCAGCGATGGTTTGGCTAATTTGCCAATCGAGGCGATGTTTTTCTGGGCTCATGTTGACTTAAGACCTTTCACGTAGGGTTAAATGTGATGTCACCGCAAGCGATAAGCATCACGTGCTCAACCATCACAATTTGTATTGTGTTTAGTATTGAGCTGGCTTGTTATTGGATTGTGTCAGGATTGTAAATCTTGATCGGTTATTCTGCTAGTAAAATTAATGACCATATATTAGGCTGTAGTTCTACTATTTTCTGGTTTTTTAACGGGGTTTTTCAGGGTTAAATCGGTATTGACAATTTTAATTAATGTCACTTATTTCGTGAGGATATACATTGAAATCATAGTTGTGTTTGAAAGAGAAAGATTAGTTACTTAATTTTTGTGATTTCAATCTAAAATACCTATTTATTCAGCAGGTTAATCGGTATTGATCAGCGTGATTTAATCCATGTGGTTTGAATGTGTTCGCGATCTGAAAGTAGTTCTTAATTGATTAGGGTTATTGGCAAGAACAAGGTAGGTTAATTTTCACCTACCTGTTTGTGAATGAACGGTGGTTACCAGACAAGGCACTCTTAAGTGGTTACTGGTGGTATTAATTAGAGATTCGTTGGTGGGATCTGATTGATCGGTTTGAGTTCAGCCAAAGGTAACCAATTCACTTTTACCCCTGCTTGTAAAAACATATCTTGGCTCACCTTTATTTTTTCGCCCCAACGGGAAAGAAAATCATCAGATTGTTCAGGGCAATGCACCGCAGAAATACCAGTTTGAATGATTTTGGCCGCGCAATTGGGGCACGGAAAGTGAGTGACATAAATTTCACAGCCATCCAAATCACGTTTAGCGAAGAGAATGGCGTTTTCTTCAGCGTGCAATGTTTTTAAATATTTCATATCTCGGTCGTCGGTGTTTGCACTGTCAGAGATCCCGTGTGGATAACCATTAAAGCCGACAGAGACAATGCGATTTTGTTTAGTGATCACGGCACCAACTTGAGTAGACGGATCTTTACTCCAAGAGCCAACCAGCTCGGCCATTTGATAGAAGCGTTGCGCCCATTTTGAAATCATAATATTGGTTTCCTTAACGTAACGTTATTTATTGCTTATGATCGTGATTTTATTGAGCTTAGTCTAGATAAATTTTGCTGCCTAGACGCTAGATAAACGTTGATCGATTCAGTCCCCTTGTTACTAGAGTGAGACAAACCTCTCGCTTTGCGTAACCCTTCTCAAAACCAGAATGGGATATTTAGCGATAGGCTTTGTGAGAGATCTCTTACAATCAATGTGCGATATATGCGTTTCTTATCATGGCTTAAATGGTGATTTTGTTCTTAACCTATTGTTTTTATTTGTTTATCTATATGATAGGCTACTATTTTTAATAGCAGTGTCAATCAACGGCCTTGCTGAAAAACCAGGTTGTCGTATTCTGAATTTGTCAGCAGGAAGCCGACACGGAACAGGAAAGACCCAAGGATAGGTCATCTTCAGGAAGAAGATTCGATGATTCAGGATGAAACATCGGCAAGGAAAGCGAAGGACATTAGCAGGACGCGAATAACTAGGATGGTTATCACGGATGGTTAATGGACATCTTAAAGGAATAAGGCACGTCTATCAGGATGATAGAGCAAGGGACACCGCTAGGATGGCGATGAAACGGAATGTGCTAATGGATATAGCAGACTATCAAGGAATTGATGCAGGGAGCACTTGATTAGTAGCCGGATTGCTGCGAGTAAGAACTGAACCCCACTAGGCGTAAGCTTAGTGGGGTTTTCTTTTATATTACTCACTGGCTTTTTTTATTGGCTTAGATATATTGCTGTGATGGTCATCGGTTCGTCACGATGAAGCCCCGTTTATCTTAAAGATAATATTCACTTTGCAAGGCCAATGTAGGCTAAAGATAGGAGTTATTCGATGCAAGCAGAAGTACAATGGATTGATGGATTAAGATTTATTGGTCAATCACCATCAGGACACTCTATCGTGATGGATGGTAATGCAGGCTCCTCTGCGCCCAGCCCGATGGAAATGATGTTGATGGCCGCTGGGGGATGTAGCTCAGTGGATGTGGTTAATGGCTTAAAGCAAGCTCAGCAAGCGGTAACGGGATGTCGTGTATCGTTGATCACTGAGCGTCGAGAAACGGCTCCGCGTCTTTTTACTCATATTAATCTGCATTTTACGATTGAAGGGAATAAGGTATCGTCAGAAATTGTTGAACAAGTGGTGGCAGATTCACTCAATAAATACTGCTCAGTTTGTTTAATGCTCGGTGAAAGTATTGAGCTCACCCACAGTTGGGAAGTCATTAATGCTTAACTAATGAGCAGAAAAGGGAACAGGCATGAGCCATTTTAAATATACAGGATGTGGGATTGCTGCCATTTTATTGTGGGGAGCAATGATTGGTTTAATGCGCACTGTGGCTGAATCTTTCGGACCGATTGGTGGTGCAGCTTTACTCTATACTATTGCCGCTCTCTTTTTAATCGTCGTGCTTGGTGTCCCTAAACGGCAACATTTTTCTCTTCGCTATCTATTGATTGGAGGAGGGTTATTTGTCAGCTACGAAATCTGCTTGGCATTAGCGATAGGTATGGCCAATAGCCGTCATCAGGCTTTAGAGATGGCGGTGATTAATTACTTATGGCCAGCGATCACGGTAGTACTAGCGGTTATCTTAAGTAAAAAAACAGTCAGCGTTTGGCTTTATCCGAGTGTTGGTCTGGCCTTTACTGGCGTTGTTTGGACCTTAACTGGAGACACCGGATTCTCTATCACTCATGTGGTAAATAATATTTCCAGTAATCCTTTGACCTATGGGTTGGCCTTTATGGGGGCGGTGATTTGGGCAATCTATTGCAATGTGACGAAATTAATTGCAAAAGGTCAAAATGCTATCGCTCTGTTTTTTATTGCTACAGCGATAGTGCTATGGATAAAGTACGCGCTAAGCCAAGAAGGGCCACTGAGCTTTAGCCCAATCGCCACCTTTAATGTCATACTGACTGGTGTGGTGATGGGCAGTGGTTATGCATTATGGAATATCGCTATTTTGCGTGGCAATATGTTGTTATTAGCCACACTCTCTTATTTTACCCCTGTAATATCGACGCTTTTTTCATCGTTAATTCTTGGTGTGATACTCGATACCAGCTTTTGGCAAGGGGTTGCAATGGTGACGTTAGGTTCATTACTTTGTTGGTGGTTAACGCGTGATAAACCTAAACTGATTGAAGCTACCACCTAAAAATAAACCCGCCGTAAATGGCGGGTTTATCGGTTAGGGTAAACAGTGATTAACGAGCGATATTGACGTTAATTTGTAGTTTCAGAGGTAACCCAGATAAACGCTTAGCGATAGTTTTTCTGGTTTGTTCGATATCATCGACTAAAATTACATCACTGTTGTCTTCAGGATAGATATCCACATCTACCCATAATTCTGGACCGACTTTGGTCACTCCGGTTAATTCAATATCTTGTTCTGATTCTTTACAGGCATCGATAATACTTTGATCAACGCGCTTACAAATATCTTTACTCGGTGACATGAGGAATATTTCGCGTAATGCATTTCTCACCATCCCGAAAGGTACTTTTAAAAAATAAAACGACATAGCAAGCATCATCAGTGGGTCAGCATAGACCGCATAGTGAGCGAAGGGAGTAAAAGTCACACCCAGTGCCACAATAAAGCCGATGGTTACTGCAAGGCTGAGCAGTGTATCCATTTGCCATTGTTTTACCTCTGCACCAATCAGGCCTGAAGCGTGGCGTTTGCTAAGTTTTGCCATATACCACCATGCTAAGCCACAGCCGATAACGTTGATTGTACCAAAAAGGGTCGCAATCGAAGCATCGACTTCTCTACCGCCAGTGACTAAAGCACCGATCGCAGAATAGAGTGAGTAGGTGACGAGTAGTAAGATCACGCTGCCTTTGATAACAATAACCGCAGGTTCAAATAGCGCACGACCAAAAGGGAACTGCGCATCAGACGGCTTACGTATATAACGTGAAGCGACCAGCGACAATAATGTTAGCAGTAAACTGATGAGAGAGTAGACTCCATCAAAGACAATAACTAATGACCCTACAAGTAAACCAACCACTAATCCGCCAAGGGCAAATACTGATGCGATAAGGGCGGAGAAGGTTAAGACACGATTTTCATTTAAACTTGTTTGAGCACACATAAAACATCTACCGATTTAAAAACTAAACGTATTTTGGCTTAAAATCGGCCCATTACAATGGCAATTTACTTACAGATCTAAATAAAAAACATGATTAAAGTGAAAACTAATTTTAAAACAATGAGTTATGGTGTCTTTCTGCTGTCAATAAAATTGACTCTGACTGCCATTGGTTATTTAAAAGTCAAATAGGTAGTCACTTAGCTTATCGGCTAGCCAAAGCATGGCTGGATTTTCAGCACCGCCGGGGATGGTATACATGCAATAATCTTCTTGAGTTAAGCCGTAGGTATGGCGAATAACGGTTAAACGTTGTTCGCGCAGATGATGACGAATTAATGGCTCAGGTAGCACACCCCAAGCACTTTCGGTCAATATGGTCGCCAGCATATATTCAAAACTTGAGAAGCCAATATAACGACGAGAAAAGGGTTCAAGATTGGAGTTATCTTGATCATTTAAGTAGACCATCACCGCTTGCATAGATTTACGTAAGTCTTCATCGGAAACTCGTTTGA
Organism: Vibrio injensis; assembly: GCF_001895205.1. GTDB lineage: Bacteria > Pseudomonadota > Gammaproteobacteria > Enterobacterales > Vibrionaceae > Vibrio > Vibrio injensis. The sequence continues at coordinate 32,655 of NZ_BDJF01000027.1, read as the reverse complement.
GTTTGGTTAAAGGATGACTGACGCTACAGACCGACATCATGCGGATTTTTCCAAGTGGCTGATAACTGATACGAGGATCATCCAATCGCTCGTAATCGACACCAAACGCAAAGTCCACTTGCTCGGTTGCCACTAAGCTGGCTAGATCACCACTCGAAGCTAAGACGATGTTAAAGGATGTATTAGGAAATAATTTATTCAACGAATGAGCCAAATCTTGCCATAACACATCAGGCAGAGAGTCATCCCGGGCAATCCACATTTCAGCGGCAAATTCATCACACACTTGTGAGCAGGTGCGTTTAATTCTGGTCGCTGTAATTAATAAGCTTTGGCAGTCTTTGTAGATAGCCTTGCCTGCTTCCGATAATGTGACTTGATTACCACTGCGAACGAATAGCTCAACCTTAAGTTCATTTTCCAGCGCTTTTACCGCCATACTCAGTTTGGTTCGGTTACATTCCAGTTGGCGAGCCGCCTCGGAAACTGAGCCGGCATCGGCGATAGCACAAAATGCTTCTATTTGTGATAGGTTCATGAGGGTTCCATTATTAAACGGGAGCGAGGTTAATCAAGGCTGATCACTTCCACTTTCATTGTCGATTTTCTCAGCATTACGATGAATATTGTATTTTCTTAACCAAGATTGTTCGCTAACGCTATGAAGTTGACTCTATTTTGGTTTAATCTTGGCATATTACCAGAATACAAGACGTAATACGGAGACCATGATGGTATACGACTGGGATAATCTCGCGAAAGATTGGGAAAACAATACAACAAACACGCTGTTTGTTCAGCAGGTATTTCAGCAGCTGAAAACCTTAACGTCCTTGGATGGCAAGCATATTCTTGATTATGGCTGTGGAACGGGTTTCTTAAGTCAGATGATGTCTCCTCTGGCGAAAAATATCGTCGCATTGGATTGCTCAGAATCGATGATTGAGGAGCTCGATAAAAAAGATCTGCCTAATGTTGAGCCTGTGGTTGATAGTTTAACGCGCGGCTTAGTGGCTCAACATCCAGCTTTTCGAAAGCAGTTTGATCTTGTCGTCGCCGCTTCCGTGTGTGCTTATGTTGATGACTTTCCACAAGTGGTCGATATTATTTACTCGTTACTAGACGAAGGTGGTTTGTTTATTCAGTGGGATTGGTTAGCAGACAATGCGTTGGTTGCTCACCATCTACATGAACTCAACGTCAGACAAGCTTTTACCCAAGCCGGCTTTACGACTATTGAGGTTGCACAAGCGTTTGTTATTGATACCCCGGATGGACCACAAGCCGCCTTTTTTGCACTAGGACGTAAATAACCGCACACGTCTGGTTTGAGTCTCTCCAACGATGTGAGTAGAGTGCGGCGTTGGTTGATTAGGTGGTCGCGTTGACGTAACTCGCCACCTCATCAAGCACTTCAGGATGATCAATAGCATGACGATTGTCGACCGTTTGCCCATTAAGTATTTGCTTAACCGCTAACTCGACCAATTTACCGGATCGCGTTCTCGGTACTTTAGAAATCGGGTAGATTTTCTTCGGTACATGTCTTGGTGAACATTGGGTGCGCAATTGTTGTTTAATGGTCTCGATCAGTTGATCGTTGAGCGAAGCACCTTGTGACAACTCAACAAAAAGAACAATAATTTCATCGCCTTGCTGCTTTTGGCCGACGGCGACCGCATCCGCTATCTCGGTAATCGATTTAAGTGCTTGGTAAATCTCTGCAGTACCTATGCGTACTCCGCCAGGATTGAGTGTCGTATCACTTCGGCCATAGAAGATAAATCCGCCTTGTTCTGAGCGCATGACATCGTCACCATGGTGCCAAGTATTCGGATACTTCGCCCAGTAAGCATTGTGGTAGCGCTCGCCGCTATCATTCCAAAAGCCAATCGGTTGATTAGGGAAACTGTTGCGACAGACTAACTCTCCGCGCTGTTGCATGACCGCTTCGCCCCGCGAGTTAAACGCCGCTACGTCCATGCCTAACCCCGCAACTTGGCATTCTCCCCGATAGACGGGTGAGAGTGGATTACCCAAGACAAAACAGCCACAAATATCAGTGCCTCCAGAAATCGAAGCGAGATGTACATCTGACTTAATATGTTGATAAACATAATCAAACTGATGAGGATAGAGCACTGAGCCAGTAGAGCAGATTGTTTTAAGATCTGCGAGGTGATGATGTTGATTGGGCGAAAATCCCGATTTTTGTAATGATTCTAGATAAATAGCAGAAGTGCCAAACAGCGTTGTTTTTGATTGCTCAGCCAAAAGCCAGAGAACATTGGGGTTTGGATAGATTGGGCTACCATCAAAAATAATTAAAGTCGCTCCACTTGCCAGCGCTGATACGTGCCAATTCCACATCATCCAGCCACAGGTTGTGTAGTAAAACACCCGATCGTTAGCTTGGATATCACAGTGCAGTTGGTGCTCCTTCAGATGATTCAGTAGGGTTCCTCCGACAGAATGAATAATGCACTTAGGCTGTCCAGTCGTGCCTGAAGAGTAAAGAATAAACAAAGGGTCATTAAATGCTACGCGTTGGTAGGTTAATCCTTTTGGTGTATAGCTAGCGAGAATGGATGCCCAATGGGAAAAGTGTTCATTGATGCTTGGGTTATAGGCGCGCTTTTGCAGATAATCAATTTGGCAGACATTATTGAGCGTCGGTAATCGAGTCACTACTTGGGAGTTTTGTTCATGCATCTGGTGCGTTTTACCTGAAAAGGTATACCCATCGCAGCAAAATAGAATTTTAGGCTCCACTTGTGCAAAACGCTCAACCACGCTGTTAACCCCAAAATCTGGGGAAGTTGATGTCCAGATTGCCCCTAAACTGGTGGTCGCGAGCATAGCCACGATCGCTTCTGGGATATACGGTAGATACGCTGCAACTACATCGCCTCGACCGATACCATTTTGTATCAACCACTGCTGAATAATGCAGACTTGATCAGAGAGCTGTTGCCACGTTAAATGGCGACTTTGGCCGCGCTCATTACTAAACCAAATAGCAATATTTTCCGGTTGTTGGTAGGCATAGGCGAGTAAATTTTCTGCGTAATTAAGCTCAGCGTGTGGAAACCAAGTTGTATCTCGACTGGGCATAAATGGTGGCCAACGAGCTTCACCTTGAGTTGATAATAACGTGCCTCGTAAGCCAATCACATCACAATATTGCCAGACCTCACTCCAAAACAATTCGGGATATTCAATCGACCATTGATGCAACTCATCATAGTGAGTCATCGTATAGCCTTGTTGATGAAGATATTGCATGAATTGGTACAGCTCAGAAGCATGAATACGTTGTTGGCTGGGCGTCCAAATCGGGTCAAAGTGAGACATGTCTTTCTCAAGTTAGCAAATATTAGATACCCAAAGTGTTGTATAAATTGCTGTAAAGTCAAAAAAGAAGATTGATAAACAAGCAAAATTACGTACTCAGGCATGCTTAATGAGGCTAAATACAAGCGATGGTTGTAAATAAAATGTTACGCAAAGGGCGGGAGCAATCCTTGATCATGAATGGCAGATTGAAGCAACCGTGAATACGCTAAATGTAATAATAGTGTTACGGAGATTCCGTCATGAGTTGTTATGTTGCTAAATCACTCAATCAACACGGTGAGATCGACTGGAGTGAAGAGGAGCATAGTGTCTGGCACGATCTTGTCGCTCGTCAGCAGTCGATTGTCGGTGAGACCGCTTGCCAGCCCTATTTAGATGGCTTGGATTTACTGGCACTGTCAGCGGATAGAGTGCCACGGCTATCTGATCTCAATCATACTTTAGATCGAGAAACCGGCTGGCAAATTGCCCCCGTTCCCGCCTTAATCAGCTTTGATCATTTTTTTGCGTTATTGGCCGATAAAAAATTTCCTGCGGCAACGTTTTTACGTTCTCGACAAGAGTTTGATTATTTACAAGAGCCCGATTTTTTCCATGAAATTTATGGTCACTGTGCCATGTTAACGCACCCTGATTTTGCGGCATTTACTCATCGATATGGTCAATTAGGTAAGAGTGCTTCTCCTAAAGCACGGGCTTATTTAGCTCGTTTGTATTGGTTCACGGTTGAGTTTGGCTTAGTCAAAGAGCAGGGGAACGTCAAAATTTATGGCGGCGGTATTCTCTCTTCTCCTGCAGAAACACGCTGCGCGCTAGATCAACCAGACTCGCAACATCGACGATTTGATTTGTTGCAAATACTGCGCACCCCGTATCGAATCGATCATATTCAGCCAGTTTATTATGTATTGGAAGAGATAGGTGAGCTTTACTCACTCAGTCAATTAGATTTAATGCATTATGTTGAACAAGCCATGGCACTAGGCTTACTACCCGCGCCATTTACTGTAAAGGAAGAAAACTATGTTGGATGAATTACGTTGTGAAGCCTGTGATAGCAACGCAACTGCTTTAACTCAAGATCAGCAGCAGACATTACTGAGTGAACTTGATGGATGGGCACTGGTGCATCGAGACGGTGTTCCGCAGTTAGAAAAAGTCTATCGGTTTAAAAATTTCAAGCAGGCTTGGGCGTTTTCTGATCAGGTAGCAAACCTTGCTGAAGCGATGCATCATCATCCTAAAATCACAGTCGAGTGGGGTAAAACGACATTAACTTGGTGGACCCATGCCATTCATGGACTGCACAATAACGATTTTATTTGTGCTGCACGCTGTGACAAACTGCCTCGTTAAGTGAATGATCCTCAGGCGATATTGAGTATTCGCCTGAGTGATCTTCTCCCAGTTTCATCCTCATATGCCCCTTCATTCTATCTTCATAAAACTGTCATTATTGTTACACATCTAACCTTTTTGTTGTGATGGCTTTATTTTTACTCTTATTTTTTATGTATATTTATCATTGTCTTAATGGGTTGTTGTACTTTTTTGGTAAATTTTAAGCTTGAAAAAGTCGCTGAGACTGTTAGTTTATAAAAGAAACTTGTTTAGAGTTCTAATGGATAATATGTATCAAACTATGATGACAGCATCGCCTTGGGTTGCATACCCAGAAATTATGCAAAACACTCAGGATGAGTGGACTTTTCGGGTCCCACACCGAACGGATGGTAAGCGAGTTCATGATCTGATAGCACAGTGTGCTCCGCTGGATGAAAACTCTGCTTACTGTAACTTCTTACAATCTACCCACTTTCAAAACACTTGTGTGATTGCTGAGCGCGATCAGGAATTGGTCGGTTTTATTTCAGCCTATCGCAAGCCGGATAAGCCGAATGAGTTATTCATTTGGCAAGTCGCAGTGAGTCCCACTGCGCGAGGTATGGGTCTGGCTTTCCATATGCTGAATGAGCTGCTGACTCGTGATGAATTGAGCGATATCAGAGTGTTAGAAACGACCATTACTCGTGATAATCAAGGCTCTTGGAAATTATTTAAAAAGCTGGATCGAGCACATGGCGAACGCGGTGAAGTGTCTACTTTTCTCGATGAGACTCGCCACTTTGATGGCGAGCATGACACGGAATACTTGTACCGTATCCCGCTCTCTCTTCCCACCAACCAAAAAGGATAAATCCCATCGTTATGGATATCTTCAAAAAGAAAGAATCAAACGTTCAATCTTATGCCAATAATTTTCCTGTTGTTTTCTCGACAGCAAAAGGAAGCTGGTTGTATACCCAAGATGGTGATGCCTACTTAGATTTCTTAGCGGGCGCAGGCTCGTTAAATTACGGCCATAATAACGCCATTTTTAAACAGGCATTGCTTGAGTACATTGATAAAGACGGTATTACCCACGGTTTGGATATGCACTCAGAAGCGAAAGCTGATTTTTTACATGCGCTGCAAACTTACATTTTTGAGCCGCGCCAGCTTGATTACAAAGTGCAGTTTACCGGACCAACGGGGACGAATGCCGTTGAGGCAGCGATGAAACTGGCGCGTAAAGTAACCGGCCGGACCAATATTGTGGCTTTCACTAATGGCTTTCATGGCTGTACTTATGGCGCTTTAGCCGCCACAGGGAATCAACACCACCGTGGCGGTGCTGGTATGGGGCTATCAGGGGTGACTCGTATCCCTTACGACGGTTATGCCGATATCGATGGCCTAGCGTTGTTTGAGACTATGCTTGGCGATCCTTCTTCTGGTTTGGATAAACCCGCAGCTGTGCTATTGGAAACCGTACAAGGTGAAGGGGGGTTAAACGCAGCCTCTTATCCTTGGTTACAAAAGCTGAGTAAAATTTGTCGAGCGCACGGTGTACTGATGATTGTCGATGACATTCAGGCGGGTTGTGGACGTACGGGAAGCTTCTTTAGCTTTGAACCAGCTGGGATCAAACCCGATATTGTGACGTTATCAAAATCGATTGGTGGTTATGGTTTACCGCTCGCCGTTGTGCTGTTTAAACCAGAGTTAGATGTTTGGAAGCCCGGCGAGCATAACGGTACCTTCCGTGGTAATAATCACGCCTTTGTGACGGCGGCGAAAGCATTACAAACCTATTGGGCTAATGATGATTTTCAACAGCACATTAAAGCCCGAGCTGAACAAGTCACCCATACGATTCAGCAGACCATTCGTCGTTTTCCAAGTTTATTTACGCGTTTGAAAGGGCGTGGATTGATGCAAGGTATTGAATGTCAAGATGGTGAGATTTCTAACACGATCGCTCGTGAGTGTTTTCGTTTAGGCATGGTGATTGAAACCGCAGGGCCACAAGACGAAGTGGTGAAGTTTTTCTGCCCCTTGACGATCAGTGAAAATGAACTGGAGCAAGGCTTAACGATTTTCCAGCAAGCGGTGGAAAACGTCGCTCCGCAGTTTATTCAAAAAGCATCCTAAGGAAAGATCATGATTGTTAGAACATTACAAGAATGCCAACAAAGTGAACGTCGCGTCGTCGCCGAAACGTGGGAAAGTGTTCGCATGTTGCTCAAAGACGATAATATGGGATTCTCGTTTCACATCACGACGATTTATCAAAATACTGAGACCCACATACACTACAAAAATCATCTGGAATCGGTGTATTGCATGTCGGGTGAAGGGGAGATAGAAGTTGTTGGCGGTGAAACTTATCCCATTAAACTGGGTACTCTGTATATTTTGGATAAGCATGATGAGCATTATCTACGAGCCCATAAAGAGGCCGATATGGTGATGGCATGCGTATTCAATCCTCCGATAACGGGAGCGGAAGTTCATGATAAAGATGGTGTTTATCCCATCGTTGAGTGAATCCACTGACCATAAGCAGTGTAAATGGATGTTGAACGAATCAAAGTCTATTACGCTGCTTACTCACCTAACCGATATTCAATACAAGGAGACCTTATGTCTTACACCGTAGAAAAAATCGGTGGTACTTCCATGTCGGCGTTTGATGCTGTACTGGACAATATTTTTTTAAAGCCGACTAACCCGTATGGACGAGTGTTTGTGGTATCGGCTTATTCAGGGATGACCGATGCACTTTTAGAGTGTAAACGCACCGGGAAACCGGGTATTTATCAAATGATTGCTAAGCGTGATGAACACTGGCAAGACGCGATATACGAGCTTGAACAACGGATGTTGATGATCAACGAAAATCTGTTTGCCGATCCCATGAGTCGAATTCGCGCCGATAAGTTTATTCGCTCTCGTCTCTCTGAAGCGGTCAATTGCGTCAACAACATTTTAGAAACCTGCCAATATGGTCAGTTTTCACTGCGTCATTATTTACCACAAATTAGAGAGTTCCTCTCTTCTATTGGCGAAGCGCACAGTGCTTATAACACCACGCTTAAATTGAAAACGTTGGGCATTAATGCTCGGTTTGTCGATTTATCGGGTTGGAGTGAACAAACGCGTGGCCAGTTGGATGAGGTGATTGAACGTGCCTTTGCTGATATTGATGTGACGCGAGAGTTACCCATTGTTACCGGTTACGCTTATTGCGACCAAGGCTTGATGAAGAGTTACGATCGCGGCTACAGCGAAATGACTTTTAGCCGAATAGCTGTCTTAACCGACGCCTCTCAAGCGATCATTCATAAAGAATATCATCTTAGCTCCGCAGACCCTAGAGTCGTCGGGCCGGAGAAAGTTCGTCCGCTGGGACTGACGAATTTTGATGTAGCCGATCAGTTGGCTAATTTGGGTATGGAAGCGATTCATCCTAACGCCGCGGCTGGATTACGTAAAAAAGGCATTGAACTTCGAGTCAAAAATACCTTTGAACCGGATCATCCTGGTACGCTGATTTCAAATCATCATCAACCAGAAGCCAATAAAGTCGAGATCATTGCTGGGCGCAACAAAGTGTTCGCCTTACATATGTTTGATCAAAGCATGGTGGGTAATGTTGATAATGCCAGCTATGAACTGATGGAAATCATTGCTGAAGCGAAAGTCCATTTAGTTGGTAAAGAAATGAACGCAAATTCAATGACTTACTTCTTGAGTGGCACGAGCGATAACTTGAATCATGTCCTGTATAAAGCAGAGAAGCGTTATCCGAATGCGTCGATTTCAGGAAAAATGGTTGCGTTAATCTCGGCGATTGGAGCCTCGATTAATACTAACCTCGCGCTCGGTAAAGGCATGCAGTCTTTAATGGAAGCGGGGGTCAACCCGATGGCTGCTCACTCATCGATGCGCAATGTTAATGTGCAATTTGTGGTGGAAGATGGTGATTATAACAGTGCAATTTGCGCTTTACACCAAGCTCTAATTAGCCAAAATACCAGTGTGAAAACGGACGACAAAGTAAAAGCGGCTTAGGCCGTTTATCCACGAACTTTAGCCATTCAACTGCTACCATTCGACCGCTACAGAGCTGATGACCTTGTAGCGGTTTCGTATTTTATTGCGGTGTTGTTCAATCAATCTCTTGCCCCTTAACCGTTGGGTTGAACAAATCAAGCTTGATTGTTAATCGTACATAGAGGTAGCGGTTCGTCAATTTGGACGATTAATGAATCGTCGGTTTCCAAAGGTTGGCGAGTTTCATGACGTCCAGCCATAACCACAGTTCGGGTATTAAAATAACCACCCGTTTTGGTGGCGGTAAAAAAAGAGTATCTTGGCTGTGTTGAGGAAAAGCCATCACCGCAGGCCAATTTGGACTTGCTGCTCCCGAAGCAGTTTCCGAGATTTGTAAATGGATATTGGGCAAGGTATTCATCGTTACCCCCGTTAATACGTTTAACAGTCAATGTAGGTGGCTTACCCATATAAATAAGGCAAAAAATACGGACTTCAAGCGGGATAAGGAAAAATAGTGTGCTTGTTTTTTCTCACTATCATTGGTTTTGTATCAAGCCGTCTTAAGATTAACATGACTGAAAAAAAAAGCCGCCCTCGAATACAGGGCGGCGTGAATGACCTTAATAAAGTATGAGCGTTTAAGCTTTAGGATCTAACGCATCTTGTAGCGCATCGCCCAGAAAGTTAAACGCCATGACGGTGAATAAGATAGCCACTCCAGGATAAATCGCCAGCCCTGGGGATTGCCAAATCATTTCTTGGGCATTTTGCAACATATTACCCCATGAAGGCAGGGGCGGCTGAATACCTAAGCCAAGGAAAGATAAAGCACTCTCAAGCAAGATGACGCCACCTAAGGCCATGGTGGTCGAAATGATCACCGGTGATAGCACATTCGGCAATACGTGTTTACGGATGATGCGAGCGGAAGAAGCGCCATAACCGACCGCGGCTTTGACATATTCACGTTCACGAACTGATAAGGTGCCAGAACGCACCAAGCGTGCAGTAGTCGGCCAACCGAAGAGAGCGACAATCACAATGATCCGTAACAGGCTAATGGTATCGCCTTGCACCCATTCATCGGGTAGACCTAACTTACGTAAGTCCACGGCGGCAAGTACAATCATCAATGGTAAGGTAGGCAGTGAGAGGGTGAAATCGGCAATGCGCATTAAAATAGCATCGATTTTTCCACCAAAATATCCGGCACAAACACCAATCAAGCTACCGATAATCGCTGTGGCAAATGCCGCCACTGCGCCAACCATTAATGAGATTTGTCCACCATATAAGAGACGTAAAAAAACATCACGGCCCAGCTCATCGGTTCCTAACCAATGGGTACTGCTCGCTGGTTCTAAGCGAGCAAAGAAATTGACGTCAAACGGGTCATGTCCCATCCAACGCGCAATCAAAGAGGCAGAGAAACATAGGATCACCAGCAGCACAACAAAAATGGCACTGACCACACCGGCTTTATGGCGCTTAAATCGGTTCCAGACTAAACGCCAAGGTGAAACACTTGGCTGAGCTTTTGGCTGCTCAGGAAGCACAACATTCGAACTCATCGTCGTTGTTCCTTGACTCATGATGTCGCTCCTCGGCTTAGAGAAATACGCGGATCCAATTTTGCGTACAGTAAATCGGCCACTAAGTTACCCAATAATGCGGTAAAGGTAATCACCATTAAGCCGAGCAACGCCAGATTGTAATCATTCCCCATAATGGCATCAAAAATCAGTTTTCCCATCCCCGGCCAAGCAAAAATCGTTTCGGTAATTAAGGCTCCAGAGAGCATAAAGCCAATATCAAGGGCAACGATAGTGACGAGTGGGATCATCGCATTACGTAGGGCATGATGAATCACCACCCGTTTATTATCTGCCCCTTTAGCTTTAGCGGTACGAATATAATCTTGGCGCATCACTTCCAGCATGGTGCCACGTACGTAACGTGAGTGGCTAGCAACGTTTAACACGGTTAACGTGATCGTCGGGAGTACCATATGTTTAGCGGTTAACCAAAACCCACCCCCTTCAGCTTGTCCCGTTCCGCCAGCCGGAAACCAGCCCAAGGTGACAGAGAAGAGTAAAATAAGCATTAAGGCTAGCCAAAATGCAGGGGTAGAAAAGCCGACAAACGCAGCAAAGCTAATTAAATAATCCGCCCAGCTACGGTGTTTTAACGCGGCAATAATACCGACGGGAATAGCAATCGCTAAAGAGAAGAAAGTCGCGAAGCCGACTAATTTTAAGGTATTGATCACCGCTGGGATCAAGACATCGATCGCCGGTTGCGAATAGAGTCTTGAATAACCGAAATCTCCTTGCAAAGCGGAAGTTAGCCAGTGCCAATAACGAGTGATGAGCGGTTGATCTAATCCGTATAATGCTTTCATTCTTGCCACATCGGCAGGTGTCATGGTCGGATCGGATTCAAACATCAAATCAATCGGGTCGCCCGGCATCAGGCCAATAAGACTGTAAGAAACGAAGGAAACAAACAGCAAAACCAATAGGCTTTGAATAAAACGATGAGCTAAATAGGTTTTCATGAAACCTCCATAACAGCAATATGAGCGTCATTTTTTACCGCATCAGAACGGGTCACTAATTGCGGATAGTGACAAGCGACTTGATGTTTGGCGTGCGCGAGTGTTTGCATCGCGGGTTTCTTCTGACGGCATACCTCATCAGCAAAAGCACAACGCGGATGAAAGGTGCATCCGGATGGCGGATTAATCGGACTCGGTACATCCCCCTGTAGCGCTAAGCCTTTACGTCTGCGCCCCAGAGCGACCTCGGGTACGGCAGCAAGCAGAGCTTGGCTGTAAGGATGAGCAGGAGCAGAAAAGAAAGCTTCGCGCGGCGCTTGTTCGACAATACGCCCTAAATACATCACCACAACGGTATCCGCCAGATGATCGACGACCGCCATATCGTGACTAATAAAAAAGAAGGACAGTTGGCGAGTTTCTTTTAACTCAACAAATAAGTTGAGCACTTGGCTTTGTACCGAGACATCCAGCGCGGATAATGGCTCATCAGCAATGATCAGCTCCGGATCCAATACCAATGCGCGTGCGATACAGATCCGTTGGCGTTGCCCGCCCGAAAACTCATGGGGATAACGGTTGAGTGCATCTTCACTTAAGCCAACCGAGTATAATGCCTCTAATACTTTAGCGCGTTGCTGCTCACGATTACCCATACCATAGACTTCTAATGGCTCAGAGACCAGTTGTGAGATGGTCATGCGAGGGTTAAGCGCCGAATAAGGGTCTTGAAAGACCAGCCCAAGTTGCTTACGCAGCGCTTTCATGGCTTTTTTGCTTAAGTTAGCGGTCGGTTGGCCAGTGATGTACACCTCGCCTCTACTTGGTTTTTCAAGCAGTGAGACCATTCGACCTAAGGTGGATTTGCCACAGCCAGACTCGCCGACAATCGCTAAGGTTTCGCCTTTGCTAATCTGCAGTGAAATATCATCCACCGCCTGAAGATATTGCTGATGGCGTCCAAAAAAATCACTGTCGCCAATTGGATACGCTTGGCTGACATTATCGAGTTTAACTAGCATGGGCAAACTCCACTTGATGACACGCAACGCTGTGCGAGTTTGAAAGGGAGAGTGTTGCCGGCATCTGCTGGTGGCAGAGTGGTTTCGCTTGCTGACAACGATCGACAAATGGACAGCCGAGACTGCGTTGCCCAAGCGGGGGAACACTCCCAGCAATCGCGGGTAAACGAGCTTGACGGTGGCCAATCCTCGGTAGGGTAGCGAGTAGTCCTTGGGTGTAAGGATGCTGTGGATCGCTAAACAATTGATCAGAGGTTCCTTCTTCTACCACTCGACCGGCGTACATCACGACGACGCGATCGGCAAGTTGTGAGACGACACCTAAATTGTGGCTAATAAATTGAATGGCGGTGCCGGTGGTTTCTCGCAGCTCTTCAAGCAGGTCTAAAACCTGCGCTTGTACGGTAACATCGAGGGCGGTGGTTGGTTCATCAGCAATGATCAGTTTAGGCCGACAGGCGAGCGCCATGGCTATCATTACCCGCTGACGCATGCCACCAGACAGCTCATGTGGATAAGCTTTGGCGCGACGTAGTGGATCGGGGATATGCACTTGTTCCAGCATTTCAATCGCTTTTTGTCGCGCTTGTGCTTTGCTGTCTCCTTGATGAAGAAGAAACATTTCTGCAATTTGATCGCCAACCGTGACCACCGGATTTAAGGCGGTCATTGGCTCTTGAAAGATCATCGCGATGCCTTCACCGCGTAGTTTTTGCCATTGCTCAGCGGTATTGGTCAGGATATTTTGTCCGGCAAACGTGACCGAACCAGAGGCCTGCATAATCGATGGTTGCAGCCCCATTAGGGTTAAAGACGCTAGGCTTTTGCCACAGCCAGACTCACCGACAATACCGACAATCTCACCAGCATGGATACGATAACTAATATCATGCACGGCCGGGTGACCATGGAAGGTCACCCGCAATTGATTTACATCTAATAATACTTCGCTCATTGGTTTATGCCCCATCTTTACGCCATTCTTCTACCCACAAGGTAGAGGGGTATTTATGACCCGTTGGGCGCACGCCTTTTAGCCACTTTGGCATCACATAACTATCAGAGCGGAAGTAAAGAGGTAACGCCGGTAAGTCTTCAGCGTAAAGTGACTGCATTTTGTGGAACAGTTGATGGCGAGCTTCATCATCGAGCTCCACTTCAATTTTTTCGAGTAACGCATCCATCTCAGGGTTGCTATAACCGATGTAGTTTTGTCCAGCCCAGCTATTTTGTGCTGATGGAATTTGCGCTGAATGAAGCGTAGTTAATGGTGGGCTTTCTGGTGCTGACGCCCAAGCAAACATTGCGAGTGCTTGATGTTTACGTTGATTAAGCGTTTCACCAAAGAAGACGCGAGCGGGTTGGTTATTAATTTGTACGCGTACCCCAATTTGTCGCCATTGTGACTGCAATACTTGCTGAACCAATTCACGAGAGCGGTTACCGGCGGTAGTCATTAATTCTAACTGGAGTGGACGACCTTCTTTATCAACCATGACATTGTTGCGCAGCGTGTAGCCGGCTTTTTCAAGCAATTGGCGAGCTTTGACCGGATCGTATTGGTATTGATGTACCCCATCAAAGAAAGTGACATCGAGTGGATGAACGTTACTGTGAGCAACGGGTTGACGTCCTTCAAATAGACGATTGACCAACTCTTCTCGGTTCATGCCGTACATCAGCGCCTGACGTACTTCACGAATGGCGAGATGCGGATTATCCATTTGAGTATCAAGATGTTCGTAGAGTAGTCCTGGAGCGTATTCGACCGTAAAGCGATTCGCGTGACGCTTCTCAAATTGTAAGGCTTGTTCAATCGAAAAGCCCAGTTCACCCGGAATGTAGTCGACAGAGCCTGATAACAAATGCGCCTCAAGTGCTGCCGTGTTTTCGACGACTTTAAAGATCAGGCGATTAAAATCCGGCGCTTGACCTTTCCAATGCGAGTTACGCTCTAAGGTGATAAAGCTACCTTGTGAAATTTGTGTGATACGAAAAGGACCATTGTATAAACCAGGATGAGTAGGCTGGGTAACGTACAGCGTTCGGCGATCATACGTCGTTGGATCTTCGCGATAGATCGCTTCTTCTAGGTGCGCAGGGAGCACAGACGGAACATAATCACGGTACTTAAAGTGCGCTTTATTAAGATAGACCTCGAAGGTCTTGTCATCCAAAGCCACCACTTTCTCCATGATTCGGTTGCTTTCTAAACCGGGAATGCCTTTGACATTAGGATCGGTCAGAACGGCATGAGAAAGGAGCACATCTTTGGTGGTGATGGGGGTACCATCTCCCCAATATAAATCGTCTTTGAGCTCAACGGTGAGTTTAATACCGAGTGTACCATCTTCTCTGGTGTATTTTTGCGCACGTCCATTATCCAAAGAAGGGGTTTCTGTACATAACATACAGAAACTTTGCCAATCATGGTTGTAAGCGACCATATCACGAAAGGCGGTCCCCATAATCAGCGAATTGGCTGTCATTGAATCAATCACAGGATGTAAGTTACTTGGGAATTGAGTAATGCCCAATGAAAGATCATTGGCAATGCTTGTCGCACTAAGCAAACTGCTGCTTAAAGCGACTGCTAAGAGTGTTTTTTTCATCATCACGGCTCCATGTGTAATAATCAATGGGTAATGTTGCATATTTGTTTCTTTCATTCAATAAAAGGCACTAATGCCAAGAGAATGATTGAATCTGTGTCTAGATTTAATAAGTCCCAGCTCAAAAAGTGAGCTGGGAAAGTGTATTTCTGATAATGAGGATCAATACAATTCTTCATCAGACATCATTGGTTATCTATTAGCGATTTGAAATCGGTAAACTATCAAGAATCTGATAATACTGGCCGGCAACTCGCTCAAATTCACCATTGGCGTAAGCGTTAATTAACGAGAGATCGGCTGTCCAGAAAAACTGTTGATCCACTGATTCATTGGCATAGCCTTGAGCGACATTGTCAACGGCAGTGAAGTACTGCTCTTGAAAATCGGATGCAAACAGGGCACGACTACGCCAGAAGATGTTATAGAGCTCTGGGAGGCTAAACGTTAACGGATTATCACGGTTTTGATAGCGATTCTCTTTCTTAAGCAGAGGTGTGTTATCTTCCATCGCTAATGCATTGATAAAAGCAATAAACCTTTCAACTTCATCATCGCCTTCATCTATCTTAAGATCCACAAAGCGTTGTATTAACTCAGGGTTAAGTGCTTTGATCGGACTATGAAAGGCGGGAATAATCGTTTCCCAGATACCATTCCAAGCGGTTTCAATTTGCGTGGTTTTTGCGCGTAACTCGGCATTAGAATAGTTTTGTAGTTTGGTGGTTAACTGATAACCCTCGTTTGCCTGTAGAGCACTGGCGTATTGATAAGCCATGGTGTTGGCTTTGCTGGCGACATAACGTTGGCCATAGAGATCAAACGGTATGGTTTCACCAGCGATAGTGCCGGAACGATCTTGCTGTTTAGTCCAGCTGTCGTATTGGGCGATACCACGACTGCGCACTTCAAAATCATTCGACTGCATCTGCTCAACGGCTTGTTGTAAGATCAAGCTGGCTAAGTTATTTCGTGAATTCTTGGAAATATTGAAGTCATCCATGATTCCATCAGGTAATGGTGGTAAAGATTCCAATAATTCGGTTTTATGCAGATTGACGGTGACCCCACTATTGATAGGAAGTACGTAAGAATTGCCATCTTTATCGCGCAAAGCAAGCGGAGTATTGAGCGCTTCTTTAGCGATGAGGTTGGCCATAATATTATCAAATTGCGCTTTAACACCAGGTAGATCGAGCAAGTTAGCATAGCTCACTTCATCGGTTTGGCGTAGTGAATAGCGACGGGCAAGTAAATTACTGGCGAGCAATTTATCAGGCCAGATCCCTAATACTGAGACTGCATTTGACCATGGAAAATCGGGGTCAAAGCCTTTGACGGAGTTAATGAATCGACCATTAACCGTCTCTGCTACGGGTGTAAATCCACGAGCAAAATCGTTAATGATTTCAGAGCTTACCGAGTCAAAGCAAGATGCATCACCAATATTGTAAGTGGCAGGTATCTTGAATGAGTAGCCACTGAGCATATGCCCTAATGATTCAACTCGATATTGATTACCATTTTGTAAAACACATTGATGTTCTGGAGTCGCTAAGACGTCTAAAAAGAACTGTGCCGCGAGCTTTGACGCATTACCTAAATCGCAGAACCAAAAATCCGTGTCTTGACCACGACAGTACTCGGGATTACTGGTTAAGCTGCTGAGAAAATCCCCAGGTTTTGCACCAGCAGGAGCGATACCTAGTGAACGATAACGATAATCGATGCGCTCATGGTCTTCTAAGATGTCACGAATTTCATTCATTTCTCTAAAGCGACGTAAAACGTAGCTTGGGTAATCACTATTGAATAAACCAGAAATACCATGAATACCAATATTACGAGCATCATAGCTGTCTAAATGACGTTGCCATGAATAGGTGACGATTTCGGTTAAATTTGTTCCTTCATCAAAGCGGTTACAATCGCTATTGAGAGAGACATTACCATCAGTACAGAACTGATAATTGATCTGCGCTAACTCTGACAAATTATGCTGTTGTTTAATTTGGGCGAGATAGTTTATTGCGCCATAGCGCACTTGCTCATACAGGGCGTTGCGATAAGGCGATTGATGAGCATTATAAGCAATCGCATCAAACGTCGATAAATCACAACTATACCGTACTTGCCCATCGTTGAGCTGACCACGAGGTTGGCAATCGAGTAAACTGGGGTTATTTGGATTTCTCGCACTCAAAATAAAGGGATTCTCTGCATCAGACTGAGCATGCACTGAATTTGCTGGCGCTGTGATGTCAATTTTACGGCCGTAGGCAAACTTAAGGGCGGCAAGATCATATTTACCCCAAGTCGGCAGTTGATCGAGCATGCTTGGTGCGTAATCCATGATTGAACTATAAGCGGGAATATTATTGAGACCAATGGCTTTCGCTTCTTGTTGAGTATAGAAGTTCGCCTTGTCATTCGAGCCTTTAAAGTTATGACGTAAGCCAAGGTTATGCCCTAACTCATGCACCAGCGTTGAGGCATAAGTTGCAACCGTAATCGCATCTGCCGCTTGTTGTTTCAATCCGCTAGGAAGAGCAGACCAGCGTTTTAATTGTTTAACTTGTTCCCCTTGTGCGTTAGTGATGGTGTCAAAAAAACCTGCATCGGTTAACGGCAAGTTATCCAATAGAGTTTTAGAGGTTGAGGAAACCCAAGTGGCTTCGACAGGATAAATATTGTTTTCAGACCAAGTGGCTAAACGGCGTTCTTCGGCATGCAGTAGCTCCTCTAGGCTCATGTCATCATCAAACTTGCGAAAGATTGATTCAGGAAGGCTCGCAGACGGTCTTTGATTTAGGGCATGATCAGCGCCTAATAACGGTACCTGAAACTGGGTAGTATCCACGCGCTCAACTTGTTCCATTAATCGCAATACATTCTGCTGCGCTAAGCGAGCGGCAATATCTTGAGATAGGGCTTGACTGCTTTGTGCGTGAGCCGTGGTTATCGATTCACTATCCGATAAGCTGCGTTCAATTTGGCCACGATTGTAAAACCGCACTAAATTATCCCAATAGAAAGGTACTCCTGCCCGAGCAACTCCTGAGTATTGGTTAACATGAGCTTTTAAAATCTCACCAGTCAAAGGGTGGCTGACGGATGGACCATAACCGAGCAATCCATTGGCCAGCGGCTCATCGATAAGATTAATTACATTGTAGCGAAGATCACCGGGATGAATATTCATTGGTTGGTTACGATTGACAATCGTGATGGGTGGCTTTCCTGAATCAGGTTCAATGATCTTAAGGGTACGATTCATAAGATCGATGGTTTCTAATGTTGAGTCTAAGAACAGTTTGTTTTTTGGCTCAAAGAAACTATCACTTAAATAGTACTCAATCGGTTGGTTGGGATTGAAACGATTGAGATAGGTCACCGTTCTATCATAGCGGTTGGTAATAGGATCTAGAACTTTCGATGACGTGGTAAAAAAACCGATGTCATTTTCATCTTTTACAGGGTAGGGAATCGGCTGATAATCCGTGGAAGCTAATTGGCTTTCATGAACTAAAGAGTAATGAAAACGAGATTTAAACGCACCGTCTTGAATGGCATCACGCAGCCCTGCGCGGTTTTCCCATTTGATGTACGAGCTACGCTTATCTTCATCAATTTTGAATGTACGCTCAATTTCAAAATTGAGTACGCCAGCTTTAGGATCAAACTTCCAAGAAATCAGTTCTGCTTTGCCTATCTCAGAAATACCTTCACGAATGCCATAAAAGTCTTCCCAGTTCAGCTCTGCAATCAATAGATCTTCAGGCTTAGGGGTAAAATGTGTGTTAGCACGAAAAGGGAGGTTGGCGTCTTTGTTTGCTTCTTCTTTATTAACACAATCACCATAGCGATCTTCTTGACAACGATAAGCGGTGAAATCACCCGGTATGGTTAAAATGTGTGAGAAATTCGTTTGTCTATCACTGCCCACGGCGTTGCTTGGTTGTGGTATACAATAACCATTAGCATCTTTAGGGAGAGTCGCATCTGGATAGTTGCTATCGTAGTTGCGAACTTCTAAACCACGCTCACTAAAACAGACTTCTGCATAGCGGCCCATGCCTTGTAAAAAAGGAAACTGATTAATCGCAAAGCGCGGAGCGGCACCCGTGGTCGGAACGTAAAACCAGCGACCTTCTGTTTTAAGATCTTTTACCGCGATTTCTTTGATATCACGGGGAAGCGTGTCATAAGATTGTTTATCTGCGCCGCATCCCGCCAAAATGGCGGTAATCGACGATGCTAACAAGAGTCTTCTCATCATATTGCTACCTATGTTTGTTGTGTTTATTTACTCGTACACATCCACCGATTCATCAAGCACAGACAATGAGTCATTATTGAACGGATAATAATGGCCCATGATGGGTGATACCGATGAAAGCAATGAATGTGTGATGGTTTGTTATAAATCGAGTGGTGTTTGTTAATAGTTCAAACTGATACTGGCGGAGTAAATCACTCTATCTGCATCAAAAAGATCGATGTTCCCCAAGGTACCCTGTGCGGCATCGTAATAAACACCGGAGTTTGAGGCTCCGACATTAAAGGCCACATGTTGGTTTACGCGGTAACTGAGATTGACATCACCTGCGTAATCGAATGAGTTACGTCGCGTACCAGCGTAGCTAATGGTATTGCCTCCCAGCACTGAACTGCTGAAAGTAAAATCGCGCCACTGGTAACTGCCAAGAAAGTGAAAACCGTAAATCCATTCGGTTAGCGAACGCTCGCCCATGGTTTCATAGCGGTGGAAATTTTTGCGTAAGCGAGGCGTCAATTGCCAATCTATATTGACCGCTTGCCACTGGATAGGGGTTGATAACCTTAGGGCGGTCGTCAGTTTGTCTTTGCGTGAAAACTCTGATGTTGGCAGGGTGAATTGAGCTTGCCAGCCAATGCGTCCCGTTTCGCCAAAAGTAAATTGAGATTGTCGGTGTAAAGCGATAGCCGTGTCGGTAAAAAAATCACCGCGCTCTTGCTGTAATGGGCGATAAGCACCAGTTGAAAGCGAAATTGAATAATGAGGAGCAAAGGTATGGCTGAGTGTACTGTTCCACCATAGCTTACGTTCTGAACGGTAATCATTTTTGTTGTAAATATTTGAATCATAGCCAAAAGTTAAACTGGCTGCATAGCTGGGTACAAAATCAGCGCTTTGCTCAGATTCCGATTCTAACTCTTGTGGGTAAACAAAAGGTTGAGTGTTGGCAACGGCTTGATGACTGATCATCAGCAATGACGATAGCATCACTATCCGTGATAAAGAGTAGATTTGCATGTATTAACTTCCATGTTGCAATGTGTGTTGTATGGCAGTTCATCATGTATGTTTCACCAGTTTCTACTCATCAATGTGAGCTAAACCATTCCTTAGTGATAGAGATGCATGTGACTGTTATATTTGTTTAACATGCTTGTAACTCAACTGACTTAATTCAAGCAATCTATTTTTGGGAGTGATTTGTGGGGTGTTATTTATTGATACCGTAAAGTTTCATCTACTGAGCTATTGAACAGCAGAATATAAATAAGCTATTGTGCTCAACTGCTGACAGGTCGGATCAGCCGATAAGAATAAGTAGGTGCCAAGGTCGCACCACATAAGCAAGGATGTTGTATGAGTTTCTGTGCCAATTTATTACTGCAAGCATTACGCCAAAAATTAAAAGAAAAAAATGTCACTTACAGTGAGTTATCGGAGAGAATTAACGTTCCGGTATCAACACTGAAACGCCATTTTCATAGTCAATCAATCAGTCTCGATAAACTACTTGAATACGCATCGATCCTAGACACTAACCTTGAAGAACTGGTTCGCTTGGCGGGTGAAATTCATAGTGATAGTTTAGATTTAAGTGGTGAAAAGCGAGATGAGCTTTTCTTTGAATATCCTTTTCTTTATGACTTCTTTAACGAAATTCGAGTAAAGGGCAAACCTGTTGAACAGGTGAAGCAGGAAAACCAGCTTTCCGATCAAAGTGTTTATGTCTATTTGCGGGCACTAGAGGTGATGGGGCTGATAGAGATTAAGCCGCACAACTCGGGGATCAATTATCTGACTCCGCCTTACTACTCATTCCATGAGGGCTCAAAACTTGATCAACTGTTTACGAGCAAGTTAAAGCAGGATGTCTTTGCTAACTGCCATATACCTCAGCTTGGTTTATGTCGAGTGACGTTAACAAATGAGCAAACGAAACAGTTAGCGGATCTGTTGTATGAGAAGATACAACAGTTTCATTTTCAAAATAACAAACTGAAAAACAGTGAAGCGCTGCGGAAAAATCTTTTATTTGCGGTCACTGAAGGAAACGGTTTTTGGTTATCGGAAGGGATAAAGGAGATAGAGCCAACCTTTTTGAAAATTCTCTCTGAGCGGATTGGCAAATAGGCATGAAGATGAAGTATTTACTCTAAGTTAAGGTTACTAATAAAATAATGTTTTATTGGTAACCATTTGTTTATTAATTAAAAATCGCCTATAGCATACAGTTGTGCGCTCGAAAGTGTTTGCGGATTAGTGTGAAGTGTCTCAAAATTAACAAATTAGCAGTGTTTCTTTGTTAGGAATGAGGTTCTGATGAAAGTAAGCGATCTTTTAAAGCATCGTGCTGAAAATTTAGTCAAGACTACGGAATTTAAGCAATGGATGTCGCCAGTGGTACGTGAATACTGGGATGGTTTTTTAGATAGAGCGAACAGTCGTCAGCTTTTTTCGTGGGTGAAAGAATTTCATCAGCCGGCGAATGAAGATACTCAGTTACCTACTGAAATTGTTTTAAAGCCAGAAGCTCAAGCGCTTTATCATGAGTTGACGGATAAGTTAGGTGAAGTTATCCATACTGGGCAGTGGTTAGCCGTCGATCAGCAGCGCATTAATCAATTTGCCGACGTGACGGAGGATCAGCAGTGGATTCATACCGATCCAGAGCGAGCTGCCGTAGAGTCTCCATTTAAAACGACGATTGCTCATGGCTTTTTAACCTTATCCCTATTGCCAAAATTGACCGATAGCGTTGATGCCAATCAACCGCTTTTTCCGACGGCGAAAATGGTCGTTAATATTGGTTTAAATTCAGTACGATTCCCTTATCCAGTCAAAGCAGGGAATCGTCTTCGCGCTGTCAGTACGTTACTCAAAGTCACGCCAGTGAAAAAAGGCTTAGAGATTGAACGTGAAATTAAAGTAGAAATAGAAGGCATCCGTCGCCCCGCATGCGTGGTGGTTTCGGTCATTCAACTGCACTTTTAATTCTACCTATATGACAGTGATAAAAAGGGGAAGCCGATGCTTCCCCTTAGTTTTTATACCGATTTGGTTTTTAGACTGACTCGGCGTCGATATTATCGGCCAACGTTGCTAGCTCAGCAAAGGTTTGGGTTGGTTTCGCAACAATACTGCGATTGTCTTGATTAACCTCGGTTAAGACGACTTCTAATGTGTCACCCAATCGATAGATTGGCTTATCATCAATCACTAAGACTCCTTGCTCACTATGACAAACGATTCGCTCTTTATTGTCGACAATGAGTGTGGCCGGAATGAAAGCACTTGCGCCATTTTCGAGTAAGCGAACTCGCATACCCGCTCGGTTAATATCAAAAATTTCAGCAGTAAAGCGGGTCTGTTTGCTCGGCTCTTCGGTAAGAGTACGTGTATAGAGCCAGTCGGCAACATTTCGCTCGGCTATTTTATGATGTTTACGATGTATAGCTAGCTCTTCACCCAATTGCTCATCAGGCCATTGCTCGGGATCTGTACCGAGAATATGAGCTTTTAACAGACGATGATTAACCATATCACCATACTTACGGATTGGTGATGTCCATGTCGCATAGATATCCAGCCCCATTGCGAAATGAGGTAAAGGTTGATTGCCAATCTCGCTGTAGGTTTGCCATTTACGCAGACGATTATCCAGATAAGAAGTCGGTTGGCTGGCCAACCAGCGTCGTAAGGCAGAAAATCCTTCTAGACTGGTTAGTGAAGCTTCATCAAACTCAGCACCGTGTTCTTTAATAAGCGCAATAACATCGGTAATTTTATCGTTTTTAAACCCGGCATGAGTGTTAAATACGCCAGTTGAAAAAGACGATTGCAGTATTTTACCTGCACAAATATTGGCGGTGATCATCGCTTCTTCAACGAGGCGATTCGCGCTACGACGCTTATCGGCGTGAATAGCGATAACATCGTTATCTTCGCTGAGTTCAAAGCGATAATCTGGTCTTTCTGGGAAAACTACGGCATGAGTTTCACGCCATTGGGCGCGAGCTTGAGAAAAGGCATACAAATCCTGAACCACTTGCGCAATTTCAGAGCTTGGTTGCCATTGAGATTCACCGGTTTCTAACCAGTCTGATACCTCATCATAGATAAGACGTGCTTGTGATCGGATATAAGCTGCAAAAAAACGAATACTCTCACTATTAATTACGCCATCTTTATCGACTGTTAAGGTACAGCACAGAGCTGGACGAGTTTCATTCTCGATCAGTGAGCAAAGATTATCCGCTAATTCACGCGGTAACATAGGAATATTGCGCCCAGGAAGATAGATAGTAAATCCACGCTCGCGTGCGACGTTATCCATACTGTCATTAGCGGTTATATACGCAGTGGGATCGGCAATCGCTATCGTGACATCAAATCCGCCATCTTGGCGCTGAATCGCGTATAAGGCATCGTCCATGTCTTTGGTTGATTTACCATCGATAGTCACAAACGGTAAATGGGTCAAATCAATACGCTGTAAATCGGCGTGATCGTGCAGTGTCCAATCATCCAAACCGAGAGGTTCACAATTAGGTAAATCATTCTCAGCTAAGGTAACCCACCAAGGGGCAATTTTATCTTCTGCATCGGTAATTTTTTGAGTGATTTCAGCTAAAAAACCAGTATCGCCTTTGAGTGGGTGACCGATTAATGTGGCTACTACCCAATCACCTTCTTGTACATCTTGTGGATTAATGCCTTTTCGGGTTTTGGCTCGCAGCGGGAGTTTCTTCAGTTGAGGATGATCAGGGGCAACGTTTATTTTACCTTTATGAATTTTTATACGGCCAATAAAACGTGTTAACGATGGCTCTAACAATTCTTGTGGTTCAGCGACTTCACGATCATTTTCGGTACGAATGATCGCTATGACTTTATCACCATGCAGGCATTTTTTCATATAGGGTGGTGGGATAAAGACACTGTTTTTGCTATCTATTTCAAGGAAACCAAAGCCTTTTTCGGTCGATTTGATCTGGCCTTCTTTTTTGGGTAAGTTTTCTTGAATTTGTTGTTTAAGTTGAGCAAGAAGTGGATTGTCTTGAAACATGTTTAATTGTAACCCTTTAATTCTTAAAGTGCGATTGGGTTCCCTGTCACTGCCTAAAAGCGATTCTGAGAATGTTAAATAGGTGGCTTACTCGCGGGGGATATTGATCAATCTGTCATGATCTACATGGTACTTGGCAATACGCTAAAAGTATAGCGCACTCTTTCGTTTGCAGTAGATGGCTTATCGTCTAGAAGATAGGAATTAATGCTGGGGATGCGCGGCAGTATGGTGTTAAAGCGGATAATACCCTCTCCGAAGAGAGGGTATTGGGATCTCTTATTTAAGAATGATTTGTACTGAACGCTCGATATCAGCACTGCCTTGAGTTAAAGGACGAGAGTCTGCGACCGATGATACATTAATTCTCTTAGCATCAATGCCTTGAGATTGAAGATATTGAGAAACCGCTTGAGCACGTTGCGCTGAAATCTTGTTATTGATCGCATCAGAACCAGTGCTATCTGTACGGCCGATTAGATGAGCAACCAACGCTGGATTAGCTCGCATCACATCAACAACTTCACCAAGATAGAAGTAAGAGAGATCTTCGAGTGTTGATTTACCTAAAGCAAAAGGCAGTAGGAAATCAGTACGAGCTGGCTTAGCAACTTCAACTTGAACTGGGACTTCAATGACTCGCTCTTGAATCACTTCCACCTGCTCAGTGACCACTCTTGGTGTTGCTGGTTGGCCAAATTTATACGCCATTCCCCAGTAAATCTGGTGTAGATGCGGGTTGCGGCCTTCTTTTACTTGTACACGGTCATAGTAGTCGTAACCTACTTTTGTTGAAATTGCATTAGTAAGTTGATACTCAAGACCAATGCCTACCGAAC
Organism: Vibrio injensis; assembly: GCF_001895205.1. Classification (GTDB taxonomy): domain Bacteria; phylum Pseudomonadota; class Gammaproteobacteria; order Enterobacterales; family Vibrionaceae; genus Vibrio; species Vibrio injensis. The sequence continues at coordinate 7,542 of NZ_BDJF01000027.1, read as the reverse complement.
CAGTAAATGTATCTGTTTTTATATTGGATGTGTTGTCATCAGAGTAAATATAAGAAGCGCCTAATTTACCAAAAACAGAGAGGTTATCCATGAACTCATATTGACCTTTGAATCCCAAAGATCCGATATGTAGCTTATCAACACCTAAGCGATGCACATAGTCATAACCAGTATAAACTCCCCAGTATTGGTTAACATCGTATCCTAATTCAAGTTTAGGACTGATGGCTTTATCTCTGTGCCCAGTGATGGATTTTCCATCTGCAGTTGTCACGCCAGATGCTGCCCCAATCCACCAGCCTGATGAATCGATCGCTGAATCAGAATGAGTCTCGGCATTAACGCTGGCGGCTGTCATCGCTAATGCAGCGATGATGGAAAGAGAGACCAGATTTTTTTTCATTACTTATCCTTAAAATAATAACGACTTACTTCTATTTCTTTAATTATTAACAAATGTGTTAAAAAACACTGTTCAATAACGAGTTGCCACTGCTTTATGCGGAATTAGATCAACCATTTCGCTAAGTCCTAGTCATTATTCGGCAAGTATGCATGATTAGATATCAGTGAAAGAGACAGCAGGCGTAGGAAAAATCCGCTTTGTTTTTCGGTTCGATGTTTCAGCATGTTGGTCATGTTGTGAGATCAACGAGCGGATTAGCACTGTTAGACATATAGATTGGATGACACCGATGAGTCACTTTGACGGGGAGCAGGGGGGATGTGAATGAAGTTTCTGCAAAGAGTGAGTTAAGTTCATACAGATTGTATCTTTTGTCATCTTTAGGAAAAAATATGTGATGAATTTCAATTTTTTCTGGCTTTTTTTATGCTTTTAGTGAATAATCCGCCTCCCTTAGATGTCCCTAGTGGCTTGATGCTTTTTGAGACTCATCCGCATCTGAACGGAATCAGCTCTTCTTTTAGGATTGGTTGGAAATGGTATAGCACGTGGGACCTTAGTTATTTATTCTTTTAGTGGGATCCACATGCAAGATACCGTTATTCAATTTAGTGATTTAGCACTAAACAGCACACTCCTTTCTGCCCTAAACGAAATGGGCTTTGTTACTCCAACTCCAATTCAAGCTGCCGCCATTCCTCTTTTATTAGCAGGTCGTGATGCATTAGGTAAAGCGCAAACCGGTACCGGTAAAACGGCAGCCTTCTCTTTGCCGCTTCTTAATAAACTTGATCTTGCTCAGTACAAGCCACAAGCGATTGTTATGGCGCCAACTCGTGAGCTAGCAATTCAAGTTGCTGCGGAAATTAAAACCCTTGGCAAAAATGTTAAAGGTTTGAAAGTATTAGAGATTTACGGTGGAGCTTCTATCGTTGAGCAAATGCGTGCTTTAAAATCAGGCGCTCATATCATCGTTGGTACCCCTGGCCGTGTTAAAGACTTGATCACACGTGAACGTCTGCACTTAGACGAATGCCATACTTTCGTACTAGATGAAGCCGATGAAATGCTAAAAATGGGCTTTGTTGATGACGTAACATGGATCATGGAACAATCGCCAGAAACAGCTCAGCGTGTATTATTCTCTGCCACGATGCCCCCGATTGTTAAAGACATTGTTGACCGCTTTTTACGTGATCCTGCACGTGTTGACGTGGCGGGTTCAAACCAAACTGTGGCAAAAGTTGAGCAGCAATATTGGGTTGTTAAAGGTGTAGAGAAAGACGAAGCCATGGCTCGTCTACTTGAAACTGAAGAAACGGACGCTTCTATCGTGTTCGTTCGTACCCGTCAAGATACTGAGCGTTTAGCCGATTGGTTAATTGCGCGTGGCTTTAAAGCCGCTGCTTTGCACGGTGATATTCCTCAATCGTTGCGTGAGCGTACGGTTGATCATATCAAACAAGGTGTGATTGATATTTTAGTAGCAACGGATGTTGTGGCTCGTGGTCTTGATGTGCCGCGTATCAACCATGTATTCAACTATGATATTCCATTCGATGTTGAATCTTACATTCACCGTATTGGCCGTACTGGTCGTGCTGGACGTAAAGGTAAAGCGATTTTGTTGGTTCGCACCAACCAAATTCGCATGCTGCGTACCATTGAACGAGTAACACGTACTTCTATGGAAGAGATCCAGCTACCTCATCGTGATAAAGTGGCTGAATCACGTCTAGCTCAGCTAGGCCTTGAGTTAGAAGCGGATAAAGATCATGCCGCACTAGAAAAATTTGCTGAATTGGTTGAGAAATTGCAAGCATCATTAGATGTTGACGCAACGACACTAGCAGCAATTTTGCTTAAGCGTCAGCAGGGTAAACGTCCACTGTTTTATACCGGTGAAGATCCAATGCTAGCGGCGATTGAGCGTGATAAATCTCGTCGTCGTGATCGTCGTGAATCAGGTGATGGTCGTAGCGACAGTCGTGATGGCCGCCGTGAATTTGGTAGCCGTGATAACGCTCGTCATGTTGATTGGGATACTTATCAATTACAAGTTGGCCGCGATCAAGGCGTACAAGTTAAAGATATCGTAGGCGCATTAGCTAATGAGCTTGGTTTAACCAAAGGCTCAATCGGTGCGATTAAATTAGCTCAAGGCCATACGTTTGTTCAGTTACCAAAAAGCATGTCTAGCGACGTGACCGGTAAATTACGTAAACTGCGCATTCGCCAGAAAGAAGTGGGTGCCGTTGTCTGTGATTTTGATGACTTCCGCGAGTCACGTGGTCGTCGTCCAGAAGGTAATCGTGATGGCGGTGGCTATCGTGGCGCTCGTGATGGTGCTCGTCCAGCACGTAGCGATTCTCGTCCTCCTCGTGAAGGTGAGCGCCGTTTTGACCGTAACCGTGGCGCTGATGGTCGTAGCAGCTATCGCGGCGATCGCCCAAGTACTTCAAGCCGTCGCCCTAGCGAAGCTTAATTACTACTGATATTAAGCCCGTAGTGAAATACTACGGGCTTCTTTATTTGCTTTCGCATTCATCCTTTACATTAAGGATGTGACCTAGGTACAATCGCCCAGCGTTGATGATCCGGTATTCGTGTTACCGAGTGACCATCGATGTTTACTATTAACGTACTGAACACGTGTTGCTTGGTGTGCAACACCACTGTAAGGATTATTCATGCCTATTATTACTCTTCCTGACGGCAGTCAGCGTCAATTTGACCATCCAGTATCGACCATGGACGTTGCTCGATCTATTGGTCCTGGCCTTGCTAAAGCAACCATCGCAGGCCGTATCGATGGCCGACGCGTTGATGCTTGTGATCTAATTGAACATGATGCAAGTCTTGAAATTATTACTGTTAAAGATGAGACTGATGGATTAGAAATCGTTCGTCACTCTTGCGCGCATTTATTAGGGCATGCTCTTAAGCAGCTTTATCCGCAAGCAAAAATGGCTATCGGTCCAACCATCGATAGTGGTTTTTACTACGATATCGATCTTGATCATTCACTCTCACAAGAAGATCTTGAACGCATCGAACAGCGGATGAAAGATTTGGTTAAAACCAAATACGCGGTTGTTAAGCATAAAGTCAGTTGGCAGGAAGCACGAGATACTTTTGAGTCTCGTGGTGAACCTTATAAGATCGAAATCTTAGACGAAAATGTTGCTCGTGATGATCGCCCTGGTCTTTATCATCACGAAGAATATATCGATATGTGTCGGGGTCCACACGTACCTCATATGGGTTTTTGTCAGCATTTTAAACTGCTCAGTGTTGCTGGTGCGTATTGGCGTGGTAACAGTGATAACAAAATGTTACAACGCGTTTATGGTACGGCTTTTCATGATAAGAAAGCACTACAAGCACATTTAACTCGTTTAGAAGAAGCGGCCAAGCGTGATCATCGTAAAATTGGTAAGCAGCTTGACCTCTTTCATATGCAGCAAGAAGCACCGGGAATGGTTTTCTGGCATCATAATGGCTGGTCTATCTTCCGTGATTTAGAAGTATTTATTCGTCATAAATTGAATGAGTATGGCTACCAAGAAGTGAAAGGTCCATTGATGATGGATCGCGTTCTATGGGAGCGTTCTGGTCACTGGGATAAATACGCGGATGCAATGTTTACTACATCATCAGAAAATCGTGAATATGCGATTAAGCCGATGAACTGCCCCGGTCACGTACAAATTTTTAATCAGGGTTTGAAATCATATCGTGATTTACCCTTGCGCATGGCCGAATTTGGTTCGTGTCATCGTAACGAACCTTCAGGTTCATTACATGGTATTATGCGTGTACGTGGATTCACTCAAGATGATGCGCATATTTTCTGTACTGAAGATCAAATACAGCAAGAAGTAACATCGTGCATTCAAATGGTGTACGACACGTATAATACCTTTGGTTTTGAAAATATTGCGGTTAAACTATCTACACGTCCTGAAAAACGAGTAGGCAGCGACGAGATCTGGGATAAGTCTGAAGAAGCTCTGAAACACTCGCTTGAAGCAATGGGCATTGCCTATGAGATTCAAGAAGGTGAGGGTGCTTTCTATGGTCCTAAAATTGAATTCACATTGTACGATTGCTTGGATAGAGCATGGCAATGTGGCACAGTTCAATTGGACTTCAATCTTCCATCACGCTTAGGTGCAACTTACGTCGGTGAAAGTAATGAGCGCTTAGTCCCGGTTATGATTCATCGTGCGATTTTAGGCTCTCTTGAACGCTTTATCGGTATTCTCATCGAAGAATATGCTGGTTTCTTCCCAACGTGGTTAGCTCCTGAACAAGCGGTGGTAGTCAATATCACCGATAAACAGGCTGATTACGCTCAAGAAGTCGTACAAAAGCTACAAAAATGTGGCATTCGTGCGAAAGCGGACTTGAGAAATGAGAAGATAGGCTTTAAAATCCGCGAACATACTTTAAAGCGTGTACCGTATATGCTCGTTTGTGGCGACCAAGAAATGGAAGCCGGTGAAATTGCAGTACGTACTCGAAAGGGCAAGGACTTAGGTAAATTTAAATTGGATGATTTCGTCACTCACATCCAAGCCGAAGTTTCTAGCCGTCAGCTCAATCTGGAGGAATAAACTATTAAAGGCGGAAGACGTGGCCAACAGCCGGCCAAACCAAACCAGCACCGTTTAAACGGTGAAATTCGTGGCGTTCGTGAAGTTCGTTTAACTGGCGCAGATGGTGAATCCGTTGGTGTTGTATCAATCAGTGAAGCACTAGAAGCGGCCGTAGAAGCTGGTATGGATCTTGTAGAGATCAGCCCTAACGCCGAGCCACCAGTTTGTCGTGTGATGGACTATGGCAAATTCCTCTTTGAAAAGAGTAAAGCTGCTAAAGAGCAGAAGAAGAAGCAAAAACAGGTCCAGATTAAGGAAATTAAATTCCGTCCTGGAACTGATATTGGAGACTATCAGGTAAAACTACGCAACCTGACTGGTTTCCTCGAAGAAGGCAACAAAGTGAAAGTAACTATTCGCTTTCGTGGCCGTGAGATGGCGCACCAAGAAATCGGCGTTGATGTTTTGAATCGTTTGAAAGAAGATACCGCCGATATTGCGGTAGTAGAATCTTTCCCGAGCAGAATTGAAGCACGTCAGATGATCATGATGCTTGCCCCTAAAAAGAAGTAATTAACGGCATTACAAGTAATAAAATCTAGCCTTTAAAAGCTAGGTTTTATTCGCCCTAATTACATTGTTATTAAACTACTACAATGCGGAGTTATTCATCATGCCTAAGATGAAAACCAACAAAGGTGCTGCTAAGCGTTTTAAGAAAACAGCTGGTGGTATTAAGTACAAGCACGCTACTAAACGTCACATCCTGACTAAGCGTACTACTAAGAACAAGCGTCAACTACGCCCTAACTCAATCCTTCCAAAATGTGAAGTGGCTGGTGTTATGCGCATGTTGCCATACGCTTAATTCTTTTTAGTTTATTTATCGTTTAGTTTAGGAGAGACATAATGCCTCGCGTAAAACGTGGTGTACAAGCTCGTGCACGTCATAAGAAAGTTCTAAAACAAGCTAAAGGTTACTATGGTGCACGTTCACGTGTTTACCGCGTAGCTTTCCAAGCCGTTACTAAAGCAGGTCAATACGCTTACCGTGACCGCCGCACTAAAAAGCGCCAGTTCCGTCAGCTATGGATCGCGCGTATTAACGCTGCATCTCGTCAAAATGGTCTATCTTACAGCCGTTTCATCAATGGTCTTAAGAAAGCATCTATCGAGATCGATCGTAAGATCCTTGCAGATATCGCAGTGTTCGACAAAGCAGCATTTTCTGTTCTTGTTGAGAAAGCGAAAGCTGCCCTGTAATAGAGTTTTAACTGTTTAATCGAAAGGAGAGCTTGTAAGCTCTCCTTTTTTATAAGCGAGATAAAGGACTCAATACTCCGTTTGCTCCTCTATCCAATACATGGGTATAAATTTGTGTCGTTGAGACGTCAGAATGACCAAGCTGCTCTTGTACCGTTCTAATATCAGCTCCTGATTCGAGAAGATGGGTCGCAAATGAGTGTCTTAGTGTATGACAAGAAATCGATTTTTTAATTTCAGCTTCTTTTACTGCTCTTTTTACGGTTCGTTGTAATGAGGTTTCATTAATATGATGCCGACGTAATAAGTTGCTTTCCTTATCAACCGATAATGCGTTAGATGGAAATAAGTAATGCCAATGAAATTCGAATGGTGCAGTTGGATATTTACTATTTAATGCGCTAGGCAACCATACGCCACCATAACCTTTCGTTTCCATATCTTTATCGTAGTATCGTTTTGCGAGTGATATTTGTTCCTTGATTAAAGGGTGTAATTCTTTGGCTAATGTCACTGTTCGATTTTTTCCTCCTTTTCCCTGCCATATTCTTAATGCCCCATAATCAAAATCGATATCTTGTATACGCAAGCGAACGCATTCCATCAATCTTAGTCCTGAACCATAAAGTAGTTTGATGTGAAGCTGATACTTAGGGTCAACATGATTGAAGAAGCGTTTTATTTCTTCTCGCGTCATGACTATCGGTAGCTTTCTTTCCAATTGAGATTTTTGGAATTTCATTTCCAGTGTCAATGGCTCTTTTATTATTTCTTTATACAAAAAACTCAGAGCATTCAACGCTAATGATTGTGTTTTGGTTGCTACTTTTTTCTCAACAGCTAAGTAGGTTAAAAACCGTTCGACATCACGAGAGCCTAATAGATTAGGGTGAGTTTTATTATGAAAGACCACATATTGCGTTATCCAATGTATATAAGATTCTATAGTTTTGTTAGCATAATACCTGACTTGCATATATTCCTTTACGCTAAGTAAAAATTGAGATTTCATAAGACAATCCTTTGCTGTTTTTATATACAGTGGTGTTGATTTTATGGGCTGTCAATAACTAAGTGGCATTTTGCTGTTTATTTAGACCTGCTTCTCAATGTGATGATGTATAACATGATGAATTAGATGGTTATTATGCTACGATTGTTCAACCTTTGAACCCAAAAGGTGGCGGTAGCGTTGAAGAAAACACGACATGTTTCAATGTAATAAGCGTTATGTTTTAAATCAGGTTCAGAGAATCATGGAAGAAAAGAGTC
>NZ_BDJF01000026.1 GCF_001895205.1 Vibrio injensis | reverse complement strand
AGTTATTATCCATACAAACAATTCAAGCAGACCCTCAACGCGTGGCACTTTTGTTTTGCGTTGAGTTTGGTGATTACGGTGTTGTGCGGGAAGTTGGCAGTAGCGTTTCGGGCTACTTAATTGGGCGTTAACTGGCAATGAAATTACCCATCTTTTTTCGTTGAATTTTAAGTTATTGATTTATATTAATAATAAATCGAGTGAAAAATAAAAGGTTATTTTGAAAAATTTGATGTAATTACCATTATTAACAATAGGTTACTGCTAAAGTTTCATAGTTCACTGCCGCATAGGCAGCTTAGAAAAAATCGATACCAACGCTCGACAAGCCTGCAGCGTTCACTGCCGCATAGGCAGCTTAGAAAAATTATGCGCTAACAGCAACGCCAGCACGAACGTTCACTGCCGCATAGGCAGCTTAGAAAATGTTTATAATGAGTTTCTTTTTCGTATTGATGTTCACTGCCGCATAGGCAGCTTAGAAAATGATTAGGTTACGAACCTCACCGGAGACGGTGTTCACTGCCGCATAGGCAGCTTAAGAAATTGGTAATTTTGGCATTTGGGATCGGCCAGTTAACAAGGCGTTAAAGAGGGATTCGCAACGCGCGGCATTTTCTTTATGCATTGATTTTATTGGTTTTTAGTGCAATGCGGTGAGTTGGTCGTTGCGTTGCTCACCCCTTAACGCGGCGTTAACTGGCAATAAAATTACCCATCTTTTTTTGTTGAATTTTAAGTCATTGATTTATATTAATAATAAATCGAGTTAAAAATAAAAGGTTATTTTGAGAAATTTGATGTAATTACTTTTATTAACAATAGGTTACTGATACAGTTTCATAGTTCACTGCCGCACAGGCAGCTTAGAAATAGCAAGCTCCCAACTACGCCGCCAAGCAATTGTTCACTGCCGCACAGGCAGCTTAAAAAATGGGTAATTTTGGCATTTGTGATCGGCCAGTTAACAAAGCGTTCAAGAGGGATTCGCAACGCGTAGCACTTTCGTTATGCTTTGATTTTATTAGTTTTCAGTGCAATGCGGTGAGTTGGCAGTTGCGTTGCTCACCCCTTAACGCGGCGTTAGGCAAGGGGGTACAAGATGGAAGAATCAAACGTTCACAATATCAGTGAAAGCATAAAACATGAGATTATAATTCTTAATATTAATTGGAATATTTATAACGATTTTTTTGTGAATGAAAATCGCCAAGTGTTGTTGTACAAAATGTCTCCAATAGTATTTTTCATTTTTCAACGGTTATTGTTAAATGAAGTAGGGCTAACTTTGTGTAGATTAACAGATCCTGCCCAGCAAGGGAAAAACAAAAACAATAGCATGTATCAACTATTGTCTATACTAAACCATGATACTCAATCTTTGGAAGAGCTAAAATTATCAATAGAGCCAGTGAGAAGTGCTCGAAATAAATTTCTTGCACATAGCGACCTTGATGAACATATCAAAAACTATTTAAATAACACTTCAAATGGAGTGACAGAGTTGTTGTTAAATTTCCCATTGAGTGTAGTGGATACAGATAAGGCAATCAAAATGGTAGGCAGTATCTTTAACCAAGTCAAAAATGAATGTCATCAGTTTTCAGCAATCAAAACTTCTTATGGGCCGGATGGTGGCGTAAAAAGAATGATTGACTTAATGAAATCAGCTTTGTTTTATGAGAAGTTAGAAAAAGAAGGAATAATTGATCCTGGAACGTACTACGAAAGCTGGCAGAAATTCGAGCATAAAAATGCCTAACAAACGCTTCAAGAGGGACAGCCAACGCGTGGCATTTTTACTATGCGTTGGTTTTTGTGGTTACGGTGTTATGCGGAAGCTTAGTAGTAGCGTTGGCTGCCCCTTAAGCGGGCGTTATGTTTACTCGGATAAAGTTCAAATCGGAGAATGTTGTGAATTTAGAAAGTATTCATCATGTAGCGATTATTTGCGCAGATTATCAACGATCTAAGTCATTTTATACTGAAATATTAGGTCTCAAGATCCTTGCTGAAAATTATCGAGAAAGCCGAGATTCATACAAATTAGATTTAGCGTTACCAAATGGTGGACAAATTGAGCTGTTTTCTTTTCCAGAGCCACCGTCCAGATTAAGTAACCCAGAAGCTCAAGGTTTAAGGCATTTGGCGTTTGTTGTTAACTCGGTGGAATCGACAGCTAACGAGTTACAATCACACGGAATTGATGTTGAGCCAATTCGAGTTGATGAATTTACAGGTAAACGATTTACCTTTTTTAAAGACCCAGATGGTTTACCCTTAGAGTTGTACGAAAAATAAACATAACAAACAATTCAAGCAGACCCTCAACGCGTGGCATTTTTATTATGCGTTGAGTTTAGTGATTACGGTGTTATGCGGAAGCTTGGTAGTGGCGTTGGTTGCCCCTTAACCGGGCGTTATGCTTAATCTCATAAAATCAATCGGTTGTGGCCTTTTCTCTGTTCCTTCGGCTATTCGATCTTGTTTGTCGGCAATTGGTTAAGGCGGTCGCTGTTTCAATTAAATTGATGTTGTTAATTTCGAGCGGTTGCCTCATTTTAGTTTTGAGCCGGTTCGTGTTGAGTGTCTTTTTCTCAAAGTCGCTTTGAGTGATTTGGCTCCTTGGCTTATCAGCCAAAAGCGTATCGGCAATTTACTATTGTTTTGCGCTGCCTAATGAAAAGGCAATTTGGTTGGCGCTGCTGGTTCAGCGTAGTTGCCTCATTCGAGTTTCATGCCAGTTTGCTGTGAGTCTGGTTGGTCAGATTTTCGTTAAAAGGGCATATTGTTCTCATGATCGTCGTGAATATATCTTAGTTTTTGTTCAAATCATGGTTTCGATCAGGTTAACGAGTTTTGGTGCTTGGGTTGGTTTGAAAGTCTGAGTTATTCTAATGGTTGCTTAAACCTAAGTGTTTGAAGTTTAAGCATAACAAGGCGTTGAAGAGGGATTCGCAACGCGCAGCATTTTTCGTTATGCATTGATTTTATTGGTTTTTATTGGAATGCGGTGAGTTGGCGGTTGCGTTGCTCACCCCTTAACGCGGCGTTATGTTTTCGGGATAACTTGAGGAACAGGAATGGATTTCATTTGGTTGGTTTTAGCTTTTGGCGCTGCTGCAATATTCTACTATTTCGTAATATATTCGAAGCCACAGGATGATGATTGGCACAAATTACCGACACTTGAGGATTATTTGATAAAGCATCCCGAATGTAAAACGGCAGATTCAGAAAGTGCGAAATGCTTTAGTTGTGGTTCAGATAAAGTGATTTTTCAACCATTAACAGCTCATGCTGATCATCGTTATAAACATATTTGCTTATCTTGCAAAAAAACACTTTTTAGAAGTAAGGCAATAATGTCTTAAATTAGTTGATGATCCTAAGAATATTTTCAATAAAATCATCTAGTTGTAATAAAACATAACAAACGGTTCAAGAGGGACAACCAACGCGTGGCATTTTTACT
>NZ_BDJF01000025.1:202030-284813 GCF_001895205.1 Vibrio injensis | reverse complement strand
CTCCGCCACTGATAAAGAATCCCTAGCAGCAATGCTGGGGATTTTTTTATGAGCCGCACTGAGCAATAACGAGAAGTTGTCCTCGTGATTTTGTGTCTATTATTCAGAAAGCTTTAATCAAATTCCAATAAAAAGGTCGAATACTCTCGACCTTTTTACTTTTTCACATGTGCATGGCACCTAGCACCGAGTCGCGACTTTATCGATTAATGCCTTTTTCTCTCTTTCAGACAAGAAGGCAAGTGTTACGCCATTCTTCTGCGCCTGATAAATTTGTTCGTTGCTTAGTCCGGCTTGAGGAGCAGCGACGTGATATTCGTGAGGAAGCTCTATTCCCTCTACTGCTGGATCGTCGGTGTTAAGACAGGCTAAGATACCATGGTTTAAAAAGCGTTTAATTGGATGTTTTTCTAAGCTTTCAACGGTACTGGTTTGAATATTCGAAGTGAGACAAGATTCAATGCCAATTTTATGTTTTGCAAGATAATCCATTAGATTAGGATCGTGAATAGCTTTTACACCATGGCCAATACGTATCGCGCCTAGTTCTTTGATCGCCTGCCACATACTTTCAGGGCCTGCCGCTTCTCCAGCGTGAACCGTGACATGTAACCCCGCATCTTTGACTTGTTTAAAATGCTGGACGAATCGTTCTCCAGGCTGTCCCAGTTCATCTCCTGCAAGATCGACAGCGACAATATGCTCTTTTTGGCTAAGAATCGCTTCTAATTCTTTATGGCATGCTTCAGTTCCAAAAGTTCGGCTCATTATCCCAATCAGATTAGCTTGAACTCCAAAGTCGCGAACACCCGCTTTTACACCATCTACGACTGCTTCTACTACACCGGCAATGGGTAGATTGTGTTTCATCGCCATATAGTAAGGTGAAAAACGTAATTCCGCATAATCAATTTGAGCATGTAAAACATCCTCTACATTTTCATAGGCGACTCTACGACAAGCATCTAAATCGCCTAGTACTGCTACTCCCCAATCTAATTTGGATAAAAATGCAACCAGTGAAGGCTCTGCTTCAACAATTTGGACATAAGGTGTTAAACCCTCCACCGTATTCGCTGGCAAGGGGACATTAAATTTACGGCCTAAGTCGAGGATGGTTTGAGTACGTATGTTGCCATCTAAGTGGCGATGTAAATCTGTAAGAGGGAAGTTTTTGGTTATCATGGCATTTTTCCAGGTCATAGTATCAATCAAGTATAAAAACCAAACGCATGTCTGTCAGCAATACCAGCTCGGGAATCTGCACAATTCGTTTTTATTTTGTTCTTGTTTACTGAACGTGTTGATTGTTTACAAATAAAGTTCTTTTAATTTACGTGTTAAGGTATTACGCCCCCAACCTAAGACTTTGGCTGCATCTTGCTTATGGCCATGGGTATGATCTAACGCCACTTCTAATAATATGCGCTCAAATTCTGGTTGTGCATGTGCTAGAAGGTCTGTCTCTCCAGCCGCTAAGGCGCTTCTTGCCCACATTTCAAGCTGATCTTGCCAATGGAGATCCTTTGTTGTCTCTACGACTTTATGTTGCTCAAGAAGCTCTGGTGGAAAGTCACTTGGTAATACTTCACTACCGCTTGCCATTACTGTCAACCATCGACACATATTTTCTAGTTGTCTGACGTTACCTGGCCAATCTAATCGGTTAAGAATTTCAATACTCTTAGGGTGTAATGTTTTTATTTCTACACTGAGCTCTTCGGCAGCTAATGCTAAGAAGTGTTTAGTTAGTTTTTCAATATCTTGTCGTCGCTCGCGCAAAGCTGGGATTTGAATTCGGATAACATTGAGGCGATGAAATAGGTCTTCACGAAATTTTCCCTGTTGGACTAATTTTTCTAAATGCTGATGGGTTGCCGCTACTATTCGGACATCAACTTTTAAAGCTGAGTGTCCGCCAACACGATAGAATTGCCCATCAGAAAGGACTCTTAATAATCGTGTTTGTATATCAAGTGGCATGTCACCGATTTCGTCAAGAAAGAGCGTTCCTCCATTGGCTTGTTCAAAGCGACCTTGACGGACATTGTTTGCTCCAGTGAATGCGCCTTTTTCGTGTCCAAACAGTTCTGATTCAATTAAATCCTTCGGAATCGCAGCCATATTAAGTGCGATAAATGGTTTCTGTGCTCTAGGGCTATGACGGTGTAAAGCATGGGCAACCAGCTCTTTACCAGTTCCTGACTCACCATTGATGAGAACTGAAATTGAGGAACGGGAAAGTCGGCCAATTGCTCGAAACACCTCCTGCATTGCAGGGGCTTCGCCAATAATTTCAGGCGCTCTATAGGTTGAGATGGTTTGCTGTACTTGAGTGGTGCGCTGTTCTTGGCCGTGTGCAATTGCTCGTTCAACTAAAGTGACCGCTTCATCGACGTCAAAAGGTTTGGCAAGGTATTCAAAAGCGCCTTTTTGATACGCATTCACTGCGGCATCCAAATCTGAATGGGCAGTCATGATGATGACCGGTAATTCTGGTGTCCGAGAGTGGATTTGGTTAAGTAGTTCAATCCCGTCCATTCCAGGCATACGAATATCCGAGATAAGTGCATCCGGCGTTTCTCTTTCTAAAGCCATTAAGACACTTTCTGCATCAGAAAAGGTTTCACATTTTATATTGGCAGCAGCTAAGGTTTTTTCTAGAACCCAGCGAATTGAGCTATCATCATCAACCACCCAGACGTATCCTTTGCTCATGTTTGTTCTCCTTTTTTATTTGACCGGATCCTGATCAGGTTAAATAGGTAAATAAATCGTAAATGCGGTACGTCCTGGCCAGCTTTCGACGTCAATCTTTCCATTATGCTGATCGATCAGGTTTTGTGAGATGGACAGTCCTAATCCCGTTCCTCCTTCTCGACCACTGACCATGGGATAAAATAGAGTATCTTGCAGTTCAGGTGGTATGCCTGGCCCATTATCGATGATTTCAATCCGCGCGACTAACTTGTGGCGATGACCATGAATATTCGCTTGATGTACGGTTCTGGTGCGAAGCGTAATCATTCCATGAGGTTGATGAGTGAGAATTTGTGCAGCATTACTAACAATATTCAGTAATGCCTGTTCAATTTGATCGGTATCCATCAGTAGCTCTGGTAGGCTCGGGTCATAATCTCGTTCAATAATGATTGAGTGGCTGACTTCTAATTCGATTAATTGCCTTACTTTTTCTAGAATAACATGCAAATTTTCATGTGTTTTTTTGCCTGGTTTCTGAGGACCAAGCAGCCTATCGACTAATGTTCTTAAACGATCGGCTTGTTCAATAATGATTTGCGTATACTCGGTTAATTCACGATTTGGCAGCATTCTTTCGAGTAGTTGCGCTGCGCCGCGTAATCCTCCCAATGGATTTTTAATTTCATGAGCCAAACTTCGGACTAGCAATTTGGCTGCTTGTTGTTGGGCATGTTGATTGAGCTCTTGTGTTAAACGCCGCTGCTGACCAATCTTTCTCATCTCAACCAATAACAAGAGTTCTTTTTGCCATGAAAAAGGACTGACGGTGACTTCCAACATCAGTGGCTTACCATCTACAACAAACGTGACGTCACTATCGGTGATGCTTTGTCCGCTTTGTAGTGGTTGAGTTAATAAAGCGAGATCAAGAGAGGCATGTTGTACCAGTGTGGACAATGATTGATGAAGAATGCGTTTAGCACTTTGTGAGAAGAGCTGCTCTGCGGCTGAGTTTGCATAGCGGACAGATAAGTTCTCATCAAGTAATAATGTCGCGGTGACGAGATTATTTAGTATCGCTTCACTTCGATCTAGATTCACAGCAGCATCCTATTAGCCATTAATTTGTTGCACCACTTTGGTGCGAAGGATGGTTCAGTATGGCGCAACGGAATAAAAAGCAAAAGCTTAAATAAAAGCGAGAGTATTTATTTATGATGACTACCAAGGTACAGCGATATTGGCTGATTTGGTTTTGTCATCCTTTCACATCAATAAAGCATGATATATCAATATGCTACGGTTATTTGTTCAGTGAATAACTCGCACAATGACTGACTAATGTCGCCTGGCTTGATGTAAATAAACCGTTACAGGAACGGTTGATGCAATAACCTTGCCGTTTTCAATTGCTTGAATCATCAAACGATGTTCACCTCGATCGATATTTTTTAACTCCCAATAATTTTGCGTATTAGGTGCGCCATAGACTTGGTTATTAAGCATCAGTTGTAGGTGCTGATCGGTTGTCAAAGGGCGGCTTAATTCAACGACAACTTTAATACGTCCTTGGTTATCACGAATCGTTTGTTGATCAAGTGGCGAGATTATCTGTAGTCCTAAGGCTGGCAACTGGGAGCTGCTAGGTTGAGAGGCTTTGTTTGGTAGGGTTTCATCAACTGGTATTGCTTCACTAAATTGAGGCTCGGGAGCAGGATGATCGTCGACTGATAAGGTAATTAATTGAGCATGTGGACTCTGAGCAAAATCACTAAAATGAACTATCCCGTGTTCATCTTCCCAAACGTATACCGTTTGTGCATGGCTAGTGATTGACAGTACTACGCTGTAGATAAGTAAACACACGATAAATATAGGATTCATTTTTACCTCTATTATTTTGCGGCTTCTTTGCTCGGAAGTGGTGCAATGGCATTAATGATCACCTCTTTTAGTGCTAAGTCTGACGATTATGCTCCTGCTTGATGAGATACTAACGATGTTAAGGTCAATGGAGGGAAAGCCAAATAAACAAAAGGCCCGCCTGCGAGGCGAGCCTAGAATTACGTTGCAAAATAAGCGTAGATTTACATTCGGTGCTGATTACACCGAATAATACAGTTCAAACTCAAGTGGATGAACGGCCATGTTAACACGCTCAACATCTTTTGATTTCAGTGTGATATAAGAATTAATGAAATCATCAGAGAATACGCCTCCTGCAGTGAGGAACTCACGATCTTCGTCGAGAGCTTTTAGTGCGACTTCCAAAGATTCAGCAACTTTTGGGATCTCCGCCGCTTCTTCTGCGGGTAAATCATATAAATCCTTGTCCATTGCTTCACCAGGATGGATTTTATTTTTAATGCCATCTAGGCCTGCCATAAGCAGAGCTGCAAACGCAAGATATGGGTTAGCTGCTGGATCTGGGAAGCGAGCTTCGATACGACGTGCTTTCGGACTTGGTACGACAGGGATACGGATCGATGCCGAACGGTTACGCGCTGAATAAGCTAGCATCACCGGTGCTTCAAACCCTGGGACAAGGCGTTTGTACGAGTTAGTTGATGGGTTCGCGAAAGCATTAATCGCGCGAGCGTGTTTGATAATGCCGCCGATATAATACAGAGCAAGATCAGAAAGACCGCCGTATTTATCACCAGCAAATAGATTGACGCCATCTTTCGCTAGCGATTGGTGTACGTGCATGCCTGATCCATTATCACCAACTAAAGGTTTCGGCATAAAGGTCGCGGTTTTGCCAAATGCGTGTGCAACGTTATGCACCACGTATTTGTAAATTTGGATCTCATCTGCTTTTGTGGTGAGCGTGTTAAAGCGAGTCGCGATTTCGTTTTGACCAGCGGTTGCCACTTCATGATGGTGCGCTTCAACGACTAAGCCCATTTCTTCCATGATCAAACACATCGCAGAACGGATATCTTGTGATGAGTCTACTGGAGCAACTGGGAAATAGCCGCCTTTTACGCCTGGACGGTGACCTTTATTACCACCTTCAATTTCTGCGCCAGTGTTCCAAGCTGCTTCGATATCATCAATTTTGAATGAGGCACCAGACATGCTGTTGGTGTATTTTACGTCATCAAAAAGGAAGAACTCTGGCTCTGGACCGACAAGAACCGTATCAGCAATACCGGTTGAGCGCATATAGTCTTCGGCACGTTTCGCAATAGAACGTGGATCGCGGTCATAACCTTGCATCGTGGCTGGTTCAAGAATATCACAGCGAATATTGAGAGTGACATCATCGGTGAATGGGTCAAGAACGGCACTGGATGCATCAGGCATCATCACCATGTCAGATTCATTGATTCCTTTCCAGCCAGCAACAGATGAACCATCGAACATCTTACCTTCTTCGAAGAAGTCTGCGTCGATTTGGTGAGCAGGAATAGAGATATGTTGCTCTTTGCCTTTTGTATCGGTAAAGCGTAAGTCAACAAACTTAACTTCGTTTTCTTGGATCAGCGATAGTACGTTTTCTACTGACATCTTGGATAACCTCCAGTGTTAAATAAAGCGGTTTGGGCTCGAATCAAAATGAAATCAGCACAGATTAATGGTTTCTCATCAAGCTTAATCCGTACTGTATTTATATAAGCGATATTCGTGCCAGTTTTTATTGTCCATAAAATCAATTGTTTATGTTTTATTGGGTGAAAGTGGTGCGTCATGTTGCACCAAAAAAGCCATAAGATGCACCAAGTTGGTGCGACGTGTTGGATGGCTCACTCAACGACTAAAAACACGCGTTCATTCAGCCGATTATTCATGGCTTTGTCAATCTGCATTTCTTCGTTGCTATGGGTTTGAATTAAGTGAGAGTGAGGGCTAGGATGTAATAGGACAATATTGGGCGTGATAGATCACATTTTTCTAGGTTTTTCGCCAAAATCTGGTACATTATTGACCATTTTTTTAACGAAAATTTTGGCTACGTTTGTGCACTCCCGTAGAAACGAGCTATCTGTGTAAAATAAGTGAAGCAAAACTCCATGGCTACTCCACAAATTGAAAAACTAAGAAACATCGCGATCATCGCGCACGTTGACCACGGCAAAACGACCTTGGTGGATAAACTACTCCAGCAGTCGGGAACCTTAGAGTCTCGCGGTGACGCTGAAGAGCGAGTCATGGACTCGAACGATATTGAAAAAGAACGTGGTATTACGATTCTTGCTAAAAATACCGCGATCAATTGGCATGATTACCGAATTAACATCGTAGATACCCCAGGACACGCCGATTTCGGCGGTGAAGTTGAGCGTATTATGTCGATGGTTGATTGTGTTTGCTTGATTGTCGATGCCGTTGATGGTCCTATGCCACAAACTCGTTTTGTGACTCAAAAAGCTTTTGCTCATGGTTTAAAGCCGATTGTCGTTATCAATAAAATTGACCGTCCTGGTGCTCGTCCTGACTGGGTAATGGATCAAGTATTTGACTTGTTTGATAACCTTGGAGCCAGTGATGAGCAGCTAGATTTCCAAGTGGTTTATGCTTCAGCTTTGAATGGTTGGGCTACCTTAGAAGAAGGTGTTATTGGTGAAAACATGGAACCATTGTTCCAAGCAATCGTCGATAATGTAGAGCCTCCACAAGTGGACCTTGCTGGTCCATTACAGATGCAAATTTCACAACTTGATTATAGCTCGTACGTTGGCGTTATCGGTGTAGGCCGTGTGACTCGTGGTAGCGTAAAAGCTAACCAACAAGTAACCGTTATTTCTGCGGATGGTAAAAAGCGTAACGGTAAAGTGGGTACGGTACTTGGGTATCTTGGCCTACAACGTACAGAAACAGAGCTTGCCACTGCGGGTGATATCGTCGCGGTAACGGGATTGGGTGAGCTGAAAATCTCCGATACCATTTGTGATGTTAACGCCGTTGAAGCGTTACCACCATTGAGTGTTGATGAACCAACCGTAACCATGACTTTCCAAGTCAATACCTCTCCTTTTGCCGGGAAAGAAGGTAAATTCGTTACTTCACGTAATATTCTTGAGCGTCTTGAGAAAGAGTTAGTGCATAACGTAGCTCTGCGTGTAGAACAAACGGATGATCCAGATAAATTCCGTGTTTCTGGTCGTGGTGAATTACACCTCTCTATCTTGATTGAAAACATGCGTCGTGAAGGTTTTGAATTAGCCGTTTCACGTCCAGAAGTTATTCTTAAAGAAGAGAATGGTCAGTTAATGGAACCGTTTGAGACGGTGACTATCGACGTGATGGAAGAGCATCAAGGCGGGATTATGGAGAAAATTGGTCTACGTAAAGGCGAGATGAAAGATATGTCGCCAGACGGTAAAGGCCGAGTTCGTTTAGACTTTGTGATGCCTTCTCGTGGTCTAATTGGTTTCCAAACTGAGTTTATGACATTAACGTCAGGTTCAGGTTTGCTTTATCATACGTTTGATCATTATGGCCCTCATAAAGGCGGTGATATTGGCCAGCGAGTGAACGGCGTACTGATTTCGAATGCGACAGGTAAGGCGTTAACTTACGCACTGTTTAACTTGCAAGAGCGTGGTCGTCTGTTTACTGAGCATGCTGATGAAGTCTATGAAGGTCAGGTGATCGGTATCCATAATCGTTCTAATGACTTAACGGTAAACTGTCTAAAAGGCAAACAGCTGACCAACGTACGTGCTTCTGGTACGGATGAAGCGCAGGTGTTGACGCCAGCGATTAAATTTACTCTTGAGCAGGCGCTTGAGTTCATTGATGACGATGAACTCGTAGAAGTGACGCCAAAGAGTATTCGTATTCGTAAAAAACATCTAACCGAAAACGAGCGTAAACGTGCTTCTCGTGGCTAATTAATCGTCATTGACAGCAATAAAAACCCTTATCCTGTAAAGGCTAAGGGTTTTTTTATACGTCCTGTTTGCTTGGTTTGAGAGTTTATCGTCCTCAACGGAGTTTGCCGTGTTGGATGATACGTTTAAGCATATCCTGACATAATATGTGGTAATGGTGGTGAGGTAATGGTATTCATTTTTCAGTACACTAGATTATCGAACAGGACCAACTAGGAGTCACATTTTGGCATTAGAGACGTTATTTAAGCAAAGCGTGCAGTTTATGCGTTACTTGCTCAATCGAATGAATCATGACCGAATCAATATTAATGCTGGCTA
Source organism: Vibrio injensis (assembly GCF_001895205.1). Lineage (GTDB taxonomy): Bacteria > Pseudomonadota > Gammaproteobacteria > Enterobacterales > Vibrionaceae > Vibrio > Vibrio injensis. The sequence goes on along the minus strand of NZ_BDJF01000025.1, from coordinate 275,949 downwards.
TTTAGCTTATATTACCCTGCTGTCGCTTGTACCGATGTTGACGGTGTTGTTATCGATTCTTTCCTCTTTCGCGATTTTCGATAATGTGGGGGACATTATCCAAGAGTTTGTCATCACCCATTTTGTTCCTGCGGCGGGTGATGCGGTCAGTAATGCTTTACTGCAGTTTGTTGCTAATACAGGAAAAATGACCGCTGTTGGTGGTGCTTTCTTATTTATCGCGGCGTTAATGCTTATCTCAAATATCGATAAAAATATGAATTTTATTTGGCGAGTACGCAATAAACGGCGCGTCGTTTTTTCATTTTCTATGTATTGGATGATTTTAACATTAGGCCCTATTTTAGTTGGTACGAGTATCGCGGTCACTTCTTATGTCACGTCATTGAAACTGATGGAGAGTGAAGCGTTCAGCGGTGCCTTTCGGTTGTTTTTAAGTCGCTTACCTTTTTTATTATCTTTCTTTGCCTTTGTGGGTTTGTACGTTTTGGTGCCCAATAAAAAAGTTCGTATTATTCACGCTTTGTCCGGTGCATTTGTTGCTGCGTTGCTATTTGAGTTAAGCAAAAAAGCGTTTGCAGCTTACATTACTCAATTTCCATCTTATCAGTTGATTTATGGCGCACTCGCCGCGATACCGATTTTATTCGTATGGGTGTATTTATGTTGGTTGATTGTGCTGATTGGGGCTGAATTTACTGCCGCTTTAGGTGAAAGTGAGCAATGGAAGCGTGAACCTAACGTGGTAGACTCAGCCATTCAACAAGATAAATTAGTAGAAAAACCACAAGGAGATCCACGTGATCGCTTTAATTCAACGGGTGAGTGAAGCTGCCGTGCGAGTCGATGGTGACGTCGTCGGACAAATTGAGCGCGGTTTATTGGTGTTACTGGGAGTCGAACGTGATGATGATGACGCCAAAGCAAGACGTTTGGTTGAGCGGGTCACTCAATATCGCGTTTTTGAAGATGAGGCGGGGAAAATGAACCTTAGCGTGCAAGATGTTGGTGGAAGCGTTTTGGTGGTATCGCAGTTTACACTGCCCGCTGATACCAAAAAAGGCACTCGAGCTGGTTTCTCTCGTGGGGCTGCACCACAAGAAGCGGAACGTCTGTACGATTATTTTTCAGATCTATGTGCGACCATTTTACCGACGCAACGAGGACGTTTTGCGCAGGATATGCAGGTCTCACTTATTAACGATGGCCCAGTGACTTTTTGGTTACAGGCTTAATCCAAGCGAAACAGCGCGTTAGGAAGGGAATCAATGTTTAAGCTTATCACTCCCAAAACGGAAAACCAGCTCAACAAGTATTACCATTTTCGTTGGCAGATGCTACGCGAACCTTGGCGAATGCCTTTAGGTTCTGAGCGTGATGAATACGATCCTATGAGTCATCATCGAATGATAGTCGATGGACGAGGAAGACCAATCGCGATTGGTCGAGTCTATATTACTCCGGATAGTGAAGGGCAGATTCGCTATATGGCGGTGAAGTCCAGTGCGCGTAATAAAGGCATGGGATCTTTGTTGTTAGTGGCTCTTGAGTCTTTAGCTCGTCAGGAAGGAGCGAAACGTTTAGTGTGTAATGCTCGTGAAGATGCGATAGCTTTTTACGCACAAAATGGTTTTGAGCGACGAGGGGCTTTAACGGATGAGCGGGGTCCGGTTCGCCATCAGCAAATGGTTAAACCGCTAGACCCCATGGCTGATGTGTTGCGCAAGCCAGAGTGGTGTACTGAGTTGCAAGAGCGTTGGGCTACGCATATTCCGATCAGTGACAAGATGGGAATTAAAGTCCAACAATACACAGGGTATCAGTTTCAATGCAGCGCGCAGCTTAATCCTAATCTAAATCCCCATAACACTTTATTCGCCGGTTCGGCCTTTACTTTGGCCACTCTAACCGGGTGGGGAATGGCTTGGTTATTAATGCGTGAACGTAATTTGCAAGGGGATATTGTGTTGGTTGATAGCCGTATCCGATATCGACATCCGGTGGTGCATAATCCTGTTGCGTCGACCTCATTAGATGGGATCAGCGGCGATCTTGATCGCTTAGCTTCGGGCAGAAAAGCACGTATTGTGGTCAAGGTTGATATCAGTAGTGGTACTAAAGATGCGGTGGAATTTATTGGTACTTATATGCTCATCCCTGATTATTTGACGATCATTGAGAACGCTCGTGCTTAAGCTTACTCCCATTTCAAGTTAGATGAGTGACGTTACTGATCAGGCTTTTCGGTTGAGGGGCACTGGGCGCTAACTTGTTTAGTCTTTTGATGATGCAATAGATCGAAGCGATGCTCAGTGCAATCTTGCCATAAATGAAGTTCAAGTTTGGCTTGGTCGGGAGTTAATAGATCCAACTGCCCATCAAGCTTGGCGTTCAATTTGGGACCAGATAGTGAGATTGGTGTGAGTTGTAATCGTCCCCGATCAGCGGTTAGCTGAATGTCATCTAATCGAAAAGGTTGAATCACCAGTGTGTCATCATCTTTATAAGTCAAGGTTCCTTGACGTAAGTGGCCATTAAGTTGTCCCGTTAATGAGTGGCTAAACATCGGATAATCACCAGCGAGGCCCTGCGCAGTAAGATTAAACTCAGCTAATGCATCTACGTTTAACGGGAGTGAAATCCAATGCTTAAAAAACTGCAGTGGTAGGCCATCGGCATGTAATTCGAGTTGCCAAGGAGCACTGGATGTCGTCATATCCCAACTTGCTGTCGCATCAAGATACCCTTGTTCGAGAGGAAAAAAAGCTCGAGTAATATGCATAAAGCCATTATGACTATTGGCTTCAATAATCGCTTGTGAGGTTAATGTTTGTTCAATGCTGGCATTGTTAGCACTTAAAGTCAGTTGCCCGTTCCATAATCCCCATTGTCCATGACGCATCAACTCTAATTCTTGTCCAGCTACATTCAACCCAGAGAGCTGCCAGTGTGGCGAGTGAGCTAACTGAATCAGTTGTAAGTTATTTAAGTTCAACTGTTCAATACGTAATGTTTTTAAGGTAGAGACTATCTGATTAGGTAATGAGAAATCATCGGCTTGTTCTTGAATCCATCGGCTTCTGCTGATGGCCAGTCGATTGAGATGAAGCTCATCTGGAGTGATAAAGCCATTAAATTGAAGATGCCCATCAAGCCAGTCTGCAGTGAATTCACTGATCGTGATTTTTTGGGGATTGAATTCCAGTTTAAATGCAGGTTCGTTCCATTGTTGGTTTTGCCAGAGCAGGCTATCTGCATTCAGAGAGAAGTAGCCATTGTCCTGTTGCCACCAAACTGAAGATGGATTGAGTAAGAGATTTTCAATCGAAAAACTCACGTTGTTCAAGGTAAGGTCACCTTGTTGAATATTGCTATTAAGAACATCTAAGCTATTTATATGAAACAGGTGCTTTTCAATCAGTTGTCGCCAAGCCAGTGGCGGTAATGGTGAGTTTGGGGTGATGTTTAAGCGATTGATGGTGGCATTCACCAATGACCAACCTTGTGGATACTGTTCCGCTTGGCCTGAAAAAAGCGCTTGCCGCCAAGCAAAAGAAAAGCCGTAGATGGTACTCTGTTGTGCCCGATGATCGGCATCAATCAATAATTGACTTAATGCCTCACCTTGCCAATAAACCTGTTCCGCCGATAACTGAAGTTTACCGTAAGGTAGTGAGCGGGTAGTTGCAGGCCATTGCGGTTGTTCTATTTGGCCGCTGAGACCGCGGATGATCCAATCTTGGTAGACATAATCAATATTACGCATCGCCAACTGATGCAGTGCCCACTGTTTCGGCCACTGGTAGTTTGGTAACCCAGCAGAGAGATTTGCCCCATCGATTAATAGGCTATCAATTTGCCACTGGCCCTGTTTTCGTAGGCTAGGGTTTAGCCAAATATCCACTTGCTGAGCACGAAAGGGTTGAGTTGACAGAGAGAGCGTTGGGTTAATGAAACGAAAGTGCAGTGGATAAGTATACTCGAGTTGGTGGAAAGTGAGGGTTTGTGGCCATAGCTGATTAACGAACCATTGCGCGCAAGGTGTTAGATAGCGAGTATGCAGTAGCGCGAAAAGCAATAACACGCAACTGGCCATGACAAGAAGACTCGCGATACACAGGGTCAGCAGTTTTTTCATCATTCTCTCATACTGTTGTCATGCGAATGCATAGCTTGGCGTATCTCGCGTAGCGGTTCAAGCCAAAAATAACCCCTCGTTGCGAGGGGCTAGTTTAGTTAGAGTTGCTTAATCAAGTTGTGGACCAGCGCTCACTAACGCTTTGCCTTCCGCGTTGTCTGTGTACTTAGCAAAGTTATTGATAAAGCGAGCAGCCAGATCTTTGGCTTTGCTTTCCCACTGTAATGGATCAACGTAGGTATCACGAGGATCCAAAATCGCAGGATCAACACCTGGTAAAGCAATTGGAACTTCTAGATTAAAGATAGGAATCGATTTTGTTTGTGCTTGCTCAATCGAACCATCCAAAATGGCATCAATGATCGCACGAGTATCTTTAATCGAGATACGTTTACCAGAACCGTTCCAGCCAGTATTGACCAGATAGGCTTCTGCGCCAGCTTGCTCCATACGTTTAACGAGTACTTCGGCGTACTGAGTGGGGTGTAAAGTGAGGAAAGCTGCACCAAAACACGCCGAGAAAGTAGGAGTGGGTTCGGTTATGCCACGTTCGGTACCCGCCAGTTTAGCGGTAAACCCAGATAGGAAATGGTACTTCGTTTGCTCTGGGGTCAGTTTCGATACTGGAGGCAATACGCCAAAAGCATCGGCAGAAAGGAAGATCACTTTATTGGCATGGCCGCCTTTAGAGACTGGCTTAACAATATTTTCGATATGATAAATAGGGTAAGAGACACGGGTATTTTCAGTTTTAGAACCATCATCGAAATCAATGGAACCATCACCACGTACAGTGACGTTTTCTAGTAATGCATCACGACGAATCGCATTATAGATGTCGGGCTCAGCTTCTTTGGATAACTTAATGGTTTTAGCGTAGCAGCCGCCTTCAAAGTTGAACACACCGTCATCATCCCAGCCATGTTCATCATCACCGATCAAAGCACGTTTCGGATCAGTAGAGAGCGTAGTTTTGCCTGTACCGGATAGGCCGAAGAAAATCGCCACATCGCCGTCTTTACCCATATTGGCTGAGCAGTGCATTGAAGCAATACCTTGTAATGGGAGGAAGTAGTTCATCATTGCGAACATACCTTTTTTCATCTCACCACCGTACCAAGTGCCGCCGATCAGCTGCATTTTCTCGGTTAGATTAAATACAGTAAAGTTTTCCGAATTTAGTCCTTGTTGTTGCCATTTATCATTAGTGCATTTCGCGCCGTTCATGACCACAAAGTCAGCTTTGAAGGTTGCCAGCTCTTCATCGCTTGGACGAATAAACATATTTTTTACGAAGTGGGCTTGCCAAGCGACTTCAGTAATCACGCGGATATTAAGGCGAGTATCTGGGTTAGCGCCACAATAGCCATCAATAACGAATAGACGCTTGCCTGATAGCTGTTTAGTAACAAGAGATTTTAGATCATTCCAAACCGCTTGATTAATGGGTTTGTTGTCATTTTTGGCGTGATCGGAGGTCCACCATAAGGTATCGCGAGTGGTATCGTCATTGACAATAAATTTATCTTTCGGTGATCGGCCAGTGAAAATACCCGTATCAACAGCGACGGCTCCCAGCTCTGTTACAATGCCTTTTTCATAGCCAGTCAAATCTGAGCGAGTTTCTTCCGCAAACAACAGCTCGTAACTTGGGTTACGGATCACTTCTGTCGCGTTGGTAATTCCATATTGGGTAAGATCTAATTGTGCAGCCTTGGTATGTTCCATAACGGTCATTAGGTGCTCCTTATAAGGATTTTGTAGGGATTTTATGTAACTATTTGTAATTGTTATCTGCTTACCATGCTAACAACGGGGTACCGAAAAAACAGGGAGCTAGCTCAAATATTACCCATGCCTTTTCTAAGATTATAAGCAACCCGTCACAGATACTGGCATTCACTATTCTATCGTGTACGCAAACCTTTGCGCTAGCGTAAATGATTAATATTCAAAAGAAAATAAGTATGCCGTACGGTATGTTTTATGATTGATTTATTGCAGATTTTTGTATGAAAAAGCCAGCAAAATGCTGGCTGTAAAGCGATTTTATCGTGCTTGTTGAGCAACGAAAATTAATGCAGGGTTGGGCGATCGGATGCGCTTTGAGCAAAGAGTTCACTGACTTGGGCGCTATCAAAAGAGTACGTTGTCCCACAATAATCGCAGTGGAGAGAGACAGCACCTTCTTCGGCGAGAATCGTGTTAACTTCCTCTTGGGCGATAGTGATGATCGCCGCTGCGCTGCGTTCTCGGGAACAACCACAAACAAATTCGACGACTTGTGGCGTAAAAAGTTGCACCTTTTCTTGGTTATAAAGACGATAGAGGAGCTCGGTGGCTTCGAGACCAAACAGCTCACCGTCTTTAACGGTATTCGTCAATTGTTCTAGGTGTTCAAAGTCTTCTTCAGTGCCCGTACCATCAGGCATCACTTGCAACAACATACCTGCAGCGTGAGGTTTGCCATCGTGTTCACCGGTGCGGATCCATAAACGTGTTTTTAATTGCTCAGAGCGTAAGAAGTAACCTTCGAGTACTTGCGCTAAGTCATCTCCTTCAAGCCCGACCACACCTTGATAACGTTCACCTTTTTTAGGCTCAATGGTAATGACTAAATAACCGTTACCGACCAATTGATGCAAAGTCGCATCAGGGGCAATTTGCCCATCCCAGCGAGCGACGCCACGCATTTTTTGTTGGTTATCGCCATTGATCACGACTAATGAAACGGGACCATCACCTTGCAGTTGCATGGTAATGGATCCTTCAAACTTTAGTGTCGCGGTGAGTAAGCTGGTCGCGACCAGTAACTCACCGAGTAAGCGTTGAATTGGGGCTGGGTAATCTTTACTGGTGATAATTTGTTGGTAAACATCATTGAGTTGCACCAATTCACCACGCACCGATAAGTCTTCAAACAGATAGCGATGTAATAGATTGTTGGGGGTTACTTGTGTTGTCATAGTGAATGATCCGACTGATTTATTGATGTTTGAATTTAAGAAGATCACGACGCTGTTTTTTATCTGGGCGCCGTTCTGGACTTGGGTTGTGGGCATTGAGCTTACGAAGTAACGCTTGGCGTTCTCGTTTCACGACACTCTCTGCGGTCTCGCTATATAACATTTGCGCTTCGGCTGCACCACGTCGCTGCTGAGTAATCTGTTCAATAACAACGGTTTTTTCTTCGTTGCCTTGGCGTAAGGTAATCATCGCGCCAACTTCAACCGCTTTACTGGGTTTGCTTCGCTGACCATTATAGTGAACTTTGCCCCCTTCAACCATCTCTCGGGCTAATGAGCGTGTTTTATAAAATCGAGCGGCCCAAAGCCATTTATCTAAGCGAACTGCTTGTTCTGGGGAACTCATGATGATCGGTGGCCTCTAAGGTAGTCACGCTGTCTCCGATTTCTCTCTGCATCATTGGCTCTCTATCTTGTATCGATAGGGCAGAGTTCGGTGTGGATTTATCAACAAACTATGGAGACAAGCTCCCAGATTTTCAAGCGAAGCGGTAAATAATCATTATAAAATAACCTCGTCAGTCGCGCCGTTTATCGAGCTGATGTATATTAACCAACTCAATAACCAGTGAATGCTTTGGATGATGAATCAGCAAGGATTGAAATCATTAATGGAATTTAATCAACAGACTTTAAGCGAGCGCATGGCGCAGATTCTTCGTTGGCAGAATCCGTTGAGTCTGATTCTTACTTTAACTTGCCTTGTTTTCTCTGCTTGGATCGTTGGTCAACTGGTGTGGTTGTTACCAAAGCAAGATAGCTCGATTGTACCTTGGGTGGCTAAACCAATCAGCAACCAAGTGGCAGCATCGAGAATCGATATTCGCCCATTGCAAAATAGCCATCTATTTGGGGTTTATAACCCACAAGCGGCTCCTGTTGTTACGGCTCCAGTTCAAGTCGATGCGCCTCCCACACGTCTTAATTTAACCTTAGTCGGCGTTGTTGCCAGTAACGAACTTGAGCGCGGTTTGGCGGTAATTGCTAACCGTGGTCAGCAAGCGACTTATGGACTGAATGAGCAAATAGAAGGCACCCGAGTCACATTAAAAGCAGTGTTGGCTGACCGAGTTATTATTGATAATGCTGGTCGGGATGAAACGCTGATGTTAGAAGGGCTCGATTACGGTAAACCGAGCACGAATAATATGGTTCAGCGCGCTGCGCCTGCCCCACAAGAGGTGGTAGAAGACAAACTGGCTGCTATTCGTACGGCGATCAGTCAAAATCCCCGTGAGGTATTTCAGTACGTAAGTTTGTCACAAGTTAAACAAGATGATCGCATTGTCGGTTATCGCGTTAGTGCGGGGCGAGATCCTGCGCTTTTTGAAGCCGTTGGTTTACAAAATGGGGATATTGCTGTGCAACTGAATGGACTCGATTTAACCGACCCCAGTGCAATGACGCAAGTGTTTGAGTCCATTTCTGATCTGACTGAGCTGAATTTGACGGTCGAGCGAGATGGACAACAGCATGATATTTATATTCAGTTTTAACAGCCAATTGGCAGTAATCATTAAGGGAGTATTGTGTGAAGCATTGGCTTAAGAAAAGTAGCTGGCTTTTAGTGGCAAGCCTAATTGCAGCGCCATTAGCACAGGCGAATCAAACCTTCAGTGTCAGTTTTAAGGGCACTGATATTCAAGAGTTTATTACTATCGTTGGACGAAACCTTGAAAAAACCATCATTGTTGATCCTTCGGTACGCGGCAAAATTGATGTACGCAGCTACGATACCCTCAATGAAGAGCAGTACTACAGCTTTTTTCTCAATGTGCTTGAAGTGTATGGGTTTGCTGTGGTCGAGATGGATAACGGCGTATTGAAAGTGATCCGTTCTAAAGATGCCAAAACCTCGGCTATTCCAGTACTGGGCAATGATGATCGCGCTTTTGGCGATAGTGTCGTCACTCAAGTGGTGACGGTGAAAAATGTTTCCGTTCGTGAGCTATCGCCGCTCTTGCGTCAGTTAATTGATAACGCTGGTGCTGGCAACGTGGTGCACTATGATCCGGCGAATATCATTTTGATTACTGGCCATGCGGCGGTGGTCAATCGCCTAGCCAATATTATTCATCGCGTTGATCAGGCTGGTGACACCGAAATCGAAGTGGTTGAGCTGCGTAATGCTTCTGCTTCCGAAATGGTACGAATTGTTGAAGCGCTTAGCCGTGCCAATAACGCACAAAATGCGCCTGAGTTTTTACAACCAAGATTTGTTGCTGATGATCGTACCAATTCGATTTTGATTTCTGGTGATCCGAAAGTGCGCGAGCGAATGAGACGCTTGATTAATCAGTTGGATGTCGAAATGGCTACGCGAGGTAATAATCGAGTCGTTTATCTTAAATACGCCAAAGCCGATGATTTAGTTAGCGTTTTGAAAGATGTGTCTGAAAACCTCCAAGCAGAGAAACAAGGCGGTCAGCGTAGTGCAAGCTCATCACGCAGCAGCGTGATGATTTCCGCGCACTCCGATACCAACTCGCTGGTGATCACTGCGCCACAAGATATTATGAACTCTTTATTGGATGTGATTTCTCAACTGGACATTCGCCGTGCTCAAGTGCTGATCGAAGCCTTGATTGTTGAAATGGCCGAAGGTGATGGGATTAATCTCGGCGTACAATGGGGTTCATTAAAAGACGGGGCGGTAATTCAATACGGTAATACTGGTGCGCAAGTGGGCCAAGTGATGGTTGGATTAGAAGAAGCCAAAAAGCAAACCTCAACAGAATATTACACGGATAGAGATGGTAATCGTCGTCCATATACGGTAGAAAAAAGCGGTAACTACTCAACACTTGCCTCGGCTTTATCAGGGGTCAATGGTGCCGCACTTGGAGTAATGATGGGCGACTGGACGGCGCTGATCAGCGCGGTATCGAGTACCTCCAGTACCAATATCTTGTCATCACCCAGTATTACGGTAATGGATAACGGTGAAGCCTCATTTATTGTAGGTGAAGAAGTACCAGTATTAACCGGTTCAACCGCTGGTTCGAATAACGATAATCCATTCCAAACCGTAGAGCGCAAAGAAGTCGGCATTAAACTGAAAGTCGTGCCACAAATTAACGAAGGTGATTCCGTTCAGCTCTCGATTGAACAAGAAGTTTCCAATGTGCTTGGCGCTCAGGGAGCGGTCGATGTCCGTTTTGCTAAGCGTCAGTTGAATACCACGGTGATGGTACAAGATGGGCAGATGCTGGTGCTTGGCGGGTTGATCGACGAGCGTACCGCAGAGAGCGAATCTAAGGTGCCGATCCTTGGTGATATTCCATTATTAGGTTATCTATTCCGTTCAACCAATACCACGGTAGAAAAGAAAAACCTGATGGTGTTTATTAAGCCTACCATTATTCGTGATGGTATGACCGCGGATGGCATCACTCAGCGCAAGTACAACTACATCCGTGCTGAGCAGCTATTTAAAGCCGATCAGGGGCTGAAGTTAATGGATAATAACAATATTCCTGTATTACCGAAATATGGTGAATCGCGTCGTCATCCTGCTGAATTGCAAGCTTTTCTTGATCAAATGGATAATAAATAATGAGTGTGGATGTGATTGATACGCAGGGATTGCAGCGGATTCGTCGCTTACCGTTCAGTTTTGCTCAGCGCCATAAGTTAGTTTTAGAGTGGGATGAAGCGCAACACAATGCCACGGTGTATTGCGTTGCGCCATTGTCGATTCCTGCTCTGGTTGAAATTAAACGCGTAATCAAACAGCCGTTTGCGTTGAGTGAGATCAGTGCTGAAGCATTTGAAGCCAAAATCACCCAAGTCTACCAACGAGATTCATCTGAAGCGCGTCAGTTAATGGAAGACATTGGTGCCGATAGCGATGATTTCTTTTCTCTTGCTGAAGAGTTGCCGCAAAGTGAAGATTTACTCGAGTCCGAAGACGATGCGCCGATCATTAAATTGATCAATGCTATGCTAGGTGAGGCGATCAAAGAAGGCGCATCGGATATTCATATTGAAACGTTTGAGAAAGTGTTATCGATCCGTTTTCGTGTCGATGGTGTCCTGCGTGAGGTGCTATCACCGAGCCGTAAATTATCGCCCCTGCTTATTTCACGGGTAAAGGTGATGGCTAAACTCGATATTGCCGAGAAACGCGTTCCTCAAGATGGGCGTATTTCTCTGCGTATCGGCGGGCGGGCAGTCGACGTGCGTGTTTCTACTATGCCTTCTTCTCATGGTGAGCGGGTGGTCATGCGTTTGTTGGATAAAAATGCCACTCGGTTAGATTTATACAGCTTAGGCATGACCAAAGCGAATCACGATAATTTCCGTAATTTAATTGCTCGGCCACACGGTATTTTATTGGTCACTGGACCGACGGGGTCGGGGAAATCGACTACGTTATACGCCGGGCTGCAAGAACTGAATAGCAGTGAACGGAATATCCTCACGGTAGAAGACCCAATTGAATTTGATATTGACGGTATTGGCCAGACGCAAGTTAACCCGAAAGTGGATATGACTTTTGCTCGTGGTCTAAGGGCGATTTTACGTCAAGATCCGGATGTGGTGATGGTCGGAGAAATTCGTGATTTGGAAACGGCGCAAATAGCGGTGCAAGCTTCTTTGACTGGTCACTTAGTGATGTCAACGTTGCATACCAATACCGCGATTGGTGCGATTACTCGTTTACGTGACATGGGGATCGAACCTTTTTTAATTTCCTCTTCGTTGTTGGGCGTGCTGGCACAGCGTTTGGTACGTACTTTATGCCCAGATTGTAAGCAGCCATACGAGGCGGATAAAGAGCAGCGTAAGCTGTTTTCGGTCAGTAAAAAAGAGCCATTAACCCTCTATCGCGCTGCAGGTTGTGATAAATGCAATTTTAAGGGGTACCGTGGGCGAACGGGGATTCATGAACTGATGTTAGTGGATGATAAAGTTCAAGCACTTATTCATCGCGAAGCGGGGGAGCAAGCGATAGAACAAGCGATTCGTGAACAAACACCAAGTATTCGTGATGATGGTTTGGATAAAGTCCGCCAAGGGATCACTTCACTTGAAGAGGTGTTGCGCGTGACCAAGGAGTCATAAATGGCTGCGTTTGAATATCGAGCATTAGATGCCAAAGGTCGGCAAAAAAAAGGCATTATCGAAGGTGATAATGCTCGTCAAGTCCGTCAACGCTTAAAAGAGCAAGGCTTGCTGCCAATTGAAGTGGTTGAGACACAAGCCAAAGCGGCTAAAGCTCAGCAAAGCAGTTGGGTTAAACCGCGTGGAATTAGTACACCAGATCTGGCTTTATTGACTCGTCAGCTGTCGACGTTGGTTCAGTCAGGGATGCCGTTAGAAGAGTGTTTACGTGCGGTATCAGAGCAATCGGAAAAACCTCGGATTCGGAATATGCTCGCCGCAGTGCGAGCTAAAGTCACCGAAGGTTATACGTTAGCCGATAGCTTGGCCGACTACCCACATATCTTTGATGATCTGTTTCGTTCAATGGTCGCCGCAGGTGAAAAATCCGGGCATTTGGATGCGATTTTAGAGCGATTAGCGGATTACGCTGAAAATCGGCAAAAGATGCGATCTAAGTTGATGCAAGCTTTGTTGTATCCGATTGTCTTAGTGGTATTTGCTGTGGGAATCGTGGCTTTTCTACTTGCTGCGGTGGTACCAAAAATTGTCGGTCAATTTGTACAGATGGGGCAGGCGCTCCCTGCATCAACCCAATTTTTACTCTCTTCAAGTGATTTTGTTCAGCAGTGGGGATTAAGCTTATTAGCCAGTGTATTAGTGGGTATTTACTTTATCAAATGGTTACTACGTAAACCTAACGTTCGTCTGTACTGGCATAAAAAGCTGCTGTTTATGCCGATGGTTGGCAAAATTGCCAAAGGACTGAATACGTCACGTTTTGCGCGCACGCTATCCATTTGTACTTCCAGTGCCATTCCGATCCTCGATGGCATGCGTGTAGCAGTGGATGTGATGACCAATCAATACGTTAAGCAGCAGGTTTTACTGGCCGCTGATAACGTGCGTGAAGGTTCGAGTTTGCGTAAAGCGTTGTCTCAAACCAAGTTATTCCCGCCAATGATGTTACATATGATTGCCAGTGGTGAACAAAGTGGCGAGTTAGAGAGTATGCTGACTCGTGCTGCCGATAATCAGGATGCTAACTTCGAATCGACGGTGAATATCGCACTAGGAATTTTTACCCCTGCGTTAATCGCGTTAATGGCTGGATTGGTGCTGTTTATTGTTATGGCAACCTTGATGCCGATTTTAGAAATGAATAACTTAATGAGCCGTTAATCGGTGTACGATGCTTGGATCGAAATGGAGTAACTATGAATAGAAGAGCAAGTAAACAGTCAGGTTTTACCTTACTGGAAGTGATGGTGGTGGTGGTGATTTTAGGCATTTTGGCCAGTTTCGTAGTGCCTAATTTATTGGGTAACAAAGAAAAGGCCGATCAACAAAAAGCCATTACCGATATTGTTGCCTTAGAAAATGCCTTGGATATGTATCGTTTAGATAACAATGTTTACCCAACCACAGATCAAGGCTTAGAGGCATTGGTGACCAAGCCATCGAATCCGGAGCCGCGTAATTATCGTGAAGGTGGATACATTCGTCGTCTACCGAAAGATCCTTGGGGCAATGATTATCAATACTTAAGCCCAGGCGATCATGGTCGGATTGATGTTTTTACTTTAGGGGCGGATGGTCAAGAAGGTGGCGAAGGTTCGAACGCCGTGATTGGTAACTGGAATTTGCAGGATTTTCAATAAATCCCGTGACATTCCTGTTGCTTACCGATAACCCATTGAGCAGTCATCAGTAATGAAATTTACCCGAGGCTTTACGCTACTTGAGATCATGCTGGTGCTGGTATTGATTTCGGTCAGTGCCGTTGCAGTGATCGCGACATTACCAGCTCGACAAAATGATCAAGCTAATGTGGCCGCGCAGAGCTTGTTTCAGCGTTTACAGTTACTCAATGAAGAGGCACTGCTCAGTGGTTTTGATTTTGGCTTACGGATTGATGAACCCAATAAACGTTTTACTTTTGTACAACTGACCGAGAAAGGCTGGCAGAAGATCGATAAAATCGGTTTTGCTGCTCAACTTAGCTTAGCGGATTCACTCAATCTCGATTTTACTCTCGGTAGCGGTGTTTGGCAGGATAAAAATCGACTCTTCACTCCAGGCTCTTTGTTTGATGAAGAGAGATTTGCTGAGTATAAAGAGCAGCAAACCGAACCTGCACCACAAGTGTTTATTCTCTCCAGTGGTGAAATCACCCCGTTCCGTTTATTACTTTACCCCGATCAGCAAAGTGCCGAACAAGCATGGCAAGTCGTGGTCGAAGATAATGGACATATTCGTCTATTCGCCCCAGGAGAGAGCGATGAGTAAAGTGAAGCGTGGTTTCACACTACTGGAAGTCTTGGTCGCGTTAGCGATTTTTGCTACCGCGGCAATCAGTGTGATTCGAACGGTGACTCAGCACGTTAATACCATTGGTTATCTGGAAGATAAAATGTTTGCGGCAATGGTAGCCGATAACCAGATGGCTAAAGTCATGCTAAACCCGACGTCGTTGGCTGCCAAAGAGGGCAAAGATGAGCTTGCCGGCCGCACTTGGTACTGGCGTATTGCACCGATTGCAACCACTGCACCAGTGCTATCTGCCTTTGATGTCAGCGTTGCTAGTGCCGAAAAAGGCCAACCTTTGGTCACGGTAAGAAGCTATGTCAGCAAATAAAGCGCGTGGATTTACTTTAATCGAAGTCTTGGTAGCGATAGCGATTTTTGCCAGTTTAAGTATTGCTGCTTATCAGGTGCTTTATCAGGTACAACTGAGTAATCAAGTCTCTGCGCAACGTGAAGCTCGATTGAGCGAGCTACAGCGCGCAATGGTGATGATGGACGCCGATTTTCGACAAATGGCGGCACGCGCCTTTCGTACCAATGGAGAGGCACCGACCGGACAACTTATTCAGTGGCGAGATTATTTGCTCGATTCAGATGAAAAAGGTGTGTTATTTACCCGCTTAGGTTGGCACAACCCTCAGCAACAGTTTCCACGTGGTGAGGTGCTTAAAGTCGGTTATCGTTTAAAAGATCATGTCTTAGAAAGAGTGTGGTGGCGTTATCCTGATACCCCCGTTGCACAAGAGCCAGTCATTGCGCCTGTGCTGAGCGAGGTTGAAAGCTGGTCGATGCGCTTTTATCAACGTGGAGAATGGTCAGAGCAATGGGAGTCGGAACGTCGGTTGCCTGAAGCGGTGAGCGTACGTTTAACACTGAAAGATTACGGTGAGATTGAGCGAGTCTACGTCTTAACCGGTGCTTCATTAGGAGAAGCCGATGGTGCGTCCTAATGCCCAGCGCGGTGTCGCGTTAATCGTTGTACTGCTGCTGCTGGCAGTGATGGTTTCGATTGCTGCGACGATGTCGCAGCGAATGTTTAGTCAGTTTCAACGTGCTAACCATCAGCTGGGTTATCAGCAAGCGTATTGGTATACACTTGGCGTCGAAGCGTTAGCCAAAGCAGCGATTGAACAGAGTTATCAAGACAGTGATGTGATCAGTTTGAATCAGCCTTGGTCTCAACAACATCAAACTTACCCGCTAGATTATGGCGTGGTAATGGGCAGTTTAGTCGATGCCCAAGCTTGTTTTAATCTCAATGCATTTGCCGGTTTGCTGCCGAGCAATGAGCCAACGCCACCTTATCTCTATCGAGTATGGCGGGCGTTGTTAGATGAAGTAGAGATTGATAATTTTCAAGCAGAGACGATTGCCGATGCGACATGGGATTTTATTGATGCCGATGATCGGGTTAATCGTTCCAACGGTGCAGAAGATAGTTTGTATGAATCGATGACACCAGCGTATTTACCGCCAAATGGTTTATTGGCCGATGCCAGTGAATTACGAGCGGTTTATCAAGTGAGTGGCGAAGCAATGCATCAGCTATCACCTTATGTTTGCGCGCTACCAACACAAGATTGGCGTTTAAATATCAATACGTTACCGCCAGAGAAAGCCCCTTTATTGGTAGCTATGTTTAGCCCGTATTTAAATGAGGCCAATGCCAAGTCTGTGCTAGAATCTCGCCCTTTTGATGGCTGGGATAGCGTGGCGAGTTTTCTCGCCGAGCCAGCGATTGCCGCTGTCGATAATGCACGTCGTGAAGAAGCAAGAGCGTATTTAAGTGTCGATAGTCACTATTTTGAATTGGATGCACAGGTGATGGTAGATACGTCTCGAGTGCGTGTTCGTAGTCTGTTTTATAGCAGTAATAAAAAGGATGCGACGGTGGTGAGCCGGCGCTATGGAGGAGTCAGTGAGCGAAAGCTTGATCGTTCGGCTGAGTAGTCAACAAAATACAGTTATCCCTTGGTTAGTCTGGTCATCGACTCAGCAACAAGTGCTTGCCTGTGGGGAGTTAAGTGATTGGCAACAACTTGAACAACTGGCTCCGCACGCAGTTCAGCGTTCAACGGTTGTTTTGTTATCAACCAGTGACTTACTGTTAACTCAAGTAACGATTCCAGCAGGTGGCAGTCGGCAGTTTAACGCCATGCTTCCGTATCTCTTGGAAGAGGAGATCGCACAAGATGTTGATGAACTGCATTTTAGTGTATTAGACAAACAAGGTGATCAAGCCTTTGTCGCTGGCGTTGATCGTACTTGGTTACAAGCCATGTTGGAGCAGTTACATACGCTAGGACTCGATGTTAAGCGCGTGGTCCCCGATGTGTTAGCTTTGCCAGTGCATGATGAGGGATTAAGCGCCGGTCAAATGGGTGATCAATGGCTGGTACGTAAAGGCGAATACAGCGGATTATCGATTGATAAGGATTGGTTAACTTGGTTTTGTACTACCGACTGGGTTAAAAATCAGACCGATTATTTACCACTCACGGCTTATACTCCGTTACCCGATCTCCCTTTGGATGAGCAGCAATCCTGGCAGTCGATGGCTTGTCCATCGTTATTAGTACTGCTTACTGAGCAAGTACTTACTCATAAAATAAATCTACTGACTGGACCTTTTAAACCCAAATCCTCTTGGAATAAATATTGGTTGATTTGGCGTAAGGCCGTTATCGCCAGTTTGTTTTTGCTGGTGGTCTTGATGACCAGTTATGGTTTACAAGTTCATAAAGATACACAGCTTGCACAAAGCTATCGTGATGAAAGTGAACGTATTTTTAGAATCATTTTTCCTGATAAGCAGCGTATTCCGACCGTCAGCTATTTGAGACGACAGATGACGGATGAATTAAATGCGCTTTCTGGTTCAGCGCAAGGTGAAGATGTCCTAACTTGGTTCAGTCGATTACCAGAGACGATTGGTAGCGTGACTGATATGCAAGTGCAAAGTTTGCGTTTTGACGGTAATCGCAGTGAAGTGCGTCTTGATGTTACTAGCAGCGATTTTCAATCGTTTGAACAAGCGAGAGTGAAGTTAGCGGAGTACTTTTCTGTTGAGCAAGGTCAACTCAGCCGTAATGAGCAACGGGTATCGGGATCGTTTGTTTTGAGACCTAAGGAAGGGGGTGGGCAATGAAAGACAAATTAACGCCGCTTTATCTTTGGTGGCAAAGCATTAGTCAGCGTGAGCAACGCTTATTATTGGTCGCTGTGCTTTGTTTGGTGCTTGGGTTAGTCTATTGGGGAGGAATTGCACCGCTCAATCAACGCAGTCAGGATGCCAAAACTCGCATTCAAAGTGAACGCCAATTATTACAATGGGTTGAAAATACAGCTGATCAAATTAGCGCTCTACGTCAGCAAGGCGGTGTGGTTCGTTCATCTCAGCCGCTAAACCAAGTGATTGCGGCATCGACCGGTCAATTTAATATTGAGTTGGTTCGAGTGCAGCCGCGTGCTGATCGCATGCAAGTATGGATTCAACCTGTGCCATTCACTCAGCTGGTTGCTTGGCTAGCGCACTTAAAAGAGCGACAAGGGATTGAAGTTGAGTTTATGGATCTCGAACGCGGTAAAGTCTCAGGCATGGTAGAAGTCAGACGTCTACAGTTTAAGCGAGTCGGATAACATGAAGCGTATTATTGGGTATTTGAGTCTATTTCTCTCGGTTGCTTTTGTGAGTGCGTTACTTCACCTGCCAGCTCATTTCGTCATCAAGCACCTTCCATTACCCTCAGGGTTAGTATTGCAAGGTATTCAAGGAACGATTTGGAACGGTAGTGCGAGTCAAGTTCGTTGGCAACAACAGAATGCGGGGGCGATTCAATGGCAGTGGCAATGGTCGGCGCTGTTAAAAGCCCAAGCACGGCTAGCGGTGCGTTTTGGACGGGGTAGTGATGTACAGTGGCAAGGACGCGGCGTGGTCGGTTATGGTTGGTCCGGTCCATTTGCCGAGCGTCTGGTGATCTCCTTACCAGCTAAGCAGCTCCAGCCTTATTTAACTTTACCTATTCCTCTGACCCTTGAAGGACAAGTGGAGCTGACTTTACGTGATTATCGCTACCGTGCTCCTTGGTGTGATACAGCGCAAGGTGCGGTAACTTGGGATCAAGGTCAAGTTGGCTCGCCACTTGGTGAGCTAGCGTTAGGATCGATAGTTGCGGATTTTACTTGTCAGCAGAGTGTGTTTGAAATAACCGGTGGGCAACAGACGGAGCAAGTAAGCAGTGCGTTTTCGCTACAGTTACAAGCGGATCGACGTTTTGCAGCTCAAGCTTGGTTTAAGCCGGGCGCACAATTTCCAGCATCACTGGCTCAGCAGCTAGATTATTTACCCAGTCCAGATAGCCAAGGTCGTTACTCATTTAATCAACAGGGACGTCTGTAGAGTGGTTATGAAGGGGTAAGATGGACGTGCAGGGGATGCCCTGCACGTTGCTAATCTTTTATCTTTAATATTTCATCCCAAGGCAAATCGGCATCGCCTAATACGATGAAATTGGGATTCTCTAAAGTATCTCGCTCATTATAAGACAAGGGGTCGAGTTGAGTATTTAAGATCCGACCTCCCGCTTCTTCGACAATGCATTGTGTCGCGGCGGTATCCCACTCTCCGGTTGGCCCTAAACGTAGATAGCAATCAACCGCCCCTTCGGCGACTAAACATGCTTTGAGCGCCGCGGAACCCAGTGGGATTAAATCGTAATTCCATTGATGGCTTAAACGCTGAGTGATGCGATTAATATCCTGTCGGCGACTGATAGCAATAGCTATGGATTGACCAGCTAACTCATGTTTATGGCTATAAATACGTAGACTTTCTGACATATCGGGAATTTTCCAAGCCCCTTTACCTTGATAGGCATAATAGGTGACGCCAGAAACCGGCCCATACACTACGCCCATTACTGGTCGGTTATGTTCAACTAAGGCAATCACCGTCGCGAAATCTCCACTGCGCGCAATAAACTCTTGGGTACCATCGAGAGGGTCAACCAGCCAGTAGCGTTGCCACGTTTCGCGAGTTTCTAAACCAATATTCGCCGCTTCTTCGGAAAGAACCGGAATGTCTGGAGTGAGTTCCATTAACCGTTCAGTGACTAATTTGTGGGCGGCGAGATCGGCGCTGGTGACCGGGGTTTCATCACTTTTTACAAACGATTCGTAAGATTTATTCTCGTAAATATCAAGAATCAGTTGGCCTGCAGAGCGGGCAATGCTGATCACATCAGGTAAAAGATGAGAGAGATCTTTGGCTGTAGGCATGAATACTTCCTATTCGTTCGCGGCAATAGACAAGTGACGAAGAGCCAGCAATAAAGCGGTAATACTGCGAGCTTCACTAAAATCAAGATGGGTTAATAACTCTTCGGCTTGTGCTAAAGGCCAGCGTATGACTTCGAGTGGCTCCGGTTCATCTCCGATTAACTGATCTGAGTATAGATCTTGTGCGATAAAAAGTGTCATTCGACTGGAAAAGTAAGAGGGGGCAAGTACGACTTCTTTAAGTGCTATTAAACGATCAGCCCCCATACCAATCTCTTCTTTTAATTCGCGAACGGCAGCTTGCTCTGCTGATTCTCCAGCATCGATCAAACCTTTGGGAAAGCCGAGTTCATAGCGTTCAGTGCCTGCCGCGTATTCCCGAACCAGCAATAAATCCCCTTGTGAGGTGATCGGCACCATCATAACCGCATTGCGTCCACTCGGTTTCATTCGCTCATAAGTACGCTGTTCGCCATTCGAGAAACGGAGGTCGAGAGCTTCAATCGTAAACAGTTTTGATTGGGCGACGGCGCGTTGCGCTAAAATTTCTGGTGCTGTTTTCGAGGGCATCCGCTAACTCCTTGGCAGGAAAACTATTCTTACTATATAAGAAAATGAGAGGTGGGGAAATATCTCCCTTTGGACTTCACTACTCAGCGCATAGGCTAACCTCACACCATCCATCACCGCTGAATGTTTTAACTGCAGAATGGGAATACAACAAACAGCGCAAGCTGAGCTCTCGCTGTTTGTTTTTGGTTTAGTAGTAAGAGTGATCGCCGCGATCATGTTCGGTGGCATCACGTACAGCGGTCAGTTCGCCTGCAAACTGGGCCAATAACTCTTTTTCAATGCCTTCTTTTAGGGTGACGTCGACCATTGAACAGCCATTACAGCCACCACCGAATTGCAATAAAGCGACGCCCTCATCAGTAATGTTAACTAAACTGACATGGCCGCCATGGCCAGCAAGTTGAGGGTTGACTTGGGTTTGAATCGCATACTCGACGCGTGCCATTAATGGTGCATCATCGTCGACTTTGCGCATTTTGGCGTTTGGTGCTTTAAGGGTAAGTTGCGAGCCCATTTTATCGGTCACAAAATCAATTTCTGCGCTCTCGAGAAATGGCAAGCTGAGTTCATCGATATAAGCAGAGAAGCCAGTGAAAGGGATCACGGTATCGGTGCTCTCTACGGCTTCTGGTGGACAATAAGAGACGCCACACTCGGCATTTTGTGTTCCTGGATTAACCACAAACACCCGAATGTTCGTTCCTTCTGGTTGCTGAGCCAAGAGTTTGGCAAAATGAGACTGAGCGGATTCAGTAATAACAATAGTAGTAGTTGACACGACGAATACCTGAGTAATTTTGTAGGTTATTTGCTGACCATTCTACTCCAGTCACGCCGATGATCCAGCCCTTTTTGCTCTGATTATGTCGGGCATGCATCACTCGGCTCAGGAGTACGGCATAAGCAATAAATATCAATCCTTTCGATGCCAACTTCAAGCAGTAAATCACATAATTGTCGAATAGTGCTACCGGTTGTTACGACATCGTCGACGATAGCCACATGATTGACTAGAGGAATAGATTGCCGTTGAAAGGCCCCGGCTAAGTTTTTCTCACGTTGTGATTTGGTTAATTGTTGCTGAGCTGGAGTGGATCTTTTGCGAGTAAACAGATGCGGATCAAATTGACGACCCAGATGCTTAGCAAGGGGACGAGCAATGCATTCGCTTTGATTAAACCCTCGTTGCCACTGTCTGCGCCAGTGTAATGGAACACAAGTGAGCAGCGGGGCTGGCTCAGCAATGCATTCTGCTAGTCGAGCGGCTAAGTGGCGTGCTTGCCAAAATTGGCGTTGATATTTAAGTTGATGAATGGCGTGACTCAATGGAAAGTGATAGTCACCAATACAAAACAGTCGTTGCCAAGGGGGAGGGCTACGTAAGCATTGTCCACATTGTGGGGTAATAGTGAGACAAGGTAAACCACAGCGTTGGCAGCGAGGTGTTGGCGCATACCAAGCTTGGCAGGCATGACAAGTACCATGTTGTGCTTGCTGCTCTAAAGGTAGGTGACATAAGGTGCAGCTTGGCGTAAGCCAAGCATGGGTGACAGCCGATACCTGCTCACGCCACATTGACATAATAAACCTCGGATGATTTTGGTGTGAATTGAGGTAAAGTATGGCGAGGATATTCGTCTGAAGAGGCGGATTTTAGTAGGAGAAAATGTGAATATGACCGAAAAACTGTACTGGCAAGTCATCGGCGATGGGCCTGATCTGGTACTGATTCACGGATGGGGAATGAATGGCGCAGTATGGCAGCAAACCTGTCAACGATTACAAACCCAGTTTCGTATTCATATTCTTGATCTGCCCGGTTATGGTTATAGCGGTCAATCGTCAGCAGCGAGTTTAGCTGAGATTGCTCAAGTCATATTGAACCAAGCACCGTCGCAGGCGGTGTGGGTCGGCTGGTCTTTAGGGGGGTTAATTGCTACCCATATCGCGCTGCATTACCCGCAACGAGTTAGCCAGTTAGTCACGGTTGCTTCGTCACCTAAATTTACCGCCAGTGAGCAAGAGACGCCAGTATGGCGAGGAATCAAACCACAGGTATTGGATACCTTTACCGACCAATTATTAACGGATTTGCCTTTGATGATTGAGCGGTTTATCGCCTTACAAGCGATGGGGAGCACAAGTGCGCGCCAAGAAATTAAAGCACTCAAGCAAGCGGTATTAGCACGACCAATGCCCACTCACCAAGCATTATTAACCGGGTTAAACCTGCTTTCAAAAACCGATATGCGTCAGCAACTGACTCAGTTAACCATGCCAGTGCTGCGAATGTATGGTCGATTGGATGGATTAGTCCCACTGCGTGTAGCTGAGGCTGTGCGTCAACTGCAAACCAATAGCCAGACGTCTATTTTTCAAGCCTCTTCGCATGCCCCATTTATGACTGAGCAAGATGCCTTTTGTCAGCAATTGCTCAACTTTGCAAAATAACGGTAAATTTTGTTGCCGATTAGTGAATAAGCGCTAAAAAACCGCCACGATTGGTCGATACATAAGTTATCCCTAACGGTAGCTTAATCGAAGGGGGTGCGACACTGAGGAGGACTCGGTTATGATCGTGTCACCGACTAATGTTAGCGTGCCACTTATCGCCCCGTCAGTGAACGTGCAAACAGAGCAAGCGTCACGAGATAATCGGATACGTGCGCCTGTTACGGCACCGGTAGAGCTCACCAAAAGCCAAGCTGAGCGTAAAACCAAAGCAGAGGATAAGCGGCGTAAACAATCCGCTTGGGATCCTGCCGAGCACCCTAACTATGAGCAAGAGAGTGATCAAGAGTCTAAACAACGACAGCGTGCCGCACTACGCAGTGAGCTGGACAGGTTGTTTGATTTATTAGCACTGTCTTCTTACAGTGAGGAGCAAGGTAAAGGCTATACAATGCGTTTTCGGTTGCCAAAGCGGATCATTGATGCGGCAATAACTGAAGGCAAAATGGCGAAACGACGGACAGTGATTCAATTTCATTATGGCCATGCGATTGCGCCGAATACGCCATCAGAAGTGATAGCGATCCTGTAGTTATCATTGAGCATAAGCTACAATGATAAGGTGAATAAAAAAATCCCCACAGCCGAGGCTGCGGGGATTTGTTTTTTATCAAGTAGAGCATCACGATGTGCTCATCCCTCTTTCCTTACTTGAAGTACCTTCGAGCCCCCAATCGTATCGTTTGTCTATGCTCATGGGGACTTACTTATTGGTCGCCTCGCTGCCAAGCTAAGTGGGTTGGGGATGCCTTGGCGTTATTTTTTCGCTTTCGCAAACGCCGCGGCAAACGCTCCGCCCATCGCACCATGAGAGGGGGCTTCTTCCCGCTCGCGGCGACGAGCATGTGGTGGATTGTGTTGGCGTCCTTGGCTGTGAGAGGCTGTCTTTTGTCCGCGATTCTCTTGTCCTGGCTCGTCGTTTAAACGCATCGAAAGGGCAATGCGTTTGCGCTGTGCGTCCACTTCCATCACTTTCACTTTAACAATATCACCCGCTTTTACCACGTCTCTTGGGTCAGCAATGAAACGGTCAGTGAGCGCCGAGATATGCACTAAACCATCTTGATGAACACCAATATCGACAAAAGCGCCAAAATTCGCCACGTTAGACACCACACCCTCTAAAATCATCCCAAGCTCGAGATCTTTGATGTCATTCACGCCATCAGCAAAGGTCGCGGTTTTGAACTCAGGGCGAGGATCGCGTCCCGGTTTATCCAGCTCTTTAATGATGTCGGTAATGGTGGGGAGACCAAAATTTTCATCGGTATAGTCAACCGCGCGCAGCGAACGCAGAAACTCACTATTACCAATCAATGATTTAATATCTTGTTGGTTTTTCTCAGCAATGGCTTTTACCACTGGATAGGCTTCAGGGTGAACTGCAGACGCATCGAGTGGGTTCTTGCCATCCATGATCCGTAAGAAACCAGCGCACTGCTCAAAAGCTTTAGGCCCAAGGCGTGGTACTTTTTTCAATGTTGCGCGACCGGTAAAGCGGCCATGCTCATCACGATACTGAACAATATTTTGTGCCAAGGCGGCCGATAAGCCAGCAACGCGAGTTAACAGCGCCGCTGAGGCGGTGTTAACATCCACTCCGACGGCGTTTACGCAGTCTTCGACCACCGCATCAAGACGTTTGGCGAGTAAGGTTTGGCTAACATCGTGTTGGTATTGACCGACGCCAATCGATTTAGGATCAATTTTTACCAGCTCTGCCAAAGGGTCTTGCAAGCGGCGAGCAATGGACACCGCACCACGCAGTGATACGTCCATGTTCGGGAACTCTTTGGCTGCTAACTCAGATGCGGAATAAACCGATGCGCCCGCTTCACTGACAATAATTTTTTGCACCTTAAGATTGCCACGCTTAATTAACTCGGCGACAAAATTGTCCGTTTCACGTGAGGCGGTACCGTTGCCGATGGCAATCAGATCGACATTATGTTTACTGACCAGCGCCGCGACGGTTTGCATGGCTCGCTCATATTGATTTTGTGGTACATGAGGATAAATGGTGTCGGTTGCCAGTACCTTGCCGGTGGCATCAACCACCGCGACTTTACAGCCGGTTCTTAGCCCAGGATCGAGGCCTAATGTCGCCCGTGGTCCGGCCGGTGCCGCCATGAGCAAGTCTTTTAAGTTACTCGCGAAGACGTCAATCGCTTCAATTTCCGCGCGCTCTTTCATTGCCGACATCAGTTCAGTTTCCATATGCATGGACACTTTGATGCGCCAGGCCCAACTGATCACTTGCTGACGCCATTGATCCGCGGGGGCTTGACTGAGATGCAATTGATAATGTTGTGCGATTAAGGTTTCACAATACGAATGGCGTAGGGTTTCTTCTTGCTGAGGGTCGGCATTTAAGCTTAGGGTTAAAAAACCTTCGTTACGGCCACGTAGCATGGCGAGAGCGCGGTGGGAAGGGGCTTTAGCAATCAATTCGCGATGATCAAAATAGTCTTTGAATTTTTCTCCCGCTTGCTCTTTACCGGCAATCACTTGAGAGACAATTTCAGCGTGGCGAGTCAAATAGTCGCGCAGCTTAGCCAGTAGGTCGGCATCTTCTGCAATCCGCTCCATGATGATCGCTCGAGCGCCATCGAGCGCCGCTTTACTATCGGCAATGCCTTTATCGGCGTCGATGTAGGCGAGGGCCGCTTGCTCTGGATCGAGGTCAGCGTGTTGCCATAAACGATCGGCTAACGGTTCAAGTCCAGCTTCAATCGCAATTTGCCCTTTGGTGCGCCGTTTCGGTTTATAGGGGAGATAGAGATCTTCTAAGCGAGTTTTGCTGTCGGCAGCGAGAATCGCTTGTTCCAGTTCTGGGGTGAGTTTACCTTGTTCTTGAATCGATTTAAGAATCGTCTGGCGGCGATCCTCCATCTCTCGTAAGTAGCTCAGGCGGGTATCTAAATGACGCAGTTGCGAGTCATCTAATCCTCCGGTCACCTCTTTGCGGTAGCGTGCAATAAAGGGGACAGTGTTACCTTCATCAATCAGGGTGACTGCAGCGTTGACTTGATTCGGGTTGACATTCAATTCATTGGCAATCTGTAGGCAGATAGCGTGGCTCATCCGTGGTCTCTCTATTAAACAATCATGCAGGGATTGTACGTAGTCCAGAGTGAGCTGCAATGGCTTTGTGTTGACGTCGCATGATTCACGATGATTTTTGACTTTCCTCACACTGAAAACTGACGCGCTCAGCGTAGCGAATGTGGAGAGAAGAGGATGAGCGCTATGCCCAGTGTGGTGGATTAGGTAAGATAACCAATAGGTTCTGTAATGATGATTGAGGTAGTAGGTGAAAACCAAACTGATTACACGGGCAGGGTATGACAAGCTTAAGCAAGAGCATGATCATCTATGGCATGAAAAACGCCCGGAAATTACCAAGATTGTCACTTGGGCTGCCAGCTTAGGTGACCGCTCTGAAAACGCCGATTACACCTTTAACAAACGCTTGTTGCGCCAAATCGATCGTCGCGTGCGCTACTTACGCAAGTTGTTGCCTGAGTTGAAAATCGTCGACTACTCGCCACAGCAAGAGGGCAAAGTGTTTTTTGGCGCTTGGGTCGAAATTGAAAATGAAGCGGGCGAGACAAAAACTTTACGTATTGTCGGTCCAGAAGAGATTTATGGTGATGCCAAAGATTACATTTCCATTGACTCTCCGATGGCGCGCGCCTTGCTGAAAAAGCAAGTGGATGAAGAAGTGACAGTAAAAACGCCAACCGGTGATAAACTCTGGTTTATTAATGCCATTCGTTACCAAAAATAGTGCCTTCACAGGCTCAGTTGAGCTAGAACCATATGCAAAAAAAAAACAGACCGACTCTGCAAGATATTGCTGATCAAGTCGGCATTACTAAAATGACCGTTTCTCGCTACATGCGTGATCCTAATTCTGTGGCGCAAGTTACCCAACAAAAAATCGCCGCGGTGGTTGAGCAGCTTGGTTATATTCATAACCGTGTGCCAGCGATCATGTCTAAATCCTCTAGTCGGGCCATTGGCATCATTTTGCCTTCGCTCTCTAACCAAGTATTTGCTAACTTGGTTCAAGGCATCGAAGAAGTGACTCAAGCGGCTGGCTATGACACGTTAATTGCTCATACCGGTTATAACCCTCAAGTTGAAGAAGATAAAATCGCCGCGTTTCTTTCTTATCGAGTTGATGGCCTAATTTTAACCGAAACTAACCATAGCGAGCGCAGTCGGCAAATGCTCAAATCTGCCGGAATTCCGGTGGTTGAAACGATGGAAATCCCCACCCAACCGATTGATATGGCTGTTGGGTTAGATCACGAACAGATCTCGTATCAAGTGGTGCAGCAGATGATTGCCCGTGGCCGGCAGCAGATTGTTTATCTTGGCGCACGACTCGACACACGAACTCAATTGCGTCGGCAAGGTTATGAGCGAGCCATGCACGAAGCGGGCTTAGCGCCGATACAAGTCTCCACCGGTGAGCATTCTAGTTTTACCTTGGGCGGTATCTTGCTACAACAGGCATTACAACAGTATCCGCAACTCGATGGTATTTTCTGTACCAATGATGATTTAGCAGTCGGGGCGATGATGTATTGTCATCACCACAATATTGCGGTGCCACAGCAGATTGCCGTGGTGGGGTATAATGCGTTAGATATTGGGCAGGCGATTATCCCTCGTCTAACCAGCGTGGAAACCCCTCGTTTGGCGATTGGTAAAAAAAGTGCCGAGTTATTACTAGCGGCACTTTCTGGTCAAGTTGTTGAGCCTAAAGTTTATGATTTGGGCTATCGATTAACTCATGGCGAAAGCTGGTAATCCACTGGCGTGAATTATGTTTAGCTGGTGAATAAAAAGCTCGCACCCTGATCGGCCGAAGTCACGTGTTGGCGGGCGAGGGTGAACAGCTCTCGTCCCCAGCTTTGTTGATCTTGCTCGCTTGGCGTTGGTTGCGCTACGCGTTGGGTTAAATCGGTTAAACAGGTTAGCTCACCTTTGGTGGCATCCAATCTCAGTAAATCACCATCGCGCAGTAAGCCTATCGCGCCACCGCGCAGTGCTTCAGGAGAGACGTGGATCGCGGCGGGGATTTTGCCTGAAGCGCCAGATAAGCGACCATCGGTCACCAATGCGATTTTAAAGCCAGCCTTTTGTACGTTACCGAGTATTGGCATCAATTTATGCAGTTCAGGCATACCATTGGCTGCCGGGCCGCTGTAACGAACCACCACAATGCAATCTTGGTTGAGCTGACCATCTTGATAAGCTTTTTCTACATCGTGTTGTGAATTAAAGACCTTCGCAGGAGCTTCAATCACATGATGAGCGGCTTTAACCGCTGAAATTTTAATCACCGCTTGACCAAGATTACCCTTGAGTACTTTGATTCCGCCGGTTGGTTGAAATTGCTGATGCCGCGCGGCGATCACGCTGGCATCGAGCGTGTCATGACAATCTTGCCAACTCAGTTGCCCTTGTTTCAGTATCGGGCGAGTTAATTGATCGGCAAACTGACCGAAAGCCGGGGTTACGTCGCTATGCAGCAGGTGGCGTTCATGGAGTCGGCTAAGCAGCATAGGCACTCCGCCCGCCGCCTCGAATGCATTGATATCTGCACTGCCATTGGGATAAATATTGGTTAATAACGGCACGATTTGCGACAAGTCGCTGATATCCTGCCAAGTTAAGAGCAGCCCAGCGGCTCGTGCCACCGTGATCATGTGAATGGTGTGATTGGTACTGCCGCCAGAAGCCAATAACGCAACAATACCGTTCACTAAACTTTTCTCGTTAATGACGCTACTCAGTGGCCGATAACTCGGCGTACCGGGTGCCATCGCGGCAATGGCGTTGGCCGCATAGTCGGTTAAGGCATGGCGTAATGGGCTATTCGGTGCCACAAAAGCAGCCCCAGGTAACATCAACCCCATGGCTTCAAACACCAATTGATTGGTATTGGCGGTGCCGTAAAAGGTGCATGTGCCGGGGGAGTGATAAGAATTGCACTCCATATCGAGCAGTGCCTCGCGCCCGACTTGCCCCGCGCTGTATTGCTGGCGAATCTCGACTTTTTGTTCATTGCTGATCCCTGTGGCCATTGGGCCGGCGGGAATAAAAGCGGTCGGTAGGTGAGCATAACTGAGCGCGCCCATCAATTGTCCCGGAGCAATTTTATCGCAGATACCAAGCAGTAAAGTGCCATCAAACATATTGTGGCTCAGCGACATCGCGGTGGCTTGGGCTATCATGTCTCGGGAGAACAGCGACATATCCATTCCTGGCTGCCCTTGAGTAACCCCATCGCACATCGCCGGCACGCCACCCGCCACTTGCGCTGTGTGTCCACTGGACTGTAATGCGGCTTTAATGCGCGCTGGGTAATCAAGATACACTTGATGGGCACTGAGCATGTCATTGTAAGCGGTGATGATCGCAAGGTTAGATTTGGTTAAGTCAAGAATGTGCGATTTCTCGCTTTGGCAGGAGGCGGCAATGGCATGGGCCAAATTACCACAAGAGAGACTGGCTTTGCCTTTTCCTGCGGCGAGCTGCTGAGCGGTTCTGGTTAAGAATGCGTGACGAAGTTCACGGCTACGCTGTGCAATTCGTTCGGTGACTTGCAAGATGAGTGGCTGAATCATGGTTACTGCTCCCGAGCTTGTAGAGCGAGGATCGCTTGATTGACCACCTCATCAATGTCACCGTCAATACTGATGCTGAGGACATCCTGCTCCGCGGCGGTGGGGCGCTCTAACGTCGCGAATTGGCTATCGAGCATACCGGTTTTCATAAAGTGCCCCTGCCGGGCTTGCATGCGTTTTAAGATCAGAGCTTTATCGCCATCAAGAAACAAAAAGGTGACGTGCTGATTACCATCTCGGATTTGATCACGATAGATTTTTTTCAGAGCCGAACAGACAATGATGCCTTGTTCATTTTTGTTTTCTAAGCTAAAAGCAGCGTCACGAATTCGCTCTAACCAAGGAGCGCGATCGTGGTCATCAAGCGGTTGGCCTTGGCGCATCTTTTCAATATTGGCGCGAGGATGTAAATCATCACCATCGATAAATTTTGCCTGCAGACGTTCAGCTATGCGTGCTCCTATGGTGCTTTTTCCACAGCCACTGACACCCATCACAATAATGCTTTTACCGGTCATATCGACTCCTTAATCCGAGATCTGAGCGAGATCTCAATTTTGAACTTTGCCTAACGAATTGGCTTTATCTTAATCGTGTTATCGGTAACATGTTACCCGTAACTTATAGATTTGTGAACCGAAACACAAACATCCCATTCTTGATAAAGGTGAACAAAATGGACCAAATAGCACATAGCCCTACCTATCTGTTGTTGCTCGCCCTTGCGGCGATCGTTGCTTTACTGTTTTTGATCATGAAGTTAAAAGTTCACGCTTTTGCTTCATTAACGTTAGTCAGTTTCGGCACCGCACTGGCGGCTGGTATTCCAGCAGGTCAAGTGGTGCCGAGCATGATGTCGGGATTCGGCGGCACGCTCGCTTCCGTTGCTTTACTGGTTGGTTTAGGAGCCATGATCGGTAAAATTTTAGAAGTGACGGGCGGGGCGAAAGTGCTCGCGGATACCTTGATTGGCCGCTTTGGTGAACAGCGGGCGCCCTTAGCCCTCGGTGTTGCTTCATTACTGTTTGGCTTTCCGATCTTTTTTGATGCGGGCTTAATTGTGATGATGCCGATTTTGTTCAGTGTCGCGAAACGCTTTGGCGGTTCAACACTCAAATACGCTTTGCCTGCGGCCGGTGCGTTTGCGGTGATGCATGCGTTTGTTCCTCCGCATCCTGGTCCGGTGGCCGCTGCTGAGCTACTGGGTGCTGATATTGGTCTGCTGTTAGTAGTGGGTTTGCTGGTGGCGATCCCGACTTGGTATCTTGGCTCGTATCTGTTTGGTCTCTATTGTGGTGAAAAATTTAACTTGCCGCTCTCTAAAGCCTTTTTAAATGCTGAAGTGATGTTTAAAGACAAAGCGGATTTACCGAAATTTTCTACCGTACTGTTTATCTTGGTTCTGCCCGTATTGTTGATCTTTTTGGATACTGGATTAAATACGTTAGCCGTGGCTGGGATGCTGGATGGTCAGCAACCTTGGGTTGAGTTTTTACGCATGCTAGGGAAAACACCGATTGCGTTACTGATCACCTTATTAGTATGTTTGGCGACCTTTGCTGGTAAATATGGCATGAGCAAGCTAGAAAAACTGTGTACTGATGCGTTAGCTCCGATCTGTGCCGTGATTCTTGTGACGGGTGCTGGCGGTATGTTTGGTGGCGTATTACGCTCTAGTGGTATCGGTCAGGCGCTGGCGGATGTCTTGGCTCATACTGGCATGCCAGTGATTGTTGCTGCTTTTGTGATTTCAACCTGTTTGCGGGTTGCGCAAGGTTCTGCCACGGTGGCCTTGACCACTACCGCCGCGTTAATGGCTCCGATTGTTGCGCAAACCACAGGTTTGTCAGAGTTAGACTTATGCTTTATCGTAATTGCTATTGCTGGTGGAGCGACGGTGCTGTCTCACTTTAATGATTCTGGTTTTTGGCTCGTCTCTCGCTTGCTGGAAATGGATGAAAAAACCACGCTAAAAACGTGGACGGTAATGGAAACGCTACTGGGTAGTATTGCGTTTATTATTGTCGCCACTCTTAGCTATCTTCTATAAGGTTTAGGTATGATGACTCTTGAACAGCGCTTGGCGCAGATAAAAATTGTCCCCGTGATTGCGATTAACCATGCTCAGCAGGCGCTGCCGCTGGCTAAGGTATTGATGGACAATGGACTTCCGTGTGCGGAAATTACTTTTCGAACTGAGGCGGCGCAAGAGGCTATTCGTCTAATGCGCGAAGCGTATCCTGAGATGTTGATTGGCGCTGGGACGGTACTGACCACAGCGCAAGTGGATCAAGCTCAGCAAGCGGGAGCGGATTTCATTGTGAGCCCAGGACTTAATCCCACCACAGTGAAATATTGTCAGCAACGTGGTATCGCCATTGTGCCAGGGGTGAATAACCCAAGCTTAGTCGAGCAAGCGATGGAACTGGGGTTACGCACCTTAAAATTCTTCCCTGCTGAACCTTCTGGTGGCGTTGCTATGCTCAAAGCGCTCAGCGCGGTCTATCCGGTTAAATTTATGCCCACGGGCGGTATCAGTGCTGCTAATGTACAGCACTATTTGGATTTACCATCGGTAGTGGCTTGTGGTGGCACTTGGATGGTACCAACTGATTTGATGGATAAAGGCGATTGGCCAGCGATAGCCAAATTGGTTCGTGAGCTGTAACTTTTCTCTCTTTATTGAGAGATGTCTAAGCCAACCGTGATGGTTGGCTTTTTTGATCAATCGATATCTCCTTTTATGCATATAAACGTTAAAGATTGAAATAAGAGGCTTTTTTGGTCGCGATTATCCGTTATGATGAGTTGTAGGCTGAAAATAGGTAATAAATGCTAACAATTCTTTAAATTGCTCACCGTGCAACAGTGTTACATTTTGTTTGCCCTCATCTGTGCGGGTGTCATCTCTTTTTAGTGGGATCAGTGGACATGCAAGAAAACTATAAAATTTTAGTGGTTGATGATGATGCGCGTTTGCGTGCATTGCTCGAGCGTTACTTATCTGAACAAGGTTTCCAAGTCCGTAGCGTAGCCAATAGCGAGCAAATGGATCGGCTGTTAACCCGTGAAACTTTCCATTTGATGGTGCTCGATCTGATGCTACCGGGCGAAGATGGCTTATCGATTTGTCGCCGTTTAAGAAATGCCAATAATCTTATTCCAATTTTAATGCTAACAGCAAAAGGCGATGAGATTGATCGCATCGTGGGTTTAGAAGTGGGGGCCGATGATTATTTGCCAAAACCTTTTAATCCCCGCGAACTACTGGCGCGGATTAAAGCCGTATTACGTCGCCAAGTGATCGAAGCGCCCGGCGCGCCTAGTGCTGAAGATACGATTGTCGAATTTGGTGAGTTTCGTTTAAATCTGGGCACGCGAGAAATGTTTCGTGGTGATGAAGCGATGCCACTCACCTCTGGTGAGTTTGCGGTATTAAAAGCTTTAGTGACCAATGCTCGTGAACCTTTATCTCGTGACAAATTAATGAATATGGCCCGTGGTCGAGAATACTCAGCGATGGAACGTTCTATCGATGTGCAAATTTCTCGTTTGCGCCGTATGTTGGAAGTTGACCCAAGCAAACCGCGTTATATTCAAACGGTGTGGGGCTTAGGTTATGTCTTTGTACCAGATGGTAAAGCCGCCAGTTAAGATTATTGTCTGCAGCCAGTGTTCAAGATGTTCACTGGCTGTTATCGTTTTATCCCTCCATTATTCTCACACCTTAGGTGCACTATGCGAATCCGTAGTTCATTTACCCAAACGATTCTGCTGTTTTTTACCCTCTTGGTTGCCAGCCAAGCGTACTCCTATTTTGCGCTGATTAATTATGCGCTGATCCCAAGCTTGCAGCAGTTCAATAAAATTCTCAGCCATGAAATCAGTTTGATGTTGGATGATAGCTTTACCGATGCGGAGCCTAATTTAGATCGATCGCTACGTTTGCGGGTGTTGGAAAAGCTTGGGGTTGAGATCTTTAGTGATGATGGTCCGGCGGCGGATGAGTTTCAACGCGCGATCAGTATCGATTTGATGAGTGATAAAATGAGCGAAGAACTGGGCTCTCCGACAGAAGTTCGCATGGGCGTGGGAGCCGAAAGCTATATTCTATGGATGAAAATCGAACAGTTACCTGAGCAAATCTTACGTATTCCGCTGACTGAATTACGGGAAGATGATTTTGCTCCCCTGTTTCGTAACAGTATTTTTGTCGCCGTACTGATCTTGGTCGGAGGATGGTTATTCATTCGTTTGCAAAATCGTCCTTTGATTGCGTTAGAAAGAGCCGCGTTGGCGGTCGGACGAGGGGAGATCCCGCCGCCAATTGTCGAGAGTGGGGCCAGTGAAATTCGCGCGGTAACTCGCGCATTTAATCAAATGTCACAAGGCATTCAAGCGCTGGAAGAAGACCGAGCCTTATTGATGGCGGGAATCAGTCATGATTTGCGAACGCCATTGACGCGAATCCGCTTAGCAACCGAAATGATGTCCCCTCAAGACAGCTATCTCGCTGAAGGGATCATTAGCGATACCGAGGAGTGTAACGAGATCATCAGCCAGTTTATGGACTATTTAAAGCCGGTTGATAAACAAACTTTTCAAGCGGTCGACCTCAATGAGATTGCTGGAGACATTGCCAGCTCTGAAGGCGGTTATGAGCTGCACATTGAAACGGATTTTCAAGCTTCGATTGAACCGGTATTTGGTAATCCGATTGCCATTAAACGTGCGGTGAGCAACTTAGTGGTGAACGCGTTACGTTATGGCAATGGTTGGGTGAAAATCAGTACTGGGGTAACCGCGGATAAACGCATGGCTTGGGTCTGTGTCGAAGATAACGGCCCAGGGATTGACCCAAGCCAAGTACAAAAAGTCTTTGAGCCCTTCATTCGAGGCGATACTGCGCGAGGCAGTGAAGGCACTGGCCTTGGATTGGCGATCGTAAAACGTATCGTTGGTCAGCATCATGGCGCGGTTGTTTTAAATAATCGTAGCGAAGGTGGTTTGAAAATTCAGCTCAGTTTTCCAACCAAGTAAGCGTGGTAGTCGTCAGTCAGGGATTAAGCCGGTTAGCGCATCGCCAACCGGCTTAATTATTTGAACTCGCTTATGCTTGCTCTGTGACTGTGGTTTCTGACTCTTGGCGAGTCGAGTGCTCCGGCAATAAGAGATTGAGTAGAATCGCGGTAATGCCACCTGCGGCAACACCAGAAGAGAAAATACTTTTGATGATTTCTGGCATAAATTGCAGAATTTCAGGTTTTTGCGCAATGCCTAATCCCATCGAGAAAGACAGTGCCATGATTAAAATCGCTCGGCGATCAAGCTCGACTCGAGAAATGATTCGTACCCCAGCGGCGGCAATCGTGCCAAACATGACAATCGTTGCGCCACCCAGTACCGGCTCTGGAATTAACTGCACAAAGCTTGCTACACCGGGAAATAGCCCAAGTAACATCAGCATCGCCGCGATGAAATAACCGACATAACGGCTAGCAACGCCAGTTAATAATATCACCCCATTATTTTGGCTAAAGGTTGAGTTAGGGAAACTATTCAGCAGTGCTGCAAGAGCGGAGTTAATGCCATCAGCCAGTACGCCTCCTTTGATACGCTTCATATAGACGGGGCCTTTGACCGGTTCTCCTGAGACTTCCGAGGTCGCAGTGATGTCACCAATCGCTTCTAACGCCGTGATCAAAAAAATCAACACTAATGGAATGAATAAAGACCAATCAAAGCTTAGTCCATATTGCATTGGGATAGGCAGGGCGATGAGACTGCTTTGAGGGCGCTGTGTGGTATCGACCATGCCGAGTAAGTAAGCCATGATATAACCGACCAGCATGGCGATGACGATAGAGGCAACGCGAATATACGGATTGCGAGCTCGGTTAAGGATCACGATAAGCGCTAATACGGTGCCCGCTAAGGCGAGTTTATCAAGGCTACCAAAGCTACCATCACTCAGTGCGCTGTAGCCGCCTCCGATAGAGACTAAACCCACTTGGACTAAGGTCAAACCGATTAACGTGACCACGATACCAGAAACTAAAGGGGTAATGATCCGCTGGGCAAATTGCAGCACACGTGATAGTAAAATTTCAGCAAAAGAGGCGACTAAAATGGTACCAAAAATCGCCGCCATCATAGTGGCGATATCCGCTCCGCCCGCTTTCAGCGCGAGGCCCGCGCCAATGATTGGCCCAAGAAAGTTAAAGCTGGTGCCTTGAATCGAGAGCAGTCCCGAGCCAATCGGCCCGAAGGTTCGGATCTGAATAAAAGATGAAAGACCAGAGGCAAACAGCGACATGCTAATAATGGTATTGGTCTGATCGGCCGGAACCCCTAACGCTTGGCAAATGATCAGCGACGGTGTGATGACGGCAACGAACATCGCCAGTAAATGCTGGATTGCGGCGAATAAAGTTTGGGGCAAAGGCGGGCGCTCATTTAATTGATAGATCAATTCAGAGGGACGCGTATCGTGTTGGTGACTCATGATGGTATCCTAAAATGACAGTCGATGACGTGCGCTGAATGGGCCGTCACCGTTGAGTTTTTATCGCCTGTGATTGCTGTTAATCAGGCTCAACTCTGAGTTGACCAAGCCGGATTCTCTGCTTGCTATAGTCCAGTGCTAGTAGAGAAATCGTCATCTTGGTGATTTTGGGCGAGGATTATAGATCCTTAATCAGAAAAAGCAAACGTTTGCTTTTTAATGTATCAATAAGAGGTAACAGACATTATTGTACGTTCAAGTAACACGAAAACGAGAATGTGGTGAATATTAGGCTTTGGCGTAGACTTCGCGCTCACCGAGCCAGCGTTCAATAATCGCATCAGCATGAGTGGGGTAGTGATCATGAATGTGCCGCGCTATTCTTTGTACTTCTGGAATTAAGCGTTGATCACGAACCAGATCGGCAATTTTGAAATCAGCTAATCCGGTTTGTTTCGTGCCCAATAATTCACCCGGACCACGAATTTCTAGATCGCGCTGAGCAATCACAAAACCATCGTTGCTCTCTCGTAATACCGCTAAACGTTTTTGTGCGGTTTTCGATAAGGGTGAACGGTACAGCAGCACACAGTGACTGGCGACAGAGCCTCGACCGACTCGGCCACGCAATTGATGCAATTGTGCTAAACCTAATCGCTCTGGATTTTCAATGATCATCAAGCTAGCGTTCGGTACATCGACGCCGACTTCAATGACGGTGGTTGCTACGAGAAGATGCAATTGATTGTCTTTAAAGGCTTGCATCACCTGCTGTTTTTCTGCGGGTTTCATGCGTCCATGGACCAAGCCAATCTTAAGTTCAGTCAACTGGCGCTGTAGTTCTTCAGCGGTATCGGCCGCAGCTTGCGCCTCCAGCACTTCAGATTCATCAATTAAAGTACAGACCCAATAAGCTTGTTTATGCTCATGTAGGCAAGCATGACGAACCCGTTCGATGATATCACTGCGCTTGGTATCCGGGATCGCCACGGTTTGGATTGGCGTGCGTCCGGGAGGCAGTTCATCAATAATTGAAGTTTCTAAATCCGCATAGGCGGTCATGGCAAGAGTGCGTGGGATCGGGGTTGCCGTCATGATTAACTGGTGTGGATAAGCGCCTTGTTTTGCGCCTTTTTCACGCAGCTCTAAGCGTTGATGGACCCCGAAACGGTGCTGCTCATCGATAATGACTAACGCAAGGTGATCAAACTCAACCTGCTCTTGAAAAAGTGCATGGGTACCGACGATCATTTTTGCGGTGCCACTGGCAATCTGCGTTAATTCAGTTTGTCGAGCTTTGCCTTTTAGTTTGCCAGCAAGCCAAGCAACTTGAATACCTAACGGAGCAAACCAGTTG
The DNA here is from genome assembly GCF_001895205.1 of Vibrio injensis. GTDB lineage: Bacteria > Pseudomonadota > Gammaproteobacteria > Enterobacterales > Vibrionaceae > Vibrio > Vibrio injensis. Next base: position 238,505 of record NZ_BDJF01000025.1, on the reverse strand, counting down.
GCGAAGTTCGCCGCATGTTGTTCGGCCAGCAATTCGGTTGGCGCCATCAGCGCCACTTGATAACCGTGTTCAATGGCTCTGAGTGCGGCTAAAGCGGCGACCAACGTTTTTCCGGAGCCGACATCCCCTTGCACTAGGCGCATCATTGGATGGGCTTGGCTGAGATCGGTTTCAATCTCTTCTACGACTCGCGTTTGCGCTTGAGTCGGTTGAAAAGGCAGCTGGGCAAGAAATTGTTTTTTGAGTTGGCCTTGAGTGACGAGAGGCAGCGCCGCGTCTTGTTGACCTTTGCTACGCACCGCGAGCATAGAGAGGTTTTGCGCTAATAACTCCTCGATGATCAGGCGAACTTGAGCGGGATGACGCCCTTCATCAAATTGGCTCAGATCGATATCAGTAGGCGGGCGATGCAAAATATGCAGCGCTTGAGCAAGGCTGATCTGTTTATCGTACAATCCATCAGGCATCAGTTCTTGTACTGCGGCTTTGTCGAGTAGCGCAAGAGCTTGTTCGGTTAAACTGCGCAGTGTACTTTGCCTTAGGCCTTCCGTGGTTGGATAAACGGGGGTCAGCGTTGCTTCTTCGGGTTGTGCATCTTGTGGCTGAGTATAAAGCTGATAATCGGGATGGATGATCTCCAGTCCGTGATTTCCGGGTTTGATCTCGCCAAACGCATAAATCACCTTACCAATCGCGAAGCTATTTTTCATCGCTGCAGTAAAATTGAAAAAACGCAGCGTGAGAGAGCCATTACCATCACTGATCTTTACGGTGAGCATTTTCCGTCGGCCGAAATGGGTATCTGTGGCGGTGATTTTACCTTGGACTGCTGCCCACAAGCCTGGGTGTAGCTTGACCATCGGATAGATACGTGAGCGGTCTTCATAACGCAGTGGAAGATGAAATAGCAGATCCTGTACATTGCTTAAGCCAACTTTAGCGAGCTTTTCAGCGACTTTAGCGCCGACACCCGATAGGGATGTTAATGGTATTGCGGACAGAAGCTGCGACATAATATCAACCAGTTAATCAGAAATGGTACGTGTTATTCAATCATTGAGCTGTGTATTTGTACAGTCAAATTATGCGCGCTGCATCGCGTCCCACCATTTTTCATCAGCGATAATCTGCCCTTGATTGTCCAATAATGGGTATGCCAGTCCTTTACGTTTGGCGACTTTAGCCAGAACCGGATGACCGCGCTCAAACAAAATACGCTGAATCGTTGTTTGGGATAGGGCACTTTGTTCGCGGTCATACATCCCAGCTTGCTGACGCTGGCGCTGCGCTTCATATAAGATCAGCGCACTAGCCACCGAAACATTCAAGGATTGGACCATGCCCACCATAGGAATAACAATATCATGATCGGCCAATGCTAAAGCCTGTGGCGAGATACCTGATTTTTCACTGCCGAAAATGATGGCGGTGGGTTTAGTGTAGTCAATGGCGCGAAAGTCTATGGCATGCTCAGATAAATTTGTTACCAGAACTTGCATGCCGCTGTTCTTAAGGTGATGTACCGCATCTAGCGTGCTGTTGTGAGTCTGGACTTCAACCCAGTTACGTGCTCCTGCCGATGTGTGGCTTAAGGTACGCATTTGTTCGTTTGGCCATACAGCATGAATCTGGTGTAACCCAACCGCATCGGCGGTGCGGATCACTGCAGAAACATTATTCGGTTTGTGGACTTCTTCCAAACAGACGGTTAAGTCGGTTTGACGGGCTTTAAGCACATTTTGAATGCGTTGATAACGTTCTAAATTCATAAATCTATTTATGTGCTCACGCTAATGCGGCACACCTTTTCTTCGTCAGTTTATTGCTAATAAAAAAGCCCTGATTCAGGGCTTTCTGTGCGTTGATGGGTTAGTACTTTCTGCGCCGCACTTTTAAGGCGTTTGGCATCACACGAATTTTTCGCATGATCCCTGCTAAGTGGACTCGGTCTTTGGTGCTTAACAGAACCGTTACTGTATACAAACGGCCATCACGTTCTTCGGTAGAAAGACCGTGGATATTAGAGCCAGTATTGGAAATAACATTGGTTAAATCGGCCAGTGCACCTTGGCGATTATGCATATCCACCGTCAGTTCAGCGATAAAGTCTTGATCGTAATCTTTGGTCCATTCCACCGCCATGTATTTATCCGGCTCTCGTTGATAGCCGCGTACATTTGGACAGGTTTCACGGTGTACAACCAAGCCGCGTCCTGGAGAAACATGAGCAATGATCGAATCATCAGGGATCGGATGGCAGCAATTAGCGAAGGTTAATAAAATGCCTTCTGCGCCACGGATAGGCAATTTTTTCTTCGCCGAACCGTCAGGGTTTTCTGTTTCGTTGAGTTCATCGGCATTACCCAGTAAGCGGCGTGCGATGACGATACTCATTAGTTCACCCAAACCAATCGCGGCGAGTAAATCTTGCTCATTAGCGATTTTGAGTTCGCTTAGGACATGGTTCAGATTTTCTGGACTAATATCGGTCAGTGAGCGCTCACCGAGAGCGTGATTGAGCAGTCGGCGACCTAAGGTGATGGACTCTTCGCGGCGCATGGTTTTCAGTACCTGACGAATTTTAGTCCGCGCACGAGAGGTCACCACATAGTTGAGCCAAGCGGCGTTTGGTCTTGCGCCGGGCGCACTGATGATCTCGACGGTTTGACCATTTTTAAGCGGTTTACTCAGTGGGTAAGGGTTGCGATCGACTCGTGAGCCAACGCAAGTATTACCCACATCGGTATGAACCGCGTAAGCAAAATCGACCGCGGTAGCGCCCATCGGCAGTTCTACGATGCGCCCTTTGGGAGTAAAGACGTAGATTTCATCGGGGAAGAGATCCGATTTTACGTTTTCAATAAATTCAAACGAGTTACCCGCACTTTGTTGTAACTCAAGTAAACTTTGCATCCAACGCTGGGCTTTGACTTGCGCAGTGGTGCCTCCTCGTTCGCCATTGGCCTTATAAGACCAATGAGCAGCAACCCCTTTGTCGGCCATTTGATCCATATCTTCGGTGCGAATTTGCACTTCAACAGGGACGCCATGTGGGCCGACCATCGAGGTATGTAACGATTGATAGCCGTTGGCTTTAGGGACCGCGATGTAATCTTTCACTCGCCCCGGACGAGGCTTGTAAAGGCTATGGAGTTGGCCCAATACGCGATAACAGGTATCGGCCGAATCGACAATCACTCGAAAAGCATAGATATCCATAATGGTGTGAAAACGCTGTTCTTTAGTCTTCATCTTGTTATAGATGGAATAAAGATTTTTCTCTCGGCCAACCACTCGCGCTGAGAGGTTGACTTCTCGTAAGCGATCTTCAATTTCACTATGGATGCGTTGAATCATCTCTTTACGATTACCACGAGCCGCTTTGACCACTTCTTTGAGGACCCGAAAGCGATTCGGATATAAGGCTTCAAAACCCAGCTCTTCCAGCTCAGTTTTAATATTATGGATACCTAAGCGGTGAGCGAGAGGGGCGTAGATCTCTAACGTTTCACGGGCAATACGACGCTTTTTATCGGGACGCAACGCGCCGAGCGTACGCATATTGTGAGTGCGGTCAGAGAGTTTGATCAAGATAACTCGAATATCTTGCACCATCGCTAGCACCATTTTGCGAAAATTTTCCGCTTGGGCTTCTTTACGATCGCGAAACTTGAGTTTATCCAGTTTAGACACACCATCAACCAGTTCGGCGACAGCGCTCCCAAACTGGGCTTCTAGCTCAGCTTTAGTGGCGGAGGTATCTTCAATAACGTCGTGCAGCAAGGCCGCTTGCAGCGTTTCTAAATCCAAGCGCATTTCCGCTAGGATTCGAGCCACAGCAACAGGGTGGATAATATACGGTTCCCCGCTGGAGCGGGTTTGCCCTTCATGAGCATCTCTTGCCACTAGGTAAGATTGGCGCAGAGCCTCTATTTGAGGCTCTGTGAGATATTCTTGGACAACACTTTTGAGGCTATCGAATAGATACAAATTTCAGGCCCGTCGGTTGAATCCTTGCTGATACAGAATTAGCGGTTATGAACGATGCTACTTACCGCGGCTAACTCTGCTGCTTCTTGCTCTTGTTGCTCTTGACGCTCACGATTATCAAGTACATCTTTCGTGATCAGACCTTCTTCGATTTCGCGTAGAGCGATAACCGTGGTCTTATCGTTCTCTTCCGGCACTAGAGCGTCTTTACCGCCAGTTTGAATTTGACGAGCGCGGCGAGCCGCAATCAGAACTAAGTCGAAACGGTTGCCAACTTTTTCAACAGCGTCTTGAACAGTTACGCGTGCCATGAGAACTCCAAATAGTTAACTAAAATAAGGTTGATTGTAAAGTATACAACCTAACGCTAGCAGATACTAGCGACAGGCGATGCCCAAATTACATCGTCATCCAACGTAAGTCAGCACTGTTAGTGATGGCAACTTTCGTTGGATGACAAGGCGGAGGTTATTCCGCCAATAAAGCCGCGATCATCGATTGATATTTGGCGGCTTGTTTATCTTGCTTTAATCTTTCTGCGCGTAAGATGGCTTTAAAGTCCATTAGGGCTACATCGAAGTCGTCGTTGACGATCAAATAGTCGTATTCACAATAATGAGAAATCTCAGAACGAGCCTCGCTCATGCGTTTGGCAATCACCGCTGCGCTATCTTGTCCACGTGTATTCAACCGACGCTCCAACTCTTCCTTGGATGGCGGTAGAATAAACACGCTTTTGGCGTGAGGCATTTGCTGGCGAATTTGCTGCGCGCCTTGCCAATCAATGTCTAAGAAAACATCAATGCCTTTTTCTAACGTATCTTCTATCCAGACTCGTGATGTGCCGTAGTAATTCCCGAACACTTCGGCGTATTCAAGGAATTCACCTTGCTCAATCAGTGCTTCAAATTGTTCTTTTTGCACAAAGTGATAATGCACGCCATCTTGCTCTCCAGGCCGCATTCCGCGCGTGGTATGCGAGATGGAAACCTTCATCGCATAGGTTGGGTTTCGTTCCAATAGTCCTGCAATTAGGCTAGATTTTCCTGCGCCACTAGGTGCAGAGACAATATACAGAGTACCTTTGCCCATTTATTCGGTTCCACGTTTGAGTTGGAAGATGAGAGAAACGCTATTTTATCATGCTAAATTAACGCTAGTTTTATCTTAAGACTAGCACTGACTGAGTGTAATGCCGTTTAGATCGTGGCAATTTCGGTCAGAAAAATGGACGCGAAGAGTAGCATGATCCAGCGGATCGGCTCAAGTAAAAGCTGTGGCTATCTCGATAGGCTAATCTGTGTACAGAAAAATTTCCTATTGAAGAGAACGATTGCTTAATAAGTAACCCTTGCGAGCTTATCCTGTTTGCGTATAATCGCCGCCCTTAATCCAGCAATTGTTGTTCGATTAAGTAACATTATTAACTAAAGCTGCGGCTTACATTTGGGTTCCCTCGCCCCCAAACCAAACTAAAAAGGTTCAATATGAGTCGGTTTACTCCTGACCAGTTGCGTAAAGCGCTGGTGTATTTAGTGTTATTTCATTTGGTGATTATCGCGTCAAGTAATTACCTTGTTCAACTACCGTTCACACTCTTCGGTTTTCATACCACGTGGGGCGCGTTCACTTTTCCTTTTATTTTCCTTGCTACCGATTTAACAGTACGTATCTTTGGGGCTGGCTTAGCGCGTAGAATTATTTTCTGGGTGATGCTTCCTGCGCTTGCGGTTTCCTATTTGTTATCGGTAATTTTCTTTGAAGGCCAGTTCCAAGGTTTTACGCCACTCAGTGAATTTAACTTGTTTGTTGCGCGTATTGCGGTAGCGAGTTTTATGGCTTATCTACTAGGACAAATCTTAGATGTGCATGTCTTTAATCGTCTCAGACAGATGAAGCAGTGGTGGGTAGCGCCAACCGCGTCAACCCTATTCGGTAATGCACTGGATACAGTGGCCTTTTTTGCGATTGCTTTTTACCAAAGTCCAGATCCGTTCATGGCTGAACATTGGACTGAGATTGCTTTGGTCGATTATGGTTTAAAACTCTTGATCAGCTTAGGTTTATTTGTTCCGATGTATGGGGTGCTGCTGAATTATTTAATCCATAAATTGACCTTGGTTAAACCCGAAACATCAGGTAAACCCGTCAAGATATAAACCATGTAGCCCAGTCTTCTACTGGGCTAAATCTACGTAAAGTGACGGAGCAGGTTAACGTTACTGGTCATGCTTTTCTCAAGGGGGGAAAACGCTGACCTTCACCGATCTTATCTTTAATATTTGCTTAGTGTCGCTGGCACAATAAAAGCAATAATCGATCATCGGTTGCTAGCTTGTGCCAACCTGAAGTTATGTTTTCTGCTGTCGCTGGTATCAGTAAATCGTCGCTAAAATCAGCGCGAGCACCAGCCTCACAATCCACTACCTGAGGTACGCGCCTCGCACTCATGCGTCTTTCAAAAAAATACAAGTCAACCAAAACTAATGCGGGGTAGCGTTGATTAACGCTGGCATTGTTCACATCAGCAGCAACAAAGCGCAGCGTTTGCGGGTAAAGATAACTCCAAGGTCGCCAGCCTGAACTTTCTTGAGCCGTACGTATCACTTCAACGCCAGCGGGTAACAAACTACGCTGATGGCTAAACCAGTTGTACTCCGAATAAATTTGAAAACCCAACATGCCAGCTCCGGCAAATACCGGAATCATCCACTTGGGCAGTTTTTTTAGCGTTATCGCTCTCAGTAACAAAGCGATTCCAGCAGCGCCTAAACCGGCGGAAAACGTGGCAATTAATTCCCAAAACATACGGTCATCCTACCTAAACCTAATGGCTTGCTAAAAATTCGGGCTTTCCGTTGAAAGCCCGAGTGTACAGTCGTGAGTCAATGTTAATCTTGTCACCTTGGTTGTGATTGATTAGTGGTCAATCGCAACACCAGCGCCTTTTGGATAACGTACACTTTCTACCAAGTCTTGGATTTCTTTTGGCGGTGGTGCGGTCACCGCCGATACGGCAAAGGCAACAGCAAAGTTAATCATAGCCCCCACAGCACCGAACGACAGCGGCGAAATACCATAACCCAGTGAGCCAAATAGCCAGTTATCCGGTGTATTGGGCAGCATATTGGTACCTGGGATAAAGAACCAACCTAAATAAGTGAAGATATAGAGTAGAGTCACAATTAAACCGGTGAGCATGCCAGCAATGGCTCCAGCGCTGTTAATACGTTTAGAGAAGATCCCCATCATCAAGGCTGGGAATAGGGTTGCTGCAGCGATACCGAAGGCAAGCGCCACCACTTGAGCGGCAAAGCCGGGTGGATTTAACCCCAGATAGGTTGCCAGTAAGATAGCGCCGGCCATGGATAGCCTAGCGGCTAACATTTCCCCTTTTTCACTGATCCTTGGGTTAATAATATTTTTGATTAAGTCATGGCTGATGGCGGATGAAATCGCCAGTAACAAGCCAGCAGCGGTTGACAAGGCAGCAGCAATACCACCAGCAGCGATTAGGCCGATAACCCAACTGGGTAAATTGGCAATCTCAGGGTTGGCTAAGACCAGAATATCATTGTTAACGGTAAGTTCGTTACCCGCCCAACCACGCTCGGTGGCTTTTTCAGCAAAAGCAGGGCTGTCGTTGTACATTTGGATCCGGCCATCATTATTTTTATCGTCCCAGCGGATTAAGCCGGTTTGTTCCCACGTTTTAATCCAATCAGGACGCTCTGCGTAATTAAGCGCAGGCGCACTAGGACCATCAGGATAAAGGGTGGTTAACAGGTTTAAACGTGCCATAGAGGCAACCGCTGGGGCAGTTAAATACAGTAAGGCGATAAACACTAAGGTCCAGCCAGCCGACCAGCGTGCATCCGCGACTTTCGGTACGGTAAAGAAACGGATAATAACGTGTGGTAAGCCGGCCGTACCTATCATTAATGATAAGGTAAACAGCACCATATTCAGTTTATTGCTGACATCAGCGGTGTAATCTTGGAAACCCAGTTCACGCACGATTTCGTTTAATTTTACCAGCAGTGGTACGCCTGATTCCGTGTGGGTACTGAACATACCAAACATCGGAATCGGATTATTGGTTAGTTGTAATGAAATAAAGACCGCTGGAATGGTATAGGCGATGATTAGCACCACATATTGAGCAACCTGAGTATAAGTGATGCCTTTCATGCCACCGAATACGGCGTAAATAAACACGACAGCAGCAGCGATCCAGATCCCCGTAGAAGAGCTGACCTCTAGGAAGCGGGAAAAGGCGACGCCTGCACCGGTCATCTGACCGATAACATAGGTCACGGACATGATAATTAAACACACTACCGCCGTGATACGAGCGCCTTTGCTGTAAAAGCGGTCACCGATAAAATCAGGCACGGTAAATTTACCGAATTTACGTAAGTAGGGTGCTAACAGCATAGCTAAAAGGACATATCCTCCCGTCCAGCCCATTAGGAAAGAAGAGTTGGCATAACCACCGGCAGCCAGTAAGCCAGCCATCGAGATAAATGAAGCGGCTGACATCCAGTCGGCGGCGGTGGCCATACCATTAGTAATCGGGTTAACGCCGCCGCCAGCGACGTAAAACTCTTTGGTTGACCCGGCGCGAGCCCAAATGGCGATACCGATGTAGAGAGCAAAGGAGGCACCAACAAACAGTAAGTTAATGGCAAATTGACTCATGAAAATTACTCCTCTACGCCAAATTTTTTATCTAACTGGTTCATCTTCCAAGCGTAGATAAAGATGATCGCGATAAAGGTAATAATCGAACCTTGCTGCGCAAACCAAAAACCCAGATCGGTCCCACCAATATGAATGCCAGCGAGCATCGGCCGCAGCAAGATGGCAAATCCATAAGAGACTAAGGCCCAGATGATCAGGCTGATTGTGATGTAGCGTAGGTTAGCGCTCCAGTAAGCGGCGGCGTTCGTGTTATGATCGTCCATAGTTATGTCCCCTTCCATGTATTTATTATCGAGTAACTTTAAGTGAGTGGTAGTTAGGCAAGGTGCCAACTGACCTCAGTCGAAGGTCAAATATGACGGAATTGCTGCAAGCAACCAAAGTGAGGATAAACTCCCTGAGTTGCAGGGCACCGTAAATTGAGATGTCATATTCTGACAATTTTCTTTCCAGTGAGCTTGTGCGCGCTTGTTTGCATCGAACGCCATCGCGATCTTCCTTCTTGCATTGTTAAAATATTGTTACTTTGAAGGTTAGCAGGCTTTATGTGGGTGATCTGTGCAACTTTAGTCGTGATGGGGGTGGATTTAATGTGTTGATTTTTATTGTGTTATTTTTTTATTCTTAGATTTTATTGTTGAATAAAGGGAAGGAATTAGCCAAAGGTATAATGATCATCGCTGCATGAAGAGGTGATTAAATTGAATTTTTTTGTCCAAACAGTCATTTGTTTACATAAACTTTTCGTTACTGTGTCATAAAGTAGTGCACAATATAGGCCAAGAGACAATGGGTTAGGGCGATATCATTAATCGATGATAGGAGGATACGTGGACGCAGTTACCATTAATAGTTTTTTTCTGATTGGAGCATTACTGATTGCATTAAGCGTTTTGCTCAGCCCCGTATCATCAAAATTAGGCATTCCAATTTTATTGGTTTTTCTCGCGGTCGGAATGTTGGCTGGGGAAGATGGCTTAGGGGGGATTGTCTTTGATAATTATCCTCTAGCGTATTTAATTGGTAATTTGGCGTTGGCGATTATTTTGCTTGATGGTGGGATGCGCACTCGGGTAGCGAGTTTCCGCGTTGCTTTGTGGCCTTCTATTTCTCTCGCCACTTTTGGGGTGGCGATTACCACTACGCTGACAGGATTGATGGCCATGTGGCTATTTGATCTGACGTTATTGCAAGGTATTTTGGTCGGCGCGATTGTTGGCTCGACGGATGCGGCGGCGGTATTCTCATTACTGAAAGGCCGTAGTCTAAATGAGCGGGTGGGAGCAACACTCGAAATTGAATCGGGTACCAACGATCCGATGGCGATATTTCTTACTGTGACTCTGATTGCTGTTTTGGGTAATCAAGGTTTGGATTTAAGTGCTGGATTTTTAGCATTGAGTTTTGTTCAGCAATTTGGTGTTGGTGCATTGATGGGATTGAGTGGTGGCTGGCTACTGTGGAAGTTGATCAATCATACTCAGCTTCCTGAAGGACTTTACTCAATCCTAACCGTCAGTGGCGGCTTAATCATCTTCGCTTTGTCCAATGCGCTTGGTGGTAGTGGCATCTTGTCGATTTACTTAGTCGGTTTACTGCTCGGTAACCGCCCAACTCGTGGCCGCCAGTCAATTTTAAACGTATTGGATGGTATGACTTGGTTGGCACAAATCGGTATGTTCTTGGTGCTCGGGCTATTAGTCACTCCTTCTAATTTGCTGGATATCGTTTTGCCAGGACTGGCCTTGGCTTTTGGGATGATTGTCTTTGCGCGGCCTCTGTCGGTGTGGATCAGTTTGCTGCCGTTTAAAAGTTTTACTGCTCGTGAAAAATGGTTTGTCTCGTGGGTAGGGTTGCGCGGCGCGGTGCCGATTATTTTGGCCGTGTTTCCGATGATGGCCGGATTACCAGACGCTCAGTTGTATTTTAACCTCGCCTTTTTCGTGGTTATGGTGTCGCTTATCGTGCAGGGTGGCTCATTAACTCAAGCGATGAGCTTGGCTAAAGTTGAGTTGCCGCCCAAACCTGAGCCAATTTATCGTACTGGTGTAGAGGCCTTTCCCGCTAGCCAGTGGGAGTTGTTTGTCTATCGCCTCAAAGAAGATAAATGGTGTATCGGTGAACCACTGCGCAACTTGTTTATGCCGGAAGGGACTCGAATTGTCGCAGTGTTTCGCGATCAACAATTGCTTTACCCATCCGGTAGCACTCAGTTGCAAGAGGCGGATATTCTCTGTGTTTTAGGTCAAGAAAATGATCTTCCAGCCTTAAGTCAACTGTTCAGCGAAGCGCCAGAAAAAGCCTCGTTGGCTCGCTTCTTCGGTGATTTTTTCTTGGACATTAATACTAAGTTGGTCGATGTTGCGCTGTTATATGGTTTAGATTTAGGGGAGCAATCGGCAAGTCTGACGTTGAAAGAGCTGGTTGCTGAGCAGTTAGGTAACAGCCCTGTGTTGGGGGACTATTTTGAATGGTACGGTTTGCAGTGGGTAGTCGCGGATGTGGTCGATTGGCAAGTGACTAAGGTCGGTTTACGCTTACCTGCCGAAGAAGAAGAGTCCACGGAATAAGGCCTATAGCTAATATCGAGAGCCGGCAGTGGGCGCTGATAGCGACGCGCACTGCGGGTCAACTACCATTCGATTTGTTTGAGCAGAATGACGGCTTGAGTTCGGTTGGTGACGTTTAACTTACGGAAAATTGCCGTCATATGGGCCTTAATCGTTGCCTCGGAGACGTTGAGTTCATAGGCGATTTGTTTATTCAATAAACCGTCGGAGAGCATCCCTAACACTTTATATTGTTGGGGAGTGAGCGTGGCGATTTTCTCGGCTAAGTCATTACCTTGATTGGGGATGTCGACCAATCCTGCCGGGAAATAAGGTTCGCCATTGAGCACCTGATTAAGTGCGCTGATCAAGCTGCGCATATCGCTGGATTTAGGAATAAAACCAAACGCACCATGATGTTTGACTTGAGAGACTATCGCTGATTCTTCACTGGCAGAAATAACCACGATGGGCAGCTCAGGGTAAAGAGCGCGCAATTGAATCAAGCCCGACATGCCATTGGCTCCGGGCATTTTCAGGTCGAGCAGCAGTAGATCAACATCCGCTTGCTGGCTTAATAGGTTCAATAGGGCGTCTAATGAGTCTGCTTCAAGCAAATGAGCGCCGCTGATCGCCATATGCACCGATTGAAATAGCGCATTACGAAACAGTGGATGATCATCAGCGATAATAATGGTGTAGGTCGAATCCATGACGTTAATTACTTTTGAACATTTAGTTACAGAAATTATTGTCTTGTTTGTTGATAGTCACAATGGCGATGAACTAAAAGTCTGAACTGTATCGCCTTTTTATTGTGCTCAATGAAAAAAGCGTCAAATGGGTAAGCACTTGACGCTGAATGATAGGCTTCGTTTACGAGCTACTTTTTAACTTATTAGCTGGCCGGTTTCTCAAACACCGCGACTGACCAAGCCGGAACCGATAACTTACCGTTATTGACACTGGCTCCTGCACCAATCGAGTTCGCGCCAGCGTGTTGCTGAATGCTGTGCTGCTGATAGCCAGTAGCGTCAAAGTTGGCAAAGTGTGCTAAAGGTTCTGGTGAGGCGTTAATCACTACCAGCAGACCTTGGCGCTCGGCATCAATCGCACCATCAAAACGCTCACCGCTATTATCCATGCTCATGACCATCACGCCTGCAATTTGCTCACTACCCGTGTTGTGGAATTTGACTCTTTCGATAATGGTTTCTCCTTTACCCAGAGTGAACAGGCCGGATGAAGCGCGTAATTGAACAAGCTCATGGAAATAACCTTGCATGGTTTCCATATCGGTTTTATCTGGTTGAGCGTTAGTACCTGCTCCGGTTATCACATCTTCAATTATCTTCCAGTTTTCGCCATCTTTATCTTCACGAGGTAAACCGATATTCCAGTTGTGAGTGTCCATGGTGAAGTCGACGCGGTTATACCAATCTCCAGAGTCGTAAGAGTCACGCTGCATCGATTTAGAGCGTAAGATCTCGCTACCCATATGAATAAACGGTACCCCTTGACCTAATATCGCTGTGGATAAGCTCACTGCTTGCATGCGCACGCGCTCATCGGTGGTAACACCATAGGCAATCTTGAATTGGTTATTGTCCCATAAAGTTTGATTATCATGTTTGGAAACGTAGTTCTGTATTTCCCAAGCATCTTGCGCATAGCCTGTGGGCTGGCCGTTGTATTTGAGGTCAAAACCCTTGATTAGTTTGTCTTCGCTATCGGTAAATGTAAAATCTTTTAAGTTACCAGCCATACCAACTCGCACAATATCCGCCAAATGTAGCGCGGTGGCACGGTTATTGTCTGTAGCTAGATCATTAGGCAGAACATGGATACCATTACCAAAGCCTTGGTTACTACGTAGGAATTCTTGGCTATCAAAGGGGCCGCCGCCACGTACAGCATCCCGTAGGCGATCGGAGAATGAACCGATCCCCGTACCGGCTAAGTTGAGCTGTGTCGCTTGCTTGAATTGACGATCATTGGCCACTTCACCAAAGTTCCAACCTTCACCATAGAAGTAGACCTCAGGATTGGCCTGTTGCGCTACTTTGAAAGTGCCTAGAATTTGCTCAAGTGGGTGATGGCCCATTAAATCCCAACGGAAGGCATCAATTTTGTATGCTTTGGTCCAGGTATAAATCGAATCATCAATCAATTTCGCAAACATCCGATTTTCTGGTGCGGTATTCGAGCAGCAGGTAGAGGTTTCTACTTGACCAGAAAACTCGTTCAAGCGTTGGTAATACCAAGGGACAATTTTATCGAGTACCGATTTATCTGAGACGCCAGCTTCATTGGTGTGGTTATAGGCAACATCCATAACCATGTTCATACCAATCTCTTGTTTTACCGCCATCACCATCTCACGGAACTCTTTAATGCGCGTTGTACCATCAGGGTTGGTTGAGTAAGAGCCTTCGGGAACGGTAAAGTGGAAAGGATCATACCCCCAGTTAAAGCTATCGACATCGCGCACAAAGCCATTTAGGCGTTGCACCACAGGGTTTTGTTTATGGTCATCGCCTTTTAGCTGATGGAATACGGCCGAAATGGTTATCTCAGTCGCACAGTAAGTACCAAAAGCGGGATCGTTTTGCACCGCGGGCTGTAATTGACACAGTTTACTGAATGGCTGATCAATATCGGCTACTTTGCTTGGATCTTCATTAATGGTAGCAATATCAAACACCGGCAGTAGATGTAGGTGGGTGACTCCTGATTCTGCCAATTTTTGCAGATGTTTAACGGGTACGGTATCTGATTGAGCAAAAGCAGTAAATTTACCACGGTGGGCTTTAGGTGTGCTGTCATCTAAAGCGGAGAAATCGCGCACATGGGCTTCATAAAGCACAAACTGAGCAGGGTTGGTTTGCGAATGAGGCGCTTTTAAGTCCTCCCAACCAGCAGGTGTAAGATCAGGATGGTTGAGATCCACCACTTGGCTATATTCTGAGTTCATCGCCAAGCTAAGTGAATACGGGTCCGTAACTTCATAGCGTTCCACTCTATCCGTGGCTGGATGATAAACCGTTACTTGATAGCGATAAAAATCGCCATGTTTTAGCGCTGTCTCTTCTACTGACCAACTGCCTGATTTAGCATCAAATTCCATATTTATAGGAGTTTGGGCTTTTTTATCAGCACCATAAGGGATCAGCTTGACGGATTGAGCGGTTGGCGCCCAAAGACGGAAAGTGGTTGTATTACCATTCGTTAGTGCGCCGTATGGCAACTTGACAGCTTCATCGGCATAGAGAGCATCCAAGGCACTGGCGGGTTGCACTTCTGTCGCTTGAATTACCCCTTGATGATCACTGGCGACTAACCAGAGCTGACCTTTGAGTAATTGTTTCAATTGCTCTTCGCTATAGTCAAAACTAAAACCAACAAAGTCATCTTTGAGATGGGGTTTTTCTGATGTCCAATCATTGGCGGCTTTAAGCTTAGAGGTGAACTGGCTATCAAAACCAGTCACCGATTTGCTGGCGGAATCAAAACTAAGCTCACCTTGCGCTGAGTGATAGAGTGTCACTGAGGTCGCTTCTTTATTGCCGACTAATACCGTCTTAGCGTCAGCAAATATAGCACTGGCACCGATGACATCCACTTGGCCTTGTGGCAAGCGTGCTAATGGTTGATAAAAGACTTTATTGGTGCCTTTAAATAGCATCCCAATCGCTCCAATGACCCCTTGTTGAGCAAACTCAAATTTCAAGTTATCGGTTTGGTAATCGCCATTGCCGTTAGTGTTGGCGATAAGGTTTATACAATCACCATTGCTATTTATGGGTAAGTCCCAATAAGCACCATAGGTTTTACTCAATCCAGTCGGGCGGAGTCCCGGCCAGCTTGTGTCTCCGGCATCGTAACTGCTGCATTCGCCTTCGTTCCAAACATGCAGTCTAAAATCGCTTTCGTCACCATCTTGACTATTAAAGTAAATACGTAATGTATCTTGTCTTAACTCACTTCTAGCAATTAACTCAGGGTAAACGGCGGCTACTCCTTGTTGAGTATAGACGCTGGCATTTTTCCCTAGTTGGGTTAAGTCAATTTTCGTATCAAGTTCACCCAGTGGTTTATCGTTACCAAAGTGAGGGATCATATTGATGCACTGCGAAGCATCTTGCCTGTAGGGGAGGTGCCAGTAAGCTCCGAAGGTGGCATCAATCCCATTTGGAGCGAGACCATTATTCCACTCGGTATTACTTCCTGCATAGGAACGACAATGGTTATCGTTCCATACGTGGAGAGTGAGCCCCTGATAAAGATCGTTATCGCTAGTTTGACTACGTAATGTGGGGTCAGCTTTATAAAAAACGGTGACGGTTTGTGTTTCTGCGGCGATATCATCATCCGATGACGAGTTACAACCGACCAGTAAACTGCCTGCTAAAATGGGCAGCATAGCTTTACTTAATGCCGAAAAATTAGGTTTGTTCACGTTCTAAGTCCCTAGTTTTCTATCTAATCTATAAAATATTTAATTAACAACGTTATAGAATTAGTCAGGTTATGAGTTCACTGGACATGCTAGGGATAAGCAACCTATACAAAATGTGAGCCATCGCGATAAAGATTTTTTAGAGCGATAAAAATTACAATCTACGAACCATTATCACGCTTGGTAGGGTGATTGACTTTCGAAAAGCGCACACTTTGCAGGATGAGTAGGGGGGATGAGTGGCGGACGTTTGTCGTCATTGTCCTACTTATTGCGATTCTGTGGGTAATAAGTCAATGTTATTGATTTTTATATTTACCGTAAACGGCGTGTAGTATCACAAAAAAGGGAGAGATATTTAATCAGGGAAATAAAGATGGCAGATAAATCGATGGGGATTTATCTGCCAAACTGATTAGAGTTGGAATTTTTCTAAATGAGCAAGAAAAGGATGCTCGGCCATAAAGCCAGTGATACGCGCTTGAGGTAGTCGATTTCCTTGTCCATCCCAGAAATCGATGGTCGGCAAACCAAGTACTTGCAGATGTTGTAAGAGTTCAAAATCTTCTGGCTCACTACGGGTAACATCTACTTGCAGTAACACAAAGTTTTCTAACTGTTCTTCAACGGCGGGCTGATGAAAGGTATAGCGCTCAAACTCTTTACAGGCCACACACCAGTCAGCGTAAAAATCGAGCATTACCGGTTTTCCGGCTGCTTTAGCGTTGAGCAAAGCTTGGTTAAGCTGCTCGACAGTTTTAATTGGTTGAAACTGAATGCTGGCTTGTTGAGTACTGTAATGATTGGTATTCAGCCAATAATTTAGCAGTGGTTGAGCGGAGAATAACAGGCCGAGGATGGCAATAATACCAATTAGGCTTTGTTTCCAACCCGCAAAAGGTAAGCTATTTTTTGCATGGTATAGCCAACCGAATGCGCTTAATCCTAACGCCGACCATAATATCGTGCTCCATAAGCTAGGGATAATTCTCTCCAGTAGGAAAATCGGCGCCGCGAGAAGCACAAAACCAAACAACACCTTAATGCGATTCATCCAGTCGCCGGCTTTCGGCAGTAACTGATTACCGAACACGGCGACAACAATTAAGGGGATTCCCATACCTAATGCTAATGCATAAAGCGCTACGCCTCCGGTAACTAAATCGCCACTTTGTGCCACATAAAGCAAAGCTCCGGACAGTGGCGCGGTGGTACAAGGTGAGCAGACTAAGCCTGAAATCGCGCCCATCATAAACACGCCGCCAAGGCGTCCACCTTGCTGGCGCTGACTTAAACTACTTAGCCAAGTTTGTAGGCTACTCGGCAGTTGCAAACTGTATAAACCAAACATTGATAACGCTAAGGCAACAAACAAGACGCTGAGTGTGATTAACACATAAGGGTGTTGTAACGCGGCTTGAAATTGCAATCCAGCCGAGGCCACCACTAAACCTAACAATGTGTAGGTTAGCGCCATCCCTTGCACATAGATCACGCTCAATAACAACGCGCGACGTTGTGAGATAGCTCCGCCACCAAGTACGATGCTGGTTAAAATCGGATACATCGGCAGTACACAGGGAGTGAACGCCAAGCCAATACCGAGTAATAAAAACAGCAGTGGAGTCCAAGCGCTGTGCGCTAATCGATTCGCTAAAGAATCTTGTTGTGAAGCTGGATGGTTAGCTTCGTTAACGGCCGCACTGTTCTGCACCGCTGACGACGTTGCGGATATAACGGTTGAGCTAGAGATAGGTTCGCTGGATGTTTGGCCGATTATGGGTTCAAGATCAATAACCCGAGTTTCAGGTGGATAACAAAAGCCTGCCGCTGCGCAGCCTTGGTAGCGCACGGTCAATGTAGCACCAGATTGGGCATTTTTCAGTGATACGTTTATCGACAGTGGGGTGTCATAAATCATCACATCGCCAAAAAATTCATCGTGATATGGCTGCGCTTGCGGTAACACGTAATCGCCCAATTGGGCGTTGTGAGCTTCAATCGTTAGGCTACTTTGATATAAGTAGTACCCCGGCTTGACTTGCCAATCTAAAAATAGCTGATCAGCTTGTTGGAAAAAAGACAGCGGAAAGGCTTGTTCGACCGAAGCGAAGCGCGAGGACCCGTTTAAATCAAACGAAGGATTTACGGTCAATGTGGCCAATGCTGGCGTACTGATTGCTGTACTAAGCAGCAGTAAAAGAGAAATAAATAGACGCATCATCACTACAACATCCAAAACACGATTGGCTTTACTATATAGACAATGGGTTGGAAGATACAGTGCAGCGCTGGGGTTAGGCCACCCCTAACCGACTTTTGACAATTCGCTCACAGGCTTCGACACGATTGGCGTCGCGCGGAATCACGAGTACGGTATCATTACCGCCCACGGTACCAATGATTTCGCTGTGCGGATCGATATCAACCAAACGAGCCACTAACTGAGCGCTACCTGGATGAGTTTTGACCACTACCACTGATTGGTTATGAGTAATAAATTCAATTTGGGATGCAATAGAGGATTCAACATGCACTGGTGCGGTTTCTACCGTGATGCAATAGACTTTTTTACCACATGCATTACGGACTTTAACCACACCAAGTTGAGAGAGTAAACGTGACACAGTGGACTGGCTGACGCCTTCAAATCCCAGTTGGACTAAGCGCTCGCGTAGCTCATGTTGATTAGCGAAACTCTGTTGTTGTAGCAGTCGTTTGCAAGCCGCAGTTAATGAGCGTTCATCAGCATCAATGTCTGGTATGGTTCGGTTCACGGTCGAGCCCTCGTTCAATTGTTAAGCAAATATCATTCTGTAACTGAGCATATCACTTATTGATTAACGGCTTATTGCGGAAGATCACCAAATAAAAGACTGTATTATGATGATAAGCTAGTCATTTAGATTAATGAGTGAGGCAAGTGATGATACTCACGAGCCGGACTCCGACCCGTGAGTAAATTAGCAGAAATATCAATCAATCGCCCAGTGTCGCTACCATGACTGCTTTAATGGTGTGCATCCGGTTCTCCGCTTCATCGAATACGATCGAATGTTCTGATTCGATGACTTCATTAGTGACTTCAACCCCTTGTTTTAGTTCTGGGTAAGCTTGGGCCAACTCTTTGCCGACGGTGGTATCTTCACCATGGAATGCGGGCAAGCAGTGCATGAATTTCACATGTGGATTGCCCGTGGCTTTAATCATATCCATATTCACTTGATACGGCAGCATTAATTGGATGCGCTCAGCCCATGCTTCTTTGGCTTCGCCCATCGAAACCCAAACATCGGTATAAAGGAAATCACAACCCATGACGCCTTCTTGCACATCTTCAGTTAGGGTGATTTTTGCTCCCGTTTCTTCAGCAATTGCGCGGCAAGTGGCAACCAGTGATTCTGTTGGCCAGAATGCTTTTGGTGCTACGAGGCGAATATCCATGCCCATTTTTGCTGCGCCGACCATTAATGAGTTGCCCATGTTGTTGCGTGCATCACCTAAATAAGCAAACTTGATTTGATGCAGTGCTTTACCTCGGCCGTGTTCGAGCATGGTCATAAAGTCAGCGAGAATTTGTGTTGGGTGGAATTCATCGGTCAGTCCATTCCATACAGGCACACCGGCATACTGGCCGAGTTCTTCGACAATCTCTTGGCCAAAACCACGGTACTCAATCCCATCGTACATCCGCCCTAAAACGCGAGCGGTATCTTTCATTGACTCTTTGTGGCCGATTTGCGAGCCAGAAGGACCAAGGTAAGAAACTTGAGCCCCTTGATCAAAAGCCGCGACTTCAAACGCGCAGCGAGTGCGAGTGGAGGTTTTTTCGAAAATTAAGGCAATATTTTTACCTTTTAGGCGAGGTTGTTCATAGCCATTGTATTTGGCTTTCTTTAGCTCAATCGATAAATCTAATAAATGCTGGATCTCTCTTGGCGTAAAATCGAGTAATTTTAGGAAGTTACGGTTACGTAAGTTAAAAGCCATGATCTTATCCTCGTTAAAGAGCGCTGCTATTGTTCGGGCTAGCGCCGAATAGTCTGCTGATGTGACGTACGCGTTCAATGCGAATTCTGGATGGCATAAACACGTTGAAAATTATCTCAGGGTTAGTCTCGTTATTGGTCGCGAGTAATGTTAGTACCTGCTTTGCCTTCTAAAATGGCTAAAGCATCATCCAAGGCTCCAATACCGACCACGCTGCCCCCTTGTTTAATAAACTCACAAGATGCTTGAATCTTTGGTGCCATTGAGCCTTCATCAAATTGATAGTTCGCCAGTTCACTAGGCGTAGTGCTGCGTAAAGCGTGTTGGGTCGGCGTGCCCCAGTCGAGATAAACCGCATCGGCATCGGTCAAAATAAGCAGCGCATCGGCGCCAATTTGTTTGGCGAGAAAGGCGGCTGACATGTCTTTATCGATCACGGCTTCCACACCAACCAGCTTGCCATGCTGATATTTCACCGGAATACCACCACCGCCAGTACAAATCACTAAATGACCATCCGCAATTAGGGTATTGATGGCTTGATGTTCGACAATGCCAGTAGGTAGCGGGCTGGGTACTACGCGACGGAAATACTGGCCATCAGGTTTTACTGTCCAATGGTATTTCTCAGCTAAAGCTCGCGCTTCTTCGGCTTGATAAACCGGGCCAATCGGTTTGGTTGGATTAGCAAACGCAGGGTCATTGGCATCAACGGTCATTTGAGTCAACATACAAGTGACGTTGCGCTCAGGAAGTAGATTTTTGAACTCTTGCATCAGCATATAACCAATCATGCCTTGGGTTTCGCTACCTAATACATCGAGTGGGTATGGGTTAACTTTTTTGTATTCCAGCCCTTGTAGTGCTAATAATCCGACTTGTGGACCATTACCGTGCACCAGTACCACATTGTAATGCTCAGCAACTTTCGCGATGGCTTGTGCGGCAATCTGAATGTTGTGGCGTTGAACATCCGCTTCTAATGGCTCGCCGCGACGAAGTAAGGCATTGCCTCCTAAGGCGACGACAACAGTTTGTTTTGTCATAGTCATTTCTCTCGTTGGTCAATGGGAGAAGTGTTGTTCTCCCATTTCACTCGCCCTAATTTAGATATCATCACGTTCAATGGGGCAGCTCATGCAGCGAGCACCACCACGGCCACGGCCGAGTTCATCACCTGGGATAGGCAGTACGGTAATGCCAGCTTTGTCGTATTTTTCATTGGTATAAGTATTGCGTTCATAGCCAATGACCACCCCTGGACGAACCGTGAGTACGTTGTTAGCGTCGTTCCATTGCTCCCGTTCTGCTTCAAAGCTATCGCCACCTGTGGTGATCATCTGTAGCTTGTCGACACCGAGTGCACGTTCGATAGTATGAATATAAGAGGCTTGTTGCGTAGCCTTAACTTTGCCAGAAGCATCGCCGGTTAAGCTCCAACATTTCACATCATCAGGAATCACATTCGGGTAAACAGAGAAGGTATCTTCGCGCATGTGAGTCATTACTGTGTCGAGATGCATACAAGAGCGTTCTTGAGGCAACTCAAGGGCAATCACTTGTTTGGCTTGACCATGTTTAAATAGCGCTGAAGCCAGTTGCTCTACCCCTTGTGGCGTGGTGCGCTCAGACATGCCGATTAACACCGCACCGCGTCCGATGACTAAAACATCACCGCCTTCGATGGTCGATTTGTCATAATTGCGTTCTTCATCACCGAAGTATTTGATGAAGTCTTGACCAGCGAAGGTTGGGTGCCAGCGATAAATCGCTCTTAGATGGTTGGTTTCGCGTTGACGAGCCACTTTAGCCATTGGGTTAATGGAGACGCCACCGTATACCCAGCAGGAGGTATCACGAGTAAACAGATGGTTTGGCAATGGTTTGATAATAAAGTCATCCACTTTATGCATCGATTGCAAAAGAGACGATGATTGCATCGGGAATTGGCCATAAGACAAGCCACCGGTTAGGATTTTGGCTAATTCAAGATGTGGTAAATCATTAAGGAAGCAGCGAACATCGTTGGCAAACGTTGGTCCAAAACGATTATCTGAGATTTGTGTATGTAACAACCACTCTTTGGCTTCACTCACATCGAGGGTTTCGGCGAGCAAATTTGTTAACAGCAAAACCTCCACACCTTGATCACGGAGGGTTTGGGCAAAAATATCGTGCTCTTTACCTGCGCGTTCAATATCTAACACATCATCAAATAATAAGTCGTGACAGTTAGAGGGGGTTAAATGAGTTAATGCACGTCGTGGACGATGAATTAAAACACGGCGTAATTGACCTACTTCAGAACCTACGTATAACTTACTCATAATCGTATCTCTCTTATTTTGTATACCTTAATTAACTAAAGGTATAATTATTCTGTAGGGTGTTTGAGGGAGATTGAAATTTATATTTAAATTCATCTCTTTGTTCTGTATTTAATATTACCCTGTACTTGTGTTCTTTCTTGGATATGGCTCACAGTTTACTTTTTATATTAATTTGCTATTTGGAATGACTTATTAACAAATATTATTCATTTGATAAGGTTTAAATCGGCGGTTTTTTAATGGTTTTTTATGGAATAAAATGCTTTTGATTATTGCTCATTGGCCGATTTTCAGCCTGATAGCATTTGATTTGGAAATATTATGCAAATAGTGAAAGTATCAGATAGGCTTAAGGTGGCGAATTTATTCATTATTCGAGATTAGATAACGGTTTTTCTGGTTTGATTTGTTCTAATGTTAACAAAATAAGCGAGGAAAGATTGATCTAGAACAATTATAAAATGCTGGTGATTTACTGGTATTTGAATTAACAGGTGAATTTAATTCATGGTTTGATAAATAAAACTAATTAATCGCAATGCAGATCGTTTTTGGCAACGTTACGATAGTGGATAATAGAAAAGCAAAAAGCCGCACCCGATAGCGTGCGGCTTTGTAGAATAAGAATATTATCAAGTAATGTGATTTTATGGTTTTGTTATGGCTCAGATGGCGTTGATTACGCTGCGTTCATATGAAGCTTTAAAGTAACACACCAATACTGAGCATAATCATAATAAACACACACAAAATACCCAGTAATGGCGCGACCCACTTAATCCAGCGGACATAAGGGACACGAGCAATGGCTAAGCCGCCCATGACTACCGCTGACGTTGGCGTGACTAGGTTGACTATTCCAGATGCAGATTGGTATGCCGTGACCACCAGATCGCGACTAACGCCAGCAAAGTCTGCCAGTGGTGCCATAATCGGCATGGTTAATACAGCCAGACCAGAAGACGATGGAACCAAGAATGATAATAAAATCTCTAGCCAGTACATGACGTTAATAAACATCACTGACGATAATCCAGTAACGATATGTTCAGCTGAATTAAGAATCGTATCAGTGATCATGCCTCGGTCCATGACCACGACAATACCCCGCGCAATACCGATGATTAACGCGACGCCAAGTAAATCACGTGCACCATCAATAAAGCTACTGGTAAATTCTTCTTCACTCATTCTGGCCACAAGACCAATCAGAATCGTTGAACCCAAGAACATCGCTGAGATCTCAGCCATCCACCAGCCGGCAACGGATACGCCATAAATCATCACGGCAAATGAGAGTGCAAAGATGGCTAAAATAATTTTACGAGTGGTGGTGAAAACTAAGTTTTCTCCGCTACGGTTACCTAAAAAATGCGCTTGGTTTTCTTCATACTTATCATAAACAATCGACTTACTTTGATCAGCGCGAACCATTTTCGCATAACGCATGACGTACATGACACAGATGATCCAGCCCACTAATAAAATCGCAAGACGCAGGAAAATACCATCAGTAAAGGGGATCCCTGCCGCATTGGCAGCAATCACGGTCGCGAAAGGGTTAATGGTAGAGCCCAACGTTCCTATACCAGCGCCCAATAGAACAGTAGCCGCTGCGACGACGGGGTCAAAACGAGCTGCCATCATCACTGGCACTAATAGGGTATAGAAGGGGAGTGACTCTTCTGCCATGCCATAAATAGTGCCACCTGCGGCAAAGAGGGCCATCAAGATGGGGATCATTAATTCTTCTCGCCCTTGTAAACGCGAGGTGACTCGTTCAATACCCGCATCTATGGCTCCCGTTTTGGTCACCAAACCAAGAAAGCCGCCAATAATCAAAATAAATAGCGATACATCAATGGCTGCCGCTTCATAGGTATTATGGTCATAAAATCCGTCAATGGGAGCAAGGAGGACATCAAGAATACCTTGTGGGTTACCTTCTGTGGGAGCATAGGTGCCAGCAATGGGGACTTCTTTACCGAGTTCTTCGTTGATGGTTCGTTCGTACTGACCCGCGGGGACTATCCAGGTTAATAAGGCTACAAAGGCAATTAATAAAAATAAAATCGTATAGGCAGAGGGAAACTTTAAGTTGGCAAAAAAGCCTTTCTTATGATCGGTGGGTAAAGTTTGGCTTGTCATAGCGTTCTCCTTACATTTAGATGATCTGGACTAAATGTGCTTGGTGGCTAATATTTGGATTCATGGTCAATTTTTAATTCAAGAGTATTTCTCTTATTAATCAGCAATAAGATGAATGTAATGATATTAACAATGTCGAGTGAAGGTTTATTCATAGACCTTAATGGATTTTATTTTAAAGATAGTAAGCTTAATTATCTTAGCCTTGCTTCACAGAATATTCTCAGATGTAAATTCTGAGAAAGTTGTGACTATTTATTTCAGGGTATTTTTTTATTAATAATGAAATAATATGCTTTACGTGTAACGTCGCTCTTGGAACGTCTGGGTTAGTTATACCTAAACAGTAGGCTGGTGATAACAAGGTAGGGCAGTATTTATTTTTTAGTAAAATAAAAAGAAATATTATGCAGTTTTGATAGTCAGCACGAAAGGTTGAATTAATCGCTGCTTGTTTGATTTATATCAAAAATAAAAAGGGAGCTATTGCTCCCTTTGACACTCGTTGATCTGATGATCAGAGGAAAATATTCGCTAAGACTAAACCAAAGCCGATACTGAAGATCATGCTCAATAAACCAGGTAGCATAAAGCTATGGTTAAAGATGTACTTACCGATCCGAGTTGTCCCCGTGCGGTCAAAATCAATCGACGCAATGATTGGGCCGTAGTTCGGAATAAAGAAATATCCGTTAACCGCGACGAATACGGCAATGATCACTGCTGGTGGTAAGCCTAAGGTAATCGCAACGGGTACCAATACTGCTGTGGTGGCTCCTTGGCTATTGACCATCACTGATAGTCCAAATAGGGCAAAAGCAAAGGTCCATGGCGCAACTTCTACTAATCCCGATACGGCTTCTTTCACCATATCACCGTGACCTGCGATGAAAGTGTCACCCAGCCAAGCGATACCGAAAATGGCTACGATTGCGCGCATCCCAGCGTGGAACACCGAGCCTTGCGTAATAGTATTACCGTCTGGTTTACAAATTAGGATGATCAGAGCTGCGATCGATAACATCACGATTTCAATCGTATGCGCCATACCCATCGGTGAGCCATCAAAGTGCGGACGCAAGCTAGGAATCGCGCCCATAAAGACCACGATAATCGCACCAAATAGGAATAGAGAAACCGATGTTTTTGCTTGCGGAGTAATTTGAATCTCGTCGACTTTAACCTCTTGCTCCATTTCTGCACGGAATTCTGGGTCTTGCAGACGGCGCTGATATTCCGGGTCGTCTTTCAGCTCTTTACCGATTTTATTGACAAAAATACAAGCGCAGGCAAGACCGAGGAAAGTACTTGGGATGGTGACGATCAGTACGTTACCTAAAGTAATGCCTTGTGGTTCCAAGAAAGCAACTAATGCAACCACGGCGGCCGCAATGGGGCTAGCCACAATCGCAAATTGTGACGCGATAACTGCCATACCAAGCGGACGCTCTGGGCGAATACCGCTGCGGCGACTGACTTCTGCGATCACAGGTAAGACTGAATAAGCGACGTGTCCGGTTCCAGCCATCATGGTAAAAAAGTAGGTGACTAATGGGGCGATGAAAGTGATATGGCGAGGATTTTTACGCAAGATGTTACTGGCGATTTTGATTAAGTAATCCAAACCTCCAGCGGCTTGCATCGAGGCAGCGGCCGCTACCACTGCCATGATCATCAACATGACATCAATCGGGGGACTGGTTGGACGCATACCAAACACAAAACTGAGAATGGCAAGACCAATCCCCCCCATGACACCTAGTCCGATACCACCAATCCTTGCACCGATTAGGATACATCCTAATACGATAAGGAACTCAATTATGAACATCTTATACTCCTAAAAGATTATGGGAAAATCCGCTTTATCGCCCAGTGTTATCTTAACGCGAGGCTATGAATTCATAGGTTTATCTTATTTTTTAGTCGCAATGGAAGGTAGCCAATACTTTTGATGAATTACCATGATTTAGAATAAGTTTTAGCGACTTTCCATTTGGCAAAAACCAAGAAGGCTCTGAATCAGAGCCTTCTTGTGGAGTAAATTTAATTACTCGTAACGTTTTGCCTTGTATTTAGGGTACATCAAGTTGTCGACTGAGAAAATATCATCCAACTCTTCTTCGGTGAGCAAGCCACGCTCCAGCACGACCTCACGGACACTTTTGCCCGTTTCGGCACAGATTTTACCCACGATGTCACCTTCATGGTGGCCGATGTAAGGGTTAAGGTAAGTGACGATACCGATCGAGTTAAATACATAACCTTCACAGATCTCTTTGTTTACCGTAATGCCATCGACACACTTATCACGCAAGTTAACACAAGCGTTAGAAAGTAAGGAGATAGACTCGAACATCGCTTGCGCAATCACAGGTTCCATAACGTTAAGCTGCAATTGTCCCGCTTCTGCGGCGTAAGTAATGGTGTTGTCATTACCGAAGACTTTAAAGCACACTTGGTTAACCACTTCAGGAATGACGGGGTTAACTTTGGCCGGCATGATCGATGAACCCGCTTGTAATTCAGGCAAGTTCAGTTCATTGAAACCTGCACGAGGGCCAGAAGAGAGCAAGCGCAAATCGTTACAGATTTTTGATAGCTTCATCGCTAAACGTTTCAGCGCACCATGAGTCATAACATAAGCGCCACAGTCGGACGTCGCTTCAATTAAATCTTCCGCGGGCACTACTTCTAGGCCAGTGACTTCACCTAAATATTTGATTGCCAACGCTTGATAACCTGGTGCAGTGTTCAAACCAGTACCAATGGCCGTCGCACCAAGGTTAACTTCTAATAATAACTTAGAGGTATATTGTAGAGCGCGGATCTCTTCATTCAGCGTCACAGCCCAAGCATGAAACTCCTGACCAACCGTCATAGGTACCGCGTCTTGGAGCTGAGTGTAGCGCGCCGAATAAAATGGGATGAGCTTACGCTTATTTTGAGACGGTATTTTCTAACTTTTCACCCCGCCTAAACACAGCGCTGCCAAGCAGCTTTCTTCTGATGCGATAGCTGTCCGCATGACTGGCATGGCCAAGCCAACTATTAACCCTCTGCTTGACGTCTGAAAAGTCGATTAAACCGTCCTTAAACTGCGTTTGAAGCTTCTTTAATTTCTTGTCCATGCGCTTCACTGAGTCATTGCGTAGGCGGCGGTGTGTCGTCCACATGCGGTAGCCGAGAAAGTCCAGGGCGCGACCGTGCTTTATGCCCACTGGAAATATCTGAGTTTTGTTGTTCAGCTTCAGGCGCAGGCGGTCCCATAGCCACTGCTCAATTACTTGGCGCAAGCCGTGAAGGTAGGCTTTGTCGTGGTGGACTATGAGAAAATCGTCCATGTAGCGGATGTACCTGCGTGCGCCAATGTGCTGCTTAACGAAGGTGTCCAGCTCATGCAGGTAGATGTTAGCCCAAAGCTGGCTTGTTAAGTTGCCAATGGGCAGTCCTGGGTACCAGCTCTCCATGATGTCATGGCACAGTTTTAGGGTGCGCTTGCAGCTTATGCGCTTGGCTAGCAACTCCATAAGCACCTCGTGGTCAATGCTGGGGAAGTATTTGGCCACGTCCGCCTTGAGACAGTAAGCACGGCCATGCGTCGCCTGGACCTCTCTGAGCCATTGCTGGGCTTGGTTGGCTCCCATGTGCATGCCTCGACCGGGTCGGCATGCGTAACTGTGGTGTATGAATCTGCGCTCCCAAATATCCTCTATAGTGCCGATTAAAGCATGTTGAACCACGCGGTCCCTAAATGGCAGCGCGGCCACAAGGCGCACTTTGGGTTCGAAGACGTGAAAGGTGCGGTATGCTCCTGTTTCGTACTGGTCCCAAATCAGCTCGTTCTGCAGCTGTATTAGCTCACCCTCCAGGTCGCGCTCGAAGCGAAGCACCTCAGCCCGGTCTCGTTTTCCGCGCCTGGCGCGCAGGTAGGCTTCATGCAGATTGTCAAACTGGTAGATTTTTTCGTATAGGTTATTGTAAGTCTTCAATTTGCTTTCCTTGGAGGCGGTATCGCAGGATGTTCGGAAACCCTACTAGCCCAGCGATACCTATTCATATTTCGGCACTTGGCCGAGGACTAAGCGCCCTTTTGAAGGTGCGCTGTCGGTACGGCCTTAACCAATACCGCTTCTGGCTTACCTCAAGAGCGGGGCGGAACCCAGTGTTCGTGTTCGTGTTCGAACGCGCGTTGTTCAGATTCAACGCGGCAAGCCCGGCATTCGAGCCATTGTTCCAGTTGCCGCCACGGCGCGGGAAGCGCTGTAGCACTTAGCCCTTTTGCTCTCACTTGACTTTCTTAATCCAGCTTCCGACGATGCGGCCAATTTCGTCTAGATGTCGCGCCCATACTTCGTATTTCTTGAATGGGAGCACCCCGAGGTCTTTGGCCAGTCGGATTTCGCGGCGCAGTAGCTCCAGCTCTGCGTCGACGTCCTGGAGCGTTGTTTTCTTGTGGTATCGCTTCGCTAGCACGATGACTAGCCGCAGCAGCCGCCACATTGAAAGGCGCAATTCCTGGCTAAGGACGTGGCGCTCGCTTTTGGGGAAGTGCTGCACGGCTTGGTACCCGTACTGAATCATTCCCTCGACTTTTTGGACGATTATCAGGTCTTGCATAATATTAATGGGGTGCGCTCTCGCGCACCCCAGCAGGCCTCATGTTGCAGGGTTTCAGGATACAAAAGCGGGGCGGAACCCAGTGTTCGTGTGCGTGCGCGAACGCGCGTAGCTCAGAGCCAACGCGGCAAGCCCGGCAGCCGAGCCATTGTTCCAGTCGCCGCCACGGCGCGGGAAGCGCTCGCCATTAGTGTTGATATAGAATCGACCCTGCATCTCTGTTTCAGTGTCAGGGCTAATTAGGAGGCGCTTCATAAGCTCGCTTTCCGTGTAGCCTGACTGCTTGCTTAGGGTGTTCCAGTCTTGACTGATCGATGCGTCAACAGCGTTACCAGCGCTGTTTTGAAGGCGCGGAGATCCACCCTCATTTGACACGTAATGGTCCTGCGAGATCCAATCACTTTCAGCCTTGTCAAAGGCGTTATCCAGTGTGGTGATAATGCGGCCATCCTTAGTTTTTAGCAGGTCCTGCCACTCCCATACGTTACCCACTAAGTCAGCAATACCAGACAGGCCGCCATCGTGCCGCCAGCTTGCTGGGCCGCCGCCAGTGGCCGTGCGTCCGGTTCCGCTGGAAACGCCAGGCGTTCCACCGTCAGGTCGTACCGCTGTTTCGTGGGTGGCGTCGTGGGCGCGCCCCCAGTTGGTGTTGCCTCGCGGCTCAAATCCGTTTGCCTTGCACCACAGCGCGACCGCCGCCCACTCATGGGCGTTCATCAAATGCCAGCCTGGGCCTTTGTCAACACAAGCGGCCTTGGCGGCATCAAAGTTGATAGAGGTGCGCGGGTCTTTGCCTGGTAACGCTACGGCGCGACCGTCGTACATTGACGCCTGGAACTGACCGATAAAGATTTCGCTTTTCTCTTGGCCGTCCTTCAGGAACGCAGTGGCCACGCCTGCACCTAGCACGCCATCCAGACCAAGGTCTTCATAGCGGAATTTAGGGATGACGTGCATATAAGACGGGTAGCCCTTGTCGTCATACAGGACCGTAACGCGCCCGCCGGTGGCTGCTTCTACCTGCGTGCGCAGGCTGTCGGGGTTGAAAATCATCATGTTGTTAGCTCCTTAGCTGTTATGAGTCCAAAGGGTGACCAGGACTGCGCGCGGGTCGAATGGCACCGCCTCGCGTTCCAGCACTGGCTGGTCTTCGTCGTCGGTTTCACCGGTATCGACTTCGCGGTACTGGCGGGGCGGAATGTGAATGCTCGCGACCTGGTGGCCATCGCCACCTTCGGCGGTCAGGCCGTCTTTGCTTCGCAGGTCGATAATCTGCGCGCTGTCGCCCTGTCGGGCTTCGCAGTCAATTTCCACGCCGTTCACGCTCACGACGCTGCCTGCCTTGCTGATGTCCGGGTGTGGCCCGGCTCCGATGGTTTTAACTCGCATGGTCTTCTCCTTACTGGTTCATCAGGTGCGCCACGAAGCGGACGCGCACGGCGTCAGCCGAGCCGCTGCCATAGACGCGAAATGTGTTGGCGGCGCGGTCTGCGTCGCGGTTAATGAGCACCGGCTTTTGGCCACCGATAAAGCCCACAATATCGAGGCTGAGCTGGTACCCGGCGTTATGCATCACCTTTTCAAAGTCGTGCTGTCGGTAGGCTGGGTCGGTTTGTACGTGTGGCCAGTCAGGCTCAACCCGCGCCACAGTGGTAATCGTCACATTGGTCAGATACTGGTCGGTTGCGCCGGTATTACCTGCCGGAATGTGTAAATCAGCCAGCACCAGAGTGTCTGCCGGTGCTTCTTCATTCGGACCGGTCACTGCCAGGCGTACCCGGTTATTAAGCACGTACAGATAGGCCTGTGCCGTGGCTGAGCTGCTGCCGCTGTTGCCTGGCACGCTGGCCGCATTCTCCTCTGAGTCCACGCCCATTTCTGCGCCGTGCATAAAACACACACCGGAGCTAATCGACAGGTTGCGGCTTGCACTGGTGCTCTTGCTGATGCTGCATCCCGACTTCACACCCCGATTGTAGAGAGTGAAGAAACCTTCTTGATGGCGCACCGTCTGATTGCGGTCTAGCTCGCGGGTTAGCAGGCCCACGTCGGCCAGTGCCAACTCGACAGCCGCCCAAAGTGCGTTCTGGCCCTCAACACCGACGGCATCAAGGCTTTGCTGTGCCTCTTCTAATTTTTGTTTGAGGTAGGCGGTACGATTGCCTAGCTGCTTGGCCTGGACGTTGCTAACGCCGTCCGGGCCGCCCACCACTGGGTCGGTGGTTTCAATTTGATAAACGCCACTTTCCCAGGTGGCCTGCTCTTGTAGGTTCGCCATGCGTCACCCCTCCTAAAACGTGATAGTCCAGACACCCTCTAAGCTGATGTCGTCGTTTTTTTCAATACCCCCGCGCACCTTGCGGCTGAACAGGCGGTTATCGGCGGTAATGAGACCGAACTCCCGAATGGTCAGGCCGTTGGCCTCACTGGTATTCAGTGCGAACTCAAAGCGCACCTTGCCCGCCTCCGGGTAGCTGTGGCCGGTCAGATTGCGCACATAAGCGCTGGACAAGCTGGTGTCATCTGGGTCCGCCGGGGTGCTGCCCACCCCAAAGCCGATTTTGGTAATTGCTGAGCCAGCCGAGTCACCGGCAACCAGTTGAGCCAGCATGGTGCGCGCTTCGTTAACAACCAGGTTCTGGTCCTTCCAGAAGTCGAACAGTTGGCCGTTTTTGAAAATCGCCACCTCCAGCGTGCCGGTGGGCAAGTTTTCTGTGTCCTCTAAGTGCATATAAAGCCCCTTAAAACGATTGTGATATTGGCGCGCTGCCTGCGTATTGCTGGCCGCCCGCATAGTTCAGCCGCCCGTTATGGCGACGCCGTAGCACGATATTCAGCAGCCCTGCATCAACAGCCGGGGGCTGGGTGTCGCCGTGGCTAAGAACGGCTTCATAGCTGGCTGCGCCGTCATAGTGCGCAGCCACCTGGTGCGACTCGTCCAGCTCTGAGCGTAGTCCGAACACCATCTCATCCCACTGGTTGTCGTAGCGCTCGCCAGTCACATCCCAGTCGTGGTAGGGCCTCAGGCCGTCGTGGCGCAGCTCGCCGGTGTGGCGGTATGCGCCATCAAAGTATTGCGGCGCACGCGGTAGTTGAGTGGCTTGGTTATGACTTATTACTCCGTCATAGCGGCGACCCCACGGGCGCACCTCTTCAACCGTTTGCAGCACATCCACGGTCTGGTCGTCCTGTGCCGCTATCACGTCGTCCACGCTGGCCCGATAGGCAACCTCTCGCAGCACGCTGCGCACGTTCTTGGCGCGGTCAATCAAGCGTAACAGGCGGTTTAACTCAGCGCCGCCGACGCCCTTGCCCTCGCCAATATCCGCTATCACCTTAAACAGCGCCCAGCGCGCGCCTCCGCCGTAGGTCTCTACCTGGTCATAAAGCTGGCTGCCGTCATGGGTTAGTACCGGCATGCCTTCTTGCAGCTCTGCGTCGGCATAGCCAGCAGCCCGCAGCGCCTCGCGGACAGCCCAGACGGTGCCCCGGTGCTTGCGAATCTCAGGCGTTGACGCGATCACTTGACGCTTAACTTGCTCTGGCCATTGCGAATCCCACTCATCAACACCCTCAGACCACGCCAACCAAGGCAGCAACTCAGTCGGGCAACTCCACGGGTCCCACATTTCGCGGATAGGTGGCAGCACCTGCTCCTGGCGAGCCAATACCTCGTCCAACTCCTTTTCCAGCTCTGTAGCGTTGGGTGGCAGCAGGCTACTCATCAAGCATTAACCTCCACCGAAACACAAAAGGGCGCTTCCGTGTCACCGCACAGCACATCGGCGACAGGCTCGGTCATGTCTACATGCTCCACACCCTCCACATACAGGGCCGCCTGCATCGCGTCGCGTATCATGTCCACGCCCAGGGAGTGCCGGGAATCGGCATATTCTTGCGCGGCTTTTTCTGCGGCCATCCGTACAACCTCGGTGTCCGGCCCAGGGCGAACGGTCAGTGTGGCCGCGACCTGGTAGGTCTTAACAGTTGCGCTGAACACCTGTACTAAGTCATTCAGTGGACGCACCTTTTGTGGCTGCAATGCACCATCCACGGTAGCGACCAGTGCTGCCGACGCCTCGCCAGTTCCCTCGCGCGAAAGGACAGGGACACGAACCCGGCCAGCCCCGCCATTCAGGGCCTTTACGTCCTTAACGTCGCCGCTGGCAGTTAGAGCATGGAAGACATAAGAGTCTTCAGAACCCGCCGTAGTAAAGCGGTCCGGTGCAATCAGAAGGCGGCGCAGGTAAGCCTCATCCGATTCATAAACAGGGGGCGGCCCTTGCTCCAGCATCAACCGCTCAACACCAAAGCGAGTAACGCCTATATGGTCCAAATCAGGCCCCTGGGCGAACGCCAGCAGGAGGTCGCGCACCTTGTCATTGGCGCGCTGCCGCATCAGATATTCTCTGTATGCGCCCACCTGCACCATTTTTGTCAGCGGCTCACTCTCCACCTCGAGAACAGCTTCAAGGGCCGGGTCCTTGCCGATAAGGTCCGCCTTCCATTCAGCCAAAATAGCCTCATAGCTCAGCTCTTCGATAACCTCCGGCGGCGGTAGGCGGCTTAAATCAATCGCACTCACAGCTCCAGCCCCTCCAGTCGTATGTACTCATTGTCAGGCAAATACAGCCCCTCAACAGTTATGGTTATGCGCCCCTCGGTAGGCTGTACAGCCTGAACGCGGCGCAACTCGAAGCGAGGCTCCCAGTCCTCCAGTGCCTCTGCCGTGGCCGCATACAGATCAATCAACAGCGCATCATCCACAGGCCGGTCTATCAGCTCCGGCAAGCGCGAACCATAGGTGGGGCGCATCACCCGCGTTCCGAGCGGAGTGCTCAGAATGTCCTGAATGCTTTGCCGCAAGTGCGCCACGCCAGCCAATCGCTTGCCTGTATCCTTATTCATTCCCTGCATTGTCACCCTCCGCCCGTATCCGGGTATGCAGCCCACGACCGTCCAGCACGTGCTCCGCCCGCTCGGTTCGGTAGCTGCGGTCTATACCCTGGCGAAAACCAGTAAGCTGCACCGGGGTGCCCGCCGCCACCATCGGATTGCCTGGCAGGTCTAGCGTCAACTCAACAGCCCCGCGCTCAAATGCCCTAAGCCTGGCCTCTGCAGCACTTCTTGCGCTGTCCGCGTCCGGGTACTCTCGCCGCACACGAAAGACCGGCTCGCCTTCTCCAGCCTGAATTTCTACCTCTTCACCCAGCTCTGCGTCATGGTAGTGAGCCACGACAGATGCATACCGGGAGCGCTCAGGCATTACCACAGAGCCGCCGCTAATATCTTCCGGCGTAATCGTCACCGGGTCCGGTTGACGCCCATCCGCTGTACGCATGTCAGAGCGAGGCAGCACCAATAGCCGACCACCGGCAGGTTTGGCCAATGCGTCATGGTTACGAGCCAGGCGCATCAGTAAATTCAGGTCGCTTTCGTCTATCTGGTCTACGTGCTCCAGCTCTATAGCCGCCAGCTCATCGCTAACCCGCGCCTCAAACCCATGCTCGCCAGCTATTTCCTCCACCATGTCGCCCAGAGTTACCTGGTGCCAGTCGCGCGACCGCGGCTCCCGCAGGCTTGCGCGCCTGTCTCTGGCTGTATCGGAGTTACTGAAGTTGGCCGCTCTCGCAGTAATCCTCATCTGGGCAGGCACAAACGTAACACCCACCTCATCGACCACATACAGGCCCATACCCACTGCATCCGCGTCAAATCCCAGCCAAACTTCCAGCTCCACGCCCTTGCGCGGCAGCTCCACTACACCATCCCGATCATCAATCACAATCTCCAGGGTGTCCGAATCCTCGCCCGCCTCATCAATCACACGCAGACTCACCAGCCGGTCCCGAATAGCGGCTGTTATATCTGAGCCATCGGCGGTAACGCGGAAAACAGGCTTCATCAGTCCCACAACCTCACAGTCTTACGCGCCTTGGGTGGCGAAAGCTGCGGCAGCTTAATGCGCACACCCGCAGCCAGTACCGGCCCCAAATCAGCCAGCCCCCGGTTTGCATCCAGCACCTCCTGGACCACATCCACACGGCCATAATGGCGGTGGCAAATCTGATCCAGTCGGTCTCCGTCCTTCGTTCGATACACAACCATCAGCGATCATCCCCATAAAAAGCGATTGTCAGGCGAAACTGCTGGCGGCGCGGACGGCCCTTCTCATCAATCACGCTTTTGGTTTCCTCTACGCGCTCAATCACCCAGCGGCCATGAATGCGGCCCTCGCCATCCACCAGCAACAGCGGGGTGCCTTGCGCTGCCTCTTCTCGCATAGCATCCAGTTGGCCGGGACCGCCCCGAAAGTGCGGATAAATAACACCCTCAAGGTCTTGGCGATCATCACCAGGGCCAACGAACTGCCGGGCAGGGGTTCGGCCAATCCGCTCCTGGCTAGGCCAGCGGTAATCAGTGACCCGCCGCAACTCTTGGTAAGCGGCGCGGTCAACGCTAAAACGGTAATCACCTAGCCCTAACATCATCTCAATTCATCCCGTCATATAACTGGCCACGACGTTGCCGAGCCTTGGCCTCTTCGGCCTCTTCAATTTTGCGCTGCACCAACGTAGCTACCTCTTCTGCATCCATACCAGGTGCAGCCTGTACGCTGATCTGGTAGTGATTGCTAATTTCTACCTTGGCGGGCGCTTGCGGCGCGTCGGCTGCTGCCGTAGCGGGGGCCATCACGGCACTGGCTGCAACCAAGCCTGCACTGGCAGCCTGCCGCGCCGGGGTCAACACCTCGCCAATCTTTGCCCCCACGTCCACGTTGCCGCTCAGCAGCTCACGCGCACCGGACCACACGCTTGAGAGAACGCCGCGCAAACTCTGCCCCAGCACTTCCTGCGCACTTTGCGCACCCTCAGCAAGCGTGCTGGGAATGGAAGCGCCCGAGGCGGTCAGGTCTGATAGCGGCCCTGTCTTTGCATCAGAAAACGGCAACAGCTCGCGAACCTTACCCAGGGTATTGCGGACAGCATTAACCGGAGCCATGGCCACACTTTTTATGCCATCAACCAATGTGCCCAAAATGGCCCGCCCGCTCTCGCTCCAGTCGATACCGGAAAGCCAGTCAGTGACAGCACCAAATCCACGAATGAGAAGCCCAAGCGGCGACCACTGAAATACCGTCTTTAAACCCTCCCAGGCAGTGGAGGCTGCGCCATTCCAGTCCACGCCCGTCAGCCACTCACGCGCAGCACCAAAGCCGCGCGAGACCAGGCCAAGGGGCGACCAACGGAAAACCGTCTTAACCCCATCCCAGGCAGTGGAGGCTGCGCCACTCCAGTCCACACCCGTCAGCCACTCACGCGCAGCACCAAAGCCGCGCGACACCAAGCCAAGGGGCGACCAGCGGAAAACCGTCTTAACCCCATCCCAGGCTGTGGAGGCTGCGCCAGTCCAGTCCACACCCGCCAGCCACTCACGTGCAGCGCCAAAGCCGCGAATCAGAAGCCCAAGCGGCGACCACTGAAATACCGTCTTTAAACCCTCCCAGGCAGTGGAGGCTGCGCCACTCCAGTCCACACCCGTCAGCCACTCACGCGCAGCACCAAAGCCGCGCGACACCAAGCCAAGGGGCGACCAACGGAAAACCGTCTTAACCCCATCCCAGGCTGTGGAGGCTGCGCCACTCCAGTCCACACCCGCCAGCCACTCACGTGCAGCGCCAAAGC
>NZ_BDJF01000025.1:0-202023 GCF_001895205.1 Vibrio injensis | reverse complement strand
TACCGTCTTTAAACCCTCCCAGGCAGTGGAGGCTGCGCCATTCCAGTCCACGCCCGTCAGCCACTCACGCGCAGCACCAAAGCCGCGCGACACCAAGCCAAGGGGCGACCAGCGGAAAACCGTCTTAACCCCATCCCAGGCTGTGGAGGCTGCGCCAGTCCAGTCCACACCCGCCAGCCACTCACGTGCAGCGCCAAAGCCGCGAATCAGAAGCCCAAGCGGCGACCAGTCAAAAACCTTCTTGAACACGCCGACAGCGCGCGAAAGCGACTCGCTGGAAGCGTCAACCGGAGAAAGCAGGCCGCCAAACCAGCCAACAAGAGCACCCACCTGGTCAGCAACCCAGCCAATCATCGCCCCGAGCGGATGAAAAACAGAAAGCAAAGGAGATAGCGCTGCAGCCGTGCTGGACGCAAAGCCTTTAAAGGCGGTTATAACCGGCTCTAAACCGGATTTAATCCCACCCCAAAGGCCGCCAAAAAATGCACTGATAGGCTCCCAGTATTTGCGCACCAACAGAGCACCCGCCGCAATCGCAGCCACCGCAATACCAATAGGGTTGGTCATCATGGCCACGCCCATGGCGCGAATACCTGTAATCACTGCCGGAATAGCCCGGCCAGCCAGCCCCATCAGAGAGGCACCTACGGCCTTAATAGCGCCCCCCGCTGCCATGGCGCGCATTCTTGCCTGCGTCACCAGGGTGGCAGCATTAAGGGTATGGAAACGCACCGTAGCCAAAGCAACAGCCGCCTGAACACTGCGGATGCCCACAACAACCGCCGCCCCAGCACCCTGAACAAAGGTCCAGGCATACGCCAGACCCACCGCCGCAACCTTGCCCGCCATCAAACCAGCAGTTAGGCCCACCACCCATTTGGTCAGTGTCGGGAAGCGCTCCGCAAATTTAGCCAGCGCCGTGGCCGCCGTACCAATAACGCCACCGAGGGCGTTAACACCTGGCAGTAGCACGCTACCCAGGGCAATGCCCGCCTCGGTCACCCGGTTGCGCAGGATCTGCATTTGGTTGGCTGTGGATGCGATACGAGTTTCATAGCTGCGGTCTGTCGCCCCGTCGGCGTTATCGCGCAAAGTCTCGTATTGCTTATTCAGCGCCTCCATATTCTCCAGCAGCAGCACGACCTGGCCACCCTGATCACCGAAAGCCTCCTGCAGCGCTCGCGCTTTTTCGTCCGGGTCGTCGAATATATCCAGCGATTCGCGCAAATTATCCAGCGTGGCCATCAGGTCCATGGAGCCATCAGCGCTGCGCTCAATGGTGAAGCCAAAATCTTCAGAGGCCTTGCCCATCTGCCGAAGTACGGCATTCATGGCCGTACCAGCACGCCCGCCCATCAGGCCCGCGCTGTTAAACTGGCCCAGCACTGCCGCTGTCTGTTCAAGCGGCACTTTGTAGCGTATGGCTGCCGACGCCCCTTCTTTCATCGACTCAGCAAGCTGGCCAAAGTCGCGCAACTGGAAGGCGTTCTGCGTCTGCACCAGCACATCACCGATACGAGCGAGCTTGTCCTCCATCTCGCCTTCCATTGCCTTGCCGAGGTTGTTGTAAACCACACCGATCAGCTCACCTACCTGCTCAGCCTGACCGTCGGTTGCAGTGGCCACCTTGGCCACAATCTCAGAACCAAAGCGGGCAGCATCAGCATCGAAGCCAGCAGAAGACAGCGCATAACTGATACCCAGCATGTCGGCTGCATTCGTCGGGTTCCGGCGGCCCCACTCAAGAGCATGTCGGCGCGCCTCCGCCATAGCGGTTTCGGTGTCGTCGGCAGAAATAACGGTGCGCAAACGCACCTCGGCGCTTTCCAGGTTGGAGGCGGCACGTATAGGCGCAACCAGAGCCATGCCCAGCGCCACAGTGTCTATAATCTGCCCACGCAGAGCCGCCCGGTTTTGCTTGATTTGCTGCGCCCGCGCCATAGCAGAGCCAAGCTGCTGCTGGCGGTGACTCAGGTTCTGGGTTGCAGACGCAAGACGGCGCTGCTGCCCCTCAATATCACGATAGGACAACCCCAGAGCGCGCACCTCGCGGCGGCTTTCAGCCAGCGTGGCACGCTTCGACTCAAATGCTTGACGCGCCCGGTTGGCTTCACGGTGGGCCGCTGCCAGCTCCTGGCGCATTTGCTGACTAGGCTGGCGGGTCTGCCGCATTGCGGCGGTAAGTTGTGCAACTCGCTCACGGGCGCTGCGGTAGCCTGTTTCAGCCTCTTGCAGCGCACGCTGGTTTGCCTGAAAGCCCCGCAAGGCTCCCATCTGACGGTCCATCCGCCCCACGGTTTGGCCAAGTTTGCTAAACTGTTTGTCAGCGCCGCCCAATACCTGCCGGAACGAACCCGCAAGGGCCGCTCCGATAGATACTGAAACTGCGAGGTTACTGGACATGGACCACCTTCTTAATCAATTCGCCAGCCTGCCAGGTCGCGCAATCTATGCGCTGGGCTGCCTGCTGGCGGTGCCGGTCCTACACTTAACCGGCGGCTATACACTGCTCGAATCCGTTCTTTTTGCACCAGTAGCGGCCATCATCACCGCCCCGGTTGTCGCGCTTATCTGGCTTTTCTTCCTGTGCCTGGCTGCGATTTTGGTCTTACTTTCTCAAGCGTACTCAGCCAGGTATTCAGGTCGTCGATAGGCAGCGCCTGAAGCTCTGCCATCGACCACCCAGTCCAGTAGGCCAGCGCTAGGACGCCTTTCCGGCAGTCTTCCGCGCTCCAGATAAAAAACCCTGGTAAGCCTCCTGAAGCTCCAGATAGTCCGCCATATCCATGCTATGAATAGCATCCGGCGGCACCTCGCAGAGGTTCGCGAACATGCGGATCTCTTTTTCCGCGTCACTCCCCTTGCTTTTCTCCTGAGCCAGCATGTCGGCCACTACAGGGCGGCGCATGGTCAGGGTGGACACTTCCTTGCCGTCCACCTTAATCGGGTATTCCAATTCGACTTCTTTACTCATACCGCCCCCTTACACACCAATGGCGCGGCGGATAGCTTCGAGCTGATCCACACCACCAACCACGCGCTTCATGTTCTCCACATCAATCTCGTGGACGTCCTGGCCATCAACACGCAAGCGATACCAGCGCGCATTAACCGTACCCTCAATGGCCGGGCGCTCGCCTCCTTGCCACTGCCCCATATTGACCTGGTAGAACAGGCCGCGCAGATCCATGCGCACCTCGCGCACCGTGCCGTCCTCGCCTTGCTCAGCACCACGTGCGACCAGCGGCAGGCTCTGCCCCTTAGCCAGCCCCCACATGCTCAACACATCCGGGTCGTACTCCTTGAGCGTGAACTGCACATCCACCGCCTCAACCAAGCCCATGTCCACCTTAACCACAGCAGACAGGCCACCGGCGCTGTAGTCTTCTGTTTGCAAGGTC
Organism: Vibrio injensis; assembly: GCF_001895205.1. Lineage (GTDB taxonomy): Bacteria > Pseudomonadota > Gammaproteobacteria > Enterobacterales > Vibrionaceae > Vibrio > Vibrio injensis. The sequence goes on along the minus strand of NZ_BDJF01000025.1, from coordinate 198,622 downwards.
AGCTCCGGCAGGGTCACATCAATGCGCCCCGCATACCCACGGCCATCAATATAGGCCGCGTAGTTTTTTAACGTGCGTGGAATCGCCATCTGCTACCCCCTTAGCTGAAAAGCTGCTCGACGGTGTAATCGTTGTTTACAGCCGCCTCAAAAATAATGTGTTCCGCCACCCCGTACCGGCCATAGTCGATACTGAAGAAAGCCCGCCCCAACTCCATACTGGAGCTGGTGTTCTTCTCTTCCGAGAAGACACAGGTGCCACCGCTAATAATCCGGCGCGCTTCCAGATCGCGCAGGTAAGCATTCACCCCCTCGGTCACAGCGTCGGCGTAGTTGCGGTCAATGTTTCGGTCCAGCGCCCACAGGTGCGCCTGCACCAGGCTTTCCAAAATCATGTCGTGAATGCGCACATGGTTCTCAAAGGCCCACAGCGGATCATCACTGCAAGTGCGACCACCCCAAGTGCGGAAACCGGTCAGATTCACGATGGTGGCCACCTCGTTTTCATTGAGGTAGTTAGCGCGAGTGTTGCGCGCGCCCAGGCTCACATCGATAGGTCGCGCTACACCGGTCAGGCCGTTAATAGCCTGGTTACTGATGTTCCAGTGGAAGCCGCGCTCCGTATCCAGGCGCGCCCGCACACCGGCAAAGTAGGCCGCTGCGCTGCGGATGGTTTCGTCGTTCGCCACCGTATCCCAGACCTTGGCGTAAGGGTCGATCACCATCACGCGCTGACTACCCAGCGTATCCCGGAACTGCACCGCCTCTTCGTCAGTCGTGTTCGGGCCGTCCGCATAGATAAAGCCGCGCAACGTATCCGCCACCGACACCAGGGCGTTAATCACCGGGCTTGCTGTAATGGAATCGTCCTGACCGTCACGAGTGACAAAGCTGGTGTACTCAGGTACGCACAGAATGCGCGGTACCAGGCCAACCTTGGACTGTGCGGCGCGCAAAACTTCAACCCCCAGCGGGTCGCCAGTCTGCGCATCAGTGCCACCAATCACGTTAGAAATAGTGCTCTCGGTATCTGCGCCTTCCTCCACCCGAACCACCACACAAGTGGCACCAGCCTGGCGGTAAATGGCATCCATTGCATCCGGCAGCGTGCCCGCGAAGTCGCCGATGGTATCCAATCCACGCGCATCACCGGGGTTCATTACCAGCACCGGCTCATTCAGCGGGAACAGTTCCGGGTCTGCATCAGGCGCAGTGCCCACAATCCCGATCACACTGGAGCGGGCGGTACGAATAGGGCGGGGGCCGTCGTCTACGGTCAGCGCCTCAATACCATGTAAATAATCCATCAGCTCGCCTCCTTCTGGTTGCTGGCTTTGGCGGCGTCACCCTTCTTTGCTGCGGGCTTGGCCTTGGGTTCCTCCAGGTGGCCGCTGATTAAGCGCGGGCGTGCCTGGTGGGGCGTCAAATCAATGCGCTCACCGCTGCGGTAGTCTTTACCGGCATGGCGGAAGGCGCGCTTCACGTTGTAACTTTGGGTTTTCATGGTTCCCCCTTTGGTTTACTGAACCGGGTAGCTACCCGCACTTGAGCCGCCGGACACAGGCACCTGAGCGTTCTGCTGGATTTCATCCACCACCGCACTGGCCAGCGCCTCCGCGAACTTATCCACCCAACTGTGCTCACCACTGGCCTTAGCGCCCATGGCTTCCATCTCCTGCACAATTCGGTCTTTCAAACTGCTTTTACTGAGCGCCATCACTTACCTGCCTTTACTGTGCTGCTGCCGTCGCCGTGAGGCGTACCGGTGAAGTGGCAAATATGCGCCGTAGTGACACAGGGCGAGCCGCCATTCAGCTCAACACCCTTGGCGTCCACCTTGGCTGTGCCGCCTGCCTTGGCGGCAAGGTCGCCGTCCACATCCACGCTGGCATTACCGCCCACCTTGGCGATCAGGTCACCATTCACCTCCACTGTTGCATCCCCCTCAATCAGCACCTTGGCGCTACCAGGTAGCTCGATGGTCAGCGCGCTGTTCTCGCTGTCGTAGCGGAAGGTGGCCCCATCCTCCATGCGCGTCAGGCGCACTTTCGGGTTGCTCTCAGGGGCCGGATGTTTCGCCTGGTAAACACTGCCCAACACCACCGCATTGTTAAACTCACCATCCGGGGCCAGCACCACCACTTGCTCGCCTTTCGACGGTGCCCACCAATCCACATCCAGACCCGCCCGACGGGTTATCCAGGGCAGCCAGTTGGTGACCACCTTACCAATGCTTACCCGCACACGAGCCTTCTCATAGTCAGCTTCAGCCACCACACCCAAACGGATCAGGCGGCTAACGCGGCGGTCCATATCAGCCAGGTCAAACTCGCGCATCAGCCTTCATCCTCCAGGGTGTCGGGGAATTCCAGGCGGTCGTAATCATCCTTTGGCAGGCCTTTATAGCCCGCGTAAATCTCAGTTGGCTGGAAGCCGTCCGGCTGCCACACGCTCACACCCAGGCGCAGCCGTTGCTCCCAGGTCACCACCCACAAAGCCAAGGCCCGACCTTGAATCTGGCCGGTGCTCGCGTTCTCCACGCGCGTCAGGGTAGCGGGGCTGACTTGCTTCATGCCCCACTGGTTATTCTTGGTCAGCAGGCAAACCGCCTCGGTCAGCGTCAACACATTGCGCTGACGTGAAGCCCGGTCTCCTGCGTGCTCTGCCACCACATAGGCAGCAAAGCGACAATTCAGCTCCACCTGTTCGGTGCCCACGTCTTCCGGCACACCACCCAGGCAGGCAACAAACAGCGAAGGCGGGCTAATCGCCACGCGCCGATCGCCATCAAACTCACCGGCGTACACCTTGCACTGGCCCAGGCCCGGCAAGTTCGCCTTGTAAAAATCCACCACCGCATCGGCCACGGCGTTCAGGTCTACCCCTTGCCCACTCATTGCAGAGCCTCCGTCAGGTGGTCAGTGAAAATCTGGCCAATCTCTGCCGTGTCCTGACTGTTAACGCCCAGGAACGGTCGCGCATCAATCGACACACGGCGGCCACGTCCGGCTTTGCCACCAAAATGATGAATGGCTGCGTACACCATGCCGCTGCCCACCATTACTTCGCCGGGTCGCTGCGCGTAGGTAATGGAATCCCGCAAGTGCCCACGGTCTACAAGGGGAACGCCGCCGCGCTGCACAGCTTTCCACGCGGTTCCGTCTGGCCCCTTGCCCACCTTGAAGCGCTCCAGCGTCTCGCTGACCAGGTATTCACCCACTTCATTGAGCGGGCGGGAAAGGTCGGCACCGGCGCGCGCAAGCGCATCCAATGCCGCCTGCCACTGGCTGTCGTCGTACTGAACCCGTACCCGTGCGCCCGCCATCAGTAGCCACTCCAATCAAACTGGCTTTTACCCTGGCCAGTGCGCACACGGCCAAGGGTTGCACCCTCGGTACCACTGCCTCCACCGGGCACGGCACTCACCAGCGACACCATCCCCCGCGACACATCTTTCAGCCAGGCTATGGCGTCGTTATACCGGGTGCGGTGCTCATCACTGGGGTATCGCCAAAGTTGCAAGCGGGCCACGTCGGCCACGCGCGTTTCCAGGTCGTTCGCCGTCACCGCCTCAGCAGGCAAGGGGAGTTGGTAGCGCACCCGCAGGTGGCTATCCACCCGGTTACTGGCGTTTTGCAGTATCCGGTCGGCACGCTCCACAGCTTCAACCGCTTCGGCTACCAGCAGTGGATCAAACGAAGACGTATCGCCTTCATCCAACACCGCCTGCAGCACCTGCGCGTCGCAGCGCGAAGCCTCTGCCAGCTCCTGGGTGCTGTATAGCACCGTGAATCCTTGCGCCGTGAGGTACACCGCTTACGCCCCCTTACCTTTGGCGGCAGGCTTTGCCTTGGCGGCCTCAGCCTCAGTTTTAGCCTTGGCTTCTTCTTCCGCCTTGGCCTGCGCCTCAGCCTCAGCTTTAGCCTTGGCTTCTTTTTCCGCCTTGGCCTGCGACTCTGCCTCAGCTTTAGCCTTGGCTTCTTCTTCCGCCTTGGCCTGCGACTCCGCCTCAGCTTTAGCCTTGGCTTCTTCTTCCGCCTTGGCCTGCGCTTCTGCCTCCGCGTCCGTGTCCGCCAGGCAGCCCAACCGGATCAGCGACTGGGCGTGCTCTTCAGGCATTGCCACCTCGCTGCCTACCGGGTAGGTCTTACCCTTGGCCACCACAGGACTCAGCACTTGATAAGTCTTTGAAGCACTCATAAAGCCCCCTTAAATCGCGTTCTGAATCAGGAAGCCCAGGTCCGGCGCGCTCACCACTTCCGCCAGACTTTCAGCCACACGCACACGGGTGCCGCCTTTGGTGCCCACATTGCGGTCGAACCACTGCGCACCTTCGCGCTGGCCGTAAGGGGCGGTGAAGCCAAAGGTTGCGCCCTGCTGGGTGTCTGCCAGGCGGTCAATGTGCAGCATGGCCACGTGGTTACCCCACGCCTGCTGCATTTGGGCGGGCTGGCCAATGCGGGCAGAGTTCACCAGGGCGCGACCCACGATCACCTCTTCCACCTCCAACAGCTCAGCCACGGCCTCACGCGCCGCCACACCGCTGTCGCCGCTATTGCGGTTGGTTGCTTTAACCACTTTCGGGTGCTGGCGAAACTCGCGCCATACGCCCTGACCAAACACCACGCGGTTCGGGCGCATAATCACCGAGTCCATCTTCTCCAGCATCAGCCGCACCGGGTCGCTACTGCCGTCCGTGAACTGGTCAGCACCACTCAGAGCCACCTTATTACTGGTGCCGTAGGTGTTGCCGTTAAACACCATCTGAGCTACGCGCAACTCGCGGTGCAGCTCAATCAGGTTGGTCAGCCACTCGGTGACACGGCCCATCGGGTTGGTGCCTTCCGGCGCGTTATCTACATCGCGCTGGGGCAGGGCGTGCTCCAGACCATAGTCCTCAGCCGCTGCGGTGCGCTCTTCACTTTTGAAGTTCACTTCCGGCACCTGGCTGCGGCGACCCACCAAGGTGTTGGGCACCGTGAAGCCTTGCTCCATGGGGTAAAACTGGTACTTAAACTCGCTCTGCCCCAGTTGTGAAATGCGCGGCAACACGCGGTCCGCGATCATCTCGCGGTTACGGTAGCCAATGGCAATCTGCGTTAATTCCGGGTCGATAGCCCAGGCGCTTGCGTTACTCATGCGGTAGTCTCCTTAATTAAGCCGGTTCAGCCGGTTGGGTTGCACCAGTGCCAAGCAGCACCAAGCCCCGGTCATTGTTAATGCCGCCACACATGGCCACGCCCACCACGCGGTCGCCCGGAGTAGCAGGCACCGCCTTGCCGTCAGCACCAGCGGTCAGGTTTGCGCCGTAGTCAACGCTTGCCCCGAAGTCCACCTCGGCCAGGCCGGTATGGATCACATCCACGCGCTTGCCGTCGTCGCCACCCACATCCGTGGTCACTCCCAACAGTGCGTCCGTACCGGCAGCGGCCTGCTTGACCGCCTGGTCTTCCGTACCCGCCGCCGCAATGCGGTGGGCACCCAATGCGCCCTGGGCGCGGTAGTTCATAATCAGCAACGGTTTCACTGGCTTGCCTCCTTCTTCACGTGCTCCCAGGCTTCGGTGAACGTGACGTCACGGCCAGCCTTGCGTTGAGCTTCTTGGAATTCGCTGGCCTTGCGGCCCAGCGCCTCGTAATCGTCCGCACCCACCAGGTCAGCGTCTTCACGCTGTTTGCCCAGCGGCACCACCTTGGGCTGGTTCGCCATGAAGGTGCGCAAAAACCACTCGCGCGGATTGGTCTTCTGCGTGTCGTCGCCTGCGGTAAACTCCAGGCTGGCCTCGCCATCCAGTGCCGCCACAAACTCCGTCATACCGTCCATCTGGCTGGGCAACACCTTGCCCGCATCCACCAGCGCACTCACTTCACGCTCCGCATCGCGGCGTGCCTGCTCAGCTTCAAGCTGTTGCACACGCTCACGAAACTGGTTCTTCTCGCCTTCCTGGGCGTTGCGTTCTTCCTGGCGCGCACGGTCAACCGCCGCGTCCAGGTCTTCTTGGGTAAATTCCGCCACGGGGTTTTCCTCCTGGGGTTGGTTAGGGTTGTTTTGCGGTGTCAGGCTAGGGTGGTTGTACATCCCGGCAAAGCCAGCCACCGGCTGTGATTCGTTATCCGCCTCCACTTCTTCGCGGGCAGCGTTGCGGCTCAGGCTTTCCAGCTCCCACTCCGGCACCGCCTTGTCGGCAGCCTCTGCGCCAAAGCGCTCCAGCAGGGCCTCGCGCACACCACGGAATAAGCGGGCCAGCGCATTCATGTGCGCAGCCTGCTCATAACTGAATTCATGCAAGGTGGTGGTGTCGTCTTCGCTGAACTGCACATCGGCCAGCCCCTTAATGGCCGGGGCGGCAGCGCCCAGCCAACCGACATGGCGCAGGTAAAAGCCCTTGTCCGGGTCTTCCCCAATCGCCACAGAGCGGCGGCGGTAGCGCCCCTCCTTCACCAGGTCAGCAAAGGTCGGCTCCACCTGGGCGAACTTGCCCAGCAGCTTTTTGCCCTCCCGCTTCAACGTCTGCGCCCAGCCATAAGCCGGGGCGTCAGTCTTCGGGTGGCCAATCACAATTGGGGCGGCGGTTTCATCGGAATGGTTCTGAACAATCTGGTCCAGCTCGGCCTCGGTCCACTCACGGCCACGGCCCGCACTGTCCACCTGGTGGCCAGCACGAAACAGCTCGATCCAGTCATCAAAGCCTTTGAATGCAACCGTGCCTGCCGGGTTACCAGCATCAGCGGTTGACTTGTTCGGGGTGCGGTTTGTCTTTTTCATGCCCCGCAGTGTGAGTTGCGCGGGGGCTTAGGTCAGATACGGAAACATTTCCGAGGCGGGGGTGCGGCTGCACAGGGTGCTAGATTGCACCAAAAGTGGCCAAACAGCAACAGCCACGAAAAACGCCCTCAGAGCCGCTGTAAGCGCTCGGGTATACAAAGAGACATGAAAACCTTAAACGGCCTTTGTGGGGCGTTTCAAAGGGCTTTCAAATACGGTAACCCGGCAAGGCTGCGGTGCAGGTTGCAGCAGCAGTTAAAACTGTACGCCAAGCGCTTTTAGTTTTTCTCTCACCAGCCCTGCCGACACAAATTCATTGTGCTTTATCAGCACCAACAGAACCCCAGCTTCAACACAGAGTCTTCGCTTTTTCCTATCTCGCGATTTTTGTTTGCTAAGCGCCGCATCACCACCCCAGTGATCAACTTTTTTGTAATGCTGCTGCCCTTGGTATTCAAAGGCTAGCTGAAGGCGCGGCACATAAACATCCAGCTCTAGCCTGCCGAGCCAGCTCGGACGAGCGCGGCGCAGAACCTGCTCTGCGGGAAACACCTGGCACACTGAGTAGTATAAAAGCGTTTCGTTGAGTCTGGTGGCAACCCCTTTTATGCCCAGGCGTGCCCGGACTTCATCGTGTACAGCCTTTTTTACCTTTTTGAATATATCTTGATCTTCCAAGCTAGCGACTTGCTTTTCAATTAATCGCAGACGCAGAAACTGGTAGGCTTCACCCGTATGCAATTCATCCTCTGTAACCCATAAATTCCATAGCGATTGCGGAAGATGCCGAGGCATAAAAGCATGAGGGCCATGAACAATACCCCACGCCAACTGTTGTTGCCGCAAATACCAACCCAACCGGTACTCCAGTTCAGTGCCGTACATTCTGGGCGTGTGAACGATCAGTGGCGCACCTTTGGCACATAAATGGCAAACCCCCTCAACGAACTGAAAGTTATCAAGCCCCAACGCAAGAACCTCAGCACCCTCAAGCTCCAAGTGAGCCACAAGTTTGCCCGGAAACTCATCTAGACTAAGGGCAGCACCGTGACGGCCAACAAGGCGCTCTGCCCCTTTTAATCGGTGGTAACCCAAAAGAACATCAATCGACTGGCGAGCGCAGGCACAAAGAACCCAGCCCGCACCTTCTTCACGAGCAAAGCCAATAAATGTGCCGTAATTGCGCGGATACAAAACAAAAGGGTAAGGCAAGTCCTCCTCAACAATAAGCCCGCCATATAAATTCAATTCCGAACCAATCATCTAGTTACTCAATCCGTGCAATTCATTCTAAATTTTTTTTCATGGCGTCCAGCTCAGCCCGCAGCGCTTCCATCTGCTGCTGCATGGCCTGCACCTGCTTAATGGCCTGGCGGCTCTCTGCATCTTTCAGCAGCGCCTCGCGCTCCGGCTCGCTCAGTTCGCCGATCAGCTTCAGCAGCATCTGCTGCGCTTTGCTCAAGCCGCCGGGCGGGGTGCGGTACAGGTCGCCCGCCGGGCTTTTAAGGTTCAGCCCGATCTGCTCCAGCGCCACCATGTCTCCTGCCGTCAGGCGGCCCGCGCCCGTCTCCCAGTCTGCCACCTGCTGCTCCGGCACGCCCAGCCTGCTGGCCAGCTCAGCACGGCTTAACCCCAGGCGTTCGCGCTCGGGCTGAATGCGGGCAAGAAAATTCGCCATAGTGGGTTTGGGGTCAGCGCCGGGGCGATACATCTCGCCTTCGCCGGTTAGGAGCCAGTCGACGGAAACGGAATGAGATCGGGCAAACTCATAAAGCTGATCCCACGGCAACTTTGCACGAGCCTTTCTATTACCTAGGTCGCCAGCACTCATTCCTAGAGCCTGTGCGGCTTGGCGTTGTGATGAACCGCCAACCACTTCCAAGACCCTGCGCATGACCTCTTCAAATCGATGATCTTCATTCGTTGATTTATCTGTTGACATGATCTTTATCCGTGGTCTAATATGGAAACTAATCGAGTACAGGATATATCAGTTTCAATACTTTCACCACAAAGCAAAACAGGAGTAACCGCCATGAATAAGCAAGAAATCAGAGTAGAACTCATGCTGCAAGGCTACAGCATCCGCAGCTGGGCACGGGAGCACGGCTTCTGCGAGTTCACCACCCTGGCCAGCATCAACCGCTATGCAGGCACCCAAGACGTCCCCCGTGGGCGCATCACCTTTGCCATTCTGGTGCAGCTTAGCCGCACCGTAGGGCAAGAGATTGTTCCCGGCCTGTACGCCGAAAACAAAGCCGCTTAACCCTCGACCCAGAGAATGAACCCTATGAGCAATACCCCTGAAATCGACGTGAACATCGACGTACTGGCCCCGGCCGCGCGCCGCGACGAAGAGCAGATCGACATTGAAGATGTGCTGAGCATGGAGCCGGTGGAGGAAAAAGCAAATGTTCGGACTGTCCGAACATTTAAAGATTCAGGCGACGCCACCGCCCAGGCCTTGGCCATCTCAAAACTTGGCGGGGCCCTCACCAAAGAGGACATAAGCCGAGTTGCCAGCGTTGTCGGTGTAGACGTATCCCAGAGTCAGGCGGAAATGATCAGCTATTTGCGCCGCCAGACAGAAACACTGGGGATGACTATTGCCAAGATTGGCGTAGGTCTCACGGCGCTCAAGGAGAGCCTTGAGCATGGCCAGTTTGAAGACGCCCTAGAGAACATTGGTCTGAACCGGTTCCGTGCCTCTGAGTGCATGCAAATAGCCCGCTTCCTCGCCGCCCAACCCGACGAACGCCTGCGCCGCTTTGCCGAGCTGCCCAAAAGCAAGGTGCTGGAGCTGGCCAAGGCCGAGCCGGAGGTGCTGGACGAGTTCCTCGAAAACGAAGACGGCGAAGAGCTGGAAGCCCTGAGCGTGCGCGACCTGCGCTTCAGTATTAAAGACCTGCGCGAACAAAAAGCCCGCATGGCTGAGCAACTGCTGAGCAAAGACATTGAGCTGGAGACCGCCCGCAACGAACTGAAGCTGGCCGCCGGGTATGAGCGCTTCGAGAAGTCGTTCAACTTCATGTCGCCCGACGTGCTGGAAATCCGCGAAGAAAGCTACGCCACCACCGACGTGATACTGGGTGGCCTGAACGGCCTGCGAAATCTGTATGAGCGATTCCTGGGGCCAAAGGCCACCGAGCTGTTCAGCCAGCCACCCAACCCGCGCGGCCACCTGGACGACAGCGGCCAGGCCGAAGCCCGCGTGAACTGCGCCGCCACCCTGTACCACAACCTGGCCGGTGCCATTGCCCCGGCGCTACGCCTGATGCAGGAGCTGGAAGAAAGCTACAGCGACTCCGTGGGCGGCTCTGTGCTGGGCCACAAATACAGCGAAGAAGAGCTGGCCGTGTTCCAGGAGAAGCGCGATAGCCTGCTGGCTGCCGATGAAGCCGCGCGCAAGGCTCGCTCTGCGGCGCGCCATAACAAGGTAAACGCGGGCCGCCGTGGCCGCCCGAAGAAGGTGGAGGGCTAAGCCCATGAAAACCCTGAACCAAGACCAAAGCAATCGGCTGGACGCGTTACTAATCCAGCCCAGCGCTGACCTGATTGAACTGATGCGGGAGCTGTATTGTGCTGAACAGCCCACTGAGGTGGAAGCCGCTGCGCTTCGGGTGCAGCTACACCTTGCCCGCTTCATCAACCAAGACCGGAGGGCGTAACCATGGGTAGCGTCGCCAAACTTAACGAAATGAGCCACACCCAAAGCCTGACGGTAAACGACACGCCGGACCTGCAAGTGTCGCGCCTGCCCAAGGTAAAGCGCACGCTCAGCGAGGCCCGGCTTACGTTCCTGAATGTGGCCATTGAGAAGCACGAACAGCTTGGCATCAGCCGCTCCAAAAGCGTGGAGTGGCTGCTGGCCACGGCCCGCACTCAGCAGCTCCCGGAGTTCGCCCAGGATGCGCTCGACACCATCGGCAAGATGCCAGGGCGCTCCACCTTGCTGCGCTGGTGGCAGGCCATTGAAGACGCCGGAAGCTACGCCGAAAAGCTGCTGGCACTGGCCGACTCCCGCAAGGGCCGCCAACGCAAAAGCGAAGGGTGGGAGGTGCGCGCCACCCACCTGTTCAACAGCCCCACCAAGCCACACATGAGCACCGTAGCCATCTGGCTGCAACAGGAGGGCTGGGAGGTCACGCCGCAAAAAGTGCGCCGCTACCTCAAGTCGCTGCCTGCCGAGCTGGGCGAGTTCGGTGTTAAGCGCATGGGTCGCCACTACTACAACCAGAACATCAAGCCGCACATCATGCGCGACGTCAGCAAGGTGCCGGTGGGGTTGATCTACCAGGGCGACGGACACCGCTGCGACGTGTACGTGCAGCACCCCAACAGTGGCAAGCACTACCGCCCCGAGCTGACGGTGTGGATCGACCTGCGCAGCCAGTACATTCCCGGCTGGTGGCTGGCCGAAGACGAAAGCGCGGTTACCACGCTATACAGCCTGACCGCTGCCATGGCGTCACACGACCACACCCCGGCCATGATCCACGTAGACCCCGGTTCAGGCTTTAAGAATAAGCTGATCGACGACGAAGTGACCGGCTTTCTGCAACGCTTCGCCATTGAGTCCATGCACGCCCTGCCAGGCAACGCCAAAGGTAAGGGCTTGGTGGAGGGGTTGTTCCACTGGTTTGAAGAGCGGCTGGGCAAAACCTTTGAGGCGTACTGTGGCCATTGCCGTACCGACGACGCCCTGAGTCGCCTGGAGTTCAAGATCCGCAAAGGTGAGATCCGCATTCCGTCCTATACCGAGTATCGCGAAGCGGTGGCCAAGTGGGTGGACTGGCACAACAACACCCCGAAAAAAGCCCTGGGCGGCAAATCACCGGCAGAGCTTTGGGATAGCCTGAACCGGGTGCCGTTGCATTGCGAGCCGCAGGACCTGGTGTGGCCGCAAGCCAAGCGCACGGTGCGCCGGGGCTGGGTGAATCTGTTCAACCGCGTCTATGGCCACGACACACTGCCTAGCTTTAACGGTAAGCAGGTGGTGGTTCAGTACAACTTGCAGGACGACAACCTGGTGGTGATACGCGACGAAGACCAGCGGTTTATTTGCGAGGCAACCTTGGTGAATAAGAAAGACGCCATTGCCGCGAGCCGCCTGGAAGACCTGCAAGAGAAGCGCTTGAAAGCCCAAATAAAGCGGCATGAAAAACACATTGAAGAAGCTGAGCGCCGGGCGCGGCCAACGTTGGAGCACACCGACACACTGGCGGCCATTGAAGATCTGGGCGCGGTGGAGTTTCTGGAGGCAGAAAAAAACGCCGACTCCCTACCGGAAATCGACGTTTTCGACGTGGGCTACCTCGACCAAGAGTGAGCCAACTTTTACTAACAGCGGGAACCACCCGCCATAAACAAGCAATAGGAGTATATTGCATGAAACAAGAAAGCACAACTCAGCCGAGCAACTACGAGCCAATCGCCAAGCCTACGCAGTGGCATGAGCGCTATTCAGAGCAAGACCAGGAACACACGCTGCAGGTGATTGACTGGCTGAACAGCCACCAGAAAAGCCAGGCATGGCTGGCCAAGGTGGCGCGCGTAAATGCGGCCACCCTGAACCAGGTGATTGCAGGTAAGTACGGTGCGCCACCCGCCAAACATCTGGCCAAGCTGCTGGACGCCATCAGCCGCCAGGACGCACGGCGCGACATTGGCCAGGTGCCGTTTGTTGAAACTAGCATGTATCAACTGGTCAACAGCGTGTGCCAGCGGGCCAGCGCCTACCGCAACGTGGGGCTGGTGCATGGCTATGTGGGCACAGGCAAAACCACCTGCCTGAAAGAATACGCCCGCCGCCACCCCAGCACGGTGCTGATTGAAAGCCACCCGCAAATGAGCACCGGCACATTGCTGCAAGTGCTGACCAACGCCTTTGAAGTGGTGCCGCCACGGCAGACCAACGACGCCCGCTTCCTCGCCCTGGTGGATGCACTCAAGGGCACCGACACCCTGCTGGTGGTGGACGAAGCGGAGAACCTGCAACCCACCGCACTGGATGACCTGCGCCGCATTCGCGACCTGGCAGGTATTGGCGTGGTGCTGGCTGGCACAGAAGAGCTGAACAACCTGATCAAGCCTGCTCACGGTCGCTTTAACCGGGTGCGTTCGCGCATCACCTTCTGGCCGCCCATCGTTAAAGGCATCACCCGCGAAGACCACGACGCTCTGTGCCTGGCTGCGCTGGAGCAAACCGGCGAGCCAGAGCAGGCGCTGCTCGACCGCCTATGGGATTACAGTCAGGGCAGCGCCCGCCTGTTGGTAGAAGGCCTGCTGCCCGCGCTGCGCGACTACGGCCTGCGCCAGGGGCACACCCTGAGCGTGGGGCTGCTGGACCAGATCGCACAAAAGGTGCTGAACCTCAGCGCCGCCCGTCGCACAACAACAAAGGAGGTCGCGTAATGACCCGCTACACCGACGCTTACATCGAATACTGGGGGGAGGTGTTTGTTAAGCATGACATTCACCGCCGCCGTGGAGTGCCTTTCGTGGCATTCCTGCGCAGCCCGGACCACTACATGGAGATGGAGAGGGCTGGGGAAGACCCAGCCCCGCTCCTGCCTGCACAGCAGGAAGTGGCCACCCGCGAGGCGCTGGCCGAAATGGAGGCTGAACGCCTGACCCAGGCAATGATTCCGGCAAGCGCGAAGGTGTGCGGTGGGCGCATTGTGGAACCGCTGCGCCACCACAGCCACAAGCACAACCCGGTACCCAAGGAGGTGCGCCATGCAAACCGATAACCTGGCACGCAAGGAAGGTGAATGCGAAGTATGTGGCCGCTGGGATTCGCGTCTGGTGAGTGGCGTAGGGGCCTGCTGTCACGGCAAGGTTCAGGAGCTGCACCCGGCCACCGAACAGGGCCACCCGCCCACGGTAATGCTGACCTACAGTGGGCGCATTATGGATCTGGCTAACGCCGACCCCGCCGCCGTTCACTGGTGGGATATTGCCTGGAGCCTGGCCAGCCAGCGCCGCTACCTGGGCCATGGTCACGGCGGCGGGCTGAGTGTGGCCCAGCACAGCGTGTGGGTGGCGGACTATGTGGAGGAGGTCAAAGGCACCACCCCGGTAGACGTACTGCACGCGCTGCTGCACGACGCTCACGAGGCCTATATGGGCGACATCATCCGGCCACTCAAGGCGCTGCCGGGAATGCGTGAACCACTTGAGAAAGCGGCCCAGCAACTTCAGGCGGCTATTGAGTGCGCCTTTCGTCTGGACCCGCCAAGCCTGACCGTTCGCGCTTTGATTGCAGAGGCAGACCACCAGGCCACCATTATGGAAATGCGGCATCTGTGGCCGCTAGGTGAAGGTGAGCAACTGCTGCCCGCCCCAGACGCCACCGCCCGCAACCTGGGCTTTATGCCGCCCATGAGCGAAGAGGCAGCGCTTTATTCACGCACTGCGTTACCTGACCAGCGCCGCCGGCATACCCATGCCGGAGGGGCTACCGACCAAGACCAAAGGAGCACAACACCATGACTAAACAACAGCACGAACAGGTACCGGCTGGCTACCTGAAAGACGCACAGGGCCGCCTGGTGCATGAAGACATGATCAAGCCCATCGACAAGGAGCGCGACCAACTGGTGCGCGACCTGGTGCAAAAAGCCAAGGCCTTGCAAGAAACTCTGACACAATTTAAAGCAGCCACCTTTGGCGATATTGAGGCGTTTATTGAGCTGAGCGCCGAGCAGTACGGGGTGAAAATGGGCGGGAAAAAGGGCAATGTATCCCTGCTCAGCTTTGACGGCCAGTACAAGGTGCAGCGCGCTATCCATGAAAGCATTGCGTTCGATGAACGGCTGCAGGCGGCTAAGGCGCTGATCGACGAATGCCTGCAAGACTGGAGCGAAGGAGCAAAGCCTGAGCTGCTAACGCTGGTTAACGATGCGTTCCGAGTGGACCAGAAGGGCGACATTCGCACCGCCCGCGTACTGGCTTTGCGTCGCCTGGAAATCACCGACCACCGCTGGCAGGAGGCCATGAAGGCGATTAGCGAGGCGTGCCAGGTTGTAGGCAGCAAGGCTTATGTTCGCTTCTATGAGCGCGTAGGCAACACCGACCGGTACCAGGCTATCAGCCTGGACATTGCGGGGGTGTGATATGGCCGGAATAACCTGTCACACCAAATACGTGGGCGGAACCTACACCACCAACACGGTTAAAGGGAAGCGGGCTACCTGCACCGCCTCCCCCGAAGAGGCGGTGCAGCGCTTGGCCCGTAAGCTATGGCCGCAAACTGAGGTCGACATTGTGCGCCTGGCTGACGACGAGTGGAGCCTGGAACCGCCAACCTGCACGCACTGCGAAGGTTCGGGCGAGATTGAATACCCGAACATCAGCGGTCACGACTACAGCGAGCGCTGCAAGAAGTGCGGAGGGTTCGGCTATGTCAGCTAAGCCAGCCACCACAACCAAGGGTGGCGACCGCCGCGTCCAGCTCTACCGCCTGTTGGCGGTAGGGCAGCGTGAGCTGCAACTGGACGAAGAAACCTACCGCCTTATCTTGCGTCAATACGGCGCAACTGAGAAGGGTGGCAAAGTATCGGCCAAAACCATGACCGTGGCGCAACTGGATCAGGCGCTGGAGCACCTGAAGCGCAACGGCTTTAAAGTTAAGCGCACCGGCACCCGGCTGAGTACAGCCAAGTGGCGCAAGGCGCGCATTGCCAAGCTCAACGCCATGTGGACGCTACTGGCCGACAAAGGCCACGTGCGCGACCGCAGCGAGCAGGCCATGCACCGCTGGTGTGTTGGGCAAGTCAAGAGCCTGGAGCGACTGGAATGGGCGGACGGCCACCAGCTCAATCAGGCCATTGAAGCCTTGAAGGGTTGGTGTGTTCGGGTAGGGTTACAAAAGGAGATAACAGATTGACCCAAGAGGCGGTACTGAACCACTTAATCAATGAGGGCGTGGAGCTTTCACAGCTCCCCCCTCAAATACGCCTACTGGCAGCCACCATTGGCCTGCCTGCCACCTTGTCTTTGCTGCGCGCGCGGGGCGGCACCCCTTACACGGTACCTATCCATGGCGAGCGCAGCGAGGTGCTCACCAAGATCATGCCCGCCGACTGCGCCAAGGCGCTCAGCGAAGAGTATGGCGGCCAAACCCTGACCCTTCCCAAGCTGGACAAAGCCTTGATTCAGATCCGCAATCGCCGCATCTGCGAAGAAGCCTCCCAGGGTGAAAGCCTGGCAACACTGGCTCGTCGGTATGACTTGACTACGCGGCAAATTTCAAACATTCTAGCCGCCAGTGACAGCTACGTAAGCAGCCACACGCAGCAGCGCAGCCTGTTCGACCTGTAACACCTCCCTCTGTTTTACTCTTCCCGCTGAAACATTTCCGTACCTGCCCGCAGTAACCGGGCCGCTTACCCTTGCCCCATGTTTAATTTCCTACTTGGGGGTATTTATGCGAGCCATTAACCGAATTGTTATCCACTGCGCTTACACCAAGCCAAGCATGGATATAGGAGCGGCTGACATACGCCGCTGGCACGTTGAGGAAAACGGCTGGCGTGACATTGGCTACCACTTCGTGATCCGTCGCGACGGCACGCTGGAGAAAGGCCGACCTGTAGAGCAGGCCGGTGCTCATGTGGCTGGCCATAATGGCGACAGCCTGGGCGTCTGCCTGGTGGGCGGCATGAGCGAACAAGGGCAACCGGACTGTAACTTCACGCGCGCCCAGTGGCAGCAACTGGACAGCCTGGTGCAAAGCCTCGCCAAGGCATACGGCGTCAGCGCTGTGTGTGGACACCGCGACCTTGACAACCGCAAGCCATGCCCATGCTTCGACGTGAAGTCCTGGTGGCAAGGAGGCGCTAATGGCTGATTCAACCCTGCACGAAGACCCCGATCTGATTAACCGCAAATGGCGGTGGCGGCGCATTGCCATAACGGCACTGTTCGCCTTATTGCTGTTCCCGCTGATTCGGCAGTGGCAGAGCAACAACAAGAAGGAGTAAACCTGTGGACTTTGCAGACCACGCCGCTGACGCAGAGCAGCGACAAAGAGACATAGCGCTGGCAAGGGCCAAGGCAAAGAGCAGCACGGACGCACAACCCATTGCGCCCGGCGATTCTCGCGCTTGCCTTGATTGCGGCGTAACGATTAACCCGAAACGCCTGGCCATCAAGCCGGGCGCGACACGTTGTACGGAGTGCCAGACCTATCATGACTGATCGAGATAGCAGCAACCTGCACCAGCAGGCAAAGGACCCACAGCACCAAATGCTGATGCTGATGGTAGAGATGCGCAGCGAGCTGGGGGCAATTCGCGAACTGGTTACCAACCAGGGCAAGCACACCAATCAACGCATTGACGATCTGAAGGCGGCACTGGATGCCCGCATGAAAGCGCAGGAAAAGGACATTGACGACCTGAACACAGCGCTGTCGAACGTCAACCTGAAAAGTGCCAGCACCGGCGGTCTGGCGGGTGGCCTGGCAGCCGTTGCGGTGGAGCTGGCCAAGTTAATGATGAAGGGTGGCTAATGGCGCACACGAAGGAAACCCGGCAAGCCGTCCGCAAATCATACGTGGAGGGGCGGGTACCACTAACGCAGGCAGCGGCCATGCACGACGTCCGCTATGAGACAGCGCGGCGCTGGAAAGCGAATGCGCGGGAACGTGGCGACTGCTGGGACAACGCCCGTATGGCCGACCGCATAAGCAACGGTGGGCTGGGCGACCTTACGGCGGCGGTGCTGGACGATTTTATAAAGCTGTTTCAAACCACGCTCGAAGCCCTGCGCACCCACAGTGGTGACCCGATAGAACGGGCGGAGGCAATCAGTCGCCTGTCCGACGCCTACACCAAGACCGTGAAGGCTGCCGGTGCAACCAGCCCCGAGCTGGCCAAGCTGTCTATTGCGCTGGACGTAACCAAGCACCTGGCCGAGTACATACGCCAGAAACACCCGCAACACACCGAGGTGTTTTTGGAGATTCTGGAACCCTTTGGGGAGCATTTGAGCGAGATTTATGGATAGCATGAAATTGCCGGGCGTCAGCCTGATTCAAGGGGATGCGCTACGCGCCTTGGCCACCATGGACAGCGGCAGTGTGGATGCAGTTATAACCGACCCACCTTACTCAAGTGGTGGTGCGTTTCGTGGTGATCGCCAGGCCAGCACCCGCACCAAGTATGTAACCACCGGCCAGAAAGAGGTGTTGCCCGACTTTGACGGCGACAACCGCGACCAGCGCGGCTATCTTGCCTGGGCCACTCTGTGGCTCAGTGAGTGCTACCGCGTCATGCGTCCGGGGGCTGCCATTTGCATGTTTACCGATTGGCGGCAACTACCGGTAAGCTCGGACGCTTTGCAGGCAGCCGGTTTCTCATGGCGGGGTGTAGCAGTGTGGGACAAAACCCAGGGCGTTCGCCCATCGAAAGGCCGGTTCCGCGCTCAGGCAGAATACGTACTCTGGGGCAGTAAAGGACCCATGCCCCCCAATTCCGAAGCGCCCGCATTGCCTGGCGTCTTTACCTGCGCTCCCCGCAAGGGTCCGCGTCTGCATCAGGTAGGCAAACCAGAACCACTGATGGAAGAGCTGGTCCGCATTGTGCCGCCGGGCGGCGTGGTGCTCGACCCCTTTATGGGCAGCGCCACCACCGGAGTGGCCGCATTACGTGCTGGCTGCCAGTTCGTTGGCGTGGAAATGTCAGAGGGTTATTTTCAGGTGGCGGCGGAGCGACTGCGTGCGGAGCTAGGCTTGGCAACTGCCGAGGTGGCGAATGGCTAAACTAACGCGCCGCGAGTTTGAAAAGCAACTTGCACAGTACGCCGGTGAGTTGCGCGCGCGCATCGAGGCGGAGGTGGACGGCTTTGCAGTGGACGCAAAGGCGAAGAGCGCCCGAGTGGCCAAGCAGGTGTCAGACTTTCGCTTTTTCTGCCTGACCTACTTCCCGCACTACGTCAGCAACAAAGAGTCGAACTTTCACCGCTGGGTGTCCAGCGAGTTGGCACCGAAGCTGAAAGAGAATAAGGGCAATAAGTACGCCGTAGCGGCACCGCGCGGCGAGGCCAAGTCCACCCTGGTAACCCAGCTTTTTTCGTTGTGGTGCATTCTGAACGGCTGGAAGTGGTACACCGTGATCATCATGGACACAGCCGACCAGGCAGTGACCATGCTGGAGGCCATCAAGGCAGAACTGGAGAGCAACCCACGCCTGGCCCAAGACTTCCCGGACGTTGCAGGGCGCGGTCGGGTGTGGCAAATCGGTGTTATTGTTACCCGCAACAATCGCAAAGTGCAGGCCTTTGGCGCACTCAAGCGCTTACGGGGTTTGCGCCACGGCCCTCACCGCCCCGACCTGGTCTTACTGGATGATATAGAGAACGACGAAAACGTGCGCTCTCTGACTCAGCGCGACAAGCTGGTCGCCTGGATCAACAAAGCGGTGCTTAAATTGGGGCCGCCAGACGGCACTATGGATGTTGGGTATATCGGCACCATCCTGCATTACGACTCGGTACTGGCGAGAATTCAGGCCCGCCCTACGTGGCGCGCGCGTGTGTTCCGAGCTGTGCTTGAGTGGCCCGACCGCATGGACCTTTGGGACCGCTGGGAAGAACTGCTGCTGAATGAAGGTGAAGAGGTGGCCGACCGCTTCTACCGGGAGCGGAAAAAGGAAATGGACCGGGGCGCAGTGGTGAGCTGGCCAGAGGTTCGCCCGTTGGTGGCGCTGATGAAGATACGCGCAGACGACCACGACGCCTTCGCTTGCGAGATGCAACAAGACCCGAGCGCGGGCGAGTCCTGCCCGTTCTCTACCGGCATCACCTTCTGGGTGCAGCCTTCCCGCGACTGGGTGTTCTATGGTGCGTGCGACCCCTCGCTGGGCAAGAACAACACGGGGCGCGACCCGTCTGCCTTATTGATTGGAGGTTATGACCGTGAGCATGGAGTGCTGGATGTGGTGGAGGCCAGCATAAGCCGCCGCGTTCCTGATCGCATCATTTCAGACATTATCAACCTTCAGGCTGAGTACCACTGCCAGGTGTGGGGTATCGAGTCGGTGCAGTTTCAAGAGTTTTTGCGCACTGAACTGGTCAAGCGCAGCGCCAAAGAAGGGGTGCCGGTGCCAGCCAGAGCCATCACACCAAGCACCGACAAAGCCCTGCGCATTGAGTCCCTGCAGCCGCACGTGGTAAACCAGCTTATCCGGCTGCACCGCTCGCAACACACCCTGCTACAACAACTTAAGCACTGGCCCGAGGCAGACCATGACGACGGGCCGGACGCATTGCACATGCTATGGATGCTGGCCATAAGCGGACACAGCACGCGCGGCACTCTGCGAACAGGACGGCGGCGCAACAGTATAGATATGAGAGGTTACGAAGCATGAGCATCACCCAGTCAGACGTTCGGCGGCTGAGCAAGTCGCTGGTTGCAGGCCCGCAGGCCGGACGCGATAGCGACCCTGGCTTTTACCAGGCGCTGGCGATCCTACCAAACCCCGACACCATCCTACGCAAAGCAGGAAAAAGCGAGGCGGTTTTCGATGCCATACAGGCAGACGCCCACGTAATTGGTGAGCTGCGCTCTGTTCGAGCAGGCCTGCTTCGCTATGAGCACCGCGTGGTACCAGGCGCAGAGGATGCCAAGGCAATGCGGGCGGCAGAGCTTTGCGAGCAATGGATGGCACGACGGCCAGCACCAGGCATGACCTGGCCTGATGTAATCTGGAACATGGGCACCGCCGTGTTTCGGGGCTTTCGTGTGCATGAGGTAATCTGGGAGCGCAACGGTAACCTGATATTACCCAAGGCCATCGTCGACCGCCCCAACCGTCGCTTTGCTTTTGACCATGAAAACAACCTGCGGATTCGCACCCGCGAACATCCGGCCCATGGCGTACCTGCCGAGGACTACCGATTCCTGGTGACCCGCCACATGCCGAGCCATGATAATCCGTATGGGACCGCACTTTTAAGCTCATGCTTTTGGCCTTATACCTTTAAGCATGGCGGCTTCAAGTGGTTTGTGAAGCTCTGCGAACGCTTTGGCTTGCCGTTCCCAATCGGCAAATACCCGGCAGGTACGCCGGAGCACGAACAGAACAGCCTGAGCGAAGCCCTGGAAGAGCTGGTAGAAGCAGGCTACGCGGTGTTTCAAGAGGGTGGACACATCGACCTGCTGGAGGCTAAGGGCGGCGGACAGGCTTCCAGCCCGGTGCAGCAGCTACTGATACACGAATGCAACCGCGAAATGTCTAAGGCGCTGACCAGTCAGAGCCTGGCCACAGAGCAAAACAGCACCGGGGCGCGGGCCGCGTCGGAAACAGCCCGAGAGCGCGAAACCAGCGTCCACGAATCGGATCGGGAGGTTATCGCCTTCGCCTTTGACGAAGCCTTCCGCTGGATTACCACGATCAACCTGGGTGAAGACGTAGCCGCGCCAACCTTTGAGTTTTACGAAGAACAGGAGGCACGCAAAGACCGGGCGGAGGTTTACGAAATTGCCATTCGCAACAGCGACCGGGTAAGTCGAAGCGCTATGCATAAAGAGCTTAATATACCAATGGCCGAAAGCGACGACGACGCCATACCGCAAGGCGGAAACCGGCAACAGCCTGCGGCCTTTAACAAGCGCTCACCATGCCCTGATTGTGGCCAATACCACTACGCAGAGGCTGACGAGGCACTATTGGACTCGGTGGATAAGGCGATTGAGTCGGACTACCTGGCACCGGTGGCGAAAATGCTGGCTGACTTTGAGCGACAGGGCAAAGGCCTGCGCGAGTTCCAGCAGGCGCTGGGGGAGCTGTACCCGCGTATGGATGACACCACACTGGCAAACTTGACCGCTGAAGCCCTGGCTTTCGAGTGGCTTAAAGGGGGCGAAAATGCCGGTGGAGACTGAGGCGGTCAGCCTTCCAAATACCCGTGCCATAGAAAACCTGCGCGGCAAGCTGCGCATTCCAACCGAGCGCTGGGACGACTTTCTGGGTGACATTCATGCCAAAGGGTTCGCCATTGCTGGAGCAACAAAGGCTGACTTACTAAGGGACTTTCACGACGCCATCACCGAAGCCCTTGAAGCAGGAGAAGGTATCAGCGAGTTTCGCCGCCGTTTTGACAGTATTGTTCAGGAGCACGGCTGGAGCTATAGAGGTGAGCAAGGGTGGCGCACTCGCGTTATCTATGACAACAATTTGCGCAGTGCTCAAATGGCTGGCCGCTGGTCGCAAATGCAAGAGACAAAAACCCGCCGCCCATACCTACAATATCTGACTGTTGGCGACGACAGGGTGCGCCCTCAGCACGCCGCCTGGGACCGGCTGATTCTGCCAATAGATGATCCATTCTGGAACACGCACTACCCGCCAAATGACTATGGCTGCCGGTGCAGTGTTCGCACCCTCTCTGACCGAGACGTCCAGCGCCAAGGTGGCCGTATCAGCGACACCCCGCAGATACGCAAGACCGAGCGAGTCAACAGCCGCACGGGCGAAGTGTACGGAGACATTCCAGAGGGTATTGGTGTCGGCTGGGACTATAATGTGGGCAAAGCCTGGCTGGCTGCTGAGTCAGCCTTCGCGGAAAAACTGACAACCCTGCCGCCTCGCATACGGAACAACATATTCAGCGACTTTCTGGAGCCACACCAATATACCCAGAATGACGGTCTACCAATACCCGGCAGCCCGTCAAATTTCGCGCGTTGGTGCAACACTCTGCGAGAGTCTGAACCCGTCGGAGAATATCGGCCAGCGGCTTACCTGACTTCAGATGTTCTGAATGGCATGGACCGCAACGGCGTACCGCCTCGCACTGCTCTGGTGGTGATAGACGACCGCACCTTAAAGAGCGCCATTCAGCGCCACAGCATAACCGAGGATGAAGCGGCAGACCTGCTAACCACCCTCAACCTGCCACACTCCATATACCTGGACAAAGCAGTAGGGGAACTGCTGGGGTTAATCGAGCTGGGCGGGCGGCGCTTTCTGTTCCATGCTGCTATACTCGAATTCAGCCCAAGCGAGAGTGTCCAGCGCTCATTCAACGCTCACGCAATCACAAAGATTGACGACGGCAACGAACTAAGCAAGGATTGGGCAGCAGCTTACGAACTTCTGAAAGGTGGTTTATAGTTCATTTGAAGGGAGTTAATAGACGCTTTGTGTGGTATTTTCTTAACGGTGTACCCCATAATTATGAACAATATGTCCCACTCTAAACGATAATTAAGTTTTACTCCTGAACTGTCAGAACTCAATAACTACGCGGCTTCTGGGCCACTGACTCATCTACCCCACCGTCTCATTCTTAACAGTCCCCCACACTGAGTACGACCCATTTTGAGAATTTGTTTAAACTCAACGGCTTTAAGCTCAAAAGCAGCTTTGATGTATTCAATCGATTCAATCAGTTTTAGGATGCTGTTATAAACTGCAATCCGGAATCCGGTTGGATAAGCACAGTTGGTCGATTGGCTCTTGTTGACATGGTCATTAGGGTTAATGAACTGGTACTCGCCTTTTTGTTTACCCATCAGCTCAAGAGCAACGTTGGCAATCACTTCATTGGTATTCATATTCACTGAAGTACCTGCGCCACCTTGGAAAACGTCGGAAGGGAATTGATCCATACACTTACCGGTTTCCAAAATCAGATCACAGGCTTGAATGATGTAGTTAGCGACATCTTTCGGGATCACGCCTTGTTCTTTATTGGCGAGTGTGGCCGCTTTTTTGGTCATGACCATGCCACGAACAAATTCAGGGACATCTGAGATCGTAACATTAGAAATATTGAAGTTTTCTATCGCCCGCAGGGTATGGATACCATAATAAGCATCGGCAGGAACATGGCGTTCGCCGAGTAGGTCTTCTTCGATACGGGTTGCTTGGTTCGTAATAGGGGTTTCAGATAGGGTAGCCATCACAGGATCCTTAAGATAATTGTTCTGATTAGTCACACTTAGCCATCTCTGTCTTAAGAATCCGTTCACCAGAATGGTTGGCTGGGAAAATCTGTCCTGACTTCTTGGCTAATCATACTTGACCAGTAGATAAAAAATAGGAACTGGATCACCTTTCCGGTGCATAGCCGCGTAGAGATTCGGGATCTTTAGCTAAGATCTCATGGTTTGAGCGAATTCGTTTAATGGAAAGTTAACATATTGAAAATAAGAATTATTTTATAGAATATTTATCAGCGTAATCTCACTCTGAGTTGAAGGGTAATTGCAACCGTATGATTGAGCTGAATAGATTGGTTGGGAGAGTCTGGTCGATGACGATAAATGACAGACTGATGACGTAACAAAGTTGCAGTTACGTGGGCATCACGTTAATTTGAAAAATGTGGATGGTGGATGGTCGTTGCCATAGACTCGTCAACACATGGTGGAGGTGTTAGGTTTCCAGACGGTGTGTCAGGTAAGGTTAAATTAAGGAGAAGCTAGCTTGCTTATTTTATTATGTTTATTTATTGCCCTGCCAATTATTGAGATTGCGGTGCTGATTCAGCTCGGTGGTTTTTTAGGGTTATGGCCAACGCTTGGTTTAATCCTATTTACCGCTTTGGTTGGGGCGATACTGGTGCGTAGTCAAGG
The DNA here is from genome assembly GCF_001895205.1 of Vibrio injensis. GTDB lineage: Bacteria > Pseudomonadota > Gammaproteobacteria > Enterobacterales > Vibrionaceae > Vibrio > Vibrio injensis. Next base: position 174,268 of record NZ_BDJF01000025.1, on the reverse strand, counting down.
TGTATTGACGTTCCTGTCGGTCCAGCAGCGTTTGCAACGCGGTGAAGTGCCGGCACAGCAAATCATCGAAGGTATGTTGTTGGCCGTCGCTGGTGTTTTATTACTGACACCTGGATTCATTACTGATGGAATCGGCATGCTCGTTTTGCTGCCTATTCCAAGGGCGCGTTTGGCTCATTACCTAATGGGGTATTTGGTTGTGAATACCATGAGTGGTCCTGACTCGTTCTCTCATCAATCATCACAATCTCGACCTAATACTGAGGGTGAGACGTTTGATGGTGAGTATGAGTATAAAGAAGAGCAAAAGGAGCATCGGCGGGACGACTCGAATCGACTCAATTGATTGTTCTATTCGGAGATTTGAGTTTATTTGGTTATTTTTGAATAAAACGTTTGCTTAATAAGAGTGAAAGCCTTATAGTTATCTGGCTCTATAGTTAAGAGTTATTAATGAAAATCAAAAGTAAAAGTAAATTCTTAGAATCCCATCGTAAAAGTTGTTATCCTAATATTTCCCTTACATGATTAGCTACATTAAATAATTCATGCTTTAGCACCTTGCGCAAGTGCGCAGCAATCCTATGAATTTCTATATAAGGGACAAATTATGTCTAACAAAGCAACTGGTACAGTAAAGTGGTTCAACGAAACTAAAGGTTTTGGTTTCCTATCTCAAGACAACGGCGGCGCTGATGTATTCGTACATTTCAACGCAATCGCTTCTGAAGGTTTCAAAACTTTGACTGAAGGCCAAAAAGTATCATTCATCGTTGAAAACGGTCAAAAAGGTTTACAAGCTGCTCAAGTTGTAACTCTATAATTAACTGATACTTAATCAGATTATACAAAGGTCGCCTAGGCGGCCTTTTTGCTGTCTGTCATTATTGTCTTCTAAGCGTATTCAGTTTTTCTCTTATCGTATTATTGAAGCTTGAGCCGAATGAGTCGTATCAAGCTACGTAAGGGAAACTCGTTAACTATGATCGTTTTGTCGCAAGTTAGACGTGAACCGCCTATTGAGCGCCAGAAAAACCCAATTGGCGCCATGCTTCAAAAGCGATGATGGCGACGGCATTGGATAAGTTGAGGCTTCGGGCATCTGGCATCATTGGGATCCGAATGCGTTGGCTCATCGGTAAGCTTTGAATGAGCTCGGCGGGCAAACCACGAGTCTCTGGACCAAACAACAATACATCCCCAGCTTGAAACCGAGCATCAACGTGATGACCTGTGGTTTTTGTGGTACAGGCGAACAGTCGAAATTCACCACGAGCCGTTAAGTAATCGAGAAACGCTTGATAATTTTGGTGGCGAGTGACTCGAGTAAGGTCATGATAATCTAACCCCGCTCGACGTAACTTTTTTTCTTCAAAATCAAATCCTAACGGTTCTATGAGGTGTAAGTGCGCACCACAATTAGCGGATAAGCGAATAATGTTTCCCGTATTAGGGGCGATTTCAGGTTCATAGAGGGCGATGTCAAACATGGTTGAGCTTTTCCTTATTAATAGAGCCCGTTAGTATACTGTACCGAACGTCAGATGTTGATCTTATCAATTCGCTCTATCGCTTATTGATCACGGTGAAGCGGTAGGGTGATTTGCACTTTTAATCCGCCAAGATCGCTTCGGCTTGCGTTAACCTGACCACTATGTTGACGGATTGCACTCTCCGTTATCGCTAACCCTAGCCCTGTCCCTCCGCTGTCTCTGTCTCTTGCGGTCGATACACGATAAAATGGTCGAAAAATTTCACTCAGTTCATTATCTGGGACGCCTGGTCCGTTATCTTCAATAGTGATGATGATTTGTTGTGCCACACAACGAAAGCTAACTTGAATCCGATCTTGACTGTAGTTAATCGCATTGCGGACGACATTTTCTAATGCACTCATCAATAATTGTGGATTACCTGAAATGTATTGATCAGGAATCGGGTCGAGGAGCAGCTGTTTTTGCATTTGCTCGGCCTCAAACTGTGCATCATCGAGTAACGCTTCCCATAAGCTAGACAACGGTTGTATCTCGCGACTTAAATGACTATTGGTCTGCATGCGAGACAGCTCAAGTAGTTCACCGATCATGCGTTCTAAACGTTGCGCTTCAGTATCGATTCTTTCTAGCTCTTTACTGTTTCCTTGTTTACGACTGGCTAAAGCATTGGCCATTCTTAGACGAGTTAGCGGTGAACGTAACTCATGGGAGATATCGGATAGCAAGCGCTGTTGACCGGAAATCATTTGGTTAACGGCTTGCACCATTCGATTGAAACTGCGCCCGGCTTGACGAAATTCTGTGGTGCCTTTTTCCAGAGCGGGGTCCACGACAAATTCACCTCGAGCAACACGCTGAGCGGCGAGTGCGAGTCTTTGGGCTGGTTGACTTAATGCCCAAGCGAGCCAAAGTAGTAGAGGAGTACTGACGAGCATAACCGACAACAGCAGATGCAGCGGTTTATCAAATAGTCTTAGTAGAAATGGCGGAGGTTGATCCCAACGCATCCCCATATACAGTAATAGATTCTGCTCTGCTAATTGAATAGCGACTGGGCCAGCGATCATATAGCGACCATACAAACGTTGTTGCGGTTTATCTACAGACTCAATACTGGTGGTAAAGTTTTTTAATGCCTTTAATTGAAAATTTTCATGCCGTTTTGTGGTGAGGATATTACCGTCTTGATCGGTAACAAAAAAGCGCGGTCGCGAACTATGGTGACTGCCTGATTCTAGTTCGGTAATGATCCGCGAAAGGTCATCCTGTCGGATAAAGCGTTTTTCCAAGATTTGCTGATATTCGCGCATCCGTTGTAAACTTTCGGAAGGAATATCTCGTGATTTACGCGGATCAAGATGCGGTAAAGATAACACCGCGATCACCACCAATAACATGGTTAGCCAGAAAATGGCAAAGATACGGCCATAAAGACTATTGAGTTTGGGTAAGCGCATTATTCTTCCGCCACCATTAAGTAGCCACGACCACGCAAGGTTTTGATTCGAGGTTTACCATCGAGTCGTTCTGGTAATTTTTTGCGCAAATTCGAGACATGCATATCAATCGCTCGGTCAAAAGCGGCCAGTCGTTTGCCTAACACATCCAAGCTGAGCATTTCTTTAGTGAGGGTTTCTCCTGGATTTTGGGCAAAATGGCCTAATAGGGCAAATTCAGTAGTGGTTAAGTCGAGCAGTTGGCCTTGGCAGTAGGCTTCTTGTTTGCCGGGATAAACTTGAATGTCTTGACACTCAATCACATCGGAGGATTTATGCACGGGTTGATGCTGCGTGCGGCGTAAAATCGCTCGAATTCTAGCGAGCAATTCGCGATCACTAAATGGTTTGGGAAGGTAATCATCGGCTCCCAATTCTAGACCGATCACACGATCAATTTCTTCGCCTTTTGCGGTTAACATCAGGACCGGAGTCGCCCAGTTTTCACGCAGTTTCTTCAATGTTTCCATACCATTGAGTTTAGGCATCATGACATCCAATAAAATCAGATCAATCTCATCGTTAAGCGCCGCCAAACCGGATTGACCGTCATTGGCTTCAGAGACGTCAAACCCCTCATAACTGAGGACTTCTTTGAGTAGATTGGTGAGTTCGGTGTCATCGTCGATCAGAAGAATATGTGCCATTGCTGCCTCGTTACCGATATTACTTTCTTGCTGGATGAGGATAGTTTACTGCGAAATGGGCGGAGATAATGGGGTATTTGTGACTATTTACGATTCTTTACGCTCTCTACACGCCACTTTACTCGTCAACTTGTATTGTTTGATTAAGTGCTGCTTGGGCAGTTCTCCCATCGTAGCAAGCTTGGAAGGCTAAGCTTATCAACGATAACTATTGAGAGGAAATAATGATGAATATGACTAAGAAAATGATTCTCGCTGCAGTCGCTTTACCTTTGGCCCTCGGTAGTGCCGGAGCCTTGGCTTATGGTAAGGGCAAGCATACTGAGCATCAAAGATGTGGTTTACACAGTGAAAGAGGTATCGTCAGTCAACTGAACTTAACCACAGAACAGCAGAGCCAGCTAAAAGTCTTGCGCGAAGCACATCGCCAAGCCATGCAAGATCAGCGTGGTCGTGGCTCGCGTGATGAAATGAGTACCTTGCGTGAACAAGAGCGAGCGTTAATGCTCTCCGCGGATTTTGATCGCGCTGCGGCTAACGATCTGGCTAAACAGATGGTCGATAAACAGGTAGAACGCCGAGTAAATATGTTGGAGAAGCGTCATCAAATGATGAGTATTTTGACCGATGAGCAAAAGACCCAGCTACAGACTTTACAGCAAGAGTGTATGGAAAAGCATCGTCGAGAAGGTGGTGAGCCACGTGGACCTAAAGATGGCGCGAAAGGGAAAGGCCGAGCTTAAATAAACTCCACCACAGCGGTTACTCTGCTAACTTGATGCAATCGATGTGCTGGTGTAGGGTGGTTAATTTCACTCCTTGTGTTGCAAAATAACCAGGCAAGGGTAGGCCACTTTATCACTCAGCATTCAGAATATATCATGTGCATGGGTTTATTGAGTTTCGGTGGACAATAATGAAACAAGAGTACGCTCGCTTAGTAACACTGGCTGCATGGACCGCCACCATTGTGGCCAGTGGTTTATTAGTGGTTAAAATAGCCGCGTGGTGGATGACTGGGTCGGTCAGTCTACTTGCTTCAGTGGTGGATTCTTTACTCGACATTGCCGCCTCTGTGGTCAATTTAATTGTCATACGTTATGCCCTGCAACCAGCCGATCGAGAACATACCTTTGGTCATGGTAAGGCCGAATCTTTAGCGGCCTTAGCGCAAGCGATGTTTATCTCCGGTTCAGCGTGTTTCTTACTCCTCAATGGGGTTGAGCGTTTTTTCCGTCCTCACGAACTCCAATCGCCAGAATATGGCATTTATGTCAGTGTATTTGCTTTATTGGTGACCTTTGGCTTAGTCTCGTTTCAGCGTTATGTGGTCAAAAAAACCAACAGCCAAGCGATTGCCGCCGATTCTTTGCATTACCAAACTGATTTATATATGAATGCGGCGATTATTTTGGCTCTGGGTTTGAGTTGGTTGGGTTTTAAACAAGCCGATGCGATTTTTGCTATTGGGATAGGCGTATACATTTTATATAGTGCCATTGGCATGGCTTATCAGGCGGTGCAAACACTGATGGATAGAAAGCTTCCTGATGACGAATTAGCCCAGATCCGATCCACCTGTTTGTCGGTCAATGGTGTGTTAGGGGTTCATCAATTGCGAACGCGCATGGCTGGACCAGTCAGATTCATTCAATTGCATCTCGAATTAGATGATCATATTCCGCTTATTGAAGCCCATCGCATTTCTGATCAAGTTGAGGAAAAATTACGCCACCTATTTCCCGGTGCGGATGTGATTATTCACCAAGATCCTTACTCTGTCGTGTTTAACGTGGAACGTAAACAAAAATTATCGACGTGGTAAGGCAAAGAGCGCTCAACTTGACTATATTTCAGTCAGTTTAATTAAAAAACAGTATTCTGATATGAATCAACGAAGCGATAGGATAAAGCTGTAATACTCTTACATAAGTAATAAAGTTACAAAAAAACGCTCAAATAACAGTAGTATTCCTTATCGGGCGAGGTAACATATCGCACAATTTTGTTGCTTGTTTGGTCTGAATGAGCACGACTAAAAATGAGTTTTGAATTCTCAAAAAATCGAGGGTGAGCATGATTAAAAATATCGGTGTTTTGACAAGTGGTGGTGATGCGCCCGGCATGAACGCAGCGATTCGTGGCGTTGTTCGTACTGCATTAGGTGAAGGTTTAGGTGTCTATGGTATCTATGATGGTTATCTTGGACTCTACGAAGGGAATATTAAGCAACTGGATCGCTACAGTGTTTCGGATGTGATCAACAAAGGCGGGACTATGTTAGGCTCAGCTCGTTTCCCTGAGTTTCGTAATGAAGAAGTACGTCTAAAAGCGATTGAGAATTTAAAGCAGCATAATATCGATGCTTTAGTCGTGATCGGTGGTGATGGTTCTTACATGGGCGCAAAAAAACTGACTGAAATGGGTTTCCCTTGCATTGGTTTACCAGGCACGATCGATAACGATATCGCGGGTACCGATTACACTATTGGTTATTTATCGGCGATCAATACTGTTATCGACGCGATCGACCGTTTGCGTGATACGTCTTCTTCACATCAACGTATTTCCATTGTAGAAATCATGGGCCGTCACTGTGGTGATTTAACCCTGATGTCAGCGATTGCCGGTGGTTGTGAGTACATCATCACGCCAGAAACGGGTCTGGATATGCAGCAGTTGATTTCGAATATTCAAGACGGGATCAAAAAAGGCAAAAAACACGCGATCATTGCCTTAACGGAGCTGATGACAGACGCTAACCAATTGGCAAAAGAGATTGAGAAATCAACCGGTCGTGAAACGCGTGCAACGGTACTGGGGCATATTCAACGTGGTGGTCGACCAACCGCATTTGACCGTATTTTAGCTTCACGTATGGGTAACTATGCGGTGCATATGTTGCTAGAAGGACATGGTGGTCGTTGCGTGGGTATCCAAAAAGAAGAGCTGGTGCATCATGATATCATCGAAGCGATTGAAACCATGAAGCGTCCGGTGCGCCAAGATTTGTACAAAGTAGCTGAAGAGTTATTTTAAGACGTTTGATGATTATCTCAGACTGAAAAAATCACTATCCAAAATAAAAAAGACCGCGATGCGGTCTTTTTTATGATTTTAAATCTCAGCTAAGGTGTTAAATAATCATCGGTAACACATCACTATCTTTACGCTCTAAGTAGTGGATGGACTTTATTCGTCTAATTGTCCGGCAGCGACCACGGATCAGTAGTGTTTCGGTCGTCGCGATATTACCTTGTCGGCTAATCCCTTCCAATAAATCGCCTTTGGTGATCCCTGTGGCTGAGAAAATGACATTATCACTGCGTACCATATCATGGAGTGCCAGTACTTGGTTAGCTTGTACACCCATTTGGGTACAGCGAGCCAATTCTTTGGCGCCCCAAATACGATTATCTTCACTGTCGCCTTTAACGTGATGGCGAGCTAACAACCGGCCTTGCATATCACCATCTAATGCTCGAATCGCCGCTGCAGAAATTACCCCTTCAGGAGCGCCACCAATACAGTACATGGCATCGACTTCACTGTCCGGCATGCAAGTGAGAATTGATGCGGCCACATCGCCATCAGGCACCGCAAAAACACGCACACCCATTTGCTGCATCTCACGTATCACGGCATCGTGACGCGGTTTCGCCAGAGTCACCACCGTCAGTTGGTGTAAAGCTTTATCCAGTGCGGTAGCGATGGCCTGTAAATTGTCGGCTAATGGTTTATTTAAATCGATGCAGCCTTTGGCTCCAGGACCGACGACAAGTTTTTCCATGTACATGTCCGGTGCTTTGAGAAAACTGCCTTTTTCTCCCGCTGCTAATACCGCTAATGCATTGGATTGACCCATTGCGGTCATGCGTGTCCCTTCAATGGGATCGACAGCGATATCGACGTCGTCACCACCTAAGCCGACCTGTTCTCCGATATAGAGCATCGGAGCTTGATCGATCTCTCCTTCACCAATAACGATTTCGCCATTGATTTCTGTCTTGTTCAATAAAATCCGCATCACTTCTACGGCTGCGCCGTCAGCCGCGTTTTTATCACCTCGGCCAAGCCATTTGTAACCTGCCAGTGCTGCACCTTCGGTTACCCGAGAAAAAGCCATTGCTAAATCGCGTTTCATGCTTACTCCAACCACCAATTTAAAGAGGATAAAAAAGTTGCGCGGATTCTAGCATACTCATAAGTAAACGTTTGCTATTTAGCGCCGTAAGCTTTGTAGTGGATCAAAACTTTGTCTTTTAAGAGCGAGATAAGCTCTCTTTGAGCGTGAGAAGTAAAGATAGCGTCAATTGCGTTGTTTTTTTGACCGAATAGCGAACAAGATCGAATATAGTAAGTGTTTCTCTGCGCATCGCTGAGTAGAATGGTTAAATAGAGTGAATTGAATTCACATCACGGAATAAACAAAGGTAAGTCACATGTCTTTTGAAGTACTAGAACAACTCGAAGCAAAAATTCAAACTGCGGTTGATACCATCGCCTTACTGCAAATGGAAGTGGAAGAGCTGAAAGAAGAGAAACAACAGCTCACGCAAGAAGCGAATGAATTAAAAGCCAGCCGTGCAGCACTTGAGCAAAAAGCGCAAGAAATGGAACAAGAGCATGCTGCATGGCAAACGCGCATTCGTAGCTTGCTTGGTAAGATGGAAGAGGTTGAATAATCTCCAGCCGTTATTGATAGCTAACAACGCCGAACTTTGTTCGGCGTTGTGGTTATAGCCCTTTGGTTAAGCGGTAGTCATTGGGCGTACACCAAGAGTATGGCAAAGCGCGTAAGTCATTTCGGCGCGGTTTAAGGTGTAAAAATGAAAATCTTTCACTCCTTCACGGCTTAGCACTCTGATCATATCAATTGCCTGACTAGCACCGACTAATTGTCGGGTGACCGGATCATCATCTAATCCGGCAAATTGTTTGGCCATCCACTGCGGCACTTTAACGTGGTTTTGCGCGGCAAAGCGCGCAGCTTGTTTAAAGTTCGAAACGGGCAAAATACCGGGAATGATTTCGACATCGATACCTGCTGCAACGCAGCGGTCTCGAAAGCGAAGATAGCTCTCAATATCAAAAAAGAACTGAGTGATGGCTCGGTTGGCTCCCGCTTCGACTTTACGTTTCAAATTGAGCAGATCGGCTTGGGCACTTTTCGCCTCTGGATGCACTTCAGGAAAGGCGGCCACGGAAATGTCAAAATCGTGGCAAGATTTGAGCAGAGCAACTAAGTCAGCGGCGTACATCTCCGGCTTGCCGCCACCCGGTGGAATATCCCCACGTAGGGCGACAATACTGGCAATGCCATTGTGCCAGTAGTCATCGGCGATGGTGATTAACGCTTCGCGGCTGGCATCAATACAGGTGAGATGTGGCGCTGCAATCAATCCCGTTTGATCTTTGATGGCTTTGATGATCGAGTGGGTTCTGTCACGCTCACCAGAGTTGGCTCCGTAGGTCACGGAGACAAATTTCGGTTTAAGATCTTTTAAGCGATGCACCGAGCTCCACAAGGTTTCTTCCATTTGCGGTGTACTAGGTGGAAAAAACTCAAACGAGACATTGATATCTGAAACTTCAGCGATACTTTGATTTAAAGCATCGATATGACTGGCGTGCGTGTATCCCATTTCTCTCTCCCTGTGCTAACGACCACAACGCAAACACAACATTCTTTACGTATAGACGTCCATATGTCTACAGAATGTAATGAATCGATTTTAATGTCAATATTACTAGTATGAAGGTTTTTCATGTTGATGCTGAGTAAAATTCACCCGCTTAAGCGGATAGGGGGTGAGTGTGGCTGACACGTCCCTATTTATTGCAAACAGAGACGTATTGAGTGAGTACGATATAAAGAGAAGGAAAAGTATTAATACTCGCTCATAACAGACTGGCGAGGCGGTTTAGGTCCGATTGAATCGCACCAGCGGTGACTTCACGTCCTGCACCAGGGCCTCGAATCACCAGTGGATTATCTCGGTACCATTTGCTTTCAATCGCAAAAATATTATCGCAAGGGCGTAAATTAGCCAGTGGATGGTCACGCTCCACGGCTTCTACGCCAACCGAGGCTTGACCATTTTTCTCTAAACGAGCCACATAACGGATAACCTTATGTTCTTTTTGGGCACGAGCTAACCGTTCAGCAAGGCTTTGATTGAGTAGATGACTTTGCTCAAGAAACTCATCTAAGGATAAGTGGCGTAGTGCCTCTGGGACCAAAGATTCCACCTTGACTTGCTGAGGTTCAATCTCTAAGCCTGATTCTCTGGCCAGAATAACCAGTTTACGCATCACATCTGAACCATCGAGATCATGGCGTGGATCTGGCTCCGTTAACCCTTGTTGCCAAGCCAATTCAACCAGTTCGCTGAATGGGGTGGTGCCGTCGTATTGTTGAAACAGCCACGACAGTGTGCCGGAGAAAATTCCGGACAGTGCGGTGATGTCATCGCCACTTTCACGCAGATCGCGAACGGTATGATTGATGGGAAGGCCCGCTCCCACGGTAGCATTGTATAACCAATGGCGACCAATTTTGCTGAAAGCATGTTTGACTTGATGGTAGTATTCTCCATTGGCTGATCCTGCGACTTTATTGGCACTGATCAGATGCAAACCATGCTGCGCCATGGCTAAATATTGCTGCGCTAGATGTTCGCTGGCCGTCACGTCTAAGACAATGGCCTCATCATAGTTACGCAGTTCACCGAGCTGTTGCAGCCAGCGCTGACCATCATTGGGTTGTGCTTCATCTTGATATCGAGCCGCAACTTGGCTTGGATTGATCCCAGCCTCATCAAACCAAAAGGTTTGGCTATCGATGATCGCGACTAATGAAAATTGCATGCCGTAGCGTTTTTCTAATTCGGTTTGCTGATCTGCAAACAGCTTTAACCAACTACTACCAATGTTACCTTTACCGCAGAGCGCTAAGGCAACGCGTTTTTGGGCTTGAAACAGCTGCTTATGTAAGCCAATGACCCTTTCGGTTAATGTATTTTGTCTTAATACTGCCACTAAGCTGAGTTCGGATTCCGCTGTGCAGATAAACTCAACTGGGCAGGTTTTCAGTTGCTGGTAAAAACCGTGATTGTGCTGCGCGTTACGAGTGACGCCTGCACCTACGGCAGCTAATAGTGAATAACCTTCTTTGAGTTTACTCTCGGTAGCGAGTGCCGAGTCCTGTAAATAACCAAATACATCACTGGCCATTTCTCTGGTGTAGGCAAGGCGCAGTTGATGCTGATCGGCTTGCACTTCAAAGGCCAATGGCTCAAGTTGAGCCCGTTTGAGATGTGCTAATACCGTGTGTTGTAGGCGTTGGAAATCTTGTCCGGCGGCGAGCGTCAATTCAATCAGCAGCACATCCTCCAAAGAGGTGATGATTTTTGCTCCTCGCCCAGAGGCAAGAATACGTTCAATGCGTGTTGAGCCCGATTCTGGCTGATGGCTAGAGCGTAAATGCAGTTCCATAGTGCTTTGCACCACTGGCTGTAAAGTTCGGCTATGCAGTACTGGCGCGGCCAGTCGAGCCAGTTCGTTGGCTTCATCTAAGCGCAGTAGTGGCAATAAACAGGCATCATCCACCACTCTTGGATCTGCACTGTATACTCCCGCGACATCACTCCAGATGGTGACGCGTTCAACGTCCGCGAGAGCACCAATCATGGTCGCAGAATAATCGGAGCCATTACGCCCAAGCAGGACGGTTTCCATTGCGCTATTTTGTGCAATGAAGCCGGTAATGATGATGCGCTGCTGCGGATGCTGGGCGAGAATCGCTTTAAGTAAAGGTGCGGAGCGAGCGCGATCAACCTCGGGTTGTGGTCCGGTTTCGGCGCGTAAGAAAGCACGGGCATCTTGCGCAATAGCGGGTAATTGTTGCTGATTGAGTAGTGCTGCCAATAAGCGCGCCGACCATACCTCACCATGCGCCAGTACCGCGGATTGCTGAGCGTAGTTCAATGGAGCGGTGAGCGCGGCCAGTTGAGAACACTCCTGATTGAGCTGAGTCATAAGATGATTGGCGATATCGCCATTCAATAATTCGTCAATTAACTGCGTTTGATATTGGCGAATGGCTTGCAGTTGTTGATGTGCAGTCAGGGCATCTTTTTCCAGGTGACTGACAAAATCAATTAATTGATTGGTGGTTTTGCCAGCGGCAGAGACCACCACTAGATCATGATGCTGCGAATACTGCTGTAAAATATCCACCACGTTTAGGTAGCAATCACGATCGGCTAGGCTACTACCGCCAAATTTATGTAACTGCTGCTTCATTAATTTTTTTCCTGTGCTTGCTTAAAGGCTTGTTCAAGGTCGGCAATCAGATCGCTAGCGGCCTCCAATCCGACAGAGAGGCGCAGTAGTTGTTGGCCGACGCCCGCTTCGGCCAGGGCAACATCTCCCATGGCCCGATGCGTCATCGAGGCGGGATGGCAAATTAAGCTTTCCACCCCGCCTAAAGATTCCGCTAAAGAAAACAGACCTAATGCACCGACAAAGTGTTTGAGTTGTTCAAAGGTACCTGCAAACTCAAAACTGAGCATGGCACCAAAGCCACTTTGCTGTTGTTTCGCAATCTCATGGCCGGGATGGCTGACCAAGCTCGGGTGATAAATTTGTCCAACCAGTGGTTGAGTTTGTAGGTAAGCGAGTACTTGTTGTGCACTCTCTTCGTGAACGCGCATCCGGGCCGATAAAGTACGTAAGCCGCGCAAAGTCATATAACTATCAAACGGGGTGCCAGTCGAACCAAGGCAATTTCCCCACCACGCTAATAGTTCGCCATGCTCGGCTATTCGGCTGATGATGACGCCACCAATCACATCAGAATGCCCATTGAGATACTTGGTGGTGGAGTGAATGACAAAATCCGCCCCTAAGGCGATAGGTTGCTGGTAAATGGGAGTTAAAAACGTATTGTCTACTGCCACCAATGTATTAGTTGCCTTGGCTTGTTGGCAGAGCTGCTGAATATCGACCACTCGAACTAAAGGGTTGGAAGGGGTTTCGATCAGCAGCAGTTTGGGTTTTAGCGCCAGCGCCTCACTGACCGCAGTCGGATCCGATTGATCGATAAACAAGACTTTAAAATCGCCTTTTTTCGCTCGTGAATTGAGCAGTCGATAGGTGCCGCCATAACAATCATGAGGAGCGACAATCCACTCTTGAGGAGACAAAAAGGTCGAAATCCATAGATTGATAGCCGAGGTTCCACAGTTGGTGACAATCGCCGCTTGTCCCCCTTCGAGATCCGCTAGGGTTTGTTCCAGTAAGCTACGGTTTGGATTGCCTGAGCGGGTGTAATCATAGGTAGGCACTTCACCAAAGGCTGGAAAGCCAAAGTTAGTCGATAGATAGATCGGTGGTACCACCGCATGGTATTGGCTGTCCGATTCTATTCCTGTGCGAACGGCAATGGTGGCAGGTTGGCGAGTGGTCATAGTGGCTTCCTTTCTGAATCTACAATAAATGGGCTAACGGAAGAGGGAGGATCTCGTCGTCACTAGAGTCACACTTTACTGATCAAAAAAGAAGATGTCAACACATCTAGATGTCTATATGTCTTTGCTTATGGCAGTAAATCCCGCTAAAATTAGGGACTTTGATTAGTAGACTCAAATTCACACAACGAAGGTGCGCAATGGCAGACTGGAATGGCGATTATATTAGCCCCTACGCGGAGCATGGTAAAAAGAGTGAGCAAGTAAAAAAAATCACGGTATCCATTCCGTTGAAGGTACTCAAAGTGCTTACTGATGAACGAACTCGCCGACAAATCAACAATTTACGTCACGCCACTAACAGTGAATTATTGTGTGAAGCTTTTTTACATGCGTATACGGGACAGCCGTTACCGACTGATGAAGATTTACGTAAAGATAGGCCTGATGATATTCCAAGCGAAGCTAAAGCTTTGATGACCGCAATGGGTATTGAGTTTGAAGCGTACGATGATTGATTGATGTCGACAAAAAAACCTAGCTACGCTAGGTTTTTTTAGATCGAGGGTCGCTATAAGGTCACCTTAACGACAATTTTCTGCCATATAATTTTCTGGCATGTCGATACGCGCCACGCCGGACTCGACGGCGGCTTGAGCGACCGCTTTGGCGACTCGTGGTAGTAAGCGTGGGTCCATTGGTTTTGGAATAATATAATCAGCGCCATAGCTAAGCTTTTCTACCCCAGCGGCTTTGAGTACTTCGCTTGGGATCGGCTCTTTCGCTAATTGACGAATGGCATCGACAGCAGCAAGTTTCATTTGATCATTAATTTCGCTGGCGCGAACATCCAATGCACCACGGAAAATAAATGGGAAACACAGCACATTATTCACTTGGTTGGGGTAATCGCTGCGCCCAGTACCGAGGATTAAATCGTTTCTCACCTGATGAGCTAACTCAGGTTTGATTTCTGGATCGGGGTTGGAGCAAGCAAAGACGACGGGTTTATCAGCCATCAATGCTAGGGCTTCTGGTGGCAATAAATTCGGGCCAGAAACCCCGAGGAACAAATCGGCGCCGGCAATCACATCTTCCAAAGTGCGCTTATCGGTATTGTTGGCAAATAATTGTTTATATTCGTTTAAATCGTCACGGCGGGTATGGATGACGCCTTTACGATCCAGCATGTAAATTTTTTCACGCATCGCACCGCATTTAATCAATAGTTCCATACAAGCGACTGCTGCAGCGCCCGCACCCAGACAAACAATAATACATTCATTGAGTTGTTTGCCTTGCAGTTCAATCGCGTTGAGCATTCCAGCGGCGGTCACAATCGCGGTGCCGTGTTGATCATCATGGAAGACAGGAATATCACAGCGCTCGATGAGACGGCGTTCAATTTCAAAGCAATCTGGCGCTTTAATATCTTCTAAATTGATCCCGCCAAAGGTATCGGCTATGTTGGCAACGGTATCGACAAACTCATCGATAGTACGATGTTTGACTTCGATATCGATCGAATCAAGGCCAGCAAAACGTTTAAAGAGTAGCGCTTTACCTTCCATTACTGGCTTTGATGCCATCGGACCAAGATTGCCTAAGCCAAGAATTGCCGTGCCATTAGAGATGACGGCGACCGTGTTGCCTTTGGCGGTATACTTGTACACGTTATCAGGTTGTTGGGCGATTTCACGAACCGGTTCTGCTACGCCTGGGCTATAGGCCAGCGCTAGGTCACTGGCTGAATCGGCCGGCTTGGTTAAGGCGATGCCAATTTTACCTGGAGTCGGTAGTGCATGGTAATCAAGAGCACGTTGGCGAAATGCTTCTTGTGGCGAGAGGTCTTGGCGATGATCATCAGACATAGGGGGAGCTTCTCTTATAATGTTATCAACGAAGCTATGATTCTAAAGGATGTCGATTGAGCTGCCTAGGTGGGATTGCGATCACAAACCATCAAATCGGTAAGATGAAGACTGATAAGACCAGCTGAGTGCTAATGACGACCAAGTAAAGCACACTAAAACTGGCAATAAAAAAGAACGCCGTAGCGTTCTCTTTGTATAACTTGCGCTTAAAGTAATAATTACTTCTTGCTTGATAGAGCACCGAAACGCTTGTTAAAGCGATCAACACGGCCGCCAGTATCAACGATACGTTGCTTACCAGTGTAGAATGGGTGGCACTTGTCACATACGTCAAGGTAGATGCTTTCTTTTGCTAAAGTAGACTTGAAAGTGAATGCGTTGCCGCAAGAACAAGTTGCGCTAACTTCTTTGTATTCTGGGTGGATACCAGCTTTCATGGGATAACCTCAAATGTAGGCCGTGTCGCTATCCGGATCTGATGCCGGACACCACACGTATGTTAATGATAATATGCAGATGCCAAACCGATTTGCCAAGCATCTTTAAGGCGCGATATATTAATGAATCCACGCCATCGGATCAACTGCTTTCGACGCTATTTTCACCACTTTTGTTGGTCGAATTTCTAGTTAGCATCCAGTAGACTGTGTTTTCTGCTTCTTTAAATTGCTAACGGATGGTTATGCGCCCCACTATTGCTCGTGTTGCTTTACCGGTTCCTCTTGATAAATCCTTCGATTATTTGATTGCTGATGGCATGTCTCCTGCGATTGGCGGACGGGTTGCGGTTCCGTTTGGTCGCCAAACCTTAGTGGGGATAGTCATTGCGTTGGTGTCTGAATCCGATTTTCCTCTGCATCAATTGAAATCGCTGCATGCGGTGTTAGATACACAACCGTTATGGTCAGAAACACTCTACGGGTTATTGCAGTGGTGCAGTCAATATTACCATTACCCTTTGGGAGAAACGCTAGCTAACGCGATGCCAAGTGCGTTGCGTAAAGGCAAAGCGGCGCAATTTGCGGTGACTAAGGAGTGGCGACTGACTGAGCAAGGGCGTAATCAACTATTTCAAGGTTTTGGTCGGGCCATTAATCAGGCCAAGGTTATGTGGTTATTGCAAGCGGGCCCCGTATCTCATCAAACGCTGCTGGATGAAGCGGTCTCAAGTAGCACGTTAAATGCTTTACTTGAGAAGCAGTGGATTGAGGTGCAGGAACAAGCTCCGCAGATCGTACCTTGGCCGGCTAATGTTGAAGCTCCCGTGGATAAACCGAAATTAAACCCAGAGCAGGCGATTGCGATTGCGACGGTGAACAGTCAGCCGGGTTTTGGGTGTTATTTATTGCAAGGCGTCACGGGGTCAGGTAAGACCGAAGTCTACTTAAACTTAATCAAACCTATCTTGGAACAAGGCAAACAAGCCTTAGTATTAGTGCCTGAGATAGGTTTAACCCCTCAAACTATCCAACGTTTTCGTCAGCGTTTTACCGTGCCCGTGGTCGTGATTCACTCAGGATTAAATGACACTGAGCGTCTTAATGCTTGGCTAGCGGCACGAGATAAAGCGGCAGGAATCATAATTGGTACGCGGTCAGCCTTATTGACGCCTTTTGCTGCTCTCGGGATTATTATTGTTGATGAGGAGCACGATACTTCTTATAAACAGCAAGACAGCTTGCGTTATCACGCGCGCGATGTCGCGGTCATGCGAGCCAATCTTGAGCAAGTGGCGATTGTCCTTGGCTCGGCAACGCCTGCTTTAGAAACACTGCATAATGCGTTGACGGGCAAGTACTATCATCTGCAACTCACCGAGCGAGCGGGGCACGCTGTGCCGACGAAAAATCGCGTATTGGATATTAAAGGCGAGTATTTAGAGAGCGGACTTTCTGCGCCGTTGATCGCCGAAATGCGTCGTCATTTACAGCAAGGCAATCAAGTGCTGCTGTTTCTTAATCGGCGTGGTTTTTCTCCCGCCTTGATGTGTCACGAATGTGGTTGGATTGCCGATTGTCAGCGCTGTGATGCTTATTACACTTATCATCAATACAGTAACGAGGTCCGTTGTCATCATTGTGGCTCGCAACGTCCGGTGATTCAGCACTGTCAAAGCTGTGGTTCACATCAGTTGGTGACTGTTGGGGTCGGGACTGAGCAACTTGAACAGCAGCTTGCTCAGTTATTTCCTGATTATCGCACGATTCGAATTGATCGAGACAGCACTAGGCGTAAAGGCAGTTTTGAAGCCGCGTTGACCGCTATCCACAATAATCAGTATCAAATTTTGATTGGTACGCAGATGTTAGCTAAAGGACACCATTTTCCCAATGTGACCTTAGTTGCGCTATTGGATGTAGATGGTTCGCTGTACAGCAGTGACTTTCGTGCTCCAGAGCGCTTGGCACAGTTATTCATTCAAGTTGCTGGTCGTGCGGGAAGGGCAAGTAAACCAGGTGAAGTGGTTTTGCAAACTCATCATCCTGAGCACAGCTTATTACAAGCGCTACTGCATAAAGGTTACGACCATTTTGCTCGAACCGCTCTTGCTGAGCGGCACGTCGCTCAACTTCCGCCATACACTTATTTAACGCTGTTTCGCGCTGAAGCGAATCAGTCATCGGTGGTGGAAACCTTCTTAAGGCAAGTTCGGCAAACCTTACAAGTGCATCCGTTGTTTGATCAAGCCTCGCTAGTATTAGGACCAACACCAGCACCACTGGCTAAGCGAGCGGGTAAGCACCGTTGGCAACTGTTATTGCAAACCCCTTCACGCAGCACGATGCAGGCAATATTAACCAGTTCAAAAACCGCCATTCAGTTATTGCCTTTAGCGAGTAAGGTGCGTTGGTCTTTGGATATTGAGCCGCAAGATTTGAGTTAAATCTCGCCTCTCACTCGCTGATGCTTATTGATAGTAGTGCTGACTGAGCGCGGTTTTTTAGTGGTTCTAAATAGCAGTGAGTTTTATTTGCGCAACTAAAATCACTTGCTGTGATCGATATCATATTTGTAATGCAAAAAATGTTACTTAAGCCGTAACTTTCTCTATGGAAAGAAATAAACTAGAGGCACTATACGTTCAGTGAATCGTTTTCGTCGACCAATCTATGGCTCCACAATAAAGAGGGTCGTTTTATCGATAACGTTTATTAGGCTTAGGTATTGAGAGAAAATAGAGAGGGTTAAAAATTTATGGCGACAATGAAGGACGTTGCCCAGTTGGCAGGTGTCTCTACCGCGACGGTATCTCGTGCGTTGATGAATCCTGAGAAAGTATCCACCACGACTCGTAAACGAGTGGAAGAGGCGGTACTTGAAGCTGGCTACTCCCCCAACTCTTTAGCGCGAAATCTGCGCCGTAATGAATCAAAAACCATTGTGGTGATTGTGCCCGATATTTGTGACCCTTATTACACCGAGATCATTCGCGGTATTGAAGATGTGGCGATGGAGCATGGTTATTTGGTATTGCTGGGTGACAGTGGTCAACAAAAGAAGCGTGAAAGCTCGTTTGTGAACTTAGTCTTCACCAAGCAAGCTGACGGTATGTTATTGCTTGGTGCTGATCTGCCGTTTGATGTCAGTAAAGCGGAACAGAAAAATCTGCCACCGATGGTGATGGCCTGTGAATATGCCCCAGAGTTAGAACTGCCGACGGTACATATTGATAACCTTACTTCAGCGTTTGAGGCGGTAAACTATCTTACTCAGATGGGACATAAAAAAATTGCTCAAATCAGTGGGCCAGTAGGCGCTGTGTTGTGTGAATTTCGTCAGCAAGGTTATCAGCAAGCGCTGCGTAGAGCTGGATTGGTCAAAAATCCAACCTATACGGTTATTGGGGATTTCTCTTTTGAATCCGGTGCTAAAGCCGTGCGACAGTTGTTAGCACTATCTGAGCCACCGAGTGCGATTTTTTGTCACAATGACGCAATGGCGATTGGTGCGATGCAAGAGGCGAAGCG
Organism: Vibrio injensis; assembly: GCF_001895205.1. Classification (GTDB taxonomy): domain Bacteria; phylum Pseudomonadota; class Gammaproteobacteria; order Enterobacterales; family Vibrionaceae; genus Vibrio; species Vibrio injensis. Next base: position 155,314 of record NZ_BDJF01000025.1, on the reverse strand, counting down.
CTTAGGCTTAAGAGTACCGCAAGACTTATCCGTTGTTGGATTTGACGATATTCAGTTTGCTCAGTATTGCGATCCACCGTTAACGACGATTTGTCAGCCACGTTATGAAATTGGCCGACAAACGATGTTGATGATGCTTGAACTACTGCGAGGGCGTGATGTGCAGGCTGGATCACGGTTGTTAGAAACTCATCTGGTAGTGAGATCCAGTGCCGCGCCGCCAAGGTAAATATTGTCCTGATTGGGCGGGTTTGCAGAGGATAAGCAGCGTTGCTTACATATTGACGCTGTTATCCGACGCCAAACTCCTTTACCATGGCGCTACAATTGTCAGCGTTTGAATTGAATCGTGGCTAATAAAGATTATGTAAGAAGGGGTCGTAGTCCAAAGAAGTCGACCGCAAAAACGACAACGCGCCGAAAACCTTGGCGCAGTGGCTTGATCGCGTTAATCCTACTCAGTGGGTTTGTTTATGGGCTGTATTGGCTCAACCAAACACCTGAGCCGCCTGCACCACCAGCCAAAACCGTTTCTCCGGTTAAACCTGCGACGCCACCTGCACGAGTGATCCCGCCACCTCCGACGGAAAAGTGGGACTATGTGCAGAGTCTGCCTCAGCGTGAAATTGAAGTCACCGCCAAGGAGCAACAACTGTCGGAGATCCCGTACATCATGCAGTGTGGGGCATTTAAAACCTTGCAACAAGCAGAAGCGCGTAAGGTCGAGATTGCTTTTCAAGGGTTGAAGAGCAACATTCGTAAAACTGAAAATAGCAGTTGGTTTCGAGTGGTGTTAGGACCGTATCCATTAAAACGAGATGCTGAGCGAGATCGCCACCGTTTACAGCGGGCTAAAATTGAGCCTTGCGCGATATGGAAAGAATCACAATAAACAGTATTTAGGTGATTGAACCTTGCAAGATGGCTAACGAGTCACTTTCTCTCGCATCTTCTTCGTAAGATGTGAGAAAATGACCGCGTTGGCCTTTTTTCTGTATTCAGTTTCCCCTTACCTTGAAATCGTTTTTCCGCATCCTCATATACCTTAAACACCCAGTGAAATAATAAAGAGGTCCTCACGTGACTACCATTGTATCTGTACGTCGTGATAATAAAGTTGTGATTGCAGGAGACGGCCAAGTCTCGCTTGGCAATACCGTAATGAAGGGTAATGCGCGCAAGGTTCGTCGTTTATACAACAATAAAGTTCTGGCTGGATTCGCTGGTGGTACCGCGGATGCCTTCACGCTATTTGAGCGTTTTGAAAGTAAATTGCAAATGCATCAAGGTCATTTAACCAAAGCAGCGGTTGAGCTTGCTAAAGATTGGCGTAGTGATCGTGCTTTACGTCGTTTGGAAGCCATTTTAGCGGTTGCTGATGAAACCACATCATTGATCATTACTGGTAATGGCGATGTGGTTCAGCCTGAACATGATCTGATTGCGATTGGTTCTGGTGGTAATTATGCTCAAGCCGCAGCGCTCGCGTTGTTGGAAAACACTCAATTAGACGCGCGTGAAATTGCTGAAAAAGCGTTGAATATTGCTGGCAATATTTGTGTCTTTACCAACCACCATCACACCATTGAAGAACTAGAAATACCAGCAGCGCTATTGCCTGAAAAGAACGCATAATCTGGTGTGAACTCTGTACTGAATGTAAGGAATTGATGATGTCTGAAATGACGCCTCGTGAAATTGTTCACGAACTAAACCGCCATATTATCGGTCAAGAGAAAGCCAAACGTGCCGTGGCGATTGCATTGCGTAATCGCTGGCGCCGTATGCAACTTGAAGAAAGTTTACGGGTGGAAGTGACACCGAAAAATATTCTGATGATTGGTCCAACAGGGGTGGGTAAAACAGAAATTGCTCGCCGTTTAGCTAAGCTAGCCAATGCACCATTTATCAAAGTAGAAGCGACGAAATTTACCGAAGTGGGTTATGTTGGTAAAGAAGTCGAAAGTATTATTCGCGATCTGACTGATGTCGCGGTTAAATTAACCCATCAACAGGCGATGGAAAAGGTCAAGTTTCGCGCTGAAGAATTGGCGGAAGAACGAGTGCTTGACGCTCTGTTGCCTCCTGCGCGTGATGCTTGGGGAGAATCAGAAAAAACCGAGCAGTCATCATCGACTCGCCAAGTGTTTCGCAAGAAACTTCGTGAAGGCCAGTTAGACGACAAAGAGATTGAAATTAACGTTGCCGTACCACAAATGGGCGTTGAAATTATGGCTCCTCCAGGTATGGAAGAGATGACCAATCAACTGCAAGGGCTGTTCCAAAATCTTGCTGGTGATACCAAGAAAAAGCGTAAACTGAAAATCAAAGAGGCTTTAAAAGCCTTGGTTGAAGAAGAAGCGGCGAAACTGGTTAACCAAGAAGAGTTAAAAGAGCAAGCTATTTACAACGTTGAGAACAACGGCATCGTGTTTATCGATGAAATTGATAAAATTTGTAAGCGCGGTGAAAGCTCTGGCCCTGATGTGTCTCGTGAAGGGGTGCAACGTGATTTATTACCACTGATTGAAGGAAGTACCGTTTCAACTAAGCACGGTATGGTAAGAACCGATCATATTTTGTTTATCGCTTCGGGTGCTTTCCAAGTGGCTAAACCTTCGGATTTAATTCCAGAGCTGCAAGGTCGTTTACCGATTCGTGTTGAGTTAGAAGCGTTATCGAGTCATGATTTCAAACGTATTCTTACCGAACCGAAAGCGTCTTTAACTGAGCAATATATCGCATTGATGAAGACTGAACAGGTCGATGTCAGCTTTACTGAAGATGGTATTAAACAAATTGCCGAAGCCGCGTGGCAAGTCAACGAAAGCACAGAAAATATCGGTGCTCGACGCCTGCATACCGTGATGGAGCGTTTGATGGACGAGATCTCCTATGAGGCAACAGAACGTCCCGGTAGTCAAATGGTCATCGATGGCGACTATGTACGTGGCCGTCTCAGTGAATTGGTTGAAGACGAGGATCTTAGCCGCTTCATTTTGTAAATTATCCGCCCACCACACTGGTGGGCTTTTTTATCGCCCTAGTTTGCGCTTATACTCTGCGCACTGTTTCGTCATTGCTATTTATTATGAATAACTCTTTACGTATTTGGGTCGATGCGGCGCGGCCGAAAACTCTTCCTCTCGCTTTGGTCTCTATTCTTACGGGTAGTGTGCTGGCGTTTTCTGTCGGTTCGTGGTCTTGGCCTGTCACAGGTTTAGCGTTACTGACCGCTACCTTATTGCAAATTCTCTCCAATTTAGCCAATGACTACGGTGATGCGTTAAAAGGGACGGATAACGAACAGCGTCTTGGGCCGATGCGGGCAATTCAATCTGGCGCGGTTTCATTAGCCGATATGAAGCAGGCGATGATCATCAACGTGCTATTAACGATTGTCTCTGGATTAGCCTTGGTTTTTTATGCGTTAGACAGTGCCCAAAGTATTGCTGCCTTTTTAGCTCTAGGTGTATTAGCCATTTTAGCCGCGATTGCTTACACCGTTGGTAATAAACCTTATGGCTACGTCGGTTTAGGGGATGTGTCTGTTTTCATCTTTTTTGGTTTACTCGGCGTCTCCGGCAGTTATTTTTTACATACTGGGCAAATCGAATGGCGATTATTATTACCATCCTTGGGCTGCGGATTATTGGCGGTGTCCGTTTTAAATATTAATAATATGCGAGATATTGAAAATGATGCTCTGTGTGGGAAACGTACGGTTGTGGTTCGTTTAGGCCAGCAACGAGCCAAAATCTATCACCTACTATTATTAGTTGGAGCCTTATGTGCATTTGCCAGCTATTTATTGCTTCAAGACCGCTCTGCTTGGCTCAGTGTTCCATTTTTGTTCAGTCTGATTGTGTTGTTTGAACATGGGCAAGCGGTTTATCGAGCTTCGCAACCGGTACAGATGGCTCCTTTGTTACCTAATGCAGTCAAATGCGCTTTAGTCACCAATGTCTTGTTTATTGCCGTCGTCATCGCTCAAACAATCCTACGTTAATTTGCGTTCTGTCATTGCATTGACTTACTGACACTATATACTCGTGGGATAATGGTTCGTTAAGAGAGTAAAGCTATGGAATACAACACCTCTGCGCTGTGCGATATCTATCTCGAGCAAGTCGATGTACTAGAGCCGATGTTCAGTAACTTTGGAGGCCGTGCATCCTTTGCTGGTCAAGTGACGACCATTAAATGTTTCGAAGATAATGGGTTGATTCGCGAAGTTCTTGAGCAAGATGGAGTTGGTCGTGTGCTGTTGATCGATGGTGGTGGTTCATTACGTCGCGCATTGATTGATGCTGAACTGGCTGCGATCGCTGAAGAAAACGAGTGGGAAGGCATTGTCGTTTATGGCTGTGTTCGAGAAGTCGATGAACTGGAAGAGATGAGCGTTGGTATTCAAGCGCTAGCATCTATTCCTGTTGGTGCGGTGTCTCTGGGTATTGGTGAAATTGATGTGGCGGTGAACTTTGGTGGGGTGACCTTCCTGCCTGAAGATTATCTCTACGCCGACAATACTGGGGTGATTTTATCCCCTGAACCGTTAAACGTCGATTTAGACATTGAAGATGACGAACAAGAAGAGATCTGATCTTCCTTGATTGGCTAATTCGAAACAGAACCGAAGCAGAAAGCTTCGGTTTTTTTATATCGATTACTCAATATTAAGATTCAGTTTGCTACTGATAGTATTTGTTTACGTAATCGTAATGCATACAGGTAACCTAGCAAGCCTCCAAGCATATTGCCTAGAGCGATGCCGATGAATAATCCGATCACACCATACCAATACGCTCCAAGCCAAGCGGCAGGTAAAGTAAAGATGAAAAGACGCATTACACTCCATTGAAATGCCTTTAGCGGTAGATGAAGGGCGTTCAACGCCGAAACCAACATCATCACGATACCTTGAAAGCCATAACTGATAGGGACAATCAGTAAGTAGTACCACAGTAAGTCACGCACGCTTTGCTCTTGTGAAAACAACGCCGCCAGAGGAATGCTCAGTGGCACCATCATGATAAAAATCAAAAACTGAAAAACCACAGCAAAACGTAGGCCAACAAATAACCCTTCAAAGCTGCGTTGGGGATTATCGGCACCTAAGTTTTGTGCCATGAATGGCGTTAAGGCAGAAGTGAGCGACATTAATACCAAGATTAAAATCGATTCAATACGTTGCGCGGCACCATAAGCCGCGACGGCTGCAGTACCATGTTGGGAAAGCGTGATCATTAACACGGCACCACATAATGGATTCATCGCACTCGATAGCGCCGCTGGGGTGCCAATGGTTAAAATTTGTCGCCAGTCACTATTAAGCATTTTCAAATTAGCTCGAGCAAGCAGCTTGTCACGTCGAGCCAAAATATACAGTGAGCCAATTAACGCACCGAGCCAAGAGCAGGCACTGGCAATTGCTGCTCCTTGTATGCCTAATTCTGGAAACGGACCATAACCAAAAATCAGTAGTGGATCGAGTACGCCGTTGATGATCCCTGCCAGTAACATGATTTTAGCTGGGGTCTTGGTATCTCCTGTGGCGCGAATCGCGCTATTGCCCGCCATGGGGATCACCAGTAGAGGAATGGTCAGATACCAAATTTGCATATACTGCTTAATCAAGGGGAGCAGTTCAGTTTGTGCACCAAGTAGGCGAAACAAAGGTTCGATGGTCAGGAAGCCGATTAAGGACGCACACACCACTAAGGCCACGGCCAATAACAAACCATGGCTAGTCAGGCGCGCCGCTTGTTTGGTTTCTCCTTGGCCTAATAAACGACCAATACAGGTTGAGAGCCCAACGCCGATGCCCATGGTGATGCAGTTAACAGCAAAAGTGACCGGAAAGGTATAACTGACGGCCGCTAGCGCTTGAGTACCGAGCAATGAAATAAAAAAGGTATCGACTAGGTTAAACAGTAAGATAGCGATCATCCCTACCGTCATCGGCAGCGTCATTTGGCGCAGTACTTGGGGGATCGGTGCGGACAACAGGCCGTGTTTATCGTGCATGGTGAATCAGCGAATAGAAAGTGCAAGATGGGCTAGGATACTCTATATCAGGATCAGGTACTAGCGATGAACTGGAGAGTAAAAATAAGGCCAGTATAGCTGGCCTTGAGGTAACTTATTGATAATGATTAAGCATTTTTCATTTTAGCGGCTGCTTTAGCGATCGCAGCAAAGCTCTTCGCATCCAATGCAGCACCGCCAACTAAAGCGCCATCAATGTCTGGTTGTGAGAAGTAAGCTTCTGCATTTTCTGCTTTCACTGAACCACCGTATTGAATGATCACTTGTTCGGCAACAGCTGGGCTTTTCGCGGCGATGTGGGCACGAATAGAAGCATGAATACGCTGCGCGTCATCGGCTGTCGCTGCTTTACCAGTGCCGATTGCCCAGATTGGTTCATAAGCGATGATCGCATCGTTTAGGGCTTCTACGCCATAAGCATTGATCACGGCATCAATTTGACGCGCACAAACGGCTTCGGTTTCGCCTGCTTCATTTTGCGCTTCTGATTCACCGATACAGAACACAGGAGTCAAACCGTTCTCTTTTAAAAAGGCAAATTTCTTAGCGACAAATTCGTCAGATTCGTGATGGTATTGACGACGCTCAGAGTGACCAATGATGATGTGAGTGGCGCCGAAGTCTTTTAACATCGCTGGAGACATATCACCGGTAAAAGCACCGCTGTTATTTAGGTCAGTATTTTGTGCACCAAGAATGATTTTGTTGCCACCTTGTTTGATTAAACGCTCAGCAAGATCGAGGTATAGCGCTGGTGGCGCGACAGCCACATCAACACCGTTTACACCTTCTAGCTCAGCATTCAGGCCATTCAGTAGCTCAGTAACCATAGTTTTGCTACCGTTAAGTTTCCAGTTACCCATCACAACAGGACGACGCATAGGAATATCTCCAATTTAATTGATAAAAAAAGAACGACTGGCAAAGAATATAACAGATAAAAGCGCGTAGATCATGATTAGGGTCATGACTTTCTTGGATCCTCTTTTCTGTCTTGCCCATAGTGCGTTAAGCTGACGAGAGTGATATTAAGGGGAATCATTTTTGCTATCGTGGCAAATGAATCATCGAGAGTGATAGACAGGGAGTTTTCATGCCAAATTTAGTCTTAGAGTATTCAAATTCTGTTGAGGAACGAGTCAACATCCAAGGACTACTGGAAGATTTACATCAAGTAGCGATAGACAGTGGGTTATTTGAAACCGCCTCGATCAAATCTCGCACTTTGCGTTGTCATCATTGGTTGATTGGTGAACAGGGCGATAGTGTCGACTTTATCCATCTCAGCTTTGAATTACTCGATGGACGTAGCGCCCAACAAAAACGTGAGCTTTCTCGTCAGTTAATGACCGTGCTCGCAGAGCAAGCAAGTCAGGTTCATTCATTGACGATCAATGTGCGTGATATGGACAAAGATAGTTTTCAGAAAATTATTTATTGAGTGAGCAAGTGATGCCATTAACCCAATTATTGTTCTCTTTCCATGGCCGGATTGGTCGCCAAACCTATTGGTTATGGAATCTCGGTTACTATTTAACCATTATTGTTTTCATGTTAACAGTGAGCCGCTGGTTGCCGAGTTTTGCGGCTTACCTTTGGCCTTTGCTACTGCTTGGACTTTTATTACCAGACTTAGCGGTAACGGCTAAGCGCTGGCATGATCGCGATAAGTCGAGTTGGTGGTTACTATTGAATCTACCATTGTTACTTGGGCGAATGGGCATGCCTGTTGGGGAGACGGCAATGGCTGCGGCTCCCAACTGGTGGGAAACCGCACTGGCTTTGCTTGCATTAGGCTGTGGAAGTTGGATTTTAGTCGAATGTGGCTTTCTTGCTGGTAAAGCTGCCGATAATCGTTTTGGGAAATCACCCCATACCATTAGCGCCAATCATCGTGACGAGCCTGGAAAGGAATGATTTGTGCTGAGGTCGTTGGTTGTTTATCTCCCTCTAAGGCATCGCGAAACTTGATGAACTGTATGCTCAGTTCTTGCATCAGTTTTACATTTGCATGGTGGGGGTTTTTACAGCGGCTGAGTATGCGATCAATATGATTCTGCTGGGCGCGTAATCGCTCTCGCATGATGGCGGAAGCGGAATCAATCAATTCATCACAGAGCGATTGTTTTAATGAGCGAAATGCTTCTGGATTCTGCTCCGCTAACAGCATTAACTCATCAAAAGAGGGAATAGCTTGGATGGGGCTGGGTGATCGAGACATTGAGTGCACCTTATCTTCTGTGAGTACCCTACCATGGATAAACCATGACGGATGATAAGGAGAGTGCTCATAACCAGTAGCAGATCTGTTGAAGCTAACCACATCTTTACTGGTTGCAGGTCACTTCTCCTAATGACTATAATGATCAGTATAGGTAACAGATCAAAATAATGAGAAAGGAATCACGCCATTCTCATTATTGAAACAGAAAATAAGTTGTCATTCTCAAAGGTCGGCTGAGATGGGTTCGATCCGATAAGCGCAGCGGTGCTGGCCTTCAATGATGTGCTCGCTGCGTTCGATATGGCATTCTGGGCCAAGCAGTTGTTTAAACACATTGAGTTCTGATGCACAGAGTGCGGGGCAACGTTTAGCGGCTCGGCAGATGGGGCAGTGATTTTCAATCAATAAATAACCCCATTCCGTACACTCTAGTTCAGCCATATAGCCTTCTTGTTCACGCAATTTGACTAGAGTGTGCAATTTAGTCGTTAAATCATCGCAGGCTAATAGCGCTTGTTGATAATGTTGCAGTGTTTGTGATTCGCGTTCTGCGGTCACTTTCGCTAAGCCATCTTGACCGAATAGATGCTCAACGGCATCGATCATTTGAATCGTTAGCTCACCATGTCGATCCGCGAACTGGTCATGACCTTTTTTGGTTAAGGACCAATGACGAGTTGGGCGGCCTACTTTGACTTTAACATCATAGAAAATCAGGATCCCTTCTTCTTCGAGGCTTTGTAAATGCTGTCGAGCTCCCATGGTGGTAATACGCAGATCATTTGCCACTTGTTTTGCTGTGACAGCACCTTCTCGTTTGATGGTGTGTAAAATCCGCTCGATGGTTTTCATGATGTTCCTCTTTAATTACTCCGTCTATTATGGATAAGCCGCTTAATAAAGCAAAGGGTTTACAATCATCAAGGCATGGAATTATGGCCAATAAATAGCGTTGAATGGCCATTGAACATTCAATTTGAGATCCTAGGGATCATTTTCGGACGCTCATTTCTTCAGGTCGCTGAATTTTTTCTCGATAAATTTGTTAACCAAATCACGTTTTTTTTATTCTTCCCCCTTGGGATCACTGGCTTTCTCCCCCACATAACAGTCACAAGCTGAGCAATCAGCCTTTTCATTAACCTCATAGAAAATACAATCAGGAGAGACGACCGATGAACATTCGTCCATTACACGACCGAGTTATCGTTGAACGCAAAGAAGTTGAATCTAAGTCTGCTGGTGGCATTGTTCTAACTGGCTCAGCGGCTGAAAAATCAACTCGTGGTGTGGTTTTAGCGGTAGGTAAAGGCCGTATCCTTGAGAATGGTTCAGTTAAAGAACTCGACGTAAAGGTCGGCGATACGGTAATTTTTGCTGAAGGCTATGGCACTAAAACAGAAAAGATTGATGGCAAAGAAGTGTTGATTCTATCTGAAAACGACATCATGGCGATTGTCGAGTAAGAGTAAGCATTGAGTAATTTTTGCTCTGATTCAAAAACGATTGATTAAAACAGAATTTAGAAAAGGAAATGAAACATGGCTGCTAAAGACGTTAAATTTGGTAACGATGCACGAATTAAAATGCTAGAAGGTGTCAACATTCTAGCTGACGCGGTAAAAGTGACTCTTGGTCCTAAAGGTCGTAACGTTGTCTTAGACAAATCCTTTGGTGCTCCAGTTATCACTAAAGATGGTGTGTCGGTTGCACGTGAAATTGAACTGGAAGATAAATTCCAGAACATGGGCGCACAGATGCTGAAAGAAGTCGCTTCACAAGCCAATGACGCTTCTGGTGACGGTACCACAACAGCAACAGTATTAGCGCAAGCGATCATCACTGAAGGCTTGAAAGCGGTAGCGGCGGGTATGAACCCAATGGACTTGAAACGTGGTATCGACAAAGCCGTGGTTGCTGCGGTTGAAGCGTTGAAAGACCTATCAGCACCATGTGCAGACACTAAAGCGATTGCTCAAGTTGGTACTATCTCTGCTAACTCAGATTCAAGTGTAGGTAACATCATTGCTGAAGCAATGGAAAAAGTTGGTCGTGATGGTGTGATCACGGTTGAAGAAGGTCAAGGTCTGCAAGATGAACTTGATGTTGTCGAAGGTATGCAGTTTGATCGTGGCTATCTATCTCCTTACTTCATTAACAACCAAGAAGCGGGTAGCGTAGATCTAGATAACCCATTCATCTTGTTGGTTGATAAGAAGATCTCTAACATTCGTGAACTATTGCCAGCTCTTGAAGGCGTAGCTAAAGCGTCTCGTCCGCTATTGATTGTAGCGGAAGATGTTGAAGGCGAAGCGTTAGCCACTCTTGTTGTTAACAATATGCGTGGTATCGTTAAAGTTGCTGCCGTTAAAGCGCCTGGCTTTGGTGACCGTCGTAAGTCAATGCTACAAGATATTGCTATTCTTACTGGTGGTACGGTTATCTCTGAAGAGATTGGCCTCGAGCTAGAAAAAGCAACCCTAGAAGATCTTGGCCAAGCGAAGCGCGTGACTATCACCAAAGAAAACACCACTATTATTGATGGTGCTGGTGAAGAAGGGGCCATCAAAGGACGTGTAGCGCAAATTCGTCAACAAGTGGAAGATGCCACATCAGATTACGACAAAGAGAAACTGCAAGAGCGCGTAGCTAAATTGGCTGGCGGTGTTGCTGTAATCAAAGTCGGTGCAACCACTGAAGTTGAAATGAAAGAGAAGAAAGACCGCGTAGAAGATGCACTACACGCGACTCGCGCTGCAGTTGAAGAAGGTGTTGTTGCTGGTGGTGGTGTAGCCCTGATCCGCGCAGCCGCTAAAGCAGCAGGTCTTGAAGGTGATAACGAAGATCAGACAGTTGGTATCCGTCTTGCCCTTCGTGCGATGGAAGCACCGATTCGTCAAATCGTCAAAAACGCTGGCGAAGAAGATTCAGTGGTGGCTAACAATGTTCGTGCAGGTGAAGGTAACTACGGTTACAACGCTGCAACGGGTGAATATGGCGATATGATCGAGATGGGTATCTTGGATCCAACCAAAGTAACTCGTAGTGCTCTACAGTTCGCTGCTTCAGTTGCAGGTCTAATGATCACTACAGAAGCGATGGTAACTGAGCTACCGAAGAAAGATGGCCCAGCAATGCCTGATATGGGCGGTATGGGTGGCATGGGCGGCATGATGTGATGCTAGCCTAAGCGCTAATCAGTAAAAAACCGGAGTGAAAACTCCGGTTTTTTTATGTTTATCAAGAGGGAAATGATGCGATTAACGGCCACGAAATCGTTGATGAACACCACGGCGTAAGCTTTGAAAAGTGTTTTCTACTTTATCGACGCCATAGAGCACTAATAAGACCAGTAAGGTAATCACCACCGATTGTACCCAATACCCTAAGCCGATCATTAAACCAAGTGCTGCTAGTACCCAGATCACGGCGGCAGAAGTGACGCCATGGATTTTACCATCTTGAGTCATCATTACGCCGGCCCCTAGAAAGCCTACTCCAGTAATGATTTGTCCTAACACTCGTGCTTGATCTAAGGTATTTGGCGACAAAGACACTGCCATTGCCATAAAAAAGTAAGTCCCAGAGATGATCAAAATTGACGTTCTTATGCCAACGGGTTTGCCACGAGTTTGTCGCTCGATACCGATTAACAATCCATTAACCGCACAACAAAAGAGTGCGTACCAATTGAATGGCCCTAGGTCGAGTAAGGTATCTAAAGTGAACATGGTCTCTCCAAAAGTGAGCGCGCGACAAAAGCGTCAGTATGCGTGATCTTGTTTGATTAGTTAAATCATAGACTTTATTGGTATTGATAAAAAATGGTTATACTCTTTACTACGCAAGTTATCGAAGGTTTGCTTCTGCTTGGCATGGTGATTGATATGATTGATGAATTATTCGAGATGGAGATCCAATGGCGTTTTACTTGGGCGACCACCGATTTCTCTGGTTAGTTTGGGAACTAAGTAGCCTGAAACTTGCTCGATTAATCCCGCGATAATTGCTCTGGCTTGATCATCACTGACATAAAAATGAGCTGCACCTTGTACTTTATCCAATACATGTAAGTAATAAGGTAGGATCCCAGCATCAAATAATGCTTCACTTAATGCTACTTGAGCATCTACGGAATCGTTGACACCTTTTAATAACACGCTTTGATTGAGTAGGGTGACTTTGACGGCGCTTAGGCGGGTTAGCTGTTGGTTTAGTTCAGCATTAATTTCATTGGCATGATTAATATGAGTAACAAGGATCACCTGCAAACGAGTTTCGGCACATAAGCTTACTAGCTCATCGGTAATGCGAGCTGGAATTACCACGGGCAATCGAGAGTGAATCCGTAACCGTTTAATATGAGGAATGGCAGCAATCTGTTCGACTAGCCAAGTCAGTTCATGATCTTTTGCCATTAATGGATCCCCCCCAGAGAGAATCACTTCATTAAGCTGTGGATGCTGGGCGATGTAGTCGAGACTTTGCTGCCACACCGATTTATTGCCTTTATTATCTTGATAAGGGAAATGACGTCGAAAACAATAACGACAATTTATCGCGCAGCCGCCTTTGACGATCAGTAAGCAGCGGTTACGGTATTTATGCAATAATCCTGGCGTCGAGTTATTTTGCTCTTCAAGTGGATCGGTTGAGTAGCCAGGTTGAATAATAAATTCGTCACTTAATGGCAGCACTTGACGTAAAAGGGGATCATCCGGGTTTCCTTTTTCCATTCGTTCCACGAAACTCTCTGGCACTCGCTGTGCAAAAAGCGCTCTAGCTTTAAAACCTGAACGCCAAGGGGTAGGATCGATAGCCAACCGAGTAAGTAGTTGCTCGGGATCGGAAATCCCATTCGCTAGCTGTTGTAGCCAGTTTTGCTCAACAGATTGGTGTTTTCGGGTTATTATATTTGGCATTGAATTTAACTCGAAGAAGGTAAGAGGAAAAAATGGCTACTGTTAGCACGAACGAATTTAAAGGCGGTTTGAAAATTATGCTTGATAATGAGCCTTGTGTCATTCTCGAAAATGAGTATGTGAAGCCAGGTAAAGGTCAGGCATTTAACCGTGTACGCATCCGTAAATTACTTTCTGGTAAAGTGTTAGAGAAAACCTTCAAGTCCGGTGATTCTGCTGAAGTGGCAGATGTAATCGATATCGATCTGGATTATTTGTACAGCGATGGTGAATTCTATCACTTTATGAACAACGAAACCTTTGAGCAAATTGCTGCCGATGTTAAATCCGTGGGTGATAGCGCTAAATGGTTGGTTGAAAACACTAGCTGTACTTTGACTTTGTGGAATGGTAACCCAATTTCTGTTACGCCGCCAAATTTCGTTGAATTAGAAGTGACCGAAACTGATCCTGGCCTAAAAGGGGACACTCAAGGAACGGGTGGTAAGCCTGCCACTCTAGCAACGGGTGCTGTCGTTCGAGTTCCACTATTTATCGCTATTGGTGAAATCATCAAGGTTGACACTCGTAGTGGCGAATACGTTGGACGCGTAAAATAAGAGTTGATATTTAGTGTCAGACAAAACAAGCCAGCGTATAACGCTGGCTTGTTCGATCTTAGTTTTGGGGTTTATTACCAGAGTAGAAAAACAAACACGATGGCTAATACAGAAATCAGCGCGGCAAAAGCATAACAGGCAATTTTTCCGGCGAGGCCAGTGTGGAATTTCAGATCATGCATACCATGGTGTAGACGGTGCATGGCATGCCACATTGGTAACGCCAAGGTGCCGATAATAAATAGGGCGCCAATAATACTGGTTGCGAAAGCAGTTACACGCTCATAGCTTAAGGCTTGCGCATCAATCATACCCAGTGGAACCATGATCCCAAGTACGAGTACCGTTACTGGGGTAATCATTGCAAACCAAGTACCACCAGCACCAAATAAACTCCACCATACGGGTTCATCTGAACGTTTTGGATTGGTATTCACCACAATAAAGCTCCTTACACCACAATGAGGACAATCAGTGAAATGGCAGCTACTGCCGCCCACTGAGTTAAGACAATGATCTTTTTATCCAGCAACTTACCTTTAATGCGAATGGGCATTACCTGCGGCATCATGCCAAAAAAGGTGTGTGCATGGAATAAGCTTCCCGCTAGGGCAACGATATTAATTGCCACCACCAGTGGATTTGCCATAAACGCCAACCAGCTTTGCCAAGCCTCAGGGCCTTTGACTAAAGCACCGAGCCCAATAGTCAAAAATAGCGTGAATAGGATGAGTGGCAGTACCGTTGCTTCGCGTAGCATATAAAGACGATAGAAAGGATCATCCTTCCACCACGTACGGGTCATTTCACGAACGTAAGGTTTACGATTACTCATTCTATGCCTCCACTTTTTTAGGTGAACCGTCAGGTTTCAACATGGCAATAACGAAATCCATTGAAGATTCGATTTTGCCTTGGTTAACCGCAGCGGCAGGATCGACATGTTTTGGACAGACTTCTGAGCAGTAACCGACAAAGGTACAGCCCCAAGCGCCGTTATCACCGTTGATCAGCTTCATGCGTTCCGCTTTACCGTTATCTCGGCTATCCAAGTTATAGCGGTGTGCCAAGGTCAGTGCCGCTGGGCCGATAAACTCAGAGTTAAGTCCAAACTGAGGGCAAGCGGCGTAACACAAACCGCAGTTAATGCAGCCAGCAAACTGTTTATAACGGGCCATTTGTTCTGGCGTTTGTAAGTTTGCGCCATCTTCAGGGGTGCGATCATTGCCAATGATATAAGGTTTAATCGCTTCTAGCCGTTCGATAAACGGCGTCATATCAACGATCAGATCTTTCTCAATCGCAAAGTTGGCGAGTGGTTCAATTTTTACGCCGTTTGGATAATCACGTAGGAAGCTTTTGCAGGCTAACTTAGGCACACCATTGACCATGATGCCGCAAGAGCCGCAAATCGCCATCCGACAAGACCAACGATAAGCGAGATCTTTATCGACATTATCTTTGATGTAACCAAGAGCATCGAGGACTGACATTGTGTCATCAAACGGTATTTCAAACGCCTGTAAATGAGGCTTTGCATCTTTCTCTGGGTCGTAACGTAAAATATCAACTTTTTGCATACGGTTTGCTGCCATTATTTTTGCTCCTCTGCGCGTTGCTCAGCGGCTTTTTCTGCGGCGGCGGCTTGATCGGCGGCTTCACCGTAGAGGCGCGCTTTCGGTTGAGATTTAGTGATTTTTACATCGCTATAATCAATTTTTGGCGCGTTATCAGGTTGATAGAAGGCTAATGAGTGTTTCAGGAAGTTCACATCATCACGTTCAGTACAACCTTCATCTAAGCGCTGATGAGCACCGCGAGATTCTTTGCGTAGCATGGCTGAGTGTGCCATGGCTTGCGCTACTTCTAAGCCATAACCGACTTCAATCGCATACAGCAGATCGGTGTTAAAGACTTTGCCTTTATCTTTGATGCTGATGCGCTTATAACGCTCTTTCAGTTCGGCTAACTTATCGATGGTGGTTTGCATCAAATCAGCTTGACGATAGATACCACAACCGGCTTCCATGGTGTGACCCATTTCGGTGCGAATTGTTGCCCAGTTTTCATCACCTTCTTGATTCATTAAGGCTTGAATGCGATCTTCAACCGCTTTGACTTGTTGGTTTATCGCGGATTCATCCCAGCCTTTAAAGCTCTCTGCACGTTGCGCCGCATGTTCACCTGCGACACGGCCAAAGACAACAAATTCAGCTAATGAGTTAGAGCCTAAACGGTTGGCACCGTGTAGGCCCACCGAGGCACATTCACCCACAGCAAATAAGCCTTTAATGCGAGTTTCACACTGGCCATTGGTTTCGATACCACCCATGGTGTAATGTACGGTCGGGCGAATTGGAATGGGTTCTTTCGCTGGATCAACGTTAACGTAAGCCTTGGCAAGTTCGCAAATGAACGGTAAACGTTCTTGCAGATACTCTTCACCAAGATGACGAAGATCGAGGTGTACTACATCACCGAGCGGATGCTTGATGGTGTTGCCTTTTTGCTGTTCATGCCAGAAGGCTTGTGACACTTTGTCACGCGGGCCAAGTTCCATGTATTTATTTTTTGGCTGACCGACAGGCGTTTCTGGCCCCATGCCGTAATCTTGTAAATAACGATAACCATGTTTATTGACGATGATACCGCCTTCACCACGGCAACCTTCGGTCATCAAAATCCCCGTACCCGGTAAACCTGTTGGGTGATACTGGACAAATTCCATATCACGCAGTGGCACGCCATGACGATAAGCCATTGCCATACCATCACCGGTTACAATGCCACCGTTGGTATTACAGTGGTAAACACGGCCAGCACCACCGGTGGCGAGTACCACAGATTTTGCTTTAATAACGACCAGTTCACCTTCAGCCATATGAATGGCAATCAGACCTTGTACTTCACCATCAACCACCAATAAATCGACCACAAAGTATTCGTCAAAACGTTTAATTTGTGGGTATTTAATTGAGGTTTGGAAGAGGGTGTGCAGCATATGAAAGCCGGTTTTATCAGCGGCAAACCAAGTGCGCTCAACTTTCATGCCTCCAAAACGACGGACGTTGACTTCCCCGTTGTCTTTACGACTCCAAGGGCAACCCCATTGTTCCATCTGGATCATTTCACGGGTTGCATTAGCAACGAAATATTCGACGACATCCTGTTCACACAGCCAGTCACCACCACCAACGGTATCGTTAAAGTGATTGTCTAGGCTGTCTTCTTCCTTGATAACTGCTGCGGAGCCACCTTCAGCGGCAACGGTATGGGAACGCATAGGGTAAACTTTAGAAATTAGTGCAACTTCTAAATTTGGGTTAGCTTCAGCCGCTGCAATAGCAGTACGAAGACCAGCGCCACCAGCGCCGATGACTGCGATATCTGTGGTAATCGTTTGCACAGTTATCCTCCAGTGTAGTGTATTGTGAGGTTTGGTTATTGCCTCTGATTATTATGTGGCGCGTGATGCGGCTAGAAATACTCTTGATCCGCTCTCGCTACTCAACACTTGAACTCAAGTGCTGGCTCTAGTGTAGAAGAGCAGAACAAAGAAAAAATTGATTCTGTTGGGTTTTTTCTTCAGTAGTGCAAGTACAAGCATACTTAATGCGCTTTGTGTGATAACGATCACGTACATAATGTGTGTGGTGGTTTACTTGGTTTTTTAGTTTCTCAGAGTAAAATGATGCTCTTGATTCGATAACTGATACTTTTTATGAGCCAGCCACAGTGGATGCCGAGTGCATCAATCCTCCAATTGCAACAGCGTGCCCGTTTATTACAGGATATCCGCCAGTTTTTTGCTGAGCGTGAGGTATTAGAGGTGGATACGCCCGCCATGAGTCAGGCGACGGTAACCGATATCCATCTACAAACTTTTCAAACTCAATTTGTTGGACCTGATTATGCGGCTGGGCAAACCTTGTATCTGATGACCAGCCCTGAATTTCATATGAAACGCTTACTGGCAGCCGGTAGTGGTTCTATTTATCAAATTAATAAAGCGTTTCGTAATGAAGAAAATGGTCGTTATCATAATCCAGAGTTTACGCTCCTCGAATGGTATCGGGTCGGTTTTGATCATCATGATTTGATGGATGAGGTGGATGCTTTATTGCAGAAGATACTCTCCACCGATACCGCGGAGAGAATGACTTATCAACACGCGTTTTTGCAGGTGTTAAACGTTTGTCCGCTTGAAGCCAGCTTAGCTGAGCTTAAGCAAGTGGCTGCTCAGTTAGGGCTTAGTGATATTGCTGAGCCTGAGCAAGATCGCGATACTTTGTTACAACTACTATTCAGTATGGGTGTTGAAAATCACATTGGTCAGCAGAAACCCGTATTTGTGTACGATTTTCCGGCTTCTCAAGCCGCGTTAGCCAAGGTAAACCGAAACGATCCACGAGTTGCAGATCGCTTTGAGGTGTATTTTAAAGGTATTGAATTAGCGAATGGATTCCATGAACTAGACGATGCGGCTGAGCAGCGTAAGCGCTTTGAGCAAGACAACCAAAAAAGAATTGCTATGGGTCTTGTTGCGCAGCCGATCGATGAAAATTTGCTTGCGGCTTTGACCGCAGGATTACCAACTTGCGCGGGAGTCGCATTAGGTATTGATCGTTTGATTATGTTGGCTTTAGGTGAAGATCACATTGATAAGGTCACGGCTTTTCCTTTTCCTCGCGCTTAGCACTCGCGTCAAACTGGCAAGCCCGTTATACTCCATCACTGTTTTGAACTTCCACTGTAAGAGCACAGGATATGCAAGAGTACATTGACTTTTTTCAACAGAACATGATCCTCTCCCTCGCATGGGTAGGGGTGTTTATCGCGTTGATTTTAAATATTTATAAATCTTCTACCGCGGTCTATAAAGAGATCGGTGCCGCTCAGGTAACCCATTTAATGAACCGTGAGAATGGGATTGTGGTTGATATTCGTACTAAAGATGAATACAAGCAGGGACATATTACCGACGCAGTTCACATTTTATTATCTGAGATTAAAGCGGGTAACTTCCCTGCTATTGAAAAACACAAAACAGACCCCATCATTGTCGTATGTAAAACGGGTCATAATGCTCGTGAAGCTGCGACACTTCTGGCCAAAGCAGGATTTGAAAATGTGAGTCTGCTTAAAAATGGTTTAGTGACGTGGAGCGAAGCGAAGTTACCTTTGGTTCGTGGCAAAAAGTAATCGTTGCTGTGTTATTTTGAGTAATGTCGCTTGTCACAAGCTGTGCTAAATGGTTCGAGTAGTGATAGTTGCCATTGCTTGGTAACTTACTCTGGATGATTTTGCCGATACTCGTTTAGTCTCAAGACAGTTAACTGACCACTATTTTTGATATTAAGGATTTTAATCATGGCTGAAGCCGCACAACAAGAAGCACCACAACAAAATTTCGCAATTCAACGCATTTTCCTCAAAGACGTTTCTTTTGAAGCGCCAAACTCTCCGACTATGTTTCAAAAAGAGTGGAATCCAGACGTCAAGCTGGATTTGGACACGCAAAGTCGCGAACTGGGTGAAGGCGTATACGAAGTTGTGCTTCGTCTGACTGTGACAGTAAAAAATGCGGAAGAAACCGCCTTCCTGTGTGAAGTTCAACAAGCGGGTATCTTTACTGCTGAACAAATGGAAGCGGGGCAATTGGCTCATTGTTTAGGCGCATTCTGCCCAAATATTCTTTTCCCTTATGCTCGTGAAACCATCTCTAGCCTAGTGGTTAAAGGTACTTTCCCGCAATTAAATCTAGCGCCAGTTAACTTCGATGCTCTATTTATGAACTACCTACAACAGCAAGCTGCTGGTGAAACCGCGCAAGCTTAATTGGATTGATGGTTGTCTATAATTCCTGACTACTTGACGTAGCTAAGAAATAGGTAGAAAAATGCACAGAGCTGCTCATTGAGCTAAGCGATGTGCATTTTTGTTTTTAGCTTCGATCTAATGTGCTGCTACGAGCCGTTCAGGTGATTCATCCATTCATTCACTATTTATTAGGTAAAAAAATGACCGATTCGAAAGCACACTCTATTAATGCCGAACCGACCACCATGACGGTGATCGGTGCCGGTTCTTACGGGACTTCTCTAGCAATTTCATTAGCACGTAATGGAGCTAATATAGTGCTATGGGGGCATGATCCTCAGCACATGGCTCGTCTACAGGCTGATCGTGCCAACCAAGAGTTCCTTCCTGGAATTGCGTTCCCAGGCAGTTTAATCATTGAATCTGATTTATCGAAAGCGGTGCAAGCCAGTCAAGATCTGCTGGTTGTCGTTCCGAGCCATGTCTTTGGGGTTGTATTACGCAGTTTACAGCCTTATTTGCGTCAAGATAGCCGTCTTTGCTGGGCAACCAAAGGCCTTGAGCCTGAAACCGGGCGTTTATTACAAGACGTTGCGCATGAAATTCTCGGCGATCACGTTCCATTAGCGGTACTGTCTGGACCTACTTTTGCAAAAGAGCTCGCGATGGGTATGCCGACGGCAATAGCGGTAGCTTCACCTGATGCTCAGTTTGTCGCTGACTTGCAGGAAAAAATCCATTGTAATAAAACATTCCGAGTGTACGCCAATCATGATTTTATCGGCATGCAGCTTGGCGGTGCGGTAAAAAACGTGATTGCGATTGGTGCAGGCATGTCCGATGGGATTGGTTTTGGTGCTAATGCACGTACGGCGTTAATTACTCGAGGTTTAGCGGAGATGTCTCGTCTTGGCGCTGCCTTAGGAGCACAGCCAGAAACCTTTATGGGGATGGCAGGATTAGGTGACTTAGTGTTAACGTGTACCGATAACCAGTCTCGTAACCGTCGTTTTGGTTTAGCATTAGGTCAAGGGAAAGCGGTGGACACTGCTCAGCAAGAGATTGGGCAAGTGGTTGAAGGTTATCGTAATACTAAGGAAGTGTCGTTATTGGCTGCACGTATGGGCGTTGAGATGCCGATTGTCGAGCAAATCTATCAGGTATTATATCAAGGCAAAGATGCCCGTTTGGCTGCGCAAGACTTGCTCGCACGAGATAAAAAAGCTGAGCAATAATCGATGTTGTTAGTGTCATTAGTCATCGATAACGATTGAATTTCTAATACCTGATAGATACTGTGGAAGGATAGTGCTATCGCGACCCGTCTGGAGGATGAGCGTGATGAGGCTAACTCAGTGAAAGGCAAAATAAAATGAAGCAGTGCGCACAAAAAAAAGTTTGGCAAACCATCATCCAAGAAGCTCGTGAACAATCCGAGCAAGAGCCGATGTTGGCGAGTTTTTATCACGCGACGATCATTAAGCATGATAGTTTGTCAGCGGCATTAAGCTATATTTTAGCCAATAAACTCAATACAGCATCCATGCCAGCAATGGCGGTACGTGAAGTGGTGGAAGAGGCGTTGGCTGCAGATCCGACGATTAGTGAGTTTGCTGCGTGTGATATTTGCGCTACCGTCAATCGTGATCCGGCTGTATCCATGTACTCAATGCCGCTATTGTATTTAAAAGGTTATCATGCGCTACAGGGGTATCGTGTCGCGAACTGGCTGTGGAAGCAAGGGCGTATCGCATTAGCTACCTATTTACAAAATCAAATTTCAGTCGCTTGTCAGGTAGATATTCATCCTGCGGCCAAGATTGGTTGCGGAATCATGCTTGATCATGCAACAGGGATTGTGATTGGTGAAACAGCCGTTGTTGAAGATGATGTATCCATTTTACAAGATGTGACACTAGGCGGTACCGGAAAAGAGTGTGGTGATCGCCATCCGAAAATTCGTGAAGGAGTGATGATTGGCGCTGGGGCAAAAATCCTTGGCAACATAGAAGTTGGCGAAGGCGCGAAAATTGGTTCGTGTTCTGTGGTACTACAGCCAGTGCCTCCCCATACAACGGTTGCTGGAGTGCCTGCGCGTATTGTCGGTCGTCCGAAAACCGATAAACCGTCATTAGATATGGACCAGCAATTTAATGGTCGTTCACAAACCTTTATTGGTGGTGATGGTATTTGACCGACTATCCCCCTTAGCTGCCCTGACCACTTTGAGTGGCGGTTAGGAAGGGAAGCAAACCAACAAAAAAAGAGGATGCTCGGCATCCTCTTTTTCATGTTGAGTCAATCAAACCATCGCATTGAGTTCAGCGAGCGTCTCTTCCGCCCATTCGATCCATGCTTGACGAGTGAGCAAATTACGACGCAAGGTTAGGCGTTCTAAACGTTGCTGTTTATCCATCATCGCAGGATTTGCATAATAGGCTGACTCGATATCTTGATAGTGGCTAACAAGCTTACGAGATTCTTCGATTAATCCAATTAATTGGAGACGATAAGGTTCAGCAGATTGTACTGAGCACGCCATGAGCTTAGCGCTGAATTCATCTCTAACCGTTGGATGTGCCGTTGGCTGATCAAACCATTCACCTAGAGCACGACGGCCCGTTTCGGTGATTGAGTAAACTTTACGATCAGGCTTGCCATCTTGAGGCTCTAGTACACAAGTCACTAGCCCTTGTTGCCCCATTTTATTCAGTTCACGGTAAACTTGTTGATGACTTGCCTTCCAAAAATAGCCAATACTGGCTGAAAATTCCTTAGTGATATCGTATCCAGTAGCATCACGAGTACTAAGAACGGTAAGAATAACGTGTGGTAATGACATGTCTTTAATCCAAATGGTGAGTAACTTCGTAATTGACTGAACCATCTTATGTACTTCTATCGGCACATTGGGATATGAGGTATCAGTCACGCAGCATCGAGTGCTGTCACTGTCACCTTAAAAAGCCTGTATCACCTAGGATTATGATGTTGTATTGATTGGACTGTGATTTGAAATAGTTATTAGGGCATCACAGGGTTTTGCATTATATCTAAATAATAAGCATAAAGTAGAATAAAAACAGTTTTTTCAATAAAAAAGTTGATAATTTTCTCAATAATCGCGCCCGAGCCTATAAAAGGCCATCTAAAGATGGCCTTTTGCTCTTTGTTTAGAGTTTTATGCTAATTTAATCAACCTGTATTGCGCATTCCGGCTGCAATGCCTGCAATGGTGACCATCAACGCTTCCTCTAACTCGGGATCCGCTTCTGTTGATTGACGAGTCCGATACAACAACTCAGCTTGCAGCATGTTCAATGGCTCGACGTAGATGTTACGCAGACGAATCGACTCATGGCCCCAAGAATCGCTTTGCATCAGATTCTCATTGTTTTCAACATTGAGTACCGTTTTGATGTCTTTTTGGAGCTGGTCTCGTAAGCGATCACCCAATGGACGTAATGCTGGCTCGACCAAGCGTTGGTCATAGTAACGAGAGACATCAAGGTTACATTTTGTGTATACCATCTCTAACATGCCTAAGCGAGTGGAGAAGAATGGCCATTCACGACACATCTCCTCGAGCAGAGCTTGATGGCCTTTATCAACTGAGTATTGAATCGCTTCACCAGCGCCGAGCCAAGCTGGGAGAACCAAACGGTTTTGACTCCATGAGAAGATCCAAGGAATCGCTCGTAGGCTCTCCACACCACCTTGCGGATTACGTTTGGCTGGGCGAGAGCCAAGCGGCAGTTTACCTAACTCAAGTTCAGGGGTTGCTTGACGGAAGTAAGGGACAAAATCCGCTTCACCACGCACAATAGCTCGATACGCTTCACAAGAGACTTGTGAGAGAACCTCCATTAAGTCGCGCCACTCTTGCTTTGGTTCTGGTGGTGGTAATAGATTCGCTTCTAAAATAGCGCTGGCGTAAAGATGTAAACTGTTGATGGCAACTTCGGGCAAGCCAAGTTTAAAACGAATCATTTCCCCTTGTTCGGTGACTCGTAATCCGGCTTTTAAACTCTTCGGTGGTTGTGATAACAGCGCTGCATGTGCTGGTGCACCGCCACGACCAATCGAGCCACCACGACCATGGAATAACGTGAGATCAATGCTCTCTTCTTCGCACACCTTGACTAGGTCTTCCATAGCTCGATATTGAGCCCATCCGGCGGCCATCACCCCTGCATCTTTTGCAGAATCAGAATAGCCAATCATTACCATTTGTTGGTTTTGAATGAAGCCACGATAGAGATCAATCGCGAGTAGCTGTTTGATTACGCTTTCAGCATTATTGAGATCGTCGAGCGTTTCAAACAATGGGCAAACACTCATTCGATAAGGACAGCCAGACTCTTTTAATAATAGATGGACAGCTAAGACATCAGAGGCGGTATGAGCCATAGAAATTACATAAGCACCAAAGGCATCTTGCGGTTGAGCTGCAATAATTTTGCATGTTTCTAAAACCTCTTTTACCGATTCAGACGGCTGCCAATCCAATGGAAGTAGTGGACGTTTGGAGCTCAGTTCATTGGTTAAAAAAGCCAGTTTGTCTTGTTCGCTCCACTGATTGTAATCGCCAATGCCTAGGTAGCGAGTAAGCTCGGACAATGCTTCGGCATGGCGGCTACTTTCTTGACGAATATCGAGACGAACCAAGTGGATACCAAAAGCCTTCACTCGGCGTAGAGCATCGAGTAGCGAACCGTCAGCAATGACGCCCATGCCACACTCATGCAGTGATTGATAGCACGCGTATAATGGATCCCATAGCTGGCTCTCGGTCCGTAAAGGCGCTTTAACCGCCAGTTTTTGGCCATGTAACTTGCTATCGAGAATATCCAGTGTTTCTTGCAATAAACTGCGTACACCTTTAAGAACGGCGCGATAAGGTTCGTGCTCTTCTTCGCCCGCTAAAGTGCGTAGCGCCTCTGTGCACTTGGTCATGGATAATTCGCTGATCAATTCATTAATATCAGCTAAGTATAAATCGGCGGCTTTCCAGCGTGAGAGGAGTAAGACTTCACGTGTCACACTATGGGTTACAAAGGGGTTACCGTCGCGATCTCCACCCATCCAAGATGAAAAATGCACGGGCCGTGCGTCAATCGGTAACCCTTCACCAAGGTTAGCCTTAATATTATCGTTTAACTCACGTAAAAATTCTGGAACGGCTTGCCAGAGTGAGTTCTCAACTACGGCAAAGCCCCATTTTGCTTCATCGAGTGGTGTTGGGCGTTGCTTACGAATGACGTCAGAGTGCCAGCCCTGAGCAATTAACTGCTCTAGACGACGTTCGATTTTTTGACGCTCTTTAGAAGACAGATCGCTCAGTTCAAGATTCGATAAACATTGGTTAATTTTGACCAAATTATTGATCATAGTACGACGAGTGATCTCAGTCGGATGAGCGGTAAGAACTAATTCGATGTTTAAATCACGAACGGCTTGGATTGCATCAAATTGGCTGATTTTTTTATCCGCTAATTTGCTAAACAAGCTTTGCAGTGCATTGGAGTCGTCTAGATGGTCTTCACTGTGTCGAGAAATAGTGTGATATTGATCAGCGATATTGGTTAAGTTGAGAAATTGATTAAAAGCGCGCGCGACCGGAGTCAGTTGATCATTATTGAGGTGCTTGATTTCTTCGATGAGTTTTTCTCGGTCGGCTTGGTTGCCTGCTCGAGCTGATTTAGAAAGTTGTCGGATGGTTTCGACTTTTGCCAAAATAACGTCGCCGTCAGCGGCTTGGATGGTTTGCCCTAGTAATCGACCCAGCATGCTCACGTTACTTTTTAGAGCGGCGTATTTTTCATTCATTATCATCCTGCCTTGTAAAAAAATTACATCCAATGTCATCTATTTAATTACACAATCTAGCGAAGTTTGTCTAGTGGAGTCAAATAAAGCATACAAAGATTTCATTTATGTCAGGCTGTATTTTGTTAGAGAAATGGTGGCAAAATAACTTATTTTGTTGAAATTTTCTTACAATTGACCGAAATCATTATCATGGTTATGCCGGCATCATTATTAATGTGAAACCTTGATGAGATGTTGCGCCGCTCTCGCTATCAACACCATCCAACGAGCGGCGCGGAGGAAATAGGATTACTCAGTAAAGCAGTATTTATTGATGGCTTGAGAAAGAATATTCACGGTCGGTTCGATAAAATCGAAGGATAAATATTCATCGGGTTGATGCGCTTGATCGATAGAGCCGGGACCAAGAACTAGAGTTGGACACAACTGCTGTAGAAACGGAGCTTCGGTGCAATAATTGACCGTTTGCGAGGGTTGTCCACACAGTTCACTCACGCCAAGGATAAACGGATGATCGTGCTGACATTCATAACCAGGGATCGGCTCATGTAATGCTTCAATCGCAATACGGCCAGGCCATTTGTCTTGAACGTCTTTGAGTGCGCCGCGCAGTAGATTATCGAGTCCATCTAAGCTAATTCCCGGTAAAGGCCGGACATCATAATGCAGCTCACAACAGCCACAGATACGGTTCGGACTATCGCCGCCATGAATATGGCCGAGATTGAGGGTCGGACTCGGAATCTCGAAGCCTGGGTGATGATACTCTTTAATCAGTCGGTCACGCAGTTGCATCAGGGCAAACATGACTTCGTACATAATCTCAATCGCATTAACACCCAGCGCAGGATTGGATGAATGACCAGACTGCCCTGTTACGCGAATCGCATTGGCGACGTGACCTTTATGTCCACGAACAGGCACTAAGCTGGTCGGTTCACCAATAATGCAGTAATCGGGTTGAAAAGGTGCGTTAGCCGTAAAATGTCTGGCACCCAGCATGGTCGTCTCTTCATCACAGGTCGCTAAGACATACAGGGGTTTATTTTGCTTACTCCAATCGATATTTTTGACTGCCTGATAAATGAAAGCAAAAAAACCCTTCATATCAGCTGTACCTAAGCCGTAGAAACGATCGTTGGCCTGAGTTAAAGCATGAGGTTCAAAGTTCCAGCGGCCTTGATCAAAAGGCACGGTATCACTGTGTCCTGCTAAGAGTAACCCACCTTCACCAGTGCCTTTTTGGGCAATTAAATTATGTTTTCCTGGCGCAACCTCTTCCACTTGGGTGGTAAAACCGAGCGCTTCAAACCATTCTGCTAATTTAGCAATCACCTCACTATTACCGTGATCCCATGTTGGGTCAGTGGAGCTAATGGAAGGCGTGGAAATCAGGCCCGAATAGACCTCCAAGAAACTGGGTAATTGCATATTATCTTTGCTCCTACTATTGACAGAATATCGCTGAAAATGTAAAACACATATTAAATCACTTTTTATGAATAAAAAACCAATTAAAGCCCGTTTTTATAAATTAAAAATCAGTTTTAATTTAGGTTTTGCTCCGTTTGGGATGGGTATTAATGTTAAAAACCGCAATTATTGGTGCAAGTGGCTATACCGGTGCTGAATTGGCACTGATGGTGGAAAAACACCCTCAACTCAAACTAGCAGGTTTATATGTTTCCGCCAACAGCCTCGATGCAGGAAAATCAATGGCCGAGTTGCACGGTAAACTAGCGAATTTGGTTGATATGGAGATTCAGCCTCTCGTTGACCCACTTGTTGTTGCGAGTGACTGCGATGTGGTGTTTTTAGCTACAGCACATGAAGTCAGTCACGACCTAGCACCAATTTTTCTTGCCCAAGGTTGTCAGGTGTTTGACTTATCTGGTGCTTTTCGTGTGAAAAGTGAGGGGTTCTATCCCAATTATTATGGTTTTGACCACCAACATCGTGAATGGTTAGACAAAGCGGTTTACGGCTTAGCGGAATGGAATCGGGAAGCGATTCAGCATGGTTCACTGATAGCCGTGGCGGGATGCTATCCGACAGCGGCGCAGTTGGCTATCAAGCCGTTGATTAACGCAAGTTTACTCGATACTGAGCAGTGGCCAGTGATTAATGCGACCAGTGGTGTAACTGGCGCTGGTAGAAAAGCCACCCTAAGCAACAGTTTTTGCGAAGTGAGTTTACAACCTTATGGCGTCTTTACTCATCGTCACCAACCAGAAATTGCCACCCATCTAGGCTGTGAGGTGATCTTCACTCCTCATCTGGGTAATTTTAAACGGGGCATTTTAGCGACGATAACCATGAAGTTGGCTGCTGGTGTCACAGCGCAGCAGGTCGATGAGGCGTTTATTCAAGCTTATGCTGATAAACCCGCGGTCAGACTGAAATCCAGTTTACCATCGATTAAAGATGTTGAATTTACGCCATTTTGCGATTTGGGTTGGCGTGTACAGGGCCAGCATCTGATCGTCGTTTCGGCGATTGATAATTTGTTAAAAGGGGCATCGAGTCAAGCGATGCAATGTTTAAATATTCATTACGGTTTTTCTGAGCTAACGGCTTTGGTGTAAAGCACCAAGCGTAAGGGTGAAATATGATAGATACACAGCATAATCCATTGGTGATTAAATTAGGCGGCGCAGCGCTGTCTTGTTCTGACACGCTAAGCAAATTGTTTGGCGCTATCGCACTGTATCAAGCTCAAGCTCAGCGACGAATTGTCATTGTTCATGGTGGCGGTTATTTGGTTGATGAGTTAATGGCAAAATTACACCTGCCGACGGTAAAGAAAGAAGGGCTACGTGTTACCCCTTATGAACAAATTCCTTTTATTGCCGGAGCGTTAGCAGGAACGGCCAATAAAATGCTCCAAGGACAAGCCATAAAAGACGGTTTGAATGCTATCGGATTATGTTTAGCGGATGGTGGCCTATGTCAAGTTGAAGAGCTCGATCCTGAGCTTGGGGCGGTAGGTAAAGCTCTGCCGGGTAATTCACAACTGTTACAAGCCATTCTTAATGCTGGCGGGCTACCGATCATCAGTTCGATTGGTCTTACTGCAAGCGGACAAATGATGAATGTCAATGCCGATCAAGCGGCGGTGGCGGTAGCCGGTGCTTTGGATGCCGAGTTAGTTTTGCTCTCTGATGTGAGTGGAGTCTTGGATGGCAAAGGGCATTTATTGGCCAGCTTAAATGCCCAGCAAGCGACCAGTTTGATTGCTGGTAAAGTGATCACCGATGGCATGATCGTTAAAGTCAAGGCTGCGCTAGAGGCCGCCAATGATTTGGGACGTCCTATTCAAGTGGCGACATGGCGTTACCCAGAGAAACTGCACAAGCTATTTGCTGGTGAAAGTATTGGAACCCAATTTTTACCACAATAAATCACACAGGCAATCGGTGGCGGAGAGCCACTAAACACAATCAATAGGCCTTAGTGCAGACCGTGAATCGGCGGTACTGGGCAATGGAGAAAGCGTCAATGAGTAAAGTTCAAGTTAATAAAGTAGTGGTTGCCTATTCTGGTGGTCTGGATACCTCGGTAATTATTCCATGGTTAAAAGAAAACTATGCCTGTGAAGTGGTTGCCTTTGTCGCAGATGTCGGCCAAGGAGAAGAGGAGCTACAAGGCATTGAAGCAAAAGCGAAAGCCTCGGGTGCTTCAGAGTGTTATGTCGTCGATTTAAAAGAACAGATGGTTGCTGAGTATATTTATCCAACCTTAAAGACGGGGGCGTATTATGAAGGAAAATACCTGCTAGGGACCTCAATGGCTCGGCCAATTATTGCGAAAGCGCAAGTAGAGATCGCTCGTAAAGTAGGCGCTGATGCCCTGTGTCATGGTTGTACTGGTAAAGGTAACGATCAAGTACGTTTTGAAGGTGCGTTTGCTGCCCTTGCACCAGATTTACATGTAATCGCGCCATGGCGAGAATGGGATATTGTCAGCCGTGAAGAGTGCCTCGACTATCTTGCTGAGCGTAATATCCCTTGCGCCGCATCGTTAACTAAAATTTACTCACGTGATGCTAATGCGTGGCACATTTCCACGGAAGGTGGTGTACTGGAGAGTACTTGGAATGCCCCTAATGAGGACTGCTGGGTATGGACCGTTGATCCTGAACAAGCACCAAATGAAGCTGAGTATGTCACTTTACAAGTGGAAAAAGGTCAGGTAATTGGTGTTGATGGTGAATTAATGACACCTTATAACGCCTTAGTTTATTTGAACGAAAAAGGCGCTAAACATGGTGTTGGTCGAATCGATATTGTTGAAAACCGTCTGGTCGGTATGAAATCTCGCGGCTGTTATGAAACTCCGGGGGGGACGATTATGATGGAAGCGCTACGTGCGGTTGAGCAGTTGGTACTAGATAAAGCATCGTTTGAGTTTCGTGAAGAGCTTGGCATTAAAGCCTCACATCTGGTGTATGATGGCCGTTGGTTCACCCCACTACGTGAAGCAGTGTTTGCCGCTGCCGATCAGCTCGCTCAGCAGGTTAATGGTGAAGTGGTGATCAAGCTTTACAAAGGGCAAGCGATCGCCACTCAGAAACGTTCTGCGAACAGTTTGTATTCAGAAGCGTTTGCTACCTTTGGGGCTGATGAAGTGTATGACCAAAGTCATGCTGGTGGGTTCATTCGTTTGTACTCCTTAGCCAGTCGGATTCGTGCCATGAACGAAAACAAATAACCATCAGGATATGGAGTGATGGTACTGTAAGAGATTCGTCCACAAGGATCGCTAAGCGATCCTTGTTTTTAACCCGAGTACAAGATGTTTTCCTATGGCGTATGCGCCTTAGGTCAAAGGTAGGAGAAACGCAATGGCATTATGGGGCGGAAGATTTACCCAAGCAGCAGACACCCGGTTTAAACAATTTAACGACTCCCTGCGTTTTGACTACCGATTAGCTGAGCAAGATATTGTCGGCTCGATTGCTTGGTCGAAAGCGTTACGGTCGGTGAAGGTACTGACAGAACAAGAGCAGCAAGCGCTAGAATTGGCATTAAATGAGTTAAAGCTTGCAGTAATGGAAGATCCTGAGCAGATTCTGTCATCGGATGCGGAAGATATTCACTCATGGGTTGAGCAGCAACTGATCGGTAAAGTCGGTGATTTAGGTAAAAAGCTGCACACTGGACGTTCACGTAATGATCAAGTCGCCACCGATTTAAAATTATGGTGTCGTCAGCAAGGCCAGCAGTTACTGCTCGGCTTGGATAGATTGCAGAGTCAGTTGGTTTCGGTTGCGGAGCAACATCAAGCCACTGTTTTGCCTGGCTATACACATTTGCAGCGTGCTCAACCGGTGACCTTCGCCCATTGGTGTTTAGCTTATGTCGAAATGTTTGAGCGTGATTATTCACGCTTAAAAGATGCGCTACAACGATTAGATACCTGTCCACTTGGTTCTGGTGCACTGGCAGGAACCGCTTATCCTATTGATCGTCAGCAGTTGGCCTATGATCTTGGGTTCCGCCGGGCTACGCGTAATTCACTCGATTCGGTGTCGGATCGCGATCATGTGATGGAACTGATGTCGGTGGCATCGATTTCGATGCTCCACTTATCGCGTTTAGCCGAAGATATGATCTTCTATAACTCTGGAGAGTCTGGATTTATTGAATTAGCGGATACCGTAACCTCCGGTTCATCATTAATGCCGCAGAAGAAAAACCCCGATGCACTCGAATTGATCCGTGGTAAAACTGGTCGGGTTTATGGATCGTTAGCAGCGATGATGATGACCGTAAAAGCTTTGCCTTTAGCCTACAACAAAGATATGCAAGAAGATAAAGAAGGGATGTTTGATGCGCTTGATACTTGGCATGATTGTATGGAAATGGCAGCCTTGTGTTTTGACGGGATCAAAGTGAAAACGGAGCGGACTTTAGAAGCGGCCAAACAAGGGTATGCTAATGCTACTGAACTGGCCGACTATTTAGTGGCTAAAGGTATTCCGTTTCGTGAAGCGCACCATATTGTCGGCGTCGCGGTGGTTGGTGCTATCGAAAAAGGCTGTGCATTGGAAGAGTTATCCTTGGCTGAGCTAAAAGCCTTTTCTCCCGTGATTGAAGATGATGTTTACGCCATTTTAACCATCGAATCATGCTTAGAAAAACGCAGTGCACTCGGTGGTGTAGCGCCGTCACAAGTGGCTTATGCGGTTGAAGAAGCCGAAAAGCGTTTGGCGAAGCGGGATGCAAGCGCTGTGAAAGTGCGCCCAGCACGTTTAACGGATATTGAACGTCTAGAGGGTATGGTTGCCTATTGGGCTAATATGGGAGAGAACTTACCCCGTTCACGAAATGAAATTGTACGTGATATTGGTTCATTTGCTGTGGCTGAACATCATGGAGAGATCACTGGATGCGCCTCGCTTTATGTTTACGATTCAGGATTAGCAGAAATTCGTTCTCTTGGGGTTGAAGCAGGCTGGCAGCGTCAAGGTCAAGGTCGTGCGATTGTCCACTATTTGGTGAAAAAAGCGCAGCAAATGGCAATCAATAAAGTGTTTGTACTGACTCGTTCACCAGAGTTTTTTATGAAGTTAAACTTTATTCCAACCTCGAAAACGTTATTACCGGAAAAGGTACTAAAAGATTGTGAGCAGTGCCCGCGGCAACACGCTTGTGATGAAGTGGCTCTAGAAGTGGATTTTTCCCAGCGGATTGTTGTTCATCAACGATAAGTTTTAGGATCTTTTATGGTTTAAGCCAAGTAAAATAAAAGATCAAAAAAGATCGTTGCAAGTGGAACCAACGAGAAAAAGCATAGTCTATATCTGTACCACTGCTTTTTCTTAGATCGCTCTAAGAGAGCCCTAAAACTCCTTTTCGTTTTAGGGCTTTTTTGTGGGCGAGTGATCAGTCGAGTTTTTTTGACGCTCTCGCCAAGGTAGTACGACAAACTTCATCCATAAATGTAAAAACAACAAACCATTAAAAGCGAAACCTGCGAAGAGAAGGGCAATCGACGCGATGGCGGTTGGCTCATTTCTAAATAACCAAAACCAGACTCCCCAGCAAGCGACAGATAGTAAGGTCAACCAATCAATACAGCGTTGGCAACGACCGATTTTTTTCCAGAACCATGCTTGGTCACAGTAGTGGCAACTGGTGAGTTTCATGGTGACTCCTTGTGAGTGATTGATGGCTGTGAGTATGTTACCGCTATCGACAAAGCCCGTGAAGTTTTTACCCACTGCTGTAATGCTGGTGAGGAGAATATAAAAACTTTGATAGTCACCAGCATTCGATGTTATGGTTTTTGATAGGTATATTCTTACTGCAGCAGTGACGCTATAACGAGAGGCCTTTTCTGTTGCTTTCGATATGATTGATGGTTTTTATCTAGGAATAAGATGAACATTCGAGATTTTGAATACTTAGTGGCTCTTGCTGAGCATAAGCATTTTCGTAAAGCCGCTGAATCCTGTTTTGTCAGTCAGCCGACACTGAGCGGACAAATTCGTAAGCTAGAAGATGAACTGGGTACGGCATTGTTAGAGCGTAGTAGTCGGCGGGTATTATTTACCGATTCAGGGTTACAGCTTGTTGACCAAGCAAAACGTATTCTCAGTGAAATTAAAGTTTTCAAAGATATGGCCAGTCAACAAGGGGGAGCCATGAGTGGCCCGATGCACATCGGGTTTATTCCGACATTAGGTCCTTATTTATTACCGAAGATTATCCCAGAGCTCAAAGCTCGATTTCCTGATTTGGAACTCTATTTACATGAAGCGCAAACGCATCAATTAGTCCGTCAGTTAGAAGAAGGCAAACTCGATTGTTTGGTATTAGCTTCGGTTGAAGAGAGCGCTCCTTTTAAAGAAATCGATATCTACAATGAGCCGATGAGTATTGCTGTGCCTTGCTCACATGAATGGGCTGAGCGTGATGAAGTGGATATGCTGG
Organism: Vibrio injensis; assembly: GCF_001895205.1. Lineage (GTDB taxonomy): Bacteria > Pseudomonadota > Gammaproteobacteria > Enterobacterales > Vibrionaceae > Vibrio > Vibrio injensis. The sequence continues at coordinate 121,932 of NZ_BDJF01000025.1, read as the reverse complement.
AATTGAATGGAAAAACCGTACTGGCTTTAGGAGATGGTCACTGCTTACGAGATCAAGCGTTAGGTTTTTGTTTTGCGGCGGGGGCGAAAGATGATGAGCGTTTTAAAGCCACTAGCTTAGAAACTTTACGTAATATGGTCGCCGCTGGTGCTGGGATTACCTTGTTACCACAGTTGTCGCTACCGGACGAAAAAACCAAAGATGGTGTTTGTTACATCAAAGCGGTCAATCCACAACCATCACGACAAATTGTTTTGGCTTATCGACCGGGTTCACCATTGCGTCAGCGCTATGAACAGTTAGCTCAGACCATGAAAGAGCGGTTACAAGTCTTAGCCTCTCAATAGGTTATCTATTTTGCCCCTGAAAATAATGCCGCCCCTTAATAGGGGCGGTCGAGCTTAAAATAGGCTGTCATTATCATCTAAATAGATGCTGTGAGGTGTATCCTCTTGTACATACTCTTTGGGTTCCGTTCCTTGAACAAAGTATTCGAACATAGAACTGGCATCCAATTTATTGGTGAGTAGCCCACTGTCACGATCAATTCTCACACGAATAATGTTCGGTGGGATGGTTTTTTGTTGAGCAGGCACACCATCCAGAGCGATACGCATAAACTCTACCCAGCCTGGTTGGGCTGTTTTCGCTCCAGCCTCAGCGCCAGTAATATCATCGTCGGTATTGGGGTTAGGTGCTGTACTACCTAAATTACGACTATGGTCATCAAATCCAACCCAAGCCGTTGCGACCATGCCTGGTCCAAAGCCATTATACCAAGCATCTTTCGAGTCGTTCGTTGTCCCTGTTTTTCCGCCCACATCACGACGTCTTAAGGTTTGTGCGCGCCAGCCAGTACCATTCCATCCCGTTCCTGCACGCCAGTCACCGCCGCCCCAGATATTGCTATACATCATTTCACGTACGAGGAAGGCGTTCTGTTCGGAAATCACCTGTGGTGCATAATTGGTGCTAGCGTCTTGCTCATTAAACGGATTATCGGATGATGATTGACAATCCTGATGACAAACCACTTTGGGGTTGGCTAAAAACTCGACATGACCAAAACTGTCTTCAACTTTGTTGATGTAGAATGGCTCAACATAATATCCACCGTTAGCAAATACCGAATAGCCTTGAGCCATTTTGACTGGCGTTAAGCTGCCTGCGCCGAGAGCAATGGTTTCAGAACGCGGTAGTTGCGATAATTCAAAGCCGAATCGAGTCAAGAATTGTCGAGTCTCTTCCAAACCGACTTCACGCAGTACACGAACTGCCATGACGTTTTTCGACTGCGCTAGACCAATCCGCAGACGAGTTGGACCGACGTAAGTCGGGGGCGAGTTTTTGGGACGCCAAGCAATGCCTTGGCTTTGATCCCATTGGTTAATCGGAGCATCGTTGATTAATGAGGCTAGAGTGAGGCCTTTTTCCAAAGCCGCAGAGTAAATGAACGGCTTGATACTTGAACCAACCTGACGGACTGATTGTGTCGCACGGTTAAAATTACTGTGGACAAAGTTAAAGCCACCAACCAGTGCTAGTATCGCCCCATTCTCGGGATCCATAGCAACGAATGCGGTATTTGCATTAGGCACTTGGCTCAATGCCCAGTGTTCTTGTTCATCACCAATAGCGTGCTGGCGACGAATCCATACTTGTTCACCTACCGCTAAAATATCACTGGCTTTATTTGGCAAAGGTCCTTGACGATCATCCGTAATAAATCGCCTTGCCCAGTTCATGTCTTCCCACGCAATCGTCTTTAGTCCTGCATTTTTTACCCAAACCTGAGCCGATTTCTCTTCGACTTTAACTACAATCGAAGGCAGAAGATCACCGTAGGTTGGTTCGCTACGTAAATGAGCGATCATCGTAGGGGTATCCCAAGCGGATTGCCCAGCTTTCCAAAGTACTTTTTCTGCACCCCGGTAGCCGTGACGCATATCGTAAGCGAGGAGATTATCGATAGCTGCTTGGTTCGCCGCTTGTTGTAACTTGGTATTGACCGTCGTGTAGACATTCATTCCAGAGGTATAGGCGGTTTCTTCACCATAGCGTTCGACCATCCATGCGCGTGCAATTTCTGCCACATAGGGGGCGCGTAGCTCAATTTCTGCCCCATGGAACTTGGAGATCAGCGGTTCATTACGAGCCTGATCATACTCTTGTTGCGTGATGTAGTTTTCTGCCAGCATACGCAACAGAACGACGTTACGACGGTGAGTGGCTCGCTCCACAGAGAAAAGGGGGTTCATCGTAGAAGGTGCTTTGGGTAAGCCAGCAATCATCGCAATTTCGCTTAAAGTCAGATCCTTAACCTCTTTACCAAAGTAGGTTTGGGCCGCCGCACCCACGCCGTAAGAACGATGACCAAGGTAAATTTTATTCAGGTAAAGCTCTAAGATCTCTTCTTTGCTTAAAAGTTGCTCAATATGAATAGCAATGAAGATCTCTTTAATTTTGCGCATAATTTTCTTCTCATTAGATAAGAAGAAATTACGAGCCAATTGTTGAGTAATGGTGCTCGCCCCTTGAGATGCACTCCCTGACGCCATGACGGCCACAGCGGCACGAGTAATCCCGATTGGATCAAAGCCGTAGTGTTCGTAAAAACGTGAATCCTCGGTTGCGATCACCGCTTCGAGTAATTCTGGTGGCATTTCATCGAGACGTAATGGAATACGTCGTTTTTCACCAAATTGAGCAATCAGTTTACCGTCTTCACTAAACACCTGCATTGGAGTTTGTAGCCGAACGTCTTTTAATTCAGCAACATCGGGCAGATCTGGCTTTAGATAAAAGTAGAAGCCAAAGATTGTAGTGACTCCAAGAATAATGCAAATCAATGAAAATATGAGTAAACGCTTTATGAACTTCACCGGAGAATCCCTGTTTAGTAGAGGCTGTCTTAATACAAACCCCTGTACTCTAGACTAAAACCTCAGCACTTAAAAATAGTGAACGGTTATTTTCTCACAAATAAGTGTGTGAGGCTGAGAATTGTCACTGGAGTAATGGTATGAGTAAATCATTAGTAATTGGTGTCGATATCGGTCATCACAGCATCAAAGCTGTGGCACTCAAACCGAACGGTGAAAATTATTCACTATACGGTTGCATAGAAATCGTCATCACTGACGACATTTTCGCCGATAACGATACGTTGAATTATCAGAAAATTGTAAAGAAACTAAAAGAACTAAAAAAGAGTTTGCCGTTATTCAGTCGTAAAGTTGCGATTGCACTGCCTGATACTGCGGTGATTAGTAAAGTATTACAAATAGATAGCGACTTAGATGAGCGTGAAAAAGAGTTTGCTATTTATCAGGCTTTTTCTCATCAATCTCCCTTGCCGATGGAAGAGTTGAGCTTAGATTTTGTCCCCTTGTCGATCCAAGAGTTCGGTAAAAACCGCACGATGGCCTATCAGGTCTATGCCACCCGGCGTGAAGTCGTCGTTAGTCGCTTATCCGCGATTAAAGAAGCTGGGCTGGAACCCACCTTACTGGATGTGCAATTGCATGCGCTCGCTCAGATTTGGCAACGAGTGAGCCAAGCTCAACAGCGCACAGATTGGATGTTGGTTGATGTGGGTTATAGCCAAACTACCTTATGTCTCGATTTTGCCGATAAGGCGCCTTTTTATAAGGATATTGCCTTAGGTACGCGTTGGTTTGAATTGCCATCACTGGCTGAAACGATGGTGGGCAGTGATGAACGTAATCAGTGGCTATTTAATCGATTGTTTGTCGAGCGTTTAACTCGTCAGCTGCAGTTATTTACTTCCGTTCATGGTCAGCAAAGCCTCGCAGGGATTTGGTTATCTGGTGGTGGAGCGATGATGGACGGACTAGCAGAAACCATCACTGAGCAGCTTGGTTTACCTTGTGAACGGTTTGCCCCATTAACCTCTTTTGTTAACAAAATCACTCAACGTAAGCGGTTACACGATCAGCCAAAATTCACGGCTGCAGCAGGTCTTGCGTTGCGAGGAATCGCATGGTTGGAGGATGGGCATGTTGCATAGCATCAATTTATTTCCTTGGCGAGAGGCGCAGCGTGCTGGCCATAAACGACGTTTTCTTCAGCTTATGAGTCTCGGAGTATTAATCGCTTTACTCATGCAATGGGGCGCTGGTTACTACTTTGATCGACAGAATCAGCAACAACAGAGGCGATTAGTTTTTTTGAATCAACATATCCAGCAATTGGATCAGAGATTACGAGCTCTCAAAATGACCGAAGCTGAGCATCAAGCACTGCAAGCGCGGTTAAGTGTTGTTGAGTCTTTGCAGCAAAAACGTAATAAAACCACGCAATTAATGCATTTAATGCCAGAGTTGATTCCTGAAGGGGTTTACGTGGATAAAATTAGTATGAAGGGAGATGAAGTCGAAGTCAGTGGGATTAGCGATAGCACTGCGCGCTTAGCCACCATGTTAGACAAATTAGAAAAATCACCACACTTATCTGCGGTCGGTATGCACTCGATTGTCGCAGGAACCCAACGTTTTAATAAAGATTTTCAGAGCTTTAAGGTATCTTTTCATTTCTATGCAGTGCAGCCAGCATTAGGGGCATCCATTTTACAAGGTGAGCACCATGGCTAATCTTCGTGATCTGGATATTGATGAATTACTCGAATGGCCACTCAATGCCCAACTAATGGTGATTATATTGTTGATGGTGGCGATCCAAGTTATCGGTTATGGCATGTATTTATTGCCTAAACAAGAGGTACTTGAGGGGCTAAAGCAACAAGAGTCGAGCCTTAAGTCGATGGTGCGAATCAAGGCCAATAAAGTTGCGGCATTACCTCAGTTGCAAACTCAACTGGATGAGTTAACTGAGCGCTATGATTTTCTATTGCGCCAGCTCCCCGCACAGCAAGAACTGGCCAGCCTACTTGCTTCTGTGAACGAACTGGGATTAGAAAATGGATTAACGTTTACCCGAATCGATTGGGGAGAAAAGCAACCGCAGGCATTTTTATACCGCTTGCCTTTGAATATTGAACTTACAGGGAATTACCACAACATTGGTGATTTTTCTCAAGCGATAGCCACTTTGCCAAGAATCATTAATGTCGATGACGTCGATTGGCAAAGAGTCAGTCAAGAGAGCAGCACCTTACATTTCAGAGTACGAGCTTACACCTACCAATTTAAAGCGGAGGAAGTCGATGAGAAGTAGTACGTCAATCATGACTGTGCTGATCGCTCTTATTTCCTTAGTGGGGTGCAAAGCCAATCAAGAGTCTCTAGTGGATTACCTAGCTGAAGTGGAAGCGAAGAGCCAACAAGAGGTGACCCGTTTGATGCCTCGCACTTCTTTTCAAGCGTTTGAGTATGCACAACATCACGCACGTGAGCCCTTTGTTTTGCCACGAGAGGCGATAGCTCAAAATCAACCGATCACTAATAGCCATTGTTGGCAGCCTAAATCGAGAGGAAAAACCAGCTCACTAGAGCGATACCCACTGAGTCAGTTGCAATTGCGTGGCGTGATGAGCCGTGAAAGTCAGGTCTCTGCTTTGATTCAAACGCCCGATGGCATGGTGGTTACTATTCAAGCGGGTCAGTACGTCGGGGTAAATAATGGGCAAGTTATACGTGTGGCTGAGGATCATTTGCTGATTAAAGAAACCTTACCGGATGGATTAGGGTGCTGGAATCAGCGTAACGTCACATTGGCTTTGAAATAAACATTTCTGTTTAGAGACTAAATTATGATTAAAGGATTATCTTCAAGTATCGTGGCAGTGCTGCGCTACCTGTGCATCACGCTATGGCTAGGTTTAGTATTGACGACGCAGGCTGCTCTAGCAAGTGATAGCAATCAGTTTAAACACATCGATTTTCGGGTAACCCCTGATAAAGCTGCGGTGATTGTGATTGAGTTAGCGTCTGCATCGAGTGTGGTTGATGTGCAGAAAACGACCCACGGGTTGAGCATTGAATTATTAAAAACGGATGTGGCTGAGGAACAACTTTATCTGCTTGATGTACAAGACTTCACGACCATAGTTGAAAATATAGAGATTTTTCGTCAAACACCGAGCACGCTACTACTAGCAAAAGTACACGGTCCTTTTCATTATGACTATCAGCTCAAAGGTCGTTATGTTGAAGTGACGATAACGCCGTTAAAAGCCGATGTTCAAAGTGCGCCAGCCAATGTTCTTGAACCATCAGCCAAGCTGATTTCAATTAACTTTCAAGACATTCCGGTACGTAACGTTTTACAACTGATTGCTGATTATAATCAGTTTAATTTAGTGGTATCTGATTCAGTTTCAGGGAATTTAACTCTGCGTTTAGATGGTGTGCCATGGCAGCAAGTGCTGGATATTATTCTGCAAGTTAAAGGCTTGGATAAACGAGTTGAGGGTAACGTCATTTTGGTGGCTCCCAAAGCGGAACTCGATCTACGTGAAAAGCAGCAACTTGAAAAAGCCCGTTTGGCAGAAGAGTTGGGGGATTTGCAATCAGATATTATTAAAATTAGTTTCGCTAAAGCGTCAGATATCGCTGAAATGATTGGCGGGACGGGTGCGGTGAATATGCTCTCTGAACGAGGTTCAATCAGTATTGATGAACGTACCAATGCCTTATTAATTCGTGAGTTACCAGAAAATATTCATGTGATCCGAGAGATTATTGCTGCCTTAGATATCCCTGTTAAACAGGTGCAAATTGAAGCGCGGATAGTAACCGTGAATGAAGGTAATCTTGATGAACTCGGTATTCGTTGGGGCGTGAGTTCTACACGTGGTAATAATACAGTTGGTGGTTCAATAGAAGGCAACTTAGCAGGCATTGGTCTCTATCAGCCAGAAGATGGTAGTGAAATGGTGAATAACTTCCTTAACGTCAATTTGGGAGCGACAGCGGCGAATGCTTCGAGCATTGCTTTTCAAGTGGCTAAGCTAGGTTCAGGGACGTTACTCGACCTTGAACTATCAGCGATGCAGAGAGAATCGAAAGCAGAAATTATTTCCAGCCCACGACTTATCACGACCAATAAAAAGCCAGCTTATATAGAGCAGGGGACTGAGATCCCTTATTTAGAATCCTCTTCTAGTGGTGCGACCACGGTAGCATTTAAGAAAGCCGTACTGAGTTTACAGGTTACCCCGCAGATTACGCCGGATAATCGCTTGGTATTAGATTTAAGTGTCACTCAAGACCGACCAGGCGATATTGTCAAAACCGGAACAGGGGAAGCGGTGGCAATCCACACGCAACGGATTGGCACCCAAGTGTTGGTTAATAATGGTGAAACCGTGGTGCTGGGCGGTATTTTTCAACACAGCATTACCAATACGGTTGATAAAGTGCCATTATTGGGCGATTTACCTTTGCTGGGAGCTCTCTTTCGACGTAGCTATCAGCAAATGGGTAAAAGTGAGCTACTGATTTTTGTGACACCAAAGGTTGTAATTCAGTAACTTAGTGTGATTATTTCCGCTAAAGCAAAATTAAAGTTGCATTAGTGGCACCTTATCTAGATAATTTCGGGTCTTATCACGAATTATCTGTGAGGAATAGGTGCCACAAGCATTCCTATCGTCGACCGCTGTCTGACGAATCTTGTGGCGATGTCATTGAATTAACGTTGTAAATTACTGCTAAACATGGCCGAAAAACGCAATATTTTTCTTGTTGGCCCGATGGGCGCTGGCAAAAGTACAATTGGTAGACACTTGGCTCAACAACTTCATATGGAGTTTGTTGATTCCGATACTGTCATTGAAGAGCGCACTGGCGCAGATATCGCATGGGTATTTGACGTTGAAGGTGAAGAAGGCTTCCGCAAACGCGAGGAAGCGGTGATCAATGATCTTACTGAGCAACAAGGTATTGTTCTCGCCACTGGTGGTGGCTCAGTGATCAGCAAAGAAAACCGTAACCGCCTTTCTGCTCGAGGCGTGGTTGTCTACTTAGAAACCACTATTGAAAAACAATTAGCACGTACTAACCGTGACAAGAAACGCCCTTTACTACAGACGGATCATCCTCGAGAAGTGTTAGAAGCACTTGCTGATGAGCGTAATCCTCTGTATGAAGAAATTGCGGATATCACAGTACGTACCGACGATCAAAGTGCAAAAGTGGTAGCCAACCAGATCGTAAAAATGCTAGAAGAACACTAACCAGTTCTTTTATTTTGGAGTGCAAACCATGGAACGGATTACGGTCAGCCTAGGTGAGCGTAGCTACCCCATTTCAATCGGTGCCGGATTATTAAATAATCCGGCCCTTCTTCCTCTTTCCGCCCAGCAAAAAGTGGTGGTGATCACCAATCATACGGTTGCGCCACTTTATGCTGAGCGATTACTTGCCGTTCTAGAGCAAATCGGCTGTTCATCGGCTCTACTGGAACTTCCGGACGGCGAACAGTACAAAAATCTCGATACCTTCAATACTGTCATGAGTTACCTACTTGAGCACAATTACAGCCGCGATGTGGTGATTGTTGCGCTTGGTGGTGGGGTGATTGGCGATCTTGTCGGGTTTGCGTCTGCGTGTTATCAGCGTGGCGTGGATTTTATTCAAATTCCAACCACATTATTAGCCCAAGTAGACTCATCGGTTGGTGGCAAAACGGCGGTGAATCATCCGTTGGGTAAAAATATGATTGGGGCATTCTACCAGCCTCAAGCGGTAATTATTGATACCGACTGTCTCGCGACACTGCCAGCGCGTGAGTTTGCTGCTGGCATGGCTGAAGTGATCAAATATGGCATCATTTACGATCATGATTTCTTTGTGTGGCTTGAAAACCATCTCGATGATTTGTATGCCTTAGAGTCATCGGCATTGTCTTATGCGATTGCTCGTTGTTGCCAAATTAAGGCAGAGGTCGTAGCTAAAGATGAGAAAGAGTCAGGCATTCGCGCATTATTAAATTTAGGCCATACTTTTGGTCATGCCATTGAAGCTGAGTTAGGTTATGGCTGCTGGTTGCATGGTGAAGCGGTAGCGGCAGGTACAATGATGGCCGCGGTAACGGCTAAGTTGCAAGGTTTGATCACCGAGCAGCAGCAACAGCGTATTCATGCCATACTGAAAAAAGCGCGCTTACCTGTACATACGCCGAGTAGTATGAGTTTTGACGATTTCATCAAACATATGATGCGTGATAAAAAGGTTTTGGCGGGTGAGTTACGTTTAGTGTTGCCTACCGGTATCGGGACGTCTGAAGTGGTAAAAGGTGTTTCGCAAACGGTGATTAAGCAAGCGATAGACGATTGTCGTAACCTATAGATATTCTGCCTATTTAGCGCTACAGCGGCGTGGGTGAGATGCTCTCATTGATAGTTTTTCAATCTCGATTAGAGTGAACGTCTGACCGCTGTACCGTTTCCTTGGTCAGTTTGGGTATCAGTATTAGCCATTAAACCATTAGGATCGTTGATGAGTGTGGAACATGAACTAGAGTTAGATTCGCAAACAGAACTGTTGGAGCGACTACAGTTATTAACGCGTTTTGGTTCCAATCTAGTAAGTGTGTTTGGCGGTCTAGGTGCGGGAAAATCTTGGTTAGCCCAACGTTACCTTGAGTACTGGGCGGCCGATAAAAATCAATCTTTACTCTTATGTCATCCTAATCAAAGTGATGAGCAGCATCGAACCACCATTCTCAGTCAAGTTTTGTCAGAGCCGCTCTTTAATGCTAAAGATGCGCTGCTCGATAGTTTTTCGCGTTTAATTGATGAGCGCATGACATGTGATATTGTTGTGGTGATTGATGATGCTCATCTCCTGTCTGATACGTTACTCTCCGAATTGTGGATGTGGGTACTTGAAGCCCAGACTAATCCTCGTTGGACCATTAATGTCGTATTATTTGCTCAAGCGAATCGGCTTGATGCGTTATTAACGCGCTTAACTTATGGTCAAGAGCATAAGCCGATTGAACTCGAAATCGAGCCATTATCAGAGTATGAAGCGGATCGATTATTTGAGCAGCGAGTGATGCGTTATGTTGATCCTGCCCTTGAGCGTCAAGCTCGCATCGCATATAAAAAAGTGAATTATCTTCCGGGAGAGATCATGGCGTTAGTTGATCAAAAGCGTGAGAAACGCATTATTATCCGCTCGATTATTGGTTCACCGTTGAATATTGGCTTGCTGGTGCTGTTATTGATGTTGTTTATTGGAGGCGGTTATTGGTGGTTGTGGTCTCAACCTGCCCCTAACGAGGCTTTACCTTTATTGACTCAACACGCTGAACAAACGGTCATTCCAACGTTGCCTTCTCAACAAGACAATGCTCGTGCTTATCAAAATGTCGCTGTGACGCCTTCACAACCGAACACATCCAATGCGATGGCTGATGACGCCATTGCTTTACCTCCCAAAGTGGTTGAGAGTTTAGATGGGGTCGGTATCGCTGATAGTGCTCAGCAGCGCGTAGTGATCACCTCGGATGTGGTTGATGCGCTACTGGATGGGCGTTCAGGGGCCATCGATGCTACTGAGAATCGATCTTCGACTACTCCAACGACTCATAATGATTCACCCATAACGGATGGCTCTTTGCCATCATCGGGGCCTATTCGTTTCTCCTTTGCCAGAGAAGAGTTAATGGCGATGTCACCCCGTAGTTATACCCTGCAATTAGCGGCGGTAAATTCTTTGCAAGAAGTACAAAATTTCATGGATCGTTACTCTCTGACAGAAACGCTATACGTCTATCCGACAGTTCGTGATGAGGTGGATTGGTATATCGTTACTTATGATAACTATCCAACCATCCAGTTAGCTCGTGACGCGGTGGCTACTTTACCGCCAGCGGTACAAGCGCTCGGCCCTTGGGCAAAATCACTGAGCCAAGTTCAGCGTGAAATTCAACGTGCGAAATAACGCTGAGATTCGGTGGAAAATATGTTACATTCCGCACCCTTATTTTTTGGTGATTGATTAGAGCAGTAGATGAAAAAGCAGCGTGCCTTTTTGAAATGGGCTGGGGGAAAATTTGGCCTAGTCGAAGAGATTCAACGCCATCTGCCACCTGCAAGTCAGTTGGTTGAGCCTTTTGTCGGTGCTGGTTCGATTTTCCTCAATAGCGATTTTGACCATTATTTATTGGCGGATATTAATCCGGATTTAATCAATTTATACAATTTATTAAAGCATCAGCCGCAAGAGTATATTCGCGAAGCTAAACGCTGGTTTACACCGGAAAATAATCGTAAAGAAGCTTATTTAGACGTACGTAAGCAGTTTAATGACTGCGATGACGTGATGTATCGCTCGCTGGCTTTTTTGTATATGAATCGTTTTGGCTTTAATGGCTTATGCCGTTATAACAAAAAAGGTGGGTTCAACGTCCCGTTTGGCTCGTACAAAAAACCCTATTTCCCTGAAGCCGAACTGGAGTTTTTTGCGCAGAAAGCGCAGCGTGCCACGTTTATTTGCGCGAGTTACCAACAAACTTTCCATCAAGCCATGGCATCGAGTGCTATTTACTGTGATCCTCCTTATGCGCCGTTGTCGAATACCGCGAATTTTACGGCTTATGCGGGGAATGGATTTAGCCTTGATGACCAAGCCGCTTTAGCCGATTTGGCTGAGAAAACCGCCCAAGAGCGGGGTATTCCGGTCCTTATTTCCAATCACGATACGATTTTAACTCGTCGCCTTTACCATGGTGCGCAACTGAATGTGGTTAAAGTTAAGCGCACGATCAGCCGTAATGGCGCTGGGCGGAATAAAGTCGATGAGTTATTAGCCTTGTTTACACCAGAGTCAATGAGGTAATGCTCACTCTCTGAGGGAGTGAATATCGCTTCCGGTTAGGATCTTTGTCACCCCTAGGTTAGAATGCTCAGCATATTTTGTTTGCTATGTTCTATCACCGAAGAGGTCAGGTATGAAAGATTTTCTTATTGCTCCGTCCATTCTCTCTGCAGATTTTGCGCGTCTTGGCGACGATGTTGATAAAGTGCTTGCCGCTGGAGCGGATGTGATTCACTTTGATGTGATGGATAATCATTACGTACCCAATCTGACCTTTGGTGCGCCGATTTGTAAAGCGCTACGTGACTATGGTATTACCGCACCAATCGATGTACATCTTATGGTTGAGCCGGTTGATCGAATTATTCCTGACTTTGCTAATGCAGGTGCGTCGATGATCACCTTCCATGTGGAAGCCTCGAAGCATGTCGATCGCACCTTACAACTGATCAAAGAGCATGGTTGTCAGGCTGGGGTGGTATTGAATCCCGCCACACCACTCAGTCATCTTGATTACATTATGGATAAAGTTGATTTGATTCTCCTAATGTCGGTCAATCCAGGGTTTGGTGGTCAATCTTTTATTCCGCACACGTTAGATAAGCTACGTGCGGTGCGTGAGCGTATTACGCAAAGCGGTCGCTCTATTCGTTTGGAAATAGACGGTGGTGTGAAAGTCGAGAATATCCGTGAAATCGCTCAAGCTGGCGCGGATATGTTTGTTGCCGGTTCAGCTATTTTTGGTGAGCCAGACTATAAAGCGGTGATTGATGCTATGCGCAGTGAACTAGCTGGCGTTGAATACCGTAAATAACAAAATATTTATTATTCCTTACCGCTGAGCGCCGATGACGTTAATCGGCGAGCGACTTTGATTCGTCGGTAGGGAGAGCACAAATAGGACAGAGTTTTGCAATCAATAAAATTAATCGCGTTTGATCTCGATGGCACACTGCTTGATAGTGTGCCGGATCTTGCTGTTGCAGCTGATCAAGCGGTGCGCGCTTTGGGCTATCCTGGAGTAACGGAATCTCAGGTACGTGACTATGTTGGTAATGGTGCCGATGTGTTAATCGGTCGCTGTTTAAGTCAAAGTCTCAATATCGATCCCAAGTTGAATGATGATACTCGCCAGCAAGCGCGTTTGTTATTTGATGAGTATTATGCGCAAACCGGCCACCAATTGAGCCACCTCTATCCGAATGTAAAGCATACCTTGGCAGAACTGCATCGCGCGGGGTTTATTTTAGCGTTGGTGACCAATAAGCCGAGTAAATTTGTGCCTGATGTTCTTGCTCAACACGGTTTAGCTGAGCTATTTAGTGACGTGATTGGTGGCGATACCTTTAGCCATAAAAAACCCGATCCCATGGCGCTTCATTGGTTGCTTGAAAAGCACCAATTAAAAGCTGAGCAAATGCTGATGGTCGGTGATTCGAAAAACGACATTTTAGCCGCCCAAAATGTGGGTTGTGCTTCATTTGGCTTAACCTATGGTTATAACCACGGTGAGCCAATCGCCAATGCCAAGCCTGATGTAGTGGCGGATGATATCGTTCAACTCCTCGATGTTGTTATGGTTTGCGCGTAAAAATTATCACTTGCCTCTGGTAAAATACTCATCAATGAGTACACTGCTAAACTGCGCCTATTCACTGTAAGCGCAGTTTTTTATTGGTTTCATATCCATCCTACTTGAAGCTACTGCGGTGTTGGCGATGTTTGTTCACCCCAAGCATAGAACTTATCTATGCTCATGGGATTGATTTGCCACCGACTAGCTATGCTCAGTGGTGTGGGTATCGCCTTCCCTTATTTTGAATCACAAGGAAATTATATTCATGAGCAAACCCATCGTATTGAGTGGCGTTCAACCATCTGGTGAACTCAGCATTGGTAACTATTTGGGTGCTCTGCGTCAATGGCAACAGATGCAAGATGATTATGATTGTCAGTACTGTGTGGTTGATTTACATGCGATTACCGTACGTCAAGATCCAAAGGCGCTATATGAAGCAACACTCGATGCGTTGTCTATTTGCCTTGCCGTTGGTGTCGATCCACAAAAAAGCACCCTGTTTGTTCAATCTCATGTGCCTGAACATACTCAACTTGGCTGGATTCTTAATTGTTATACCCAAATGGGTGAACTCAGTCGCATGACTCAGTTTAAAGATAAATCGGCTCGTTATGCTAACGATGTTAATGCTGGGTTATTTGGTTATCCAGTATTGATGGCGGCCGATATCTTGCTCTATGGCGCGCATCAAGTTCCCGTAGGCAGCGATCAAAAACAGCATCTCGAACTTGCTCGTGATATCGCGACACGTTTTAACAATATTTACAGTCCGGAACAACCGATCTTCACCATTCCTGAACCGTACATTCCGCAAGTGAATGCACGAGTCATGAGCCTGCAAGATGCGACCAAGAAAATGTCAAAATCGGACGATAATCGTAAAAATGTGATTACCTTATTAGAAGATCCCAAGTCGATTATCAAGAAGATCAATAAAGCGCAAACGGATACCGAAACGCCACCGCGTATTGCCTTTGATACTGAGCAAAAAGCTGGTATCTCGAATTTAATGAGCCTATATTCAGCGGCCACAGGCAAAACCTTTGCTGAGATTGAAGCACAATATCAAGGCGTTGAAATGTACGGTCCTTTTAAAAAGGACGTCGGTGAGGCATTGGTCGCGATGCTTGCTCCGGTACAAGCGGAGTACCATCGTATTCGCGATGATAGAAACTATCTCGATGCGGTAATGAAAGCTGGAGCTGAAAAAGCCTCCGCTCGCGCTGCACTGACATTGAAAAATGTTCAGCAAGCGGTTGGATTTGTGCCTCGTCCATAAGCTGTTCCTTGATTCTACGACACTGAATAAGCCCAAAGCGAATGACTCACTTTGGGCTTATTTGTCTACTGGCGACTACAAGATAAATCAACCCGGTCTACACTTAGTGGGAGTGGTACAGTAAGGGGATCGCGATGAAATGGTGGTTACTGTGTGGATTGCTGATCATCAGCAATGGGTTAGCTGCGAGCCCTTTACGGGTTTGTGTGGGCAATATGAATGTGTGGCCGCCGTTTACTTATTGGCAAGGCGCTACCGATGAAGAAAAAGCTCAATCACTAACCGGCTCAGCCACGACATTGGTATTGCAATCCCTTGAACACTTAAACGTTGATTATCAGCTTTTGTTTATGCCGTGGGCGAGAGTGCAGCATGAGCTAGCTCAGGCGAATGGACGTTGTGATTTGACGTGGAATGCCAGCTATCGTCATGACAGAGCGGAGTATAGCCACTTTTCAGTCACTCTGTATCGTATTCAACTCGGTTATTTTACCCTCGCTGATTCGAATAATCTCCTCAGTCATCATCAAGATTCTGGTGTATTGTGTGGTGTACACGGTTTTAACTATCAAGACTTTGGCTTATCTCGCGAGCCATCGCTGCGTGTAAACACCGTGCAACAAGCGTTAGATATGTTACAAAAGCAGCGCTGTGATTGGTTTTTAAGTGAAATTGAGCCAATTTATGGTGGTATTCAGCTTGGTCTTTATCAGCTTGAACGGCCAATTACGCCCCATTTATTGGGTAGAGATAAGCAGTTTCATGTGCAAATTCGCCGTGATTTACCAGAGGCATTACCCCTACTCAATGGTATTAACCAGTATTTGTTAGATGCCCAGCAAAGTGGACATGCACAAGCTGTATTTGATCGTTTTTTATTGTTCAATGCGGCGGAACATCAAGACCCTTAATGTCGATGACTCTTATTCTACTCAAGTAAAGCACTTGCCTTTCTACAACGGTGCTGCACAATATCGCCCTCTGTTTCTTCAACTGACTGGCGCGGCTGACATTATGTTGCTTCTCATCGATAACTACGATTCTTTTACCTACAACTTATATCAATATTTTTGTGAATTAGGTGCAGAGGTTAACGTTGTACGTAATGATCAGATTGATATAAAGGGGATTGAAGCCCTTAATCCGAGCCATTTAGTGATTTCTCCCGGACCTTGTACGCCGAATGAAGCGGGGATTTCTCTTCAAGCTATCGCTCATTTTGCCGGGAAACTACCGATATTAGGGGTATGTCTTGGTCATCAGGCGATTGCGCAAGTGTTTGGTGGACAAGTGGTGCGCGCCAGACAAGTCATGCACGGCAAAACATCACAGATTAAGCACAATGGACGCAGTGTATTTGTTGGCTTAAATAACCCATTGACGGTTACTCGTTATCACTCATTAGTGGTTGAGGCTCATTCATTACCAGCTTGTTTTGAGCTCACGGCGTGGACGGAATTAGACGATGGTTCTGTCGATGAAATTATGGGTTATCAACACCGAACGTTACCGATTGATGCGGTGCAGTTTCATCCCGAATCGATTAAAACTGAGCAAGGGCATCAGCTACTGGCCAATTTCTTAAATCGTTAAGCCAATCATTACCGATCTTGATCACTTTTCTTAACATTTCTTTGTGCTAAATGGCGCTTGATTGTGATGTGCAATTTTATGCGCCTTTATAGCCTCTCTTCTTATTGAATCCCTTGCCTTGCAATGGTTATCTATTCTATTTTGCATGCGAAGGTAAAAAATACTTCATAAAAGACAACGGTTAGTGCATAAATAATCAGAGGCGATATCAAGTATACTGATATTGATGTCGTGAAAAGAATATTTCGCTATTGAATTGGTTAATATTTTGTAAATACAATGCTGTATTAGTGGTAATGCCATACAAAATCTTACATTAGGGTTTTGTTGCCAAATGGCTGAGCAACTTGGCATGCGGTATAAGAAGGAATGGGTAATGACAATGGAAAAACAGATACAACGTGGTTTATTTGATGAGGTAATGGTGCCTTGTTATAACCCGATGGCGTTCATCCCAGTAAAAGGACAAGGCTCCCGTGTGTGGGATCAGCAGGGGCGAGAGTACATCGATTTTGCTGGTGGTATCGCCGTTAGTTGTTTGGGGCACTGCCATCCTGCCATGGTTAATGCCTTAACCGAACAAGCCAATAAATTGTGGCATTTGAGCAATGTGATGACCAATGAGCCGGCATTGCAACTTGCTAATAAATTGATTGAGTTGAGTTTTGCTGACAAAGTTTTTTTTGCCAACTCTGGCGCTGAAGCTAATGAAGCGGCCCTGAAATTAGCTCGTCGTTATGCGGCTGACGTTTATGGTCCAGAGAAAACGGAAATCATTGCCTTTAAACAAGGTTTCCATGGTCGGACTTTTTTCACTGTAACCGTGGGTGGACAAGCGGCTTACTCTGACGGTTTTGGACCGAAACCCGGCGATATTACTCACCTGCCTTATAACGATATTGATGCTTTGCAAGCGCATATATCGGATCGCACCTGCGCGATCATGATGGAGCCTCTACAAGGTGAAGGCGGTATTATTTCACCAACGCCAGAATTTGTTCAGGCGGTGCGTGAACTGTGTGATAAGCATAATGCGCTACTGATTTTTGATGAAGTTCAAACCGGTAATGGGCGTACGGGGCATTTTTATGCTTACCAAGGCTTAGGTGTCACGCCAGATATCTTAAGTACGGCGAAATCATTAGGTGGAGGCTTCCCGATTGGTGCGATGTTAACCACTAATAAGCTTGCCGAGCATATGAAAGTCGGTACCCATGGTTCAACGTATGGCGGTAACCCGTTAGCGTGCGCTGTTGGTCTGGCCGTCGTTGATATTGTTAGTCAACCAGAAACCTTAGCGGGTGTGAAGCAACGTGAAGCTTGGTTTCGCGAGGGATTAACCAAAATCAATGATAAGTACCATGTGTTTTCTGAAATCCGTGGTCAAGGTTTACTGCTTGGCGCAGCACTCAATGAGCAGTGGCAAGGCCGTTCTCGAGACATTTTATTAGCGGCTGGAGAGCAAGGATTAATGCTGTTGGTGGCGGGACCGAACGTGATCCGTATGACGCCTTCATTATTGATCACTCAACAAGAAATCGAACAAGGATTGGCTAAACTCGAGCAAGCGATCGCAACACTCGTGTAGTCTTTCTGCTATTCACACCCACCATGGATAGCGGTGGGTGTTTGCTGTCTTCGCTAGGCCAAACTGGCCTAGTGCTATGCATCTGGAGGGAATATTGATGCTAGTTATTCGCCCTATTGCAACGTCTGACTATCCGGCACTTCATGACTGTGCCATTGAATCGGGTCATGGCTTTACGTCACTGCCCGTTAACCAAGAACTCCTCACCAATCGTATTGAACACTCAGAATACAGCTTTGCCAAACCGTCCGTGACGCAACCAGGGGATGAAGGTTATTTAATGGTCGGTGTAGACAGTGTAACCGGAGAGGTGGCCGGTACAACGGGTATTGAAGCGGCGGTTGGTTGGGATCGCCCTTTTTATTCTTATCATATAAGTACCATTGTCCATGCCTCACATAAGCTTGGGGTCAACAATGTCGTCAAATTACTCACCTTTGGTAACAACTACACCGGATGCTCAGAAATTTGCAGCTTATTTTTGCGAGAGCACTTTCGCCAAGGTTTAAATGGCCGCTTAATGTCGAAGAGTCGTTTTTTAATGATGGCGGAGCATCCAGAACGTTTCTCTAAAACCATCTTTGCTGAGATGCGAGGTGTCTCTGATGCGGATGGTAATTCTCCCTTTTGGCAGTGGCTGCAAGAGCACTTCTTTTCGATCGATTTTACCTTGGCTGACTATTTAACTGGGATCGGTAAAAAAGGTTTTATTGCCGACTTAATGCCCAAGTTGCCGATTTATATCAATTTACTCAGTCCTGAAGCTCAAGCGGTGATTGGCCAAGTGCACGAGAATACTCGTCCAGCCCTCAAGCTATTGGAAGACGAAGGATTTACTTGTCGCAATTACGTCGATATTTTTGATGCCGGCCCAGCCGTTGAATGTGATGTCCGTAATATTGAATCGGTACGTAATTCGGTTCGAGCAAGAGTGGAAGTTGCCCGTCACTCCAGTACTCAACAGTATTTAATGTGCAATACCTCATTTACTCATTTTCGTGCTACCGCTGAAAAAGCGGCCTATAACCCTGAACGAGAAACGGTATTGATTACTCCCGAAGTGGCTCAAGCATTACAGGTTGACCAAGGGGATTGGTTAAGAATTTTGGCTCAATAGTTTAGAGAAGGAAGATAAAATGACTCAGTGGATAGCAGGTCAATGGATTGCTGGACAAGGCGATGCGTTGAGTTCAATCAGCCCTTACGATGATCAAGTGATTTGGCAAGGCAATAGCGCCACGGCAGAGCAAGTTGAACAAGCGATCAGCGCGGCTCGCCAAGCATTCATCGCATGGAAAAATCGGCCATTTTCTGAGCGTGAACAAGTGGTGTTGGCGTTTGCTGAGCAGGTCAAAGCCAACAGTGAAAAAATTGCAGAAGTGATTGCCAAAGAAACCGGCAAACCGCTATGGGAAACGCGCACCGAAGCGGCGGCGATGGCTGGTAAAATTGCGATTTCTATTCGTGCTTATCATGAGCGTACTGGGCAGCAGCAACGTGAGGTGGCAGGCAATACGATTGTATTGCGGCATCGTCCTCTTGGCGTAATGGCGGTATTTGGTCCGTATAATTTTCCTGCTCATTTGCCCAATGGCCATATTGTTCCTGCTTTACTGGCTGGTAATACCGTGGTGTTTAAACCCTCTGAGCAAACACCTTGGACTGGTGAGCTAGCGATGCAATTGTGGCAAGCGGCGGGATTGCCCGATGGTGTGCTTAACCTAGTGCAAGGTGCGAAAGAAACGGGCATTGCGCTCGCGCAATCAAAAAATATTGATGGCTTGCTCTTTACTGGTAGTGCCAATACCGGTCACCTCTTACATCGTCAGTTTGCCGGTCAACCCGATAAAATGTTAGCTCTGGAGATGGGCGGCAATAATCCGATGGTGATTTCTGAGCACTATGGCGATATTGATGCGGCGGTATACACCATTATTCAGTCAGCCTTTATTAGTGCAGGACAACGCTGTACTTGTGCTCGTCGCCTTTATTTACCTGAAGGGAAAAAAGGCGATCAGCTGCTCGATAAACTGCTAAAAGCGACCGATCAGCTGCGCATTGATCAGCCTTTTGCTGATCCTGCCCCCTTTATGGGGCCACAGATTTCACGTGCCGCCGCTGAGTTTATTTTGACGGCACAAGCGAATTTACAAGCGTTAGGCGGAAAATGTTTATTAACCGCGAAGGCTCAACAAGCGGCGTTCGTCACACCAGGGATTATTGATGTCACTGCGATTAATGATTTACCTGATGAAGAATATTTCGGCCCATTATTGCAAGTCATTCGTTATCAAACACTGCCTCAAGCTGTAGCGCTGGCTAATAATACGCGCTTTGGTTTATCAGCAGGGTTAGTGTCGACCGACGATCAAGAGTGGCAATATTTTATTGATCATATTCGCGCTGGCATCGTTAACCGTAACCGTCAACTTACCGGAGCCAGTGGCGATGCTCCCTTTGGTGGGCCGGGTGCGTCAGGTAACTTGCGTCCCAGCGCGTTTTACGCCGCGGATTACTGTGCTTACCCAATGGCGTCGATGGAAGGGCAAACGACAGAATTACCCGCAACACTATCACCAGGGTTTGTTTTGCCTTAAATCGTCAACACAGCTAAAGCGTGTCGATAATGTTTAACCCATAACGTCTCTATCGCGAGAGGCGTTATCCACCCACTGACAAGGAGGCGTCATGACGCCAAGTACGCTTTTTCAATGTTTATGGAATGACTATATTCAGCGTCTTTGCCCTGCGGCAGAAAAAGTCCATCATTTGCTGCAGGAAGACGAAGCACTGATCAATGACCACATTGCTTTACGAACCTTTAATATAGCACCACTGGGTATAGAGACTTTGGCCAAGCCGTTTCTGGCCTTAGGCTACGTTGCTTGTGGTGATTATCTGTTTGAAAGCAAAAAGCTGGTGGCGAAGCATTATGAGCATCCTGATCCTAAGCAACCTAAGGTGTTTATTAGTGAATTAAAGGTGGAGGAGTGCTCCGCAGAGTTACAATCGATAGTCGCTAAGTTAGTGGCTCAAGTGGATACCACTCGCTTTGATAATGTCGATTTTCTTTACGCTGGTCGTCTATGGGATCTCTCGTTTGCGGATTATCAAACCTTAGCTAAAGAGAGCGAATATGCGGCATGGTTGGCGGCTCATGGTTATGGTGCCAATCACTTTACGGTGAGTGTTAATCAGCTCAAGGCATTTAATGAAGTGAAAGCGGTCAATGATCATCTGCGTCAGGCTGGCTTTACTATCAATGAAAATGGCGGTGAAGTGAAGGGCACACCAGAAGTGTTACTAGAACAGTCCTCGACCATGGCTGATAAGGTGCCAGTCTCGTTTAACGACGGTGTTGAAGTAATCCCCGGTGGTTTTTATGAGTTCGCTAAACGTTATCCAATGGCGAACGGTCAACTGTATAGCGGCTTTGTGGCAGCTTCAGCAGATAAAATCTTTGAAAGTACCGATCTTCGTTCTTAATCCTCTGAATAATACCCCATGCTCGACGAGCAACAAAAAAGCTACTTTAGATGTCTAAAGTAGCTTATTCAGATTATTCGCTATGTTCAAACCAGAGGTCAACGAGTGCCGTAGACCACGATGGTTTTACCGTGTGCGGATATCAGGTTTTGCTCTTCAAGCATTTTTAGAATACGGCCAACGGTTTCACGAGAGCAACCAACAATTTGACCAATTTCTTGACGAGTGCTCTTGATTTGCATGCCATCTGGATGTGTCATAGCATCAGGTTGTTTTGCTAGGTTTAACAGAGTTTGCGCAATACGACCGGTTACATCAAGGAACGCCAAATCACCGACTTTTTGGCTGGTCACTTGTAGACGACGGGCCATTTGTCCTGATAGACGCATCAGAATATCGGGGTTAACTTGAATCAATTGGCGGAATTTCTTAAAAGAAATTTCTGCGACTTCACAAGGGGATTTAGCTCGAACCCAAGCAGTACGCTCTTGATCTTCTTCGAATAGACCAAGTTCGCCGATAAAATCGCCTTGGTTAAGGTAAGAAAGAATCATCTCTTTACCTTCTTCGTCTTTAATCAGTACCGCAACAGAACCTTTGACAATGTAGTACAAGGTTTCCGCCTTTTCGCCCGCATGGATCAGCGTGCTTTTGGATGGGTACTTATGAATATGACAATGTGAAAGGAACCACTCTAGTGTTGGGTCGGTTTGAGGTTTACCTAGAACCATAATATCTCACTTCCTCTGCAGGGTACGCTCGCTGCTGTCCGTATATCTTAGCGAAGCCTTAATGGATTAACTAGAATAAGAGGACTTCCTAATGGCTGCAAGCTATCTTGTGTTCGGTAAGGAATAGTATCCTTTTTCGAACGCGATTTCTTGATTTTAATCGTATCAAACCATGGATATTTTACGCAAAAACGTGCACATGATCACGGTATGAAAAGTAATCGTGTTAATTACACTTTAGCCTAACCCATTATGCGAATTTCTTACTCATCAGGTCAAGATGAGGTATCTCAACCAATTTTTCCCGATTCAATTAATTGCTGGAGTAAGGGCTGTACGATAAGTTCCATGGCAAAGCCCATTTTTCCTCCAGGAACCACAATTGTGTTGTGGCGCGACATAAACGAGCCGTCGATCATCGCCAGTAAATAGGGATAATCGACATTCTTTATGCCGCGTAAACGGATCACCACAAAGCTTTCATCCAAACTCGGTATGCCTTTCGCGTTGAGAGGATTTGAGGTATCGACCGTAGGCACTCGTTGAAAGTTAATGTGCGTACGCGAAAACTGTGGGGTAATGTAATTCAGATAATCGTCCATTGAGCGAACGATAGAATCCATGACGGCTTCACGGGAATGGCCGCGATCACGAGTATCGCGCACATACTTTTGAATCCACTCTAAATTGACAATTGGGACCATACCAATTAAAAAATCGACATGTTGCGCGACATTAATGTCACCATCGACCACACCGCCGTGTAATCCCTCATAAAACAAGACATTAGTATCGTCAGGCAGTTGCTGCCAAGGTGTAAAGGTTCCGGGCATCTGATTATAGGGGACGGCTTCATCGAAAGTATGTAGATAACGACGGATTTGTCCTGCCCCCGTTTTGCCATATTGGCGGAAAAAATCTTGCAGAGCAGGGAAGTCATTCGCTTGTGGCCCGAAGTAGCTAATATGTCGACCTTGTTCCCTTGCTTTGCGGATTTCAATATCCATTTCTGGTCGCGTGAAGCGGTGGAAGCTATCACCTTCCACCCAAGCGGGTTTAATGTTCATCATATTGAACATTTTACGGAAAGCTTCTGATGTGGTCGTTGTACCAGCGCCTGATGAACCGGTGACCGCAATAATGGGGTGTTTTGCTGACATGACAAACCTTGTCTAGTAATCCTTGAAGGGCGAAGCCCATGACTGCTTCACTATATCATGGAAAAAACGCAGCAGAAAACGCCGATTTTTTCTGTCAGCGAGTGGTCGTTTTAATATCGATCGTTTCGTGTAACTCAGAATAGACGATCATCGCTTGTCCACTGCGCAGTTGAGCGATAACTTGATCGATTTTATCTTGTAAGCTGATTTCACTTTCACCGTAGTCAGTGCCTTCCCTTAAGACGAACTCACGAATTAAATTGTGTAAAGTTTCACTGGCGATCTGTTGCCAAGGAACGATCATAAATACCTCATGATTTTATGAACTGATAATCTCTGTTTTACGATGTTTCGCTGCAATAGGACGCTAATTTTTATCTCTGTCGCCAATCAGCGTAGTAACTCGGCAAAGCCTGCTCTAGCCAGAACTTAGGTTGACCTAAGCTGCCAGTTAAAAAGCCAACATGGCCACCATGCTCAAACAATTGGTAATTAATCTGCGGGTTTAAAGGACCACGCGGGATAACTGCTTCAGTCATAAACGGATCATCGGCTGCATGAATGATCAGCGTGGGAATGGTAATCGCATTTAATTTGATAATACCTGAGCATTGTTGATAGTAGTCCTGTGCATCTTTAAAACCATGCAGCGGTGCAGTGATCAAATCATCAAATTGGTAGAGTTTGCTCACCCGGCGGATACATTGGGTGGTTAAGCCTAGCTCGTTTTGCAGTAATGGCGCTTTTTTTAAGGCGTTGTTTTTTAATGACGAGAGTAAATAGCGACGATAAACTTTTGAAAAGCCCTGTTCAATACGTTGCGAACACGCGGCTAAATCCAGTGGTGCGGAAATGATGGTTGCCGCATCGACAATAGGATCATCCTGATAGCGCGCCAAATAATTGACCAGCATATTACCGCCTAAAGAGACTCCAGTCGCGATGATGGTACGTTGAGGAAATTGTTCGCGTAGGTATTCAAGTACGAAACGCGCGTCTTCGGTCTCACCGGAATGGTAAGCTCGTGCTAAGCGGTTGGGTTTTCCGCTGCAACCTCGAAAATGCATCATCACCGATAGCCAACCATGTTGGGCAAATGCCCCCATCAATCCATTCGCATAAGGGCTATAAAAGCTGCCCTCTAAACCATGGAATAAAACAAAAATAGGTTTATCGACAGATGGCTTGGCCGATTCACTCCAAGCTAAATCGAGGAAATCGTTATCTGGCGTGGTTAAGGTTTGCCAAACTGGCGTAAAGCAAGCCGCTCGACGAATTAAGCGCGGTAGTAGGGTTTGTAAATGTGGATTGGTTAATCCATTCGCGGCAATAAACGGCGACATAAAAACCTCAATTCTTAATGATCGTTATGTTTGTTCTATTGGGGAAGAGAACAGAGGGATCAAATGTTCAGCGCCAAGTTGAAGACAGTAACGCTCGGTCAATGCGGAGTCTCTGGCTGGGGATAATTTGAACCCCTGGACGCAGTCAACCAGCTCCGCTTGCTGCTGTTTTTCTAACCGTAATTCAAATTGCAGTGCTTCACGGTACAGTGTTTCTGACAGATGAGACTTTAGCTTACGACGCAGCTCACGAAAAGAGTGAACTAAGCTTTCTGAATGACTTAAACGTGCCAATAGCCGTGGCCAATCTGAGTCGCTAATGTCAAGTTGTTGTTCATCTAACCATTTGAGCAGTAAAAGTAAATTTACATTTCCTTGAAACTGGTTTTGCAGACACAAGCACGCCTCTTTCACTTCATTAACCGCATAATAGTCAAGGCTAAATTGCCATAAGCCTTCTAACGTTAATGATGAATGCGCGTGTGTTGGTATCATGATTGATGAAATTCCTGTTCCAGTTGCTCAAGATGTTCTTGCTCGGCCATCCAATCACTTTCTACTTGCTCAAGGGCACTTTTTGCTGTGGCCTGATTAGCAATCACTTCGGTTAATTGGGCTTTATTCTCCGCGTCATACAAACTGGACTCAGAAAGGGTTAACTCGGCTTGAGCGAGAATCGCATTCAACTTATCCATTTTCTCTTCTAACTGTGTCAATTTTTTGCGAATTGGCGCGGTCTGTTTACGAAAATCGGCTTCGCGGCGTTTTTGTTCTTTTTTCGCTGCAGCACTGTTGGTGCTGTCTTTGACGGGTTGAGTGGCTTGGGCTTCTTTACGCGCAATTTTCTGTTGATCGGTTAGCCATTTGTAGTAATCGGTTAAGTCACCATCAAAAGGAGCGACTTGCTGATCATGCACTAAATACAGCTCGTCAGTGGTTGCGCGTAGTAGATAACGGTCATGACTGACGATCACCATCGCTCCCTCAAAGCTTTGTAAGGCAAAGGTCAAAGCTTGGCGCATGTCTAAATCTAAATGGTTGGTCGGTTCGTCCAACAACAACAGATTAGGTTTTTGCCAGACAATCAGTGCTAGTACTAAACGGGCTTTCTCGCCCCCGGAGAAAGGGGCCACTTTTTCTAGCGCTTTTTCCCCCTGAAAACCAAAACTGCCTAAATAATTGCGCAGCTCAAGTTCGGTTTTATCAGGAGCAATCTGCATCATGTGCTGTAACGGCGTTTCTTGTGGATGTAATGTTTCCAACTGATGCTGGGCAAAGTAGCCGATTTTCACGCCTTGAGAGTAAGTGAGATCGCCACTTTGCGGTTTCAGTTCACTGGAGAGCAGTTTGATTAATGTTGATTTACCCGCGCCATTACGTCCTAGCAAACCAATTCGGCTACCCGGGACTAAGTTAAGACGAATCTTTTCGAGGATCAGTCGATCGTCATATCCGGCGGCCACGTTATCCATCATTAAAATCGGATTAGGCAAGGCTGCGGGTTGACGAAACTCAAAGCTAAAGGGGTTATCAAATTGCGCTGGTAAAACTTGCTCCATTTTTTCCAGTGCTTTAATTCGGCTTTGTGCTTGGCGCGCTTTTGAGGCTTTATAGCGAAAGCGATCAATATAGCTTTGCATGTGTGCCATCTGCTTTTGCTGTTTTTGATATTGCGCTTGTTGCTGCATTAGCTTTTGCGCGCGTTGTACTTCAAACGATGAGTAGTTACCGGTGTATTCATTGAGCTGCTGATTTTCAATATGGATAATCCGATTGACGATCGGATCAAGAAAATCGCGATCGTGAGAGATCAGTAATAACGTACCAGGATAGGTTTGTAGCCAACGCTCGAGCCACATGACCGCATCTAAATCGAGGTGGTTGGTTGGTTCATCAAGCAGCAGCAAATCAGAGCGACAAATCAGCGCTTGGGCAAGGTTAAGGCGCATACGCCAACCACCAGAAAATTGGGTCAAATTCCAACTCATTTGTTGCTGACTAAAGCCTAAACCATCCAGCAGTTCGGCTGCACGCGCTTGAATACTATAACCACCAATGGTTTCAATATGACCATGTAATTCGGCGACACGGGTGCCATTATCTTGCTGTTCTGCTTCACGGAGTTGTTGTTCTAAGCGACGATATTCTCGATCACCATCAATCACATACTCTAAAGCTTGTCGCTCTAAAGCGGGCGTTTCTTGGGCAACCCAGGCCAATTCCCAATGAGCCGGTTGATTAAATGAGCCGGCATCAATCGATAGCTCCTCTTTCATTAATGCAAATAGCGTTGATTTACCGCAGCCATTTTTGCCGACCAAACCGACTTTATCGCCGGGATGAATAGTGGCTGAGGCTTTATCAAGCAGCGGTTTTCCGCCACGGAGTAATTGAATGTCAGAGAAGATAATCATAAAAAGTCGAGTCTAGTTAGCCGTGTATGTCGTCGCGAATAGTAGGAGGAATCGGTATAAATGTCGATGATTATACCGATCCATTGCGCGTCTTCCTATGTGGCTCTTCATCGTTTGGATTCGCTGGGTGAGGAGAGGCTTAGCTATCGCTTAGTCGGCTTTCATACTATAATTTTCGTCACGATTGAGCAGTTTACGCTAAGGAAATCCGTTGCTTGCTCTGATAATGGATCGCTTTTATTAAAGAGAGTCAAGGAATGACTAAGGATCGAGAAACGGTTTCTTCCCACCACGCAAGCGCCGCCCACTTACCGAAAGTATTAGTGATTTACGCTCATCCCGACCCGGATCACTCGCTGGCTAATCGTCTGTTGATTGAACGAATTATCGCTTTACCTCATGTCGAAGTGCTTGATCTGTACGCGACCTATCCCGATTTTTTTATCGATGTAAATCAAGAGCATCAACGTTTACTGGCCGTTGATGTGATTGTCTTTCAACACCCGTTATACATGTATTCGTGTCCAGCATTGTTAAAAGAGTGGATTGATAAAGTGCTCGGTAAAGGCTTTGCTTTTGGGCCAGAAAGTGCACTGCAAGGTAAGCGTTGGCGAAGTGTAATCACGACCGGTGGGCATCGAGAGGCTTTTAGTGCTGAGGGATACAATCGTTATCCATTGAGTGAAATTCTACAACCTTTTGAATTAACCGCCTCGTTATGTCGTATGCGCTGGATTGAGCCGTTAGTGATGTATTGGGCAAGGCACATCAGTGATGCTGAACGCAAACAACATGCTGATCAGTATGTCGCTTGGCTAGAAGGGTTACGTCATGATGACTGATTGGCTCTCCAGTTCGGTGATTTTTTTGACGGCTGCCGTTGTCGCAGTACCGATTGCTCAACGTTTAGGGCTTGGGGCTATTTTAGGCTACTTACTCGCCGGGATTGTGATTGGTCCTTGGGGTTTTAAGCTTATCACTGATGTTAATGCGATTTTGAACTTTGCCGAATTTGGTGTGGTACTGCTGCTATTTTTAATTGGCTTAGAGCTAAATCCTAAGCGATTGTGGCAAATGAAAGGACCAATCCTTGGACAGGGTGGGTCACAGATGTTGATCACCAGCAGCGTGCTCGCGAGTGGCTTATGGATGTACGGTTTCTCTTGGCCAGTGAGTATCACTGTTGGGTTGATTCTTGCGCAATCGTCGACGGCAATAGCGCTACGTACTATTGATGAAATGCGGTTAACCTTAAGTGATACGGGACGCACGGTATTTGCCGTGTCGCTGTTCCAAGACTTAGCGGTCATTCCAACGCTTGCTTTAGTGGCCATCTTTGCCGGCCAAACAACGGGTGACAGCTTACCATTAATGTCGATGTTGGCAGGGGTAGCAGGGCTATTGATTGCTGGGCATTTCCTATTGCAGCCTTTATTTCGGTGGGTGGTAAATAGCCAAGTGCGCGAGCTATTTACGGTCGCCTCGCTATTGTTGGTGATTGCGATTGCCTTATTGATGGAAAAGCTTGGTTTGTCGATGGCCTTGGGGGCATTTCTGGCAGGCATGCTGCTTGCGGAAAGTGAGTTTCGTCATGAGTTAAGTACAGCGATTGAGCCTTTTAAAGGTTTATTGTTGGGGCTGTTTTTTATCGCCGTGGGTATGTCGGTTAATATCGCCTTACTGTGGCAGGAGTGGTGGCTGGTCAGTCTGCTGGTGATCGGGCTAATCAGTGTCAAAATGGCGATCATGTATGGTTTAGCGCGTCTAGCTAAAGTGCGTTCGAAAGCACGCAGTCGCAGCGCGTTGATTTTGAGTCAAGGCGGAGAAATTGGTTTTGTTATTTTGACGGCAGCCACGGATGGGTATTTATTAACAGATAGTCAGTCAGCGTTGCTGGTTTTAGTGATCAGTGTCTCGATGATGACGACCCCATTATTGCTCAAACTTCAAACCTTCTATTATAGCCAGACGTTAAATAGCACTGACGAGGAGCCTGACAATACGATTGACCATCAAACTCCGCAAGTGATCATCGCTGGCTTTGGCCGTTTTGGACAGATCGTTGGCCGATTAATGTACGCCAATAAGATTAAAATTACTGTACTAGAGAGTGATGCCAGCCAAATTAAACTGCTGCGTAAATATGGTTATAAGGTGTTTTATGGCGATGCGACCCACCTTGAACTGCTGCGTGCTGCGGGGGCTGCACAGGCGGAGGCGATAGTGATCTGTACCGATGAGCCCGATCAAGTGATGCGGATTGTGACTTTGTGTCAACAGCACTTTCCACAACTGAAAATCTTAGCGCGGGCGCGAAGTCGGGTAGAGGCCTATCAATTGTTAAGCCACGGTATCGCCGGGCATTCTCGAGAGACGTTTCTCGGCGCTTTAGATTTAGGACGACAAGTGCTTGTGCAATTAGGCATGCACCCTTATCAGGCTAAACGAGCAGAAGCGCATTTTCGCCGCTTGGATGTCACCATGCTGAAAGAACTATTGCCGCAGCACAGTGATGATAAAAACTTAACGTTACGGACTAAAGCGGCTCGTAAAGAGTTGGAAGAAATTTTTGGACGAGAGATGGCAAATGATCGCCAAGCTCGTGATTATTGGGAAAAACGTAGGACGAAATAGTGAGCACAAAAAAACGTTTTATTGCTGGAGCCCGTTGCCCAAATTGTAAAACAGAAGACACACTTCGCTGGTGGATAGAGAATAACATTGAGTTGGTGGAGTGTGTGGAATGTGATTACACAGAACAACGTAAACCGCAGTCGGTAGAAAAAAGTCAACATGCCACTGAACAAATGATTGGGATTTTTAAACCAGAGTAATTGAGTTTCAGTGTATAATCTTCATAATATTGCCCATCTCTCTCTTTTAATCTGAGATGAGCAAAACAAAACCAACCTCCTTGGAGCCGTTATGAAAATTGAAAAAAACGTGGTTGTGAGCATTGCCTACCAAGTAAAAATGGAAGATGGCGTGGTCGTAGACCAATCAACAGTGGAAGCCCCACTGGAGTATTTACATGGTCACAACAACCTAATCACTGGTCTTGAGCGTGAGCTCGAAGGTAAAGTTATCGGTGATAAATTTAGCGCAACTATCGCACCAGAAGATGCTTATGGTGAACACAGTGATGCGCTGGTACAACGTGTTCCTGCGGATGTTTTCCAAGGTGTGGATGAGTTGGAAGTCGGTATGCGTTTCTTAGCTGATACTGATCAGGGGCCTATCCCGGTTGAGATCACTGAGGTAGATGGTGATGAAGTGGTGGTTGATGGTAACCACATGTTAGCGGGCCAGACCTTGACGTTTGATGTTGAAGTGATTGCGCTACGTGAAGCGACAGCGGAAGAACTCGAGCATGGTCATATTCATCATGCTGGTGGCTGTGGCCACGACCATGGGCATGACCACGACCACGATGGTTGCTGCGGCGGTGAAGGTCACCACCATCATGGACAAGAAAAAGAAGGCTGCTGCGGTGGCGGTAGCTGTGGCTCTCATTAATCGATAGCCAAAGATAACTTATTACGATGGAAACCAGCGGCTAAGACCGATTGGTATTCGGAAATCGTGTAAGTTTGTCGATGATATTGAAAGCGTTAACTGTTCTACGGTTAGCGCTTTTTTTAAAGGAACTCTACGATGAAATCTCCCTTTGCAATCGCCATTCATGGCGGAGCTGGCACGATAGTGCGTGAGCAGATGAGCGCTTCACTGCAGCAAGAAATAACCCAAACCTTAGAGGCGGCGGTGCGCGCTGGACATCAGCATTTAGAGCAAGGTGGCGATGCGCTAGATGCGGTTGTCGCTGCTGTTACTTTACTTGAAGATTCGCCGTTATTTAATGCTGGCAAAGGTTCTGTCTTGACTCATCAAGAAATGGTTGAGATGGATGCCGCGGTGATGCATGGTCAACAACGGTGCGTTGGCGCGATTGCTGGGGTAAAACACATCAAAAATCCGGTTGTTCTGGCGAGAGATGTGCTGTTGCACAGTGAGCATGTGTTTTTGATTGGTGAAGGTGCTGAGGCGTTTGCTTTTGCGCACGGCCATCCGTATACCGAACAGGACTATTTTTTTACTGAGCGACGTTATGAGCAATTATTAGCCATGAAAGCCAGTGATCAAACGGCGTTATCTGAATCGGTTTATCCAGATGATAAGAAATATGGCACCGTGGGTGCGGTTGCGCTCGATCAACAGGGTAATTTGGCGGCAGCAACCAGTACTGGCGGCATCAGCAATAAGCGTTATGGACGAGTAGGGGATTCACCGATCATTGGCGCAGGTACGCTGGCTGAAAATGGTAATGTAGCGATCTCAGCAACTGGAGTGGGTGAATACTTTATTCGCTATCAGGTTGCAGGAGAAGTGGCTGCTCGAATGCGTTACCTGCAACAAGACCTCGTCACCGCTTGTGAGACGGTTATTCAAGGTGAACTCAAGCAAGTGGGAGGCGAAGGCGGATTGATCGCTATTGATCAACAGGGCTACATTCATTTTGCGATGAACAGTTCCGGCATGTATCGTGCGGCGATTGACCGTGATGGGATTTGCTCGGTAAAAATTTATGCTGATGAATAGAAGCGCTCGCTGTCTCTGTACGAGACGGTTTTTTTTTAATTGGAGTCTCGTTGCGAGTAACCGACAAGCGCAATGCGTTTAAAAAATAACTGCAACTCTAGGGATTCGGTGCTAGAATCCTCTTTTAACTAGCAATCAGACTTGGAAAGATGGGAAATAACGTAGTCGTTCTAGGCACCCAGTGGGGTGACGAAGGTAAAGGCAAGATAGTTGACCTTTTAACAGAAGATGCCAAATATGTGGTTCGCTACCAAGGCGGCCATAACGCGGGGCATACTCTAGTCATCGACGGTGAAAAAACCGTTCTTCACTTAATTCCGTCCGGTATTCTTCGCAACAACGTGAAATGCATTATTGGTAATGGCGTAGTTCTGTCACCGGATGCATTAATCAAAGAGATGACACCGCTTGAACAGCGCGGCATTCCTGTTAAGGAGCGTCTGTTCATTTCTGAAGCTTGTCCTTTGATTCTTCCTTATCATATCGCTCTTGATCAAGCACGCGAGCTGGCTCGTGGTAAAAAAGCCATCGGTACCACAGGTCGCGGTATTGGTCCTGCTTATGAAGATAAAGTGGCGCGTCGTGGCCTGCGTGTTGGCGATTTGTTCAACATGGTTTCCTTTGCTGAAAAACTTAAAGAAGTCATGGAATTCCATAACTTCCAGCTAGAGCATTTTTATAAAGTAGATCCAGTGAGCTATGACGATGTCTTAGCTCAAGTACAAGGCTACGCTGAATTGTTGACCTCTATGGTCATCGATGTGACCGATGAATTGGATGCGGCACGTAAGCGTGGTGACAAGATCATGTTTGAAGGTGCACAGGGTACACTGTTGGATATTGACCACGGTACTTATCCTTATGTAACGTCTTCTAACACAACCGCTGGTGGTGTGGCTGCTGGCTCAGGTTTTGGTCCACGTCATCTAGGTTATATCTTAGGTATCGCAAAAGCCTACTGTACTCGTGTTGGTGCAGGTCCATTCCCAACAGAATTGGATGATGAAGTAGGCAACCACTTAGGTACTAAAGGTCATGAATTTGGCGCGACGACGGGTCGTAAACGTCGTTGTGGTTGGTTTGATGCGGTGGCTATGCGCCGTGCGATTCAAATCAACTCCGTTACTGGTTTTTGTTTAACCAAGTTAGATGTGCTTGATGGGCTGGAAGAGCTAAAAATCTGTACGGGTTATCAAATGCCGGATGGTTCTGTTGCACAGGTATCACCAATGGCGGCGGATGCTTTCGAGGCGGTAACGCCTATTTACGAAACGATGCCAGGTTGGTCAGAAAATACTTTTGGCGCGACATCAATTGAGTCATTACCTCAAGCGGCGATTAATTATATTAAGCGCATTGAAGAGTTAACGGGCGTGCCAATTGATATTATTTCAACGGGTCCAGACCGTAACGAGACGATCATCAAAGTACACCCATTTAACGTGTAACTTTTTGACTCGTTTGACAATTGTTCTATTTTAAAAAGCTGGCGCTTCGCCAGCTTTTTTTATGCTTCATTATTCATACTCTTGGTCTTGGTGGCAAAAAGTTGCCGTAAAGAGGCAATTTATCCTAAAGTGAATGCGAGGGCTGCCGATACAAGAATCAAGCCGAGCCCTTGCGCGCTGTCGCGCTATACTAGTATGGCTATCGGATTCAACCAAGAGTGCAAGTATGAAGCTACGTACGGTAGCCGCTTCTATATTATTCGCATTTCACTCTTCCTTCGGTCACGCCAACGTGGCGGATGTTAAAGAGCCTGTGCCGATTTATTCTGAAGCTGAGCTAATTAAACTGATCGAACAGAACCAACACTTGGAGCGACTGAAAGCCGATCGCTGCCAGTTGGTCGAGGACATTGTTGCTCGTGCAACGCGGATCAGTCTGCCTGCTTATGAATTTTTATATGGTGATATGTTGGCGTGGGGCGTTTGTGTTGAGCAAGATGTTGAGCTGGGCTTGTACTATATGGAAAATGCTGCCCATCAAGGATTAGCCAGTGCCCTAGAGCAGCTTGGTCGTTATTATTCGCGAGGCACGTTAGTCCAGCAAGATAGAGAGCGAGCCATTCCGTACCTTCGTGAAGCAGCGGCGATGGGCAATCTGAATGCTCGGATTCATCTTGCTGAGCTGTTATTACGTGACCATGGTAGCCCGCTAGATTATGAAGATGCCTATCGCTGGTTATACAATTCCGTGACTGCCGATCAGCGAACTCACAATCGAATTACCTTGCTACGACAAGGATTAGAAATGAGGATGCCAGAAAATATCATTGCCCGAGCGAAGCGCCGTGGCAGCTTCTGGTAAATAAAGCTTGTTTATCTTAGCCTTTTTCTCTATGATTCTTTCGCTTACTGGATGATTGTTATGCAGTAAGTGATAGATGTAGAATATTATTAATACTCAATCCTATCTTATTATTTCCTACTTAGCGTTTAACGCTCGCTTTACCACTTTCTCTCAACATCCTGTCATCATACACACGATTCAACTCTTCGTTATTTATTGTGACAACTTGATTCCGGTCACGTAATACACAAAGTTGTTGCGCTTCTGCCGGTTGGGATTAGCTATTAAGCTTAAGAACACAGTAGGATATACTTTATGTACCTTCCTAGAAAAGCAGGTCTGCCTATGTCTGATACTACCCATACTGATCCGTTTGCGGATCGCGAAGCCGATAACTACGATAACCCGATCCCAAGTCGTGAATATATTTTAGAATTCCTCACCAAAGCCAATGTACCCATGAACCGTAACGATCTGTTCGCCGCCCTTGAATTATCGGGTGAGGATCATTACGAAGGTCTACGTCGTCGCCTCAGAGCGATGGAGAGAGATGGCCAATTGGTGTTTACGCGTCGTCAATGTTACGCCCTACCAGAAAAACTGGAAATGATTAAAGGCCATGTCATTGGTCATAAAGATGGCCATGGCTGGGTTCGCCCAGAAGGTGGTCTAAACAAAGAAAACGACATTTTACTGCCACACCATCAAATGCGTACCCTTATTCATGGTGATTTCGTATTAGTGCAACCAACTGGCACCGATAAAAGAGGCCGAAAAGAAGGGCGTTTAGTGCGTATCCTTGAAGCTCGTAATGCACAAATTGTCGGGCGTTTTTTCCTTGAGCAAGGTTATTCGTATGTGGTTCCGGATGACTCGCGCATCCATAAAGATATTTTAATCCCAACCGAACACCGCGAAGGCGCTCGGATGGGCAATGTTGTGGTGATTGAAGTAACCGATCGTGGCACTCGTACCCGAGGCATGATGGGTAAGGTTGTAGAAGTACTAGGTGAAAGTATGGCACCGGGTATGGAGACTCAAATCGCTATTCGCACCCATCAAATTCCCCATGAATGGCCTGATGAAGTCTTAAAGCAAGTCAGTGGACTAAAAGAAGAAGTCCCTGAAGAAGCCAAACAAGGTCGAGTCGATTTACGTCAATTGCCTTTAGTGACCATTGATGGTGAAGATGCTCGTGACTTTGATGATGCTGTGTATTGTGAAGCCAGAAAAGAGGGGGGCTGGCATCTATGGGTGGCCATTGCTGACGTGAGTTATTATGTTCGTCCTGGTAGCGCGTTGGATAAAGAGGCGACCAATCGTGGTAACTCCGTGTATTTCCCATCGCAAGTGGTCCCCATGTTGCCGGAAGTTTTATCTAACGGACTGTGCTCGCTCAACCCACAAGTCGATCGGTTATGTATGGTGTGTGAGATGACCATCTCCGATAGCGGCAAACTTATCGATTACCAGCATTATGAAGCGGTAATGAGTTCTCATGCTCGACTCACCTACACCAAAGTTAACGATATTTTGCAGGGTGATGAAGAACTGCGTGAGCGCTATCAAGCGGTTGTGCCTCATCTTGAGCAGTTACATAACATGTATCAGGTGCTGAAAACCGCTCGTGATCAACGTGGCGCAATTGAATTTGAAACGGTAGAAACCAAATTCATCTTTAACGCTCAACGTAAGATCGAAAGCATTGAGCCTGTGATCCGTAACGATGCTCATAAGCTGATTGAAGAGTGTATGATCCTCGCTAATATCGCCTCAGCATCGCTAGTCGAAAAAGCCAAGGAAGCCGCTCTGTTCCGAGTGCATGAGCCACCGGGTGAAGAACGCCTAATGGGCTTTAGAGACTTCTTGGGCGAACTAGGACTCGACTTGAGTGGTGGACTGGAGCCATCGCCAACCGATTACGCCAATCTAATGAAACAAATCGGTGAACGTGCAGATAAAGAGCTGATTCAAACCATGCTACTGCGCTCAATGAAGCAAGCGGTTTATAACCCCCATAACGCAGGTCACTTTGGTCTAGCATTAAAACGTTATGCCCATTTTACTTCACCGATCCGCCGTTATCCGGATTTACTTTTACACCGCGCAATCAAATATTTGATTGCTAAAGAACATCATCAGACCCAAGATCGCTGGACACCAACCGGAGGCTATCACTACTCGTTTGAAGAGATGGACTTTTATGGACAACAGTGTTCAATGACTGAACGCCGCGCCGATGATGCAACACGAGAAGTATCAGACTGGCTAAAGTGCGAGTATATGCAAGATCATGTTGGGGAAGAGCTCGATGGTGTGATAGCCAATGTGACTGGATTTGGTTTCTTTGTACGACTCACTGAATTACATATCGATGGCTTGGTGCACATCTCTAATTTGGCTAATGATTATTATCAGTTTGACCCTATCGGCCAACGTTTGATTGGTGAGTCATTCGGTCATATTTATCGCTTGGGTGATGCAGTTAAAGTGAAGGTGTTATCAGTCAATTTAGATGATAGACAAATTGACTTTGAATTAGTTGAAACAAGTCGTAAGCTACGCGGCGAAGGTAAAACGGCCAAAAAGCGGGCGGTTGAAGCGCAAGCAAAAGCCAAGAGTAAAAAAGCGGGCACGCGTGGTGGCAAAGCTGTTCCAATGGTTGAGCCAACCAAGCGTCCAGATAAATCAGAGAGCGCAGACTCAGCGAAAAGTAAACGCGCTAAGTCTGATAAAGCCAGTAAAGCGAAATCTCGTTCTAAAACGGCAAAGAGCCGAGCAAAAACGAAATAGGTAAGTAATGAGTAATGAACTGATTTACGGCATTCATTCGGTTAATGCTGTGATGCAGCGTGAGCCGGCCCGTATCATTGAAGTGTATGTTTTGAAAGGTCGTCAAGATGATCGGCTACTTCCGCTATTGAATGAATTGCAGCGTTTAGGGCTATCAATTCAGGAGATGGGGCGTAAGGCACTGGATGACAAAGCTCAAGGAGCTAATCACCAAGGGTTGATAGCTAAAGTCAAGCCAGCTAAAGCCTTAAACGAACATGATCTAGACGCAATATTAAGTCAGCATCAACAACCACTTCTGCTGGTGCTGGATGGCGTGACCGATCCGCATAACTTAGGTGCGTGTTTGCGTAATGCTGATGCTGCTGGTGTGGCGGCGGTGATTGTACCTAAAGATCGTTCAGCACCGATGACAGCCACGGTAAGTAAGGTCGCTTGTGGTGCAGCAGAAACCGTCCCTTTAGTACGTGTGACTAACTTAGCGCGCACGATGCGTGCTCTACAAGAGCAAGGGGTTTGGTTTGTTGGCACGGCTGGCGAGGCGACCCATGATCTTTATCAAAGCAAATTGACTGGACCTTTAGCGATCGTGATGGGAGCAGAAGGAGACGGCATGCGCCGTTTAACTCGTGATACTTGTGATGACCTAATCAAAATCCCAATGGCTGGCAGTGTTTCCAGTTTAAATGTCTCAGTCGCGACCGGGATTTGTTTATTTGAAGCGGTGCGTCAACGCAATAACATTTAATGTTTATACCGATGCTATCGTTAAGAAACCTAGGTCTACTAACCTAGGTTTCTTGTTTCTCGCCTCATTCGTTTATTTTTCCAACACCCCCTTGCAAGTCAATCTGTGATCTGTATAATGCACCCCCACTGGTTAAGCCAGTTGTGAACCAATGAGCAGCGAGGAGCAAGCTTGTGGTAACACAGGTGAGGTAACGTATACTCAGCTTATGTTCGCAGTTAATAGGATTAGCTTTAGTTAATTTAATTAGCTGACAATGTGCCCAATCGGGGTACTACGGTTTCACATAAATCAATCGACATTCACCCGCCATGGCAGGTTCGAATGGCGATATTGTTTGTGTAATTTTTATTTATTGGAGCTCTGTCTCATGCAGAACCAACGCATCCGTATCCGCCTTAAAGCTTTCGATTACAAACTAATCGATGCTTCTACAGCGGAAATCGTTGAAACAGCTAAGCGTACCGGCGCACAGGTTCGTGGTCCAATTCCACTGCCTACTCGTAAAGAGCGTTTCACTGTTCTTATCTCTCCACACGTAAACAAAGATGCACGTGACCAGTACGAAATTCGTACTCACAAGCGTCTGATCGACATCGTTGAACCAACTGACAAGACTGTTGATGCTCTTATGCGTCTTGATCTTGCTGCTGGTGTTGATGTTCAAATCAGCCTAGGTTAAGGGAGATTAGAAGAATGATTGGTCTAGTCGGACGTAAAGTGGGTATGACCCGCGTATTTACTGAAGAAGGCGTTTCTATCCCAGTAACTGTTGTTGAGGTTGAAGCGAACCGTGTTTCTCAAGTGAAAACTCTTGAGACTGACGGCTATGCTGCTATCCAAGTAACAGCTGGAACTAAGAAAGCTAACCGCGTAACTAAGCCAGAAGCTGGTCACTTTGCGAAAGCAGGTGTAGAAGCTGGTCGCGGTCTTTGGGAATTCCGTTTAGAAAACGGCGAAGAGTTCGAAGTTGGTGCTGAACTGACTGTTGAATTGTTCAACGAAATTAAGAAAGTAGACGTTACTGGTACATCAAAAGGTAAAGGCTTCCAAGGTGCTGTTAAGCGCTGGAACTTCCGTACCCAAGATATGACTCACGGTAACTCTTTGTCTCACCGTGCTCCTGGTTCAATTGGCCAATGTCAAACCCCAGGTCGCGTATTTAAAGGCAAAAAAATGGCAGGTCACATGGGTGCTGAGCGTGTAACGACTCAAAACCTAGAGATCGTACGTGTTGACGCTGAGCGCAATCTGCTTCTTATTAAAGGTGCAGTCCCAGGTGCAACTGGCGCTAACGTGATCGTCAAACCAGCTATTAAAGCATAACGTCTAGGAGTAAGTAATGGAATTGATGGTTAAAGGTGCTAACGCACTAACTGTTTCCGAAACTACTTTCGGACGTGAGTTCAACGAAGCTCTTGTACATCAAGTAGTTGTTGCGTATGCAGCAGGTGCTCGTCAAGGTACTCGTGCTCAAAAGACACGTTCAGAAGTTTCTGGCGGTGGCGCTAAGCCATGGCGTCAAAAAGGTACTGGCCGTGCACGTGCTGGTACAATCCGTAGCCCAATCTGGCGTACAGGTGGTGTTACTTTTGCTGCGAAACCACAAGATCACAGCGTTAAAGTAAACAAAAAAATGTACCGCGGCGCTATGAAAAGCATTCTTTCTGAGCTAGTTCGTCAAGAGCGTTTAATCGTTGTTGATAACTTCTCGGTTGAAGCACCAAAAACGAAAGAACTAGCAGCAAAGTTGAAAGAACTTGAGCTAAATGACGTTCTTATCGTGACTGGCGAAGTAGACGAGAATCTATTCTTAGCTGCTCGTAACCTATACAAAGTTGACGTGCGTGATGTTACTGGTATCGATCCTGTAAGCCTAATCGCATTTGACAAGGTTCTAATGACTGCTGCTGCAGTTAAGCAAGTTGAGGAGATGCTGGCATGATCCGTGAAGAGCGTCTACTAAAAGTTCTACGTGCACCGCACATCTCTGAAAAAGCCACTATGGCAGCTGAAAAAGCGAACACTATCGTTTTTAAAGTTGCTAAAGATGCGACTAAAAAAGAGATCAAAGCAGCTGTAGAAAAGCTATTTGAAGTTGAAGTTAAGTCTGTAAATACTCTTATTCTTAAGGGTAAGACCAAACGTCAAGGTCTACGCCAAGGTCGCCGCAGCGACGTTAAAAAAGCGTATGTGACTTTGAAAGAAGGTCAAGATCTTGACTTCGTTGGCGGCGCGGAATAACAGGAGTAGTTGAATAATGGCTATTGTTAAATGTAAGCCG
This sequence comes from Vibrio injensis, assembly GCF_001895205.1. Taxonomy (GTDB): domain Bacteria; phylum Pseudomonadota; class Gammaproteobacteria; order Enterobacterales; family Vibrionaceae; genus Vibrio; species Vibrio injensis. The sequence goes on along the minus strand of NZ_BDJF01000025.1, from coordinate 82,296 downwards.
ACTTCCCCTGGTCGTCGTCACGTCGTTAAAGTTGTTAACGCAGACCTCCACAAGGGTAAGCCATACGCACCTCTTCTAGAGAAAAACTCTAAGAATGGTGGTCGTAACAACAACGGTCGTATTACAGTACGTCATATCGGTGGTGGTCATAAGCAACACTATCGTTTGATTGACTTCAAACGTACTAAAGACGGTATCCCAGCGAAAGTTGAGCGTCTAGAATACGATCCAAACCGTAGCGCAAACATCGCTCTAGTTCTGTACGCAGACGGTGAGCGTCGCTACATCATTGCACCTAAAGGTCTCCAAGCTGGTGATACTATCCAGTCTGGTGTTGATGCGCCAATCAAAGCAGGTAACACTCTGCCATTGCGCAACATCCCTGTTGGTTCAACGATTCATAACGTTGAATTAACACCTGGTAAAGGTGCACAGCTAGCTCGTTCTGCTGGTGCGTATGCTCAACTTGTCGCTCGCGACGGTGCATACGTTACTATCCGTCTACGTTCTGGCGAAATGCGCAAAGTACTTTCTGAAGGCCGTGCAACAATCGGTGAAGTTGGTAACTCTGAGCACATGCTACGTGAGCTTGGTAAAGCGGGTGCTTCACGCTGGCGCGGCGTACGTCCAACCGTACGTGGTGTAGTAATGAACCCTGTTGATCACCCACATGGTGGTGGTGAAGGCCGTACTTCTGGTGGTCGTCATCCTGTATCTCCATGGGGCGTACCAACGAAAGGCTACAAAACTCGTAGTAACAAACGCACTGACAAGTACATCGTACGTCGTCGTAATAAGTAATCTATTTAAAGAGGAATCGCCATGCCACGTTCTCTCAAGAAAGGTCCATTTATTGACCTACACTTGCTGAAGAAGGTAGAGAAAGCGGTGGAAAGCGGAGACAAAAAGCCTATTAAGACTTGGTCCCGTCGTTCAATGATCATTCCAACAATGATCGGTTTGACCATCGCTGTCCATAATGGTCGTCAACACGTTCCAGTTTTTGTAACTGACGAGATGATCGGTCACAAACTGGGTGAATTTGCCCCAACTCGCACTTACCGTGGCCATGCTGCGGATAAGAAAGCCAAGAAGCGTTAAGGAGTAGATGATGGAAGCATTCGCTAAACATAACTTTGCTCGCATTTCGCCTCAGAAAGCTCGCTTAGTTGCAGATCAAATTCGTGGTAAGTCAGTTGACCAAGCTCTAGAAACGCTAACGTTCAGCAACAAAAAAGCAGCTGAACTGATTAAGAAGGTTCTAGAGTCAGCAATCGCTAACGCGGAGCACAACGAAGGTGCTGACATTGACGATCTACGTGTCGCTAAAATCTTCGTAGATGAGGGCCCAACCATGAAGCGTATTATGCCTCGTGCAAAAGGTCGTGCGGATCGTATCTTGAAGCGTTCAAGCCACATCACTATTGTTGTCGCAGACCGCTAAGAGACTAGGAGAGTAAGCAATGGGTCAGAAAGTACATCCTAATGGTATTCGTCTAGGCATCGTTAAGCCTTGGAATGCTACATGGTTTGCTAATACCAAAGATTTCGCTGACAACCTAGACGGCGACTTCAAGGTACGTCAATACCTCACTAAGGAATTGGCAAAAGCGTCTCTATCACGCATCGTTATCGAGCGTCCTGCTAAGAGTATTCGTGTGACTATTCACACTGCTCGTCCAGGCGTGGTTATCGGTAAGAAAGGTGAAGACGTTGAGAAGCTACGCGCAGCAGTAGCGAAGATTGCAGGTGTACCAGCTCAGATCAATATTTCTGAAGTACGTAAACCTGAGCTAGACGGCCAGCTAGTGGCTGATAGCATCGCGTCTCAACTAGAGCGTCGTGTTATGTTCCGTCGTGCTATGAAGCGCGCGGTACAAAACGCTATGCGTCTAGGCGCTAAAGGTATCAAAGTGGAAGTAAGTGGCCGTTTAGGCGGCGCTGAAATTGCACGTTCTGAGTGGTATCGTGAAGGCCGTGTGCCTCTACATACACTACGTGCTGACATTGATTACGCAACTTCTTCGGCTCACACTACCTATGGTGTGATTGGTGTTAAAGTCTGGATCTTCAAAGGTGAAATCCTAGGCGGTATGCCAGCTGCTAACGCAGTAGAGCCAAAGGCTGACAAGCCTAAGAAGCAGCGCAAAGGCCGTAAGTAAGGAGTCGACAGATGCTACAACCTAAACGTACCAAGTTCCGTAAGGTTCACACAGGTCGTAACCGTGGTCTAGCAAAAGGTACTGAAGTAAGCTTCGGCACCTTTGGTTTGAAAGCTGTAGGCCGTGGTCGTCTAACTGCTCGTCAAATCGAAGCGGCACGTCGTGCTATGACACGTCACATTAAGCGTCAAGGTAAAATCTGGATCCGTGTGTTCCCAGACAAACCAATCACAGAAAAACCACTTGAAGTTCGTCAAGGTAAGGGTAAAGGTAACGTTGAGTACTGGGTAGCCCAAATCCAACCTGGCAAGGTGATGTACGAAGTTGATGGTGTACCTGAAGAATTGGCTCGTGAAGCGTTCCGCCTAGCGGCACGTAAACTGCCATTCAAGACTACATTTGTAACTAAGCAGGTGATGTGATGAAAGCACAAGATCTACGCGAGAAAAACGTTGAAGAGCTTAATGCAGAGCTACTAGGTTTGTTGAAAGAGCAGTTCAACTTGCGCATGCAAGCAGCGACTGGTCAACTACAGCAAACTCATACTCTGAAAGCTGTCCGTCGTGATATCGCACGTGTGAAAACTGTTTTGACTGAGAAGGCAGGCGCATAATGAGCGATAAAATTCGTACCCAACAAGGTCGTGTTATCAGTGACAAGATGGACAAATCTATCGTTGTTGCTATCGAACGTTTCGTGAAGCACCCAATTTACGGTAAATTCGTTCGTCGCACGACTAAAGTACACGCACATGATGAAAACAACGAGTGTGGCGCAGGCGATACCGTTGAAATCCGTGAGTGTCGTCCACTGTCTAAGACTAAGTCTTGGACTTTGGTAAAAGTAGTAGAAAAAGCGAAAATTTAATTGAGCTTTTAATGCGAATACAGCGGCCCCGATTATTTTTGGGGCCGCTTGTTTTTTGACTACCCAATCACAAAAAAGGGTGGTACAATTCGCGTCCCTTTAAAGAGGCAGCCCGACCCGAGATGGGTCTAGTTTTTTTAATATTTAGCGGAGCACTAACATGATCCAAATGCAAAGTATGCTGGACGCAGCTGATAACTCAGGCGCTCGCAGCGTAATGTGTATTAAGGTTCTGGGTGGCTCTCACCGTCGTTACGCCCATGTTGGCGACATCATCAAAGTTACTGTGAAAGAAGCAATTCCTCGCGGTAAAGTGAAAAAAGGTGATGTATTGAAGGCGGTGGTAGTTCGCACCCGTAAAGGCGTACGTCGTCCAGACGGTTCTGTCATTCGCTTCGACCGTAATGCTTGCGTATTGCTAAACAACAATACCGAGCAACCAATCGGTACACGTATCTTTGGTCCAGTGACTCGTGAGCTTCGTAACGCGAAATTCATGAAGATTGTGTCACTAGCACCTGAAGTTCTGTAAGGAGCGGCAAAAAATGGCAGCTAAAATCCGTCGTAATGACGAAGTGATCGTTCTTGCTGGGAAAGACAAAGGCAAGAAAGGTAAAGTAACTAAGGTTCTAACAACTGGTAAAGTTATCGTTGAAGGTATCAATCTAGTTAAGAAACATCAAAAGCCAGTTCCTGCGCTTGGTATCCAAGGTGGTATCGTAGAGCAAGAAGCAGCGATTGATGCATCTAACATTGCTATCTTTAATGCAGCAACCGGTAAAGCGGACCGTATCGGTTTCCGTTTCGAAGATGGTAAGAAAGTTCGTTTCTTTAAGTCTAACAACGAAATCGTTTCTAACTAATAGAGTAATTTGGAGTTCTACTATGGCGAAACTGCATGATTACTACAAGTCGTCTGTAGTCGCTGAACTGGCCAAACAGTTCGGTTACACAAGCGTCATGCAAGTCCCTAGAATTGAGAAAATCACCCTCAATATGGGCGTTGGTGAAGCAATCAACGATAAGAAACTACTAGAAAACGCAGCTTCTGATATGGCGACCATCTCTGGTCAAAAGCCACTTATCACTAAAGCGCGCAAATCTGTAGCTGGTTTCAAAATCCGTGAAGGCTACCCAATTGGTTGTAAAGTAACCTTGCGTGGCGAGCGCATGTGGGATTTCTTAGAGCGTTTGATTTTTATCGCTCTACCACGTGTACGAGATTTCCGTGGTGTTAGCGCTAAGTCTTTTGACGGACGCGGTAACTACAGCATGGGCGTTCGCGAGCAAATCATCTTTCCGGAAATCGACTACGATAAAGTCGATCGTGTACGCGGTCTTGATATCACTATCACGACGTCTGCTGGTACCGATGAGGAAGGCCGTGCTCTGCTGGCTGCCTTTAACTTCCCATTCCGTAAGTAAGGTGAAGGGTTACTGTTATGGCTAAACAATCAATGAAAGCACGTGAAGTAAAACGTGCAAAGCTAGTAGTTCAGTACGCAGAAAAGCGTGCAACACTTAAAGCTATCATCAGCGATGTAAACGCATCTGAAGAAGATCGTTGGAATGCAGTTCTTAAATTGCAATCACTTCCACGTGATTCGAGTGCATCACGTAAGCGCAACCGTTGCAACCAAACTGGTCGTCCACACGGTTTCCTACGTAAATTCGGTCTGAGCCGTATTAAAGTTCGTGAAGCTTGCATGAAAGGCGAGATTCCTGGACTTCGTAAGGCCAGCTGGTAATTGCCACTTAATCATTTGGAGTAAAGTTTATGAGCATGCAAGATCCGATTTCGGATATGCTGACCCGTATTCGTAACGGTCAGGCAGCAAACAAAGTTGCTGTTAAAATGCCTTCTTCAAAGCTTAAAGTTGCAATTGCTGCACTACTTAAAGCTGAAGGTTATATCGCAGACTTCGCTGTTGAAGGCGAAGCAAAACCTGAGCTAGAAGTTACTCTTAAGTACTTCCAAGCTAAACCAGTAATCGAGCAAATCAAGCGCGTGTCTCGTCCAGGTCTTCGTGTTTATAAGAAGAAAGACGAACTACCATCAGTGATGGGCGGTCTTGGTGTTGCTGTTGTTTCCACTTCCAAGGGTCTGATGTCAGATCGCGCTGCTCGTAAAGCAGGTCTTGGCGGTGAAATCATTTGCTACGTAGCTTAATAAATAGGAGTAGAACATGTCTCGTGTTGCTAAAGCACCTGTCGCTATTCCAGCTGGCGTAGAGGTGAAACTAAACGGCCAAGAGATCACGGTTAAAGGTCCTAAAGGTGAGCTATCTCGTGTAGTTCATACTGGCGTCGTGATCGCACAGGAAGAAAACAACCTAACGTTCGGTCCTCGTGAGGGAATCGCAAACGCTTGGGCTCAAGCAGGTACTGCTCGTGCACTAGTGAACAATATGGTTGTTGGTGTTACTGAAGGCTTTACTAAGAAGCTCGTTCTTAAGGGTGTAGGTTACCGTGCTGCTATGAAAGGCAACGCTGTAGGTCTAACTCTAGGCTTCTCTCACCCTGTTGAGCACGAGTTGCCAGCGGGTGTTAAAGCCGAATGTCCAAGCCAAACTGAAATTGTCCTAACTGGTTGTGATAAGCAAGAAGTTGGTCAAGTTGCGGCTGACATTCGTTCTTACCGCGCGCCTGAGCCTTATAAAGGTAAAGGTATTCGTTACGCAGATGAAAATGTGCGTACTAAAGAAGCTAAGAAGAAGTAAGGTAACACTATGGATAAGAAAGCATCTCGCATCCGTCGTGCTACACGCGCACGTCGTAAGATTGCAGAACTGGGTGCAACTCGCCTAGTAGTACACCGTACTCCTCGTCACGTGTACGCTCAAGTGATTGCAGCTAATGGCTCTGAGGTTATCGCCGCAGCTTCTACTGTAGAAAAAGCGATCCGTGAGCAAGTGAAGAATACTGGTAACATCGATGCAGCAAAAGCAGTAGGTAAAACTGTTGCTGAGCGTGCGCTTGAAAAAGGCGTATCGTCAGTTGCGTTTGATCGTTCTGGTTTCCAATACCACGGTCGAGTAGCCGCGCTAGCAGAATCTGCTCGCGAAGCTGGTCTGAAATTCTAAGGTAGGGTTGGAAGATGGCTAAAGAACAACAAGTTCAAGCGAATGATTTGCAAGAAAAATTAATCGCAGTTAACCGTGTTTCTAAAACGGTTAAAGGTGGTCGAATCATGAGCTTCACTGCACTAACAGTAGTTGGTGACGGTAATGGTCGTGTAGGTTTCGGTTACGGCAAAGCACGTGAAGTACCTGCAGCGATTCAAAAAGCAATGGAAAAAGCGCGTCGTAACATGTTTACTATCGCACTTAACGAAGGCACTCTTCACCATCCAGTGAAAGGTCGCCACTCGGGCTCTAAAGTTTACATGCAGCCAGCTGCAGAAGGTACAGGTGTTATCGCCGGTGGTGCGATGCGTGCTGTACTTGAAGTTGCCGGCGTACATAACGTTCTATCTAAAGCATACGGTTCTACGAACCCTATCAACATCGTTCGTGCTACGATCGACGCTCTAGTAGATGTTAAGTCACCAGAAATGGTTGCAGCTAAACGTGGTCTAACTGTTGAAGCGATTTCGGAGTAAGAACACATGGCAACTATTAAAGTAACTCAAACTAAAAGCTCAATTGGTCGCCTACCAAAGCATAAAGCTACTTTGCGTGGTTTAGGTCTTCGTAAAATCAACCATACAGTAGAACTTGAAGATACTCCGTGTGTACGCGGTATGATCAACAAGGTTTACTACATGGTTAAAGTTGAGGAGTAATCAGAATGCATTTGAATACTCTATCGCCGGCTGAGGGTTCTAAGCCTTCTAAGAAGCGTTTAGGTCGCGGTATCGGTTCTGGCCTTGGTAAAACTGGTGGCCGTGGTCACAAAGGTCAAAAGTCACGTTCTGGCGGCGGTGTTCGTCCAGGTTTTGAAGGCGGTCAAATGCCTCTGAAACAACGTCTACCTAAGTTTGGTTTCACTTCTCGTAAGAGTCTTGTGACTGCTGAAATTCGTCTAGCTGAGCTAGCGAAAGTAACAGGTGACATTGTTGATCTAAACAGCTTGAAAGCAGCGAACCTTGTAACGAAGAATATTGAATTCGTTAAAATCGTTCTTTCTGGTGAGATCAACAAAGCAGTGACTGTTAAAGGTCTGCGCGTGACTAAAGGCGCTAAAGCTGCAATCGAAGCTGCAGGCGGTAAAATCGAGGAATAATCTCGAGGATTGAGGTACAGATGGCTAAGAAACCAGGACAAGATTTTCGTAGTGCTCAGAGCGGCTTAGGTGAGTTGAAGTCGCGCTTATTATTCGTAATTGGTGCACTTTTAGTATTCCGAGCGGGCTCTTTTGTGCCGATTCCTGGTATTGACGCTGCTGTACTTGCCGATTTGTTCGAACAGCAAAAAGGTACCATCATAGAGATGTTTAACATGTTCTCTGGTGGTGCTCTTGAGCGTGCATCTATATTAGCACTGGGCATCATGCCGTATATTTCGGCATCAATTGTTGTCCAGTTGCTAACTGTAGTTCATCCAGCGTTAGCCGAGCTCAAAAAAGAGGGTGAAGCAGGCCGTCGTAAGATAAGCCAATATACGCGCTACGGCACGCTTGTACTTGCAACATTCCAAGCTATAGGTATTGCAACAGGCTTACCAAACATGGTCAACAATCTGGTTGTTATCGACCAAACCATGTTTACCCTGATTGCGACCGTAAGTTTAGTAACCGGTACCATGTTCTTGATGTGGTTAGGTGAACAAATTACAGAGCGAGGGATTGGGAATGGTATCTCCATTCTTATATTTGCAGGTATTGTTGCTGGATTGCCTTCGGCAATAGGACATACTATCGAGCAAGCGCGTCAAGGTGAACTGCATGTGCTTCTTTTGTTGTTGATTGCGGTATTAGCTTTTGCTGTGATTTACTTTGTTGTTTTCATGGAGCGTGGTCAGCGTCGTATCGTTGTCAACTACGCAAAGCGTCAACAAGGTCGTAAAGTTTTTGCAGCGCAAAGTACTCACTTGCCATTAAAGATAAATATGGCTGGTGTTATACCTGCAATTTTTGCATCAAGCATTATTTTGTTCCCAGGAACACTCGCTCAGTGGTTTGGTCAAAATGGTGAGAGCCAATGGTTCGGCTGGTTAACAGACGTTTCATTAGCGCTTAGCCCTGGTCAGCCATTGTATGTAATGCTTTATGCTGCAGCGATTATTTTCTTCTGTTTCTTTTATACAGCGTTGGTTTTCAACCCACGTGAAACAGCAGATAACCTGAAGAAGTCAGGTGCATTCGTACCCGGTATCCGCCCAGGCGAACAGACAGCAAGATACATTGATAAAGTAATGACTCGTTTAACCCTAGCTGGTGCGTTATACATTACCTTTATCTGTCTGATCCCTGAGTTCATGATGGTCGCGTGGAACGTACGTTTCTACTTCGGCGGTACATCATTACTGATTGTAGTAGTGGTTATTATGGACTTTATGGCACAGGTACAGACTCATTTGATGTCAAATCAATATGACTCTGTGTTGAAAAAGGCAAATTTAAAAGGCTATGGCCGTTAATACGGTCGCCATTTAAGTTAGATTTACGGAGTTTAGCAATGAAAGTTCGTGCTTCCGTTAAAAAAATCTGCCGTAACTGTAAAGTTATCAAGCGTAACGGTGTCGTTCGCGTGATTTGCAGTGAGCCAAAGCACAAGCAGCGCCAAGGCTAATAAGCAGAAATTTTTACTTGAAAATTAAAGGGTGGTCGAGTATATTTCTCGGCCTACCTTTTGCGTGCAAAAGAAGTAGTATCCCGCAGCGTATCCTCGACGGGCTTTGCTGCGGATAATTCTTTTATAGAAAGTACTAGGAGTGAATAGTGGCCCGTATAGCAGGCATTAACATTCCTGATCAAAAGCATGCTGTGATCGCATTAACTGCAATCTACGGCATCGGTAAAACCCGTTCAAAAGCTATCCTAGCTGACGTGGGTATTGCTGAAAGTGTTAAGATCAGTGAACTAACTGAAGAGCAGATCGATCAACTGCGTGATGGTGTAGCTAAATACACTGTAGAGGGTGATCTTCGTCGTGAAGTTTCCATGAACATCAAGCGTCTTATGGACCTTGGTTGCTATCGTGGTCTTCGTCATCGTCGCAGTCTACCACTACGTGGACAGCGTACTAAAACCAACGCTCGCACCCGTAAGGGTCCGCGTAAGCCGATCAAGAAATAATCGGGAAGGGTAGAGTACAATGGCTAAACAACCAACTCGCGCACGTAAGCGTGTACGCAAGCAAGTTGCTGATGGCGTAGCGCATATCCACGCATCTTTCAACAACACAATCGTAACCATCACTGACCGTCAAGGTAACGCACTAGCTTGGGCTACTGCTGGTGGTTCAGGTTTCCGCGGTTCTCGTAAATCAACACCGTTTGCTGCACAGGTTGCTGCTGAACGTTGTGCTGAAATGGCTAAAGAATATGGCCTAAAGAACCTAGAGGTTATGGTTAAGGGTCCAGGTCCAGGTCGTGAATCTACAGTTCGCGCACTGAATGCTGCTGGTTTCCGTATCACAAACATCGTTGATGCGACACCAATCCCTCATAACGGTTGTCGTCCACCTAAGAAACGTCGCGTTTAACGTTTCTGGGAACATTGGAGAAAGATCATGGCAAGATATTTGGGTCCTAAGCTGAAGCTTAGCCGCCGCGAAGGTACTGACTTGTTCCTTAAGTCAGGCGTTCGTGCGATTGATACCAAGTGTAAAATTGATAACGCACCAGGTGTACACGGCGCTCGTCGCGGTCGTCTATCTGAGTATGGCGTTCAGCTTCGTGAGAAGCAAAAAGTTCGTCGTATCTATGGCGTTCTAGAAAAACAATTCCGTAACTACTACAAAGAAGCTGCGCGCCTAAAAGGCAACACGGGTGAAAACCTACTTCAGCTTCTTGAAGGCCGTTTGGACAACGTAGTTTACCGTATGGGTTTTGGTGCAACTCGCGCTGAAGCACGTCAATTGGTTAGCCATAAAGCTATCCTAGTAAACGGTAGCGTTGTAAACGTACCTTCTTTCAATGTTGCGGCTAACGACGTTGTTGCAATCCGTGAGAAAGCGAAAAAGCAATCTCGCATTAAAGCAGCTCTAGAAGTTGCAGAACAACGCGAAAAACCAACTTGGATTGAAGTAGATGCAAGCCAGATGGAAGGTACATTCAAGCGTTTGCCTGAACGTTCAGACCTATCTGCTGACATCAACGAACAATTGATCGTCGAGCTTTACTCTAAGTAAGGTTTAAACTAAAGAGAGGACACAATGCAGGGTTCTGTAACAGAATTTCTTAAGCCACGTCTTGTTGATATCGAACAGGTCAGCACGACACACGCAAAAGTAACTCTTGAGCCATTAGAGCGTGGTTTCGGCCATACTCTTGGTAATGCACTTCGCCGAATTCTTTTATCATCTATGCCGGGTTGTGCCGTAACAGAGGTAGAAATTGAAGGCGTACTTCATGAGTACAGTACCAAAGAAGGTGTACAGGAAGATATCCTTGAGATTCTTCTTAATCTGAAAGGACTGGCTGTTCGCTTAGGCGAAAACAAAGATGAAGTGTTCATTACATTAAACAAATCAGGCTCGGGCCCTGTGGTTGCAGGTGACATCACCCATGATGGTGATGTAGAGATCGTAAACCCTGAACACGTTATTTGTCATCTGACTGATGACAATGCTGAGATCGCTATGCGCATCAAAGTAGAACGTGGACGTGGTTATGTTCCTGCTTCTGCTCGTATTCATACTGAAGAAGATGAACGTCCAATCGGTCGTTTGCTTGTCGATGCAACATTCAGCCCAGTAGACAAAATTGCCTACTCTGTTGATGCTGCTCGTGTTGAGCAACGTACTGACTTAGACAAGCTCGTCATCGATATGGAAACGAACGGTACTCTAGAACCTGAGGAAGCTATCCGCCGTGCAGCAACAATTCTTGCTGAACAGTTGGATGCGTTCGTAGATCTTCGTGATGTACGCGTTCCTGAGGAGAAGGAAGAGAAGCCAGAATTCGATCCGATCCTACTGCGTCCTGTAGACGATCTTGAACTAACAGTTCGCTCTGCTAACTGTTTGAAAGCAGAAGCGATTCACTACATCGGTGATCTAGTACAGCGCACTGAGGTTGAGCTACTGAAAACGCCTAACCTTGGTAAGAAATCTCTTACTGAGATTAAAGACGTGCTTGCATCACGTGGCCTTTCTCTGGGTATGCGCCTAGAAAACTGGCCGCCAGCGTCAATCGCTGAAGATTAATCGATATTAGTTAGAAGGATTTGGTCATGCGCCATCGTAAGAGTGGTCGTCAACTCAACCGCAACAGCAGTCATCGCAAAGCGATGTTCAGCAACATGGCTAGCTCTTTAGTACGTCATGAAGTTATCAAGACTACTTTGCCAAAAGCGAAAGAGCTGCGTCGCGTCGTTGAGCCTTTGATTACACTAGCTAAGACTGACAGTGTTGCTAACCGTCGTCTTGCATTTGCACGTACTCGTGATAACGAAGTTGTTGCAAAACTATTTAACGAATTAGGTCCACGTTTTGCTGCACGTCAAGGTGGCTACACTCGTATTCTTAAGTGTGGTTTCCGTGCTGGCGATAAAGCTCCAATGGCTTACATTGAGCTTGTTGACCGCCCAGAAGTAGCTGTTGAAGCTGCTGCTGAGTAATCAGTTCGCGAATAAAAGGCCGAGCATTAGCTCGGCTTTTTTATTGCATTGTGATTAATAATTAATCGACAGATCTACTTACCATACAAGACAATTTTATTCTTTTATTTCTTGGCTGTTTTGCCTTTTATTCCGTGATCGACATTCTTATCTTTATTGCCACATACTTTGCAACGCACCAACTAAACTGCTTCCAGCCCCCTGACTTGTTAAATATTGAATAATAATTGGTGTAAATTGTGCGATCATATTGGCATCCAAACCTAATTGATTGAAGACATTCGTTACGTCTTTAAGATGAGTCATCGCTGATGGTGAAACGTTGGTTGTTGATAAGCCTAATTGAGTCAGTTGCCCAAGGTTAGGGATCACGGTGTTAAGTTCAGTTTGATTCTGCTGTGGTAATTGATTATTAGCGAGAGCTAATAATGCTGCAACTCCTCCTCCCGCTTGTTGATCTGAGATTGGGAGTTGGTTTTTTACTTGGTTAATCAGTGTGGTATGTTGCTTGGTTTCCAATAAGCCACTACCAACTAATGTTGCTAGACCTTGATTTGACTGTTCACCAAGTTTGAGGAAGGCCATGCTGGGTGCGCTACTAAGTAACGTTGAGAGCAGTAATGTATTAAGTAAAGTGTGGTTCATAATGCGATTGGTCCCTAAATCATTATTGATGTCAACTTATGACCATCAATGGATGCTACATTTTTAAACAGTGTAGCAAATGCACGATGAATGATTTACCCCTGATGACTAATCTCAGAAAATTCGTATAAAAAAAGCGGTGCATTGCACCGCTTAACAATAGCGTATTAATGATGATTAAAGAATATCAAGCAATTCTACTTCAAACACGAGTGCGGCAAAGGGTGGAATTGCTGCGCCAGCGCCGCGTTCACCATAAGCGAGATCGTGTGGAATATACAGTTTCCACTTCGATCCCACTGGCATCAACTGTAATGCTTCTACCCAGCCTTTGATAACACCAGTCACTGGGAATTCAGCAGGTTGGCCACGAGAAACAGAGCTATCGAAAACGGTACCATCCGTCAGTTCACCATGATAATGGACACGGACAGATTTATCAGAAGTTGGAATTTCACCAGAACCTTGAGTGATCACTTCATACTGTAAGCCTGAGTCAAGCACGGTAACTTCTGAGCGTAGAGCGTTATCTTTAAGGAATGTTTCACCTTCTGCAGCGGCAACTTTAGCGGCAGCTTGCATCGCCTCTTCAGCGCGCATATGCATGGCTTGTAAGGCTTGGTTAATTTCATCGATTTCGATTGCTGGCATATCACCGACAAGCGCTGTCGCGATACCTGCAGCAATCGCATCCACATTTAGCCCTTCAAGACCACTTCCCGCTAGTTGCTGGCCCATTTGTAGACCAATGCCGTAGCTGGCTTTTTGTTCTACAGTTTCAAATTTTACGTCAGACATACACGTCACTCTTTGTCACAAAAATAAAGCCCACAGAATACCAGCTTCAGCGCTATGATGAAATGTTTGGCGAGCATTCATGTTATAAAGGTGCCAAGGTGTGATTCAGATCGAGACTTCGAGCTTTAATCTTCAAGATTGTGTCAACCTTTGGTTGAAGCAGGGTCATGCTCTATACTCTTAGAGCATGAATTTTTATACTGTACCAAGTCAATGAAGGGCGGATAAAAATGAATCGTCGACACAGAAAAAAGCAACAAACATCTTCTTCTCTGAAGCAGATGGCACGGCAATTTTTGCAGCAGTGGGCGGCTATTGATTGGCGATCTTATGCTAAGCGGCTTACTCAGCATCCTATCTGGCAGAGTATAAAAGCATTTTGGGCACAGCTCCCTGTTTATCATCAACGAGCGTTAATGGTTTTGATTCCTTTATTTGTCTTGTTGTTGATTTACCCTTTCTCATCTAAAGAAGATGCTCCAACTCGTGTTTCTGCGCCAGCGAGCACTCGAGTATCCATTCCGGTGAATACCCAAGGGCTAAGTGAGCAACGTGTCGAACAAGCCACAACGGTCACAACTCTGGCTGCTCCTCAGGAAAAGATTTGGCAAGAATATATCGTTAAACAAGGTGATACCTTGTCGCAAGTGTTTAGAAGCAATCAGTTACCCTTAGCTGATCTCAACGCATTAGTGAGGATTGAAGGTAGTGATAAGCCCTTGAGTCAAATACAGCAAGGGCAACGAATCCGTTTTAAGCTGGCCGCAGATGGGCAACTGGATATTTTGCAGTTAGAACGTAATAATCAATCAGTAATGTTTTTCCGACTATCGGATGGTGGTTTCGGACGCAGCCAGTAATTAGGAGCGATAAACACGCTATTTTTCTAACCGCATATCAATATGAGGAATACCATCTTCTAAGTAGACGGCCGAGGTCGGTTGAAAGCCATATCCTTGATAAAAACTCGCCAAATAATGTTGTGCGCCGATTTCTATGTCCTTATCTGGCCATTGATGTTGGCACTCGGCCAATGCTTGTTCTAGTAATTGACGTCCGAGGCCGTTACCCCTAGCTTGCTGTTGAGTGGCGACTCGGCCAATGCTGACTGAAGGATAACTGATTCCAGGAGCCAGCAGTCTCGCATAAGCAATCAAGGACTGATCTTGATAGCCTAATAAATGCCATACGCCAGGTTGAACGTCTTTACTATCGAGCTCTGGGTAAGCGCAGGCTTGTTCGACGACAAATACATCCACTCGTAGTTTGAGTAATTCATACAGTTGGTGAGTGGTTAAACCTGTAAAGGGAAGGCATTGCCAAGTGATCATCGTAATTTTCCTTTAAAAATGAAAAGATGACTGTAGCAAGCTTAAGAATAGGATTCATTAACAAAGGTTAAAGTTGACGAAGAATTTCACCTCTATCTCCTCCCTAATTGAAGCTGCAGGGAGGGGAGGTCGCCAATGACAGAGTCTGTCTATGCTCATGGGGATGAATTCACTTACTGCCTACCTGCAACTCCAAGTTGTTTGGGTACCGATCATTAAATATTCACTAGCCACACGAAGTTAAATAACGATAATGGACGTTTAATTTCGTCTAACCAAAGGACACCCCTTGAGTAATTGTGCATTTTCGACCGTACCACTAAAGCCTGAACTGCTTTCTAACCTTGATACTTTGGGATATACCCAAATGACTCCCATTCAAGCATTAAGCCTACCTACCATTTTAGCGGGCAAGGATGTTATCGGCCAAGGAAAGACAGGCTCAGGGAAAACGGCCGCTTTTGGATTAGGTGTTTTATCCAATCTTGATGTCAAACGCTTTCGCGTGCAAGCGCTCGTGCTCTGTCCTACTCGTGAGCTGGCTGACCAAGTAGCGACGGAAATCCGCACTTTAGGTCGCGCCATCCACAATATTAAAATTCTTACTTTATGTGGCGGTATGCCGATGGGGCCGCAAATCGGTTCATTAGAGCATGGCGCGCATATTTTGGTTGGTACACCAGGGCGTATTTTGGATCATCTTGAAAAAGGACGGATTGATCTTTCCGAGCTGAATACTTTAGTACTCGATGAAGCAGACCGAATGTTAGAGATGGGTTTTCAATATGCGTTAGATGCGATTATTGCTCAAGCGCCAACAGTCAGACAAACCTTACTATTCAGTGCCACTTTTCCTGCTCAAATCAAGCAGGTGGCTGAGCGGATCATGCGTAATCCAGAAATGGTTAAAGTAGAATCCACCCACGCTTCAACGACGATTCAACAGTACTTTTATAAACTGGAAGGTGCGGAGGCGCGTGATAATGCCTTAGCCCAGTTGCTATTACATCATCAACCAGAATCAGCGGTGGTATTTTGTAATACCAAAAGGGAAGTGACCCATGTTGCCGAGCAGTTAAAGCATAAAGGCTTCAGCGTGATTGAGCTGCACGGTGATTTAGAGCAGCGCGATCGTGACCAAGCCTTGGTGCAGTTTGCTAATAAAAGTATCTCGATTTTGGTCGCTACCGACGTTGCTGCTCGTGGGCTGGATGTGGATAACTTAGATGCGGTGTTTAACTTTGAGTTGTCCCGTGACCCTGAAGTGCACGTTCATCGTATAGGCCGTACGGGGCGCGCTGGCAGTCAAGGACTAGTGATCAGTTTCTTTAGCGACAATGAGATGCATCGCGTAGCGATGATAGATGAATATATGGATATGCCCATTGAGCCTGCTCAATTGCCAAATATGAGTGGGCAGAACACTACGCCTTATCAAGCCAAGATGGTAACGATCCAGATCGATGGTGGTAAAAAACAAAAAGTTCGTCCGGGTGATATTTTAGGTGCTTTAACCAGTGATGATGGGATTGATGGCCAGTTCGTTGGTAAGATTAATGTTCTGCCAATGCGTGCTTACGTTGCTGTGCATAAATCGGTGGCTAAGCGAGCGCTGAAGAAAATGGAAACCGGCAAAATGAAAGGCCGTCAATTTCGTGCTCGTTTATTGAAATAAAACCAACCCGGCGCCATGTTGTGATAAAGCCAGCGTTTGTTCGCTGGCTTTTGATTTTCTTAGCTACTCAAAGTGCTAAATCATCATACTCATGCAGCTAATCATTCGATGCATGAGTCAACAATGAAAAACTTATTGAGTCAGGTCAATGCGATAAATGGCAAAGCCGAGTGAGTCGTTAGCCACTTTTTGCATGGGATACTGGCCTTTGGCCTCAATAAATTGTGCCGCTTTTTCACTAGGCGAGGTTTCAAAACGCACATCTAAGCGAGTATCGGTTTTGATAGGCGCAAATGACCAGTTGTTGTCAGCACTAGGGGTAACATGGCCTTGTTCTGCGCTAATGCGAGAAATATAGCTTGCTACCACGGTGCGGTTTTCATCTGGCGAATCAAAGGCAACAAACTCACTGCCCGTACCAGCAAATTTATTGCTGTAAGCACGATAGTTGTTGGTCGCGACTAAAAACGTTTGTTTAAGATCCAGTGGTTGACCTTGATAAGTCAAGCCAACTATACGTTCAGCCTCTTTGTTGATAAGTTTACAGTCACCGTCGTATTTCGCCGGTTGTGTGACATCAATTTGATAATTGACGCCATCGATGACATCAAAATTATAAGTACGGAAACCCTGCCAATTAATTAGGCTTTGCGGGGCCTCACTCTGTGGATCAATTTGGTTAAACTGGCCTGCGCTGCATTCCAACCACTCTTTGACCTCCTTACCGGTCATTTTCAGTGCCACCAGTGTATTAGGATAAAGATACAGATCGGCGGCATTACGGAAGGTCAGTTGTCCAGCTTCGACTTCAGTAAAGCCATTAGGATCATCTTTACGACCTCCGACTTTAAAAGGGGCAGCTGCTGATAAAACGGGTAATCCTGCCAGATTAGCGTCGCCTTGAATAAATTGCTCGACATAGTCTTTTTGGGCTAAGTTAACAATCTGCACCGTTGGGTCGTCTTGCACTAGGGCTAAGAAACTGTACATCACATCATCGGCTTTACCGATAGGTTGATTAACAAATTCTCGCGTTGCTTGATGGTCTTTGGCTAAGGCTTTGACGATGTTTTTATCTGCTGAAACCAGTGCTTGTTGAGTTTTACGATCGAAAATTGGCCGATCTTCTGCGCGTCCATTGACCACTTGCCATTGGCCATTTTCATTTTTTAAGGTTAAATCCATCACGCCGACATGGCTGCCCCAACGACCGGGCATCACCGCAGGAATGCCATTGATGGTACCTTGACTGATATCTGCACCCGGTAAGTTCGCGTAGTCGGCACTTGGGAATACCGCGTGTGAGTGTCCAAAGGCGATGGCATCAATGCCTTTGACTTGAGTGAGATAATACACCGAATTTTCTGCCCCAGCTTGATAAGGATCGGTCGAGATCCCTGAATGAGGGATCGCAATGATCACCTCTGCACCTTGCTTTTTCATCTGGGGGATGAGCGTTTCTGCGGTTTGCTTAATGTCTTTGGCAAACACTTTGCCTGCAAGATTTTTCTTATCCCAGACCATGATTTGCGGAGGGACAAAGCCAATGTAACCAACCTTGACAATCTGCTCTTGGCCATTTTGATCGATAAAAGTATGAGGCTTAATCAAATAGGGTTGGAAATAGTGCTCGCCTGTGTATTGATCAAATACATTGGCATTAATGTAAGGAAAGTCCGCTCCTTTAATCGCCTGCTGGAGAAAATCTAAACCGTAATTAAACTCATGGTTACCAATATTACCCACATCGTAGCCGAGTTGATTCATTGCTTTATAAGCCGGGTGAATCTCGCCTGGAGTGATGCCTTTTGCCGCCATATAGTCACCCATAGGGCTACCTTGCAATAAATCACCATTATCCACCAGAACAGAGTTGGTGACTTCTTGCTGAGCTTGTTTAACTAAGCTTGCTGCACGAGCCAATCCCAATTGTTTCGATGGCATATCTTTGTAGTAATCATAATCCATCAAGTTGGTATGAATATCGGTGGTTTCAATGATTCTCAGTTGGAGTGTTTCCGCCATTGCTGGCCCCGCCATGCTTAAAAGACCCGCTAACACAGCGATGGCTAAGGAGTGATGTTTTGAGTGCATAGGTCATTTCCTGTTGATTATCGGGATTGCTTGTTTGGCTTTCCTCGTTAGCAATAGCGGTGAATGTAACAAATTGTGATGCAATGTGTCGGACTGAACATCACAAAGTGTGAGTTATTCAGAAGCTTTTGCTATTGCAAAGCAAGGCTGACGATTGCTTATCAGCTTTTAGTATAAAAAATGAAATTTTAGAATTTCGAGCAATAACATCTACCACTCATAATAAAGCCATCAATTTGAGTTAAGGATAACAACGATGGCGGGTTTACAAAGCGTTACGACGAAAAAAGCGCATCAAGCAACGCTAGTAGCATTAGATGGAGGGGGAATTTCGAACTCCTATACCCGCTTATCGCGTAGCCAATTACGCACCGGAGAAGTCGCATTAGTTGGTGCTGGTCCTGGCGATCCTGAATTGCTGACGGTTAAAGCACTCAACTATCTACAACAAGCGGATGTTGTGCTCTATGACTATTTAGTTTCAGAAGACATTATGGCGTTGATCCCCAGCAAAACGATTTTGGTCTGTGTGGGTAAACGTGCCGGTCATCATAGTGTTCCGCAAGAAAAAACTAATCAACTGCTGGTGGATTTTGCCCAATTGGGGCATCGCGTGGTGAGGATAAAAGGCGGTGATCCTTTTATGTTTGGCCGTGGTGGGGAAGAGCTGGAAGTGTTAGCGGATGCTGGCATTCCATTTCAAGTGATCCCTGGCATTACTGCTGCGGCTGGAGCGACGGCGTACGCTGGTATTCCATTAACTCACCGTGATTATGCGCAGTCGGCTTTATTTATCACCGGACATTTAAAAAACGACACTATTGATGAGATGGAGTGGCCGACCTTAGCGCGTGGTCATCAAACCTTAGTTATTTATATGGGGTTGATGAACGCCACGATGATCACTCAGCAACTCCTCTTACATGGACGCCATGCCTCGACGCCAATTGCGATAATTGAGCGAGGTACTCAGCAAGCCCAAAAAGTATTTCGAGGCGTTTTGCAAGATTTACCCCAATTAGCGACTCAAGCGCAATCACCGGCCTTAATTGTGATTGGTGAGGTGGTCGCGTTAGCCGATAAATTGGCTTGGTTTGGCGAGCAAACTGAGCGTCCCACCCACTACCACTATGCCTAATTGATTATTTTACTCTTGCCATTTTCTTGTTCGAGATAATGACAAGGCAGCGAAAAGGAAACCGACAGAATGGATCCACAACGTTTAACCCATTTACAGCAACTTGAAGCGGAGAGTATTCATATTCTTCGTGAGGTGGCGGCAGAATTTGCGAACCCAGTGATGATGTACTCGATAGGTAAAGACTCCTCCGTGATGTTGCATCTGGCTCGCAAAGCGTTTTATCCGGGAAAAATTCCTTTTCCTTTACTGCATGTGGATACGGATTGGAAATTTCGCGAGATGATCGAGTTTCGTGATGCGGCAGCTGAAAAGTATGGTTTTGAACTTTTGGTACATAAAAACCCAGAAGGATTGGCGATGGGGATTAATCCCTTTGTGCATGGCTCCTCAAAACACACCGATATCATGAAAACCCAAGGATTGAAACAAGCTCTCAATCACTATGGGTTTGATGCCGCTTTTGGTGGTGCGCGTCGTGATGAAGAAAAATCTCGAGCCAAAGAGCGGGTCTATTC
The DNA here is from genome assembly GCF_001895205.1 of Vibrio injensis. Taxonomy (GTDB): domain Bacteria; phylum Pseudomonadota; class Gammaproteobacteria; order Enterobacterales; family Vibrionaceae; genus Vibrio; species Vibrio injensis. Next base: position 62,344 of record NZ_BDJF01000025.1, on the reverse strand, counting down.
GTTTCGTGATCAAAACCATACGTGGGATCCGAAAAACCAACGTCCAGAGCTATGGAAAACCTATAACGGACAAATTAATAAAGGGGAAAGCATTCGCGTATTCCCTTTATCGAACTGGACGGAATTGGATATTTGGCAATACATCTATCTAGAAAATATCGATATTGTGCCGCTGTATTTGGCTGATATTCGCCCAGTGGTTGAACGAGATGGCATGTTGATTATGGTCGATGATCAGCGGATGCCATTACAACCGGGTGAAGAGGTTCAATACAAGCGAGTTCGGTTCCGAACTCTCGGCTGCTACCCCCTGACCGGAGCCGTAGAATCTGAAGCCGATACGTTGACCGGGATTATTGAAGAGATGTTGGTGGCAACGTCCAGTGAGCGACAGGGGCGGGCGATCGATCACGATCAGTCTGGATCGATGGAACTGAAAAAACGCCAAGGTTATTTCTAAGGATTTGAGGAAAGAAAATGAACAGTGCAGTGCATGCTCAACTTGCTGAGCTGGGTATTGAAGGATACCTCAACCAACATCAACATAAATCATTATTACGCTTTCTAACCTGTGGATCGGTTGATGATGGAAAAAGTACGTTAATTGGTCGTCTGTTGCATGATTCTAAACAGATCTATGAAGATCAGTTAGCTGCCGTTCATTCTGATAGCCAGCGCGTAGGCACCACCGGTGAACGGCCTGATCTCGCACTATTGGTCGATGGCTTACAAGCTGAACGTGAACAAGGCATTACGATTGACGTTGCTTATCGTTATTTTTCCACTCAGAAGCGCAAATTTATTATTGCCGATACACCAGGGCATGAGCAGTACACGCGTAACATGGCCACTGGAGCATCGACTTGCGATTTGGCCATTATCCTGATCGATGCACGCAAAGGCGTATTAGATCAAACCCGTCGCCATTCGTTTATTGCCCATTTATTGGGGATCAAACACTTCATTGTTGCGATCAATAAGATGGATTTGGTGGATTACTCCCAAGCTCGATTTGACGAAATTTGCCAGCAATACGCTGATTTCTCGAAAAATCTTGCCCAAGACATCGCTATTGATTTAATTCCAATCTCTGCGTTGGAAGGTGATAATGTCGTCGAGAAGAGCCAATTCATGCCTTGGTATCGTGGTGAGTCTTTGCTCGAACAGTTGGAAAATGTGCAGATTAAGCCACCGAGTATCAATGCTGATTTTCGTTTTCCCGTTCAGTATGTGAATCGTCCTCATTTAGATTTTCGTGGTTTTGCTGGTACGGTTGCCGCGGGCACAATTCATGTTGGTGATAAGGTCAAAGTGTTACCGTCTGGGAAAACCTCTGCGATTACGCGGATTGTTACCTTTGATGGAGATTTAAGCCATGCCAATGCAGGACAAGCGGTGACCTTAACTCTACAAGATGAGATCGATATCAGTCGCGGCGATCTATTAGTGTTGGCCGATGCGAACGTTTCGCTAACCTCGCAACTCGTCGCGGATGTGGTATGGATGGCGGAGCAGCCACTACAACCCGAGCGTGAATACGATATTAAAATTGCGGGTAAAAAAACTCTGGGTCGAGTAACCCACATTAAATATCAGTACGATATTAATCAGCTCAGTACCTTTCAAACTGAACAGCTACCGCTTAATGGCATTGCCCGTTGTCAATGGCGCTTTACCCATCAACTAGCAGTAGATACCTATCAAGATTGTGCGGATACTGGTGGTTTTATTATCATTGACCGTTTGACTAACGTCACGGTCGGAGCGGGTTTGATTCGTGAGCCATTGCAAGCGTTAGACGCCCCAGTTACCAGTAGATTGTCGGCTTTTGAGTTGGAATTTAATGCATTAGTCAGAAAACATTTCCCCCATTGGGAGGCGAAAGATATCAGCCAATTTAAGGGGCAATAATGCACACTATCGATAATGTTACTAAACCGACGATCGTCTGGCATGAGCACAGTGTTGATAAGACTCATCGAGCACGATTAAAGCACCAGAGCCCAGCCGTTCTGTGGTTTACTGGGTTATCTGGATCCGGAAAGTCAACCATTGCGGGAGCTTTGGAGCAACGTCTTGTTGAGCTTGGTTACCATACCTATTTGTTGGATGGCGATAATGTGCGTCATGGACTGTGTGCCGATTTAGGTTTTTCTGAGCAGGATCGCCGAGAAAATATTCGCCGTATTGGTGAGCTTGCCAAGTTAATGGCCGATGCAGGATTGATTGTTTTAACGGCTTTTATTTCGCCGCACCGTGCTGAAAGGCAACGAGTACGAGCATTAATGCCCGAAGGCGAATTTTTGGAAGTGTTTGTGAACACTCAATTAGCCGTGTGTGAGCAGCGTGATCCAAAAGGGTTGTATAAAAAAGCGCGAGCGGGTGAACTGACTCAGTTTACTGGGATTGATTCGGTGTACGAAGCTCCGTTGGAAGCTGAGATTGATTTACCCGCAGGTGAAGAGCCTGTTGAGGTATTGGTTGAGCGCTGTATTGTTGCGTTACAGCAACGAGGGATTATTCGTTAAAGCGATACGACTTTGCTATTGCTTATTCAAAGCCATTCATTTTGTGAGTGGCTTTTTTATGAGTGCAGGTTTATACCGTGTGATGAATGGTACCGCTCGCGTCACTATGAACAATAAACTTTTGCCCTAATAGAGCGATCAGTTGATCGTAATAACTACTATTGGGTTTATTGCCTAATAGTCGGCAGAGTTCATTGCCTGTGGGGGTAAAGCGATAGTACAGCAAATGTACCCCTTTGGCGGTCACGTTTAACGTGAGCTGTTTACCTTGATAGTTCAGGGTGAGGGGGGGATCAAACTCGATTGCTCCTGATTCTAATTCTGTGGCATGCAGTAAGCCAAGTTCGATTAATACCAGTAAGCTGGAGTAAGGTAATTGGTGGCTACCAATATTTAATGTTGAGGTAATATTGCGTTTACCTAAACTAAAAATACTGTTTTGTACTTTAAGACCAAACAGTAATTTCAAGCTCGGATCGCTGCCAAAGCTGCAACTGAGACCGGCGGCACGCTGTAAAATTTGCGCTTCTTTGGGAGTCATGTTTTGCAAAATACTCAGTGCTTTCATCGAAGTAAACCCTGGGTTGGTCACTTCACGTTTCAGAACTTGAGCCCACAGACGCTGCATGGATGAGTTATGAATATCTTGCGCCATATCGAAGAAACGGTATAGCCAGTCTTGATCAGGATCGCCCGCCGTTTCGTTATGACAAGAAAGGTGCGCCAGACGCACGATCTGTTCAAGGTTTTTTTGTCGTTGCTCTTTTCTCTCTCGTTCACGTTTTAGCGCTCTATCTAACGGCGTTTTTTGCGGTTTTTCATCGAGCAGTAAAGCATCTACCCCATGTTGCTGAGCAATGGATGAGATACGACTCGCGCTATCTTTTAGATAACTGGATTTTTTCTCTGTATTGGAATGGGTTGTGGTTGGATGCTCAATCACAACCGAGGATTTCAGCTCAGCCATGGGTTACCAAATTTTACCATTGAATCATATTCTAAAATGTACCGTGGATTGGCGAAGGTAACCAGTGAAACTCTTGGTGATAGCGCACAAATTTGCGCTATCATAAATGATAATAACTTGTTAAAATTGTTAACAGAGGACTTGGGGGACGCAATGAAGTACGATAAAGAAAATCGCTGGTTTAAGCACCTATCGACCACTTTACTGTTTTTGATCTATTTGGGATTACTAAGTTATTTAGCCAAATACATGATGTAACCAGTAAAGCGGTCTTCAATTAGCAATTATTTAACAACCTGTTACATGTCATCGTAATCTTCGATCGCGGTTCCCTCAATCAGATAGGCGGTTTCCGCCAATTCCGCACTGACCACTTCGGTTTTCAATGTTCCTATCACATACACCACATCCCATAGCTGTTGAATGGGAGCTCCTTGAGGGTATTTGACATAAATGATCTGATTCGGTGGCGGTGGTGGGACATGAATACAAGCCCCAAAGTAAGGAACCAGTAAAAACTCGGTAATGGAGTTTTCGTCTCCCTCAAGAGGAATGACAAAGCCTGGGATTTTTACCTGACTGCCATTGAGCTCACTGCGTACACTGCCCACTTTTATTTGCTGAGCGGGTAAATCGAGGTTGTGATCGATCATCGGCATGCCCATCGCGTTAAATTGGTTGCGCTCATTTTCCGGAATGAGATCAATCCAGTCTAATTGCAGTGGTTCACCATTGGCGTAGACGTTAAAGCTCATCGCCGTAAGTAGTGGCACCAATAAGCTCAGTAACCATTTATACATCTTATTGTTTCTCCTAGAGTCGTATCGTCATACCATCACTGAGTGATTGACGGTAGGCACGCAGCGCAGGAATAAAGCCTATCATGGTGCCAGCCGCTTGCACATAGCCAAGCAGCTGCCACTCATAATGAGTCAGGGCTTGGAGTTGTAGTTGAATACCATATTGACTCGCTACGATAGGGGAAGCGATAGCGAGAACAAGGTATAGGCCAATGAGACCGGTGACAATGCCTAACAAAGTTAAAACACTCGCTTCACTGATCAATAAAGCAAATACGTGTTTGGGTTGAGCGCCCATCGCCCGCAAAATCGACATTTCTCGACGGCGTTCTTGTAGGCTAGTGAGTAAACTACTCAACATGCCGAGTAATCCAGCTATGACGACAAAAATCGAAACGGTCATTAACGCTTGCTCTGCTACGGACATCATTCCCCACAGTTCATGCAGTGCTACACCGGGTAGAATGGCACTTAATGGTTCCGCTCGGTATTGGTTAATTTGTCTTTGGAGTGCAAAGGTTTGAATTTTTGAATGTAAACCGAGTAGCATTGCCGTGATTTGCTGTGGTTCAAATTCACGCTGCTTTAACTCTTCTTTGCTTGGGGTATTACCTAAATTTGCCCCAGACTCCCAGCCAACATGGATTGCTTCAATCGCTTCCAGTGAAACGTGGACGGTTTTATCTACCGGCGTGCCGGTTGGCGCTAAAATGCCGACGACAGTAAAAGGCAGATTATCGTGTCGACTGAAGCCGACATCGCTAATGCCATGAGCGATAATGATCTCACTGCCTAAGTGATAACCGAGTTGTTTGGCGACGTCGGCACCGAGTACGGTCTCAAATAAGCCAGAAAACTCTCTACCTTGAGCAAAAGTAAGTGGTTGCTTACTACCATAACGAAAATGTTCAAAGTAATTATGATTAGTGCCCATAACACGAAAACCACGGTGCGAATCACCTAGCGAAATAGGAATTGCCCACTTTACGGCGCGATGCTGGCTAAATTCTTGATAGCTTTTCCAATCAATATTATTGGTCGCATTACCAATACGAAACACGGAATAAAGCAGAAGGTTCACTTGTCCAGAACGGCCTCCGACAATCAGATCGGTGCCTGAAATAGTATTGGCAAAGCTGCTCTTCGCTTGAGTGCGTATGCGCTCAACCCCCATTAATAGAATGACGGAAATCGCCACAGTAAGAATGGTTAATAAAGCGGTAGTTTTACGATTCAGTAAGCTTTTCCACGCTAACTTGGTGACTACGCTCATGCCACACCTCGTGCTTGATTAATAGTAGGTAAGTACACACTTCGTTCAAAAAGTTTCTCTAAAGTTGGATCATGGCTGACAAACACTAATGTTGAGCCGACACGATTGGCTTCATCTAATAACAGTTCGATAAAGGCACTGCGGTTATCGTAATCGAGTGCGGAAGTTGGCTCATCAGCAATCAGCAGTGGTGGATCGCCAATCAATGCTCTTGCTGCGGCGACGCGTTGTTGTTGACCGATACTTAATTCCGTCACCGGCTTATTAAGCAGTGTGTCACTGAGCTTCAGTTGAGCGAGTAACTGTTTGGCTCGATCGCGGATATCTCCCGAGACGTTAGCGCGGCGATGAGCTGAAAATTGACAGGGTAGGATGACGTTATCAATCACTGACAAGTAAGGTAATAAGTTAAATTGTTGGAAAATATAACCAATATTGTCAGCGCGAAATTTATCTCGTTGGCGAGATTTGAGTTTAGCTAAATCATGACCGAGCAAGTGGACATGGCCTTGAGTGGCGGTATTAATTCCGGTCAGTAAGCTTAGTAAGGTGGATTTACCACAACCACTTGGCCCCTTTACAAAAAGATGTTGCTTGGCAAGCACACTCAAAGCATCAATATGGAGGGTTGGTTGAGGATTATTTGGCCACTGAAATTGTACATCGCTAAGGTCAATTACCGGAGTGGCGCTTGGCAGCGGTTGGCTGTTCATCACTTATCCTTATTTGATGGAAAATCGGGTAAGCCATGCTTACCCGATTGGGGCGTGAACGCTTACATCAGATGATGCATTTACAGTGACAGACGAGTTTGTTGCTTGGTCAGCTCAACGGCAGTTTGTGTACGCTCGGTGAGTAAATTGACCAGCATTTTTTCCGTGCTTGGGAACAAGGCGAACCATTCCGTGTTGATTTGAGTGAGGGCGCCAACATTTTCACATTGATAGTGATACTGCGCAGTAAATTCACCGTGTTGATGATCATGATGCTTATGATCGTGATGGTCATGGTCATGGTCATGTTTATGATCGTGTTTATGATTGTGCCCGTGATCATGATGAGCATGATCGCTGTGGTCGTGGTTATCTTTACCACCGCTTAAGGTGTGGCTAACATGAGTTTCTTCCAATTGGCATTTCGCTGCCGAGCTTAAGGTAAACAATGATTCTGCTTGTCCTAAGATATCTAATGCTCGATTCAGTGCCTGAACTTGGCTTTCGTTTTGTGGCGCGTGCTCAAAACCCACCACATCTGCGCCTGGAGCGGTAATTTCAATCAGCAAATCCGTACCATCTTGAGCGACGTTAAGTTCTACTTGCCCATGAACATGAGCATCGTGTTGACGAAACTCTTGATGAGCAAACGCAGCGGTCGATAATACGGCAGAAATACTTAAGGCAAGCAAAGGTTTAGTTAGCATAATGTTGATTCCATAATCTAGAGAGAGTAAATATAGGGTTAATGAAGATATCGAACTTTTCAACGCTTCGGTGGTGAGCGTGCTACATAAGTAATGTAGTCGAGTATCAAACAAAATGGGCTAACGATGACAGGCATAAAACCCTGTGCTGGCCAGATAGGGATGATCAGAGTGGTATACTCAAGACCATGTTTCACAACAGAAAACAGCTGACAATGATGATCAGTATGTTGAGTTGGATGAATGTCTAATTGATGATTTATCACGGCGATATTGAGCCACAGCACCAACAATACGGCCAGTATACTGACTGTGTTGATCGATAGACGTAAAGGCTGCGGTTTGACCATCATCTTATACCCAATACAACAAGAAGATTGTTATAGTATAACAATCTTCTTGTCTGGCAAGTCTTAAGGTTATTTTTCTAGTTGTTGTTGAATGAGTGATAATACGTTTTGAATAGCATCGTTATTTAAAGCGCCTTCTTGGACAAATTGTACGATCCCCTGTTTATCGAGCACGATGATCGCTGATGAGCGGTTTTGTAACTGCCAACTTTGTGCCACGATACCTGCTTGGTCAAGGACAATCGACGACCAAGGAAAATCGGTTTTGCTGCTTTGAGCTGATGATTTTACAAACGAGCCAGTTCCCCAGACAGCATCATTTTGGTTAATGATCGTCGTCGTTTGATAATCTTCGCTCGGAAAGGCCGCCGCTGTCAGTGCGGTCATCAGTGGTGCATTCATCTCTTTGGCGGCACTTCGTCCGGCTAGAGCTTGAATGACACGAACCTTGCCGGGTAATTGAAGACTACTCCATGGTACAAACTGAGTGTCTTTACCTTCGAGTACCACTTCGCCATATTTTGCAACGTCGACGGCTGGCAGTGGTTGACCCACTACTATGTTGTGGGCTGATGCGATGAAACTGTGAGTGGCGATTAGTAGGGTAAGCAGTATTTTTTTTATCATGGTAAGTCCATTTTAGTAAATAAGTGGTTTAAGTTGATGGTGTACCGATATGCAAGAACCGCATTGTGTTCTTGAAATTGGTAATTGCTGTTATTAACGTATGGACTAAAATTATAGAGCAAGAACGCATGTTTGCCTTTTTTGATCTCTAAATAAACCCCTATCGCCTGACCAAACTCACTAAACTTGATATTTTTTGTCTCGCCAAATTCAGGATGTAAAGGTTGAGTGATTTGATAGTTACCGCTCAGATTAAGATAACCCAGCCCGACACCGATCCCCGTTTTTACTTGCCATTTTTCTGGTTGGTGGCGATTAAAATGGTAAAAAAATAATGGCATTGCATACAGTGCATAGCCTGATATCTTGGTATCAAGATTGGTTAATTGATCGTTTTGATGGAGCGTTTGTCGGTTAACTTTGACTAGGTTACCATCCAGTTGAAATTGTACGCCCAACGAACTTTGCTCTGATAAATAGTAGCCTTTAGATAAAAGAGAGACTGTTGGAGAAAGAGCAAGCTTATTACTCATTTGTGCAATGTTCTGATCGGACTCGTCGCGCACATCAATATTGTTGGTCGTTAATTGTAGGCCCAGATTGAGCTCAATAGCACAAACTGGCAAGCTACAACAAAGAGTAAAAATGATGCTCGTTTTTAAATAATTGATCATAAGAGAATGCTCTTTCATCATTCAATGAGCCAATGATAAGCTCGCTTCGCTTATCGTGCTAAAGCGAGCGTTAAATTAGTCAGTTGGATTATTACTTACAAGAAGCACACTCCTGTACCACCAAGGCCACAATATCCTTGTGGATTTTTAGCCAGATATTGCTGGTGGGAACTTTCTGCAAAATAATAGTCGCCAGCAGGAGTAATCTCGGTGGTGATTTCCGCTTTATTGTGTTCGCTTAGCAAAGCTTGATATTCTGCGCGACTTTGTTCGGCTACTGTTTGTTGTTCATCGGTGTAAGTATAGATCACCGAACGATATTGAGTTCCTAAATCATTACCTTGGCGCATACCTTGGGTTGGGTCGTGATTTTCCCAGAAGGCTTGCAACAATGATCTCAAAGGTAACACCTTAGGATCGTAGATCACTCGAACGACTTCTGCATGACCAGTTTGACCAGTACAAACTTCTTGATAGGTTGGGTTTGGAGTAAAACCACCAGCGTAGCCGACAGAAGTCACAATAACACCTTCTAAACGCCAAAATAAACGCTCAGCTCCCCAAAAACAGCCCATTCCAATCAGTAATTGCTCTTGTCCTAGGCTCGGCTTGATGCTTAGCGGAATATGATAAATAAAATGTTTGTCTTCAAACTCGATCGGAGTCACGCGGCCAGGTAAAGCCTGATCCGCTGATATAAGTGAAGATTTGTTGAGCATAGCCATTCCTTATTAGTAATAGTCAATGGAACGTTGAGTGAAATTCTGTGTCTCATTGATACGATTTTTTATTCCACATCGGATGCGATTGATCCAGAGTATTTCTCTGAGCTATTGGCATTGATGATCGGATAACGTTCGTTGTTCGTCTCGCTTACCGAGATAGATTGACCGCGATATCTGCGTGTAATCTATTGGTGTGTGAGCAATTATCCTACAGACTTCTTATCCTATAGTCGGTATGATTTAAAGTCTATTAACCTGCATTGCGGTAAGGCGCTTAACCACTATTTAACATGAGATCACTCCCATTCTATGTACTATTCGCGACGTTATTCTTTTCCTGCACCGTGCTGGCGAAAGTCGATTTAACCATTCGAGGATTAAGCGGCGACTTAAAAGATAACGTCGATGCTTATCTGTCTTCAATATCGACCAGCGATTACTCGACCCAGTTACGATTTCAGTCACGCCTAGAACAAAGGATAACCGCTGCATTAAATGCACTGGGTTATTATCAACCGACGTTTGTTTTTGAAGTCACGGAACCGGATAAAGCGATGACGGTGCATGTTTCTCCCGGAGAAGTGGTGCGTTTAGCGTTGGTTGAGATTGTGATTGAGGGAGAAGCGCAGCAAGATGCAGATTTTGCTCGAGTGATTGAACGTAGCGGCCTAAAGGTGGGTGAGACACTCAATCACAGCCAATACGACAGCCTTAAATCCTCTTTGCGTAATTTAGCGCTCCAAAAGGGGTATTTCGATGGCGATTTTCAGTTAAGCCGATTGGAAGTGATTCCCGATCTGCATCAAGCGTTTGTTCGTTTACATTTTGATAGTGGCATTCGCTATCATTTTGGCGCTACGTCGATCTCTGGGAGCCAAATTGAAGAGGTTCGTGTGCGCTCACTGCAACCGTTTAAACAAGGTGATCCTTATTTAGTCTCACAAGTTGGTCAATTTAATCTTAACTTAGCCAATACGGATTGGTTTTCATCGGTGTTTGTTAAACCTGATTTAGAGCAGTTAAATCCCGATCAGCGTGAGTTACCTATGGTGGTTGCTTTAGCGCCCAAAGCGCGTAATCAACTAGAAACGGGTATTGGTTATTCAACCGATGTTGGCGTAAGAGGATCATTAAAATGGAAGAAGCCGTGGTTAAATGAATATGGCCATAGTTTTGATAGTAGTCTATCGATATCCGGTCCTGAACAGAGTATTACCGCAGGGTATAAAATTCCTCTCGAAGATGTGCTTCGGCAGTATTATCGTATCCAATATGGGATGAAGCATGTCGATAATCGAGATACCGAGAGTTTAGAATCTAATCTTGCTTTAGAGCGTCATTGGTTACTTGATAGTGGCTGGCATAGGACAGTATTTTTACGTTATCTGATAGAAAGCTATGAGCAGGGCTTACAAGATGACGGGGCGCAATTTTTAATGCCAGGCATCACTTATACGCGTACCCGTACGCGGTTGAATCGCTCGTTATTAACCTGGGGGGATAAGCAAACCATCACCTTAGAATACGCCGATCCTTCAGTGATTTCGGAAACGCGAGTTACGCGAGTGCAAGCTGGTAGCTCTTGGATTCGTAGTTTAGGCGATAATCATCGTGGCCTCTTTAGAATTGACGGCAGTGCCAACTTCGCCGAAGAATTTGATAAACTTTCTCCCTCACTGCGTTTTTTTGCTGGTGGAGACAACAACTTACGTGGCTATGGCTATCAATCTATTTCACCGCGGGATGCCAGTGGCTCGTTAACCGGGGCGAAATACATGGCCACCAGCTCGTTGGAATATCAATATCGGCTAGGTGGTAACTGGTGGGCTGCGCTATTTGTCGATTATGGTGATGCTTTTAATGACACCCCTGATTGGAAAACGGGGACTGGATTTGGTTTGCGTTGGGTATCACCAGTGGGCCCGCTGCGACTTGATTTTGCATGGGGATTAGATTCTGAACCCGGCGACCGATTTAAACTGCACTTTACGTTAGGGCCTGAATTATGATTAAGCGAGCGATGAAATGGACCGGTTGGTTATCCGCAAGCTTGGCAGGCATCGTCACACTTCTGTTGCTGTTATTTGCTGGGTTGTTTTTTACCAACAGTGGCTTAAATGTCTTGGTGTGGGGCGCTCAGAAAGCGTTAGCCGATTTCTCGGTTCAATCGACCCAAGGAGCTATTTTCCCCCGTTTCTCACTGTATGGTGTTGAATATCAAGATCCATCGACTTCCGTTGATTTACAGCTTGAACAACTAACGCTCGCGGTGAATGCGAACTGCTTACTCGAACCGATGATCTGTATTAATGAGGTGATTGTCTCGGGATTGCAGTTTAATTTGGAATCTATTGCCGATTCAACGAATCAATCGGCAGAGACGGCATCAGCGCCAGTGACCACGATTTCTACACCAGTGCCGATCAAATTGGGCCGATTAACCTTGAATAATATTCAGCTTAATCTGCTTGGCAATCAGATTAACTGGCAGCACTTTACGACCAGTGGCGCACTACAAGGCGATCGATTAACGATCGATCGCACGTTATGGCGAGGTGTACGCATTGCGTTGGCTGAGGAACAGGCGGAGCCGTCGGCTGCGACGAGCGCTTCTTCATCCGATGCGCTGCCGATAAGCTTACCTGAGGTTATTATTCCACTGCGAGTTGAGTTGAGTCGCTTTGAGTTACACGATTTTCTCCTCCAGCAAGCCGATCCGATTGCCGTTAATCAACTGGTGGTACAAGCACAAGCATTTCAGTCTCAAGTTAACTTAAAGAACCTAGTTCTTGATATGCCAGAGCTGGACGCATCTTTGACTGGGCGTGCGACTTTGCGCGGTGATTATCCTTTGAATTTCACTCTTCAGTCATTGCTTAAGTTACCAGAGGCTAAGGGACAAACATTACAATTAAAGGCTTCAGGCAGCGTGGCCGATCTCGCTTTGGAGGCGCAACTTGCCGGACTGGCACAGGCTCAGTTGCAGGCGAAATTAAAACCGCTACAACCCGAGCTGCCTTTTGATATCACGGTGCAGCAGCTAAAAGCGCAGTGGCCGCTGGTCGGTGAAGGCGATTATTTTGTGCAAGCGCCTTTACTAAACGCACAAGGTATTCTCGATGATTATCAGCTAGCCATCGATACGACGTTTTCAGGGCTTGATATCCCTGAGATGACGTTGTCAGTACAGGGACAAGGTTCATCAACTCAGATAGCTTTACGCTCACTGCTTTTGAAGACTTTGAATGGTGAGATTGAGGGTGAGTTGCAAGCGCACTGGCAGCCAAGTATTGATTGGCAAGCCAAGCTTAACGTTAGGCAAATTAACCCTGGTTTACAATGGCCTGAAGCATCAGGGACGATCAGCGGTCAACTAGTAACTTCTGGGAAATTGACTGAGCAAGGTGGTTTTGAGATTGCCCTGCCGTTATTGGCTATTCATGGTGATCTTCGTGGTTATCCGTTAGATATTAAAGGACAACTCAACGCCGCTGATCCGCGTGGTAAAGGGGAGTATCGCGTCTCTACCTCTGGATTAACCTTCGCGCACGGACCGAATCTCTTGACCGCCAAAGGTCAATTAGACCAACAGTGGCAAATGGATGTGGCTTTATCGTTAAAAGATTTAGCGAAAACAGTGCCGGATTTATCGGGGCAAGTAGCAGGTCACGTAACGTTACGTGGGCAACTGACAGAGCCAGATATTCAGCTGGATTTGCGCGCAGATCAGCTGGCTTGGTTAAACGAGGCAACGATTCGCGAATTATCGTTAGTTGGCCAGTTAACACCGCTGCCTTTACCACAAGCAGATTTACATCTCTCGATGACGGATGTCCGTTACCAAGAGCAGAGCATAGAATCACTGCTATTGTCGTTGAATGGTCAGCAAGAGCAACATCATTTGACGTTAGAGGTTAAATCTCCCCTTGTGTCTAGCCAACTGGCGATATCAGGACGGCTTACCGAGTCGACCAATTGGCGTTGGGATGGCCAGCTTGAACGTATGAATATCGAGTCCATACAAGGGCCATGGCAGTTGAGTCATGCTACGGATATCAATGTTGACCTCGACCAAGCTCGTGCGATGATAGCGCCGCACTGTTGGTTACAAGCGGATGCCTCTCTGTGTCTTGAAGAAAGCGCCAGTGTAGGGGATAGCGGTGCAGTTCAACTCGCTATCAACCATTTCCAATTCAGTCAAATTCAAGGATTACTGCCACCAGAAACCCAGATAAAGGGGGAACTGAATGGTCAGTTATCGGCTCAGTGGTCAGCACAGGCGGCACCACAAGTAAAACTTTCTGTTACCTTACCAGCAGGTGAAGTCCAGCAGCATTTGTCACAACCGATTATTTTAGGATGGGATGCGATGCAGCTTAATGCTGAATTAGCCAATAATTCCTTACAAGCGGACTGGTCGTTGCAGGTGACAAATAATGGTCAGTTTTCTGGTCATGTACAGATCCCAGATGTCACCGCAGAAGAAAAACAGTGGCAGGCCGGATTAAAATTGACCCCTTTTCATCTTGATTTTCTGCAACCATTCGTCGGTGAATTTAGTCAAGCGGATGCGACGATCACGGCGGATTTAAGTTTGCAAGGAGCCATGCTTCATCCACAGGTGCTGGGTAATATTGAGTTAACAGGGTTGCAGCTTAAAGGTGATATCTCTCCAGTTGATATGGATTCGGGCCAAGTTACGATAGACTTTTCTGGTTACCAAGCGGCGCTGCATGCACAAATTGGTACGCCAGAGGGTTTGCTGAATGTCACCGGTGATGCTGATTGGCACAACATGGCTGAGTGGCGAGTTAACAGTCGAGTGTTTGCTGATTCGCTGTTAGTGGATATGCCGCCGATTGTAAAAATGAAAGTGATCCCTGATTTAACCTTAACCATGCAACCAGATGTGGCACAAGTCTCGGGTTCTATCCATCTTCCTTGGGGACGGATTACGGTCGAAGAGTTACCTCCAAGCGCTATCGAGGTGTCTAAAGATCAAGTCATATTGAGTAAAGATTTACAGCCTTTAAGTGAGCAAAGTCGTTTACCACTGCGCATTGAAACGGATGTTGAGATCGTAATTGGTGACGATGTTCGTCTGAGTGCTTTTGGCTTAGAAGGCGGGCTACGAGGCCGGTTGAATGTCACGCAGCGCGATCGTGGGCCATTGGTGATTGGTGAAGTCAATATTTTACAAGGACAGTATCGCTCATTTGGCCAAGATCTACAGATCCAAGAAGGTAAAATTTTAATGAATGGCCCAGTCGATCAGCCTTTTGTATCGATCAAAGCGATTCGTAATCCAAATAATACCCAAGATGGTGTCATTGCTGGTATCCAAGTAACTGGGCCCGCTGATGAGCCGATGATCACCATTTTCTCTGAGCCCGCGATGCCACAAGCCAATGCTTTATCTTATTTATTGCGCGGGCAAGATATTGATGGTGAAGCTGGCGGTAATGCGATGACCATGACGCTGATTGGGCTAAGCTTAGCTCAAAGCGGTAAAGTGGTAGGTCGAATTGGCGAAGAATTTGGTGTACAAGATCTGCAATTGGATACTGCCGGTTCGGGGGATGATGCACAAATTACGGTGAGTGGCTATATTTTACCTGGTTTACAAGTTAAATATGGGGTAGGAATTTTCAACTCTGTCGGTCAATTTACCATTCGTTATCGTTTAATGAGGGACCTCTATTTGGAAGCGGTCTCTGGAGTCGATAGTGCGATTGATTTGCTCTATCGCTTCGAATTTAACTAAGGAGGGTATGCTATTGTCTCTAGTGTTTGTCTATGGCACCTTACGACAAGGTGAAAGCCATCACGATTATTTAAGCGAAAGTAAGCTCTTAGGCTACTTTGAAACACCGCCAAGCTATGCGTTACACGATCTTGGCCCCTATCCGGGATTGATTGCTGGTCAGCAATCAATCAAAGGGGAAGTGTATCAAGTCGATGAGCGCACATTAGCAAAACTTGATGTATTAGAAGATGTTCCCGTTGAGTATCGACGCGAAACCATTGATACGCCTTATGGCATCGCTTGGATATACATTTATCAAGAGGCTTCGCGGCTTGATTCTGAAATTGAATCTGGCGATTGGTGCCAACGTATTTAAGCCGTGTTTTCTCAATGAAAAAAGCCAGCAATGCTGGCTTTTTGAGCTTATTCATCCTGACTTAATCAGGGAAAATGAGCATTATTTTTGCTGTGCACGCTCGTAAGAAGAAAGGATTTCAGCACGCGCAGAAGCGGCATCTTCCCAACCTTCTACTTTCACCCATTTACCGCTTTCTAGCTCTTTATAACGCTCGAAGAAATGGGTGATCTGAGCTTTCAGCAGTGCTGGAATATCATTCACATCTTGAATGTGGTCGTACTCTTTAGACAGCTTAGAATGTGGAACGGCGATGACTTTGGCATCTTCACCTGACTCATCACTCATCTTCAAAACACCCACTGGACGACAACGAATCACAGAACCTGGGATCAATGGGTAGGGTGTTGGAACCAATACGTCCACTGGGTCACCATCAAGAGATAGCGTGTGGTTCACATAACCGTAGTTACATGGGTAGAACATAGGCGCAGACATGAAACGGTCAACGAATACCGCACCAGAATCTTTATCTACTTCGTATTTGATTGGGTCAGCGTTCGCTGGGATCTCAATCACTACGTAGATATCATCTGGCAGGGATTTTCCTGCTGGCACATTATTTAAGCTCATTACGGTTTCCTTTTTGGTTAGCCGGATTTTAAAAAGTGTCGCTCATTATTATGCAAACTGCACGTCGGTGCAAAACCGACGTGCAGAAAAAGGCGAAGTTTACCTGTAAAAAGCCGGATACCCAAGTAGCAGTGAGTAACTCGATGGGCTTTTAGCGCTTACATACTTTAAGCATCAGCGCTATTGGTTAGATTTGTTCTATGGTTGTTCGATATTTATCGACCACGCTCAGTCCGTTGAGTCTGATTCAGATGACTATTCATCTGGGTAGGTTTCAAGGAACTGAGAGACTTTTTCAACCATCTGTTTTGAACCAACAAAAAACGGCACGCGTTGATGTAACTCGGTAGGTTTGATATCAAGGATACGTTGTCTGCCATCTGTCGCTAAGCCGCCCGCTTGCTCAATCAATAGTGCCATCGGGTTGCATTCATACAGTAAACGCAGCTTGCCGTTGGGGTGGCTTTGAGTACTTGGGTAAAGATAGATACCGCCTTTGAGCAAGTTACGATGAAAGTCGGCGACTAATGAGCCAATATAACGTGAGGTGTAAGGGCGATTATCTTCCGGTACGCTCTCTTGGCAGTATTTAATGTATTTTTTAACGCCGGTTGGAAAACGAATGTAGTTACCTTCGTTGATAGAGTAAATTTTGCCCTGCTCTGGAATACGCATATTTTCATGAGAGAGACAAAATGAACCAATCGAAGGGTCATAAGTAAAACCATTGACACCATTGCCTGTGGTGTACACCAACATGGTTGAGGAGCCATAAATTACATACCCAGCAGCAACCTGTTTATGACCAGGCTGAAGGAAATCTTCTGCGGTTGGTGGTCCACCTACGGGAGAGATACGGCGATAAATTGAGAAAATGGTTCCAACAGAAACGTTGACATCAATATTCGATGAACCATCGAGTGGATCCATTAACACGACATATTTCGCATTTTGGTTAAGCTCTTTATTGAAGGCGACTGCCTCATCTTCTTCTTCACTGGCAACACCGCAGACTTGATCGCGCGCTTCTAAAGCCGCTTTAAACTTATCGTTAGCGTAGACATCCAGTTTTTGTTGCTCTTCACCTTGAATATTATCGTTACCCGATGCGCCAGTAATATCGGCTAATCCAGCTTTGTTGATTTCTCGGTTAACGATTTTGGCTGCAAGACGAATGGACGCAAGTAAAGAGGAGAGTTCACCGCTTGCATGGGGAAAGTCGTGTTGTTTTTCAACAATAAACTCACCAAGGGTGCGCATCTTCGACATGTTATTTCCTTAACACTTATTGGTTCTGGGGGAGAAAGGTAACGCGAAAGAGTAGGGTCATCAGCGTTGGTGTTCTTACTCCTTGAGAAGAAAGCAAATTTAGCTACCTTTTCAAGGTGTTTCGTTATAGCGGTGATTTTAAATCCTAGAACTTTTTACGAGTAATAAACTAACTGCTGAAGATCTCAATTTAGATGTCGACTTTCGATAAATTACATTGTGGCGATTTTCGGTACTCGCTTTTATGGTATGGATCAGGATAATGGTTAGGCAGATAAACAGCACAAGTGAGATCAGGTTGATGCATATTCATATTTTGGGGATTTGTGGCACTTTTATGGGGGGATTGGCGATGCTTGCTCGTCAGTTAGGCCATAAGGTAACGGGCAGTGATGCCAATGTCTATCCACCAATGAGTACGATGTTATTATCCCAAGGAATTGAAATTATTGAAGGTTTTGATCCGAAACAATTAAGTCCACATCCTGATCTGGTGGTGATTGGTAACGCGATGAGTCGTGGAAACCCTTGTGTTGAGTATGTTTTGAATCACAATTTACGTTATACCTCGGGACCGCAATGGCTGCACGACTTCTTATTGCAAGATCGCTGGGTTCTCGCGGTAGCGGGGACGCATGGCAAAACCACGACTGCCAGTATGTTAACGTGGATTTTAGAGCAGTCTGGCTATCAGCCCGGTTTTCTTGTCGGTGGCGTATTAGGCAACTTTGATCTCTCAGCTCGCTTGGGAGAAAGCATGTTTTTTGTGGTTGAAGCCGATGAATATGACAGTGCTTTTTTCGATAAGCGTTCTAAGTTTGTTCATTATCACCCAAGAACGTTGATCCTGAATAACTTAGAGTTTGATCATGCGGATATTTTTGATGATCTTGAAGCGATCAAGCGTCAGTTCCATCACTTAATCCGCACTTTACCGGGTAATGGACGAGTATTGGTTCCCCAGCAAGACTCTGCCTTAGCGGACGTGTTGAGCCGAGGATGCTGGAGTGAACGAGAATTTATTGGTCAACAGGGGCAATGGTTGGCTAAAAAACATAACCCACAAGGCTCACAATTTTCGGTGTATTTTCAAGATCAACGAGTGGGCGACGTCGAGTGGTCATTGATTGGTGATCACAATGTAAATAATGCCTTAATGGCGATTGCCGCCGCGCGACATGTGGGAGTTACACCTGATTTAGCTTGTCAGGCACTAGCAAGCTTTATCAATACCAAGCGGCGTTTAGAGCAAAAAGGACAGGAAAACGGCGTGACCGTCTATGACGATTTTGCTCATCATCCGACGGCGATTGAACTAACTTTGGCTGGCTTACGTAACAAGGTCGGCAGTGAAAAAATTATCGCTGTCGTCGAACCCCGCTCTGCCACTATGAAATTAGGTGTTCATAAGGGCACACTGGCGGCATCACTCGCGCAAGCTGATTCAGTCTATTTTTTTCAGCCTGATGAATTAGCGTGGTCGGTTGATGAAGTTGCGCAGCAATGCACCTCACCCGCTTATGTGAGCAATAACATCGATGACTTAGTTGAGAAAATTTGCGCAGCAGCCAAACCGGGCTCGCACATTTTAGTGATGAGTAATGGTGGTTTTGGCGGTATACATAATAAGTTACTCGCCACGCTTAAAAAGCGAGCTCAGTAACGTTTAGGGTATTCAATAACAGTGACCGATTTAACAACACATAACCAAGCCATTACTTTGGCCTGGACAGGAGCCTCTGGCGCACCCTATGGACTGCGTCTTTTAGAATGTTTACTTGCCAGTGAGCATACCGTGTATTTGCTTATCTCATCCGCTGCCAGAGTGGTATTAGCGACGGAGCATGGTTTGCAATTGTCTAGTCAACCCCAAGCGGCGCAGCAGCAGTTGGTTAAACTGTTTAATTGCGATCCGAATAAACTGATCGTCTGTGGTAAAGAAGAGTGGTTTTCCCCCGTGGCTTCAGGCTCTGCGGCACCGAAAAAAATGGTGGTTTGTCCTTGTTCGGCGGGCAGCGTCGCTGCTATCGCTCATGGCATGTCGGATAATTTGATTGAGCGTGCTGCAGATGTGGTGCTCAAGGAACGAGGGCAACTCCTGTTGGTGGTTCGCGAAACCCCGTTCTCTACCCTGCATTTAGAGAATATGCACAAATTGTCGCAAATGGGCGTTACTATTATGCCAGCAGCGCCCGGTTTTTATCATCAACCTAAATCGATCGATGATTTGGTTGATTTTATGGTAGCCCGCATTCTCGATCATCTAGGAATCGAACAAGGACTGGTGCCGCGCTGGGGTTATGATCAGCGTTAAGTAGCTTCTTTTATGTTTTAGCATTACAATCTTACTCACTCATCGGGGAGCCAACCATTCATAACCGAATGGCGCTGAGATCAAGCCATGCTTGGGACCCGCATTAGTCATTTGACCATTAAGGGATGCTGACTAAACACCTGAACCAGATAATACTGGCGTAGGAATTGAGCAGGAGACTAGAAACAGACTCATGGATGCTGTCTCACTCTTCCTCAAGCCTGTGCCGCTCACCATGGAGCGCAAGCCTTGAATAATCAATACTCTATCATCGCATTAACCAGTCTATTTTTTTCTTCTATTGCGCTTGCCGCGCCAACCACGACGACCGATAAACCGACCTTGACGGTGTATACCTATAGTTCTTTTATCGCTGATTGGGGACCAGGCCCGGTGATTAAAAAAGCGTTTGAAGCCGAGTGTAACTGTCAACTGAACTTAGTTGGTTTGGATGACGGCGTATCGATTTTAAATCGCTTACGTCTTGAAGGTCGTCATACTAAGGCCGATGTTTTGTTGGGTCTGGATAACAACTTGATGACGGAAGCAGAACAAACAGGACTGTTAGCCCCTCATTCCGTCGATTTATCAGCGCTAACGTTGCCGAATGGTTGGAATGATGAGACCTTTATTCCTTATGATTATGGCTATTTTGCGTTTGTGTATAATCAGCAAACCTTAACTCATCCACCGCAGAGCCTAAGAGAACTTGTTGAACAGCGCGATGACTTGACGATTATTTATCAAGATCCACGGACCTCAACCCCAGGTCAGGGATTGCTACTATGGATGAAGTCGGTTTACGGGGATCAAGTGGCCAATGCATGGCAGCAACTGGCGAAAAAAACCGTCACGGTGACCAAAGGGTGGTCGGAAGCTTATTCGATGTTTTTAAAAGGAGAGGCCGATATGGTGCTCTCTTATACGACTTCTCCGGCTTATCATAAGATGGCTGAAAATGATCATCGCTATACCACGGCTAATTTTGCCGAGGGTCATTATATGCAGGTTGAAGTTGCGGCTAAGGTGAAGAGTAGCCCAAATCCAGCGTTGGCGGCTCAATTTATGCAGTTTATTGTCAGTGATGATTTCCAATCAGCTATTCCAACCACCAACTGGATGTATCCAGTGACCAATGTGGCTTTACCGGAAGCTTTTTCTGAGTTACAGCAACCCAGCCAATCATTGACCTTTAGTGCCAAAGAAGTGGCGGCACAGCGTCGTCATTGGATTCGTGAGTGGCAACACGCATTGACTTTTTAATCGATGATCTTATCAACGACACCTAAATTAGGTATAGGGGTCGCAGCGTTGGTTGCGGCCCTCGTTATTAGTGCATTGGCCGCTTTGTTGTGGCAAGCCCCTTCTTTTGCTATTGATCAATTATGGCAGGATGCTTATTACCGACACGTTACTTGGTTTAGCTTCTACCAAGCTTTTTTATCGACGCTACTGAGTGTAGGACTCGCTATTCCTGTCGCCCATGCATTGAATCGTCGCCGTTTTAAAGGCAAAGATTTACTGCTCAAGCTGTTTGCGATGACCTTAGTCTTGCCCGTTTTAGTGGGGGTATTTGGTTTACTCGCGATTTACGGTAATCAAGGATTATTAGCTAAAATACTTGGCTATTGGCAGATCCGTCTGCCTTTTTCGATTTATGGTTTAAACGGAATTTTATTGGCCCATGTGTTTTTTAATTTACCTTACGCCAGTCGATTATTGTTGCAAAGCTTAGTAGCTATTCCACTCGAGCAGCATAAGTTATGTGCTCATTTAGGTATGAACAGTTGGCAAAAATTTAAATGGGTTGAGTGGCCAAGGTTACGCCAGCAATTGCCTCATGTGGCGAGCTTAGTGTTCATGCTCTGTTTCACCAGTTTTGCTACTGTCATGGCCTTGGGGGGCGGACCGAAAGCCACAACGATTGAACTGGCGATTTATCAGGCGATTAAGTTTGATTTTGATTTGGCTACGGGGGCACTGTTAGCTATTTGGCAGATGTTATTGTGTGGATTGTTATACTTTTCGATGCAATGGTTTAGTCGTTGTTTGCCCGCAACTCAAGGAGGGGATTATCCAATTCAAGTCTGGGGTGGTGATACACGACTAAAACAACTCTGGGATGGAATGTGGATCGGTTTGGTGATCCTATTGGTGATTCCTCCGCTATTGATGGTGGTATTGAGCGGTTTAAATACCCACCTATGGCAGGTTTTGAGTAGTCAGGAGTTTTGGCTTGCTACTGCCGCTTCTTTTCAAGTAGCCAGTGTGACGGGAGCGATAGCGTTACTTTCGGGATGTGCAATTGTTATGACAAGTCGTCATTGGCGAATCAATCAACAACCTATTAAAGCCAATAGTATTGAATGGATTGGCACCATTATTCTGGTTACACCTGGCTTGGTGATCAGTACCGGGTTGTTTTTGTTGCTACGTCAAACGGTCGATATCTTTAGCATGGCCTATTGGTTGGTGGTTATCGTCAATAGTGTTATGGCTCTGCCTTATGTGATTAAAACCTTATCACAACCGATGCTGCATCTGGCCCAGCAATATCATTTACTGTGTGCCAGTCTTGGTTTGAGAGGCTGGCAGCGTTTGCGACTGATTGAGTGGCGAGCGCTGAAAAAACCATTTGCCCACGCTTTCATCATTAGCTTTTTAGTGTCAATGGGTGATTTGAGTGCAGTGGCGCTATTTGGTAGTCAGCAGTTTCGCACTCTTCCGTTGTATTTATATCAATTGATGGGCAGCTATCAGATGCAAGCGGCGGCAGTATTATCACTGGCTTTATTAGTTTTTAGTGTCGGACTTTATTACGGCGTTGAGCGGTTATTACAGATTAAACAGAGAGAATAAGTCATGCTAAACGTTGTAAAGCTCACTTACCAATATCAAGATGAGTGTTTCACGTTTGATTTAACCATTAAACAAGGCAGTATTACGGCTTTAATGGGGCCGAGTGGAGCAGGGAAATCAACACTGCTTAGTTTGATTGCCGGTTTTATCGAACCACTGAGTGGTCAGATTGAGGTCGCAGGGGATTCTGTGCTTGGTAAATTACCGCATCAGCGACCTTTCGCAATGTTGTTTCAAGACCACAATTTATTTAATCACCTCACCGTCTGGGACAATATTGCCTTGGGTTTGAACCCGAGTCTTAAATTAACCGATATCGAACAGCAACAAGTGGTTGAGGCAGCAAGGCAAGTGGGGCTTGAGGCACTTGTAACGCGTTTGCCGGAGCAACTTTCTGGTGGACAAAAACAACGGGTAGCCTTGGCTCGATGTTTTGTACAATCTCATCCGATTTGGTTATTGGATGAACCGTTTTCGGCGCTCGACCCGTTATTGCGTGAAGAAATGCTGCAATTAGTTAAATCATTAGCTAAAGCACGAGCGGTCACGATTTTGATGGTAACTCATCATCTCAACGATGCGAAAATGATCGCCAGTGATTTTGCGTTTTTAGCTCAAGGTGAAGTTCAGGTAACCGGCGAGATTGAACAGCTGCATGAGCAGAATATCCACCCATTATTTAGCGAATTTGTCCGTGCAGGAAGTCATCGTTGCTAATTGGTGACGAGTAGTGGTCAGCGGTGACCTTGCACCATTTGGCCTTCAATCCCTTAGCTGGTTGAGGTGATTGAAGGCGAATGGCTTTATGTTGGCAGCTGAGAAGTCTAGCTATCTTGCCCATAAAGGGTTTTGATCATCTGATAAATTTCTCGTGCCGCTTTAGGTGGCTTTTGACCTTGTTTCTCTTTACTGGCTTGACGAGCCAATTGGCGTAAACGCTGTCTATCGGCTTCCGGATAGTGCTCCATTAAAGCTTCGATCGCGCTATCACCTTGTTCAACAATCTTATCGCGCCATTGCTCTATTTTATGCAAGATAGCGGTAGTCTGAGCGTGTTTATTGCGCAGTTTATCCAAAGCAATTTGAATTGGCTCTGGATCAATGTGGCGCATCATTTTACCAATGTACTGTAATTGACGGCGGCGAGCTTCGTTTTTAAAGCGTTGCGCATCTTTTACTGCTTCGGCTAACTCTTCCGGTAGCGGTACTTTTTGCAAGGCGGATGGTTTTAACTCAACCAACTCTTCACCGAGCTTTTGTAGGACGATCATGTCATTTTTCAGCTCAGTCTTACTGACTAAGATGATCTCTTCTTCCTCTTCCCAAGGGGCTTTCTGATTTTTACGCGCCATAGTCTTCACTAATTAGTTATTTATCTCTGCTATTTTAGCAAGAATCGTGGGGAGAAAGCGAAATTCTTGTTATCCTAAGACGATAAAAGCTCAATTAGTTATGGATGAGAGATGGATATTAGACAACAAGTGATGCTCCAGCGTGCCGAACTTGAAGCGGCCGTCGCTAAAGCGCTCGATATGGCCTCTGCTCAAGCAGATGCCGTCGAAGTCGCAATCAGCAAAAGTACCGGATTAAGTGTCTCCACTCATATGTGTGAAGTGGAAAACGTTGAATTTAATAGCGATGGTGCCTTGGGGATCACGGTTTATCGAGGCCAACGTAAAGGCAGCGCCTCAACCTCGGATTTGAGTGAAAAAGCCATTCAGCAGACCGTGTTAGCGGCTTTGGATATCGCTCACTATACCTCAGAGGATCCCTACGCTGGTCCGGCACCCAAAGCGTTGATGGTTAAAGATATCCCAGATTTAGATTTGTTTCATCCTGATGAGCCAAACCCTGATCGCGCTGCTTCGATTGCCATTGCTGCCGAGCGTGAAGCCCTCAATTACAGCAGTAAAATCAAGCAAAGTGATGGTGCGAGTTACGACAGCCATTACGGCGTTAAAGTGTATGGCAATAGTCATGGTTTATTAGCCAGTTATGCTTCAAGCCGCCACAGCATCAGTTGTAGCGTTATCGGTGAAGGCAAAAATGGCGAGATGGAGCGAGATTACAGCTATACGGTGGCACGTCATCGAGACGATTTATGGACGCCTCAGTTTGTTGGTCAGCAAGCGGCAGAAAAAACCATTCAGCGTTTGGATGCTCGTCAACTAAAAACCGGCCAATATCCAGTGATGTTTGCTGCTGATGTCGCCACGGGTTTAATGGGCCACTTAGTGACAGCGATCAGTGGTGGCAGTTTGTACCGTAAATCCTCTTTCTTATTGGATCATTTAGGTCAGCAAATTTTACCGAGTTGGTTCACGATTAATGAGCGTCCTCATTTATTACGTGGTCTTGCATCGACACCTTTTGATAGCGAAGGCGTGGCGACAATTGACCGAGAGATCATCACCGATGGGGTTCTGGCAACGTACTTATTAACCAGCTACGCTGCACGGAAGATGAACATGCAACCAACAGGGCATGCGGGGGGAATCCATAACTGGTTTGTTACCTCTACTGGGCAAGATTTCGATCAGTTACTCAAAACATTAGGTAACGGTTTATTGGTTACTGAAGTGATGGGACAAGGTGTTAATACAGTGACTGGGGATTATTCGCGTGGCGCGGCAGGGTTCTGGGTTGAAAATGGTCAAATTCAGTATCCCGTTTCGGGGGTAACCATTGCTGGTAACTTAAAAACCATGTTTAAGCAATTGCTGGCGGTTGGGACGGACGTCGAAACGCGTTCGCAAATTCAAACAGGTTCGATGTTGATTGAATCAATGAAAGTGGCTGGTGAATAGCCCAATCAATAACCCCTAAAGTGCTGGCGTTGATTAGCGCTTTAGGGGCTCTAATATGACCATGATCGGGTTAAATCAGTAACGTGGCTAAACCCAAGAAAACCGATAAACCGACTACATCGGTCACCGTAGTTAATGCCATACCTCCAGCCAATGCTGGGTCGATATTCATTTTTTTGAGCAAGATTGGAATAGTCACACCCGCAACGCCAGCTATGAATAGGTTGGCCATCATGGCCGCAGAAATAATCCCGCCCAATAGCCATTCTCCTTTCCATAATACGACAATCGCGCCAATGATCAGTGCCCATAATATGCCATTAAAAAAACCGATCGCTGCCTCTTTAAGCAATAGCTCGCGTTTATTACTGTCACCAATATGACCAAGAGCCAATCCACGGATCACCAGTGCTACCGTTTGATTACCAGCCACGCCTCCCATCGAAGGAACGATGGTCATTAGAATCGCGATGGCAGCCATTTGTTCTAATGTTGCTTCAAACATATTTGACACCGAAGCGGCAGTCAGGGCAGCTAGGACGTTAGCACCCAGCCAAACACTGCGTTTTCGAGTCGATTTTAACACCGGAGCAAAGGTGTCTTCATCGTCGTTCATACCCGCCATACTCATCATCGAGTGCTCGGCATCTTCACGAATCACATCCACCACATCATCGATAGTAATTCGGCCGACTAAATGTTGGTTCTCATCGACCACCGGAGCAGAAACCCAGTTGCGGCGTTCAAACAGGCTGGCGACATCTGAGGCTTTGGCATCGACTTTAATTGCCTCATCGGCATCCTCCATCACCTCACTAACTTGAATATCTGGTTGAGTCGTGATTAGCGTAGCTAAAGGCAGATAGCCAATCAGTTGACTCTCTTGATCGATGACGTACAGTGAGTCTGTGGCATAGGGCAGTTGGCCTTTCATGCGTAAATAACGCAGTACAACATCGACATCCACATCACCACGAATGGTGATGACGTCGGTGTTCATTAGACCGCCAGCGGTGTCTTCTGGATAAGATAGCGCTGTTTCAACACGCTGACGCTCGGCAGCGTCCATTTGGGCTAATACTTCACGTGAAACATCATCAGGTAAGCTACGCAGGACGTAAGCTAAATCGTCACTGTGCATCCCTTCGGTTGCTTCGATGAGCATCTCCGGAGCCATCTTTGAGACTAACGCATCTTTGACGTCTTCGTTGAGCTCTTCAAGGATCTCACCGTAATCTTCTGGGTCGGTCAATTGCCACAAAACATCACGAGCTTTGCGGGGAGAGGCTTCTAACAGGTGGGCAATATCTTCAGGTTCCATGTCCTGCAGTTGTCTGCGCACATGAACAAAGCGACCATTTTCGAGGGCTTCGGTAATTTCTTGGAGGGTGTTGTGAGCTTGGTCAAATTCAATCGGTTCGGCCATGCTTCCTCCTCACGGTTATTAAGTTCTGACAATAAACAGAATAGTAACTTAATTTAGGAATCAAGTAACCTGAAGATATTGGAGCCGTCAATGTTAATCTGGTTAGACGCTAATCAAAAAGCGAAGATGGAGATAAGTTAAGGCTAGACAACGAGGTTTATTCGGCCTCATCAAATTTGCTTTCAATCAGTTGGCATACGGCATCGAGAGCGGTACTGGCATCGTCACCATCGGCACAAATAGAGATTCTCTGTCCTTGCGCCGACTCAAGCATCAGTAACCCCATCACACTGTCGGCGGTGGCTTGCTTATCATCTTCACCTTTAATGGTAATTACCGCTTGAAAAGATTGGGCGAGTTCGACCAGTTTAACGGCAGCTCGCGCATGCAGCCCAAGTTTATTTTGAATAAAGACCGTACGATGCTCGTGTGCCATAAGGGGATTATCCTTGGTGTTTCTCTAATGAATGATGGCGTATTTGGACCTGATGACCAAGCTGAGCGAAGTATTCCCCGAGTTGCTGAGTCAGATACACAGAGCGATGCTTGCCGCCCGTACAGCCAATGGCAATGGTTAAATAGCTGCGATTGTTTTTTTCCAACTGCGGCAACCAATATTCAAAAAAATGCTGAATATGCAGTTTTAGCTCAATGACATCATTGTGACTTTCAAGAAATGATTTGATTGGGGCATCAAGTCCAGTAAGGGGGCGTAAATCCGGTTGCCAGTGAGGATTGGGCAAAAAACGCACATCAAACACGTAATCCGCATCGCTTGGAATGCCATATTTAAAGCCGAAGGACTGGAAGACCATGACTAAATCACGCCGTTCCCTTCCTTCAACACGCATACGTACGGTCTCACTCAGCTCATGCAAAGATTGATTACTGCTGTCTAGTAATAAATCCGCTTGCTCTTTTAATGGTGCTAATAAGCATCTTTCCCGCTCGATAGCTTGAGCTAAGATCGGTTTATCATCCTGTAGTGATAAGGGATGAATACGACGTGTTTCACTGTAGCGTTTGAGTAGTGTCTCTTTGCTGGCATCCAGAAAGAGTACACTGACGTCATTATTTTTTTTGAGTTGGTCTAAAACATCTTCTACCAAACTCGGTTCTTTCGGTAAGTTGCGTATATCGATACTCACGGCAACATTCTGCTTGCTGCCTTGTACCGATTGAATGAAGGCATCTAATAAGCTAACGGGCAGGTTATCGACACAATAATAACCTAAGTCTTCAAGGACTCGTAAGGCGACACTTTTTCCCGCGCCAGATTGACCACTCACTACAATTAAACGCATCACAAGACCTACTGAGGTTGATTGAGCATAATATCGTATAGCTCTTGGTCGCTTTCGGCGTGTCTGAGCTGCTTAAGAATTTGCTTATCGTTGAGGCGTTCGGCCATGCAAGATAAGGTCTTCAGATGCTCTTTACACTGTTCTTCTGGAACCAGTAAAGCAAACAGAAGATCAACCGGTCGGTTATCAATAGCATCAAACTCAATCGGTTCTGCGCATTGAATCAACACGGCGACGGCCTTGTCACTGTCAGTCATTCGGGCATGGGGAATTGCAATACCATTACCGATGCCAGTACTGCCCATTTTTTCACGACTGAGCATGCATTCAAACAGCTCAGTGGCATTTTGACCAGTATGTTGAGCCGCGACTTCACTGATGATTTCTAATGCTCGTTTCTTGCTAGAACATTGGACTGCACTTTTGGTGCAGTCCAATGAGAGTACTTCGCTTAATTGCATGTTAATGGCTACTTAGCTTTTCTTTATGCTTGTTGAGTTGACGAGAGAGTTTATCCACTAAACTGTCGATCGCGGCATACATATTTTCATCGTCTGCCGTTGCGTGGATTTCTCCCTGGTTTACGTGGAGCGTAGCTTCGGCGATCTGACGAAGTTTTTCAACCCGTAAAATCACTTGAGTGGTATTGATATGCTCGAAAAAACGCTCAAGCTTTTGAAACTTCGAATGAACATAGTCTTGCATTGCATCGGTAAGATCAATGTGGTGGCCTTGGATATTGATTTGCATAGACATTCCTTCTCTGTTGGGCCTTATAACAGGCGTTTCCGCTGACTCGAGGGCGCAATCGCCAAGGATTCACGGTATTTCGCAATTGTCCGTCTTGCTACCTGAATCCCTTGATCAGCGAGTAGGGCTGCGATTTTGCTATCACTTAATGGTTTCGCTGGGTTTTCTGCCGCCACCAATTTTTTAATCAGGGCGCGAATCGCAGTCGATGAACACTCTCCGCCATTATCGGTACTGACATGACTTGAGAAAAAGTACTTCAGTTCAAAAATACCCCGTGGAGTGTGCATGTACTTCTGAGTTGTTACTCGAGAAATGGTCGATTCATGCATCTCCACAATCAGTGCTACGTCATTCAGTACCATCGGCTTCATCGCTTCTTCGCCATATTCGAAGAAATCGCGCTGATGTTCAACTATGCACTTGGCAACTTTGAGCAAGGTCTCGTTTCGGCTTTCAAGGCTCTTAATTAACCACTTTGCCTCTTGCAAATTAGAACGAATATAGTTGCTATCGGGATTATTACCTCGGGCAAGACTAGCGTATTGCTGATTGATCTTTAATTTCGGGACGCTATCGGGATTAATGCTGACTTGCCATTTGCCTCGATCTTTATAAACCGACACGTCTGGCACAACATATTCCGCTTGCTCTTGAGAGATTCGGTTGCCAGGGCGAGGATCTAACTGTTGAATCAGTTGTAGCGCATCGCGTAAAGCTTCTTCTTTGAGTTTGCTCTCTTTAACAATCAATTTAAAGTCACGATTGCCTAACAGATCGATGTAATCGGTGAGCAACAGCTTAGCTTCATTTAACCAAGGGGTGTCGCTTGGATAGGTTGCCAATTGCAGTAGCAAGCAATCTTGCAGATTGATCGAAGCGACACCAAGAGGATCAAATTGTTGGATACGTTTGCGAACCGCTTCTACTTCGTCCAGCTCGATCTCTTGTTCTGCGAAGTTTTCTAAAATATCACTCAGCGGGACAGTGAGGTAACCGTGATCGTCGATCGCGTCGATTAATGCCCGAGCGATAGTACGATCAGTATCGCTAAAAGGGGTGAGATCGAGTTGCCATAATAAATAATCTTGCAGTGTTTCGGTGGTTTCGCCTTGGTAAATGGGTAAATCATCGTCTAAGGCTAACCCTGTGCTGCCAGTGTTGGCGCTGTAGACGTCATCCCAACTAGCGTCCATTTCTAGCTCGGCGCTGATTTCTGACTTTTCGATTAATTGTGAACTGTCTTCCGGTTCACTGGCCTCTGCACTGGGAGCTGGGTCTTCATTATTGCGCACAGAGTTGTCGTTAGCGGAGAACTCTTCAATGGTCTCTTCAACATCGAGTAGCGGGTTAGAGATCAAAGCTTCTTGGATCTCTTGTTGTAGATCCAAGGTAGAGAGTTGCAGCAAACGGATAGCTTGCTGCAACTGGGGAGTCATGGCTAACTGTTGACCAAGCTTGAGCTGTAATGAAGGTTTCATTCAGTATTAACTACCTTGTCTAGGTGATGCCTTACTTGATGTTTATCCTGTGACGTGAATGCCTATCCTACTGATCATTGTTCAGTAGTCATACTGTAATCATAGACGGAATTGTTCACCAAGATAAACCTGTTTTACTTGTTCATTATTGAGGACTTCATGTGGTGTCCCTTCGGCAATCAAACGGCCTTGACTGACAATATAGGCTTTCTCACACACGTCGAGGGTTTCTCGTACGTTATGGTCAGTGATCAGCACACCCAGTCCACGATCGCGTAGGTGCTCAATGATTTTCTTAATATCAATGACTGAAATCGGATCGACGCCAGCAAATGGCTCATCGAGTAAGATAAATTTCGGATTGGCAGCCAATGCGCGGGCTATTTCTACTCGGCGGCGTTCACCACCTGATAGTGCCATGCCCGCACTGTGACGAATATGTTGAATATGAAACTCTTCGAGAAGATCTTCGAGTTTATCTTGTCGCTCTTCATGGGTCATTTCTTCACGGGTTTGCAGTACCGCCATAATGTTATCTTCAACCGATAATTTACGGAAAATAGAAGCCTCTTGAGGCAGATAACCAATACCTAATCGTGATCGGCTATGCATCGGCAAAATGCTAATGTCTTTATCGTCGATCATGATCGAACCTTCATCACGCGCGACTAAGCCAACGATCATATAAAATGAGGTGGTTTTACCTGCACCATTAGGGCCAAGTAAACCAACAATCTGACCAGATTCGACCTGCAGGCTCACATCGGAGACAACTTTACGTTTTTTATAGCTTTTGGCTAAGTGTTCGGCTTTGAGTATCGACATAATTAATCTTGCTGCACGGCTTGAGGTTGAAGAATGGTAGAGACACGTTCCGTGCCCTGTCCATCAGCGATCAGTTTTTGTGAGGAAATCTGATAGCGAATTCGCTGGCCACGGATCTCGCTGTCATCTTGAGCTAGCATTGCTTGATCAATCATCAGCAGTTCGTCGTCAGCCATTTTGTAATACAACTGCCTTGCTTGACCATGCAAGGTTTTTCCTTCGTCGGTCAACTGAGAAAAGGTAGCAGGATTGCCATAGCTTTCAATTTGTTCGATTTTTCCACTCTCTGGATTACGAATCACGACCAGTCGTTCAGCATTGATGTTGATGCTACCTTGAACAAGTTTAACATTAGAAATATAGGTCACTCGGTTGTTCTTCATATCTAACTGCAGGCTATCTGAGTTGATATGAATAGGCTGTTGGGTATCAGTAGATAGAGCCAATATCGGTGCCGAAGCGAATAAACAAGCTAAAAGACTAAGGTGTGAAAGTTTCATATCTACCTTGTACATGGTTATAGAGAACAGCCGAATGGTCAGACAAATTACCTTTCATCGCCTGCCCGTGGGTTTCAAACTGTGGCCCGATTAACGTAACTTGGCTGTCTGCCCAAAAGTCACGATTATCAAGCTGAATACTAAATTTGCTGGTGGTGAGCCGTTCAAAGCCAGAGTCGGCTAATAAATTATGGGCCACAACGTCATCATACAGGATCAGCACCTGCTGTTTAGTGAGAATTCCGCGCTTCGCGGTCAATTGCCACTCTTGAGTTGTTCCATCTCGATACACTTTAAGAACGGGATATTCAAATGTTGTGTTACCACTTTCCGCATAAAAATCTAAGTGTTGTGAGATTATTTCGTAATTACGTACACCTTGTTGATTATAGGTGACGTTGTTTAAATGCTGGCCGCTAAACATCGGCAGCTCAAAATTTGGGGTCACTTGAATGGCTGTCGATTGATCTTTATCCAGCAGATAATACCCTGACCATGCAGCGACAAAAAATAAACAGAGATAAAGGATACGAGTCAAGCTCATATACTCAGACCTTGATAAGTTTCAAGTTGATCACGAGCTTGTAAAATAAGATCACAGACTTCACGTACCGCTCCGTGTCCTCCCTTAATATGGGTCACATAATTGGCTTTTTGAACCAGTAAAGGGTGTCCATCAGCGACACATACTTTGAGAGCGACTTTGTCCATGACGGGCCAATCGATCAGATCATCGCCAATGTAAGCGGTATGTTCTGGAGCAATGGCTAGCTTTTGACAAATATCGTGATAAGCACTGAGCTTGTCATCTTGCCCTTGATAAATCAGTGAAATGCCTAACGCTTTCATACGATTTTCGACAATTTTTGATTGGCGGCCAGTAATAATTGCAATCTGAACCCCTGCTTTCATCAGCGATTTGATGCCGTAGCCATCACGAGTATGAAAAGTTTTGAACTCTTCCCCTTGGTTACCCATGTAAACCAATCCGTCAGAGAAAACGCCGTCAACATCACAAATCAGTAACCGAATTTGCTTAGCAATCGCGAGTATGCTGGCATCAACCTGACCATATAAAGTGGTAATATGTTGAGTCATTACATGACTCCTGCTTTGAGTAGATCATGCATATTTAAAGCGCCAACCAATTTATGGTTATCGACCAGCATTAAGCCATTAATGCGCTTCTCTTGCATTAAGTTTAGTCCCTCTACTGCCAGTAGGTGTGGCGAGGCAACGGTTGGGTTTTGTGTCATCACTTGTTCGATAGTTGCGCTATGAATATCCACTCGTTTATCGAGAATTCTGCGCAAATCACCATCAGTGAAAATCCCCACTAAGCGATCATCTTCAGTGACGACAGCAGTCATACCTAAGCCTTTTTGACTGATTTCTAATAACGCTTCTCGAATGAGTGCGCTGGGTGAAACTTTGGGGAGCGCTTCCCCTTGGTGCATGATATCCGATAGTTTAAGCAGTAATTTACGGCCAAGGGCGCCCCCAGGGTGTGACAAGGCAAAATCTTCAGCGGTAAAACCACGCGCTTGTAAGAGTGCGACCGCTAATGCATCGCCCATGACTAACGTTGCCGTGGTGCTTGAAGTCGGTGCTAACCCTAGCGGGCAGGCCTCTTCAGGAACGGTGATTTGTAAATGGATATCGGCCAAGTTCGCCATGGTTGAACGGGGGTTACCAGTCATACTGATGATGCGATTATTGAGCCGTTTTAACACTGGAAATAACGCCAAAATTTCAGATGATTCACCGGAGTTAGAGATAGCCAGAACAATATCGCCACGTTCAATCATGCCAAGATCGCCATGCGAGGCTTCGCCTGGATGTACGAAAAAAGCGGAAGTGCCGGTGCTGGCGAGTGTTGCGGCAATTTTTTTACCGATATGTCCCGATTTACCGATTCCCATTACGGCGACTTTACCCTGCTTATTGGCGATAATCATTTCACATGCTTGGGTAAAGTCAGCATTAAAGTACTGTTCTAATTGTTGTAATCCGGCAATTTCGGTGGCTAAAACTTGTTGAGCAACTCGGCGGTAATCAAAGTTTTCAGACATTCTCATTTCCTACATTAAGCAGCCATATTCATCAATAAATATCCTTGATAAGCAAGGAAGATAATAAACAGTACGGCACCTTCGAGACGATTAATACTGCGTGATTTACCAAGGGCCATGATCACTAACAATAATGAGACCGCTAACATGACCCAAAAGTCCCGGCCCATGACGCTATCGCTCAGTATTGATGGGTTTAAAATGCCTGGAATCCCCATCACCGCGAGAATATTAAACACATTCGAGCCGATGATATTGCCGACGGCCATATCGTCTTCGCCTTTTAGTACTCCAGCGAGTGAGGCGGCAAGTTCTGGTAAGCTGGTGCCAACGGCAATGATCGTTAGTCCAATAACTAAATCACTCATACCAAAATACTTAGCAATAATCACCGAGTTATCAACGAGCATACTGGCTGCAAAAGGGAGTAGTATTAAACCAATAATGATCCAGATGATGGCTTTTTTGTTACTAACGTCTGTTGGGATTTCTGATTCACATTCAGACAATAAGGCATCACCATTCTGCTGCTCTTTACGGCTAATATGTAACATTGCCAGAATAAATACGGCAAATAGGGCAAACAGTAGAATACCTTCATAAAAACCTAAATAGCTATTCCAGAGTAGAAGACCGGATAATAAGGTCACGCCAACCATTAGTGGTAGCTCGCGACGTAATACCATTGAACTGATCGATAATGGTTTGATGAGCGCGGTGATACCGAGAATCAGTGCAATATTGGCGATGTTTGATCCGAGTACGTTACCAACGGCGGTATCCGTTTTGCCATCTAAAGCGGCGGTAGCTGAAACCATCATTTCTGGAGCTGATGAGCCCATGGCTAAAATGGTCATACCGATAACTAGAGGAGAAATGCCGATATTGCGTGCGATGGCGGCAGCTCCGAAAACCAGCTTATCGGCACTCCAAACCAGCAGAATAAGGCCGACAATCAATAATCCAATGGCTTCGAGCATGGCGATTCCTAATCTCAATAAAAAATGAATGAGTAACCGCTAATTTTGACGTGTTGGTCACTAAAAGGGAAGTCGAAGATAACATTTATTGTGGCATTTTTATTGAGGATTTTCATGCGTGATTGCGCTTAATTGAGATAAATCGGACGCTTTGCTTACACTTTGTTACCGATTTTTCAGTGTAGTTAAAGGTTAGATGACGTTTTCATCGCTCTTTTTACGCTAAGTGGTGTAAGGTCATTAGATGAAAATAGCGTTGGTCAGAGCCATGGGTTGGCGAATGAGTAATTGAACAGCGCTTTTAATTTAGGCGTAATCTGCTTATGATTGCGCATTCTCTGGATGGAAAACCACAACAGCGAATCGAGAGTATGTCCGAAACTGATCTAGTGACCATCAATAATTTAACCTTTTCCCGAGCCAATCGTCTCATTTTTGATAAAGTGAGTTTGCAGGTGCCGAAAGGGAAAATCACCGCCATCATGGGCCCTTCTGGGATAGGTAAGACAACCTTACTACGTCTGATTGGTGGTCAACTTCTGCCTGAAGCCGGTGAAATCTGGTTCGATGGCGATAATATTCCCCGTTTATCGCGTAAGCAGCTTTATCAAGCTCGTAAAAAGATGAGTATGCTTTTCCAATCGGGGGCTTTATTTACCGACCTTAATGTGTTTGATAATGTGGCTTTTCCACTCCGCGAACATACAAAATTAAACGAGTCGTTGATAAAAACGCTGGTCCTTCTTAAGCTTGAAGCGGTGGGTTTACGCGGAGCGGCCCATTTAATGCCAAGCGAGCTTTCTGGCGGCATGGCACGTCGGGCTGCCTTAGCTCGAGCCATTGCGCTCGATCCAGAGTTGATCATGTACGATGAACCCTTCGTTGGCCAAGACCCTATCACTATGGGGGTTTTGGTTGAGTTGATCCGCAATTTAAACCAAGCACTTGGTTTAACGTCGGTGGTGGTGTCCCATGATGTGCCTGAGGTAATGAGTATTGCTGATTGGGTTTATCTATTAGCGGATGGTAAAGTTATTGCTTTTGGTACGCCACAGGAACTGGAAAATAACCCAGATCCACGAGTGCAACAATTTTTGCGTGGTGAAGCGGATGGGCCAGTTCCTTTTCGTTTTCCTGCGCAGTCGATAGAGAAGGACTTGTTTGATGGCCAATAATTGGGAGCAAGCAATTAGCCGTTTTGGTCGACGCTGTTTAGGTGTCGGCGAGTCTTTTGGGCGAGCGAGCTTAATGCTGTTTGGTGCTCTGGTAGGAAGACCAAGACCGATTCAACATTTACCCTTACTGATTAAACAATTATACAGTGTGGGCGTACAGTCTTTGGCGATTATTATTGTCTCTGGTCTCTTCATTGGTATGGTTCTCAGCCTGCAAGGTTATGTTATTTTAGTCGATTTTGGGGCTGAAACGAGCTTAGGACAAATGGTGGCTTTATCGTTGCTACGTGAGCTTGGCCCAGTGGTGACGGCATTGCTATTTGCAGGACGAGCTGGCTCGGCGTTGACGGCAGAAATTGGCCTAATGAAAGCCACGGAACAAATCTCCAGTTTGGAAATGATGGCCGTTGATCCGCTCAAGCGAATTATTGCGCCACGCCTTTGGGCAGGGCTGATTTCGATGCCTTTATTAGCCATGATTTTTATGGCGGTAGGCATTTGGGGTGGGCATTTAGTCGGCGTTGATTGGAAAGGCATTGATCAAGGGAGTTTTTGGTCAGTAATGCAATCCTCTGTTCAATTAGGTAGAGATATTGGTAACAGCGTAATCAAATGCGTGGTCTTTGCGATTACCGTCACTTGGATCGCGCTGTTTAACGGTTATGACGCTATTCCTACTTCAGAAGGGATTAGCCGAGCGACAACACGCACCGTGGTACACTCGTCTTTGGCAGTGTTAGCACTGGATTTTGTTCTGACCGCATTGATGTTTGGGAATTAAACATGCAGCAAACACGAAAAGTAGAATTTTGGGTAGGAAGTTTTGTGCTAGCAGGAATTTGCGCAATTCTTATTATGATTTTTCACGTTGCTGACGTGAAAGGGTTAGGTTCAAACGATACTTACTCATTAACCGCTGAGTTTGACAATATTGGTAACTTAAAAGTACGCTCACCAGTCAAAGTGGGTGGTGTAGTTGTGGGACGTGTGTCGGATATTCAATTGGACCGTCAGCGTCTGCTGCCTGTTGTCACGATGGCGATTGATAGCCGATACGATCAGTTTTCTGAAAACTCCAGTGTGAAAATACTCACTTCAGGATTAATTGGTGAGCAATACATTGGGTTAGTGCCTGGTTTTGTCTTTGATGATGAGCAAATGCTCAAAGATGGCGACCATATTGAAGACACCAAGTCAGCGTTGGTATTGGAAGACTTGATCGGCCAAGTTCTGTATAGCGTCGGCAGTTCAGACAGTAAAAAACAGGAGTAAATCATGTTGAAACGGTATTGGATTTTAGTGCTTGGCCTGTTTTTTTCATTGGCAATTCAAGCGGAAGTGATTGATAAAACACAGCCTTATCAGATGATGAGACAAGTGGCAGAAAAATCATTTGCTCGCTTAAAAGCGGAGCAACCAAAGATTCGCGACAATCCTGAGTACCTTAAAGTTATCGTTGAAGAAGAGCTGATGCCTTACATCAATGAACAGTATGCAGCCCTGAAACTACTCGGTACTCATTTACAAGGGGCTAATCGTGAAGAGGTTGGGCAGTTTATTACCGCATTTCGCGCTTACATGGTGACAAGCTATGCACAAGCACTTACTCAGTATAATGATCAGCGCATAGAATTTGCTCCGGAAGTTCCGGTTCCTGAAGGAAGACGGATCACCGGTGTACAAGTTGAACTTATCGACCCTCCGAGACCGAATGTGAAAATTGAATTTCGTTTACGTCAGGAGAGAAACGGCGAATGGAAAGGATTTGATATGATTGCGGAAGGGATCAGTTTGTTATCCAGTAAGCAATCTGAGTGGAGCGGCAAAATACGTCAGGATGGCATTCTCGCGGTAGCACAAGAGTTACAACGTATATCAGAGCAACCGATCCGTTTTGAGAGTGAGTCGCAATGAGCGCTGAGCAATGGCAAGTACTCAATCCTGAACAAGCTCGATTAAAAGGTGCACTTGATAGAGAAACCGTTCCTAACTTGTGGCGTCACTTACAAGCTTGGCAACCTACCGCTGCGCAATGCGAGATTTCTTTAGCAGAAGTACAGCGTATCGATTCTGCGGGGATGGTGATGCTCATTCACTTAATAGAGCATGCAAAAACACAAAACTGTCATATAATGCTGAGTTTTGTGCCACAACAACTGCGCACATTATTTCAGTTGAGCAACATCGAAACGATGATGACTCAACATATTCAACCATTAGCAGGGGTGAATTGTGGATAGCACACAAGTACAACAATTATTACAACAAGCGCTCAACCTTGAAGAGTTACATGTCAAAGGTGAAGGTAGCCATTATGAAGTGATCGCTATTGATGCGAGCTTCGAGACGATGAGTCGAGTGAAAAAACAGCAACTGATTTATGCTCCGTTAATGGCGCACATTCAGCGCAATGATATTCACGCGGTATCAATCAAAACGTTCACCCCAGAAGAGTGGGCTCGCAATAAAAAATTGATGTCGCTGTAAGGTTTTTTAATGGAAAAGTTTCGAGTTATTGGGTCAGATAAGCCACTACAAGGTGAAGTGACCATTTCCGGTGCAAAAAATGCTGCACTGCCTATTTTATTTGCGTCGATTTTGGCTGAAGAACCCATTGAAGTCGCCAACGTTCCTCACTTACGCGACATTAATACCACGATGGAACTGCTCAAACGTTTAGGCGCAAAAGTTGAACGTAATGGATCGGTGCATGTTGATGCCAGCCAAATTAATCAATATTGCGCGCCATACGATCTGGTGAAAACCATGCGAGCCTCAATTTGGGCGTTAGGCCCATTGGTTGCTCGCTTTGGTCAAGGCCAAGTTTCACTGCCGGGTGG
This sequence comes from Vibrio injensis, assembly GCF_001895205.1. GTDB lineage: Bacteria > Pseudomonadota > Gammaproteobacteria > Enterobacterales > Vibrionaceae > Vibrio > Vibrio injensis. Next base: position 23,644 of record NZ_BDJF01000025.1, on the reverse strand, counting down.
TTGTGCGATTGGCGCACGTCCTGTTGACCTACATATTCATGGCCTCGAGCAATTGGGCGCGACGATTACGTTAGAAGACGGTTATGTTAAAGCGAGCGTTGATGGACGCTTGCAAGGTGCGCATATTGTCATGGATAAAGTCAGTGTCGGTGCCACGATTACCATCATGTGTGCTGCGACATTGGCAGAAGGTAAAACAGTCTTAGATAATGCTGCCAGAGAGCCGGAAATTGTTGATACTGCTGCCTTTTTAAATAAGCTCGGCGCTAAAATTACTGGTGCAGGTACAGACAGTATCACTATCGAGGGTGTTGAACGTCTTGCTGGTGGCCGCCATGCCGTGGTTGCTGATCGTATTGAAACTGGTACTTTTTTAGTCGCTGCTGCGGTCTCCCGTGGCAAGATCCTCTGTCGCAATACTAAAGCCAGTTTACTGGAAGCGGTGCTTGCCAAGTTGGAAGAAGCTGGCGCAGAAATTGAAACTGGCGATGATTGGATAAGTTTGGACATGACTGGGCGAGAGCTAAAAGCCGTGTCGATTCGTACGGCTCCTCACCCTGGTTTTCCGACTGATATGCAAGCCCAGTTTACTTTACTGAATATGATGGCCAAAGGTGGTGGCAAAATTACCGAAACCATCTTTGAAAACCGCTTTATGCATGTCCCTGAATTGATGCGTATGGGAGCCAAAGCTGAAGTGGAAGGTAATACCGTAATTTGTGGTGATGTGGAATCGCTGAGTGGTGCTCAAGTGATGGCTACGGATCTACGAGCTTCTGCGAGCTTAGTGATCGCGGGTTGCATCGCCAAGGGTGAGACTATCGTTGATCGTATTTATCATATCGATCGTGGTTATGAGCGCATCGAAGATAAATTGTCAGCGTTAGGGGCTCATATCGAACGAATCAGTGAGCCAAACTAACGGGCTCAATAGTTAATGAGCCGAAATTTTAGGATTTCGGCTTTTTTATTTAAGCTCCATTGGAGAATCTGCATGATTGCTGTCTTGCGTCTTTTTGCATTAGCTCTATTTGCTGTGGTGATGTTTGTTTTTGGATGTGCCTATTGTCTACTCAGTCCGCGTAATCCGAAACACGTTTTCACATTTGGCCGTTTATTCGCCAAAATGTCTCGTGTGTTTGGTATTACTTTAGAGCTGCGTATTCCTGATGATGCTTATCATCGTGGTCAGGCGATTTATATTGCTAACCATCAAAATACTTGGGATCTTTTTACCGTCTCTGCGGCGGTGACGCCCAAAGTGGTGACGGTCGGCAAAAAAAGCCTATTATGGACGCCGTTATTTGGCCAATTGTATTGGCTAACGGGTAATATTTTGATTGATCGCAGTAACAAGGCTAAAGCCAAGGGGACGATCGATCAGGTAGTCGAGAGTATGAATAACAGTGATGTTTCGGTCTGGATGTTTCCAGAAGGAACGCGCTCTCGTGGCCGTGGATTATTGCCTTTTAAAGCGGGCGCTTTTCACGCGGCGATAGGTGCAAAGGTGCCGATTATTCCGATCGTCTGTAGTTCTACCGATCACTTACGTTTAAATCGCTGGAATAATGGTCATGTGATTGTCGAGATGCTGCCGCCCGTTAGTACGGAAGGCTTAACTCGAGAACAGGTCCGTGATTTATCTAAGCAGTGTCATCATGATATGCAAATTAAATTAGCAGAACTTGATGCTGAAGTTGCGCGATTAGATGCTCAACCAGCTCGTGGATAGTGGCCTATTATAAAATCACTGAGCTATTAAAATTGCGCTAATAGATCAGAGAAAAGAAAAAGGTTGCTTATCAAGCAACCTTTTTTATCGCGAGAGCGCTTATCGACGAACAGCGATCGCTTCAATTTCAATCCCAACATCTTTCGGTAAACGTGCAACTTCAACGCAAGAACGTGCAGGGTAATTGGCGACGTTATGATCATCAAAAAACTGGCCATAAACCTGATTCACGGTAGCGAAATCGTTGAGATCTTTGACGAAGACGGTCATTTTAACGATATCGCCTACCGTTAATCCCGCCGATTCAACCACCGCTTTAACGTTATCTAAAGATTGTTTTGCTTGAGCAGCGATGTCAGCAGGGACTTCTCCTGTCACTGGGTTTACAGGGATTTGGCCTGAAGTCAGAACCATGTTACCTAAATCAATCCCCTGAATATAAGGACCGATTGCCGCTGGTGCCGATTCGGTATGCAGAACTTTAGTCATGCGAGTTATTCCATAATCTTGATTAAAAATGAGTTTTTAGTGTGCCTCTAAACCCAGTAGAGGTAAAGAGGCAATCGGCAGAACCTTAGCGGTTCGCACTCCGTTTATGGATGTTACGTCGTTAGTACGGATGAACTCTGTTTAGGCTTCGCGTTCGGTGACTACTTCGCGTGAGAAGACTTTCTCACAGTATTTACACTTAAGACGAATTTCATTGGTTTTCTCAAAAATGCGGAAGCTACTCTCAACGGGTTCATTGTGTGAGATACAGTTGCTGTTTGGGCAAGCAAAGACGTTATTGATCTTTTCTGGCAGCGTTAAGGCTAATTTTTTAACGACTTGATAATCTTCTATTTGGTTAACCGTAGCATGGGGGGCATAGAGTGCGAGTTTATTGGCTTGATCTTCGTTGATAAAGACATTCTCTATCTTCAGGAGATCTTTATGGCCGAGTGCTGATGAGGGTAGGTTGAGGCCAATGGTGACGCGTTGGTGAGAGTTGTGCATATCAAATAAGCGCAATACTTTGATCCCAACCTTGGCTGGGATGTGGTCAATAACCGTCCCGTTTTTAATCGCTTCAACTTGCAGTTTAGTCTCTTTATTCATGTTCGGCTCCATTACAGTGACTCATTTAACACAAGGGCGAGCAGTGCTTCACGGGCATAGACCCCATTCTCGGCTTGTTGAAAGAAGTAGGCGTGCGAGGTTTTATCGACATCCGTTGTGATTTCATCAACTCGTGGCAGTGGATGGAGGACTTTCATGTTTGAGCGAGCGTCTTGCAGCATCGCTGCTGTTAATACGAAGGCGGATTTAATATGCGCGTATTCTGATTCATCGAAACGCTCTTTTTGGACTCGTGTCATGTATAAAATGTCGAGTTCAGGGATCACGCTTTCCATATCACTATGTAAACTGTACTGCAGCCCTGCATCATCAAGCTCTTCACAAATATAATCAGGCATCGCCAGAGCTTCTGGTGCGACAAAGAAGAAGCGATTATTGTCAAATTTCGCCAATGCTTGAGTTAAAGAGTGGACGGTACGGCCATATTTCAAATCACCGACAAAGGCGATATTTAAGTTATTTAAACGGCCTTGGGTTTCAAAAATTGAGAATAAATCGAGCAGGGTTTGTGTCGGATGTTGGTTCGAACCATCACCAGCATTGATCACTGGCACACCATTGGAAAATTCAGAAGCAAGACGAGCGGCTCCCTCTTGAGGGTGACGCATAACAAACGCATCGACGTAAGAGGCTATCACCTGAACTGAATCGGCTAAGGTTTCGCCTTTTTTAGCCAGTGACGTATTGCCACCGTTGTCAAAACCAATCACGCTGCCACCGATACGTTGTACTGCCGTTTCAAAAGAGAGTCGCGTTCGAGTTGAGGGTTCGAAAAAACAGCTGGCAATAACCTTATCTTTAATCAGAGTCGGTTTCGGTTCTGCTTTTAATTGACCTGCGGTGCGGACAATCAATTCCAGTTCTGCTCGTGATAGCTCAGAAATGGAGATGATGTGCTTTTGATAAAGCGAATTGGTCATAATTTCTTCCCTTGCTTGGTGTTTCGGCCATAAAAAAGCCCCCCGATCTGGGAGGCTATTTATTATCAATAAAGGGTAACAACGCATTGACTAGTAAGCAAAATTGCTCACCGCAATGAAGCATAGAAACATGGTTGATATCGTTTCTGTTCACAAGCCACCCCTTAGACAAATTGCTGGGCATTATACGCCTAACTTTTCTCAAGGCAAGCGTTTGCTTAGTGAGTTTTTCGTTTATTTATTAACCATTAAATGCATAGTTATCCACCTAAGGTGGCGACCATCACGGCTTTGATGGTATGGAGTCGGTTTTCCGCTTGATCAAACACGATCGCGTGTTCGGACTCAAACACTTCTTCAGTAACCTCTAAGCCTTGCATACCATATTTTTCAGCGACTTGTTTACCAACGGTGGTTTGATCATTATGAAAGGCGGGTAAGCAGTGCATGAATTTAACGCGAGGATTCCCCGTGGCACGAATAGCCGCCATATTAACTTGATAAGGCGTCATGATCGCTACGCGTTCGTCCCACGCTTCGGGTTCTTCACCCATTGAGACCCAAACATCGGTGTAGAGGAAATCGCAGCCTTTGACGCCCTCTGCGACATCTTCGGTCAAGGTAATACTTGCCCCTGTTTGTTGAGCAATCCTTTGACAAGTATCGACCAATTGACGGTCTGGCCAGAAAGCTTTAGGAGCGACTAAGCGAATATCCATGCCCATTTTTGCCGCGCCGACCATGAGCGAATTGCCCATGTTATTGCGCGCATCACCAAGATAAGCAAAGCGGATTTGATCTAGAGTTTTACCATGAGAAAACTCTTGCATGGTTAGGAAATCAGCCAGAATTTGCGTTGGATGAAACTCATCAGTGAGGCCATTCCATACTGGAACCCCAGCATATTGGCCAAGTTCTTCGACGATCGATTGACCATAACCGCGATATTGTATGCCATCGTACATACGGCCCAATACTCGTGCCGTATCTTTCATTGATTCTTTATGGCCAATTTGCGATCCGGAAGGGCCAATATAGGTGACTTGAGCGCCTTGATCAAAGGCAGCAACTTCAAAAGCGCAGCGGGTGCGCGTGGAGGCTTTCTCAAAAATAAGCGCAATATTTTTACCCAGTAAGTTTTTTTGCTCGGTGCCTGCGTATTTGGCTCGCTTTAAGTCCGCCGCTAGACTCAATAAAAATTGAATTTCTTGGGGAGTGAAATCAAGTAATTTTAGAAAATTACGTTGACGCAAATTAAAAGCCATATCGAGTCCTTAACCATAAAAAAGAATAGGACTAGTTAAACATATAAATGCTATAAAAGTGAATAATTATTTTTGTTGGCGGTGAGTCATGTGAAATAACTCACCGCATTGGGTTATAAGTTTTCTTCCGCAAATTCAGCTAAGCGGCTACGAACGACACCATTGAGGTGAATGTTGGCACTGCCTTCGAAGTTTTTGAAACGCTCAACCATGTAGGTGAGCCCGGAGGTGACAGGCGTGAGATAGTGGGAATCAATTTGTGCCAAGTTACCGGAACAGACAATTTTGGTTCCTTCTCCACAGCGAGTAATGATGGTTTTAATTTGTGATGCGGTTAAGTTTTGGCACTCATCCAATAAGACAAAGGCATTTTGTATTGAGCGACCACGCATAAAGTTGATGGATTTAAATTGAATATTCGCTTTATCACAGATGTATTTGAGCGAGCCCTCGGTACAGTGATCGTGCTTGTGCAGCGCTTCTAAAGTATCGGTGATGGCGGCTAACCAAGGCATCATTTTCTCTTCTTCACTACCCGGTAAAAAGCCGATCGACTCACCAATATCGGGTGTGTTGCGAGTAACAATGATTTTATCGAACATTTTGCGTTCGATGGTTTGGTCTAAGGCGGCGGCCATAGCCAGTAACGTTTTACCACTACCGGCCGCGCCGGTGAGAATGACTAAATCAATCTCAGGATCGAGCAAGGCATCTAATGCCATGGCCTGATAAATGTTTTTTGGCATGATGTCCCAGACTTTACGGTGCATGAGCCGCTCACGTCCAAGATCACGTAGGGTTATTGAGTCATCGCTGAGGGTTTCGACTCGAGCGGTGAAGTCACTTTCTTCATCCAATACATATTGATTAATGTAGGTGGGCTCGAAAGGTTTGCGATCCAATTTATGGAAGGTTTTGCCTCCCAAAGTATAACTGTCCACACTATCGACATTATCCCAAAAATTACCGGGACGGGTCTGGAAGCCTTTTGTTAGGTATTGTACATCGTCAATTAATTGGTCAGTTCGGTAATCTTCAACAAAGCGTACTCCCGCTCCCTTCGCACGTAAACGCATGTTGATGTCTTTGGTGATTAATACCACCGAACGTGGTGCGCGCTTGTTTTGTAGGTGCAATACGGCATTCAGGATCCGGTTGTCCCCCTCTTTGTCGGTAAACGCTTTAACCGTTTCATGCACTTCGTAATCGGCCAAAATGGCAATCGTTCCTTTATTGCCACCTGAATTTTTTAAGGGGATACCTTCAGAAATCTCATCCGGTGTTGCATCGTGGAAAATGTTTTCCAAGGCACGAATGGCGACTCGTGCGTCTCGGGCCACATCGCGTTTGCTGTCTTTAATTCTGTCGAGTTCTTCGAGGACGGTCATCGGGATGACGACGTCATGTTCTTGGAAGGAGTAAATTGCAAGCGGTTCATGCAATAGTATGTTGGTGTCTAGGACAAACAGTTTCCGGTCAGTATCGCCCATAAGCGTCTCCTTGCTATGTGATAGCGGGTATAATGAAGGTCTGCATTCTCGTGCTTACGATCGATTCTACGCTGTCGCCAGGTTGTCGATCACTGCGGATAGAAGGCAAACTGGTATGGATACTCTCTGTTTGAACAAGCATATCGTATGCCAACAAACCTTACGTCGATGTAAGGTGATACTGGTTTAGTATCGTTTGGCAACCTGCTGGTCTTTTTCAGTATAGCAACCTATTGAATTAGCATTGACATTAAAATGTGACACTTTGATGTCAGCCAGCCACTGAAGAAAAAAAGCGTGGAATGGACGTGACCTGTATCACGCCATCAAGTAAGATTAGCGACCTTTTTCTGCACCATAACGGTAGGACAAGTAGACTTTTTCTTGGCACCGGTGCAGTCACGGTAACGGATAATGTTTAATCCCAATAGATGAGGTAGTCTTGATGACTTTTGCTTTAGGGCAACGCTGGATAAGTGATACAGAAAGTGATTTAGGGTTGGGTACAGTGGTCGCGATGGACGCTCGTACGGTGACGTTAATGTTTGCTGCATCCGAAGAGAACCGAGTGTATGCGCGTCATGATGCGCCAGTCACACGGGTGGCTTTTAATGTCGGTGATACGGTTGATAGTCAAGAAGGTTGGTCACTCAATGTTGAACAAGTGGTAGAAGATCAGGGCGTACTCACCTATTTAGGGACTCGTGAAGATACTCAACAAGCAGGCATTGCGTTGCGAGAGATTTTTCTGAGTAACCAAATCCGCTTCAATAAACCACAAGATAAGCTGTTTGCTGGGCAAATTGATCGGATGGATAACTTTGTATTGCGTTATCGTGCGCTGACCAATCAATATCAGCAACATAAAAGCCCAATGCGCGGCCTATGTGGTATGCGTGCGGGGTTAATTCCTCATCAATTATACATTGCCTATGAAGTGGGTCGCCGTTATGCGCCTCGTGTCTTGTTAGCTGATGAAGTGGGTCTTGGTAAAACCATCGAAGCGGGGATGATCATTCATCAGCAAGTGCTATCTGGACGCGCAGAGCGGATTTTAATTGTGGTGCCTGAAACATTGCAGCATCAGTGGCTGGTAGAAATGCTGCGCCGCTTTAACTTGCACTTTTCGGTATTCGATGAAGAGCGCTGTGTTGAGGCCTATGCTGAAGCGGATAATCCGTTTGAAACCCAGCAATATGTCTTGTGTTCATTAGATTTCTTACGTAAAAGCCGACAACGTTTTGAACAAGCGCTCGAAGCGGAATGGGATCTGTTAGTTGTTGATGAGGCGCACCATTTACAATGGAGCCAAGATAAACCGAGTCGTGAATATCAAGTTATTGAAGGATTAGCAGAACGCACACCCGCGGTATTATTGTTAACCGCGACGCCAGAGCAATTGGGACGCGAAAGTCATTTTGCTCGTTTACGCTTGCTGGATGCGGATCGTTTTTATGACTATGACGCGTTTGTTAAAGAAGAAGAGCAATATGCGCCTGTCGCTGATGCCGTGAGCGCGTTGTTATCTGGTCTTGCATTGACTGATACCGCAAAAAATCAAATCGCAGAATTATTATCCGAGCAGGACGTCGAGCCCTTACTGCGGGTATTAGATAGTCAAGCTGATGAACAGGAAAAAGCTGCGGCCCGTGATGAGTTGATCAGCAATCTTATGGATCGCCATGGTACAGGACGTGTTCTATTTAGAAATACGCGCGCTGCGATTAAAGGTTTTCCTAAGCGGAACGTGCATTTATTGCCGATGGAGATTCCAGCGCAGTACAGTACGTCAATGCGCGTCGCGGGGATGATTGGTGGTAAGCTAAGTCCACAAGCGCGAGCGATGAAAATGCTCTATCCAGAAGAAATCTTCCAAGAGTTTGAAGGCGATGATGCGAGCTGGTGGCAGTTTGATTCACGAGTCAATTGGTTGATTGATAAGGTTAAAGCCAAACGTAGCGAAAAGATTTTAGTCATTGCATCTCGCTCAAGTACCGCGTTGCAATTAGAGCAAGCTCTTCGTGAGCGAGAAGGGATCCGTGCGACGGTGTTCCATGAAGGAATGTCAATCATTGATCGCGATAAAGCGGCGGCTTATTTTGCTCAAGAAGAGGGCGGAGCTCAGGTACTGATTTGTAGTGAGATTGGCTCTGAAGGACGTAACTTCCAGTTTGCTCACCAACTGGTTATGTTTGATCTGCCGTTTAACCCTGATTTGCTTGAGCAGCGGATTGGTCGCTTAGATCGTATTGGTCAAGAAAATGACATCGATATTTATGTACCTTATTTGCAAGGGACGTCACAAGGGATTCTGGCTCGCTGGTTTAATGAAGGATTGAATGCTTTTGCGGAAACATGCCCAACCGGGCGTGCGGTTTACGACCAATTTTCTGAAGCTTTGATCGCAATGCTAGCCACGGCAGACAGCAGTGAATTGGAGAGCGTGATCGAGGCTTCAGCTAAGCTCAATCAAACCCTAAAAAGCCAATTGGAACAAGGGCGTGACCGTTTATTGGAAATGCACTCGAATGGTGGAGAAAAAGCGCTGCAGATCGCTCAGTCGATTGCAGAAACCGATGGTGATACCAATCTGGTTTCTTTCGCATTAAGTCTGTTTGATACCGTTGGGTTAAATCAAGATGACCGTGGTGACAATGCTTTAGTGGTCACGCCCTCTGAACATATGATGGTTTCGAGTTATCCCGGTTTGCCTTATGAAGGGGCGACGATTACTTTTGACCGTAATACAGCGCTCTCTCGTGAAGATATGCACTTTATCAGTTGGGAGCACCCGATGATTCAAGGTGGGATTGATCTTCTAATGAGTGAAGGAGTTGGCGTTTGTGCGGTATCTTTGTTGAAAAATAAAGCGCTGCCAGTGGGGACGATTCTATTAGAGATGGTCTATTTGGTGGATGCTCAAGCGCCTAAGAGCAGTGGTATCAGCCGCTTCTTACCCGCAACACCAATCCGTATTCTGATGGATGGCCGCGGCAATGATTTATCAGCGCAAGTCGATTTTGAAAGTTTTAATCGTCAGTTAAGCCCGGTTAATCGTCATTTAGCCAGTAAATTGGTGGCTTCTGTACAGGCTGAAATTCATCGTTTAATTGTCGCCAGCGATCCTGCGGTTAGTACGAAAGTACACGCTATTCGTGAGCAGGCCAAGCAGGAGATGGAGCATAATTTGCACGTAGAGTTAGCGCGTTTATTGGCACTGAAAGCGGTTAACCCGAATATCCGTGATGAAGAGATCAGCGCATTAGAGCAGCAGATAAGTGCATTAAGTGGGTATATTTCTCAAGCGCAATACCAACTTGATTCACTGCGTTTGATTGTGGTTTCACATAACTAACGTTATATCCCGTTCGTTTTAATGTAAAAAGGCTTTGTCCAATGACAAAGCCTTTTTTGATCCGCTTGAATCGGATGCGAAATAGAGCACCCGCTTTCACGATTAGACTAGCCATTTCCACCAAATAAACAGCGCTAAGAAACCGAAGAGATAAATCAATCCCACGATCGATAACGCTCGCGTTTTTTTACCAAGTGCTAATTCGGCTGGTAAAGGGGTCTTAGTGACTAATATGTAATTGAGTAGGGCAAAAAATGGCGTGGTCATAAATGCCATCACCATGGCAAAGTTGAGCATTGGCATCAAGGCAAACGCCCAAAAGACAATGATGGCCAACGCCAGCGCTGAAACGATAAACAGCCATGTTTGAAACAAACGAGGTGAAGCGTGAGTTTTATGTTGCAGTAAACGCTGTGCTTCGGCAATGACACGTGAATAGCCATCAATCACCGTAATTGTGCTGCCAAAAATACAGAAAAAGGCGATAACAGCAATCAAATAGCGCGACCATTCACCAATGGTGGAAGCGTACAAACCGACCAGTTGATGAGAAAATCCAATGCCTGATTGTGCTAGCTCAACCCCTGTACCGTGTAGCACCAAACTGCCCAGTGCAAGAAATACAATAGCGAGTAAGGCTGTACCAATATAGCCGACATTGAAATCAAACAGTGCCGATTGTGCAGTCACATTTTGTTGGCGGCGCTGACTCTTTAGCCACATTGAGGTTAAGCTCGAAATTTCAATTGGTGCCGGCATCCAGCCCATTGTCACGACGATAAAACCGATTGCAGCGAATGTCCAAGGTGAGGGCGTTTCGCTGACAACGGTTAATGGGGCGGGCCCAGTCGCGGCAATGAAGACCGCAGTGAGAGTCGCTAGGGTGAGCACTGCCATGATGGTTTTGGAGAGAACATCCAAAGCTTTGTAGTGCCCTGCGATCAAAATAATCAAACAAGTCACTAAAATGAGGCCGCTAAGTACGCTGGTCGCTATTTCAAATGGGATGAAGTAACCCAGTAAACTGGCACTGAATAACAGTAACGCAGCCGTATTAACAATCGCGGAGAAAATACTTAAGAGAGTGAATCCCCACAGGTAGGTTTTTCCTAGCTTAGCGTAACCTTCAACGAGACTTTCTCCGGTTCCCATGGTGTATTGAACACCTGCTTTAAAGAAAGGGTATTTGAATAAATTCACCAGTAAAATCAATGCCGCTAATTGCCAGCCATAAATTGCGCCAGCTTGAGTGGAAGCGACAAGATGGGAGCCTCCGACTGCCGCTGCAGCCATCATGATCCCCGGACCAAGTGAGCGAACTAATTGTTTTAACCTGAGTTTTTCGGTGTTTGAATAAGGGACACTGTTTTCCATTCTCGATCCTTTTTCTACCTTTGACTTACGTTTGCGGTCACTTGGTTTTAGGCCATGATTGAGCAATCTTCAATGCCAGAGGTATGATTGATAGTTGTGTTTGATTTATTGTTATGGTCATAGTCACTATCCCCTTCCTACTTGAAGCTGCAGCGGTGTTGGCTACGTTGGTTCACCTCAATCAGATAGTCTGGCTATGATTGTGGTGATGAACCCACTTGCCGCTTACCTGTCACTCCAAGTGATTTTGGCATATGACTTATTGATCTTATGTCAATATATCGTATCAATATCACAGGTTAATATTCTGTCAACTTTTAGTTACGTTTTCGGTAGGGCTACTAAGCACAAGCGATGCATAAAGCGCCGATCATCCCTCTTACCATCAATCTGCAACTTGACCCTATTTAAGTATATAATGCGGCGTTTTTTCCTGATGAGACAATAATAATGGCGATGATTGAATACCATCCCCCCACCGATCCGTGGATAGATGTGGTGTATGAAGATGAGTATATTTTGGCGGTCAATAAACCGTCAGGATTACTCTCTGTGCCCGGCAAACACATTGAGCACTATGACAGTATGTGGAGTCGCTTGGTGGCTGAGCATTCGGAAATCCAAGTCGTGCATCGTTTAGATATGTCGACCTCAGGTTTAATGCTGTTTGCTAAGAATAAATACATGGAAGCGGCGCTGAAAAAGCAGTTTCAGTATCGATTAACCCATAAAGTCTACTATGCGCGAGTATGGGGCAAGCTTGAGCAGCAGCAAGGTGAAGTTGATTTACCATTAATCTGCGATTGGCCGAATCGTCCGCGACAAAAAGTCTGTTTTGAGCACGGTAAAGCATCGAAAACCTTGTATCAGGTGGTTAAGCAAGAGGATCAGACAACGATTGTTCGTTTGTTTCCTGTCACTGGGCGTTCTCATCAGTTACGAGTACATATGTTAGCGATTGGGCATCCGATAGTCGGTGACGAGTTTTATGCTTCTCCGGAGGCATTAGCCTTTTCTGATCGATTAGCCCTGCACGCTGCAGAACTCAGCTTTTATCATCCACGCAGTCATTGGCTGCGCACCATTTTTGTACCGTGTGATTTCTATCCCGAAGCTGAGGCGGTGATCTTGGATCATTTTGATCCAGAAAGAAAACTACCGGATTATAAAACTCTGCCTCGTCCTTAATGTGATTGAACGAGACTCAGCGAAGTAATCAATGTGCGATTAAAGTGATTTTATAGGGAGTGGTTTATGTCATTACTTAACATTGTGTTTTTGGATCGAGCGACGATCCCTCGTCATATTGATCTTCCCGATCTGAGCGTTGCTCACCAGTGGCGAGAGTATGATTTTACGACTCCTGAGCAGGTGCTTGAGCGCATCGGTGACGCTGATATCGTGATCACTAATAAAGTGGTACTCACTCGCGAGATACTGGCTCAACTGCCGAAACTCAAGTTGGTCGCGATTTCTGCTACGGGCACGAATAATGTTGATTTACCGGCGTGTCGCGATCTGAATATTGCAGTGTGTAATGTGCAGGGCTATGCCACTCAATCGGTACCTGAACATGTCATTGCGATGATGTTTGCCTTAAGACGCAATCTCTTTGGGTATCATCAAGATATTGCTGCTGGAGAGTGGCAACGCAATAAGCAGTTTTGTTTCTTTACTCATCCGATTGGTGATATTGCCGGTAGTGTGATGGGTATTATTGGTGGTGGATCGCTCGGCAAAGCAACGGCTGCCCTAGCTCAAGCATTAGGGATGCAAGTGGTCTTTGCAGAACACAAAGGTGCTGAGTCTTGCCGTGAAGGGTATGTTCATTTTGAGCAGGTATTAACGACGGCTGATGTATTAACACTGCATTGCCCTTTAACGGCAGCGACCACCCATTTAATCAGTCAGCCAGAGTTGGCGTTAATGAAACCGAATGCGCTGGTTATTAATACTGGTCGAGGAGGATTAATTGATGAAGTGGCTCTGGTGGATGTGTTAAAGCAACGTCGTATTGCTGGAGCTGGAGTGGATGTGTTTACTCAAGAGCCTGCTGACATGGGAAATCCACTGATTGCCAATATGGACTTACCGAATTTATTACTCACGCCACATGTTGCTTGGGGAAGCGATAGTGCCATTCAACGTCTGGTGACGATACTAATCGCGAATATCGAGGCATTTATTGCTGGAAAGTCGCAAAATAGGTTGGTTTAGTTGCAGGTTATAAAGAGAAAGGCAGCTTTATTGCTGCCTTTCTTATTAGGTAAAGATGAAATTTATAAAGCGCTGATAGTGGCTTTTTGTTCGATTAACTTCACCAGGGTTTCTTGATAGCCATTGAGTTTGTCACGCTCGACAGCAACCACCGCTTCTGGGGCTTTGGCAATAAAACCTTGATTGCTCAACTTGCCTTCAATACGCTTGATTTCGCCTTCGGTTTTGGCGATTTCTTTCGCTAGACGCTCAAGTTCGGCTTGTTTATCAATCAATCCTGCCATCGGGATCATCAATTCCGATTTGCCGACCAGTGCGGTAGCGCAAGCTGGCGTAACTTCATTGCTTTCAATCACTCGTACGGACTCAAGTTTGGCGAGAGAAATCAGCACAGGTTTATTGGTTTCAACGCGCGCGGCATCTTCTTCATTAGCAACTTTCAACATTACCGATAAAGGTTTACCCGGATTGATATCATACTCAGCACGTAGGTTACGAATACTGGTAATAAAGGCTTTTACCCATTCAATATCATCCAGTGCCTTTTGATTAAAGTTTTCTGGATTATATTGAGGCAGTGCTTGCAGCATGATGGTCTCGCCCTCAACCCCGTCAACCAGAGGCTTGATGCTTTGCCAGATGGTTTCGGTAATATAAGGGATCACCGGGTGAGCCAAACGCAGTGTTTTTTCGAGAACGGTAATAAGGGTGCGACGCGTACCGCGTTGCTGAGCTTCAGACCCTTTCCAAAGAATGGGTTTGGTTAGCTCTAGATACCAGTCACAGAATTGGTTCCAGATAAACTCGTATAAGGTATTTGCAGCCATATCTAATCGGAAGTTATTGATATGGTTGTTAAACTCTTTAGCTGCTAGTTCAAACTGGGATTCAATCCACTTGTCGGCCAGTGAGTACTCGATCTCACCAGCAATAAAGCCACAGTCTTGCTCTTCGGTATTCATCAACACGTAACGGCTGGCATTCCACAACTTATTACAGAAGTTGCGGTAGCCCTCTAAGCGTTTCATATCCCAATTAATATCACGACCAGTTGAAGCCATGGCTGCTAGAGTGAAGCGCAGTGCGTCGGTTCCATAAGGTTCGATACCGTTTTCAAACGTTTTACGCGTGTTTTTCTCGATTTTAGCGGCAAGTTGAGGCTGCATCATGTTGCCACAACGTTTCTCAACTAATGACTCAAGATCGATACCGTCGATCATATCGATAGGATCAAGGACGTTACCTTTCGATTTTGACATTTTATCGCCATTTTCATCACGGATAAGGCCGGTGACATAAACGGTTTTAAATGGGACTTGAGGTTTGCCATGCTCATCTTTACAGAAATGCATGGTCATCATGATCATCCGTGCTACCCAGAAGAAAATAATGTCAAAGCCTGTCACCAACACATCCGATGGATGGAAGGTTTTTAGTGCATCGGTATTTTCTGGCCAGCCTTGAGTACCAAACGTCCAGAGGGCAGAGGAGAACCACGTATCTAACACATCGTTATCTTGCTTAAGCACCACGACTGGCGCAAGGTTGTGTTTAGTACGCACTTCTTGTTCATCACGACCGACATAAACGTTGCCATCATTATCATACCAAGCCGGAATACGATGTCCCCACCAGAGCTGACGAGAAATACACCAATCTTGTACGTCGCGCATCCAAGAGAAGTACATGTTTTCGTACTGCTTAGGAACAAACTGAATGTCACCGTTTTCTACGGCTTCGACCGCTGTTTTTGCTAACGGAGCAGTGCGCACATACCATTGATCGGTCAGCATCGGTTCAATCACGACACCACCACGATCACCATACGGTACGGTCAGATCGTGATCTTTGATTTCATCCAGTAAGCCCAGTTCAGTAAATTCTGCAACGATTGCCTTGCGTGCGGCAAAACGCTCCATACCGTGGTATTTTTCTGGAAGTTCACTGCTGTACACATCACTTGATTCACCATTACTATTAAACACTTCGGCGGCATCACGAATGTTGGCATCAAAGGTGAGAATGTTGATCATCGGTAATTGATGGCGTTTACCCACTTCGTAGTCATTGAAGTCGTGAGCCGGGGTGATTTTTACACAACCCGTGCCTTTTTCCATATCGGCGTGCTCATCGGCAACGATAGGAATGCGGCGATTAACGATAGGGAGTAGGATTTCTTTACCGATCAATGCTTGGTAACGAGGATCTTCAGGGTTAACCGCGACACCAGTATCACCGAGCATAGTTTCAGGACGAGTGGTGGCGACGACGATGTAATCTTTACCGTCCGCGGTTGTAATACCATCGGCTAACGGGTAGCGGAAGTGCCACATGTGGCCTTTGATATCTTTATTTTCAACTTCAAGATCGGAAATCGCGGTGTGCAGTTTTGGATCCCAGTTAACCAGACGTTTGCCACGATAGATCAAATCATCTTCATACAAACGAACAAAGACCTCTTGCACGGCATTTGATAAACCTTCATCCATGGTAAAGCGTTCACGGTCCCAATCAACTGAGGCCCCTAGGCGACGTAACTGTTGAGTAATCGTACCGCCAGATTCAGCCTTCCACTCCCAAATTTTGTCGATAAACGCTTCACGACCATAATCGTGCTTCGTTTTGCCTTCTTCAGCAGCAATTTTGCGTTCAACAACCATTTGGGTGGCGATACCAGCGTGGTCTGTTCCGACTTGCCATAAGGTATTTTTACCTTTCATACGTTCGCAACGGATCAAAGTATCCATGATGGTATCTTGGAAAGCGTGACCCATATGAAGGCTACCAGTGACGTTCGGTGGCGGAATCATAATGCTGTACGCTGGCTTTGAGGTGTCACCGTGTGGCTTAAAGTAGCCGTTCTCTTCCCAAGTCTGATAGAGAGCTTGTTCGATTGCTGTTGGGTTATATGTCTTTTCCATAGTGCTCTTAAATGGATACTGTGAATGGTTAATCTTAGTCAAACTTCATAAGTGAAGGATCTTGGTCAAGATCGCCTTAACTATAAGGTTTGACCTACGGATGCTGTAGCTCGATCGTTTGTAACTGATAGCCTGCTTGACGATAGATTTTATATCGTTCACGTGCCAGCTGCTTGGTTTTTTCTTCGCAGGGGACGAAGTCTACCACCTCTCTAAAGGCGTTCGCAAAGGTTGTATGATTATCGGCCAGATTTATTACCAATTGGCGATTGTAGGTTGGCTTCACTCCTTGATAGCCAATTTCAATCGGAGTTCCATATTTGGGACCTTCACCGATCAGGTTATGAGCGATAAACTGAGTGGGCTCAACTTGCCAAAAGCGTTCCGCTAACTGTTCTGCATGACGTTTATCTTGGCAATGCACGTACACCTTGGCACCTTGTCGAGCAAAATGGTGTGCTAGGTAAACAATATAGTGCTCAAACCCTGTAATGGTTGCTTGAGGGCTATCATTAGCAATTAAATAAAAGGTTGCGGTTGCCATTGGTTACCTCACATTGATTGCAATAAAAAAGGGCCGTTTGGCCCTTTTTTGAGGTTTATTCCTCGCTATCGTGGCCACTACGATTGAGGAGAAATTGCACTAACATCGAGACTGGACGTCCAGTCGAACCTTTGGCGGCACCCGATTTCCAAGCTGTACCAGCCACATCAATATGTGCCCAATTATATTTCTTGGTAAACTTCGATAAGAAACATCCTGCGGTGATGGCACCACCTGGACGACCGCCGATATTCGCCATATCAGCAAACGGGCTCTTTAATTGCTCATGATATTCATCTGCTAACGGTAAACGCCAAGCACGATCACTCGATTGCTCAGAGGCGTTGATCAACTCATGAGCTAGAGGGTTATGGTTCGACATAACGGCACTGATGTGATGACCAAGAGCAATGACGCAAGCTCCCGTTAAGGTTGCGACATCAATGACGCAATCGGGTTCAAAACGCTCAACATAAGTCAGAGCATCACACAGTACTAATCGCCCTTCAGCATCGGTATTCAATACTTCAACGGTTTGGCCTGACATGGTGGTAAGGATATCGCCTGGGCGATAGGCATTACTGCCGGGCATATTTTCACAACCCGCCAAAATACCCACCACATTAATGGGTAGATTCAGCTTGGCTAATGCTTTCATTGCACCGAACACTGAAGCTGCGCCACACATGTCGTATTTCATCTCATCCATGGCTTCGCCTGGTTTGAGTGAGATACCGCCTGAATCAAAGGTTAAGCCTTTACCAACCAGCACAATCGGTTTTGCTGTTGGGTCTGCGTGTCCTTTATATTCGATCACCGACATCATGGATTCATTTTTCGAACCTCGGCCTACCGCTAAGTAAGACGTCATACCGAGTTTTTCCATCTCTTCTTCACCAATGATTTTGGTGGTGATGGTCGGATAATCGTCCGCTAAACGACGGGCTTGAGAGGCCAAATAGGCTGGGTTGGCGATATTCGGTGGCATATTACCAAGATCTTTACTGGCTTTCACACCAGAAGCAATGGCTAAACCATGGTTGATGGCTCGTTCACCTAAGCTTAATTCTCGGCGAGTTGGAACATTAAATACCAGCTTACGCAGTGGGCGACGAGTTTCTGGCTTAACACTTTTAAATTGATCAAAGGTATACAAACCATCTTTGGTTGCTTCTACGGCTTGACGAACTTTCCAGTAGGTGTCGCGGCCTTTAACGTGTAACTCAGTTAAGAAGCATACAGCTTCCATTGAGCCAGTTTCGTTAAGAGTGCTAATGGTTTTTTGGATGATCTCTTTATATTGACGTTCACCCAGTTCACGCTCTTTACCACAACCAACCAGTAATACTCGTTCAGATAAGACTCCCGGAACTTGATGCAACAGCAGCATCTGGCCCGGTTTTCCTTCTAGATCACCGCGACGCAGTAGTGAACTGATGTAGCCATCACTGATTTTATCAAGTTGTTCTGCTACTGGAGAAAGTCGGCGTGGTTCAAAAACCCCCACCACAATGCATGCACTGCGTTGTTTTTCTGGGCTACCACTTTTAACACTGAACTCCATGCGTACTCCTACATCCTAAAGACAAATAGAACTAAATGTTAGATAATGCATTCTTACTTGATGAATCCGTTAATGGATCGACCTATAGTTTAGGTGTTCTAACAGATAGCGAAATTTTAAAAAAATAAAAGGTTCAACGGGAAATTATAGTGATTCAATCAAAAAAACAAGTTTTGCATAGGTTATTTCAGCGTGATTATTGTTAGATATTTGATCCGAGAGACATTAAAGAGCCAGTTTGCGATCTTTTTCGTACTGTTTTTAGTGTTTTTGAGCCAAAAATTCATTCGTGTTCTCGCTGATGCTTCGGATGGTGAAATTCCTGCGCGAATGATCCTATCAATCGTCGCGTTAAATATGCCAGCGATGGGATTGCTCATGCTGCCGCTGAGCTTATACATCGGTATTCTGCTGACCTTTGGTCGCTTGTACGCAGAAAGCGAAATCACTGTAATGAACGCAACGGGTATCGGAAATAAGTTTCTGATCCGCGCCGCGCTTTACTTAGCGATCATTACCTCAAGTGCCGCGGCTTTTAATGCTTTTTGGTTATCGCCATGGAGCCAAGATAAAGAAGCTCAACTCATTGAACAGTTAGCGGCTGAAAGTAGCGTTGATTTATTACAAAAAGGTCAATTTCAGCGTTCGCCAGATGGTTCATCAGTAGTTTTTATTGATAACATCGAAAATAGAAAGTTACAGAATGTTTTTGTCGCACAGCTTGCCCCTCGTCAATCGATTTTACCTAGCGTGATGTTTTCTGATTCTGGCGAAGTCAAAGAGTTGAGTGATGGGCGACAGATGATCACTATGCATAATGGGGTTCGTTATGAAGGAGTTCCGACGCGATTAGACTATATGATCACGCGTTTTGATCAATACGAAGGTCTCATTGGTCAACGCTCGGTCAAGGCTAAAGGACGTGATTGGCAAGAGACGCCGACTTTAGCTTTGATTCGGAATCCGGATCCGCGTGCGCAAGCAGAGCTGCAATGGCGTATTTCATTGGTGTTGTGTATTCCACTACTGACGATGTTGGTGGTGCCACTGTCGGCAGTCAATCCGAGGCAGGGACGATTTGCCAAAATGGGTCCTGCCATTTTGATTTATTTAACTTATTTCTTAACCATCAGCGCCATGAAATCTGCTTTAGAAGATGGAACGATTCCGATTGAAATTGGCATGTGGCCCATCAACGCTGCCCTATTATTTGCTGCGATTATTGCAAATACCTTGGATAGCGTATGGGTAAGAAAGATAAAAGACAAATTCAGACCAAAGCGCAAGGTGGCCTAATTCGTGTTTAAAATTTTAGATTGGTATATCGGGCGAACCATTATTGCTACCACAAGTCTTGTCCTAGTGACCTTCGTGGGCTTGTCCGGCATTATTAAATATGTTGAGCAGTTAAGAAAAGTTGGCGATGGCAGCTATGATCTTTTGCAAGCTTTGTTTTTTGTACTGTTAAGTGTACCGCGCGATGTGGAAATGTTTTTTCCAATGGCGGCGCTACTGGGTGCGCTTATCGGTTTGGGAGCCCTAGCCGCCAGTTCAGAATTAGTGGTGATGCAAGCCTCTGGCTTTTCTAAATTAGATATCGGTTTATCGGTGCTCAAAACCGCGATTCCCTTAATGATTATTGTTACTTTACTGGGTGAATGGGGCGCCCCTCAAGCTCAAAAAATGGCTCGTGATATGCGAGCTTTTGCAACCTCTGGTGGTAATATCCTTTCTGTAAGGACAGGTGTATGGGCCAGAGACGCCAATGATTTTATCTTTGTCGCGAAGATTGATAATGAGCGTCTCTATGGTTTGAATATGTGGCGTTTTGATGAGCAAAAACAGCTTCGTCATGTGGTATTTGCTGAGCAGGTGGATTATTTAGGTGACAACCATTGGTTAATGAAGCAAGTTCAGATCACCGATTTACAAGATAATGTGGTTCTGACCAAACAGTATTTAGATGTCTACCAATGGCGTACGGCTTTAGCACCCGATAAATTAGCTGTTGTGACTGTTAAGCCTGAAGAGCTCGCCTTAAGTGGCCTTTATGATTATGTGCATTATTTGAAAGCCTCTGAGCAAGATGCCTCTCGTTATGAATTAGCTTTATGGCGAAAATTGACGCAACCGTTCTCAATCGGTGTGATGATGTTGATGGCACTGTCATTTATTTTTGGTCCACTGCGCAGCGTAACTATGGGAGCAAGAATTCTTTCTGGAGTGATTGCGGGTTTCACTTTTTACATTTCCAGTGAATTTTTTGGTCCATTAAGTTTAGTTTACGGTTT
This sequence comes from Vibrio injensis, assembly GCF_001895205.1. Classification (GTDB taxonomy): domain Bacteria; phylum Pseudomonadota; class Gammaproteobacteria; order Enterobacterales; family Vibrionaceae; genus Vibrio; species Vibrio injensis. Next base: position 2,852 of record NZ_BDJF01000025.1, on the reverse strand, counting down.
TCCACCTGTTTTTGGCGCGATTGCACCTAGTCTAGTCTTTCTTAGTATTGCCGTTATGTTATTACGTCGTAAGTTGTAGAATGAAACCAATAATAGGAGGGGAGATGATTTATCTCCCCTCCTATTATTTTCGAGCAAGATACCTTTCCTTTCTACAGCTCAACGTCGTTTGGTTATACGTTTCAACGAGATTGACTGACCACAACCACTTCTGTTTTAGCCCATATATCTTGAAAACTGCGTTTTTGTGGGTCAATCAGTACCGTTAAGTTCCCTAATCCTAACCCTGCGGTTGCAAGCCGAATAAGAGCTTGTGTGGTAGTGATTAAGCTACCGTCTTGATTACGGACCAGGATCTTCGATGCTTTCATGCCTAGGGTTTGCCCGTGCTTGGTCCAACAATAAACAAAAAAGTAAATCCAAATGGTAGCCAAATACAAGGTATAGGCTGGACTGACAGTGGGATGACGAGTTAAAAATTGGCTGACATTTTGATAAGGACCATAGCTTAGAAAACCAATCGTGACTAAGGCCTCTAATATCACCATGATCATGCCGCCCGCTACAAACAATAGAAAAACAACAATCAATGAATCATAGAGTAGTGCGGTCAATCGGCGAAAAAATCCAGCTGACAGTAAGGGCGAGGTCTTATTCATAGTAGTCTGTATAAAGGAGATGAATGACTATCAGCATATCGACAGTTTACTATCCTGAAAAGAGAGTCAGAAAAAGAAGGGGACTTGTGGCGAAATATTCAGCAAACGATTTGTTTTTCAATATTTTGTTATTGCGCTACCGTCGTTCTTACGTATAATGCCCGACATCAGATGGCAACAGCCTAGATGCCGATGTGGTGAAATTGGTAGACACGACGGATTCAAAATCCGTTTCCTTCGGGAGTGGCGGTTCAAGTCCGCCCATCGGTACCATAATTTATACAACAAAGCCTCGACGAAAGTCGGGGCTTTGTTGTTTCTGAACCAACCACATCAATATTTTCAATTTCATGCCGCTAATATGTTAACCGTAAGCACAGTTACCGAGTACTGAGCGTGATTTTGCCACGTCTATCTCCTACACTAGACAAAAATCCTATTTTGTTGGTCCTGATCGTGGCAAGTACAAGCATAAAGATTACCGTCGATAGATTGCAGCCAGGTTTACATATTCGCTTACCAGTGAAATGGAATGAGCATCCTTTTTTATTCAATAGCTTTAAAATTCAGTCTGTTGAACAAATTCAGTTGATTAAGCATTTGGGTATACAGCATGTCTTCTTAAATCCCGCACAAAGTGATACATCGCCTTTACCTCTCGATAGTGAGCCTCAAACAGTAGCAGAACCGACGAATCTTGATGAACAGGCGGATAAACTCTGGCAGGAGAAAGAACAACGGATAGAGAAACTCAATTGTTATCGTCGTCAGGTATTAGAGTGTGAAAAAGAGTTCGAGCGTTCTTTAGCGCGGATGCGAGCGATTATGAATAAAATTCGTAGCCGCCCGACTGATGCTATTGATGAAGCTAGCGCCTTAGTAGAAGAGATCGTTGATAAATTATTGAGTGATGAAAATGTTACTTTGCATCTAATGAATAGTAAGAGTGAATTTGAAGATATCTATTTTCATTCACTGAATGTTTCGGTGATCTCAATGATGATCGCTAAAGCTAAAGGACTCTCTGAGTTACAAATCAAACAAATAGCCTTTGCGGCACTATTTCACGATATTGGTAAAATAAGAGTGCCGAGTGCAATCGTGCGTAAAACGACGCCACTCACTGAACCAGAAAAAAATTATCTTAAGTTACACACAAAATATGGCTTAGAAATGGTGAGTAATTTTGACGCTTTCCCGGAAAGCGCAAAAATTGTTATTGAGCAGCACCATGAGTTAAGCGATGGTTCTGGGTATCCCAAGGGTCTTAAAGAAGCCGATATTGATGAGTTAACTCAAGTCATTTCGGTTGCGAATGCATTTGATAATCTTTGTCATCCTGCGATTGCTAGCGAGCAAAAAATTCCTTATATCGCTCTCTCTTATCTATATAAAAATGCCAAGCATCTCTATAACCAAGAAAACTTAAGTATTTTAGTTAAATTTATGGGGGTGTACCCACCGGGTACGGTAGTTCAATTATCGAATAATGCTATTGGCTTGGTGATATCCGTCAATGCTAAGCAGCTATTATCCCCGAATGTATTGATTTATGATCCCTCGGTCCCTAGAACACAAGCACCGATTATTGATCTTGCTGATAAAGAGATAAAAATCCTTAGTGCAATTTTGCCAAATAAGCTTCCTGATAAGATTCGTGATTACTTAAATCCAAGGGCGCGAATTTCCTATTTCTTTGATAGTGATGACTAGTTATCCACAGGTGAATGTGGGTAATATGTTGGCTATCTGATGATAAGTGGTAGGTAAATAATGGTTTGCTGGTTATTTGCGCAAACGGTGTTTTTTTTCGAAAAAATCTAAAATTTACACTTGCCAAGTCAATCGAACTCCCTATAATGCGCCCTCACTGACACGGCAGACGCCACAAGGCTTCAGGCAGTGTTGGTTGAGGGAAAGCTTCTAAAAAAGAAAATTTGAAAAAGTGTTTGACTCTTCAAATTAACTCGCTAGAATTCACCTCCGCTTCGAAGCTCAGTGAGCCTCGCAAGCAACGCTCTTTAACAATTTAAACCAATCAATCTGTGTGGGCACTCGTTGATGATAATCAAAATGCTTAGCAATAAGCACTTCGGTATCAATGAACTGAGTGACCAATTGATAGCGCTTTTAGCACTATCGGCATAGTCAATTCATTATCGTTCTGTTGGAACGATAATAGCTTTGAATTAC
>NZ_BDJF01000024.1 GCF_001895205.1 Vibrio injensis | reverse complement strand
AGCTTGGTAGTAGCGTTGGTTGCCCCTTAACCGGGCGTTATATTTTTTTAAGTTCAGCAATCAAAAGGATTCATGATGAACGTGGATAAAGCGAAAAAACGCATATTGAAACGAGTACAAAGAGGTTTCAAAGGTTATCCGCAAATATCTTTAGAGTATTTCGGGAAAACGACAGATTTCGCGACCGAAGTAGTCATCACTTTTGTTCCTGAAGAAAATGCTGAAGCGCAGATTCAGAGATTTACGAGTGATAAGGATGTTCGTGAAGATGAAGCAATTCAATCGGTATTGTTGAAAATTATTGAGAGAGCCGACGCTGCTACGGTTTTAGAAAGTCGAGAAGTATCTGTTTGTTAATGGTTTTTCTGTAATCTTAAGTTGTTGGTCACATTAGTGCTGAGAACGAAAATATAACAAACGGTTCAAGAGGGACAACCAACGCGTGGCATTTTTACTATGCGTTGTTTTTTGTGGTTACGGTGTTATGCGGTAAGTTGGCAGTAGCGTTGGTTGCCCCTTAACCGGGCGTTATGTAACTAGGAGAAAAAATGAACATCAGTGAAATTAATGGTTTTGAGGTTACGGGGTTCGTCGTTCGTACGACTAATGCAGATGAAATGAATCCTATGACTGCAAAAATCGGAAATCTTTGGGAAAAATTTTACTTAAATGCAGCTCCAAAGTTAACCGACAAGTCAAAAGTGTATGGTTTATACACAAACTATGAATCTGATTTTACTGGTGCTTTCGATGTTATCGCTTGTTCGGACACATTATCACCACAATTATTATCAGAATCAGTAAAAACGAAAGTTTCCTCTGGTAAGTACGTGACTTTTTCAGCGACTGGTGAAATGCCACAAGTAGTTATCGATTTGTGGAATGAGGTTTGGAATTATTTTGCTTCTGAACACTGCCCTCACAAACGAGCGTATACAACAGACTTTGAGTATTACAAAAGTGCTAATACTGTAGAAATCTCTATTGCCGTTAGATAGTTACATAACAAACGGTTCAAGAGGGACAACCAACGCGTGGCATTTTCATTATGCGTTGGTTTTTATGGTTACGGTGTTATGCGGAAAGTTGGTAGTAGCGTTGGTTGCCCCTTAACCGGGCGTTAGCTTCTTAAAGCAAAAATCATCAAAATCTAAGCTAAATTGTTCTGAAAACTCTGCTTTTGACATTCAAATTGTACAACTTGGCTTGCGAGTTTTTGTTGATGCTGATTTGGTAGAAAGTGTTGAAATTTCAGCAGTTTCAAAGTCGCCGTAAGCTAACAAATCTCGATGCTTCAATGTTGTTGGATGTTCTACACGGAAAGTTTGGTTTCACAAAGGGCTGCATCATCGCTGTGATCTGGCTTTCTTTGTCGCGGACTCTTAACCGTGGCAAACTTAACTTTGATCGTTTTAGGTTTTGGTCGTCCACTTCACAGCTTTTGGCGTTGGACGTGTGTTTGCTTGATGCTTTTACGTAAAATCGCTTTTCAAGCAAAGGTGTTTAAAAGTTATTTGGAAACAATAGGCTACGAAGCTAACAAACGCCTCAAGCGGGACTGTCAACGCGTGGCGTTTCCAGTCCCAATGAGCCGAAGTGGTTACAGTTGTAGTGTTTGAGTTTGGTGTTATGCGTTGTCAGCCCCTTAGGCGGGCGTTATGTTTTTTTCAGGAAAATTATGATCAGAGAAATTACG
>NZ_BDJF01000023.1 GCF_001895205.1 Vibrio injensis | reverse complement strand
CATCGCCAGGCTTTAATACTGGTTTTTAGACCTAAGGTCTGAAGACAAAAGCTCAATAAAGCAGCCAATCAGACTTTATCGAGTAACAAGACAATGTGGAGCGGTAGTTCAGTTGGTTAGAATACCGGCCTGTCACGCCGGGGGTCGCGGGTTCGAGTCCCGTCCGCTCCGCCACTGATAAAGAGTCCCTAGCAGTCATGCTGGGGATTTTTTTATTGGTTCGCTATCAATATGAGAGAAAAGTGGACAGCGGATAATTACCATTGAATAGAATCCAGGCCTGTCACGTCTGGGTCGCGCCTGTTTTTAATAGCAGGGAGTCCCGTCCGCTCCGCCAATGATAAGAGTCCCTAGCAGCAATGCTGGGGATTTTTTGTATCAGATGAACTGAGACATAATCAGCAGAAATTAGCCCTATCTCTATTAATCAACCTTTTTGGAAGTCGCTGATCACCTGCCATAATGCTCTGACTAATGGATCATCGAGTTGCGATCGTTTACAGCATACCCCTAACTTAAAAGGTTTAATTGGTAATACTGAAAGCTTTTGCACCTTGTCTCTGAGCGGACTATTGTTGATCACCACATCCGGCGCTACGCCCACCCCACAGCCTAATGCAACTAAACTTACAATGGCTTCATGTCCGGCGATTTGTGCGTAGATCGTTGGTTTAATCTTCATGTGCTTAAACCAACTGTTGGCTCTTTCCCGTGCTGTCCCTGCCTCAGGAACAATGAAGGGGATTCGATTCCAATCAGGACACTCTTTTTGCAGTTCTTCTAAGAAATGACTCACTCCCGTAGGAGCGATCACTGACAATGGTATTTCGCTGATTGTCGCAAACTCAAGTCTTGAGGGAATATGCTCGGGGATAGCAGCAATGGCAATGTCCGCTTCATCTTCAAGAATAATCTCAATCGCTTGAGCAGGATCACCTGTCAGTAATTTAAACTCAATATAAGGGTGCTGAAGTCGAAAAGCATTGAGCAAATCCGGTAGATGGCTATAACTGGCCGTAACTGAGCAAAATAAGCGGATCTCTCCTTTTAATTCACTGTGTTGTTCATCTAGCTGCAACTGTAATTGCCGCCAATCGTGCAGCATACGTTGGGCAACCGGTAACAGTTTGTAGCCCGATGGTGTGATTTCAACACTTCGATTATCGCGTACAAACAAACTGTGACCAATCTCGTCCTCGAGCTTTTGAATTTGTCGACTCAGAGCTGAAGGGCTGACATGCAATGCCTTTGCGGTACTACTAAAGTTTTTATGCTCACACAGGTGTACAAATAGCTGCAGGGTTTTAATGTTCATCTATTTCGCCATTGTTGCATTTATTGCAATTACTACTTGTGAATATATCACTTTAAGCAATGATATTCATGCACTACTATGAAAGCTATTCGGTGTATGACCACCGAGCGTATGGATCATCATCAAGGAGCGCCCAATGGCTAACTATTTCAACACATTAAATTTACGTGAACAGCTCGATCAGTTGGGCCGTTGTCGTTTTATGGCAAAGGAAGAGTTTGCGACAGAAGCAGATTATCTGAAAGGCAAGAAAATAGTCATTGTAGGGTGTGGCGCTCAAGGTCTAAACCAAGGCCTCAACATGCGTGATTCTGGGCTTGATATTGCTTATGCTTTACGCCAAGCCGCGATTGATGAACAACGTCAATCTTATAAGAATGCACAGTCTAACGGCTTTCCAGTCGGTAGCTATGAAACACTGATCCCGCAGGCGGATTTGGTGATTAACCTAACTCCAGATAAGCAGCACACCAATGTCATCGAAAGTATCATGCCATTGATGAAGCAAGGAGCTGCTCTTGGCTATTCTCACGGTTTTAATATCGTTGAAGAAGGTATGCAGATCCGCAAAGACATCACTGTCGTTATGGTGGCTCCTAAGTGTCCTGGGACTGAAGTTCGTGAAGAGTATAAGCGTGGCTTTGGTGTTCCTACCCTAATTGCAGTTCACCCTGAAAATGACCCTCAAGGGGAAGGTTGGGAGATTGCTAAAGCGTGGGCAGCAGCAACCGGAGGTCATCGCGCCGGCTGTTTAGAGTCATCGTTTGTGGCTGAAGTAAAATCAGACTTAATGGGTGAGCAAACCATTCTTTGTGGCATGTTACAAGCTGGCTCCATCGTTTGTTATGAAAAGATGGTTGCGGATGGTATTGACCCGAGTTATGCCGGAAAGCTTCTGCAATATGGTTGGGAAACCATCACCGAAGCACTTAAGTTTGGTGGTATCACCCACATGATGGATCGCCTATCAAACCCAGCGAAAATTAAAGCGTTTGAGTTGTCTGAGCAACTAAAAGATTTACTGCGTCCTTTGTATAACAAACACATGGATGACATTATTGCTGGCCATTTTTCTCGCACCATGATGGCCGACTGGGCGAATGATGATGCTGAGCTATTGGGGTGGCGCGCTGAAACGGCACAAACGGCCTTTGAGAACTACCCTGAGTCAAACATTAAAATTACTGAACAAGAGTATTTTGATAATGGCATTGTGATGATCGCCATGGTTCGTGCTGGGGTAGAGTTAGCGTTTGAGGCAATGACCGCATCAGGCATTATCGATGAATCCGCCTACTACGAATCGCTACACGAGTTACCATTGATTGCCAATACCATTGCTCGTAAGCGTTTATATGAAATGAACGTAGTGATCTCAGATACCGCTGAGTATGGCAATTATTTATTTGCTAATGTCGCTACGCCATTATTACGTGAGCAATTTATGCCTTTAATCAGTACCGATGTGATTGGTAAAGGGCTGGGTGCGGTTTCCAATCAAGTGGATAACGCAACCTTAATTGAAGTTAACAGCGCGATTCGTAACCATCCGGTTGAATATATCGGCGAGGAACTACGTGGTTATATGCAAGATATGAAGCGTATTGCGGTTGGTGATGAATAATCGCAAGCCACATTAAAGAGCAACACTGCAAACACAACAACATAAAAATATAATAAAGGGGCTAAGTGATACACGAAGCCCCACTTTTTTTGTCCGCGATGTTTAGGGTCTGTTTATCTCGAACAAAATTTAACCGCGAAAGATAAACAGACCTTAGGCTGTCTACCTGATATTGTTTTGACTAATGTTAACAACATGAATCTGTATCGGGGCGGAGTCGTCAGTTACTTATCGTTGAGCTTGGCTTCCAACTGGCTGATTTTTTGTTCCATTTCATTCAATTTTTGACGAGTGCGTAATAACACTTGCGTTTGCACATCAAATTCTTCTCGGCTAACCACATCGAGTTTATTTAATTGTCCTTGGATAACTTGGCGCACTTTCTGTTCTACATCAGAGCCTAGATCTTTGACGGGTTGAGGCATTGAATCGTGGATCTGTTTGGCAATTTGCTCTAGCTTTTTGGGATCAAACATTGGGTGGTCTCTCCTATTTTATTGCCGCTATTCTATGCAATTAATGCTGAAAAGTCGTTACTTAGCCTATAAAAAAGGCCACGTTTGTGGCCTTTATGATAACAGAGGAAGAAGCTTACGAGCGATTTTCGGCTAGTTGCCGTTGAGCGGCTTTTGCTTCATCAATCCGTGCGAGTTTCTCTAGATCTTTATCTTCAACGAAGATAGGAAGCGGTTTGTGTTTCTCCGCTAAGTAGCTATAAATTACCGGAAGTACAAATAGCGTAAACAGAGTACCAATCGAGAGACCCGCGACAATCACAATACCAATACTAAAGCGTTGTGCAGCTCCGGCACCGGTGGCATACATCAATGGTATCAAGCCTGCAATCATTGCTGCTGTGGTCATCAATATTGGACGTAGACGAACCTTGGCCGCGGCCATTACAGCATCAATACGACTCAGCTTATTATGCAATTGCTCTTCTTTAGCGACTTCACAAATCAAAATCCCATGTTTCGTAATCAAACCGACCAGAGTGATTAAGCCGACTTGCGAGTAGATATTCATGGTTGATGCTCCCCACGCCAGCGCGATCAGCGCGCCGCAGATAGCTAAAGGTACAGAGACCATGATCACTAATGGATCGCGAATCGATTCAAACTGGATCGCTAAGACCAAGAAGATGATCGCTAATGCTAAACCAAAAGTGACATACAGGGCACTGCCCTCAGTTACGTACTGTCTTGCTTCACCCATGTAGTCATGGCTGTAGCCTTTAGGCAACTGAGTTTCAGCAATGTTTTCAAACCAAGCGATGGCATCACCCATTGCCGTGCCTGGTGCAGGTACCGCACCAACGGTTGCTGAGTTCAACTGATTAAAGTGGGGCAGTGAACGAGGCTCGGCGACCACATCAATGGTGATTAAGCTACCCAACGGGATCATATTGCCATCGGCAGCACGGACAAAGTAGTTTTTCATTGATTCTGGGTTAAGGCGATATTTACGCTCGACTTGCGGAATGACCTCGTAAGAGCGGCCATCTAAGTCAATACGGTTAACATAGCCATCGGCCATCATGGTGCCTAACGTCATACCAATATCCTGCATGGTCACACCGTAAGCGCCCGCCTTGTCCTTGTCGATGTTGATTTTCATCGTCGCGGAATCGTAGTTCAGATCCAAATCCGAATAGATAAAGAGTGGGCTGGCTTTGACTTGCGCCAATACATCACTGGCAATGGTGAATAAGCTCTCAAATGCGTTAGGTGTAGTGATGACAAACTGAATCGGTAACCCAGAACCCGCGCCGGGTAACTCAGGCATTTGGAAGGCCGTTACCGCCATGCCGGGAATATCTTGCACTAAGTGGCCAACACGTTTTGTCACTTCAGCTTGGCTAGCTTGACGCTCACTCCAAGGGAACATTGAAGCAATACCAAACGCTTGGTTAGAGTTTGGCACCCCAGTAAATACTTGAGCAAATTGTACCTCTGGCTGAGCAGAGAGAATTTTATTTACTTCATGCATCGTGTTCGACAGGTAATCTAAGTTGGCGTTCGATTGTCCAGTACCGAGCAACATGATTACCCCTTTATCTTCCGATGGGGCCAGTTCACTAGGAACGAATTTAAATAAAACGGGTAGACTCGCAAACACGATGATCCCAAAGGCAATCACGACTGGGCGATGCAACATCACCGCTTGCAACATGCGATCATAACGCTGTGTTAACTTATCGAGTAGATGATGCACGGTTTGTTCAAATTTGCTCGGTATTTCATTGGCTTTGAGCATCTTCGAGCACATCATCGGCGATAAGGTCAAGGCAATAATACCAGAGACAAATACAGCTCCAGCTAAGGTTAGCGCAAACTCTTTAAACAATGCACCCGTGATCCCGCCCATTAAAGCGATCGGAGCATACACCGCACCTAGTGTTAAAGTCATCGAAATAACCGGTACGGCGATTTCTCGGGTACCGATAATGGCCGCTCGAAATGGGGATTCACCTTCTTTAATATGTCGGTCAATGTTTTCCAGTACGACAATCGCATCATCAACGACCAGACCTATCGCCAGCACCATTGCGAGAAGCGTCATCAAGTTCCATGAGAATCCCATTGCTTGCATCGCCATTGCGACCCCAATCAGTGATAGCGGAATGGTAATAATGGGAATAATGACCGCTCGCAGCGATCCCAAGAACAGCGTGATCACCACCAGTACAATTAACGCCGCTTCAATGATGGTTTTGATAACCTCATGAATGGATTCATTAATTGCTACTGTAGAGTCATACATAACATTCATTTTTATCGTGCTTGGCATATTACGCTCAAGCTCAGGCAGAACATCAAGGACATCTTTGGCAATATTGATAGGATTGGCGCTTGGTGCTGCGTTGATCGCTGCGACAACTGCCTCTTGCCCATTAGCGCTGGCGCGGTAGGTATCATGACTCTTCGCTAAGCTAACTTTAGCAATATCAGATAGACGAATGATGTCGCTTGATTCGGTTTTTACCACAAGGTTTTTGAGCTCTTCAACACTCGAAACTTGAGTATCAGCACTGCCGTTAAACAGAACAAACTCACCAGTGATTTGACCAGTCGCTGATTGATAGTTATTCGCGCTCAATACGCCCATAACCTCTTTAGCCGTGAGGTTAAATGCCGCCATTTTCGCCGGGTCTAACCACACACGTAGGGCATATTTCATCCCGCCGTACAGATCGATACTGGAAATACCATTAATCGCGTACAGTTGAGGGTTTATCACTCGTTGTAAATAATCGGTGATCTGACTGGAATCGAGCTCATCGCTGGTAAAACCCAAATACAGCACAGCGGTAGTTGAGCCCGTTGACATACTGACCGATGGGTCTTCAGCTTCTTTAGGTAATTGAGAACGAACCGAATTAGTTTTGGCTAAAATGTCCGCCAATGCGGCATTCGGATCGGTATTGAGTTTCATGTAAACGGTGATTTTTGAGCTGCCTAACACCGATTGCGACGTCATATAGTCAATATTATCAGCTTGAGCGACGGCTTGCTCTAATGGCTGAGTGATAAAGCCTTGGATCAAATCAGCACTGGCACCGTAGTAACTGGTGGAAACGGTGATCACCGTATTGGTCATTTCAGGGTATTCGCTCACTTGCATTTTGAACATGGCTTGTAAACCAAGCAATGCAATCAAAAAGCTGATTGATACCGCTAAAACCGGACGTTTAATAAAAACATCAGTAAAGCGCATAATTCCTCCGGTTACAGCATCGGTGTTTTGGCTGGTGGCGTTGTCGCATCGCTTTCTACGATACGCACTTTCACGCCGTTACTTAAACGAACTTGCCCTGTCGTGACGACGACATCCCCAGGATTGATACCTTCGAGAATATGAGCGATATCACGGGCACGTTCTCCAACTTTAATCACTCGTTGTTCGACACGCTGCTCACCGTTATCTTCAGTTAGTACAAACACACTGTCGCCATAGAGCGTAAAGGTGATGGCGGTTTGAGGCAGAGTTACCTGATTATCTAAGGTTGGTAAGATGATGTGCGAGCGAGCAAACATACCGCTGCGTAATTTACCATCGCTATTAGGGATATCAGCTTGAACTTGAATCAGACCACTTTGCACACTGACTGCTGGCTCAATTGCGGTGATCGAGCCTTTAAAAGCATCGTTAGGATAAGCATCGACAAAAATATCAACATTTTGTCCAATTGATATGCGAGAAATATCGGTTTGTGGCACGGTAAAACGTAAACGCATAACGGTGGTGTCTTCTAAACGGACAATATCGGTACCAGGTTGTAAATATTGACCGAGATTGACATTACGAATACCTACCACGCCAGCAAAAGGAGCTTTAATTTCACGGCGAGCGATAGCGGCTTTTAAGCTTTCAATATCGGCCGCGAGAGAGTAGTAACTGGCCTCTGCATCATCAAATGCTTCTTGAGAGATGGCTCCTCTACTGAACAGACCTTTATAACGCTCGTATTTTGCTTTTGCCGCTGGGAGTCGAGCCTGCGAGCTCTTCAAATTGGCTTGTTCGACGGCGGAGTCAAGCATTACCAGTGGTTGGTCTTCTTCTACTTGAGCACCTGATTCAAACAAGATGCGATCAATCACGCCACTGGTTTCCGTGGTCAATGTCACCCCTTGGTTGGGTTCAATAAACCCTATCGCTTCGATGACCGGTATCCAATCAACGGCATTGACTTGAGTGACCGTCACTGGGAATTCTGCTTCAGGTCGATTGGCCATAAATTCAGCGATTTTTTGCTGTTTAAACAGATTGAAACCTATCACGCTACCAAATAGCAGCACCACGATAAGTAACATAAATAATGTCCACTTTTTCATTCTGGTGAGAACTCCAAGTTAATGTTGAATGACGGTATCTCAATCGGTTTGATGACGACTTGAAATGTGCCACATTGTTGAAAGGTTTCCCTATCAAAATCGATGAGAGGGATCAGGGTTTTTGGGCTAAGTGTGTTGGATACACCTCATGCTCAGTAGCTAAATAAACCGGTAGCAACGTTTATAAAACGTAGGTGGTTGTACCGATGATTACCAGTAAAGAGAGAGTCCAATAGCTATTTTTTGCTCAATTCATTTTATTTGCAATCAGTTGTTATGACTTGTTGCTCATATTTTCTTCTTCCTGAACAACAAGCTTGCCATCATCTTGGCTAATTGAGAGAGCATTATAGCCTACAACCTAACCATGTTTGCAATACAGTTGTGCAGTAAATAATAAAAAATTTTACTTTGCGGCTGTTTTTTGAGTTCAACATAGTATTGAATCATCAGCGGCATTATGATTAGCGTCTTGAATAATCCACACAGAGAAGAAGATGAAGCTGAACTCACGACAAGATGAAGCGGTAAAATATGTATCGGGTCCTTGTCTCGTCCTTGCCGGGGCAGGATCGGGAAAAACTCGCGTGATTACCAATAAAATTGCCTATTTAGTTCAGCAGTGTGGATATAAGGCGCGTAATATTGCCGCGGTGACTTTTACCAATAAAGCTGCCCGAGAAATGAAAGAACGCGTTGGTCAAACATTAGGCAGGGCGGAAGCTCGTGGCCTTATTGTGTCAACGTTTCATACCCTTGGCTTAACCATTATTCGTAGAGAATATAAAACGTTAGGGTTAAAACCGGGTTTCTCATTATTTGACGATCAAGATCAGTTGGCCTTATTGAAAGAGCTCACGGAATCTCAGTTAGAGGGCGATAAAGATTTGTTGCGCCAGTTATTGAGTAGCATCTCTAATTGGAAGAATGACATGATATCGCCATCGCAAGCTAAAGCGACTGCAAAGGGTGAGCAACAACAACTTTTTGCTTTTTGTTATGAGTGTTATCAAAAACAGATGCAAGCGTATAACGCGTTAGACTTCGATGATTTGATCTCACTACCCGTTCGACTCTTGCGTGATCATCAAGAGGTGAGAACGCGCTGGCAAAGCCGTATCCGGTATTTACTTGTTGATGAATATCAAGACACCAATAACAGCCAATATCAATTGGTCAAATTACTGGTTGGTGAGCGTGGGCGCTTAACCGTCGTCGGTGATGATGATCAATCGATCTACTCTTGGCGAGGCGCTCGACCACAAAATTTGGTCCAGCTAGGTCAAGATTTTAGTCATTTAAAATTGATTAAATTAGAGCAGAACTATCGTTCAACCAGTCGAATTTTACGTGCCGCGAACATTTTGATTGCTAATAATCCCCATGTTTATGAAAAAGTATTGTTTTCCGACATTCCTGATGGGGAAAAACTCAAAGTTATTCTGGCCAATAATGAAGATCATGAAGCAGAACGAGTGACCGCCGAACTGATTGCCCATAAATTTCTTAACCGCACCGAATACCGTGATTACGCGATTTTATATCGTGGCAACCATCAATCGCGCTTGATTGAAAAGTCATTAATGCAGAACCGAGTGCCTTATAAATTATCTGGGGGAACGTCGTTTTTTGCCCGAGCAGAAATTAAAGACATCATGGCTTATTTACGAGTATTGGTGAATCCGGATGACGATAATGCCTTTTTACGGATTGTGAATACCCCGAAGCGAGAAATAGGGCCAGCGACCTTAGAGAAATTAGGCAGTTACGCGAACATGCGAGGAAAGAGCCTATTTGCAGCGAGTTTTGAATTAGGATTGGAACAACATTTATCGGGGCGTGGCCTGGATAATGTACGACGTTTTACGCAGTGGTTAGTTGAAATTACCGATAATGTGGAACGTGGCAATACTGTCGAAGCCTTACGCTCGCTGGTACGCGATATTCACTACGAAGATTGGTTGTATGAAACGTCATCGAGCGCCAAAGCGGCAGAAATGCGTATGAAAAACGTTTCTGAACTTTATGCTTGGATTGTCGCCGATTTAGAAGGTGATAATTATGATCAAGAAGAGAAAACCCTAAGAGAAGTGGTTCAACGCTTAACTTTGCGTGACATGATGGAGCGTGGTGAGCAAGATGATGACAGTGATGCCGTACAGTTAATGACGCTGCATGCCTCGAAAGGATTGGAGTTTCCTTACGTTTATCTGATAGGCGCTGAAGAAGGTATTTTGCCCCATCAAACCAGTATTGATGAAGAGAATGTCGAAGAGGAGCGTCGTTTGATGTACGTTGGCATTACACGAGCACAGCGAGAATTAACTTTTACTGTTTGTAAAGAACGCCGCCAGTTTGGTGAACTGATTAAACCAACGCAAAGTCGATTTTTGGACGAGTTACCCTACGATGATGTTGAATGGGAAACGCAGAAAAAAGTACTTTCTCAAGAAGAGCGAATGAATAAAGGCCAAGCACATATCGCTAATTTAAAAGCCATGTTTAATAAAAAATAGTCAATATTGATGGATTTTTTTGATGCTATGGCGTGTTTTTATCGTGGATGAGGCGCCTTAGTATTAGGTATTCGTCATGAAACTGGCTTTTATCAGTCTGTTTTGTTGAAAAAGACGCCAAACAAGAAAAAAAGTTGAAAAAGTACTAGACGCCCTCAGGGGATATCCGTATTATTCCACTCCGCCGATAGGGCATGCGCCCGTAGCTCAGCTGGATAGAGCGTTGGCCTCCGGAGCCAAAGGTCGAAGGTTCGAATCCTTTCGGGCGCGCCATCCGGTTGGTTGATCAGGGTGTGTATTGGCAACATCAGTGGTGACTATAGCTCAGTTGGTAGAGCCCCGGATTGTGATTCCGGTTGTCGCGAGTTCGAGCCTCGTTAGTCACCCCATTATTTTGGTAGCAATGGCTTCCGTTCTTGATTTTTCGAGATAAAAAGATTATATCGGTAAGCAGCGCAACTTGGTGGCGCATCCCGAATTTGGGAACAGCGGACCAGAGGGCGACCCTCGGTAGTTGTTCTTAAAGTCAAAAATTGTTTCGGTGAATAGCGCAGCTTGGTAGCGCATCTGGTTTGGGACCAGAGGGTCGGGGGTTCGAATCCCTCTTCACCGACCATTTTTCAATAAGTTGGTCAATAAGCTGACTTAAATCGTTAAAATACAGCTAACGATAAAAAAATTGATGGTGACTATAGCTCAGTTGGTAGAGCCCCGGATTGTGATTCCGGTTGTCGCGAGTTCGAGCCTCGTTAGTCACCCCATTATAAAGCGAATAAAATCTCGGTGAATAGCGCAGCTTGGTAGCGCATCTGGTTTGGGACCAGAGGGTCGGGGGTTCGAATCCCTCTTCACCGACCATTATAAGAAGCCCTAGTCAAAAGACTGGGGCTTTTTTTCATGTGCTAAATTTAAAATGATATAGCGCTCTTGCTAGGGGCGGGGGTTCGCCTGATATTCAAGCCCAGCTCTTCACCGACCATCATAAGAAGCCCTAGTCGAAAGACTGGGGCTTTTTTCATGCGCTAAATTTAAAATGATATAGCGCTCTTGCTAGGGGCGGGGGGGCGCCTGATATTCAAGCCCATCTCTTCACCGACCATGATAAGAAGCGCTAGTTGAGAGACTAGGGCTTTTCTTTATAAAGAATTCTTCTGCAAATCTGTGTTGTCCTGCGCTTTTCAATCGTTTATCGGTAAATTTATCTTTTCGAGTTTGCTTGTTGCTTTTATGTGAAAATTTTGCCAAATTGTTCAACTTGTAAATAACCAGAACAGTGGACTGGTCAAAAGGATTGATGGGTACTGACTGAATAATCAGCCATTTTATGGTCTGAATCAGTCAGTCTCAGACACGGATAATTACGCCATAGCGGTTGAGGTCTGGTTTGCATGTCACTTTTAGAAGTTAATAACTTACGAATAGAATATCCCTCACGTCATGGGGTTCATGTTGCGGTAAAATCACTCACATTGGATATTCAGCGCGGTGAAATTGTCGGTGTGGTGGGAGAATCTGGCGCTGGAAAATCGACTGTTGGTAATGCAATTATCGATTTATTGAGTCCACCAGGGACTGTTGCTGGCGGCGAAGTGTTTTTAAATGGCGAGAAAATTTCTGGTCTATCGATAGAACAAATGCGCCAAGTGCGAGGTTCAAAAATCGGTTTTATTTTTCAAGATCCGATGACCTCTTTAAATCCATTATTCACCGTTGAGCAACAGTTGACGGAAACCATTCATGCCAATATGAAAGTGAGTAATGAACAGGCTTACCAGCGTGCCTTAGCGTTGATGAACCAAGTGGGTATTCCCCAACCTGAAAATCGTCTTAAGCAATATCCTCACCAATTTTCCGGTGGTATGCGTCAAAGAGTGGTGATCGCTATCGCCTTGGCCGGAGAGCCTGATCTGATCATTGCTGATGAACCAACCACTGCGCTAGACGTGTCTATTCAAGATCAGATCTTGAGTTTGATTCGTGATTTGTGTAAGAAAAATAATGTTGGCTGTATGCTGGTGACCCATGATATGGGCGTCGTTTCCAATGTGACTGATCGCGTTGCTGTGATGTATCGGGGCGATTTAGTCGAATTTGGACCAACAGCGAAAGTGCTTGGCGACCCAGATCATCCTTACACACGTAGCTTGATTTCTGCCGTCCCGCGTTCAGATATCAAATTAGACCGATTTCCACTGGTCAGCTACATCGAACAAGCCAGTGAGCTAGCTCCACTGGATATCAAAACTCATTGGTTAGGACAAAGCCAAGATCAGCGCGCCTATACGGGCCCACTTTTGAATGTTGAGCGGGTTAACTTGCGCTTTGTGACTAAGGACTCCCTATTTGCCAGTCGCCGTGAGTATGTTCAAGCCTCGAATAACGTCAGTTTTCAAGTTCATGAGGGGGAAACCTTTGGGCTGGTCGGTGAATCGGGATCGGGTAAATCCACTATTGCGCGAGTCATTGCTGGCTTGTATCAGCCGAATGAAGGTAGAGTCACTTTTGAAGGCATTGATCTTACAGCGTTAAAATCAGAGAAGCAGCGTCGCCCCATTCGTCGTCAGATGCAAATGGTATTTCAAAATCCATACACGTCAATGAATCCTCGTATGAAGGTGATGGACATCATCGCGGAACCGATTCGTTTCCACCGTTTAACGGATAATGAATCGCAAACGCGGCAAATCGTACACGATCTTTTAGAGTATGTCGGCTTAGGGCGAATGGCTGGTGTTAAGTATCCTCATGAGTTTTCTGGTGGTCAGCGCCAACGAATTTCGATAGCTCGAGCTCTCGCGACTCGCCCTCGTTTATTGATTTGTGATGAACCGACCTCTGCTTTGGATGTTTCTGTACAAGCACAAATCTTGAATTTATTAAAAGACTTACAACAAGAGCTCAACTTAACCATGTTATTCATCAGTCATGATTTGCCGGTGATTCGCCAAATGTGTGACCGAGTCGGGGTGATGAAGATGGGGACCTTATTAGAAGTGGCTCCGACAGAACAATTATTCACTCATCCACAACATGAATACAGTCAGCAATTAATTTCGTTAATGCCAGAGTTCACCGGACTAAGAGAGCAGAAAGTCTCTGCCTAATGTGCGGTGGCGTTAACCGTTAGTCATCGATTATCGACGTAACATCTCATAATCAAAACAACCCATAGGGATATTGATTCCCGCATAAGGAGTTATGCAATGAAAATCATTAAAAGCAAGCTAGCCCTAGCCTTAATTACTGCTGGACTGAGTTTTTCGCTCAACGCAGCACAAATAAAAATCGCTTACGATTCAGACCCGGTATCGATGGATCCTCATGAGCAGCTCTCTGGCGGTACACTTCAGTTATCGCACATGGTGTTTGACCCGCTGATTCGTTTTACTCAAGACATGCAATTTGAAGCCCGTTTAGCGAAATCTTGGCAGCGTTTGGATGATGAAACCATGCGCTTTCATTTGCGCGAAGGCGTCAAGTTTCACTCTGGTAATCCTTTCACTGCCGATGATGTGATATGGACGTTCAATCGCTTGAAAGAGTCGGCCGATTTTAAAGGTATTTTTGAGCCGCTAGCTTCGATCAGTAAAGTGGATGATTATACGGTGGATATTAAAACCCATGGTGTTTATCCCCTGATCGAAAACGTTGCGACCTATATTTTCCCGATGGACAGCCAGTTCTACTCTGGCAAGACCGCTGATGGCAAAGATAAAGCGGAAATTGTCAAACACGGATCTTCCTTTGCTTCTTTAAATGCTTCGGGCACAGGCCCTTTCATTATTACTCACCGTGAGCAGGGTATTCGTATGGAGTTTGCTCGCTTTACGGATTACTGGGATACAGCCAGCAAGGGTAATGTTGAGAAACTGACTCTCGTGCCGATCAAAGAAGATGCAACCCGTGTGGCGGCATTATTATCCGGTGGCGTCGATATGATTGCACCTGTCTCGCCTAATGATTACCAACGCATTCGTAATGCGCGTGATGTTGAGCTGTACACCATGCCGGGTACACGCGTGATCACCTTTCAATTAAACCAAAATAGTCATGAAGCCCTACGTGATGTACGTGTTCGTCAAGCGATTGTCTATGCGATTAATAATCAAGGGATTGTTGATCGTGTTATGCGCGGCGCGGCGACGGCCGCTGGTCAGCAAAGCCCAGTCGGTTATGCCGGTTATAACGAGAATCTCAAACCGCGCTTTGATCTTGAAAAAGCCAGACAATTGATGAAAGACGCTGGTTATGAACAAGGCTTTAATTTGTCGATGATTTCGCCGAATAACCGCTATGTTAATGACGATAAAATTGCTCAAGCCGCTTCTGCAATGCTTGCTCGTATCAATATTAAAGTTGATTTGAAAACCATGCCTAAAGCGCAATATTGGCCAGAATTTGATAAATGTGCAGCGGATATGTTGCTGATTGGCTGGCACCCAGATACAGAAGATTCCGCTAACTTTACTGAGTTTTTAACCATGACGCGTAATGAGCAAACGGGTAAAGGGCAATACAACTGTGGTCACTACTCTAATCCAGAAGTGGATGCTTTGGTCAATGCGTCTAACGTTGAGACCGATTTAGCCAAACGCAGCGAGATGTTGAAAAAGGTAGAAGAGATCTTATACAACGAAGCGGCATTCGTACCATTGCATTGGCAAGATCCTTCTTGGGCGGCGAAGAAAAACCTAGAGTTAGCGCCGATCATCAATGGTATGGACTTCCCTTACTTTGGCGATTTGGTGGTTAACAAGTAGCGTTTAGATAACCTTTCTGAAATGTTTGAAGTTGAGGAAAGGTTGCCCTCTCAGACGGCAACCTTTTTTCTTCTTTAAAGCGGTCGTTTTATTGTGGTTGATGTGGTCATCAATCCGACAAGAGTTATGGATAGTGTAAGGGGCAGGGAATGTTTTCTTTTTTGATCAAACGTCTATATCAGGCACTGATCGTCATGTTTGTGATTAGCTTGGTGGCGTTTGCCATTCAAGATAATTTAGGCGATCCGTTGCGTGAACTGGTTGGGCAATCGGTGTCAGAAGCACAGCGTCAAGCGATGCGTGATGAGTTGGGGCTTAATGACCCATTTTTAGTCAAATATAGTCGTTTCTTGGGCGCGGCGATCAAAGGTGATTTAGGGACCTCCTACTTTTTTAAACGTCCAGCGGCTGAGGTGATTTTAGATAAACTGGTTGCGACACTTGAGCTAGTTTTTGCCGCGACCGTGATTATTATTACTTTATCCATTCCATTAGGCGTCTATTCGGCTATTCATCCTAAACGGCTGTTTTCGAAACTGATTATGGCTGGCAGCAGTATCGGTATTTCGATCCCCGTCTTTTTGACCGCCATTATGTTGATGTATGTGTTTTCCATTGAACTGGGCTGGTTGCCTTCTTATGGCCGCGGGCAAACCACCAATGTTTTCGGCTGGCAGTCGGGATTATTTAACCTCAATGGGTTAAGTCATTTAGTGTTACCAAGTATCGCCTTGTCTTCGATTATGCTACCTCTGTTTATTCGTTTAGTCCGAGCAGAGATGTTAGAAGTTTTAAACTCTGAATACATTAAGTTCGCTAAAGCCAAAGGCTTAGCGATGAATAAAATCTATTTTCAACATGCTTTAAAAAACACCCTATTACCGGTGTTGACGGTAGGCGGTGTACAAATTGGTACCATGGTGGCGTATACCATTTTGACCGAAACGGTCTTTCAGTGGCCGGGGACTGGATTGCTCTTTTTGGAAGCGATTAATCGTGTTGATACACCGCTGATCACGGCTTACGTAATTTTTGTCGGGTTAATTTTTGTCGTGACCAATACGATCGTTGACCTACTGTATGGATTAATTAATCCGACGGTGAATCTCACCGGAAAAGGAGCCTAATCATGACGGCAATAACAACCATGCCTTCCGCTTGGCAGCGCTTTAAACAATCGGATTTTTTGTATTATTTTTTACGCGATAAAGTGGCGATGGTCAGCTTTGCGCTATTTAGTGTTTTTTTGCTGTTAGCCTTGTTAGCGCCTGTGATCGCGCCGACGAACCCTTATGATCTCGCCAGTATCGACATTATGGATTCTGAGCTGCCTCCTATGTGGATTGAGGGCGGTGATGGGCAATTTGTATTGGGTACCGATGGGCAAGGACGAGATATTCTCTCAACCATTTTGTATGGCTCGCGCTTATCGCTGACGATAGGCTTTCTCGCCGTTGGGTTACAGCTTATCTTGGGGATCATTATTGGCCTTTCTGCGGGCTATTTTGGTGGGCGTATCGACAGTTTTTTAATGCGTTTTGCCGACATTCAACTCTCTTTTTCGACCATGATGGTGGCAATCATCGTTTCGGCGATTTTTAAAGCCAGTTTTGGCGGCGAATTTTATAGCCAATATGCGGTGATCATGCTGGTGGTGATCATCGGTATTGCGGAGTGGCCTCAGTATGCTCGAACCATTCGCGCATCCGTGTTAGCTGAAAAGCAAAAAGAGTACGTTGAAGCGGCACGCGTGATGGGGTTCAAGTCGCTACGGATTATGTTTCGACATATTTTGCCTAACTGTTTATCACCAATATTAGTCATTTCAACAGTTCAAATTGCCAATGCGATCATGTCTGAAGCAGCGTTGTCGTTTCTTGGTCTAGGATTGCCCGTTGATCAACCGTCTTTAGGAGCGTTAATTAGTACCGGATTTAAGTATATTTTCTCTGGCGCGTGGTGGATAACCGTATTCCCCGGCATTATTTTGATCAGCCTAGTGTTGGTGATTAACTTGTTGGGCGATTGGCTGCGTGATGTCTTCAATCCTAAAATTTACAAAGGTTGAGGCCTAGCTGATTGATTTTATATCGATATGCCACTTACACTGAGAGTCGTCATTGAGGACGACTCTCTTTCTCAGGACATCGATGTTGGCGTGATTTTCGCAGTGGTTTTGAGGCCATGAGTTCGCAGCGAATCAAATCACTGTTGTCACTAGAGTCGGGATAACGATAGATATGGGAATCAGCACAATCAACACGGCACCGCGAGGGCTCGTTTACCTACTATTAGGCGGAGCTTTATTCTTTAACGGCCGATTATTTGCTCAAGAGGCACTTTGCGAAGCAACGCAAGCCTCTAGCGAACAGTTACCGGTTCTGGCCAGTGATTGCCCGATCGGTGATGGGTTATGGGGCAATAGTCAGCCACGTTCAAGTCAATCTCAGTTCTGGATCCAATGCGGTTTACTTGATAAGCCCTTATCCCTTGAGCAAGCGAAACCTATCTATCAGCGTATTTCAACCCATGTATGGATGAAACCCGAAGGGCGCGCCACACGCTGTTTGATTGGCCCTTATGATAATTTTACCCAAGCTCGCAGTGAGTTGATGCTGGTTAATAACCTTGCCGCTTATCGTGAAGCGTTTATTCGAGAAATTCGCCCATCAACAACTCCTCTCTCAACGGTGACCACTCCAACCACGGTCAGTCCGGCAAAACAGGCAGAACGAAAAGTGGCGGAAAGCGGTGTGGCGGCAATTCAACCGCTGCGTTCTGCTCGGCCAGTAAGTGCTTCTGAAGATGTTGAGATCCGTCATCAAGCGACAATTAATGGCACGACTTACGTCGTTCCTTATAGCTTTGCGACAAATAAGTCGTTTTATATGGAGCACAACCAGCCATGGAATCGACTCAGTTATGACGAGGCAAGAACGCTCTGTCAGCAACAAACGATGCGTTTAGTAAATCAGCAAGAGTGGCAGCAGCTATTAGCCAGTCAGATTGCTGAGCGAGATCAGTGGCCATTGTACATTCCCTATTGGGGAGAAGGCCGTAAAGGGTTATTTGCCAGCGGTAAAGTGACTCAACTGCAAGGTAATTCGAAGCTGAATGTATTGTGTGTGAAGTCTGCACAATAAAGCCGTAGAGAGTGATTTAAGATGATTATTGAAGAGTTCATCGATGTTGCACTAACACTATCCATTCAGCAATAGTCGTAATCACTGTCTATACTTTGCTCATTGGTAGCCGCTCTGTTATGGGGCATATGCTTTACTAACTGGAGGAGTTAGCATGAGTAAAGGTATTAAGTTATTAATTATCAGCTGGTTAAGTTTGTTTTTTTCTGCACCACTTTGGGCTAATGTGACGTGGCAAGGCCATTGTCGAGACCGAATCCCCTATCTTTATTTTGAAAATGGTCAGTGCAAAGGGCCGGGTGGGGATGTGATCACTCAAGTCATTGGTAAATTAGGCCATCAAGTTCAGTGGACGCAAGTGCCTTGGGCGAGAACCATTGGTGTTGCGCCACAAGGCGGTGTTGACTTAATCCCCTTACACTCGATGGATGAGGAGCGCGAGGTCTATTTACATCCACTACTCATGGGTTATGGTCAAAGAGAGGTCTTTTATTTTACCCGGAAAAACTCTGATATCGATGCTAAAGATTTTGATGAAATCGTCAGTAAAGGGTATGTCGTTGGTGCATTAAATGGCAGTTTTTATAGTTCACAATTCAATCAAAATACCGATCAGCTACGGACCATTTTTGTCACTAGTGGCGATCAAATTATTAATATGCTTAAGGCGGGACGATTTGATTTGGCAATCACTTCGGAGCAGCATGGACTTGAAGTGTTTGAAAGTGATCCCGAACTGAGAAAAATCAGTTATACGGATGTTTCGCTCAATGGACGCTTTTTCAGCGTACCTAGACGCTCAGCAAATTATCAATACATTAATCAATTAGAGGCTGCATTGACTGAAATGCGCCGTTCTGGGGAAATCACCCGGATATTTGAGTCTTACGGTTTAGAAGCGCCGATTCAACAAGAGTGATTACGTTAAGACAAGTGCATAAAAAACTGCGAGCCAAAACGTGAGCTCGCAGTTTTATTAGGATGAGAGGCTACCTCATAGTAACGAACTCTTCACTGCCCGTTGGGTGAATAGCCACCACCGAATCAAAGTCAGCTTTCGTCGCGCCCATCTTCATTGCAACTGCAAAACCTTGAATCATTTCATCCACTGTAAAGCCAATACCATGTAAACCGACCACGGTTTCTTCTGGCCCTGCGCAGACTAATTTCATTTTGCATGGCTGGCGATGAGAGGTTACCGCGGTATACATGGCAGTAAAGCTTGATGTATAGATTTTGACCTGATCCGCGCCATATTTAGCTATCGCGTCGGGTTCGGTTAAGCCGATGGTACCAATCGGTGGGTGACTAAAGACCACGGTAGGCACTAACTCATAATCCATTTTTGCTTCGGGTTTGTTGTTGAACAAACGCTCGGACAGTTGACGACCAGCTTTAACAGCCACGGGGGTTAACTCAATACCGCCTTCCATAATATCGCCGACGCAGTAAATGCCTTCAACATTGGTGTTTTGGTATTGATCGACTTTAATATAGCCTTGCTCATTAATCGCTACGCCAGTGGCGGCAAGATTAATCGCATCCGTGGCAGGATGGCGACCAATCGCCCAGATCAGAGTATCGACATTGCAGCTTTGGCCATTTTCAAGATGCAGCGTCAGACTGCCATCGGCCTCTTTAACGACTTGTTTTGGCACGCTATGGGTGTGCAGCGTTGGCCCTTCCGTTTTCATTACTTCGGTCAAAGTATCGATGATCATCGGATCAAAGCTGCGCAGTGGCGATTCTTTGCGTACAAACAAGTGGGTCTCTGTACCAAGGGCATGCAGTACCCCGGCGATCTCAACCGCAATATAACCCGCGCCGACCACGGCTACGCGTTTCGGTTGCTCGGTTAACTCAAAGAAGCCGTTGGAATCAATACCGTATTCTGCACCAGGAATGTTTGGAATGGTTGGTCGGCCACCCACGGCAATCAAAATATGATCGGCGGTATAGTGTTTGCCTTCCACTTCGATAGTTTTGGTATCAATGAAGCGGGCAAAACCACGAATAACCTGCACTTTGTTATTACCGAGTACGCGATCATAAGATTGATGAATACGACCGATATAGGCTTGACGGCTTTCAATCAGTTTTGACCAATCTAGACCATTAACCTTGACATCAAAGCCGTAGTCTTTCGCGTAAAGCTGCATGGCTTCGGCAATTTGAGCGCCATGCCACATGACTTTTTTCGGCACACAGCCGACATTCACACAAGTGCCACCGAGATCTTTCGCTTCAATCAAAGCGACTTTTGCGCCATACATTGCCGCGCGGTTCGCTGAAGCGATGCCACCGCTGCCGCCACCAATACAGATATAATCAAAATGTGTTGTCATTCCTTTCTCCGTTATTCTTTTCAGTGCGTTATTAGGGTCTGTTTATCTTTCGAGCTGATTTTTGCAGCTGTTTGTGGCTTCTTTATACAAGGCAGAGGCTTTGAAATGTAGTTATTCTACCTGAAAAGCCGATAACGCCGTAGAAAGGAGCCACAAACGCTGCCCGAAGGGTTCGGCTAAAAGTGTTTTACTCTTTGTTGAGAGGTGTTTTGCCTAGAATAACTAGGCTACAAACCTCTCGCCGCGATTAAAACACTTTTATCTCGAACAAAATTTAACCGCGAAAGATAAACAGACCCTAAGTAGATTGGGTCTGTTTATTCTGGAACAACCCATTCGACTTTAAAATGACCCGTTGCGGGAGCGATGGCTTGCTTGAGAAACGGCAGAATGGTTTGCATTTCACTCTCCAGTTTCCACGGCGGGTTAATTACAATCATCCCTGACGCGGTCATGCCACGTTGATTGGTATCGGGCGCCACGCCAAGTTCAATTTGTAAGATTTTACGAATGCCAAGGTTAGCTAGGCCTTCTAACATATCTTCAATATCGCAGCGGTTAACCACAGGATACCAAATCGCATAAATGCCCGTTGACCAACGTTTATGGCTTTGTGCGATGGCTTGCACCACATCGCGATACTCTTTGGCCAGCTCATAAGGCGGATCAATCAGCACCAAGCCGCGGCGTTCTTTCGGCGGCAAGCTGGCTTTTAAGCGTGCAAAGCCGTCTTGTTTGTAAATGGCCACTTGGCGATCACGAGCAAATTCTTGCTCCAGTAATGGGTAATCACTGGGATGCAGTTCGCTGAGTACCATGCGGTCTTGGGCACGAAGGTGAGCGCGAGCGATGCGTGGTGAACCTGGGTAATAGCGTAGCTCCTCGCCTTGGTTGAGCGCTTTAACCGCATCCAGATAACTGTCTATTGCCGCGGGAGTGTCTGTCTGCTGCCATAATCGGCCAATCCCTTGTTTGTATTCTCCGGTTTTTTCTGACCACTCGTGGGTTAAATCGTAGCGCCCAACGCCAGAATGAGTATCGTGATAAACAAATGGCGTCTCTTTTTGCTGTAAAGCATTGAGAATAAGACTTTGTACGATATGCTTTAATACATCAGCGTGGTTGCCAGCATGAAAACTGTGACGATAACTTAGCAAAATGAGCTCTCAAAACACTCCTGCGCGAGTGTGGCTAGTGAATCAAATAATATTGCCTGATTATATACTCAAAAGCATTTCAGGTGCAGTTGGTGATACGTCAGTCTGAGCGAGGTGGGTTGATGATATCCTCTTCGTACTTGAAGCTGCCGCGGTGTTGGTTGCATTTATTCACCCCAATCACATCGTTTGTCTATGCTCATGGGGATTGATTCACTTGCCGCTTACTTGTAACTCCAAGTCGTTTGGGATAGTGGGGTGAAAGTTAGCTTAACATCGTCAATCTTGTGGTGATTTTAAGTCATAATACTTAAGTCGCTATTGAAATTTTGCCTCACCACCCCGATTTACTTTCTCATAACACAACCTTCTTACTTTGCCACTACAAATAGGAAGGAGAGCGACACGTCTTAACTCAAAAGGAATGTTATATGTCAAATCCTCTTCTCACGTTCACGGATTTACCGCCGTTTTCTGCCATTAAACCTGAGCATGTAAAACCTGCGGTTGAACAAGTGATTGAAGCTTGCCGCACTAAAATTAACCAAGTTCTTGAGGGTAACACTCAACCTTCATGGGCGAGTGTGATTGCGCCGATTGAAGAAGTCGATGATCGCTTAAGCCGAGTGTGGTCACCGGTCAGTCACATGAATTCCGTTGTCAATAGTGATGAGCTACGTGATGCTTATGAAAGCTGCCTGCCTCTGCTTTCTGAGTACAGCACCTGGGTTGGACAACACAAAGGACTGTTCGAAGCTTATAAAGCGATCAAAGCCAGTCCAGAGTTTGCAACCTTAACTCGAGCTCAGCAAAAAACCATCGACGATGGCTTGCGTGATTTTGAGCTTTCGGGGATTGGCTTACCTGCCGCCGAGCAGAAACGCTATGGTGAGATCAGTAAGCGCATGTCCGAGTTAGGTTCAAAGTTTTCTAATAATGTCCTTGATGCCACCATGGGCTGGAGCAAACAGATCTCCGATGTTGAGCAGTTAGCGGGTATGCCAGAATCGGCCCTTGCTGCAGCGAAAGCAGCCGCAGAAGCGAAAGGGTTAGAAGGGTATTTATTGACTCTAGAGATGCCTTCTTATCTGCCCGTGATGACCTATTGTGATAACCAAGCTCTGCGTCAAGAGTTGTATGAAGCGTACGTGACGCGAGCATCGGATCGCGGCCCTAACGCTGGTCAATGGGACAACAGTGAGATCATTGCTGAGAAACTCAAGCTACGCCATGAAATTGCTCGGATGTTAGGGTTTAACTCCTACAGTGAAAAATCATTAGCGACCAAAATGGCGGAAACCCCAGATCAAGTGTTGGGCTTCCTGAATGATTTGGCGACGAAAGCCAAGCCTCAAGGCGAGCGTGAAGTGGAAGCCTTACGCCAATTTGCTGAGCAAGAATATGGCGTGTCTGAGCTGCAATTGTGGGATGTCGCTTACTACAGTGAGAAGCAAAAACAGCACTTGTTTAACATTTCCGATGAGGAATTGCGTCCTTATTTCCCTGAAACAACGGTAGTTAAAGGCTTATTTGAAGTGCTTCACCGTGTGTTCGGTATGTCGGTTAAAGAGCGTGCAGGGGTAGATACTTGGCATCCTTCGGTACGTTTCTTTGATATTTTTGATTCCAACCATACCTTACGTGGTAGCTTCTATCTTGATCTGTACGCTCGTGAGCATAAACGGGGCGGTGCTTGGATGGACGATTGCCGTGGCCGTCGTGTGACGCAAAATGGTGAATTGCAAACGCCAGTGGCTTATTTAACCTGTAACTTCAACCGCCCAATCGGCGATAAGCCAGCCTTATTTACTCATGATGAAGTGGTGACGCTGTTTCACGAATTTGGTCATGGTATTCATCATATGCTGACTCAAGTTGATATTGGCTCGGTGTCTGGCATCAATGGTGTGCCTTGGGACGCGGTTGAGTTACCGAGTCAATTTTTAGAAAACTGGTGCTGGGAAGAAGAGGCATTGACCTTTATTTCAGGTCATTATCAAACTGGTGAACCGCTGCCGAAAGCAATGCTGGATAAAATGCTCGCTGCGAAGAACTTCCAATCGGCGATGTTTATTTTGCGTCAATTGGAATTCGGTCTGTTCGACTTTACGCTTCATACCACCTACGACCCAGAAGTCGGGCCAAAAGTGCTAGAAACCTTAGCTGAAGTGAAGAAAAAGGTCTCAGTATTACCAAGCTTAGAGTGGAACCGTTTCTCTCACAGCTTTAGCCATATTTTTGCTGGTGGTTATAGCGCTGGTTACTACAGCTATTTATGGGCAGAAGTGTTGTCTGCAGATGCGTTTTCACGCTTTGAAGAAGAGGGTATTTTTAATACTCAAACTGGACAAAGCTTCCTAGAAAACATTCTTGAAATGGGTGGCAGTGAAGAGCCTATGGAGCTATTCAAGCGTTTTCGTGGTCGTGAACCACAAATCGACGCTATGCTACGCCATGCCGGGATTGCCGCTTAAATACACGTTAAGTGAACATCACTTAGAAGGGCTGCACATGCAGCCCTTTTCTACTCCATCACTCGACGATCACGATGAAACGGAGACTTGTTACGTCATTTGGTTATCCCATCGTTTAAGAGTATAATCGTACAAATTATGTATAAATAAACAGTAGATTAGCCATGATGGATCCCTCTCTTTTGCTCGATGGTCTCAACGATAAACAGCGCGAAGCCGTTGCCGCCCCTTTAGAAAATCTATTGGTGTTGGCAGGAGCGGGCAGTGGTAAAACACGGGTACTAGTGCATCGTATTGCTTGGCTAATCTCGGTTGAACAAGCATCGCCGTTTTCGGTCATGTCGGTGACGTTTACCAATAAAGCCGCTGCAGAAATGCGTGGACGCATTGAAGAGCTAATGCAAGGCAGCGCATCGGGTATGTGGAATGGTACCTTCCACGGCATTTGTCATCGTATTTTACGTGCTCACTATTTAGACGCCAATTTGCCGGAAGATTTTCAAATTCTGGATTCTGAAGATCAACTGCGTTTATTACGCCGTTTAATCAAAGCGCAAAATCTCGATGAGAAACAGTGGCCCGCTAAACAGGTTTGTTGGTGGATCAATGGCAAAAAAGACGAAGGCTTACGTCCGCGTCATATTGATGTCTACCGCGATCCGGTGACGCAAACCTATCTGCAGTTGTACAGCGCTTATCAAGAAGCGTGCGACCGAGCCGGTCTGGTCGATTTTGCCGAAATTTTATTGCGTACTCACGAGCTTTTGCGTGATAAACAGCATATTCGCGAACACTATCAAGCGCGTTTCAAACATATTCTGGTCGACGAATTTCAAGATACCAATAATATTCAGTACGCTTGGCTACGCATGTTAGCCGGACCTGAATGTCATGTGATGATTGTGGGTGATGACGATCAATCGATTTATGGCTGGCGCGGAGCGAATATCGCCAATATTGAAAAATTCACCTTGGAATTTCCGAGTGTTAACACCATTCGCCTTGAGCAAAACTACCGTTCAACCAAAACTATCTTACAGGCCTCGAACGCCTTAATTGCCAATAACACCGAGCGGATGGGTAAAGAGCTATGGACCGATGGTAATGAAGGCGAGCGGATCTCGGTGTACTCTGCTTATAACGATTTGGATGAAGCCCGCTTCACGGTGACCAAAATTAAAGAGTGGCGAGATAACGGGGGCTTACTCAATGATTGTGCGATGCTTTATCGCAATAACGCTCAGTCACGGGTATTGGAAGAGGCGTTAATTCAAGCTGGTCTACCTTATCGTATCTATGGCGGGATGCGCTTTTTTGAACGCCAAGAGATCAAAGATTCGCTGAGCTATTTACGTTTAATCGCTAATCGTCATGATGATTCGGCTTTTGAACGAGTGATCAATACTCCGGTGCGAGGGCTGGGTGATAAAACGCTGGAAACCATTCGTTTTGCTGCCCGTGATCGCGGTTGTACTTTATGGGATGCCAGTATCGCGTTATTAAATGAGCAAGTGCTAACCGGACGTGCTGCCGGAGCTTTGAGCCGTTTTGTTGAGCTGATTAATGCCTTGGAAGATGATAGCGCTGAGATGCCACTTTACGTACAAACGGACCACGTAATCAAAACTTCGGGTTTATACGCCATGTATGAACAAGAGAAAGGCGAGAAATCTAAGGCGCGAATCGAAAACTTGGAGGAATTGGTCACCGCCACGCGTCAGTTTGAAAAACCAGAAGAAGCCGATGAGATGAGCATGCTAACCGCATTTTTAACCCATGCAGCACTGGAAGCAGGGGAAGGGCAAGCGGATGAGTTTGATGATGCGGTGCAATTGATGACGTTACACAGCGCGAAAGGACTCGAATTTCCTTTGGTGTTTATGGTTGGTGTCGAAGAAGGTATGTTCCCGAGCCAAATGTCCGCTGAAGAAGCGGGGCGTTTAGAAGAAGAGCGCCGTCTGTGTTATGTCGGCATGACGCGAGCGATGCAAAAGTTATACATCACCCATGCAGAAATTCGCCGTTTGTACGGCCAAGACAAATATCACAAGCCATCGCGTTTTATTCGCGAATTACCTGAGCACTGTTTAGATGAAGTGCGCATGAAAGCGCAAGTCAGCAGACCCACGAGCAGTGGCCGGTTTAGCACTAGCGCGGTGAAAGAGAATTTTAATGAAACGGGCTTTAGTTTAGGGGCTCGAGTGCGGCATCCGAAATTTGGTGAAGGTACGATCATCAACTTTGAAGGCAGTGGCCCACAGAGCAGAGTGCAAGTCGCGTTTAATGGTGAAGGCATTAAATGGCTGGTCACCGCTTATGCTCGATTAGAAAAAGCTTAGCGTTTTTCAGCGTTACCAAACAAGTGGGTAACGCTGATTACCGATAAAAGAAAACCCCGCGGGCAAAGCCTGCGGGGTTAGGGTCTTACTTGCAGCAATCCAGCTACTCAATCGGTGCTCCCTGCATCAATTCCTTGATAGTATGCCATATCCTTTAGCGTAATCCGTCCATCGCCTTCCTAGCGGTGTCCTTTATCATCCTGATCGACTAACCATCCTGTTAGTTCGCTTACTTGTTCCCTGAGCAGTGTCCTTGACATCATCCTGATGTTCAATCCTTGCCTCATCCAGAGGAGTCCATTGTCATTCCGTTGTCGTTACCATCCTAGTAACGAGCGCATCCTTTCAATGTCCCTGTGCTATCCTTG
This sequence comes from Vibrio injensis, assembly GCF_001895205.1. Lineage (GTDB taxonomy): Bacteria > Pseudomonadota > Gammaproteobacteria > Enterobacterales > Vibrionaceae > Vibrio > Vibrio injensis. Next base: position 85,550 of record NZ_BDJF01000023.1, on the reverse strand, counting down.
CTGATGATTAATCCTTAACCATCACTCGTCATCCTGACGTTTACTGTCCGTAGTAATTTCTGTTCCGTGTCAGCATCCTTCCGACACCACCCATACTACGCTTTTAGGCCACATCAACAAGAGACTAAAAATAAATAGGCGCTCAATTTTTTGCTGTGGATTTTATTATAAAGCCAATAAATTCAATTGGTTATTTGTTTTTAAGTGGCGTTGCTCTAGAGAGAAAACGATGTTGGCTTACTTATTTGTGCGAGATCGCTTACAAAAGGTCAAGCCAATCTTCCTCTTTGCGCGCTTGGCTCGAGGAGCGATTATGATTGATAAAACAAGCCGATCAGTGCTTGAGAGAGAATCATTAAGCCAATTAGGCTGAAAATAATCCCACACAATAAATCAATATAGCGGCTTGCCCGTTGCAATTTACGCTGCAAGCGCTCGGTTGACAGCATCCACGCTAGTGCGGCGAACCAGAGCAGTGAGATAGCCCATAGAATCAGTAACGCCATCCCTTTACCTTGTAGTGACATGCTGGCCGGTACTAACGTTGACATCAAACTGATGAAAAAAACTAAGGCCTTAGGATTAAACAGATTGGTAATTAAGCCACGAGAAAACGCTTGCCGTTTATTATTCAGTAGCAGTTCTGTGCGCTGAGAGATAACCCCACTGTTTGCTTTCCAGTGTTGCATGGTATGGCGTAGTGCATTACTACCCAGATAGAGTAAGTAACTGCCACCGGCGACTTGGACGAGTGCAAACAGCAAGGGCTGTTGATGAACAAGATAGCTGACTCCCGTTAAGCTTAGTAACGAGTGAAGTAAGATGCCGCAGGATAGCCCAAGGGCAATATAAAGCCCAGTGTGGCGACCGTAGCGAGTGGCGTTTTGAATCACCAGCGCCATATCTGGCCCCGGACTCATCAAAGCAATGAAATGGACACTGGCTAAGGTGATTAATAAGCTGATTTCATTCATGGTGATGGCTCAAAAAATTAAAGAGAATTAAGAATGCCAGATTAAAAAGCTCTGGGATTGTAAATTATTGACGTTTAACTGATGGCTGAGGGAGTTACACCATAAGTCCATTTAAAGGCTTTGGTAAAATGGGCTTGATCGTAAAATCCGACTCGATGAGCGACTTCCGTTCCTGCTAGACCACTTTTTATCAGTTTCATGCCCTGCTCTAGACGTAGTCGAGTAAACCAAGCGTAGGGTGTCATACCCATTTGAGCTTTAAAATGACGTTGAAACTGAGTTGGACTGAGCTGACAAAGCTGGGCAAGTTGTGCCAATTGTACAGGTTGATCGATATTGGCGATCAGAAATTCTTTCAGCGTCGCAATAGTTTGTACGCCAAGCGGAATCGCCACTTTTTCTTTAGTTATACTATAGCGATGAATTAAATTGGCGAGTCCTTCGTATGGGAGGCAATCTTGTTCTAGTTGGCTTAGGTTAGGCAACAGTAAGCGTTGATGGAGCTGAGACAGTTGCTGAAAAATCGATTGGTCATCAACAATTACGCGATTAAAATTGATCATCGCATGAGAGCGGCTTAATGCTACATGTTCACTAAACCATTCTGGAGTGATTGATAACACTCGTACTTGATAGCCTGAATCAAATAAAGATTGACCATCGTGAAGTTCATCCGGTGGCATAATGACGATCTGTCCGTGTCCTACCTGATGTTGGCTGCCACGATAAACAAACTTTTGTTGGCCACTGGTGATCAAACCGATATGAAAATCCAGATGATAGTGGCGTTGAAAGGCAAACTTTTTATAGTCAGCTTCAATCAGATTAATCGCTTGATGCTGCGTTGAATAATATCGAATCGTATCCATATGAGCTTAGTGGTATGAGAATCGATACCACTAAGCTTAATCGTTACCCATTGCCTTGTCTTGTAAAAAATGATCACCTTACTCGGTAACAATACGCGTGGTATGGCGTTTATAAGTTAACCCATCGTAACTAAAGGCGATCAGTGCGCCCCAAATAAAGACGAAAGTGATCGCTTTATCGGCGCTGAACGCTTCGCCGTATACCAAAACGGCGAGTAAGAACATCAAGCTGGGGCCGATATATTGGAAGAAACCGAGCGTCGATAACTTAAGGCGTGTTGCCGCACCAGTGAAACAGAGCAAAGGTAAAGTGGTGATGATACCTGCGCTGATCAGCAGTAGATTTAATGACCAGTCATTGTTCGATAGGTGGCTGGTTGGCGTATCGGCCAGCATAAACAGATATAACGCGGCGACAGGCAGTAAAAATAAGGTTTCGATAAATAGACCACTTTGTGCCCCCACGCCGACTTTTTTGCGCAGCAAACCGTATAAACCAAATGTAGTGGCGAGCACTAGCGCTACCACTGGCAGCGATCCAAATACCACCAACTGAATACCAACGCCAATCATCGCCAGTAGCACGGCAAACCATTGTAATTTACGTAGTCGTTCACCTAAAAATAGCATGCCAAGAAAGACATTCAGGATGGGATTGATGTAATAGCCAAGACTGGCATCAAGCATATGGTTGGCATTAATTGCCCAGATAAAAATCAACCAGTTACCCCCAATCAAGAGGGCGGTGATCAACAAATAACCGAGCTTGACCTTAGATTGAAAAACATCGACAACCGCTCGCCATTGACGGCTGAAATGGAGCAGTCCTGCCAATAAAAAGAAAGACCAAATAACCCGATGGCTGAGAATTTCTAGCGGAGAAACGTGGCCCAGTAATTTAAAATAAATCGGTGCTACGCCCCACATGGTGTAAGCACAGATCGCTAAAAAGATACCTTTTTTAGCTTCTTGTTGTTGTTCTAGTGTCATGATGTTGAATTCTCTGCTGTCGCAAGGGATAAAGAGGAGAAATGCTGGTCAGGGCGTGTTAACTAATACGTAAAAACGTAACTAAAGGTTAACCGCTGAGAGTATAACCTGTAAATCGAATTCATCGACTACTTTGCGGTTTTATTCACCGGCAAACGGCACTACAATACTCGACTGTTCTGATACTTGAAGTATCAGCATACCTACTCATGATTGAGAGCTTGCATGACCGCCACTGTACTCGTTGAACAACCGGAACTTAACTTATCGCCGAAGCACGTATTACGTGAGGTATTTGGCTATCAGACATTTCGGGTTGGACAGCAAGAGGTGATAGAGGCGGCGATCGCTGGGCAAGACAGCTTGGTGATTATGCCTACTGGGGGCGGTAAATCGCTTTGCTACCAGATCCCGGCGTTAGTGTTTCCCGGACTCACGGTGGTGATTTCACCGTTGATCTCATTGATGAAAGATCAAGTCGATCAGCTCAAAGCCAATGGTGTTGCCGCGGAGTGTGTCAACTCTAGTCTCTCACGCGAGACGCTGATTGCGATTTATAACCGGATTAATCGCGGACAGATAAAATTGCTTTATGTCTCGCCAGAGCGAGTGTTAATGGCCGATTTTATCGAACGCTTACAACAGCTACCATTAGCGATGATCGCCGTGGATGAGGCGCACTGTATTTCTCAGTGGGGGCATGATTTTCGCCGAGAGTACGCCGCGCTTGGTCAGCTTAAACAGATATTTCCTCACGTTCCCTTTATGGCCTTAACGGCAACGGCGGATGATGCGACACGCGTTGATATTTTACATCGCCTGCAATTGGCTAACCCGCACATTTATTTGGGTAGCTTTGATCGGCCCAATATTCGTTACACCTTAGTTGAAAAGCACAAACCCGTATCGCAAGTGATCCGTTATTTAGAAGCGCAACGTGGTCAATGTGGGATCATCTATTGTGGCAGTCGTAAAAAAGTCGAAATGCTGACTGAAAAACTGTGCAATAACGGCATTCGAGCGGCCAGTTACCATGCCGGGATGGAGGTTGATGAGCGTGCTTATGTCCAAGAGGCGTTTCAGCGTGATGATGTGCAAATTGTTGTCGCTACGGTCGCCTTTGGGATGGGCATAAATAAGTCCAATGTGCGTTTTGTGGTCCATTTTGATATTCCACGCAATATTGAATCTTACTATCAAGAGACCGGACGTGCGGGACGCGATGGTTTGCCTGCTGAAGCGATCATGCTTTACGACCCTGCGGATATCGTTTGGCTGCGCCGCATGCTAGATGAAAAAGAAGAGGGGCCACAAAAGCAAGTCGAAAGCCATAAACTGACGGCGATGAGCCATTTTGCTGAGGCGCAAACCTGCCGCCGACAAGTATTGCTCAACTACTTTGGCGAATACCGTGACACGCCTTGCGGTAACTGTGATGTCTGCCTTGACCCACCGAAACATTTCGATGCCACGGAGCAAGTGCGCAAAGCGCTGTCTTGTGTTTATCGTGTTCAGCAGAGTTTTGGGATTGGTTACGTGGTGGAAGTGCTGCGTGGGATGCAAAATATCCGGATTCGTGAAAATGGTCACGATAAACTCTCTACCTACGGTTTAGGACGCGATCACAGCCATGATTACTGGGTGAGCATTTTCCGTCAGTTGATTCATAAGGGTTTGCTACAGCAAAATATTACTCGCAATTCCACCTTGCAGTTGACCGAAGAAGCCCGGCCGATTCTGCGTGGCGACAAAGCGGTTGAATTAGCCGTGCCACGTTTAGATACCGCAGCACGGGCGGTGAAATCGGATAAATTGTCGAATAAAAACTACGACAAAAAATTGTTTGCGAAATTACGCAAACTGCGCAAATCGCTGGCCGATGAAGAAGGCTTACCACCGTATGTGGTCTTTAGCGATGCGACCTTAATTGATATGGCGGATATTTTACCGACGTCTTATGGCGAAATGCTGGCCGTGAATGGGGTTGGTCAGCGCAAACTAGAGAAATACGCCGATCCGTTTTTGGATGTCATTCAGGAGCATTTAACCGGTCATGGCTGAGTTTGCTTTACACGATTATCTTGCCGATCCGGGGCGACTTATCCTGAGTACGCCAGAATGGGATATCGATAGTTTCCCCGCTCTTGGCGAGCGTTTTCTGCACTGGTTATCGGCTTCGCTTATCGATAAGCAGCTTGATGCCGACTTACATACTTGGCTAATTGATTTTGAAGGTTGTCAGCTACTACTCAAAGCCGAGCATTACAGCGCCAGTATTTGGCTTGAAACATTGAGTGATGAGCAAGGCCGAGAAGAGCTGGCCTTTATCGCCCAGTTACTTTCAGGTCACCCATCCGCCGCTGATGGAGTCTGAGGCTTATAAAATTTGCTGAATGTCCGACGAAATGGTCTCTATCAATTGTCGCGCTGAATCTTCTCGTTGCTGAACCAAACTGATAAACAGTAAATCGGTTAAGACATTTTGCGCAGTACGAGAAGCGATAGATGAGCTGCGATGTTGCGTTTCATCGGCGATGGTATCTAAAGCGATATCTGCCAGCTGACGCAGTTTACTTTTCTTTGGTGCGGTCAGAGCAATAACTTTGGCCCCTTGTTGCTTGGCCGCTTCGGCAGCAATAAACACCTCTTTTCTATCCCCAGAAAAAGAAATCGCGATTTGGACATCTTGAGGTGTGAGCGTTCGCGCGGTAGCAATTTGTACATGACTGTCTTGCTCAGCGAGAGCGGTAATGCCTAATTTCAATAGCTTGAAAGCCAAATCCTTCCCAGTCAGTGCCGAGCCGCCAATGCCGACGATTTGCACTCGATGCGCTTGATTAATCCAATTCACCGCATGGTGAAATTGTTCAAAACAGAGCGCGTTGGTGGTATGAAACATGGCATCCGTTTTTGCTTGGACTAACTTTTGTGCAATCACTGCTAGTGGATCATTAATAAAAATATTGTGCTGTACAGGCGTTGATTCGAGCGCTTGTTTGCGGCTGAGTTCTTCTACCAGCAATAGCTTAAAAGCACTGTAACCTTTAAAGCCCATTTTTTGAGCAAACTTAATGATACTGGATTGGCTAGCATTCACCTGCTCGGCCAATTGTAAACTGGTCATTAAGGCCGCTTGCTGAGGATGAGCAAGGATCCAGTCGGCAATTTTTAACTCATTTGCTGAGAGCTGAGTACGTCGACTGATCATTCGATTAACTATAGACATCATGATTTCTCCATATTCTACAAGCGGTTTTACCACGAATCCGTAATTCGAAAGACGATTTATGGTGCAGTTTTTGGAATTTTTTATTCCTTATTGGGAATTAAATCTGCTTTGAAGGTGAATAATATTCAGTGACTTGGCGTATCTTTTGCCTTGTCTTACCTTATTGTGGATGATTATTCCATGCTTTAGCTGGTTAATGAATAACCATAGCTGTGATCCTTATCACTCGATTGGAATTTTTTATTCTATAGAATCGCCACCAGTTGTTATTAGACATATAGGCTTGTGCATGAAAATAGATTTAACCCAATGGGTAACGGAAAGCCGTAATCCAGCGAGCGCGGCGATTGATACCTTATCCACGTTTGAGATGTTACAAATCATCAATCAGGAGGATAAGAAAGTCGCTTTAGCGGTTGAAAAAACCTTGCCTCAAGTGGCGCAAGCGGTCGATGTGATTACTTTTGCTCTGCAATCTGGTGGGCGTTTGTTCTACATGGGAGCGGGAACCTCTGGCCGATTAGGTATTCTGGATGCTAGCGAATGTCCTCCTACTTATGGTACCTCGCCCGATTTGGTGATTGGCCTGATTGCTGGTGGTCATCAAGCGATTTTAAAAGCCGTGGAAAATGCAGAAGATAATGCAGAGCTTGGTGAGCAAGATTTGCAGCGTTTTCATTTTGGTAAACAAGATGTTTTAGTGGGTATCGCCGCTAGTGGCCGAACACCGTATGTACTGGGCGGTATGGCTTACGCAAAATCCGTTGGTGCGACGGTGATTTCTCTGGCCTGCAACCCTAATTGTTTAATGGAACAAGCCGCGGATATTGCTATTACGCCTGTGGTTGGTCCTGAAATTGTCACTGGCTCTTCAAGAATGAAGGCCGGCACGGCGCAGAAGCTGATCCTCAATATGTTAACCACAGGAGCGATGATTCGCAGTGGTAAGGTCTTTGGCAATTTAATGGTCGATGTTGAAGCCACCAATGCCAAGCTTATTCAGCGTCAAACGCACATTGTTCGTGAAGCAACGGGCTGCAGTACAGATCAAGCGGAACAAGCGCTCGCGGCCTGCCAACGGCATTGTAAAACGGCGATTTTGATGATCCTTGCCGATCTGAATGCAGAGCAAGCAGCGGAGCGGCTGGCAAAGCATCATGGCTTTATTCGTGCGGCACTGAACGATCAATAATCCAATCGTGTTGAGGTAAGGTAAATGGCTAAAATTACATCGAGCATGATAGCTCAACTGCTTCGCGCGGTCGGCGGCAGTGATAATATTAGTAAGTGTGGTAACTGCATGACCCGCTTACGCTTAACATTGAATGATAACCTCCTCGCCGATCAAGCTGGGATTAAAGCCATTGCTGGGGTTATGGGGGTGGTAGAAAGCGATCAACAACTGCAGATTATTCTCGGTCCAGGTAAAGCGCAAACTGCCGCTGAAATGATGAATGAGATGATCGCCAATCTTGGGCTCACTGCTACATCAACGTCAGATGCGCCGGATTTATCGACAATTGCTGCGGCGCAGAAACAGCAGATGAAGAGTAAGCAAACCAGTGCCGTGCAGCGTTTCCTCAGTAAATTTGCGACCATTTTCACGCCATTAATTCCGGGCTTTATTGCCGCAGGTTTATTACTTGGTTTTGCCACTTTATTAGAGCAGATGCTGGTCCTTGGTCAATCGCCAAGTCAATTTACACTGGATCTGATCGCCTATATGAAGGTGTTTGGCAAAGGATTATTCGCTTTTCTGAGCATCTTAATCGGTTATAACGCGCAGCAGGCATTTGGCGGTTCTGGGGTCAATGGCGCTATTTTAGCTTCCTTGTTTGTACTGGGTTACAACCCAGATGCGACAACGGGCGTTTATTCTGGCATGAGTGAATTTTTCGGTTTTGCGATTGACCCTAGAGGCAATATTATCGGCGTACTGTTAGCGGCGATTTTGGGAGCTCAGGTCGAAAGAAAAGTTCGCCAATACATGCCTGATGATTTAGACATGATCTTAACCTCTTGCGTCACGTTATTGATCATGGGGGCGGTGACTTTTTTGGTGATAATGCCGATTGGTGGTGAGTTATTTAAAGGCATGTCATGGCTGTTTCTCAACCTAAATGATAATCCACTAGGGGCTGCGTTGCTCTCCGGTTTATTTTTGATTTCGGTAGTATTTGGCATTCATCAAGGGTTTGTTCCGGTCTACTTTGCTTTGATGGATGTGCAGGGTTTTAACTCGTTGTTTCCCATTTTGGCGATGGCCGGAGGCGGCCAAGTTGGCGCGTCGCTAGCGCTTTACTTTAAAGCCAAAAAAGACGCCGTGCTGCGCACCCAAGTGAAGGGCGCGATCATTCCGGGTATTTTAGGCATTGGTGAGCCGCTGATTTATGGCGTCACCCTACCCAGAGTGAAACCGTTTGTCACGGCATGTATTGGTGGTGCGGCCGGTGGCTTCTTTATTGGTTTAGTCTCTTATCTTGGCTTACCTGTCGGACTTAATACGGTATTTGGGCCATCGGGTATTGTTGCTATTCCGTTAATGACATCAGCGCAAGGTATTTTCCCAGGGATGTTGGTATTTATCTGCGGTCTATTCATTTCTTATGTGGTTGGTTTTTTTGCAACGCTTTGGTTTGGCTGCAAAGATGTTGACTTAAGTTAGTTCACCTTCCCCCTGTTGGTGAATGATTTTGCCCTGATCCGATTGGTTCAGGGCTTTTTTATGTTTAGCTCTAGCGGCGGATTATTTTTTGGTGATTTTATCTAAATAACCCATCATAAAAGCAGAGATGACAAAGGTAATGTGCAGCATCAAATACCATTGTATTTTTTCATTGGCGATATTTTCGGTGTTCATAAACACTTTCAATAAATGAATTGAAGAGATCGCGACAATTGACGCAGCAACTTTATTTTTCAGTGAACCTGCATCGAGTTTACCCAACCAGCCTAACTTATCGTTATGCTCCTCAACGTCGATTTTAGAAACAAAATTCTCATAGCCAGAAAACATCACCATCACAATCAGCCCACCAACTAAGGTGATATCAATCAATGATAACGCGATTAGAATCAGGTCAGCTTCTTGAATAGCAAAGATATTCGGGAGTAGGTGAATCACTTCTTGAAAAAATTTAATCCCTAAGGCGAGGAGGATAAAACTCAAACCGAGATAAATAGGTGCCATGATCCAGCGAGCGGAGTAGAGCAGTTTTTCGATAATACGTTCCATTTAAAGTAACCATCAACAAAGCCCAACAGGGCAGAATGAGGCCGATATTACTTTGTTTTTATACTTAAGGTGTAGTGAAAATTGAGGGGATAACATCCCCTCAGCAGACGTATTGATTAGAGCGTATTTTTATAGATGCGACCGTCTTTCATGATTAGCTGTAGGTTATCTGTGGCTTCTAAAATGGTTAAATCTTGTAGTGGATTACCATTTACGATTAACAGATCGGCCAAAGCTCCGGCCTCAATCACCCCTAACTTACCTTGATAAGGCGCACGCTCTCCTGAGAGCATCAGCAGTTGCGCATTGTCGTAGGTAGCCATTTTCAGTACTTCAGCAGGGGTGTACCAGCGAGTCATAATACTCAAAAGCTGTGTTTGCCCTTTGAGTTTTTCCGCACTGAACAAAATGTCGGTTCCCCATGCGACCTTTACCTGATGTTTTTTCGCTAAACGATAGGCTCTATCCGTGCCTTGTTCGACCATTTTTTGTTTCAGACGTTGCGGTGATCCTTCGGCAAAACTGGATTTTCGCTCAGAAGTGAACGGTTGTAAGCTCCACCAAATGCCTTCTTTGGCCATTCGTTTTGCGGTTTTTTCATCAATCAATTGACCGTGTTCAATCGATTTAACCCCACCATCAATGGCTTGATTAATCGAGCGGGGAGTATAAGCGTGCACGGTCACATAGGTGCCCCAATTGTCTGCCGCTTCCGTCGCCGCGCGAATTTCTGCCACGCTGTATTGAGTCACATCAATCGGATCATAAAACGACGAAGCACCACCGCCAGCCATTAACTTAATTTGTGACGCCCCGAGTGCTAACTGTTCTCGCACATGCTGCCGCACTTCATCGGGACTGTCGGCAATTGCTGACGTTCCGCTGGTGACTGATACGGTGCGCTTTTTACTATCAGGTGTTGTTAACTCATTGGGTAGGCGAAAATCACCGTGGCCGCCAGTTTGAGAGATAAAAGCCCCTGCTGGCCAAATGCGAGGGCCGGTCGTGATCTGCTTATCGATCGCCATTTTTAAGCCAAAAATGGGGCCGCCCAAATCGCGTACACTGGTATAACCTCGTTGCAGCATATCGGCAGCGGTTTTAGCGGCAACAATATTAATAAAGCCTTGATCAGCAACCATTAAGGCTTGTTGAGGTAGTGCGGCGAGCATTAAATGAGTATGAGCATCAATTAATCCCGGCATTAAGGTTTTGCCTTGCCCATCAATCACTATGGTATTGGGGTCAGTGACGTTGATAGCTTGGTAATCTTCGATTTTGCTGATCAGATTATCTTGCACATAGACATTTTTTGCTGCGCTGAGCGTTGCTTGTCGGCCATCAAATACTTGCACATTTTTAAACACATACTCAGCGGCAAAAGCAGGAGTAGCGAGCATGCTTGCCCCGAGCAGTAACCAAAAAGGTTTATTCATTCCATCACTCCAATCAACTATCGGCAGGGCGCCTTGATACACAGATAAATAAAATTGTAGCGATATTTGGCGAAACGATCCGATTTTCAGAGCAAAAATGCCAACTTTGTTGAATAAACGTCAGTAGCTTACTCACAGCGTTGCTTGATGTTTTTGTATGCTTTTGTATGCAACCATTCTAAAGCGAGATAAAACATGAATAATAACGATTCTTTTTTACTGATGTTATTCGAGGTTATCTTTTGTCTCTCTTTACTCGGTTAATGCCATTCTTTGGCGCTTGCTACATCATTATTTCTTTGCACACGGTTGCCAACGAATTAACGCCTGACCCACGAATCCATCAAGGTCGTTTAGCTAATGGCTTAACGTATCAGTTGATGGTTAATCCGTACCCAGAAAAAGCCATCATTATGCGCATGCAAATCGCGGGTGGCTCGCTGGTGGAATCTGAACAGCAGCAGGGGTTGATGCATTTATTAGAGCATATGGCGTTTAAAGGCTCTCACTCCGTTCCACAAGGAGACATGGTTGCTCAACTCGAAAAGCTTGGCCTTAGTTTTGGCTCGGATACCAATGCAATTACCGAGCGTCATCAAACGGTCTATCAATTGAACATCACTGAAGGCTCTCAAGATAAGCTTGCGACTGGATTGATGTTAATGCGTGAGATTGGTGATCAACTGACTTTAACACCTCAGGCATTAGCACAAGAAAAGCCGATCGTGATGGCGGAAATACGCGAAAGACAATCGAAAGAGCAAGAAAGCTACCAACATCAGCAGGCATTTTTATACCCAGATAGCCCATTAGCGAGTCGTCTGCCCATCGGCTTGGAAAGTGTGGTTAGTCAAGCGACAGAGGAACAACTGCGTCGCCTCTATCAGCAGTTTTATACTCCAGAGCGCACCACCATCATAATCGTTGGCGATATTGATATTGCTGCTACAGAGCGTCAAATTCAGCAACGTTTTACCAGCTGGCAACCACATCCTCAGGCGATCGCTGTTAGTGAGGATCCATTGCCCAAATTGACGGTGCAGACAGCGTTGCGCGCGGATGGTTTTTTTGATCCTCGTCTACCCACAACGGTTACCCTTGGAGTATTACAACCTCATAATGCACTTGCTGATGGTATCGCTAGGCGGCATCAGATGCTCACCGATTGGTTACTGAGCCATCTTTTGTATCGCCGCTTAACCGCCCATCTGCCAGAAGAAGATATGGGCCGTGGAGTGGATGTCGCTTTATTTGAAGAGTTCAAACATGGCTTACGTTTTGAGTTATCACTTAATTCAGCGCCTCACCAGTGGCGAGAAAATCTTGAACTGCTCGAACAGACCATGCGTCAAGCTTTAGTCGGTGGTTTTACCGAACAGGAAGTTAATCGAGCACTGGACTTGATTGAGCAAGATATATGGCATGCCGTAGAGCAGCCATTGAACGTGAATAGCTTTGGTTTGGCAGAGCAATTGGTGGATTATAACGCCCGCGGCTTATATTTTTTAGATGCCAAGCAGGAATGGGCGTTATTTCAACAGATGAAGCCTAGCTTAACCTCAGCGACATTGCACGACGCATTAAAACAGCGCTGGCAAGGCGCCCCATGGATTTATCTGACTCACTCTCAACCAGAAGAGCAGGTAGCAAAACAACTTCTGAGCGTCTATCAGCAAAGTCAGCAGCAGCCGATTAGCACTCATCAAGAGCAAAAAGTGACTCCGTTTGCTTATGCAAATTTCGGTGAGCCGGGAAAAGTCATTAGTGATCAGCGTGATGAGAACACAGGGATCCGCCAACTGGGTTTTGCTAACGGCGTTCGATTGACGTTAAAGCCAACTCAATTTGAAATAGGTCAAGCAAGAGTGCAGCTTAAGGTCGGTTTTGGTGATGTCGCATTACCTAAAATTGAAGGGCTAGCCACGCTCTTTCAACGTAGCTTTGTCTTGGGAGGATTAGCTCAGCATAGTTATACAGAATTAGGACAAATATTAGCCGGGCAAGGTTTAACCGTGGGGTGGAGTCTATCGGAGCAAGGTTTTGTTGATACCGTTTCTGTGAGATCTGATCGATTAAGAGCGCAGCTAGGGCTACACACGGCCTTTTTGACCGCACCAGGGTTTAGACCTGAAGCGTTACATCAGTTCCGACAACAAGTGCGAGAACATGCAATCAGCCGTAATACTAATGCCGAAACGTTATTTTGGGAGCGATTTGCGGAGCTATTACACCCAGAGGATATACGCTACGCCCTTGGGCGCGATAAAGAGCTATTGAAGCGAGATTTTTCCGAAATAGCTCCAGTGCTTACATCAGCAGTGGATCGCGGAGTACTCGAAGTCACTATCGTTGGCGATATTGATGAATCTCAGGCGATTCAAGCGGTAGCCGAAACATTGGGTGCGGTAGAACGTCATCCGTTGCCAATCACCAAGCGTCCAGTCGTAGCTAGCCTGCCTGAGTTGCCCGCGAGCCGCCAGTTGGTCCATCAAGGAGCAGTTGATTCCACAGGGTTAGCTTGGATTTGGCCAAATCGTGATAGTTACTCCGTTGAGCAAGCGGCACAAATATGGTTATTAGAGCGCGTTCTCCAATTGCTGATCACCGAAGAGCTGCGAGTACAAGGTGGGATGAGTTATTCACCTTATGCTTTTCACTTTAACGCGACAGAACCTTCAGAGTTAGGTCATATCGGTTTATTCGCACGAGTTGACAGACAGCATGTGTTGTCTATTGAAGGTAAAGTTGACACGCTCATCGAGCAGCTCAGTTCAGGGCAGCGAATAGACGCTGATTTATTGGCCAGAGCCAAGCAGCCGTTACTACAATCGATTGCCAATGCCGATAATAGCAATAGCTTTTGGTTAGAGATTGCTGCGATGAGCCACACTCAACCCAAGTATTATCAGCGCGTGCAGCAAATTTATGATCATATTGCTGCGGCGGACAGTCAGTCAGTACAAGCCAGTGCCCAACGCTATTTAAGTAAAGACAAGTGCTTAAAAGTCATTACCTCGTTTGGAGAGTCCGTGGATTGATTTACTGAATATTGGTTGCAAAGAGAGTCAACTGACTTTGTAAATATAAGAATGCTACTCGTTTAATGCGAGTAGCATTTTTTTCAAGCACGAGGATCACGATTTTTAAATACATTTTTAAAACAATCCATCTCCTTTTTAAATGTATTTATTTTTTATCGTTATTTAGTTGTCAGTAAAAACTGATGCTTAGCAATGAATTTACAACATTTATGGTGCGGAAAAACTCTATTTTTTGAGATGAACTAATGAGAGAGGTGGATTCATTGACAAAGCCATTGATTGGACTATATTTTTTTTACGAATACTTTGTCGATACACCTCCTATTAAATTGGGATTCATGTGACTTGGTACAGAATTATTTCAAGGAGTTCTCATGCGCGCATCATCTACACTCAAACGAACACTTATTTCAACAGTACTGGCTGCAACGTTTATGCTTCCAGCAATTAGCCAAGCTTGTACGTCGCTTTTGTATACTGATGCCAATGGCGCACCTTATGCAGGAAGGACCATGGAACTCCCAGTCCAGTTAGATTATAAAGTCGCTTTCTTTCCTCAAGGCTCGAAATTTTCTTCCCATGCCGATGAGCATGCTTCTCTAAATTATCAAGCAAAACACGCTTTTTTATCGATTGCCATGCCAGACCCTATTACTAAAGATCTTAAAGTAGTCGAGGGCATTAATGATCAAGGCTTGAGTTTCAGTGTCTTAGCTTTTGCAAGTACTGAAGGCCCAGAAGATATGTCGGACAAAACTCAAAAAATGTTATCTGCGATCGATTTAGGAAGTTGGGCATTATCACAATTCAAAACGGTGAATGAAGTTAAGGCAGCATTAGAGAAGCAGCCTGTATTGGTCACCGCTCTACTACCCATGGGATTATTGAAAACTCCTTTCCACTACACTCTACACGATGCTAATGGTCACTCTATCGTTATTGAATTTTCGAATGGTAAACAGCATATCTATGAAAACCCTTTAGGTGTTATGACCAATGGTCCTGAGTTTACTTGGCACTTAACTAATCTTAATAATTACACGTTTTTAAGTAATATCGACCAATCAGAGATAAAACTCGGTGGGGTAACGTTTAAACAACCGGATTCAGGGATCGCCACGGCAGGATTGCCGGCATCAAATACGTCGGTAGGCCGTTTTATTCGTGCGGTTTATTATTCACAGTTTGCTGAAAAAGCGAAAACACCCGATGAAGCCGTCACGACCTTGGCGCATATTATGAACAATTTCGACCGTCCTAGAGGTATTACTATTGATAGCCGTACTACCGAGGCTCTGCAAGATAAGATAGCTCCTGGAGTGGTTGGTCACCGTATGTACACCTCAGAATACTCGACTTGGACTTCATTATCTGATCTTAAACGGCTGCGATTGAGTGTTCGTTTATATGAAAGCTTAAATTACGTCACTTTTGATCTAGGAGCATTACGCAAACAATCAAGTCCAATGGTCGTTCCTCTCAGTCAGTTCTCTGGTGGAACATGGGATGGAACGCAAACACTCTTATCTCATCAATAAGGGGCATATCGGTGAGCCCTTTGCTACCTTTTTACGGTGCCTATTTCCCGTCTTGGCTTATATGCGCCATGATTGGAATAATCAGCACGGTATTAATACGAATTGTCTTAATTCGACTTGGTGTTGATGAAGGCATCCCGTTACGAACTATCGTTTATATCGCGCTCGCGAGTATGATTACTTTAACGCTCGCGATCACTGTTTTTGGAGTTTAGTGATGTCTAACTCTGCTTATACACGTCGACATAGTGTTGTGGGTAGGGCCTTGGCGATAGCGGTTGTCCTTGGTGCACTGGTATCGGGATGGTATTACTTTCAACACAGCGCAGATAAGGTTCTTTCTGAGGATGCGGTACTGAGTGCAAATGTTGTCAATGTTGCTTCTATCGTTGCAGGGCGAGTAATCACTATCGCTGTAACCGATAATCAGCGTGTCGAAGAGGGACAGTTATTATTTGAAATTGACCCTAAACCCTATGAAATAATAGTCAATAAAGCCAGATCAGAATTACAGCTTGCTACGGCATTGCGTGATGCTCAGCGTAGAACAATTACGGCTGAGTTATCTAATGCTGCTATCGCTTCAGAACAGGTTCATCGTGCTCGAACCAATCTCTCTCTTGCTGAGACCGCGCTTGCCCGATTATTACCATTAGCGGCTAAGGGGTACGTTACTGTTCAGCAAGTGGATGATGCGAGAACGGCGAGGGATGATGCTCAAACCACGCTCGAACAAGCCATACATCAAGAGGCTGCCGCTCAAGCTTTGATCACCAGTCTTGATGAATCAGAGGCATTAGTTGGTGCTCGGCAAGCAGCATTAGCGATTGCTGAGCATGAATTAGCAGCAACTCAAGTACGTGCCCCACATGAAGGTCTTGTCGTCGGTCTCACGGTTTCAGCGGGAGAGATTGTTGCTCCCGGACAGTCTTTGTTTACGCTTATTGATACTCGTAAATGGTACGCTTTGGCGACTTTTCCTGAAACAGAGCTGGCTCATATTGCCGTGGGCAACTGTGCACAGGTTTATATACTGGCAGATCGTTCTATTCCCGTTTACGGTCGGGTTGATAGTATCGGTTGGGGAGTCATATCTGAAGAGCTGATCAATTTACCTCGCAATGTTCCTTACGTACCCAAATCATTAAATTGGGTACGGATTGTTCAACGCTTCCCTGTACGAATCATCATCGATAATCCTCCTGCATCTTTGATGCGTGTAGGAGCTTCAGCGGCTGCAGTAGTTAAGCATAGCGAAAATTGTGATGACCATTGAAAAGAGTAATACTCGCGATCTACTGTCATATTTATGGTCTCAATCGTGGGAGGATTTACAGCCAGCACCGGGACGAGCAGGCTTAGCTTGGCGAATTGCACTGTTATGCGCTTTGGTTACTGGGGTCGGTATGATGTTTCAGATCCCTGAAGCTGCGATCAGTTGTTACCTCGTCATATTTCTAATGAAGCCTGATGCGGTGGTCAATATTGTCACGGGTTTTGGCTTTCTCATCTTATTACCTGGACTTATTGCATTTTTAGTTTGGTTGATCAACCTAACGAATGGCTCGACGATGCATATCATGGCGGCCATTATTATCACTTCTATTTTTCTCGTTTATCTTGGCGCGGCAACCCAGCTAGGTGAGCAAGGCAGCGTAGCGGCACTGATTATTGCTTTTTTGCTCACCTTGATTGTTAAGGCTCCGTTTGGTGAAGCGGCGAGCTTTGCACTGCGTGAAGCTTGGTTAATGGCTGCTATGCCGATGATATTGATGATCGGCTTTAATTTTCTACTCGGCTTTTCACCAGTACAGCTATTACGTGATAAATTGCGCTCTCGATTGGCCGTGACTATTAAAGCATTAGAAACGGGTGACTCAGCCGCGTTACTTCAATATCTACGCGAAGGAAATAGCCCCTTTGAGCCACAAGCACTTGTTGTAAAAGCACTTCGTTTAGTTAATCTTTCTGCCGCTCAACAGATAGCCACCGATATTCGTGCTGGTTTTAAACTCATGCTTGCTGTCTCCGCCTTACCCGCCTCTATGGATGCTGATCGTCGCATCGCTCTAGTGGATGCTATTCGTGATATTGATGATTCACTTGGTCAGGGGAAGGCTCCCCAATGTTCCATTGCTCGTGCTCAAGATCTTGACACTGAAATGGGAGATGCAGAGAAGCAGGCCTGGGATGCGCTCCGCTTACTTGCGGGAGCTAGTGAGCCTGAAATCGTATCGACGAGCAAGCCCGCATTTGTTGCCCCAGACGCTTTTAGTAATCCAGCCTACATTCGTTTTGCGTTCAAAACGACGTTGGCTGCGATGATTTGTTTTCTTATCTATACCGCTATCGATTGGCAAGGTATTCATACGGCGATGATTACTTGCTATGTAGCAGCATTAGGAACGACTGGAGAGACTTTGCATAAGTTGGCGCTGCGCATTGTCGGGTGTTTGATAGGAGCATCAATTGGCGTTGCCTCTATCTTTTGGGTGATCCCTTATATTGATGATATTGCTTCGTTAATGGTATTGATATTTCTAGGCTGCTTAATCAGTGCTTGGATTTCAACAGGGCCAGAGCGTAGTTCTTATGCTGGTGTTCAGATAGCACTCGCCTTTCTACTCACCGTGTTGCAGGGCTTTGGTCCGAATCTGAGTTTGGAAACGGCGCAAGGTCGAATCTTTGGTATATTACTCGGTAATTTTGTGGTTTATCTGATTTTTTCTCGTCTTTGGCCCGCTCCTCTAGAAGGCGAGGTTCGTACATTATTTTCTCGTGCTCTAAAGGAGTTAGCTCAGATGGCTAGGTTACCTTCCCATCAACGCATACATGCTTTGGGGCATACTGCCGCTGTAGAATCCTTAGTCGGAAAGTGTGATGAAGCGTTGTGTCTGTTGCCGTTTGAGCCGACATGGTTACGTCCGCCACCAACGCGTGAAGCCGCTCTTAAAAAAGCGATCGATGAAATAGAATCACTCAATAGAGCCATTTGGTTGAGCGGCGAAACGGACCTTGGACAACTTGCTGATTTACTTGATGAGCTTGCATTACGATTTCATGATAAAGCCGGAGAGCCCGGTTCTTACAATATTGAATTGAGAGAGTGTTCTGATCTTTCAGCATCATTTATTGATTCACTGGATCACGTTATGGAGGCAGCATGATGAATAATGGTCAATGTGATTCGCGATGTCGTGTTTATTCTCCATTCATCGTATTGATGATGCTTTTTATCGTATCAGGCTGCGTATCTAATGCGGCTCACAGGGTGTCGCCATCTCCAGATAGGCCATGGGTACCACGTGATGAAGATAAAACTGTGTTATGGAGTTTGGCGGGTTCCGATGAGAGTCAGTCCACCCCAACTCATGTTATTCCAGACTTCATTATTCCTGAAAACCCTGCTCGTGCACAATTTAGGAAAAATGAGTTTATTCATTCTGAACAACGCTATGGGCTCCCTGAATTAATCGATTTAGCGCAACGAACGAATCCAGAAACACGAGCGGCTTGGCAACGCGCGAGACAAGCAGCAATTGCTGTTGGTATGGTCGAAAGTACTTACTTACCCTTCATTGCAGCAAGTGTTGTGGGAGGCTCTCAAACGGTCACCGTTCCATTACCGGAAATTTTCGGCCAGCGTCATATCGATAATACAGAACAAGGCAGTGCACAAATACTCTCGCTTCAATGGCTTCTGTTTGATTTTGGACAGCGAAAAGCGCTTACAATGGAAGGGCAGCAGGTTGCGGTAGCAGCAAATATTTTATTCAATGCTACACATCAAAAATTGATTTTCGATGTTTCTCAAGCTTATTACGGTTACGGTGCTGCCATTCAACGGCGAAGTTTTGCCGAAAAGGCTTTACACAACGCTCAAGATATTCAAGCCGCGGTTACAGCAAGAGCTGCTCAAGGGCTCGCTACGACCATGGATATCGCTCAAGCACGGCAGGCTGTCGCTCAGGCTAAGTTTCGTCGTGTTCAGGCCATTGGTGATGAGCGTACGGCTTATTATCATCTTCTTGCCATTGTCGGTGTTAATCGCGAATTGAACGTTGATGCTGCTAATATAACGCAGCACCCTCTTCCTGAGCCCATTGATACTCCTATTGATAGTCTAATACACCAAGCTTTATCACAACGCCCTGATGTTGCTGCAAGTTACGCCGCTTTACAGGCGAGTAAAGCTGGTGTTGATGCCGCTCAGGCGAGTTACCTACCCAAGGTCTATTTGGGGGCGAGTGCTAGCTGGGGATCTGGAAACTTCGATATTTCTGGCCTTCCCTCAATCAGTCAGCAGGGATCTGGGAACAGTGTTCTCTTGGGAATAACCGTGCCTATTTATGATGGCGGTTTACGAAGTGCGCGGGTTACAGAGGCCAAGTCTCGATCTGAGGCGGCAGAGGATGAGTTTCAGCGGGTACAAAATGCTGCTGTAGCAGAAATTATTGCTGCGCATAACGCGTTACGCACCGCACATGAAGCCTATCATGCAGCAACAGAGCTGGTTGCAGCTGCGTTAATTACTTACGAAGCCGCCATTGCCGCTTATCGTAATGATATCGGTACGATTGATGCGATCACAGCTGCAGATACGGCATTACTTGATGCTCGGCAAGCGCAAGGGGATGCTCATGTGGCGACACTTATTAGCTCAGTTAACTTAGCTTTTATTATGGGTAAACTGACTTCGCGCGAGAGCTTACCCTGAAGTTAAAATGCAGCTTCTAAGACGATAGTCCTTGTTATTGGATTCTCCTCGTTTTTTCTTAAGTCACATTATTCATCCGCTTAGATAATTGAGATGGCAATATAACTACTATTATTGAAATATATCGCTTTCTAGCATTTAGGGCTTTATGAATTAATTTTTGATAATAGGTCAAGAGATAACATGAGCAAAATTAAAAGTTTTAAGCCTTTTTATATCTCTAGAATATATTTATTAGCCATTTTGCTGGTTTTTGGTCTCTTCTATGTGCATGCATGGTTAATATTTGATGTTGCGGGAGATTTTCTACGAGCTCATCCTTGGTTTATTGAGCACTTTAGCTCGAGCTACGCAGGAAAGATAATTATCCTATGCTGTTTTATGATCCTATTTTTTGCCCATTTACTTGAGGTTGTCGGGTGGGGGATATTTTTACGTTGCGCTGGATTAGTCTCTTCGGTTACAGAGGGGTTATATTTTGTGGGTACCTCAATCAGTACTCTAGGTTATGGTGATGTTGTACTTACGAAGCCGTGGCGACAGATTGGACCAATAATTGCTATCGCTGGGGTGCTTAAATTTGGGTGCTCAACGGCTTTTCTCTTCTTCGTCATTCAAACGGTATGGGAAAATAGTCTCTAAAAACAGGGTATGTATTTAGAGTTTAAGATAGTTATAGTCCTTAGTTTATGTATTGATAATCGTTTGTATTTTGATTCTTGTTTGTGTTAGGGTGTTGTTACTATTCTGAGAGAGCATTAGAAGAAGATGTTATCGTTTTCCTTCGCGTGATGTTAGCTTCGTTCAGCCCGGTAAACCTTCGAGGAATTAACTAAAGGATGGATATAAACACGCCTTCCATTAATCCCTTTAGCCCGACCCTGAAGCGCTGTGTCCAATGATTATCCCTCGGGTGAGAATGGCAAAAAGTTATCACCGAAGTGATGAACATAATGAAGTCAATGGGGGACTACCATCATGGGAATAATCACCCTATCTGGCCAGGTTAACCATTTACTCAGCCAAAAAGCGACATTTTATGCTGAACATTTCAAAGCCATTGATAACTTGCAGCAGTTACCTCCAAATGCCCATTGTTTAAACTCGGTGCTCAGTGCGACACATTACAGACCATGGTTGGAACAGTTTGCTCTTAGCTATCGAGTAAAAGGGAACGTTGCTGGAGAGGCAACGCGAGAAGTCGATGCGAGGGCATTACATTCAATGTGGAGTCAGTGGTTTTTTGGTCTGCAACTGCCTCCTTTATTATTGTGGCTGTTTTGTTGTCCGCTCGGTAGTGAGCTTCAGCGTGCCATTGCTGCGGCATCCCGTTGGGATAATTGGTATTTTGAAGCGCACGAAAGTGGTCGAGTAGAAACTTTTTATTTATTGCTTAGTCCAGAGGCGAATTATCTCGCTTCCGTCAGTCAGCTTGCCAGTTGGGAGCAGCTACTCGAACAATTGCTCATCCCGATCGTCGAGCGTTTAACTTGCCTTAGCCCTGTGGCTGCAAAGCTTCATTTTAGCCATCAAGCTTATATTGTGCATTGGTATCTGGGGGAGCTGTCACTCCCTGATAGCTGGCGTGAGCAACGGATAAAAGAAATATTCGCTCGTCCAGAGTTATCCCTAAGGGTAAATGATCAGCCGACAATCAATCCCTTTTGGCGAAAATTAAGACTTAAAGATCAGCAAAGCGCGCGTATCGTATGTTGCCTGCGTCACAAGCTGCCTTGTACCCAAATGTGCGCAGATTGTCCGCTAGATAAGAAGCCTCGCATACATGCTGCCCAAAAAGCTTGTGGTTAGTGCGCTGTTTAATCAGAGCGAGGGGGGATTAAACTTTACTCACCAGTTGGTTGAAAACAGCAGAAAGGGGTTGAAATCTTCTGAAAACAAAAAAAAGCCCCAATTTACAGGGGCTTGGTAAGCTTAAAGAGACTCAAAAAACCTTATTCGATGTTTTGGATCTGCTCGTGGAGTGATATTTATATTCTTACAAAAATCAATGTCTTATGCTGTTTTTTCGGTTGAGCAATATGCTTCCACTTACCAGTTTACTCACCACTTGGCTGAAACATGATTTTTTACTCGCACCCTAGAGCTGCCTTATATTAGTTACTACGAATTATACCATGAGACAAAATTATTCTTAAGAACAGCCAAGCATTGTTTAAAACTTAGCAGATTGTGAGTTTTTTCGGTTCTAAATTTCTGCACAATGCTAGGGTGTTTGAGCTTTTCCAGACAGCAGGGAACCTCTGAGCGTGTATACCTCTCCGAGCCGTTATAAGAGTCAGTTCTAACTATCGTCAAGCAGACTTCATCGGCCTTATCGGTATACGTCAGACTAAAGTGCAGCTCCGGAAAATCTTTTTCTATCTCTTTAACTGACGATTGTATGCCCATGAATTCGTAATCCAAGAAATACTCATATATTTCTACATTACGAAGGGGAGAAAGGTTTTGGAAAGCTTGAGGATTAAAATGTTCAAGAAATCGAGCTATCACTACCCGATGCTTTCCAGCATTAATGAAGTACTCATCCCCGATTTTTTTTAGAGACAGGCCTGATTTTTCAATATCGGAAAGATAGTAATCAGGATTTCTCTCAAGTTCTTGAAGATTTCGATTGATCCTTTTTAAGTAGCGGCCATCAAGACAATCTCCCCATTTCATATCTCCATACATTTGGTCAATACCGATGATTTTTCCTAAGGGTACATCCTCAATAATCTTTTTGTAGTTAGGGAACAGTGTGATCCCCTTACTTCTTAAATAATCTGAGTAGTTAAGGATGACATCATTGGTAAATGGGGCCGGGGTTTTCTCATTTAGTTCTTGGAGATTTGTTTTTAAACTATGAACCATATGTCATCCGGATTGTTAGATGATGAAAGCTATGCTTTATATATAACAGTAACTACTTTTGCATCCAAGCTAGAATGTCTGACAGCAGCCAGACTGTGCTGCCGCCAACTCTTTTCCTTTTGGGGACTTGACCAGCTTTTTCTAATCTCCACCAGGTTGTTCTGCTGATCGATGTTATGCGCTCTCGTTCGAGCTCTTTTATAAAACGTTCGGACTCACGGTAGGCGCAGAGAAGTGCTCCACGCTCGTCTGCTCGCGGGGGAGCGTATCTATTAGCTTGCTTCATAGATACCCCCTTGCTTGTTACGTAGCAACCACTGGTCTATTTCTGTGCGTTTGAAGTAGACCCTTTTGCCCATCGGCTTGAAAAACGGGATCAGTTTTCTATGGGTTAGCTTGTAAAGATATGAGACGGAAAGCCCGGTGTATTGTGCGCACTCGTTTATAGTCATGACTTCTTTTGTCATGGCCTTTAATGAGCGGATGTTTTCAAACATTTCAGCAAGTTGATTTTCAGTCATTTTCTTCCCTTCACTTACTTTACTTGCTGTTATTTTCTCATTTGTTCCTTCAGTATATTGACTCTCAAACTGCCCAATACGGACACATTGAGCGTTATTTAGCTCAGTGCTTATCCCGCTTACTGTAAAGGTACAGACTACCTATAGTGACTATTGTAAAGAAGGCAAATAATCCCAAGATTCCCCAGATCAACGGCGTCATCCGTCATCCCTCTCGTTATCTAACATCTATCGTTTATAATAGTTTGAACTTAGAAGGAGGGCATCATGGCAAGATCGTTAGATGAAATCATCGAGCATGAGAAACCGGAGGTTGTTCAGCAAGCTCATGAAAAAGCAAAGGAAATTATAAAAGATATTGATGAGAAGGCTGAGGCGTCAGCCGCTGGCGATAAATCAGACGGCTGACTATGGAGTAGGCACAAAAAACTTTCACATGTGAAAGTTTTTCTGCCTTAGCATGATTCAATCGAAGGCAAATCCACCTTCATCTCTCATGCAGGGGATATCCTGGGAAAAAAACTCACCACGGGCGACTTGTTTATGTCCCTCACTAATTTTTTTATTGTCTAGGTAAGAGAGATATGAGTTAACATAAAATTCCTCTTTAAGTTTTCTTATCAACAACTTAACATCTTCCTTGTAGATGATTGTTGGCTTTTGAGTCATCCAGTCATTCCACTCAATCTCAACCTTACCCAGCACTTGAACAATTAAAGGCTTAACATCCTCAATAGCGCTCAAAACTTCTTTATCCTCTGCGCAAGGATGCGCTGAGATAGGAAGAAGAAGGCCTTGGATTGTCTCTTGAGTTGACCAAGCTTGCTCGGAATAAAAATACTCTTTGTTTTCAAAATCAAGATGTAAATGATATACCATGACCAATCTCCAATTTGCTTAAGACAGAGCTATTTTTACTCAGAAATTAGCCATAGTTGGCACGCTAAAGTGCCCATTTTGGACAAATCGGTCACTTTTGGTACTAAAAACTTTCACATGTGAAAGTTTTTAGTCGGTTTTAACTCAGGTTCTTCCACAACCTTGACCTTGAGTCCTGCCGGTGCATAAAACAGATACCATCCCCCAAACTCAGTGGTTTGTTCCGCCAGAACATCTCCTGTTTCTGTGTCAATGAGAGCGACTCTAATTCCGTCTCGCTCAAGCTGGCCCTCAATTTCCCTGACTTCAGACAAAGGCAGGCGAAGATGGTTTATCCCTCCACGAACTAGCCGATCTGACTGAATGGAATCGTATTGAGGCGACAATCCAAAATCTCCAGATACTTCTATATCGTACCGTCGGTACGGAGTTAGAGAATCAATGACGGCCGGAGTTCTAACCTGACGACCATCAACACTGGCGGTAACACCTTTAACTTCTGGTTCAACTTCCTGGCAAATACCATCAGCATTAAGGTCCCGACAGGTGGACAACACAAGGGTGGCTTGACTTCTCTGGGGAGCTCGCTGGAATCCAGTTCGGCCAAAGCTACCACTGACTGATAAAGTAATGTTGTTACCTCCACCAGACGAATGATTGAACGAAGCTGACACAGTTGCAAATTTCCAGTTCCAAAGATCAGCACGCAAGCTTTGTTGCTGGCCTTCCCATCCATGACCAAAATTGCTCGCCGCGTAGCGGTAGGTGAGGCGCCCTAAGCTGAATCGTTTTGATATCTCTCCATTGAAACGTTCTATATCTCTAATACCATTAATATCTTTACTTTCGTGCTCATAAGACGCCAAAACTTGCCAACCCGCCTCCATGCTAGCAAGCATCCGCCCTCCAAAGATGTTGGATCTGACACCATTGGTTAAACGATTCGAATAGTATGGAGATAAAGAAATTGATGTATTCAGTGTCTCAAGGCGCGTGCTGTGATACGTGCGTAGCGTCGTTTCCTGAGTTTCATAGCCGCCGTGCGTGCGGGAAGAATACTGAATAGTTGGTTGGAACAGAGAGCGTGATGAAACACTAACAGAGCGTAAGTGATAGTTGTCTAAATCACTTAATTTCCCAAAGATCGCAAGATTGCCATCCTGCCAAGAACCGCTCAGAGCGTATCCACTACTGCCATACCAAATAGGCTCAAATGAAAAGTCATCTCTTGAATATAAAGCGGAAAAATACTGTCTTTCCTGCTCATCCTGACCAGCGAAAAGTGACAATTCATTGGTCATCCCGTAGCTCAAGCGTCCAATTAACTTGCTTTCATCAGTGGCTGGAGATTTGCCTACAGCTACTTGATAGGTTAGGCCTCCTACTGGCGCAAGCCGCCCTGAAATGGCTCTCTCGATTGTTTTAGTGTCTGTTCTGCCGTCAGGTAAAACCGCATAGAATTTATATTGATTATTACTGTAATTCAGCTCGATTTTGTAAGAGAACGGCTCGCTATCCAGAACTAGAGATTGTAAATAGGTTCCGTCACGGTAAACATCTACCCGTGTTCCAACAGGCCAATAAAGCTCAATTTGGTCATTAGAAAATGATCCAGTGGCAAGGCTACTTTCATTCGTGAGTGAGAAACCATCCAGCCCGTAACGCTGAACACGACCGACTTCAATGTCTTTGACGTTGCTGTTCTCCTCGTCGTGCCACTGGCTGGAGAAATATGATTCTTGCTCTCCTAACCCTGCTCTAACATCAACATCGAGATTTGCGACGCGACCTGTTCCCGTGATGTTACCTGCAATATCACCTTTGCTTTGATAGGTGAGAAAGTAGTCAAAGGATTTTACATCCAGATTGGATACATTTGGCTCAATTGTAACCTCTGGTTTGACCTTTCTGGCTTTGGCTGCGTTGTTGCGTGGGTAAAAGTAGATGGTTTGTTCTGACCAAACAATTTTGGCATGACCAAGGTTGTTTAGCCTTTCCAAGGGAAGTTGCTCTTTTGTGTTTACACCAGCAGCATGCCATAGCCCTGGCTCAGCAATGGCGCTATCTACTTCACGAGAAACAAGGTACTCCCCCTTGTTTTGTCCGTTCAAGACAAACTTCATCAGGTAGTCATCCGCACTAGTTGGTGAAGCTGTGAGTGTGAAAGCTGCGGCCAACAAGACAGTGGGGACAAAAACTTTCACATGTGAAAGTTTTTTCTTCATCGAGATACCTCCCTAACTGGGAGTCTCAGCGTGATTCTTGAGTGAACACCTTGTTTTTCTTGGCTTTGTACGGCGTATGAGAATGCCATCTTTGCATTTTGAGATAAGACTTTCCCATCTCTCTCTCGGGCTTTAACTAATTGCCGCTCTCCAGGCAGCAGTTGGAAGCGTCGTGGGAAGACTTGTACTCCATCCGGGGGAGTAATTCTCACGATGATTGGTGTATTTAAGGTATTTGCTATGGGGATTTCAGCAACCGCCTTGTGAACGATGTCCACTTCGTGGATCTTGAGTTGAAATGCAGTCGCGGGTGCAGATAGAAGAGATGATAGTGTCAACATCATGATTGAAGTAGTAAAGGACTTCATAAGGACCTCATTGAATAGCAATGGTCAGGGCCAACGCTTTGCTGGCCCTGACACTTTGGAATTATTGGTAATCGACGGTGATATCGACCGTTCCGGAAAAGATCCCTTCCTCCCACGTGCTGAGCTGCATGTATCCGCTGCTTGCCGTGGCTGGCTGACGATACGACCAGGCTATGTAAAGCTCACCAGAAGCTGATGTGGTTCCTGCCACTGGCGCTGCATTAACTCCCACGCCTGTACTCGTTTTTGAGATCGCATCTGAGCAGTCAACAGTTGAAGTAGTTAGGTTAATTTTCGGTGTTCCCGAAAAGCTTAAAGTTGCTCCACCCGGCGCTGTGGGATTTGACAGGTTAGTGATGGTAATCCCGACCGATTTATCCATATCTCCTGTCACTTTTAAGCAGCCGGGCTGTACTGTGTCCTCCGGATTTTGCGCCAAATAAGTCGCCCAACTTTTTAAAGAGAACCCGCCAGTTGGAGCGGCTCCCGGCTTGCGTTCCAAAGTCATTGTGTACGGCTGAACTTCGGCCACAGACAAAGCTGGCGGGGTTGCCGAGATTTGAGAAGTTCCCGTGCCTGTACCAGCAAAAGCAGCGGCGGACGATAGGGAAATAACTACTGACAGGGCGGTGTATTTAAAAACTTGCATTTGTTGTATCTCCATTTGAATAGAAATGCGTTTTCGCATGGAGAATTTTGATGGTTATTACCTGATGATTTGGCACGCCAAACTGCCCAATTTGGACAAAATGGAAAAAGGATTAGGGTTACGATAATTACGGTATTATCGTAATTATGATAATTACAGTAATTGAAATTTGTTCTGACGTAACAAACTTAAGCTAATGAAATAATTGACTAATTTTGTTTTTAGAGTTGTTGACAACTCCCCCCGTCTTGATATTATTTAAACAACGGTAGCTGGCCTTTAAACAGCATTTTCATTAGCGTAAGGATTTATTCTTTCGCACATCAAACAGCCCATTCATGATTTGTGTTTGGGACACCAAGTAAGGCATGGGGTCTCGCTTGTTCATTGTTTTAAACTTTGAACAGGGGGCTTTATGCGTTCCGATGTATTCAAACCACTACCGTTCCTGCCAGGTAACCATCACCTTAATCGATGGGCGTTTGGCTATTATCTTGTGAAAAAAGGTTTTTCTACTTCCATAGTTATGGAAGAGACCTCCTTTACCTATAAGCAAATTAGAAAAATAAGGGAGGACTTATCCATTAAGGAATGTAGTCGGGCAACTTATGGGCAAGATATTCTCTCAAAGTCAGCCTGGATAAAATATTCCGCAGCAATTCATATTTATTCTGAGCTGAGTGAAAAAATGCCTCACATAGAAGCTGTTATAAAAGCATCTGAGTGGTTAAGAAGTGAAAAAGACTTTGATATTTCTGGCTTTTACAAAGCATGTAAAGAAATAAAAAGTGGCAAGGCTTTTTTTGTTGAATGCGTGCATTGTAAAAGTGAAGTATTCAGCGGTCCTGGGCTGAGAGATAAAGTTGTTAGCAAATTCTGCCCTACTTGTGGAAAGAGTAATTGGGAGCATCCAAAAACAGATCATCGTCTTGGACATATTGCTACCTGTCCTAAACCTGGTGACCAACAACCGTTGTTTTGAGGAGATTTGTTATGTACACACAAATCACAAAAATTGAAATGGTAATCGCTGGCTTACTAATCGCAAGTTTGTTCGGAGTGGACATAATTCGAATCGCCAGCAAGATATTTACCTCCATCTTAATAGCAAGTTTTTAAACTGGTGAGGTAGCTGGCCTCCCTAAACAAACAGCATATTAATTGATTTGGTAAGCGGAAAACTTTCACATGTGAAAGTTCCACTGCGAGTTCATGGTTAGCATGAGCGGCCCTGTAGGTTCTGACCTACGTGGTTAAAGCGTATCGCCATAACCCCCCGTTAATCAGGCGCGAATGGGGCGGAGTGCTATCAACAGCCGCGAGCGCAGTGCCTCAACTTTTTATTCGTTGAGGTTTGTTATGAACGTACAAATTCACCCTTCTTATTTCCGCAAGATTGTATTGTCGGAACCATTTTCACAAATGATCGATGTGGCGGCTGCAAGCGGCTCAATAACCCATAAGGCCTATGTGTGCCTGGCCATTGCACGTTTCACCAAACTGCTTCCAACCGCTATAAATCCAGCAGTAGAAGCTGAAATTAATCGTCGTATCAAGACATCCTCTATCCAAGCTGCAAAAGCTGGAGGTGTTGCATGAGCGAATTCATGGAAAATTTTTCGTGGCTCGACCTGCGACATGCCGTAGAACATGAGCCTACCCCGCTCGATTTTGTATTGCCAGGTTTCAAATCAGGTACTGTGGGGGCACTTGTATCGCCTGGCGCGACAGGGAAAACGATGCTTGCATTACAAGCTGCCATAACAGTATCAGGTGGCCCTGACATACTCGATTTCGCTGGCATGGACACAGCATGGCAGCGAACCGCTGGCCGAGTTGTATTCCTCACAGGTGAAGATCCTTGCGATGTGCTTAATGGGCGTTTTTACTCAATCGGTGAACATCTTAAAAAAATAGAGAAGGAAGCAGTATTCACTAACCTACATGTTGCTCCCCTTATTGGCCGTGGCGTGGATGTGATGACGATAGAATGGCGGCGCTGGCTTGCCAGCGTTACCCGTGATGCACGGCTAGTCATCATTGATACGTTGCGGCGCTTTCATAAACTCGACGAGAATGACGGCGGTCACATGGCTGGACTGCTAGCCTACATGGAGCAACTTTGCCGTGAGAACTCAACAACAGTGCTATTCCTTCACCACACAAGCAAAGCTGGAGCACTCAATGGTGGTGATGCCCAGCAAGCCAGTAGGGGCAGCTCAGTTCTGACAGATAACGCTCGATTTCAGGCGAATTTGATCGGAATGACTCTAAAGCAGGCGAAACAATTCAACATCGATGAAAATTGCCGCCGTAACTTTGTACGACTGTCATTCCCAAAGATCAATTATTCCGCACCGATAGAAGATCGATGGTTCCAAAGGGGTCCTGGAGGTGTGCTACAACCAGCGCAGCTTTCGTATGGGGGCTCTTCAAAATCGACGATGAAGGAGAAATATGGGAAGCCGCGTTTAAGCAAAGTTGTTGGAGGTGATAATGACTGGTAATGAAGTCGTGCCTACCAGCACAGTATTACAAGCGCGAGTCATGTTATATCAGCCGTCGTTACGCCCAAGGGAAATGCAAGGCGATTGGATCACTACATCTTTCGGTCGTTGTCGCGTCAATGGCCGCTTAGGGCAACGACATGCTGATGTGGTTGAGGCAATAATGTACACAGCAGAGCGTAAGAGAGAGATTTCTGACGGGGGTATTGAGTTATTGGTTGACCCCGCCAAAGTCCGTCGAATTTTGTCTGATCATAACTACAGTTTGTCTCGTCTACAGTCGTTGTTAAAAGACCTTAGAAGTGCAACAGTTGAAATTGTCACGCCAGAGTTTGAGCTGTCAGGAGATCGGATTATTGGTGGGCTGATCGATCACGTGATCCCTTCACCTAAAACGCGTTACAACCCACTTACAGGAGGTGAGCGTCACCTCTGGCGAGTAAGACTAGGCATTGCTCTAGTAATGCTCCTAGAGCGAGACCTCAATCTATACTACTCACCTGGACCTATAGCACGACTTCAACATGGAGTTAGTCAAGCTGTGGCTCGTCATGTGTTAACCCATCAAAACAATCCAAGTGGTGGCTGGTACACTGACACTCTACTGCGAGCTGTGTATGGACAGAATATTACAAGCATGGATCTGCGCAATGGCCGACGACGGTTGAAGGAAGATAGAGCGGGTTTAAAGATGGTGGGCATTGAGTTATGCGAAACCGCAACTCGGATAATGCGTGCCACAGCGGCCTGATTGGATTTATTGTGCTGAGAAGATGCTGAGAAAAACGTGTCACAACGGCCCGATAGCGTGTCACAGCGGCCCGATAGCGTGCCATAGTGGCCCGGTTGTGTGCCACAACGGCCCGATTTTGGCAGTATCTTTAGGATATTCAGTATATTCAGGGCGGCATAGCCTTCCGCCTTTATGGCGTTCGGCTAACCGCTAAGCTCTCTGGCCCTGCAAAGCCTTCCCCCTTACCATATTGGCTAGGGGGATTCTTCGAACTTCTCTAACGGTTGAAAAGGATGCTGAAGGGCGGCCAGTAAGCTGTCCTTAAATGAAAATGGGACAAAAGCAACATAGACCCTTTGATCTAACTCTTCAGTTTCGGATTAAAATTTCTAAGGAGATAACGCCCAAAGCAGCGCGCAGCTTTAGCTGTCCGCTGCCTTTTTTTGTTATGTTTAGTCACCAAGCAAGTCATCTAAAATATCGTCTATTCCAGAAGCTTGCTCTCTCGCCGTATTAAACAAATCTAGTAATGCGGGAGAATATTCGTTTGCCTCCCAAACAACACGCCCGTAATCATCAACAATGCAGAATCCTATGCTTTCTGACCAATAGAATTCATGCTCGTCATAGAAGCTCTTGGTGCGTAAGTCATACACACCCAAGTTTTTACCCTTATATTCAGTTTGAAGGTACAGCGGAACCGATTGCTCGGTATCATGATTTAAAGCTCTAGGAGCATCATGAACTTTCCACTGGACATTGCCTTTTGCTGTTTCTCTAATAAGTTTTGTGATTAATTGTGCTGTTTTACTTTCAGTGCTCATATTCAGTCCCACTTAGAATCTTTTGCCAGTTGCTGAAGAGATGTGACGAGTCCACTCAACTCGGTATATAGCTCCCACGCAGAATCTTCATTTAACGCAGATATTGAGCTTTTAATGATGAAGTATTTCTTTGGCTGAAGTCGATTAAGATAATTTTCTACTTTTCGCTTTTCATCAGAAGGCAGCTTGGGACTGATATTCTCAAGCAAGGCTTTTACTTTCGAAAATGTTTCCAGCGCTGGCGTTTTATCTGAATCCCATTTTTTTAAACTTTCTGCGATCTCAGAAGTAACCTTGCTGAGTTCTCTATTTACCTCAGGCAATCTTGCTCTCCGAAGAAATGAATTTCTTATTTTCCTCGCCTCAAGAAATAAGAATACGGTAACAATAAGCCCTACAATTGAACTTATTGAGCCTAACTTGTTTATATCTGTCAGCCACTCAGGCATTTATTTGATTCCTTGGTACTCTCGAAAAACATAACGCCGCATTCAGCGGCTTGTCCGCTGCAATGCCTTGTTATGTTTTTATTGCTCAAAAGGCCTTATGCTATCGATCATTGCTTTAACTTCTGGCCTCTCCATTATTTGAGCGAAAATAGGCATGTCATTAATCGCTCTTTCTAAGGTTTTATTAAAGTTATTATAATTAACCAGAGCCTCTTCAAATGTAGGCTTATTATTTTCACCTAACATATTGTAAATTGAGCTTTTCTGGGAGCCATGAACTCTAACCCCGCTTGGAACTTTAGACGCTCTAGCTTTGAAATCCTGTTCAAGCGCCAATTCTATTTCGCGCTTGCAGTGATCTTTCAGGAGCATGCCTATTTTGTAGATCTCTTCATAAACCAAGCTACAAAAATTCTTAGCCTCATCAGGTGTAGGAATAGTACCTTTATGAATAACTGCATTACGAAACTCTGTAATTTTATTATTAGGCGCATAAGCCTCACCAAAAAACAAAGCATGAAGAGCCAGAAAAGATCCTAATTGACGTTCTGACTGACGAGACATGGCCTTGAACATTTTCTGATAAACATCCTCGCCCATGCCTTGTTGTTTCAAAATTATATTAATCGCAAATTCATAGAATCTTTCAAGCGCAGCAGAAAAACTTGATGACGCCTCTAATGTAAAGCCCAAATTTAACGCATCTGCACCAGACTCTAATAAGACTTCAAACTTGGGGGCGCGCACTATAATGGCCATATCATGGCCTTGGTTGCATTTGGTTCTTACAACCCGATCATCGAAGTAAGATGCTTGCACTTTATTAAGCAGGGGCACACCTTTTGTCTGGGAACAAGTTATACATACAGCAAACAAGTTCATGATTTCACTTCCCCTATCAGTTGTCGTATCTCTGGAACATAACATTTTATTAGTGCGCATGCGCGTTTACCTCGTTGGACCAGTGAAAACGCGCACGCTTAACTATCTGTATGCAAAGAACTTATCAGCTTTCTGCCAAATACACCATCTGGAAAAACGCGCATGCGCGTTTTCCAAACCTATTAACTAAAACTCAGCCTCTATAGTCAATTGATTTTATAGCGTTTTATTTATTGCGCATGGAATTAGTGCGCACTGTTCTTGTCTTAAAATCATACAAAAATACCTAAATTTAAATATGACTGTATACCCATACATTGTTAGCCGATTTCTGGTAAGGCCAAACATAGGCAAATAGATAAGAATTTGTAAGCCAGCAGGAGTGGGGATTTTCGATTGAGCTAACGAGCCGAAACACGGAATGGGGCAACAGCGTGTTTTCGATAAGATTTTTACCATCATTTCTCCCAGGTGAACTTGCAGAGGAAAAGTAACGAGCTGAATGATGTACAGCCTTACATTGAATCCCGATATCTGTGACCTGAAGATAAATCTATTGACCCTCAGACTTGTATGGACGCCTTAAGCCCAACCTATTGTTGTTTGAACCCTAAAAACAAACCTGCATTCGTTGTTTATCTCAATAGTCATCGAAACACCACCAATAGGTGGCTTTTCGATGACTCTGAGGGGATGAGACTGTCTAAAACCTACTGAATACCACCAAAACACTACCAATAGGTCGCTTTTCGATTACGACTAAGGAAAGTTGTGGCTGCGCTACATCAGAAAGCCATCAACAGGTGGCTTTTGAGTGATGTCAGGCATTTTTCTAAGTGACCGATTTGTCCAAATTGGGCAGTTTGGCGTGCCAACAATGACTCCCCTCTAAGTAAAAATAATCCTGATTTTAATCAATCAGGAGATAAACCAATGAAATTGATCACTTTAACTACTGCGCTCGTCGCTGTCGGTATGCTGGCTGGTTGTACAACCAAAAGCATTGATTCAATCACGATGCACCACTACTTCCTTAATGCCCGCGACCTGTTCGTTATTGACGGAAAAAACGGAAATGAGTCATGCATCGTGTCTCACGATACTGGCAACTCGGATCAATTTAAGAAAGATCTTGGTGAGATTCGGGAGACCATTTACAAGTATCAGTGTGACTCCATAGTGATTCATGGCCGGTATCTTAATCCTGAAGTTAAATTTCAATGGGATAATCGAGGTAAGAGACCTGTTTGCTCAGTAACATTAAAAGCTAAAAATGAAGGTAAACATGGTTTATGGCCAGATGAACCAGCAGCCATCAGTCGGTCTTATGAATCAATGGCGGAGCTCAATTTACCAAACTGTGATTCCATTGATATCCGATGGCAGGAGGCTAAGTGATGCGTAATCAATTTAGTCTTAACAACCCTTATACCTGCCTGCATTGCTGCGGTAGCAGCTATCTAAAAATATTAGAGATCGCTGCTGAATCTAGTACCGCCGTTGATGCAATCAATACCATAGCTTCTCAGTTGGCACTTTTGGCAGCAGAGCAACGCGAATATTCTACCAGAAAACTAGCGGAACTATTTTCTTCAATCACCCCGAGCTTAGCGCTCGGGGACCCCATCTCACAGCAAGAAAAAGCCGTGCTTCGCCCGGATTTTTCTCCACACCCCACTCACCGCGAGTGGTCTGTCTCATCCGGCGCAGCAGCGCCTTCTGAGGGGACTCCCTGCGCCTCTGCACATGCAGAGTTGCAAAGGAGTCGCACGCAAGAGAATCAGGGATAAGGGGGACTACAATGGGAGTTTCTAAGGCGTACCGCGTACAAATATATCCACCTAGACAAGTACATATTTTGTTGAAGGAATTAGCTAAAGAATCAGGACAAACAGTTAGTAAAACGGCGGTGTCTTTGATTGAGCAGGCATTAAATAATGACTCAACACTGCTCGAAATCAGAAACGTACAAGTGGATCAGAAGGAGATTTATCAGCAGCTAATTAACCTGATATCGATAAATGTGGCAACCACCGATTTTCTGCTCAAAAAGACCTGCTCTGAGGATGAAATGGCTGAGGCTAAACAGGTCATTTCAGCCCGCACAAATGCTTTGCGAGAGTATTTCATTGGAGGTGCTGAAAATGGCAACGATTAGAAAAGGTCGAGTCGGTGACTTTGTTCGTGGTGCGGATACATGGCTTCATAGCCAGCAGATGTTGTTATTCAGCGGAATTTGGATCTTTCTGCCTGGTGTTTTGTTGGCGATTGTCGGTGGCCTGTTATACATCGGAATAGACGACGATAAATGTGTCTTGCAAAACGCTAGTACATATCTTTGGGCACAATTGAAGGCACTAGTACAACCATTTTCAAGCGTGACTATAGGAACCTGTGTTGCCCTAGATGGACGCGACTCTCTGCCATCCTCTCTGGTGATAAATGAACCACTATTCCAGGAAGCTGCTGTTAAGCTTCTCAAATCCTTTGGATTGGCTTTCATTTCGCTCTTTGTATTGTACTTGCCTATTGGTGTTTATCTTGTTGTTAGGGCCGTTAAAAGAGGTAAGGAAATCAAAGAAGACAAATATATTCGAGGTGCGAAACTTGTTTCAGCCGAAAAATTGAAAGGAGAAATCGTAGAAAAGCATGGTGTTTCTGATTTAACCCTCGGCGATTTCCCTTTACCCACAGGATTTTCAAAAAAGCATACCTTGATTAGTGGCACCACCGGGGCCGGTAAATCTACTGCACTAACTCATTTGCTTAAAGCTATTCGTGCTCGTGGAGACCGAGCCGTGGTATATGACAAGAAAGGCGAGTTCGTAGAGATGTTCTACCGGGACAGAGTTGATCACATACTCAATCCGGCAGATAGCCGCTCACACCAATGGACTCCATGGGAAGAAATGGCCTCACCATTCGATGCAGACTGGATAGCTGAGACACTTTTACCTAGTTCTAATAGTAATAGCGGTTCTGAGAAATTCTTTACATCCGCTGCCAGAGCCGTTGTTTCAGCCTCACTTCAGAATTTATATCTAGATGGGCCGAAGTCATTGCTTCCACTTCTTCGGGCGACAGCGTGGAATGACCTTGAGTTACTCAAAGAACTGGTTGCAGGCACTCCAGCAGCGACATATTTCAATGAAGATAACGAGCGAACTCTCGAAAGTATCCGTTCAACCATCGTAGATGGTGTTCGTCCACTTCGCCTGTTGAAAGAAGAGAATAAAAAGGGATTCTTCTCAATAAGAGATTGGATAGCAGAAGGCGATGAACCTAATGCCGATGATAGTTGGTTATTCTTACCAGTACGAGAATCTGAAATAGAAATACAGAAACCGCTTATCTCGACCTGGATACAAGCTGCGGCCAAAGGGTTGATGGCACGCGGGGTTAATAACGAGCGGACTCTTTGGATTGTTGTCGATGAGCTACCAAGCCTCAAAAAAATTCCTGCTCTTTCAATGTTGATGGCTGAAGGGCGGGGCTTCGGTGCCGCTGTTATTTTGGGTATTCAGGAAATAAACCAATTAGAGGAAGAGTTCGGGAAAAACACCTCTAAAACCATACTAGGCTTATGCTCCACGCAGCTTCATTTTCGTTTGAATAATGCCGACACTGCGGAATGGGTCTCCAAGGTGCTTGGTGAAGCTGAGCGTGAGGAAGTTGATGAAGACTTAAACTACTCCGCCGATGACATTCGAGACGGCGTTCGGGTCAGTTCTAAACGTCAAAACCGAAAAATTGTGCTTCCCAGTGAAATCATGGACCTGCCTGATTTGTCTTGTTTTGCCAAAATTTGGGGCGTGGAGAGTAAAGCGCGTATTGATATTCCTTTCTTGAGACTACCGAAGATCGCTGACGGTTTTATTCAAGGTGATGAGAATGAGACAGTTGGTATGCGTCTGCTCAATGCCGCACGGGCCTTGAAAATGGAAGCTGATACTGACTTTGCTCCGAAAGAACTTTCCAATAAGCATGGTAATGAGGTGTCTAAAGGGCAATTACCAGCCCTAAGTGATATAGAACAGGAAGTACATTCAGTGTTGGGAACGGATGTAGTGGATGATGATTTGGTATTTGGTCTGCTTGAAAAAGGAGGCAAGAAATCATGATGTCTGCGTCTTCTATTAAAAGTGCCGGAGCTGCCGGTCATTACTTTGAGCATGATGATTACTATGTAGACGGGCTATCTCCTTCAACATGGACAGGTTCTGGAGCTGAGACTCTTGGCCTTGCTGGTGAGGTGGATCGAGGAACTTTTAAATCACTTCTGGAGGGGCGGCTTCCAGATGGTCAACAGGTTGGCATTTTCCGTGACGGCGAATGGAAACACCAACCAGGAACCGACCTTACGTTTTCGGCACCTAAGAGTGTTTCTATTCTGGCAGAGGTTGCAGGCGACAAACGGCTTCTCGAAGCCCATGACCGGGCTGTCCAAGCGGTACTTCAATATATAGAGAGTGAATATATTGTCACAAGGAATCGCAACCGTACTAAGGATACCGTTGAATACGAGAAAACAGGTTCGCTGGTCGCAGCCACTTTCAAACACACAACCAGTCGTGCCCTTGATCCTCAGCTTCACACACACTGCGTGGTAATGAACTTAACACAGCGAAATGACGGCCAGTGGCGCTCAACGGAGAATAAACCAATCTTCATTGACCAAAAGCACCTTGGTCTGGTCTACCGTCAATTTCTCGCTCAAGAGGTTGGTTCACTGGGCTTTCGACTAGAGCACCAGGGTAAAGATGGGACCTGGGAGATTGCTGGGGTAAGTAAAGATATTGTACGTGAACTGTCGAAACGATCAGAGGCAATCGGAGATGCGCTGGAGGCTAGGGGAAAGACTCGTGAAACGGCCACGGCTGGGGAAAAGGAGACCGCCACGCTCGACACGCGGGATCGAAAAGTCGCTGCTGAGCGTGGTGAACTTCTGAATCGCTGGCATGCAGAATTGGGCGAAGAGAAGCTGACAGAATTGGAAGGGGTCATAGCTCTGTCTCGGGAGAATACCCCATCCCTAGAGCGGCAATCCGAGGCGATTTTGGCGCGGGTTCAATTAGCCAACGAAGCCGTCATGTGGGCGACTGAGCACCTTGGAGAACGTGATACGTCTTGGGCACACCACGATCTAGTCAAAGTGGCTAGCCGTTATGCCGGATCGCGAGTACTACTTTCTGATATAACGAATGCAATTGATGCTGCAATTCGCAGTGGTCAGCTCATAGAGAAGTCGGTTAGAACCTTTGATAAGGTCAGCAAGCAAGAGATTGATGTTCGGGGATATACGTCGAAAGCGGCCATCGCCATCGAGGATGAGGTGATCAAGGAGGAATACCTTGGCCGCGACCGAGTTCAGGCATTGTGCAGCAGGGAACAGGCGGCTGCGGCCATTTCTAATGCCGAGGAGAAAGCCAACGAATTGGGGTACGAGTGGAACGCTGACCAAAGGAAAGCTACAGAGGGCATTCTTCTCTCCGAGAATCGGATCGTTGGAGTGCAAGGATTAGCCGGTACAGCTAAAACCAACTCCGTGCTCAGCACTGTTGCTGAAAAAGCACGAGTTATGGGGTACGAAGTAAGAGGTCTTACTCCAACTAACTCGGCTGCTCAAAGTTTATCTGAGGGCGCGAATATTCCCTCCAGTACAATCCAAAGTTTTCTGGGACAAAATCGCAATGAATGGGTAGAAGAGAAGCGACTGATCGCCCAAGTAGAGAGAATAGACAGACGGCTGGAACGGCTCAAGAAGGCCCTTGAAAACCCCGGAGTAGACCTAAAAACTGGTGCTCAGATCCCTGAAACCTCCCCCATTTACCAAAAGCGACTCGATGAACTTTGTTACGAACAAACAGAGTTAAAAAGTCAGCGGGATGAGTTAGCTAAGGGAATGCAGCGGTCCCCTCAACTTTGGGTTGTTGATGAAGCATCAATGATCGGTACAAAATTGATGCGCGATCTACTTCAAAGAGCTAGCCAGGTAGGTGCTAAGGTTGTGTTGACTGGTGACGTCCGCCAGCTTGCTTCAGTAGAGGCTGGTGCTGCTTTTCGTCAGCTTCAGGCTCATGGAATGGAAACATATCGACTAGAAGAAATCGTTCGGCAGACGAACCGAGGAACAAGGGATGCGGTATACCTCTCCCTAATGAAAAGGGCATCTAATGCTCTAAGTCGGTTACAGGAGAGTGGCAGCACGATTAAAGAATTGGTCGCGCATAAGAAAAGTGGAAAAATTGACCATGAGAAAAGCGGTGAAGTCCGCAGACAAGAGCTTGTGAAGGACTACATGGCTCTTGCGCCGGATGAACGAGCCAAAAGTATTATCCTCGAACCAAGCCGTGAGGGCCGCCGTCGCACGAATGAATTAGTTCGTGACGCCCTAAAAAAAGAAGATGCTCTGGGCGAAGAGCTGCGTACTAACCAGCTATCACCGGTCGATGCAACAGAAGCTGAAAGGCGTATGGTGACGTCATATCAAAATGGGTGCATCGTTCGGTTTGCGCGTAGCTTCAAGCGTGAGGGCATCAAGCAGGGCCTCTATTATCAGGTCGTTGGTCGAGAGAATCACGATCTCTTATTGAAGAAGTTGGGGGGTAATGAGCAGGCTGAGCTGATTCGCTTCTCTCCTGAAAACTATGCGGCCAAGAACATCCAGTTGTTCGAACTAACTGAAAGTGGCTTGGCCGTTGGTGAGAAGATCGTGTGGCGTGATAACGATAAGCCGACTGGACGATTGAACAATGACACGGCCACTGTTGAGAAGATAGAAGGCACGAACGTAACCTTCAGACTTTCAAATGGTAAAACTGGTGAGTTTGACATGTCCAAGCTGGCTAATTCCCATTGGGATCACGGTTACGCCATGACTGTTCACGCTGCCCAAGGTAAGACAGCCCAGAACGTGTTTGTGCACGCTGAAACCAACCGAGAAGCTTTATTGAACACGGAACAGTTCTATGTGCAGATATCAAGAGCAAAGGACCGCGTGTATCTCTATACCGATTCAAAAGAAGGGCTGGTTCGAGCTGTAGAGCAACGATCAGGTCAAAAACAGACGGCTAAGGAAAGCCGTTACCAGTCTCTGGAACCGCTGGAGCACTTGATTGATAAGCTATGGCAACAACCAGAGTCAGGACGCTCATCAACGCAGACAACTGGTAAATCTCAGGCTAAAGGTATATCAAGAGGCGACAGTGAACGCAGTCTAACTAGATAATTGCAGTCTATTGTCCAAAAAGGGCAGTTTGGCGTACTGGCTAGACTGCCCTTTTATTTGAAAATGGAATGGATACAGAACCAAAAGGGAGATCTAAAAGTGAAAGTTCTTTTTACGTCAATAGTTGTAATGACTGCACTGGCAGGTTGCTCCGCGACCATGCCTAACATCGCCGGAAAGACTAAGACAGATACGTCGGTCCAGAAAATTGAAAAAACAGATCCGGACATACAAGCGGCACTAGCCGACATGAAACTCGTTGGATTCAGACAGGAAGACTTCGGCAGTGAGGAGGCATTCAACTCGGCAGCTAAGATGGTGGCAAATTTAGGTGCCGAGTGGCAAACCTTTAACTCTTGGACCGAGGCGTTGCTAGAGCCGGGTTATCAATCAGCAGCCCTAGAACGCATTCGTACAGCCAACGATGAGCGACGCCAAAAAGAAAGGAAAGTGAATTTTTCAAAAATAGATCGCTATTCCGACGAAGCAGATAAGGCTATGAAGTATGGATTCCATGATTGCTTCAATGATTCTGGTCAAATGTTCTCAGTAGACGATTTTATCGACCATTATGCGCTTACCAACGTTGCCTCTTTCAAAAGCACGGTTGAGCTTTATGAGCGTTGTCTAATCAACGGAGGTAGTGAGTGTACGGAGAACGGTCAGGAACTGAGCTTGGATAAATTCTTGGTGAACCACAATACAGCCGCTCCACAAGCGCGTAAGGATTTAGCCTTTAATGAATATTACGAATACTGTGCAGTGCGGACTCCAGTTTCATCTGTTCAATACACTATCTCGTCTCATGATAATGATGTGATGGGCAGCCTTATTGCGGCAGCGGCGTCGCGAGTTGGTTGGGATAGTGCGCTTAAAATGTCTCGTGATGTGTTAAACATGCAATCCAGGTCTGGAGCAATGAATATGATTGCTGCCAACTTCTATAATTATCAACGAACTGGGTACTTTGATGCGTTTGATATCAAGCCGTACGCCATAGGCCGCTCCAGCGTCATATCCGTAATGCACGTGGGTGGTATGTGTGCAGCGTTTGGTACAGACAATAGCAACCAGGATAGTGACATCGAAATTGATGAGCTCGCTATCGCGCTGGGAGCTAAACCTCGTCAAGCGGATGGAGGTTACCATTGTTTGAAATGGACAGACGGTAACTGGAAACGTGTTGCTGATTACATTGCTGGCGAAAGCGAGGGTCTTCGTGGGTTTATGTCGGTGTACTCTCCTGCATTCAACAACTATCAGGTGCCTTATTGGAGCTATCCCGGTCCGTACCAGCACGACTCAACTATTCAGACTCAACTCCAGAAAAAAGGAAGTGGTATTGCAAGTTACACAGAGAAAGTCACGGAGCGGGAAACCTGCTCTACATATGCGGCAGGCCATTCAGGACTCGCAACATGGTCTTATCCTGCCTGTGATTACCTAGAAAAAGCCAGTGAATCAATGAAGGCGAAGGCAAAAATGATGCAAACCGCAGGTCGGTTTGACGCCTACATATGCAGCCGGTCAAATACATTAAATGGGGACGGACAACCTGATCTATCTCGCTGTCCAACCGTCTTCACCCGAGAGCAAATAGAACTGGGTGAACATCAGAAATAGCTGTAAGAGTTATAAATGTTTCAATTTACTTATGTTGTTGATTTTTAGTTAAATTGTAATGGGTCTAGTTTTAGGCCCATTAGTTTATTTCAAGAATATATTTTTCTAAGTACAAAAAGACATTAACTTACTAGAGTAGCTTCCAAACTATCCTCTCTCAGTTCAAAGCACTGAACTATGACTGATATCTCTATAAGAGTCATCGATTTCTCGTATGGTAACCCCTCGTTCGGCTGGCATTCTGACTAACAATTTCTAATATTTGATTTAGCAATCTGAGGGTTGGCAAGTTTCCCTTGAACTGGGCATATAAATTATATAAATTATATAAATTATATGCCACAGATGACTCACTATGGATGATCAAACTATTTTCAATAAAATCCGGGAAGCCCTAGAACGTGCTCCAAGGAATCATTACACGCTCGAACTGCATCTTCAAATGCTGAAATATGCCGATGATCTTAACCACATAACCGCAAAGGAGTTCTGTGAAGGAGTTGGCATCAGAGAAAGTTTAGGGACTGAATTTTCTAAGATGCGTAATCTTACTCCAAGATTGAAAGCTGCTGGTTTAGTAACAGATCTAATTTAACCAGAATGAATAAAACAAAAAGGTAATCAGCATTAAATGAAGCTTTATTATAAAACTGAACTTGGAAAACTCTATCTAGGTGACTCTTTGGAGGCACTGAACGAGGACGATATAAATAATTATAAAGGGAAGGTTAATTTAATAATTACTTCCCCACCATTCCCATTAAATAATAAGAAGAAATACGGCAATGAGATTGGAGATGCTTATCGTGAATGGTTTAGAAAACTAACACCAATATTCAATCAGCTCCTAGCTGAGGATGGCTCACTTGTTATTGAGATTGGGAATGCTTGGGAGCCTGAGAGACCTGTTCAGTCTACTTTACACTTAGAGTGCCTTTTTGAAATGACTAAGCAGGAAAACTCCGAGTTACGACTAATCCAAGAGTTTATTTGTTATAACCCTGCCAAACTTCCCTCACCTGCTCAGTGGGTTACAGTAAATCGCTGGCGAACTGTTGACAGCTATACTCATGTTTGGTGGTTGGCAAAAACAGATTTTCCCAAAGCAGATAACCGTAAGGTCTTACGTCCTTATAGCAAAAGTATGAAAAAGCTTTTAGAACGCCAGAGCTACAATGCAGGCGTAAGACCTTCAGAACATAAAATTAGTGAAACAGGGTTTCTGAAAGACCATGGTGGCAGCATTTGTCATAACTTCTTTGAGATGGAACCTTTAGACGAGTCGCGAGAAGTTCGTCTACCACATAATGTAATGTCTTTCTCAAATGTGTCATCAAACGACTTCTTTACAAGGAAGTGCAAAGAGCTAGGTATTACACCTCACCCAGCAAGAATGAACAAAGGTATTGTAAACTTCTTTATAGAATTTCTAACCGATGAAAATGATATAGTTTTTGATCCCTTTGGCGGTAGTAATACATCTGGGTTTTGTGCTGAGTTGAAAAATAGAAAATGGTTGTCTATTGAAGCGGACTGTAAGTACGCAGAACAATCAAAAATCAGATTTGAAGACCCTGACTTAAAAAAGGAAATAATATGAATTTGAACGAAGCTTTATCGACGGATTTGTTAAAGGAAGGTAAAAACAAAGAACAGTTTGTTGGGCGCCCGTTCTATTTGTCATATGACATAGCGAGGTTGTTAGTCTGTGATGCATGGAAGGCTCAGGTAAAAGGTATTCCAGCTGGTTGTTTCCTTCTAGCATTTTACGATGGTGAGGACGGTGTTGAAGAAGCTGTGCTATTGAGAGCTCTTTCACAGACAAAGTTACCGACTGATAACGATGTAATATCATCAATGATCGAATATTATAAAGATAATTTAGATATATCTGGTCGAGCTGGCAGTGTAAAAGGAGGAAAGCTAGATGAGTTCACGCGATACGAGTTTAGTTTTTCAGGGCTTGAATGTCGCGTTCTTGGCGTATTTTATCGAAACCAAAATGGGAAAATAGAGTTCGGCGCTGATCTTGAAAACTTCTATTCGGCTAACAATTATAGTGTTTACAAAGCAAGTGGCGATGTCCTTGAATTCATTGTAAATCAGAGGGATGATGATGGTTTAGCTGGTCAAGACTCTGACTTTAAAATTGGTAGTGTCAGATATTCTTCCAGCCGCAGGCACCAAACACAAGAACAAGATG
This sequence comes from Vibrio injensis, assembly GCF_001895205.1. Classification (GTDB taxonomy): domain Bacteria; phylum Pseudomonadota; class Gammaproteobacteria; order Enterobacterales; family Vibrionaceae; genus Vibrio; species Vibrio injensis. The sequence continues at coordinate 41,559 of NZ_BDJF01000023.1, read as the reverse complement.
TTGGTGTATGGGTAAATCCTAAAGACTTTTTAGGTAAGAGATCTGCGATGTTTGGTATGACTCGTACTGGTAAGTCTAATACCGTAAAGAAAATCATAGAAGCTACCGAGGAAATATCGGCAAAAGCCAAAACGGAACTTCTTACTGCCCCTGTTGATACATTGGAGTTTTCTGCTTCCGGTAGCCCTACATTCCCTGTCGGCCAAATTATATTTGATGTTAATGGTGAATACGCCAATGCTAATAGACAAGATTCGGGAACAGCTATTTATGATCTATATAAAAATAAAGTAGTTAGATATAGTGTTTTGGAGAAAGGTGATAATTTCAAGGTAATGAAGGTTAACTTCTTTAAAGATATTGAAAGTGGTTTTAGCCTGATATCTAGTTATCTTCAAGAGCAATCAATAGGTGGGGACTATGTTAATAACTTTACTGCAGCTAATTTTGAAACACCAGAAAGCACTAATGTAAATGGATCAGAATGGACTAGACACAATAGGTTAATTGCTGCATATAAATGCTGTCTGTATAGAGCTGGCTTCAAGGTTCCTCAGGGATTAAAGGTAAAATTCACTGGAGCAACTGAGATAAACAGCACTATTCTTGAGGGAAAAGTACTAGACCCAAAACAAGGCTTAACTCTGGAAGAGGCATGTACTTGGTTTGAAAGAGCTTGGGAACAATACGACGAATTAAGTTTTTTTAGGGATTATATAAACAAAAAAGGATATGAATGGGCAAATGATGACTTGAAGTCTATGATGGTTTTCTTATCTACATATAAATCACCAGGGAAAAAGAATCAAGTCAGTGGTTATAAAAAGATTCGTGTAAAGCAGCTGCACAATTTGCATACAATAAGTATGGATGAATCATTTGAAGTTGAAATTCCTAAGCTATTGCAAGAAGGTAAGATTGTTATTGTTGATTTGTCTCAGGGGGAGCCTGTCGTACAAAGGCTTTTTTCAGAGAAAATATGCCGTTCCGTCTTTAATATTTCCATGGATAGATTTATAAAAAATCTTCCTAACAATTTCATTCAGTTTTACTTTGAAGAGGCCCATAACCTATTCCCAAAAAGGATGATAAAGACCTCAGTCAAATATATAATAGGATCGCAAAGGAAGGAGCAAAACTTCACTTGGGAATGATATATGCGACACAAGAAGTGAGTTCAATTAGTTCTAATATTTTAAAAAACACACAAAATTGGTTTATCGCTCACCTTAATAATGTTGATGAAACAAGAGAGTTAGAGAAATATTATGATTTCAAGGATTTCACACAATCATTAGTTCGCTTCTCTGCCACAAATGACAAGGGATTTGTGAGAATGAAAACCTACACAAACCCATTTATTGTTCCTGTTCAGATTGATAGATTCTTGGCGAATAGGGGAATGTGATGAGCTACAGTTCAAAGGGAAATCGTCCATTTGAATGGGCCAGTAAGTCACAACATTCTCATGTGATAAACGATCCGTATGTTCAGAGTTTGATGAAAAGATGTAAGTTTCCATCTACTAATGAGGAGGCAGAGAATGATGTTAGAGACTTTGCTTTTGATATAGAAACAGGTTCTTATCGCAATATAACAACTATTATTGCGGTAGATGGTGGATACTCTGAAGTAACAGTGCGAAAAAACTATCCCAGTTCTAAGGTTGCATTTTTTCAGTTTGGTGGTTTAGAGTTTAGTCTCGATGATTTGAAGCAATTGGGCGAGTCACCATTTATTCACCCAGAAAAAATGGAAAAATTTAAAAAGTTAGAACGTTTTAAGCTTGCAATACCAACAAAAGCAACCTCTTTAGACTCTTTATCAATGATCGACTCGGTAAGAATTCCATTAATTGAGTTCTTTAATGAGATTCGTGATGGGAAAAAATATATAGATACCTTAAAGTGGCTTGTCTTTCATGAGTTTAAGAATAAAGGTATTGGAAATGATGAGTCGTTGAAGAATATCACTTTTGGAAGCTTGCCAAAAAGAAATGATAAAGTATTTAAAGATATAGAAATAGAAAAGTCAGAGATTGACTCTAGTGGATATTTCGAATGCGACGGTGAAAAGTTCAATCTTATTGACATACTAAGGTTTCATGAGGTTGTAGATGAAGAGCTTGGTGCTAGTGGTATTTTAGGTTATCTAACAAATGTTATAGAGCACGTAATTATAGTTCATTGCATCAAAGAAATTGTCACTAGAAAACCTTCTTTTCTGAAGCGTTTCCTCTTTATTAAAGATGGACCTCTTGGTTTCTTTGGTCAAACAGCTAAGTTGCATAAAGATATGAGGGAATTATGTAATATTTATATTCGGGAATATTCGTTAAAGTTGGTTGGGTTAGAAAAGTCAGGCTCTTTTGTGGAACATGCAGAGCATATATCTTCAGGAGAAAATGCTTGCCTTAAAAAGGGGCAAGTCCTACCGCTGTTTAATAATTATATTTATAAACATATTCTACCTGGACCATCTACAGAGGAAGAACTAGACAAACTTTCTCCATACGCATCAACCTCATATTATAGTGGAAAGTTGATTTATCGTAGTCAAACAGATCGAACTTGGGTATTAACTATTCCAATCCATGACAGTAACGAAGTAAAAGTATTGAATAGGAATTCGTTCTCAAATCTTGATGAAATTCTAAATGTAGTGGATTACTTAAAATGTGATATGTACGAGAATGCTATTGTGCCTATTGCTTTGGTAAATCAGCTAGTATCTCTCGCGAATCACCCTTCTTCCAAGATGTTGGAGAAATTTGCTATCCAATCTATGAGTGAGTAGATTTTCACATCTAATTAAAAATAGAGGCGTGCTATATACGGCGCCTCTATTTCAAACGAATTTACATTCATACTATAGTTTTATTCCTCTTTGATACATGTACGTAGCCACTATTACTTGATCTTGTTTTGTCCAAAAAGGGCAGTTTGGCGTGCCATTTATCCCTCTATTACCTGAGAAAATATTAGCTCAAAGAGAGTAGAGATAAATGAGGACACTATGACGGCAGAGATTCAAATTAACGGATTAGTACTTCCAATAAATGACGCTCACATTCATCAAAGACGAGGCGTAACCGCTGCAAGAGCAGTGTCTGGTGAACCTCTTCATTTCACTGTATTGAAGTGTCTCGATGGTCGATACACGAAAACATATTGTGGACTTGCCAGAGTCGATAACATCGATGACTTTTTGAAGATCATGGAGTGGGGAGATCACTTCGAACCTATTGCTTCTTGGTATCAAGGCGGCACTCAATGATTACCAGTATTTTCAGAAAAATCTTCAGAAGAGAGCCCAAGCCTGATCTGTACTCTCAACTATCCAACCTTGTGGCTGAAATTCGGAATTATCAGGCTGAGATCGAGCGCTTTCATGCAGATATAGAGGCGTCAGCTAGCCACTTTGAACACATTACCGAGCCCAATAATTTCATTAGCGCAGAGTGGGTTAATGGAAATCTACATGTAAAACATCGTCATTAAGAGGTAATTGGAATGGAATTGAACGAAAAAGCGAAAGTTGCGGCGCTCTATCAAGAACTTAGCAAAGCTGATGTCTCTGACCCTAACAAATTGGTTGAGCAGCTTGAATCGGCGGCTAAGTCAATTGTGCAAAGTTTGAATAGTCATTCTATTAAAGATGAGCAGATTAAAACTAGCGTTTTTGATCATGCTTACATGAATGAGCAGTATCGACAGCTATCTGAGCAGCAGATGAAAATTGTTGATTCTGTCCAGTTGCTAATGAAGCAGGTTGAAAGCATGGGGCTCGATAAACCAACTCAAGATAACTGGCTATCTAAAACGCTTTCTAACTATCAAAGAGGTTATCTGGAGAACGATATTTTCACTGAAGCCGCAGGAGCCATGGTGTGGATGGCTGCAAAGGCTATCCAGAAAATCTTTTTTGAGTCAGATAACGCTAAGCAGCAACAAGCAGCCCAGGAACTAAAAAAAGATATTGGGAAAATGACAAAGGCCCTAGGTGTTGAGTTATCCCGCCTTCAACTAGAGGTCAAAACAGAACAGCGGCATGGACTGATGTCAGACGCGATAAGCAATGCCAAACGGTTGGAGCAAAGCGGCCAACAGAAGGAGGCTGATAAGTTGATAGTTAGTACCTATAACAAGCTATCTCATTCTGCCAAGAAAGAGTACAGCCAATATCAACCTCGCTCAGAACATCAAAAATCTATATCCCAGGCTCAATCGAGAGAAAAAGAACGCCAAGCTGTATCGTCAATTCAGCACCAACAACACAGTGAAAAAAGAATCGACCGCGACAAAAACCAGTCAATTGGCCGTTGAGAATTACATTCAAATAAATGAGGAAACTGAAATGAAAAAAGCAATCTTAGCAGTGGCAACCGCATCTATGCTCTCTTTGGCTGGGTGTGCGACAAAGCCTGGAATTAACGACGCTTCACTTATGGTTTTTAAGTTCCCTGCAAGTGGTGACACTATTAATGTTACTTACAAGATTGAGCATGGAAAAGATTGTCTCATTACCATGGCGCTCGGCCCTCAAAGTAATGAAGAGAAATATATGGCTGCTCTTGATATGGAATCTCGACATTGCCTGGAGGATGTAACAGGAGAGAGCCAAGTGGGACTACATCTGGACCTCTCTGATGTTCGTTACAATAATCCGGCGGTGATTAATTTTAGCCTTACAGGGCCTAGTCCATTAGAGGAACTTGTAGCGCTAAAACCGGATAAGACAAAATAATAATTATTCCTATCCCACTTTAAAAAGGCAGATTAACCTGCCTTTTTTGTCATTTATGGTGGCTTAAAATTTATCCGGCTTTGGTGTATGTTCGAGTAAAGGTGCTTCTAATGACCATAATATGAGGATTGCCGTGCCAAAGAACTATAGATCTAAGGTAAGCAAAGCAGTTGCTTACAAAAAGCTGCAAGGTGTTTTAGAAAGGCTGAATGATTGGAATGAGCTTTACTCTTCCTACTATGAAATAGAAGAGGCTGCATTAGTCGGCAGTTTGGCTAGAGGTGGTGAAAAATTTGGTGATATAGATGTGTGCTTAAAAATAAGGCGCAGCCAGCAATTCAGTTACAGTGATTGTAAAAACGACTACATAAAATGGAGGGAGCAAGTTTTAGGCTATAAGCCTCCAGCGCCTTATTCATCAGCAGAGCGCTGCATGTTTGAAACGGATGTCAGTCGCTTTATTAAGAATAGTGATGGGCGAATTGAAATGTTGCGTTGGGACCAGTTTGAGCCAATATGCTTAACCTTACAGCCATTTATAAAATTAGTAGAAAATGGCCACGTGATCGTTGCCAATGTTGAAGAGTTAGAAGGTCATAGAATAACTTTCACCGCAGAACAAGCTCTCGATATAGTAAAGAGTGGTGTGCCAGAGAATCCAAGAGGAACAGAAGGCATATACTGGGAGTCTTACTGTGCTGCACTGAAGCTATATCCTGCGTTTATAAGAGACGCAATATTAGATCGGGACGCATACTGTGCCGCATACCATTCATTTACTGAAAAGAATGAAGTGTAGATAAAATTGGAAGGCCACATTCCGTTTACTACTACAACATATAGGTAGAAGGTGAGAATGTGGCTTTTAATTTAATTTTTATCGGCTTCTTTTAACGCTTTTCTAATCTCCGCTAAGTCTCCTTTGAGGTCATCCATTGACTCACCGTTAGCCGCTTCCAACTGAGAGCGAAGTTTTTTGAGCTGCTTTATTCGCTCGTTTCGTTCAGCATTTTCCGACGAGAGAAGGGCCTTATCATGCTTGTTGGGTAGATCAAACTCAGCCCAAGCCTTAGAGAAGTCACGATGAAACTCTTCCGAGCGGATTTGTTGTTGAACTTCATGTGTTTTTTGTTGGATAAGAACTTCCTGCCTACCAGTTAAGGCAAAGTAGATCACGATGGCTGTTATTGGGCAGGCAATGATGATGCCATACAGTACAGATTTCATTTTTAATTACCCCCTTTTATGCCTGGCTGAGACACTGTGAAGCTTGCCTCCGTGGAGTTGCTGAGATTGGATGCTTCCTCAGTTTGTAGGCGCTCGGAAGTTCTCATTGAGAGATTACGGGACTTGGATGAACGATTGTCGGCGCTTGCATACTGAGCATTAGACGTTGACGCTTCCTTTGAGTTAGTTCTGGTAGTCGATAATGAAAAAAGAGTGTCGTGATTTAATGATGTCTCCAGCTCCCATGACTCTCCAAATAGTGAGTTTCCTCGGCCAAAGATAGTGAACTCGCCAATTGAAGCTGACAGATTTTTTGGATCAGCAGAAAAAGAGCCACAAGACCATTCGTATTTTCCTTCATACTTATACCCTCGTGTCGATGGCACTACGCAGTTCCTTCCAAATTGTCTATCTATTATCTTCAAGGCCTTTTCTGGTAAGTCATTACGTATGAGCTGTTTACTCATCGCCTTGGCAAGTGCCATTTTTATCTCGGACTTGTCACTTCCGTTGACCGAAATCCCGCTTGATATGTCATCTAGCGTTGCTTCTGCTACAAGCCCGTATGTCACCCAGCAGACGCCCTCTCTTTTCAGGTGCTCAGAAGGAACTCTTATGGATGAAGGCATGCCAGTGGTCGTCCAGTTGAAAGCTGCCTGCTGCAACTCAACTTGGCATTGTCCCAGTGTTTTTTCTTTGTTCCAGGCCATACAGGCCTGAACGCTTGTAACTAGGGGTTTGGGTTCTAGCTCTGGAAATTGTGGCGCTTGTGGGTTCGTAATGAGCGAACAATTTCTGATGAGGTTTGCTGTTTTCCCTCTTACAGATTTGCCATTTTCGACATAGGCAAATAGCTCTACGAGAATAGAAAGTGGTGCTGTTTTTACTGAAAGACGGTTAGCATTTTGATATTGCTGCCTAGATGATGCTTCGCTTGCATTTCGAACTGACGTGGAAGTCGTGTCTCTTTTTTCCTCACCTTTTCTTGCTTCCTCTCCCTTTTGGCGTTGTAACTCCATGCTTGTCTCATCGTTCAACGTGGTTTCTTTTTGGGTGCGCTTTTCCTGTGAGGATTTTTGGCCCACAGTGGCGCTTTCTTGAGCAAGTGTAATGTTTGAGTATGCAATTAATGTAAAGGCCAGCAAATTCAATGACTTTTTAATCATGTTGAAAAGCCTCCTTGAGCAAGGTGATTTGTGAGATGCTATTGATGCTCGGCTCTACCAGCCAAGCGTATCTGTACCTTTGAATACTTTTACAGAGCGCAACTATGTACTGATCTGCGTCCTGAGGTTCTGAATGGATTTCCCCATCTTCTTCTGCGGCCATAAAATCAGAAAAATCATCAAAGGCTGCTTTGCTTAAATACTCAGCCAAATGAGTAGCATCGTCAGAACTTTTGCACAGCAAAACCTCCGGCCAGAGCAGTTCTCCATCTGGTCCTCGATTGCCGGGCTGATCGGGTGGGTCTAACCTGACGACCCAAACTTCTCTTAGCTCATGTGCTACAGCTAGGTTGAGCAGTTCAATGCCATTTAACTTCATAAAAATAACTCCGTGCTTAGTGGACGGAGCCATTATCCCGCTGATAACCGCCGAGATTGGCACGCCAAATTGCCCGATTTGGACAAATGTTTTGTTTGTAGAGTCAAAAGGGAATTTCCAGATTTTGACCTAGATTGGTGTTGCTGATTGAATATATCTGACTGAATTTAAAAAGTTATTTGTTTTTCGTTACATGTCACGAATATAAAGTGTGACATGTAACGCCACTGCCAGGGCATATGTGGGAACGTTGCACGTTTTAGCCTTGAGTATATTGGTTTGCTGCACGATTAACGCTTAAACCTATGGGGTGGTTGCACGATTGGGGCTGCACAAAGCCCAGCTTTTGGCGTTTACTGAACAAAATGAAGGCCAAATCACATGTATACGGACTGATTCGTTGGTCTGGGAGCGTATGTGGGGCCGTTGCACGGATACCTTGAACTGGTATATGGGCCAGTTGCACGTTTAATCTGATAGCAAAGAGCATGAATACAGCCTAATTTTTACCTCGCTGAACGTACTCACTTGAGAAGAATAGTCAATTTATGTCAAAGCCAAGAGCTTATGTGCTATTCGGTCGCTATTTAGCCATGCTAAGTTAGGAAGTTGGTCGAGTACCTCGGGGGCATTGATGATTCGCGGAGGATTTTGGCGGTTTGAGAGGCGTGAGGTTCTAAGCTATCACACTAATATTTTTCGTTTGCCTCAATAACACTATGTTTTCCATACAAATAAGAGAAGTGCATTTATGAGCAATCAGTATATCAAGGTTGGCAGTGTCCCTGAAATTGTTGAGCTGTTACCCAACTCTAACGAGCAAGCTGACTTTCACCCTTTTATCCTATCGGCAAACTGCGCATGGGGGGAGCAAGATGCAGAAATATCGATAGAGAAATTGCGCCAAAATATTGAGCCTTGGCTAACAGCTCTCTTCCAATCCGAGCATTTAAATTTATTGATCGGGGCAGGCTTAAGTACATCTATTCAAATGTCTGCTACAGGTTTACCTCCAGCAGGAATGAGCTGGATAAGCGACCTAGCAGTATGTCAAAGTGAAATAGATACATTTGCTACCCAAGCCGCCCAAGCTGCTGGCCGCGATAAGGGAAATATAGAAGATCAAATTAGAGCTATTAATGAACTTATTAAAGGGCTTGAAATTCTGACAGTGCTGAATACCTCTCAACCTGAAAACCCTCCAGCTCCTCATGTTGCTTATAGAAATCTAAAAGCTGATTTGGAAGCACTTAGGGTAGAGCTTTCTCGATGCCTAGGTGAGTTTTCAAGATCTGTAAGTACTGGAGAATACTTGATTAAAAATGCTGACCCTAAGCGAAAAGAGGAAACATTCAATTATCTGGTGAGCTTCTTGATGAGCTTTGCAAGTAGAACTGCCACTCGCGATAGGTTACATATTTTCACAACAAACTACGACCGTATTATCGAAGTCGGTGCTGAGCTTGCTGGTTTAAGACTTATAGATCGCTTTGTAGGAAGTATCGCTCCAGTGTTTCGATCTTCGAGATTAGAAGTTGATTATCATTATAATCCTCCAGGAATCCGTGGCGAACCAAGATATTTAGAGGGAGTGGCGCGTTTTACTAAACTCCATGGTTCTCTTGATTGGCATGAACAAAATAGCGCGATTAGGCGCTTTGGTTTACCTTTTGGGGCACGCTCTGTTGATCCATTTTTAGAAGCTGAAGGTCATAAGAGCAACAGCTATGAACAACTCATGATTTACCCTAATTCAGTAAAAGACAGGGAAACTGCTGAGTACCCTTATGTTGAGCTATTTCGAGATCTTGCAGCAGCAACCAGCCGTCCAAACAGCACATTAGTCACCTATGGCTATAGCTTTGGTGATGAGCATATCAATAGGGTAATTGAAGACATGCTTACAGTTCCCTCGACTCATATAGTCATAATAGCCTTCGGAGATCCACTTGGAAGAATTATGAATTTCATTACTAAGAGTGGAAGGAAAGCTCAGATCACTCTGTTAATGGGAGACCATTTAGGAGATCTCAAAACTTTAGTTGATAACTATCTACCTAAACCTGCTATTGATAAAGCATCAATAAAGATGGCTGAATTGCTCAAGCAAAGAGGATTCATGCAGTCAAAAGAATTAGGTAATTCAACTGACGTCGAGGTATCACTATGAGCTACTTACCAATTGAAAGGTTAGAGCAATTAAGAATTGGGACTGTTGGTTTTGTATCGCCTAGTGAAATCAGAGTTTCTTTAGAGATTGACTCTCCAGATTCCGTATCGCTTCAAGGAGGTTCACCTCGTAATTTTCCTCGAATAAATAGTTATGTGCTTATAAGTAGTGATGATGGATTTCTTGTTGGGCAGGTTGAGTGGATTGCCGTAGAACATTCACCATACCCTAAAAGAAGGGGATTGCAAGATTTTGGCTTAATAGACCTTCCTTTTCCACTTAAGAAGCTCAGCATCAATCCAGTTGGCACGTTAAGAGTTGATAGAAAAAACGAAGGTTTCAAGTTCACAAGAGGAACAGATGCTTTTCCATCGGTAGGTGACTCGGTGCTCCTGCCAACTGATGAGCAATTAAAATCAATAATCGAGTCAGGTGACAATAGAAGAGTAAAAATAGGGGATAGCCCCCTAGCTAACAATGCAGAAATAAAAGTGGACCCTGATAGGCTTTTTGGACGACATATAGCTGTTTTGGGCAATACAGGTAGTGGTAAATCATGCTCAGTGGCTGGGTTGATTCAATGGTCTTTAGATGCAGTTTTGCAACAGGGACAAACTCCTAATGCTCGGTTCATAATACTTGATCCAAATGGAGAATACAGTAGAGCATTCGGACCAGAATCAAGATATAAGGGTAAGCTGTTACGTGTAGAAGCTAACACTGAAGCTGAAGAGATTGAACTTAAAGTGCCGTCATGGTTATGGAATAGTTCAGAATGGGCTGCTTTTACTCAAGCAAGTTCAAAAGTTCAACTTCCTTTATTGCGCCGAGCTCTGAGGGCTATGAGAAATGATGTTTTGTCAGAAGATGATGTGACAATTCAAGCTAAACACTTCTGCGGCATCCTTCTTGTGTCAATAAGACAATTAGCAAGCCAAGGCCAGATATATGTAAATGGCGGTCATGCGAAAGGTTTTGTTGAAAGTTTAACCTCATGGGTTAATAGCCTCTCCACGTTAAATGAAAAAATCGATAAAAGGCCTTTTGATCCCATAATAAATACGATTAACGGATATCTTTCCACTCGAACAGGAGTCCAGTGGCCTGAAAAACCCAAAGTTTCCGACACAGACCAGTTGATTAGCGAATTAAAAAATGCACATGCTGCGCTTGGCGGCGATGAACAAGAGCTTCTTCCGAAAAGTGAAGATGCGCCTATTCGTTTTAAAGGTGACGATTTTGTAGCATATCTTGAGGCCTTAGCTCAAGAAACAGGTACAGAGCAGTTCGTGGAGTTTCTTCTGACTCGTATTCGCACAATGTTAGGTGACACTCGAATAAGCGCAGTGACAAATGATTCGGAAGAGCCTATCAGTTTAACAACCTGGTTAGATACTTTTCTCGGGAAAGATAGACAAGGTTCTATAACTGTAATCGATTTATCACTAGTTCCAAATGAAATAATACATCTGGTAACTGCTGTAATTTCGAGAGTAACTTTTGAAGCACTTCAACGTTATCGAAGGCTGCATGGAAAACCACTTCCAACAGTCATGGTTGCAGAGGAAGCGCACACATTTATTAAGCGCTATAAAGAAGATAGTGAAAGTCAGTCAGTCTCTGACGTATGTTGCAAAGTATTTGAGAAAATTGCTCGTGAAGGAAGGAAATTTGGTTTAGGTCTTGTGGTTTCTTCCCAACGACCTTCAGAACTATCTCCTACGGTATTATCCCAATGCAATACTTTTTTGTTACACAGGATTAGCAATGATAGAGATCAGGAGCAAGTCCACCGACTTGTTCCTGATAATATGCGAGGGCTATTGAGGGAATTGCCATCGCTACCATCTCGACACGCTATTTTACTGGGATGGGCTTCTGAGCTTCCTGTTTTAGTTAGAATGAAAGAGCTTACCGAAAAGCAAAGACCGCAATCTGACGATCCAGATTTTTGGGATGTGTGGTCTAACACTACAGAAGAACCTCGTGTGGTTAATTGGCAGCCGATAGCTGATAGCTGGCAGAACCAAGACTAACAAACCAAAGATATATCTATCACCTTAACTTTCCGGTTAGTTCTCATAAGGCGTTTTTATCGCTCAAACGACGAAAGCGCCTTCATATATCCATTTAAAACAAATGGTTATTTGCTAAGGAAGATGAGAAGAACTTATTGGCCTAGATGAATGAGAGGTGTAACTAGATCGGCAACTTTCTGGTGAGCAGCTTTCCGTTCTTCAAAGTATTCATACCTATCATATATACCGTCAACTCCTCCCTGCCGGTGATTGATGCACAACCGAGCGACGTGATTTGGTGTTCCTACTGATGCAGCTAGACTCCTGAATGTTCGCCGTAAGTCATGTACTGTAAAATGCTCTATGTCACCCATCACGTTGGGTGGCTGAATCTTCCTCCCAGCTTCTCGTCCAAACAACTTTGAGATTGCGCTATTTAGGGTGTCAGGCCCCATATGTAATAGATTGCTTCGGCGTCGGGCTGGAAAAACGTATTCAGAACCCATCGATCTTACTTTGAGCTCACTGAGCCATGTCATTGCTTGGCTTGGCAGGGGAATAGATATAGCGATGCCTGTCTTTACCCGCCACTCTGGGATATGCCAGACAGATTCCTCTAGGTCGAACTCTGACCAGGGAGCCTCACACAGTTCACTCTTCCTATTACCTAGTACCAAGAAGAGACAGCACAACAAATAGTTCTCTCTACCAAAACTGTTTAGATGACTACGAAATACTTTAAATATTTTCTCTATTTCATTTAGCTCTAATGCTCGCTTACGAGTTTTTTCGAGCCCTCCAGCATCGTTTATTGTGAACGGTGCAGCGGGATTATTGGCGGTTAGCTCAAGCTTTAATGCGTGCTTGAAAAGCTGCTTCATATAACCCAGAGTGTCATTGGCAATGGTTAGACGGCCGCTATCCCTAACTCTTTGAATTATTTCTCGAACATCCAGAGCTGTGACGTCCTGAATTTTGAACTCGCCGATGACTGGCTTAATTTCCTTTCTATATATTCGAGCTGGAATGTTGGGATGCTTTAGCCTTGGCGCTAAATCGTTTTTATACCAATCCTCAAATAAATCATCGACCGATATGATACCCGTCCACTTTTGACGCTGTTTTGCAATGAGGGGATCTACGCCTTGCCTTAAGTCACGTTTAAACACTTCGGCTTCTGATCTTGCATCGGCCAACGACATATCAGGGTACTGCCCCAGAGTCATTTGTTTACGTTTGCCATTTCCACTATATCGAAGGGCCCAATAGGGCGCTCCCGAGTCTGGAACGACAAAGTAGAGTCCTTTCCCGTCGGATTTCCTTGTTGGCTCTCCTGATTTTGCAAGTGATGCCACCTGCTTTGCGGTCATTGATGCCATTGTGCCTCCTAATACTCACCATTTGATGCAAGTATAGCGAGGCATTACTCACCAGTTAACTCACCACTTAGATGAAACAGATTGAAACGTACAAGAACAGAGTGAAAATAAAAAGCCCTTCTAAATCAGGGCTTTGGTGAGTATTGGAAAGCTTTGGAAAACAAGAGAAAATTATTCAATGTTCTGGATCTGCTCACGCATTTGTTCAATCAGAACTTTTAGCTCTACCCCTGAAGCTGTGATATCGGTTGAGATCGATTTTGAAGCCAGTGTGTTGGACTCGCGGTTAAACTCTTGCATCATAAAATCGAGCTTACGGCCACACGCGCCGCCTTTTTTCAGGACATTGCGCGTTTCTTTGATGTGAGAATCTAAACGATCCAGCTCTTCCGCCACGTCCGACTTTTGCGCCAGTAGGATCAGCTCTTGCTCGACACGGGTAGCATCAAGCTCAATTTTTGCTTCTTCAAACTTGTTCAATAGTCGTTCACGTTGCCATTGCAAAATTTCTGGCATTCGCGCGCGAACCTTGACCACTTCTTCACTGATCGCGGTTAAGCGTTGCTCGATTAACGCTTTCATGTTGTCGCCTTCACGACCACGAGCGTCAATAAATTCAACAATCGCGTCATCAAAACCGGCCAATAACGCTTTATTAATGCTGTCCATATCTTGCTCAGGCGTTTCCATCACACCTGGCCATTGCATAATTTGGAAGGGATTGATGCGGCTGAGCTCACCGGTCATATGCATGATTTGATTAGCGGCTTTGATCACTTGATTCGCCAATGCTTCATTAATATTGAGTTCACTTTTGGCCGCTGGATTGGCTTCATAACGTAAATGGCATTCGACTTTACCGCGGGCAAGGCGTTGACGAAAACGCTCACGCAGCACCGGTTCTAAACCGCGAAACTGTTCAGGAAGACGAAAGTAAGTTTCTAAATAACGTTGGTTAACGGAGCGAATTTCCCATACTGCCGTGCCCCAGTCGCCTTTGACTTCTTTACGTGCGTAAGCGGTCATGCTGTAAATCATTACGGTATCCTTTATTAGTCGGTCTGCTTTTAGTGCAATAAATCAATAATACGGCAAAGACTGACGAGATCCTAGGTTAGATAAGCACTGACTTTTTTCGAGGTACAGATAGTTAAAAAACGCGTGTTCATAGGTTGCTTGTGTATTTCGTTTGAGTTTTGCTTATTAGCACCTAGCACCTAGCACCTAGCACCTAGCACCTAGCACCTAGCACCTAGCACCTAGCACCTAGCACCTAGCACCTAGCACCTAGGATTTTACCGTGACTTCCAGTATAATCTCGCCCCAATCTTGTTGTTCCCTTCACAAAAGGCATTTATCCATGCGTCCAAATGACCGCGCTGCAGATCAAGTTCGCCCAATTAAAATCACTCGTAACTATACGGCTTACGCTGAAGGTTCGGTACTCGTTGAATTTGGTAATACCAAAGTGCTGTGTAACGCAACGGTGGAAGAAACCGTACCACGCTGGCTGAAAGGTCAAGGCAAAGGCTGGGTAACGGCTGAATATGGTATGTTGCCACGAGCCACCCATTCGCGCACCCGTCGCGAAGCGGCCAATGGTAAGCAAGGTGGCCGAACGATGGAAATTCAGCGCCTGATTGCTCGTAGTTTACGTGCCGTGGTTGATTTAAAAGCCATGGGTGAAATCATGATCACCGTTGATTGTGATGTGATTCAAGCGGATGGCGGGACACGCACGGCAGCGATCAGTGGTGCTAGTGTTGCTATGGCTGATGCTTTCGCGCATTTAGTCGCCAAAGGCAAACTGAAAGCGAGTCCGATGAAAAGCCACGTTGCCGCGGTATCCGTGGGTATCTTAGGTGAAAACGTCCTATGCGATTTAGAGTATGTGGAAGATTCTGCCGCTGATACCGATATGAATGTGGTCATGACCGAAGAAGGCAAGATGATCGAGATCCAAGGCACCGCAGAAGGCGAACCGTTCAGCCATGAGCAGTTGCTGGCATTACTTGCCTCGGCGCAAAAAGGCATTGTTGATATTGTCGCCGCACAGAAAGCCGCGTTGGCGGAATGATTGAGTAAGTAGCTCCCGTTGAGGGGGCTATTTTTTTATCTATTGCAAGAAGTTAGAACCTAGAACCCAAAACCCATTTAACATCGAGAGAGTATTCATGAAAGCCTACCAGCGTGAATTTATTGAGTTTGCCTTAGAAAAGCAAGTATTGAAATTTGGTGAGTTTACTTTGAAGTCCGGTCGTAAAAGCCCTTACTTTTTTAACGCTGGGCTGTTTAATACCGGTGGTGATCTGGCCCGTTTAGGTCGTTTTTATGCCGCTGCTTTGGTTGATGCGGGGATTAAATTTGATGTGTTATTTGGACCTGCCTACAAAGGCATTCCGATTGCGACGACCACCGCGGTTGCCTTAGCTGATCACCATCAAATCGATACTCCTTACTGCTTTAATCGCAAAGAAGCCAAAGATCATGGTGAAGGCGGTAACTTGGTTGGTTCGCCATTAGAAGGTCGGATCATGTTGGTGGATGATGTCATCACCGCGGGCACCGCGATTCGCGAATCAATGGAAATCATTCAAGCCAATGGCGCCCAATTGGCCGGTGTCTTAGTAGCGATTGACCGTCAAGAAAAAGGTAAAGGCGAATTATCGGCGATTCAAGAAGTTGAGCGTGATTTTGGTTGTCAGATTATTTCTATCGTTAGCTTGG
This sequence comes from Vibrio injensis, assembly GCF_001895205.1. Classification (GTDB taxonomy): domain Bacteria; phylum Pseudomonadota; class Gammaproteobacteria; order Enterobacterales; family Vibrionaceae; genus Vibrio; species Vibrio injensis. The sequence goes on along the minus strand of NZ_BDJF01000023.1, from coordinate 25,747 downwards.
GCGATCTAGTGACTTATCTAAAAGAGCAAGGGGGAGATCCGGTGCAGTTAGCTGCAGTAGAGGCTTACCGAGCTCAATATGGTGTTGTCGCTTAACGACTCCGTAACAGAAAGTCCGTTAGATAAAGCCCGTTAGAGAAAACAACGGCTCAGTCTATAACCGAGCCGTTGCTTATTGCTGTTCATCTTTGCTTATTGAAATATGCTGTGGTGCTGGCGGCAACGTTAAGCAGCCTAAGTGCGACGTGATTAACGACTGCTTGAATGAAGCGATGGCTGCCAAGTCAGCGTGGCGGATGCTTTCTCTTTTGGGGCCCGTAGCCAAAGAGCGATACATAAGGACACACCAAACAATATGAGCATGACACTGAACGCCGCTTGGAAGCCACCGAATAATGACGCTACGATAGAGCCAAAGAAGCTACCCAAACCAAAGCCTAAGTAAATCACTCCGTAGTTTTGAGTCAGAGAATTTAGCCCAAAATAATCGCTGACTAAGGTTGGAAATACGGTAATCGCGCCGCCAAAGCTAAAGGCAACACAAGAAATCGCCATAAAAAAGCGCATTTCATTGAGAGGGACAAACAACAAAGTACTAATGCCTACCGTGCAAATCAGCAGTGCTATCCCAACCACTTTGCGACGCTCCATTTTATCAGACAAAATCCCCAGCACTAATCGACCCGCAAGGTTCGCCATCGCCAGGATCGCCACTGAAGAAGCCGCCGCCGCGGTGGAGAGATGCACTTGCAGTTCGCCAACATCTTTCGCAACGCCAATCACGTATAATCCGCTCATACAAATGGTAAAAAATACCGTTGCCAATAACCAAAACTGAGGTGTTTTGGTACTTTGCTGTAGCGAGTAATCTTGGCTGCTTGTGCTGCTCGATGAGCTTGGCGCTTGCACGGGGGCGTCATGCATCAGCAAACCACCCAATACCACCAAACTGCCGGCAATCAGAGCCCACATGGTAAAGGTCATACTCACGCTGCTATGTTCAAGAAAGTATAAATTAATGTACTTAAACCCTAAGCTACCGAGGCCATAAGCGCCGATAGCACAAGCTGAAGCTAGGCCTTTACGTTCTGGGAAAAACCGCACGCAGTTGGATAATGTCATTAAGTAACCAGTGCCATCGGCAAAGCCAAGGATTAACCCTGCACTGACATACAGCAACCACACTTGAGTCACTTGTCCTGCCCAAAGTAAACCTAGGCTTAATAATAAGCCTGCTGCCATCGTCACTCGGCGCACGCCAAAACGTTTTTGCAGTAAGCCCGAGACAGATGAGGCCAAGGCTAGGGCTAAAGTCAAAAGACCAAAAGAGAAGGCAATTTGGTTGACTGGGGCGGCTAGTTTTTCCGCCAGCGGAGCATTAAATAAGCTCCAAGTATACACAGAGCCAAGGGCAAATTGCGCAATAATGGTACCAATTAAGGTCCGTGATCGGGGGGATATCATGCCTAACATAAACGGTACTCCATAACAAAATGGGTAAGAACTACCGTTAAGATACGAGCCTAAATCCCTTAGCTGCAATAGGGTTAAAACAAGATAAAATGAGCTGCATTACTCGCGCATCAAATGCAATTATTTGGCATGAATTACAATTGCATTCGCTCGCGGAAGGCTTTTAAGTTACTCCGGCTGACAGGGATTTCGCTTTGCGTACCTTGTAAGTGCAGGAGGTACGTACTGTTAACCCAAGGGATGATCTCCTGCACGCGAGTGAGATTGACACAATAAGAGCGATGACAGCGGAAAAAGTGCTGCGCTGGCAACTGGTCACAAAAATCACTGATCGGATACGGCACATAAAACTCACCATCTTCACAGTACACTAGAGTAATTTTCTCCTTCGCCATGGCGTAAATGACCTGCTCAGGTTCGGTGATCCGAATCCGATTCTCACGCATAAGGTGCAGCGGCGTACTGCTTGGCTTCGGCTGCTTGATCGATTGTGCCTGTTGTAACTTATCGAGCACGTTTTGCACTCGCTGCTCATTGAGCGGTTTTAACAAATAATCAAAAGCGTCCAGTTCAAAGGCTTCCGCCGCATGCTCTTTGTAAGCGGTGGTGAAAATAATATAAGGAGGTCGAATGGCGGCTGGCAGACTACGAGCTAATAACATGCCATCCATCGCGGGCATATTAATATCTAAAAACAGCACCTCTACCGGATGGTTTTGTAGATATTTTAACGCTGACAAACCATCGTCAAAGCTGGCGATAATCTCAATATCACTGTGTTTGGCAATTAAATAACGCAGCTCCTCTTGAGCCAGATATTCATCCTCAACCACTATTGCGCGTAACATGTTTTCCCCTTAGTGAGAATATCAAAGCGAATTTGTGTGCCGGGGTTTAACCGTTCAATATGCAGCCCTTGACCGTACAGTAACTGCAATCGCTGATGAACGTTCATTAAGCCAATATGCTGACTGTCTATGTCACCTTGATACAGCTTATCAATCAGTTCTGCGGCGATACCCACCCCTGTATCTGTGATGGTAATTTGCGCACCTTGCGCGGTTTTGCGTACTTTGATCGTCACCTCGCAGGCGTGTGCCGAAGGCTGAAATCCATGTTGAATGGCGTTTTCCACCAAAGGTTGGATCAAAAGCGGCGCAATCGAAATTGCGACCGGCTCAACATCAAAATGCACTTGCAGTTTACGCCCAAAGCGAGCTTGTTCAATGGCCACATAGTCGCGCACTTGTTTTAACGCATCCTCTAATGGGATGAGAATTTGTGTGCGCTGCAAATTATAGCGTAAGAAGTCTGCTAAATTACCAATTAAGCTGCGCGCCTCATCGGGGCGCAGACGAATCAAGCTGGATATCGCATTTAACGCATTAAACAGAAAATGGGGATTGATCTTGCTTTGCAGGGCAGAAAATTCGGCTTGGCTAGCCATTTCTTTTAATTGTTCCACCCGAGAGACTTCTAATTGCGTGGAGATCAGCTGTGATAAACCAATCGCCATCTCTTTGAGTGGGCGACGAATACGGTTCGGTTGGCGATAAAAAATCTTTAAGGTGCCAGCGACTTGTTGATTTTCCCACAACGGAATGATCAACAAGGAGCGAAAGTTATGTAGATTCAAATTATTACTGATGATTTGTTGGCCGAGTTTGACCGCTTGTTGGGTCAGTTCACTGATTTGATGATGCGCATCGAGGTACTCTTCTTCACCGATTCCGACATAAGCTAGGACATCTTGTGTATCGGTGATCGCAACCGCATCGGCTTGTGTGTTTTGTAAAATGACTTGGCAACCTTTCGTTAAAGCCGAACGGCCACCTTGGCGAAAATAGGGCAAAGTTTGCGTAGCAATATGTAACGCTTGTTTGGCTTGCTGGGCAGCAAGACGCTCTTTTTCATCATCTAGGTGTTGCACCAGTTGAATAATCAAGCCAATAGATAAAGTACCCGCGATCATCGGAAAGCTGATGTGGCTGACAATGCTATAAGCCAACTGATTATCTTCGGCGAGCAGTACAATCAGTCCCATGGTGAGCGCTTCGCACGCCATGCCGACCAAAATACCGTAGCGAGCATAGTGAGCTTTGTCAGCTCGATAATGGATCAACGCCGATAATAATCCCGCCACTATGCTAGCAATCAAGCAGGCTTGTGAAGTGGGGCCATCAATATCAATTAAGTAGCGATGCAGCCCAGAAACGACGCCGGCACTGACCCCAACCCAAGGGCCAAACAAAATACCGCCGGCGACAATGGCAATAATCCGTACGTTGACCAAAGAACCATCCACATTGACTCCAGTATAAGTGCTAAACAGGGCAAAACCGATAAACAGCGCCGCCAGCAAGGTGGTTTCCGCGGGCCGGCGATCGGTCTTTTGTACTATGGTTTGAATCAGGTGCAAGCGTGTTAACCAAAACAGCACCATCAGCAGTAGGGCCGCGCGTTCAAACACCGCCAGTAACATCACAAATTGGTCGTTATACATAAATGGCAAGAGTGAGAAATGAAAAAGGGAAGCCAGTGTAACGGACTTCCCTTTTTAATACCTATGATTCAGATCATGCGCTGATAAAGCTCTTTTCGTCGCAGAAAGTAGTGCCGGCAAATGAATAGCGCAGGCAAATCATTTAGGCGTAGCGACTGTCCCTTAATTCAGGATCTGGTAAGGTTTTAAATCGTTTATGCAGCCACATCCATTGTTCTGGAGCACGTAAGATAACCTGTTCAACGTACTTATTCATATAAGCCGCCGCCGTCGTTTCATCCTTTTGTGGATAGTCGGTCTCAACAGACAGATCGGCCATTAGTTCATAGCGACCTTGTGTATTGCGAAAACCAGAGCCCATGACAATCGCACAGTGGCTGGTATAAGCTAAAATGCTGGTACCTGTCGTAGTACAGGCTTCTTGCACGGCAAAGAAAGGCACAAACACAGACTTATTATGTCCATAATCTTGATCGGGCAGATAAAAAAGGCGTGCGCCTTGGCGGAGTACTCGAATCATCTGCTTTAAATCAGTGCGATCAATTAATTGGTTACCATTACGTGTTCGTCCCCGATATTGAATGAATTCATAGGCAGGGTTTGAATGTGGTCGATATGCGCCATAACCAGGTAATCCTAATACCGCGAAACCTCGAGCGGTAATTTCTAAATTTAACGCGTGCACACAACACAATAGTACGCCTCGGCTGTTTTGGTCATGTTTTCGCAGCGCGGAAAGATCTTTTTCAACCAATAAGGTTTTAAAACGCCACGTTGGCCAAAACCAAGTGATACCCGTTTCAATCAGTGCTGCGCCGGTATTTTTAAAGTTCTCAATCACAAACTGCTGGCGCTCAGTGGCGGTCATCTCTGGAAAAGCCAATTCGAGGTTTCGCTGCGCAATATGTACCCGCTTTTTACCAAAGCGCATAGCAAATTGGCCTAGGCTACGGCCAATATTTAATAGCCATGAATAAGGAAGGAGATTAACCATCAGTGCGAGAAAACCAAAGCCCAGCCATACACCCCAATATTTAGGGTGCAGTAATGCCACTGAAAATTCTGGTTTGCCGTATTTTTTGGGATTTGTCATGGTAATTACTACTTAATTTGTGCACTCAGTAATGCCCAATACGCCTCGAAATTAGCGGTAGGCAGATATTTGAAATCAGAACGAACAAAACGGTTTAAACTTCCTTCGACTTGGCCGAGTAATTGTGCCGCTAAAATGCTCTCATCGACAGGAAACGATTTCCCTTCACGCAGTTTACGTTCGCGTAAAATCTGGCGCAGAGACGTTTCGATTCGTTCATACAACTGATTAATGCGCTCTCGCAGCCGCTCATTTTCAAACATTAAAGCATGACCGGATAAAATTCGCGTCAGACCAGGGTTACGTTCGGAAAAGGCTAAAATCAGCTGCACAACGAGGCGAATGCGATTTAACGTGTCTTTTTCTTCATCCAAAATACGATTAATACGTGACATGAGTGATTCTTCAATAAATTCAATCAGCCCCTCAAACATTCGCGCTTTACTGGGAAAATGACGATATAAAGCGGCTTCCGATACGCCGACTTGCTTAGCGAGTTTGGCCGTCGTGATGCGCGAGGCACCTTCATGGGATTCCAGCATTTGTGCCAATGCTTGGAGTATTTCTTCACGGCGATTGATTTTTTTGTTACCAGCCATAACCCGATTTCCTTTGATGACCATTGATAGCGAGATAATAAGCGGCAAGCTTTGCCGAGTTAGCTAAGTGGGTTCCTCGCTAACGAGTGGTTGTGCGATGATAAACTTACTGGCAAAGCGAGTACTCATGCGTATCTACTATAGATGGCGATGAATGAATAACATTAACGCTTGGGCTAACTCACGTTTGCTGCTGAGTGGCAAAGCGTGTTGACCATTGGACCAATACACTGTCAGTGCATTGTCGTTGCTATCAAAACCTTGGCCAGTAACAGAGACATCATTGGCACAAATCATATCCAGCTTTTTCTTGGTCAATTTTCCTAGAGCGTATTTTTCCACATCCTGTGTTTCTGCGGCAAACCCTACTGTGAAAGGGCGGCGTTCGGTTAATGCCGCCACCGAAGCTACGATATCTGGGTTTTTAACCATAGTGATACACAGTGTATCGCTCTGTTCCGTTTTTTTGATTTTTTGCGTAGCGACGACGTCAGGCCGATAGTCCGCGACCGCTGCACAGCTGATAAAGACATCATGTTGTTGGGCATGATCCATCACCGCTGCGTGCATCTCTAGTGCACTCTGAACATTAATCCGCTTCACTTTGGCAGGCGTTGTTAAGGTAACCGGCCCACTGATTAACGTCACTTCAGCGCCTAGAGTAGCCGCTGCCTCGGCAATGGCAAAGCCCATTTTGCCTGAACTGTGATTAGTAATATAACGAACGGGATCTAACGCTTCGCGTGTCGGTCCTGCAGTAAGCAACAGTTTTTTCCCCAGCCAAGGTTTAGGCGCAAAAAAAACGTTACAGCGCTCAACCAATTCGAGTGGCTCAAGCATACGTCCCGGCCCGATATCGCCACAGGCTTGTTCTCCAGCGGCAGGCCCCCATACCGAAACGCCGCGTCGCACGAGGGTCGCGATATTATCTTGTGTTGCTTGATTACGGTACATCTGTTGGTTCATGGCGGGTGAAATCACCACGGGAGCATCGGTCGCAAGCACCAAAGTGGTCAATAAATCATTGCCCATCCCGGCCGCCAAACGTGCGATAAGATCCGCCGTTGCCGGCGCTAATAATACCAAGTCCGCCCATTTAGCTAACTCGATATGCCCCATGGACGCTTCTGCAGCAGGATCAAGTAAGCTATCTGCAACAGGATGCCCCGAGACGGCTTGCATGGTTAAAGGGGTAATAAATTCTTTTGCTGCATGGGTCATCACCACACGGACTTCCGCGCCTCGTTCGCGTAAGCGACGGGTTAATTCTGCGCATTTATAGGCCGCAATGCCGCCACTAATGCCAAGCAGAATATGTTTTCCTGCTAATGTTTGCATCTGGATTCCTCGAAAATTCTGCGAGTTATGTTAGCACAACTCCCGAAATATGTGGCTGCCGTGTTCGCTGCATTTTCTCTCTGAATTATATGGTTTATCAATAGTTATGAGGATTTTCTCATTTTACGCCGAACAAAAAACCAATTGGTTGGCCTAAATATCGTCAAATTTCACGGGGACTCACAGATATATTGCGATTTTTTCTGCATCATAAAAACAACAAAAAGCTAATTAGGATGACAGAATGATCTCGTTAAAGAGCAGAACCAAATTGCTATTATTGACGTTGATTCCATTGATGCTGATCACTGGATTAATGACCATGGTGAATTATTGGAGTAACGCGCGCGCACTCGAACAAGAATTAACCCAATATCGCGAGCAATTGGTCGAGACTCGTAAAGCTGAGTTGCAAGCGTATTTAATGATGGGTGTGACTGCGGTTCAGTCCCTGTATGAGAGTGATCGTAATGGTGAGAATCAAGCTGCAGCAAAAACCTTACTGAAAGCAATGCGTTTTGAAAGTGATGGTTACTTTTTTGCTTATGATTCACAAGGTGTCAATACCTTGCATGCCATCAATCCCTCTCTGGAAGGAAAAAATCTCTATGGTTTGCAAGATGAAAATGGCGTGCCAGTGATTGCTGGGCTGATCCGCGCCGCGAAATCCGGTGATGGTTTTCTGTATTTTTCTTGGCATAAACCGACGATTAATGCGCAAGCGCCCAAACTGGGCTATGCCGAGTATTTACCTAAATGGGATTGGGTACTGGGCACTGGAATTTATATTGATGATATCGATGCACAAGTCGCCCAATTTCAAGTATTGCGTCAAGACCAAGCGAAAGAGCAAATGTGGTCAACGATTGGTTTATCGTTAGTTGGATTATTGATCACCAGTATGGTGGTTAGCGCGTTGGTGGCTAAGGGGGTTGCGCCATTACAGCACGTGGTTGCCTCACTGCAAGACGTGGCGGCTGGTGAAGGGGATTTAACCGCTCGACTAAAAGTCGAAAGCCAAGATGAAATTGGTGAGGTTGCCAAAGCGTTTAATGCCTTTATGGATAAACTCCACCCGATGATCAAACAGTTACGAGAATCGGCACAAGAAGTGCAATTGGCTGCCGGAGAGTTAGATACACAAACCACGCAATCTAATCAGAAAATGAACAGCCACTGCCTTGAAACAGATAAAGTTGTGACCGCGGTGACAGAGATGAGTGCCACCGCACGAGAAGTGGCGAATAATACCAATGCGACTTCGCAAGCGATTGAATCTGCTAATGGTCAAATCCGAGATGCCCAGCATGAAGTGAATAGTGCAATTGAAGGGATCAGCGAATTGGTGCGTGAGGTTAACCTCACCTCAGACGCGATTCAAGATCTGAGTCAGCGTACCGATAAAATCACTCAAGTGTTAAATGTGATTGGTGAAATCGCGGGGCAGACAAACCTACTAGCATTGAATGCGGCTATCGAAGCGGCGCGAGCTGGAGAACAAGGCCGAGGTTTTGCCGTGGTCGCTGATGAAGTTCGTTCGTTGGCCAGTCGGACACAAAATAGTACGCAAGAGATCAGTGAGATGCTTCAGTCTCTTCACCAAGGGGTAAGCAAAGCGGTTGAAAGCATGAATACTAGCCAAAAGCGGGGCGAAAAAACCGCTGAAGAATCGATGCATATCAAACAAAGTTTGGCTGGGATTTCACAAGCCGTCGGTTTAATTCAAGATATGGGGATCCAAACCGCATCGGCGGCAGAGCAGCAAAGTGCGGTAGCCGAAGACATCAATCAGAACTTGGTCGCGATTCAGCAAATCGTTAACCAGTTGAGTGATAATTTACAGCACTCAGAATCGATCAGCTCACGCTTGGCGTCCTCAGGACAACAAATGGGGAATCTCGTCAGTCACTTTAAGCTTTAATCAACAAATGAGTTACCACCGAGATTGATCTTATTCCCATCTTCACTCAGGCCCATTTGGGCCTGAGTCTATTCTTGGCTTATAAAAGAGCTCATGTGCGACATTAATCTAGTTTAAATAATCGGTTGCTTTGTGGTGAGAGAGCGCCACTTCGCCCCCTATTTAGCAGACTTGGAGCTGAATCATGGGCCTTAAAGATCTTCCTGTCGAATCAATGCCACGGGAAAAATTACTTATCAGAGGACCGCAAGCGTTATCTGATGCTGAACTGTTAGCCATTTTTTTACGCACCGGTACGCCAGAGATGAATGTCTTAGAATTGGCGGATTTTTTATTACGTCAATCTGGTTCATTGCGCGCTTTGTTTTCTGCCAGTAAAGATCAGTTTTGTGCACATAAAGGATTGGGAGAAGCAAAATTTGTTCAATTACAAGCGGTCTTAGAAATGACTCAGCGTTACTTGGCTGAAACGTTAAAGCGCGGTGACGCGTTGACTAGCCCCCAACAAACCAAGTTATATTTAACCAGTGTGCTACGCGATCGTCATCGTGAAGCCTTTTATATTCTTTTTCTCGATAATCAACATCGTGTTATCCAAGATGAAATCTTATTTGAAGGGACAATTGATGCCGCTAGTGTTTACCCTAGGGAAGTCGTCAAGCGGGCGTTGCAACTCAATGCGGCGGCGTTAATTCTGGCGCATAACCATCCTTCTGGTATTGCTGAACCAAGCCAAGCGGATCGCCGAATTACTCAGCGTTTGATAGAAGCCTTGCAGTTAGTGGATATTCGAGTGCTTGACCACTTTGTGATTGGTGATGGTGAGGTGGTTTCCTTTGCAGAACTAGGATGGATTTGACGGATATTTTATGTTGTGACTTAAGATTATTCTGGTATGATTCGCGCACTAAATTATCAACCTAAACTCAGCTCTGCTTAAAAAAGATCACCAAATCCGTAAAAAGGATCTGTTCGGGTCTTGAGCAATGCATGTCAAGTTAGTATAATACGCGACCTTTGATAGCCTTGTATGGATTTTCCATAACGGTTTTTAACCTCAAATTTCTTAATACATCGAGAACGAGGTTCGGCCACCAAGGTTGATATCGAGCTGAAACGATTTGGAGAAGACATTCATGTCCCGAGTATGCCAAGTAACTGGTAAGCGTCCAGTAACGGGTAACAACCGTTCACACGCACGAAATGCTACTAAGCGTCGTTTTCTGCCGAACCTACAAACTCATCGTTTCTGGGTAGAGAGCGAAAAACGTTTTGTTAAACTACGTCTAACTGCTAAAGGCATGCGTATCATTGATAAGAAAGGCATCGATGCTGTTCTTGTTGATATCCGTGCACGTGGCGAAAACGTTTAAGAGGAATTGAGCAATGGCTAAAGGCATTCGTGAGAAAATCCGACTAATATCTTCTGCAGGTACTGGTCACTTCTACACAACTGACAAGAACAAGCGCAACATGCCAGGCAAATTTGAGATCAAAAAGTTTGATCCAGTAGTTCGCCAGCACGTTGTTTACAAAGAAGGCAAAATCAAGTAATTGATTGCGCATTCTGTTGTAAAAGTAGCGAAAACCCAGCCAATTTGGTTGGGTTTTTCTTTATGTGGATAAAATAGAACCTAGAACCTAGAACCTAGAACCTAGAACCTAGCTAGCTACTTTGCTATTCTTAGTTCATCCTGTTCATCAGCTAAGGAATGCTGCATGCGTATTGCCCCTCATCGTCGTCGGCGATGGAACAATATCCTGATTATCTTGGTACTGCTGTTTATTGGAGTGTTAAACTTACCGCCATTACTTAAATCTTATCTGATGTCTAACAGCAATGAAGAACAAGTTTACCCAAGTTTATTTATTCCGAATGCACCATTACAGGCCGTTTATACACGAGCGTTTGAGCTGACGCTAGATCAAGGTGAGTGGCAAGTAACTCCTTCGATTGATGCAACACCTGAACAGCTAGTGCAGCGCTGGCAAGCTTTAGTCGGTACTGAGGTTGATGAACAAACCGTACGTTCGTTACAACCGAGCTTGATAGGACCGCAAACCATCGAAGTCTGGTATCAAGATCTGGAAGAGCCACAACGGATCACTTATTATCAAGCACCGCAGTTTTGGCTATTTAAAAACTGGCAAGATAAGTGGATTGCTATCTCAGTGGAAGCCGATTATCTTTTCCCTTCATCCAGTCGTTAAGATCTTAATTCGTAAACCATCTTGGAGCTATGATGCCTGAATTACCCGAGGTTGAAGTCAGTCGTTTAGGCATTTCGCCGCATTTAGTGGGTCAAACCATCGCTGCAGTGACTTGGCGCTGTGAAAAGTTGCGTTGGCCTATTCCCCATCAGTTAATTCAGCTCGAAGGTCAGAAGATTGTTGCCATTTCACGCCGCGCAAAATACCTATTTATCGAAACCAAGGCAGGCAGTGCGATTATTCATCTCGGTATGTCGGGAGCCCTGAGAGTATTAGACGCAGATTTCCCAGCAGGTAAGCACGATCACGTTGATCTTGTTCTTGCGAATGGCAAGTTACTGCGCTATCACGATCCACGCCGCTTTGGCGCTTGGCTCTACATTGCTTCCGGAGAGCGTCACCCCTTACTTGAACATATGGGGCCTGAACCATTGACCGACGCGTTTAATGCCGAGACGATTGCTAAACGCGCGCATAATAAACGCTTAGCGATAAAAGCATTTATTATGGATAATAAAAACGTGGTTGGGGTGGGCAATATTTACGCTAATGAATCACTGTTTAAAGCCAAAATCCACCCTTTAAGACCAGCGCACAGCTTATCGAACCTTGAATGGCAATGCTTGGTTAGCGAGATAAAAGCCGTACTCGCGACGGCCATTGAGCAAGGTGGCACAACCTTGAAAGATTTCTCGCAAGCCGATGGCAAGCCCGGCTATTTTGCCCAAGAGCTGCAAGTGTATGGCAAAGGCGGTAAACCTTGTCCCATTTGTGCAGAATCGATCACTGAGCAAAAGATCGCTCAGCGCAACACCTTTTTTTGCGATGCTTGTCAGCGCTAAATTTGTTTTTTATTGTGCAAAGCGTGCGCGACAACGGCAGGAACAAAGCCATCAACATTGCCACCATGAATTGCCACTTCACGGACAATGGTCGATGAAATAAAAGCGTATTCTTCTGCTGGGGTTAAGAACACGCTTTCTAACCCCGGCATTAAGCGGCGATACATATTGGTTAGGCCAAATTCATATTCAAAATCCACTGTGGTTCTTAGACCACGGATCAAAACATTGGCTTGTTCTGTGCGGGCAAAATCGACCATTAAACCGCTAAAGCCTTTACTGGTGACATTAGGTAAATGCTGAGTCACCGCTTGGGTAAATGCGACCCGTTCATCCAAAGTAAACATGGTATTTTTACTGGGACTTGCTGCTACCGCAATAATCACTTCATCGAACATACTGGCGGCACGTTCAACAATATCTAAGTGTCCATTGGTGATCGGATCAAAAGTACCGGGATAAATAACCCGAGAAATGCGTTTTTGGCTCACGACAGTGACTCACAACTGATTAACTTAGTGTGATAGTAGCAAAAATACTCTCAATAACCTATTCAACTCGGTATCATAGAGCGGCTAACGAGCTGGTGAGAAAAAGAATCATGAAAAAAATATTGGTAATTCGTAACGATAAAATTGGCGACTTTATGCTGGCTTGGCCAAGCTTTGCAATGTTAAAAAACGCCATGCCCGATTGTCAGATTACGGCATTGGTCCCGCACTATACAGAGGCACTGGCTAAACTGTGTCCATGGATTGATGAGGTATTGATTGATCCAACGAAAAATGGCTCCCCTGAGCAAAAAAAACAGTGTTTACGAGCGATAAAAGCGCACAATTTTGATGCTTCGATCAATCTATTCTCAACCACTTATAACGCTCTTTTAGTCTGGAAAGCGGGCATACCCTATCGTCTTGCTCCTGCGACCAAATTGGCTCAGATTTTTTATAATAAACGGATTAAGCAGCAGCGTTCTCAATCTGCAAAACCAGAATATCAATATAATCTCGATCTGATCCGAGCTTTTTTGCAGGACATTGGCCAGCCGATCATTGAACCTAAAGCTCCTTATTTGCAATTTGAACCAGCATTGATAGCGAACCAGAAACAGAAACTCGCGGAGCAGTTGAACTTGAACATTAATCAGCCGTGGCTATTTGTTCATGCTGGCAGCGGTGGTTCAGCGAATAACCTCTCTCTCTCGCAATACGCCCAGTTATTACTAGGTATTCAAGGCGAGAAAGAGATAGTTCTGACGGCTGGACCGGGAGAGGAAGCGAAAGCGGCGGAGTTAAAAGCTTTATTAGAGCGACAAGGCGCCACTTCCGCGTTGTATGATAAAAATGACGGGCTGGTGGATTTTACTCGCTCAATCGCCTGCGCGGATCTGTTTATTGCTGGCTCAACCGGACCACTGCATATCGCTGCTACTTTGGATGTAGCAACAGTAGGTTTTTTTCCCGCCAAACGTTCATCAACCCCGTTACGTTGGCTGCCTTTAAATTCATCAGGCCGCCATATTGCGTTTACTCCACCACCAGCAGAATCAAAACAGGATCAAGCCGATATGAGCCGAATCGAGATCGATCAGGTGCTCGTCGAGCTTAATCCTTGGGCGGCTCAGTTTGGGTTCTAACCCATAAATCGGCGTATTTAACAAAGGTTGAATGCGCCGATAATAGCGACAGTAAGAAACCTTGCTTACCGTCTAAAAAGCCAGCCTTAATAACGTACATTTTAAGAAAGCAGCCCAGTGCATGTAAAATACCTTGGCTGATGCTGCTTTTTTTACCGCGCTTTTGCCGTTGTTCCGCCCATGCTCTCGCATAACCAGCAGATTTTACTAAGTAATGGTGAATATCATTATAGGTGTAATGAATCGCATCGCCTTGCAGGTATTTTACTTGCATGTCCGGTTGAATTATGACCTTTTCATGTACTAGTGATTCATCGTAGTGCGTCAATGCGGTTGGGTACAAGCGTACAACCCTATCGGGATACCAGCCGCAGTGACGAATATATCGCCCAAAAACCCAGCTTAGACGACAAATACTATAGAGAGTTTGGTTTTCATTAGCTTGTACTGCCTGTTGAATCGAGCGTTTTAACTCTGGGGTAATGCGCTCATCGGCATCTAGCCACAGTACATAATCGGCCGTTACATATTGTTGAGCTAAGCGGCGTTGAGGGCCAAAACCTTGCCAATCACGATTAACAAAAAATTTATCGGTGAAACGGCGAGCAATCTGTTCAGTGTCATCGGTACTGCCTGAATCAAGGATCACAATTTCATCGACCCAATCAGCAACGGTTTCTAGGCACGCTTGCAAATGCTTAGCTTCATTTTTTACAATCAGTGCTACTGCGAGTGTTGGCATTGAATCTGCCATAGTAGTTATCCCCAAAAATAAGTGGATGAGTTTATGTCATTCACAAGCTCAAAGTTTTTAATTACGAATATAGGATCTGTTGTCTTTTCGCGATTCAATATTATCAGCTCGAAAGGTCAACAGACCCTAATAACCGCTGAAAAAAGTCTAGGTGCTGTTTAGCGCTTTCTTGGCAAGAAAAGTCATTAATCATCCGCTGTTGAGCACGTTGCCCCATCAATTGACGTAGCTCAGGTGATTGGTAGAGTAAACGAATTTTTTCGGCAATCGCTGTGGGGTCTTGTACTGGGACAATAAAGCCACTTTCACCATCAACCAATAATTCTTTCCCTCCCCCCGTCGTGGTCGCCACAGAAGGGATACCCATCGCCATGGCTTCAATGATCGTTTTAGGCAGTCCTTCTCCGCTGATTGAGGGTTGGATTTGTACAGCGCTCGCGGCGAGTAATTCTGGGACATCTTTACGGTAACCAAGAAAATGAATACGTTCTTGCATACCACTGTATTTGGCTAATAATAAGTTTTGCTCGGTCTGCATATCTCGGCCAACCAAGAGAAGGTGTAAATTACCCAAATCAGCCAGTTGTTTGGTGCTATCGAGTAAAATATGCACGCCTTTACTTAATCTAGCATTGGCAATGCAAATGACACAAAACGCATCATCAGGGAGGCCTAAGCTGCTTAAGTTTATAGGTTGCGCTTGATACCAAGCAATATCATGACCTTTATAAATCGTCACCACATTTTGCTTGTTTTTCCACACTCGCGATTTGACATCATTAGCCACCGCCTCAGCAACGCAGACCACTCCGTTGACGCGTGGATGTAGGTGAGTGAGATAAGCGGTGGGGTCATGGCGATATAATCCACCGACGGTACCTCGATAAGTAACCAATTTCGTGTGTTTAAAACCGATACAAGCAAACGCAGCATTAGGAATGGTCCTTGAATTCATTGCGTAGACAATATCATAGTGATATTTAGCTAATTCAGTGCGTAAGGTTTGAATTGCTTTCCAGCAAATTTTCTTACTTGGGTAACAATCGATAACTTTGATACCGTTTTCTTTAAATCGAGGAAGATATTCTGAGTCTCCTTGAGTCATAACCGTCACATCGTGACCAAGTTTGGCGATCTCGATAAACATTTCCGCTTCAGGACGGACACTATTCCACGCATCATGATAAGAGCTAAAAATTAGAATTCGCATTAAAAAGCACCTTAAGGGTTATGGTTGAATTGCCGTTAGTGGCGCTTATCTTTTTGAGTGCGCTGGGATGACATCATGCGCTCAAAAGCTTTGATCACTTCTGCTAGCGAGATCTGTTGCATCAAATCTGCGCCTTTGGCTCGCGTGCTCCAAGCCAGCTCATGAAGTGGTTTTCCTTGTTGCTCAGTGACGTTTTTTTCATATACGCTCACCACATCGTCAATATTAAAATAAGGCCCGGTACGTTTAGGGTTACTATGCGCATACAAACCAAGTACTGGTGTGCCTTGCGTTGTGGCGATATGGGCTGGCCCTGAGTCTGGAGCAAGTACTAACTTAGCCTCACCCAGTATAGCGGTTAATTGTTTTAAGCTGGTTTCGCCTACCAGATTGATGACAGGTTGAGTCATTAATCCTGAAATTGTTGTTGCTAACTGAACTTCTCGTGGGGCAGGTGACCCACACAACACCACTTGATAACCTTGAGTGGTAACATAATCGGCAAATTGTGCATAACGCTCGGCTAACCAATTTCGCTCATCTTTACTGGCTGCAGGACAAATCACCACGCTTGGCTTATCGTGTAATTGTTGACGAGCAAAGGCTCGTTCTGGCTCACCAATCGGCATTGACCATGTTGGTGCTGTGCGAGGTACACCGAGATACTCAATAAAGGCCAAAAAGCTGTCTAAGACGTGAGTAGATTGATGATCGGCAATTTTTCGATTTGTGAATAACCACTGGCCTTCTTTGGCACGTCGGCGATGAAAGCCCACTTTGTATTGAGCATGAATCCCTAACGTCAGTAAGCTGGCTCGCAGCGCAAGCTGCATATGGATGAGGGCATCAAATCGCCGGCCTTTTAATTGTTGCCAAACCGCTTTCATACCAGCGAAACCCGCTTTTTTATCGAAGATGATCAGTTCGACATGGTCTAAGCCTTGTAATAACTGCGCTTCAACTTTGCCAATGATCCAAGTTACTTTGGTGTCTGGCCAGTGTTTTTGCAAAGCTTGAACAGCGGCGACGGCATGGCAGACATCACCTATCGCTGAAAGGCGTAAAAAACAGACAGACTGAGGCGGCGAAGAAAACAGAGGCATAGAAAAAGCTCACTTATTAATGAGCCTAAATTATGCAGAGTCCACCGATAAATGTAAAATAAGCCTTTTCAAATCCACCATAAAATAAGAGAGATTCATGATGCAACCTCCCTTTAGCGGAAAACCTAGCGCGACAGGATTACGCCGAATCATCAATGCGGCCGGTTATTCATGGCAAGGGTTAAAAGCCGCTTTTCAACATGAAGCGGCTATTCGCCAAGAGTTGCTATTGCTAGTGATTGCTGGCGTTACTTTATGCCTGCTAGATTTGCCTGCATTGGAACGATTATTGATGTTCTCT
Organism: Vibrio injensis; assembly: GCF_001895205.1. Lineage (GTDB taxonomy): Bacteria > Pseudomonadota > Gammaproteobacteria > Enterobacterales > Vibrionaceae > Vibrio > Vibrio injensis. The sequence continues at coordinate 8,764 of NZ_BDJF01000023.1, read as the reverse complement.
AGCGTAGTATTAGTGCTGATCGTGGAATTGCTTAACTCAGCGATTGAGGCGGTGGTGGATAGAGTCGGTTCTGAGCGTCATGAGCTGAGTGGGCGTGCGAAAGATATCGGGTCTGCGGCGGTAATGGTGACATTACTACTAGCCGGACTAATATGGACGGTGCTTATCTATACTCATTATTTATAAGTCTATGAAGGATAACTCATAATGATTAAGCAATGCTCGCTTAAGCAGCAAATGATTTGGTATGACGATCAATGGGTTAGTGAACCACTCTACGATCTTTTTGATGTGGCTTATTGGCACGCTGAACAAAAAATCATTGGTAGTGCTAAGGGGCGAGGAACGACGTGGTTTGTTGCTATGCAGCATATAGAGGCGGCGTTGCGTCATTACCATCGTGGTGGATTATTTGGCAAGGTAGTTAGCGATCAATATTGGTTTCAAGGATGGCATAAAACGCGCAGCTATGCTGAGTTCCATCTGTTGGCACATTTACGTCAACAAGGTGTGAATGTCCCCCGCCCAATAGCCGCGCGAGCGGTTAAACGCGGACTGGTTTATCAAGCCGATTTATTGAGTGAAAAAATCACCAATGCCCGTGATCTAGTGGCGGTTTTGCAGGAAACCCCCCTCGATGAGCAACACTATTTTTTGATAGGTCAAGAGATTGCTAAGGTGCATCGCGCGCAAGTTAATCATACCGACCTTAACATCCATAATATTTTAATTGATGATCAAGACAAGGTATGGATTATCGATTTTGATAAATGCCATCAGCAATCTGGTGAAAAGTGGAAAGAAGCGAATTTACAGCGTTTGCTGCGCTCTTTTCATAAAGAGCAGCAGCGATTTGGTATTCACTGGCAAAAGCAGCAATGGCAGTCACTATTAGCGGGCTATGTCTCTTAATTTGTAGAGAAAATAACCGCTACGGTTTTTGCTAGCGCGCCACGATTGACTGCGACTACTTGCGCGGCTTTTTGCCCCTGCTCACGAGCAGCATCAGGATGACTGAATAGCTCAATCAGGGTGTCAGCAATTTCTTCAGTTGAAGCGCAAAGGCGTACCGCATTCGCTGTTAATAAAGCCTCTGTCACTTCACTGAAATTATAATAACTGGGGCCGTTAAGTATCGGCTTTGCTAACGCTGCTGGCTCTAGTGGATTGTGCCCTCCGACTTTATTGCCCAATAAGCTCCCAGCCATAAAGCAAATATCTGCACTACCAATCAAGGTCAGCATCTCACCCATGGTATCTCCAAGATAAATCTGAGTCTTTACAGTCATTGGCTCTGTTCGTCGACTTAAAGTAAAACCTTCAGCTCTACAAAGTTGTGCGACCGTATCAAAACGTTCTGGATGACGAGGCACAAGGATCAGCAAAGCTTCTGGGTAAATAGTCAATACTTGCCGATGAGCGGCCAAGCAAAGTTCATCTTCACCTTTGTGGGTGCTTGCGGCGATCCATATTGGGCGATGTGGACCCAATTGCTGGCGAAGCTGCTGACCGGCTTGGATTACCTCATGATTGATATTGAGATCAAACTTTATTGAGCCCGTGACCATGACTTTTTCTTTTGCAACACCTAACCGTAAAAAGCGTTCTGCGTCACTTGGATACTGGCATAACAGCTTAGTAATATGTGAGGCTAGTTGATCAAAAACCACTTGAAACCGTTGATATCGCCGACAAGATCGTTCAGAAAGACGAGCATTAATTACTGTGATCGGAATCGAGCGCTGAGCAACACAGCGCAGCGTATTCGGCCATAATTCCGTTTCGATGATCAGCAGTTGGCTTGGTTGTACCACGTTTAAAAATCGACGTACACAATAGGAAAAATCCAACGGCATATAGCGATGTTCAACCAGATTGCCTAATTTAGCAATTTGTTGCGCACCGGTACTGGTGGTGGTGGTAACAATGATCGATTGCTGTGGATTATGTTGTTTAATCGCATGGATAATAGGTGTGGCGGCTATTGATTCACCGACGGATACAGCATGAATCCAAATTGGGCTTTTTGAGCCATTGAGTTTTGGGGTTCGACCAAAATGTTCTTGCCATCGAGAGCCAAAAGGCGGTTTACCCGGTTTGCGTTTATACAACGAGCGAAGCATAAAAGGCGCTGCGAGTAATAGTAGTGTACTGTATAGCCAGCGAATCAGCACGTTATAGCTCCACGCTTGACGACTCAAAAGTCTGCAAGGCCATGATCACTTGTTGTGGGGCCAATTCAGTTAAGCACTTTAAATGACCGTAAGGGCATTCACGTTTAAAGCAAGGACGACACTCTATGTCTGTATGGACAATAGCACTTTTCTCAGCCAAAGGAGGCGTGTAATGCGGGGAGGTTGAGCCATAAACACCGATAACCTGACAGCCAGCAGCGCCAGCCACGTGCATTAATCCTGAGTCGTTACTGATTACGGTTTGGCAGCAAGAGAGTAAATCAACGGCTTCGATTAAGCTGGTTTTTCCAGCCAAATCAGCCAAGTGAGTTCTAAGCGTTTCAGGCACCTGATCAATAATGGCTTGAGTCGTCACGCGGTCTTTTGCTGAACCAAATAACCATACCTGCTTACCTTGCTGTAGCAAATAGGTGGCAACTTGGGCGTAATGAGTGGTTGGCCATTGTTTGGCGGGGCCAAATTCGGCGCCAGGGCAAAGGCCAACGGTATCACCTTGCGATAAAGAAAACTTTCTAGCGGTAGTTTGCTGTTGCTCTGGTGTAATGGTCAATTTAGGCTTTGGTAGCTTATCTAAGCCCCCTAAAGCATCAGAGCCAGTCATGGTTGATTTGTCGTAAGCCAGTGCCACATAGCGCTCAGTCATATATTGGAACTGTTTTTTGTTACTCCGAATATCGTTTAAAAGACCATAGCGCATCTCTCCCTTCCAGCCTGTACGTACAGGGATACGCGCAAACCAAGCGATCAGAGCTGATTTAGCAGAATTAGGTAGAACGTAGGCGTGATCATATTGACCACGTAGGGATAGCCCAAGTGCTCGACGAGCAAAAAAATTAAATTCGCCATGCCCAAAAGGCAGTTCTAATGCGCGATGGACTTCCGGCATTCTCTCCAATATGGGTTTACACCAAGCGGGAGCCATGACATCAATCAAAGCATCAGGATACTGCTTTTTAAGGGTGATATATAAACATTGCGACATCACCATATCGCCCACCCAAGATGGGCCAATGATAAGAATACGATTCATAAGTAGCGTGTTAACCTTTGAAAGCAGAAGGCTCTTGCTTTAAGAAAGCATAATATTCATCAGGAACACCACAAAAAATAACTTCATCGCGTTCGATTAAGTGATAATGGATCTGTTTACCTTGCTGAATTAAGTAATTGTACAACGGAGCCACATAAAGCTCGCCTTTTTCCCACAACTCTGGTGGTAAAGCGAGGTAATGCTGATAAGCATCGCGATAGTCTTGCAGTGACGCGAAGTAATAGAGCCCCGTGCAACAAAGTTGTGATATGGGTCTTTTTTCTGCAGTCTCGATCACTCGTGTTGTGTTTGCTGATTGTGGCCGGACAAATGACCAATTGTCACCTTGGCCATCAAAGACTTCAAGATAGCCATCCCAGTGAGCGAGTTCGCTAGGGAAAACAAACCCTGGTCTAAAGGTATCGATATTAAAAATGGTGAGTGATTGTTCTTGATCACCCTCATCCTCAATACCGATAAAGACTGTTTCTGCTTGGCCCCGAGTTTCTTGGGTCAACAACTTGACACTAAAGGAGCGGATGCCCAATGTTTGTGCCTGTTGATTGACAAATTCGACGGTATTATCGACATCTCGGACAATAAATAAAAAATGTTCACTTTGAAAGTAGTGCTGGAAACTGCTCACGGCGTGCTCAAAAAGGCTCTTGCCATGAGCATCTAGCATATATTTGGGTTTATCAAATCCGGCTTTAAAAAAGCGAGAGCTGAGTCCGGCCATCGGGATCACAATCATTACTTTGCCTCTAACATGCAGTTATAAAGTCGAAACGCATTGGCTAATAAAGCGTTTTGTCGAGAAAGATCATCACTATGTAGGGGGAGCATAGATAAAAACAGTTGAATTTGCATCGCGTAGAGTGCCTTAGCCGTCAACTGGTAGTCGGCACAGAGTGTGTCCAAAAAGAGTTGCTGTACGTCAGAGAGGTGATCAGTATCGGCCAGTGAAAACTCAATCGTGTATTTATTGATATCAACGCGATAATACCCAGCAATGATCCAATCGTACAAACCAATCACTGAATGGCAAACCTTAGCAATATCATACTCGATATGCCCATAAATAGTGGGTTGATTATCTGCCGTCATGCCTCGAGGGTCGATGACTTTAATACGATTTTTACGAAAGTCATACAAAATATTACTAAAGCAAAAATCACCATGCATGACGGTCGCCACTTGACTCGTTGGTAAATGCTGCAAAGACGCCTCATGTAACGCTTTAAGACTTAAGTGTGGGTGTTGATTATAAGTCCAAGGATGTGTCCAGTCGAATTGTCGTTCTTGACAGAACTGCATCAATCTCTGCTCGGTTTTGCTAGCAAATAGCGTTTCTAACGAATCGGTAACGGCATGTTCAGGTGCGGTCATTGAGTAACAAGCAGAAAGAAAAGTACGCATTTGCAGCAAAATTTGTCGCCATGTCATTTCTGGTAAGCGGGCAAAAACAAACAATTCATTTAACGCATTGTGATATAGATATTCTAAACGATATGCCACTTTGTCGTTCTTAGTATATTCACCGAGAAACTGCGGAGAAAAATGTTTTAATTCATTTGGGATGTGTTGAAACCAAAGCGATTCCGCCACAATTTTATGCTCTTTAACGCTGCTTTTCTCTATCCAGTCAGGGGTAATTGTCAGTTCATTGAACGCCCTTTGCGTTGTATATTCAGCTTTGGAGCGATAGTAAGTATTTACATGGCCGAAATCGAGCCAATCATTAGATTGACTGACTTGAATGCCGAGAGTTTTGTGGTAAACGTTTAATGCTTGTAAGAAGTTCCAATGGGTTTGACTTAAACAACGCATTAATGTGCGTGGTGATGAAAAATTGAAAAAACCACTAACCACTTGGCTTTGACTCGTCAAATTGCTGTCTTCTGTTGCCAACCATTGAGAATTGTTTTCATCAATGGTTGCCCAGTTATAACCACTATCCACCTGAGCAATCGTAATCACATCCTTTTGTGTTGGAGGTGTGAGTAATGTATCACCGTAGAGGATGCTCAGATCCGTATCAAAAGATTGAGAGGTTAAGGCTAAAGCTGCCATTAACGATTCACCCAAAGAGAGATCGTCCGGTAATGCTAATAGTTCAACGTTATGTTCGGTTAACCATTGTTTATCGAATGCTTCTACCTGATAGGACTGAGGAATAGAAAGATAAATTGGTTTTCCTTTAGGAACCAAAGCGATTTGGTGATGGAAAAGTCGTCGATTTCCTAAAGGTAAGAAGGCGGGAGGAATCATCCCAAATTCAGCACGAAGATCTTGCCCTACATAAGCGCCAGACATAATTAGGAACATGAGTGACGTTCCTTTTCGAGTAAGTCATTAATGGCATCTAAACTTAAAGTAGCAAACTCAGAAGGACGAATAGCGCGATCATCAATATAAAAACCCGCTTGTCCACACCACGGCTTGCCGACCAGAATTTCATCATACGGAACTTGGTGTTTGTCGAGCCATTCGGTAATAATTGGCAAGGTATGGATATTGATTTTGCCGACATTACCCTCATAAGTGCGCATATTTCGTGCGGTGGAAATGGTGATACTAAACCCGAGAGCTTGGTATTCGCGTAAGCGTTCAATCACTGCTAAATTAGGAGAAACATGACGATAATCAGAGGTATCTGCGGTAGTGATAGTGCCATCGAGATCAACAATCAGCCTTTTCATATCAAACGTCGTGGTGGTTATAAAGGCATTTATGGTAGCATTCGTGATGAGTTTTTTGTAGTCATAGAGATCGAGCAATGACAAAAATGAAAATTGCTTTTGTGATAGCTGGCAATTATAACACCAGCCTTTACAGCGTCACTCAAGCAACTGTCCAATATTTGAGAGACAGAGGACATCAAGTCGATCTGATTTTTCTTGAATGGTTTGCTGACGATCTCAGAGATAATGATCAATACATAGATATCAAAGGAATGAGTAGCAACAGCTTGTATTCCTTCAAGGGCTTACCTTTTCGTTTACTGAAAAATCTGCTCAGTAGACATATTTATGATTACTTTTTAAGCCGCTATTTTTGTCGGCAAATTGAACCGCTATTTGCTGGTTACGATAGTATTTTCGTTCATGGTGTCCTCTGTATTCCTTTGCATGCGTTACGCTTACCATTTTATGGTGTATTACACAGTTGTAAGACCGATAATTTTCTTGGACGGCGTTCTCGTTTAACCAGAAAGCTGTATCAAAAAATCTATCAAAAAGTGTACAGCGGTAAACGGTTACTCTGCGTATCTGAGTCAGTGAAACAAGATATGCTGAATAATATGCAAGCGACCCCGAGAAGTATTGAAGCTATCTATAATGGCTTTAATTTTGACGATCTAATTGATAAAGCCAATCAAGGTCAGACCGAAAAGGTTCCCGAGCATTTTATTATGGCAGCAGGGCGACCAGATAGAACTAAGCGGTTTGATATTTTACTGCGCGCTTATGCTAAAACCCAACAAGCCTTGCCGCTGGTCATTTTTGGCGAAGGACGAAAACTCAAAGACTTACAACAATTGGCGATCCAATTAGGCATTCAAGATAAGGTCATTTTCTGGGGCTTTTGTGATAACTTATTACCCTATTTTAAACAGGCAAGCCTGTATGTATTAAGTTCTGATGTTGAAGGTTTACCAACAGTCGTCATTGAGAGCCTGATGCTAGGAACGCCAGTGGTAGCAACCGATGCCGGTGGAGTGAGGGAGCTGCTCGGTGAACGTCTAAAGGAATGGATTGTACCGCGACAAGATATTGATCAATTAGCTGCAAAAATTGATGCGATTTTAGCCAATCCGCCAACTGTTGGCATTGAAGACATTCATTTTCTTGATTATCGAGAAGTGGGTAAAAAGTATGAACAACTGAGTGAGAAAATGCGTGATGGATTTTCGTGATATTACCGTCGTTGTACAAGGTCCAGTACAAACTTTTCAAGACCGTCCTCAAGAACCAAACATAACGCATAAGTGCTTACAATCGGTAAGAGAGTACCTCCCAGGGGCAACAATTATATTGTCTACTTGGCCAAATCAAGATCTTACCGGTTTGGATTATGACCAATTAGTCATTTCTGAAGACCCCGGAGCTAACGTTCGTCATTACACCATCGAAGGAAAACCGCAACCTTATAACAACAATAGGCAAATTGTGTCATCAAAAGCGGGCCTACAACAAGTCGTGACCCCTTACGCGGTGAAATTAAGAAGCGATAACTATTTAACGGGTAATCATTTTGTTGAGCTACAACAGCAATATCGAAAGCGCTCTCAAGAGTACGCTTTTTTTAAAGAGCATGTGGTAGTGAGTGATGTTTTTACTCGGCGTTATGCCAAAGGCTTTCCGGTTGCTTTTCATATTAGTGATTTTTTCTATTATGGACGAACGGAAGATGTGCTGGCCTTATGGGATATTGCCCTATTTGAAGACTTTCAACCCACCGAATCGGTGCCGATTAATAACGGCTTTCCTGATTTTGTGATTGATTGTACTCAGGCTCTATTTTTAGCAGCGATTCAAAAATTTGATTCAAGTCTTGCTCTAAATAGCTTGCTTGATAACAATCAAGAGACATTATTAAAATCAGAAAAAGTGGTTGCTAATAATTTAATCGTTGCCTCACCACGTCGGATTGGATTGGGGCTGTGTCAAAAGTTTTTAGGCACAGCAAGGGTGTCAAGACGTAGTGGAAAGGTTGCCCATGTGCAGTTCTTTGAGTGGCAAAAATGGTATCAACGCCATTGCGATCCTAGTATGGTAATAGAGAATTACACGATGAAAGCCATAAAATTATTTTTGATGCGTTGTTTTTATATTTTTCCTAATCGAATGCAGACAAAAATAAAAATACTAGAGAGATGGTTGAAATTATAAAAAATCAAGCCCAAGTTATTTAAACTCGGGCTTGATTTTTGATGGATTATATATTTATCATTCAAGCTTACTATTGCAGAGAGGAATGATTAATAAAAAATACAATAGACTGGTTTCAGCATACCAAAAAGGTACATCTGTTAAACAAGCAATAAAAAACAGTACGGATAATGATATGATCAGCTCACGATTAGCGACATTCTTCTTAATCGCATAGATAATAGGTGTCAGCATTAATAAAATAGTTAGAATTAATCCAATTATTCCCATTTTGGCTAAGTTTTCAAAGAATTGGTTATGATAATGGTCAGGGTGAAACTCGCCAATACTTTCTTGTAGTTTACCTTCTTCAACTAAAGAAATAAGAATATTTTTATGTTCAGAGCCGACCCCAAACCATGGGTTAACTTTGGCAATTTCTGTTGCCGCTTGCCACATTTGTAATCTTAAGCCTATTGAACTGGCTAGATCACCAGATTCAATTCTTTCTATCTCTACTCTCGTTTGTTCAATGCGTTTACTGATGGTATCTTTCATCATATAGGAGATAGATACTGTCGCTAATATAATAGTAACACCGATACGCATCCAATGTTTATTATTTTTAATAGAATAAGCAATTATTATTATAATTGCACATAGTA
>NZ_BDJF01000022.1 GCF_001895205.1 Vibrio injensis | reverse complement strand
ATCAACGAGTGCCCACACAGATTGATTGGTTTAAATTGTTAAAGAGCGCTTCCAAATAAACTTAGTCAACTCGGAAGAGGCAGCTATTTTAGCGAGATAAACTTTCGTGTCAAACACTTTTTTTATTTATCTTTTCAAGGTAAAAACCTTTTTAAAACAACTTACTGACTCGCTTAATAATTTAAGCTTTACCTTGTCAGCGAGGCGGCATTATAGAGATCAACATCACATTGGCAAGCACTTTTTTGAACTTTTTTACTAATCAATAAACAAGCGTACAAAAACAAAGCAAACAAAACAAAATCAACCATTTTTCGTTACATCTGATTAAACTGATTGGCGAATTTAGTCACTTTTTGCCAATTTGTGTACTCTACTTCTTTCGTAGTATCCGTTTCTCCGCCAGTTAAACTCATAATAAAGCGAATCATAATTTTATCGAACAGACTATAGCGGGGATAATACAAAGCGCCCGCAAAAACACCGATTAAACTTGGCTTCCAAGACGATTTTTTTAAGAAGGTTTTAATATAAACACTCCCTTCAGGGGTATCTTTACCTTGTTGTTCTTTGCGAGCAGTAAGGTTAACGCAAAAAAAAGCGCACTTATTTTGCTGTAAATGACTCTGGTTCGCTGCTATGAATGAATAAAGCTGAGGGCTCAATCGACCATAACGAATAGATGCGCCAATAAGAACTTTATCGTAAATAGATAAGTCTTCTACACTGTAGTGCTGTAAGTCCTGAATCTCACACTGACTATCAACAAGATGATCAGCAATAAACTGGATGATTTTCTTAGTTTGCCCTTCACGAGACGAATAGAGCATCAATATTTTCACGAAATCCCCTTCCCTTAGCTACGCCAAAAAGTAGGCGTTAATAAAATAAGCAATGTGAATATCTCTAGTCGACCAAATAACATCGACACAATCAAAATCCATTTAGCGGCATCGTTAATATCTGCAAAGTGAGACGCAACATCGCCAAGTCCTGGGCCAAGATTATTTAGTGTTGCCGCCACCGCTGAAAAAGCAGTCAACTCATCTATACCGGTAAAGATCAATGCCAACATGCAAACCACAAATACCAATGCATATGCAGAGAAAAATCCCCACACAGCATCAACGACACGCTGTGACAAAGCACTATCACCTAATTTGATCGGATAGATAGCTCTTGGGTGGACTAAACGCTTCATTTCTCGCGCACCTTGTAGAGTCAATAAAAAGACCCGAATCACTTTCATTCCACCACCAGTTGAACCTGCACAGCCACCGATAAAAGAAGAAAACAATAAGAGAACGGGTAAAAAGAGTGGCCACTCTGAAAAACCGGTCGTCGTAAAACCGGCCGTCGTAGAAATAGAGACGGTTTGGAATAGCGTCTGATCAAAAGCATGATATAGCGAGTCATAACTATGGTGCTTAAGGATAACCAGAAAGCAAACGATGAATAAAATTACTTGAATAAGAACAAAGGCACGAAACTCTCTATCTGCCCAATAATATTTAGGATGAACGCCCCCCGTGGCAAAGGCGGCATAGTGAAGAGTAAAGTTACAAGCAGAAATGAGTAAGAAAACTACGGTGATAAGATTAATCGCATAACTGTCAAAGTATCCGATACTCGCATCATGAGTTGAAAAACCACCAATCGCAATGGTTGAGAAACTATGACATATTGCATCAAACAGGGTCATACCAGCAAACCAATAAGCGGCCGCGCAAGCAATAGTTAGACTTAAATATATATACCATAAGGCTTTCGCTGTTTCAGCTATTCGCGGAGTCACTTTATTGTCTTTAACTGGACCAGGGATTTCCGCACGATAGAGCTGCATTCCACCTATCCCTAACACGGGTAAAATAGCCACAGCGAGAACGATGATCCCCATTCCGCCAAACCATTGCAAAAACTGACGATAAAAAAGAATCGCTTTAGGCAAATCATCCAGACCGACAATCACCGTTGCTCCCGTGGTCGTTAAGGCAGAGAACGATTCAAAAAAAGCATCGGTTACAGAAACGTTCGGATTATCTGCTAATAAAAACGGCAGCGCTCCCGCACTACCAATGACCGTCCAGAATAAGACAACAATCAAAAATCCATCTCGTGCTTTTAACTCATGGCGATGGTGACGATTAGGCAGCCATAGTAAGGCCCCTAAAATAAAAAGTACGAAAAAAGTAGAGACAAAAGGCACCCCTGCACCATCACCATAGATTAAGGCAACAGATGCAGGTATCAGCATAGAAACACTAAACAAAGCGAGCAATAGCCCGACGATTCGAATAATTGAACGAAATTGCATAAAAAATGACGAAGCTCGGCTTCTGACTTCCTAAGTATGTTCTATGTGAGTAACAAGAATCTTAGCACTACTCTTGTTAATAATATTTTGGGTAAAAGCATTCAGGTTACCCCAAGGTAACTCAATCATGACCTGCACATTATCATAGTACTGAGCTTCAACTTGTTCGGCTTCATACTCATTCATGATTGACTGAGCTAAGGCAATAAAACTGTAGTCTAACGTTAGCAATGCTTTTGTGGTGATTTTTTTCTCATTTATTTGAAGCAGCTTAAGCGCTTGCTGTACACCGCCACCATAGGCTTTTACTAACCCTCCGGTACCAAGCAGAATGCCACCATAATAACGTGCGACAACAGCGGTAATTTCTCCAATTCCGGAACCAGATAATTGTGCAAGCATCGGCTTACCAGCGGTACCAGAGGGTTCACCATCATCACTAAAGCCCCATAACGTTGAGTTTTCCGGTCGTCCTGCGATAAATGCTGAGCAATGATGTCGCGCATCTGGGTGCTTTTGCTTAATAAAAGCAATAAATGCCTTAGCTTCTTCCACTCCAGAGGTATGAGTAAGATAAGTGAGAAAGCGGCTTTTTTTTATCTCTTCCTCAAACAAACAGGTCTCTGCAGGAATAGGATAAGACTGAACGTTCATAACTGGATAGTCGATCGTAAAAAGGGGGCTCAGTGTATCACGAACGTAAAAAAAGTCGGATCAGATTGGTAACAAGCGCACAATGTTAAACACTTGTTTAAAAAATGTATTGAAATTAATCCATCTCCCGTTCAAACTGAAAAAACTGGTCAAACCAGAACATTAATACCACAACACTCTCACACGCAATCGCCGGATTGTATGTCACGGAGATAGACAATGATTTACCAAGCCAAAACCCTACAGGTAAAGGAATTGCAAGATGGTATCGCAGAGCTGAATTTTTGCTCTCCTGAATCCGTCAATAAACTAGATCTAGCAACCCTTACCGCACTTAATGAAGCTCTAGATGCTTTACACCAGCACTCTGGGTTAAAAGGACTGATCCTAACTTCAAATAAACCTGCTTTTATCGTCGGTGCTGATATTACTGAGTTTTTAGGTTTATTTGCGATGCCTGATGCTGAGCTTGATCAGTGGTTAGTATTTGCTAACACTATCTTTAATAAATTAGAAGACCTACCGGTCCCCACCTTATCAGCCTTAACTGGATTCACTTTAGGTGGAGGCTGTGAGTGTGTACTTGCTACCGACTTTAGAATCGGTGATAAAACCACCAGCATTGGACTACCAGAAACTAAGCTTGGGATCATGCCTGGATTTGGTGGAACCGTTCGCCTACCACGTTTGATTGGCGCTGACAGCGCAATGGAAATCATCACTCAAGGTAAAGCCTGCCGAGCTGAGGAAGCACTTAAGCTGGGTTTGCTGGATGCGATTGTCGATAGCGATAAGCTGTTAGAATCCGCACTCAATACCATCACTCAAGCGATTAATGAAAAAATTGACTGGGTAGGACGACGCAAACAAAAAACGTCACCGTTAACCTTAAGCAAAATGGAAAGCATGATGAGCTTTACCATGGCAAAAGGCGTTGTTGCTCAAGTCGCCGGTAAACATTATCCCGCGCCGATGACCGCGGTAGTCACCATTGAACAAGCCGCGCGTAGCTCACGCGATGAAGCACTGGATATTGAACGTCAACACTTCATCAAATTGGCGAAATCAACCGAAGCTCAAGCTTTAGTGGGTCTATTTTTAAATGATCAACACATTAAAGGGTTAGCGAAACACTCTGCTAAATCAGCCAGCCAAGACACTCAACGAGCCGCTGTATTGGGTGCAGGCATTATGGGTGGAGGTATCGCTTACCAATCGGCCACTAAAGGTGTGCCAGTCTTGATGAAAGATATCGCTCAGCCTTCACTCGACCTAGGCATGACCGAAGCTTCTAAACTACTCAATAAACAACTAGAACGTGGTAAAATTGACGGCTTCAAAATGGCGGGGATTCTTGCCTCGATTACTCCAAGCCTACATTATGCGGGTATAGAACAGGCCAATGTGATTGTTGAAGCGGTCGTCGAGAATCCTAAAGTTAAAGCAGCGGTGTTGAGCGAAGTTGAAAGCCAAGTTTCGGATAACACGATCATTACGTCCAACACATCAACCATTCCGATTAATTTACTCGCCAAATCACTGAAACGCCCAGAAAACTTCTGTGGTATGCACTTTTTCAATCCTGTGCATCGTATGCCATTAGTTGAGATCATCCGTGGCGAGAAAACCTCTGACGATACCATTAATCGCGTTGTCGCTTATGCGGCCAAAATGGGTAAATCGCCAATTGTCGTTAATGATTGTCCGGGCTTTTTCGTTAACCGTGTTCTATTCCCTTACTTCGGTGGTTTCAGCTTGCTATTACGCGATGGTGCTGATTTTACCCAGATCGATAAAGTCATGGAACGTCAGTTTGGCTGGCCAATGGGACCCGCGTATTTACTCGACGTGGTTGGTCTTGATACCGCCCATCACGCACAAGCGGTCATGGCAGAAGGTTTCCCTGAACGAATGGGTAAACAAGGCCGTGATGCGATCGATGTTCTTTATGAAGCGAATAAATATGGCCAAAAAAATGGTCATGGCTTCTATAGCTACTAGATAGATAAGAAAGGCAAACCGAAGAAAAATTTCTCGACTGACGTTTTACCTCTTCTCGCTGACGTCTGCGCCAGCCCGCAGCCTTTTGAAGATCAAACAATCATTGAACGTATGATGATTCCGATGATCAACGAAGTCGTGCTGTGCCTAGAAGAGGGTATTATTGCTTCTCCTCAAGAGGCGGATATGGCCTTAGTCTACGGCTTAGGATTCCCTCCATTCCGTGGTGGAGTTTTCCGTTACCTCGATACCATCGGTTTAGAGCAATATATTGCGATGGCCAAACAGCATCAGCATTTAGGCGCGATGTATCACCTACCACAACTGTTACTGGATATGGCAGAAAAAGGGCAGCGCTTTTACCCTATCCCAGCTCCAGCTTCTTTATAAACAGTGATTTGGAAAAGGAATAACAAAATGAATACTGTAGTGATTGTTGATTGCCTTCGTACGCCAATGGGACGTTCGAAAGGCGGAGCATTTCGCCACCAGCGCGCTGAAGATCTCTCGGCTCATCTAATGAAAGGAATATTGGCTCGTAACCCACAAGTCAATCCACAAGAGATCGAAGACATTTATTGGGGCTGTGTACAACAAACCTTAGAGCAAGGGTTTAATGTCGCTCGTAATGCCGCCTTACTTGCTGGTCTACCAATAGACATTGGCGCGGTTACCGTCAACCGTTTATGCGGCTCATCGATGCAAGCTTTACATGACGCAGCACGAGCAATTATGGTTGGTGATGCCGAAATATGCTTGGTCGGGGGTGTTGAGCATATGGGCCATGTACCGATGAATCATGGTGTCGACTTCCACCCGGGTTTATCAAAAAACGTTGCCAAAGCCGCTGGTATGATGGGCTTAACCGCAGAGATGCTTGGTAAGCTGCATGGCATAAGCCGTGAGCAACAAGATGCTTTTGCAGCTCGTTCTCATCAACGCGCTCAAGCAGCAACTGTCGAAGGTCGTTTTAAAAATGAGATTTTACCGACCGAAGGTCATAGCGCTGATGGGACCTTATTTACTCTAGATTATGATGAAGTCATCCGCCCAGAAACGACGGTTGAAGGTTTGGCAGAACTGCGTCCAGTTTTTGATCCCGCCAATGGCACCGTGACTGCTGGCTCTTCATCTGCTCTTTCTGATGGCGCATCGGCTATGCTGATCATGAGTGAAGCCAAAGCTAAAGCCTTAGGACTCACCATTCGCGCTAAAGTCAAATCAATGGCGATTGCCGGTTGCGATCCATCAATTATGGGGTATGGTCCAGTACCCGCAACCAAAAAAGCACTGCAACGCGCTGGACTCACAATGGCAGATATCGATCTCGTCGAGTTAAATGAAGCCTTTGCCGCTCAATCTTTGCCTTGTGCAAAAGATCTTGGTTTGATGGATGTAGTTGATGAGAAAGTTAACTTAAACGGCGGAGCGATCGCTTTAGGCCATCCTTTAGGCTGTTCAGGAACCCGTATTTCCACGACATTGATCAATCTCATGGAAGCGAAAGATGCTAAATATGGTCTGGCAACGATGTGTATTGGTC
The DNA here is from genome assembly GCF_001895205.1 of Vibrio injensis. Taxonomy (GTDB): domain Bacteria; phylum Pseudomonadota; class Gammaproteobacteria; order Enterobacterales; family Vibrionaceae; genus Vibrio; species Vibrio injensis. Next base: position 62,758 of record NZ_BDJF01000022.1, on the reverse strand, counting down.
TAGGTCAAGGCATAGCAACGATTTTTGAACGTCCATAGACGTTGATTTATATTTGAAGAGCCAGTTTAATAGCTGGCTCTTCTTTTTTAAGCGTCGGTTTTTAACCAATCGCGATGTAATTGTTCACTATCCCCTAAATAATCTACCATCCATTCGATTAATTGATGGTTCTCATCTTTACGCCACACTAAGCAACATTGACTTAATGGCTTATTATCAGGAAGATCTTTGGCAATCAATTGGCCAGAAGACAGCAAAGGTTGAGCCATATGACTTGGCATAAAACCCACCCCTAATCCTTTTTTTAAACACTCTTTCGCACTATACCAATTGGGTAATAAAAGGCGCCGCTGCTTGGGGTAATGCCCTGTATGGCGCTTAGGTAATAAACTCGAAGTATCATCTAAACAAATTGCAGGATATTGGCTCACCTGTTCTTCGGTTAATATATCGATATGCGCACAGGGATGATCGGGAGAGAGCACAAAGATCCAATCTAATAATCCCATATCGCGCACTTCAAAATCTCCACCAACAGGTATTGCGGAGGTCGCCCCAATCACGATATCTGCCCGGCCTTGAGAGATAGCTTCCCACGATCCATTAAACACTTCCATGTTGATTTGTAGCTCGGCAAATTCAAACGTTTGATAAAAGTTTTCAACCATAGGTTTGATGCAATCAAGCTTGACCACATTATCTAGCGTCAATTTTAGCGTTTTTTGCCATCCGTGTGCTGCTCTTCTGGTTTGTGATTTGATCTCCTCCATTTGCCGCAATAAATGACGAGCCTCGACCATAAAGAGCTCACCGGCACTGGTTAATTCCACTTTTCGCGGTAAACGACGAAATAAAATCACCCCCAACTCCGTTTCGACTTGACGAACGCCATAACTGATCGCCGAAGGAACTTTATGCAATACCTCTGCTGCCGCTGTAAAACTGCCTAATCTGGCAACGGTATCAAGCATTTCTAGAGATGATTTAGAAAACATAATAACCCTATCAGTCAAATTTTTTGAACGATAACCAACAAATTTCGCGTTTCATTTAATACAAAATGATCAATACAATCAATAGTCAGATAAAACATAGCTATCAATGGCACATAACAAGAAAAAATGAATTAATTTTTTTGATAGGAATAAAAATGAAAGTCTCACCTTTACAACTGTTTTACTTATCAGCGCTATCAATGCTCGGCTTTATTGCTACCGATATGTATTTACCAGCCTTTAAAATCATGGAACATGATTTTGCAACAGGTCCAGAGCAGATTGCCCTGTCCTTGACGGTATTTTTAATGGGCATGGCGATAGGTCAACTCTTATGGGGCTTGGCCTCAGATAAATTTGGTCATCGCAATACCTTAATTGTCGGACTGGTGATTTTTACTATTGCCTCTTGTGGTTTAGCTTACAGCGAAACAGTATGGCAATTACTGAGTTTACGTTTTGTCCAAGCGATTGGCGTTTGTGCTCCAGCGGTTATCTGGCAAGCGATGGTGATTAAACGTTATCCCAGCCAAGTCAGCCAACAGCTTTTCGCAACCATTATGCCTTTGGTCGCGCTATCTCCTGCGCTTGCACCGCAATTAGGTGTGCTCCTCGCCAATACTTTCGGCTGGCATAGTATTTTCTTTACCCTCACCTTAATGGGTATCGCTCTGGTCATCTGTACGGGTTTACAAGAAAATGTTAAAGGCGATCCGAAAACAACATCGATTGCCGAAGATATCAAATACCTTTTCAAAAGTCGGGCTTACATCGGTAATGTGATGATGTTTGCTTGTGCCTCTGCCGCCTTTTTTGCCTATTTAACCGGAATGCCAGAAATCATGGCGCAGCTAGGTTATGAAGCCAAAGATATCGGGATGAGTTTTATCCCACAGACCATCGCTTTTATGGTCGGTGGCTATATCGGTAAAAAGTCGGTCAGTAAATATGGCGATGAGAAAGTCCTTAAGCAACTGCTTGCTCTATTTACCTTATCATCGGGAGTGATATTTGTTGCATCACAGTGGACACTCACCTCTATTTGGCCAATCTTAGCGCCTTTCTGTTTGATCGCTGTAGCGAATGGTGCGCTTTACCCAATAGTGGTTAACCGTGCACTATCAAGTGCAAAACATAGCCCAGCAACAGCAGCGGGGATGCAAAACAGCTTACAAATTTGTGCTGCGAGTTTAGCCAGCGCTTTAGTTGCCACCTTAGCAAGTCAAGCACAAGTGGTCACTGGCGTAGCAATTATGATTTGTACGTTTGGTCTTTGGGTGGGGTATATCATTGCTAACCGCCACTTAAGCCAACATTTTACTACGCCGGATAACTCTCGCGTTGTGCGCGATAAGTAAAAACGGAGTAGCCCAAATAGCCCGCGTCATACGGGCTATTTATTTTGGCAACACGGCTTATTTTTTTACAGGACGTGACCACCCAGAAATTTTCTTCTCTTTAGCGCGAGTAATCACTAACTCACCGGCAGCCACAGGCTTAGTCAGCGTAGTACCAGCACCAACTGTTGCCCCATCAGCTATCGTAACCGGGGCAATCAATTGACTATCGGAGCCAATAAATACGTCATTACCAATAATTGTTTTATGTTTATTAGCGCCATCGTAGTTACAGGTAATGACCCCCGCGCCAATATTAACTCGCTGCCCAACTTCGGCATCTCCTAGGTAAGTCAGATGATTAGCCTTTGAACCTTCACCTAAGCGAGCATTTTTCATCTCTACAAAATTACCGACATGGGCATCATCACGCAATTCAGCACCTGGACGTAAACGACTAAACGGACCAACAGTACAATCTTCACCGACCGTTGCCCCTTCAATAATGCTATAAGGACGAACAACGGTGTTATCATCAATTTCACAATCAATCAGAATCGACCCAGCACCAATCACAACGTTATTGCCTATCGATACCTGCCCTTCGATCACGACATTAACATCGATTTCAACATCCACTCCACATTGCAACTCACCACGTAGATCAAATCGAGCAGGATCACGCAACATAACGCCTTGCTCAAGCAACTTATTAGCTTGGCGAGCTTGGAAAGCGCGCTCTAAACGAGCAAGTTGAATACGATCATTAACACCTTCCACTTCAATCGAACTGACTGGATGCACTGCTTCAACCGCTCGCCCTTCATCATGAGCCGCGGCAATCACATCCGTTAAGTAATACTCACCCTGAGCGTTATTCTTATTAAGCCCTTTTAGCCAGCGTTTTAAATCTCCACCGGTAGCAACCATAACCCCCGTGTTGATCTCTTTAATTTGTTTTTGCTCTTCGCTGGCATCTTTTTGCTCAACAATCGCCACTACAGGGCCATTCTTACGGACAATACGTCCATAGCCCGTTGGGTTATCGAGAACCACCGTCAACAGCGCAATACCACCTGTTGGTTGAGCTTCAAGTAAGCTTTCTATGGTTTGTTCCGAGATCAACGGAACATCGCCATACAAAACTAAGATTTTTTCATCGTCTCTAAACTGATCCGACGCTTGATCCACCGCATGTCCAGTACCAAGTTGCTCGGCTTGCAACACCCAATTAACCGGCTCATCGGCCAGAACGTGTTGCATTTGCTCTCCACCATGCCCATAGACCAGATGGATATTATGTGCACCAAGATTATGACATGTGTTGATCACATGTTTGACCATGGGCTTTCCAGCCAAAGTATGCAGCACTTTAGGGATATGGGAGTGCATACGGGTGCCTTTGCCTGCGGCAAGGATCACTGCGCTAAATTTCATCGGATACCTATGACGTTATATAAAATATGGCTCGCATTTTAGCGGGTAACGCGAGACGTGTTAATTTTCTAGTGCAAGTTTTTGATAAAAAACCAACAAAAAGGCGACCGAAAGGTCGCCTTTTATGATTACGTACTGAAAAGGGATCAGCGACGCTTTCTTATTAGATCAATGACGCGTAACTGAGCAATTGCTTTAGCCAATTCACTTGATGCCTGAGCAAAGTTCACATCACCATGATTGTCGTTGAGCAGTTCTTCTGCTGAGCGTTTCGCTTCAGCGGCTTTTGCTTCATCGAGCTCTTCAGCACGAATCGCAGTATCTGCTAAAATCGTTACATCATTCGGTTGAACTTCGAGTATGCCACCAGAAAGGTAAATAATTTCTTCTTTACCTTTAATAGTCACAATACGCACCATCCCCGGCCTGATGTAAGTCAGTAAAGGGACGTGTCCAGCTAAAACCCCTAAATCTCCGCTTTCACCCGAGACTTGAATAGACCGCGCCCAACCGGAAAAAATCCGCTTTTCAGCACTGACTACATCTAAGTTAAAGGTTACTGATGCTGTCATAAAGCCTCCTTGGAGATCTGAGCGTTATAGCTTCTTGGCATTCTCAAGTGCATCGTCAATCGTACCGCAGTACATAAACGCTTGCTCTGGAATGTCATCATAATCGCCAGCTAATAGACCTTTAAAGCCGCGCAACGTCTCTTTCAGCGATACGTAAACACCAGGGTCACCCGTAAAGACTTCCGCTACGTGATAAGGTTGAGTCAAGAAACGCTCAATCTTACGCGCACGAGCAACCACTTGCTTATCAGATTCAGACAGCTCGTCCATACCCAAAATAGCAATGATGTCTTTGAGTTCTTTATAACGCTGTAGCGTTGACTGCACACCACGAGCAACATCGTAATGCTCTTGGCCAACCACCAAAGGATCCAACTGACGAGACGTTGAATCAAGTGGGTCAATCGCAGGGTAAAGACCCATTGCTGCGATGTTACGGTTAAGTACAACCGTGGCATCCAAGTGAGCAAACGTCGTCGCTGGTGATGGGTCAGTTAAGTCATCCGCAGGTACATAAACCGCTTGTACTGAAGTGATAGAACCCGTTTTCGTTGACGTGATACGCTCTTGCAGTACACCCATCTCTTCAGCAAGTGTTGGCTGATAACCTACCGCAGAAGGCATACGACCAAGCAGTGCCGATACCTCTGTTCCCGCAAGGGTATAACGATAAATGTTATCGATAAACAGCAATACATCACGGCCTTCGTCACGGAATTTCTCCGCCATGGTCAAGCCAGTCAAAGCAACACGTAGACGGTTACCTGGTGGCTCGTTCATCTGGCCATAAACCATTGCTACTTTTGATTCTTCTGGCTTTTCGATGTTAACAACACCCGCTTCCTGCATTTCGTGGTAGAAGTCGTTACCCTCACGAGTACGCTCACCTACCCCTGCAAATACCGAAAGGCCTGAGTGTTGTAGTGCGATGTTATTGATAAGCTCCATCATGTTAACGGTCTTACCTACACCAGCACCACCAAAGAGACCGATTTTACCGCCTTTAGCAAACGGACAAATCAAATCAATTACTTTTACACCAGTTTCAAGTAGCTCTGTCGAGTTAGATTGCTCTTCATAGCTTGGCGCTAAACGGTGAATAGAGTAAGTCTCTTCTGCACCAATTTCTCCGCGCTCGTCAATCGCATCACCGAGTACGTTCATGATACGACCAAGGGTTTTCATCCCTACTGGTACTGATATTGGACCGCCAGTATTTTCAACTGTCATTCCACGACGTAAACCATCTGAGCTGCCCATTACAATACAGCGAATGATACCACCGCCTAACTGTTGTTGAACCTCAAGAACAAGACGCTCTTTTGAGTCTTGAACGTTAAGTGCATCATAAACGCTAGGCACTGAGCTCTGTGGAAACTCTACGTCGACTACCGCACCGATGATCTGTACGATCTTACCTGTAGCCATCGTTAATCCTCTAGTCTGTTAATTACCTTTGTTAAACCGCTGCTGCGCCGCTAACAATCTCTGACAATTCTTGGGTGATGGCTGCTTGGCGAGCCTTGTTATACACCAGTTGTAAATCATCAATCAGATTACCTGCGTTATCCGATGCTGCTCTCATCGCAACCATTCGGGCAGACATTTCACACGCTAAGTTTTCCACTACGGATTGATATACTTGTGCTTCGATATAACGAGTCATCAAAGTATTCAGTAGTTTGTTCTGATCAGATTCAAACATGTAACTCCAAGCATGCTTGCGACCTGAATCATCCTCTTGCGTTTTCGGCAAAGGTAACAATTGTTCCATCTTTGGTTGTTGAGTCATCGAGTTAACAAACTCGTTGTACACTAGGAACAAACGATCGATTTCACCTTCTTTGTACTTAGTCAGCATAACGCTGATAGAACCGATCAAATCATCTAACTGTGGCTCATCACCGATACCGGTTTTCTGAGCGACAATTTTTGCTCCTATGCCTCGGAAATAAGAACTACCTTTACTTCCAATCATCGCGATTTCAATCGCACTGCCACGGCTTGAATATTCATTCATATGCGCAACGGCTTTTTTAAACATATTGATGTTTAAACCACCACACAAACCGCGATCGGTGGATACGACGATATACCCAACACGTTTAGCTTCACGTTCTTCTAAGTAAGGATGAGTAAACTCCAAAGTACCGTTTGCTAAATGACCAATGACTTTACGAATTGTTTTTGAATATGGACGAGGCCCTTCCATCGCATCTTGAGTTCGACGCATTTTAGAAGCCGCAACCATTTCCATTGCTTTAGTAATTTTTTGAGTGCTTTTAACACTCCCAATCTTACTGCGAATCTCTTTTGTATTGGCCATCGTTACTCTCCGTTAATTACAATGTGGCTTGTAATTACCAAGTCTGAGTTGCTTTAAAATCTTCCACTAACTTTTTCAACTTAGCTTCAATTTCATCGTTGTAAGCACCCGTCTTGTCAATTTCCGTTTTAAAATCGGCATATTGAGAATGAGCATACGACAGAAGTGCAGATTCAAAATCCAACACTTTATTCAATTCGACATCGCTTAAGTAACCGCGCTCAGCAGCAAAAATAACCAACGCCTGATCAAAAACTGACATCGGCGCATATTGCTTTTGCTTCATCAATTCAGTCACTTTTTGACCATGATTAAGCTGACGTTTCGTCGCTTCATCCAGATCAGAAGCAAACTGCGCAAACGCTGCAAGTTCACGGTAGGCCGCTAGAGCAGTACGAATACCGCCAGAGAGCTTTTTGATAATTTTTGTCTGTGCAGCACCACCTACCCGAGAAACCGAGATACCGGGATCGACCGCAGGACGAACACCAGCATTAAACAACTCAGTTTGTAGGAAGATCTGACCATCGGTAATCGAGATTACGTTGGTTGGTACGAAAGCTGAAACGTCACCCGCTTGAGTTTCAATGATCGGTAATGCCGTTAAAGAACCAGTTTTACCTTTCACTTCACCATTAGTGAAACGTTCTACATAGACTTCACTCACTCGAGCAGCACGCTCTAGGAGACGAGAGTGGAGGTAAAAAACGTCACCAGGGAAAGCTTCACGACCCGGTGGACGACGTAACAATAGCGAGATTTGACGATAAGCCACCGCTTGCTTTGATAAGTCATCATAAACAATCAGGGCATCTTCACCACGGTCACGGAAGTATTCACCCATAGCACAGCCAGAATAAGGCGCTAGATATTGTAGTGCTGCTGATTCAGAAGCAGAAGCAACCACAACGATGGTGTTTTTCAATGCACCATGCTCTTCCAATTTACGCACCACGTTCGCGATAGTTGACGCTTTTTGGCCAATCGCTACGTAGATAGAATAGATACCTGAATCTTTCTGGTTAATGATCGCATCAATCGCCAACGCAGTTTTACCTGTCTGACGGTCACCGATAATTAGCTCACGCTGACCACGACCGATAGGAATCATCGCATCAACCGATTTATAGCCTGTTTGTACTGGTTGATCGACCGACTTACGATCGATAACTCCAGGAGCAATAACTTCTACTGGAGAAGTTAATTTTGCTTCAATCGGACCTTTACCATCAATTGGCACACCTAACGTGTTCACCACACGACCCAAAAGCTCAGGGCCGACTGGGACTTCAAGAATACGCCCAGTACTGGTCACTTTCATACCCTCACTGAGATCAGTGTAAGGGCCCATGACAACAGCACCTACCGAATCACGTTCGAGGTTAAGTGCGAGAGCAAAATTGCCGCCCGGCAGTTCAATCATTTCACCTTGCATCACGTCCGCTAGGCCGTGAATACGGATGATACCATCGCTTACTGATACGATAGTACCTTCATTGCGAGCATCAGAAACAACGTTGAAACCTTCAATTCGCTTTCTGATGATTTCGCTGATTTCCGTGGAATTAAGTTGCATTGCTCCAATTCCCCTAATTAAGACTTCATCACGTCTTTCAGACGATTAATACGACCCAGTAACGAGTTATCAAGGATATTATCCTCTACTCGAATAACGGCTCCGCCAATAAGATTGCTGTCAATTTGGCAATTCAGCTTTACTTTACAGTCATAGCGTTTTTCTAAGTTACTGGTTAAAGTTTCAACCTGTTCATCGCTTAACTCATAAGAGCTCACCACTTGAACTTCTTTAGTACCAGAAGATTCCGTAGCAAACTTTTGAAACTGCTGACATATATCACCGAGCGCCGCTATGCGACGATTTTCCATCAACACCAATAAAAAATTAAGCATGGGTTGATCAAACTGCTCACCCGCAACATCAGCGTACACCTGCAACAATTGTTGCGATTGTAAGCTAAAAGCGGCCGATGATAATTCAGGCACCAACGACATTGTTTTTGCCAATTCGAGCATAGTTGACCACTGTTCAACCATACTGTGTTCACTGGCGTAACTGAATGCAGCCTTAGCGTATGGACGAGCAATCGTTGTCAAATCCGACATACAAATGCACTCCTTTATAGCTTCGCAGAAATACTATCAAGTATGTCTTGGTTAGCTGCCTTATCGACAGTTCGTTGAACAATCTTCTCAGCGGCAAGTAAAGCAAGAGTAGAAACTTCTTTTTGCAGCTCATTACGAGCACGCAAAATTTGCGCTTCTAGTTCTGCTTGGCCTTGAGCCAAGATATGCTCACGCTCGTGCGCTGCTTCTTGACGAGCTTCGTCTAAAATTTGAGCTTTGCGTTTGTTCGCTTGCTCAATAATGACTAGCGCCTCTTTTTTAGCAATTTTAAGCTGGTCTGCAGCATTGCTTTTAGCCAGATTAAGGGCTTTATCAGCACGCTCAGCAGAAGCTAAACCGTCAGCGATCGTTTTCTGACGCTCTTCTATGGCACTCATCAAAGGAGGCCATACATACTTCATGCAGAACCAAACAAAGATTAAAAATGCGATGGTTTGGCCCAACAGAGTTGCATTGATATTCACACTAACTCTCCTTTATTTTGCTTCTGTTTACCCAATCATCTGTGCGTTTGGGTGACACAAAAAGGACAAGTTATGCAAACAGCATGTACATAGAGATACCAACACCAATCATAGGAACCGCATCAAGCAGACCAGCAATAATAAACATGTTAGTTTGTAGTACAGGGGCCATTTCTGGTTGACGAGCAACAGATTCAAGGAATTTACCACCAAGGATAGCAAAGCCAAAAGCAGTCGCTAGAGCACACATACCTAGTAGTAGAGCAACAACGAAATAAGTTTCCATAATAAAAGTCTCCAGTTTTCTTGGGTTGTTTAAATTAAGAGTTTAATGAGAGTCATTACTTGCCATGCTGAGATAAACTATCGTCAACATCATAAAAATAAAGGCTTGCAGAGTAATAACCAGTACATGGAAGATGGCCCAAATGACATGCGCGACAACGCCTAAGCCACCGAGTACGAAACCAGCACCGTAGGTGATTGCGATCAAAACAAAGATCAGCTCACCCGCGTACATGTTACCGTACAGACGTAGCGAAAGGGATACCGGTTTTGCCAAAAATGACACCGTCTCAAGAACTAAGTTGAAAGGAATCAACGCCCAATGGTTAATTGGATGTAGGGTAAATGCCTTAACAAACCCCTTAAATCCTTGGTATTTGATGTAATAAGCAATTACCAATATCATGACCCCAATAGCCATTGCCAAGGTGATATTCAAGTTAACCGTAGGGAGAATCTTGAAATATTCGACACCAGCCAATGTCATTGCTGTAGGGACATAATCCACTGGCACTAAGTCCATTAAGTTCATCAAGAAAATCCAGACGAAAATGGTTAATGCTAATGGTGCGACCAACTTATCCTTGCCATGAAAAGTTCCTTTGACTAAGCCGTCAACCTGCTCAACGAGCATTTCAACAAAGCATTGCCATTTACCAGGAACTCCCGTGGTTGCATTTTTCCCAACACGATAAAACAACCACAAAAACAGCACGCCTAGACCCACTGAGAACAATAACGCATCCCAGTTTAACGTCCAAAATCCAGCATCCGCACAGCCGTAATTTGTGGTGATGTTGCCATCAACCAAACAAACTTGAGCGCTTGTGAGGTGGTGCTGAATATATTCCTTCGGAGTATCAGCCATGGTGGTTCCCATTTTTTGCGGTAAGTAGTATAGGTGCAAACCAAAACATCAAGATGGTCAGTTTATAACCTGACATCATGGCACCAGGGTGATGCACATCAGTGAGATTAAAAATCAGCACAAACATGATAACGGTTAACACCAGCTTTAAAGCCCACCCCATCATAATAAACCCGAGCATAACCGTACCGTCAGCATCTGGTTTTGGGAGAAAGGCAAACAGTGTATAGACATAGTTACCGATGAGGGCAATCGCTCCACCTTTTAAGATAAAACGCGCTTCATCGGGTCCCCAGTACATATACGTCACGCCCCCGATCAGCAACAAAAAAACCAGCTGAAGGTGAACAACTCGAAATGCCGCCTTAGCTTGCTGACTCTGTGTTGCTATAAACATCAAAAGCACCTGTTTTCTGTATTATTCGCCAAGTTACAGTACGTTAATAAAACATTGCAACTCGGTGAAAAAAGCTTCGAAATTATATATAGGTATCGTAAAAACTCAACTGAAAGCGGGTGAGCCAAGCCGCAGAAAATATATTCTATAACCGATTTTTATGATGCAATCGTATCTAATTGTTTCAATAGCTCGATCAATTGTTCTTGATTTGTAAAATCAATCGTTAAACGCCCTTTACCATTGACTTGTAACTTTACTGCCATCTTTTTTTGTAACCGTTCAGCCAGTGCAGATAATTGCTGCTCAACCTCCGTCGCTAAGACGGGTAAAACGGGAGCTGTAGGAGTGTCACTAGACCAACGTTTAACTAAAGATTCAGCCTGACGTACCGTTAGTTGCTTGTCGACCATCACTTGTGCACAAGGCTGCTGTTGCTCTATAGGCAAAACCAGTAAACTGCGAGCATGACCCATTTCCAGTTGTTTACTTTCAACAAAACGCTTAACAGCATCATCCAACTGATTTAAACGCAATAAGTTACTTACTGTGGTGCGCGATTTGCCGATCACATCTGCCACTTGCTGATGGGTTAACTTAAATTCATCTTGTAACCGTTCTAACGCTTGAGCTTCTTCGATCGCGTTAAGATCTTCACGTTGAATATTTTCGATCAACGCCATGGCGATCGCGGCACGATCATCGACCCGTTTGATCAAACAGGGGACTTGCTTTAATCCCGCCTGTTTAGCCGCACGCCAACGACGCTCACCAGCGATGATCTCAAAGCCACCAAATTCAAGTGGCCTCACCACGATAGGTTGAATAATACCTTGCGACTGGATAGAAAGAGCAAGTTCTTCCAGTGCTTCAGATGACATATCTTTACGAGGCTGATAAATGCCTGGTTTCAGACTGGTAATCGATAACTCGATTAACTCGCCATCGCTTGACATCGCTTGGCTGTGTGAAGCGGTTTGTTGCTTTTCTCGCGCCATAGAGCTGGTTGCGAGTAAAGCGTCTAAGCCTTTTCCTAAACCACGTTTCGACATCTCAGAGCGTTCCTTTTCGGTATTATGCAGGGATTTCTTCGCGACGCAGCATTTCGCCCGCTAAAGCAAGATAAGCCTTAGAGCCCGCAGAATGCTTATCATAATACATGGCAGGTTTACCATGACTGGGCGCTTCAGCAAGCCGAACGTTGCGCGGAATAACAGTACGGTACACTTTATTACCAAAATGCTTTTTCAGTTGATCAGAGACTTCATTCGCGAGTCGATTACGTGGATCATACATGGTGCGTAATAAGCCTTCGATCTTCAGATTCTCATTAACTACAGCGGCAAGTTTACTGATGGTATCCATCAGAGCTGTTAACCCTTCTAACGCAAAATACTCACACTGCATGGGCACTAACACCGAATCGGCGGCAGCCATCGCATTGATTGTAAGTAGGTTTAAAGAAGGGGGGCAATCAATAAAGATGAAATCATAGTTATCGCGAACTAATGCCAATGCATTTTTTAAACGCACTTCTCGAGCGAATACTTCCATCAGCTTAATTTCGGCCGCGGTGACATCGCCATTAGCGGCAATCAAGTCATAGTAACCCGATGTTTTTTTGCATACCACTTGTTCAAATGGCGCTTCTTCGACAAGTAATTCATAGGCGGTAGCATCGACTTGGTATTTATCCACGCCACTGGCCATCGTTGCGTTGCCTTGCGGGTCAAGATCAACCACCAAAACCTTACGTTTTGTAGCTGCCATTGAAGCCGCTAAATTAATGCACGTTGTTGTTTTACCTACGCCACCTTTCTGGTTGGCGATCGCTACGATTTTGCCCACGGTATGCCTCGCTATTATCCCTTGCGCGATAAGATTACAAGATGACGCTCACCTTCCAACTCAGGAACCTTCAAAGCTTTGATGTCGATCACACTGCACCATTCAGGAAGTGAGTTTAGCTCCTCTTGCGGACGTTGGCCCTTTAAAGCTAAAAACACCCCTTGTTTAGCACAAGGTAGGTGATGACACCACTCTACCATATCTAACATGGAAGCAAAGGCACGACTGAGTACGCCATCAAAACCGTGCTCTGGCTTAAACTCTTCTACTCGACTTTGCAGTGCGGTGACATTATCGATTCTCAGCTCATGCAAAACTTGCTTAATAAAGCGGATTCGCTTACCTAAACTATCGAGTAAAACAAACTCTCTATCCGGATTCATGATCGCCAGAGGAATACCGGGTAATCCAGGGCCTGTCCCGACATCAATAAAGCGTTGCCCCTGTAAATATGGGCTGACCACAATACTATCGAGAATATGCTTAACCAACATTTCCTGTGGATCGCGTACAGAAGTTAGATTATACGCTTTATTCCACTTATTGAGTAACTCTACGTAACCGACCAGTTGCTCACGCTGCTGATCGGTAACGACCAAATCCGTTTGTGCAATCAATGCATCGAGTTTACTTCGTAATGGGTTCATTACGCAGCCTCTCCTTTTTTCAAGAGACCTTGTTTTTTCAGATGCACTAATAAAATTGAGATCGCGGCAGGAGTTATCCCTGAAATACGCGATGCAATCCCCAATGTTTCAGGCTTCGCTGCGTTCAATTTGAGTACAACTTCATTCGATAAGCCTTTGACTTGCTTATAATCTAAATCTGCAGGCAATTTGGTGTGCTCATAGCGCAGTGATTTTTCGATCTCATCTCGCTGACGCTGAATATAACCTTCGTATTTAACTTGAATCTCAACTTGTTCCGCCGCTTCACTATCTTCAATCGCTGGCGAAAACGTCGCGATAGACGTCACCTGTTGATAGCTCATTTCTGGACGACGCAACAAGTCTTCTCCGTTAGCTTCACGGGAAATAGGGGTTTTCAATAATGCATTCAACGCCTCAGCATCTGCAGAGGTTGGATTAATCCAAGTCTCTTTTAGACGCTGGCGTTCCTGCTGCATATGCTCGACTTTTTGATTAAAACGAGCCCAACGTTGTTCGCAAACTAACCCAAGTTGATAAGCTTTTTCTGTCAAGCGGAGATCGGCGTTATCTTCACGTAGCAACAAACGGTATTCAGCACGCGAAGTAAACATACGATACGGCTCTTTAGTGCCCATTGTCGAAAGATCATCAATCAATACGCCCATGTAAGCTTGATCACGGCGCGGACTCCAACCTTCTTTGCCTTGACTGTACAAGCTGGCATTTAAACCAGCCATCAAGCCTTGAGCGGCCGCTTCTTCATAACCGGTAGTACCATTAATTTGTCCAGCAAAAAACAAGCCGTTGATAAACTTAGTTTCGTAAGTTTGTTTTAAATCCCGTGGATCAAAGAAATCGTATTCAATCGCATAGCCAGGTCGAACAATATGCGCATTTTCGAAGCCCTGCATTGAGCGGACTATTTGCACTTGAACATCAAACGGCAAACTGGTCGAGATACCGTTAGGATAGAGCTCGGTTGTCGTCAATCCTTCAGGCTCAATAAAAATCTGATGGCTATTTTTGTCTGCAAAACGCATCACTTTATCTTCGATGGATGGGCAGTAACGCGGCCCAATCCCTTCGATCACTCCGGCATACATCGGACTGCGATCTAAGTTATTGCGAATCACATCATGGGTTTTTTCATTGGTATGGGTAATAAAACAAGGAATTTGACGCGGATGTTGCTCACGTTTACCCATAAATGAGAAAACAGGCGTTGGATTATCGCCGTGTTGTGCTTCTAACTGAGAAAAATCGACACTACGTGCATCAATACGTGGAGGAGTGCCCGTTTTTAAACGATCCACCCGAAATGGCAGTTCACGTAAACGATGGGCTAAAGCGATCGACGGAGGATCCCCAGCTCGACCACCTGAAAAATTCTCTAATCCTATGTGGATCTTACCACCAAGGAAAGTCCCTACCGTCAATACCACCGATTTGGCATGAAACTTTAGGCCCATTTGCGTGACCACACCACGCACATGATCTTGCTCAACGATCAAGTCGTCGGCTGCTTGCTGAAATAAGGTTAAATTCGGCGTATTTTCTAGTGCATGACGAACATAAGCTTTATAAAGCGCACGATCCGCCTGCGCCCGAGTAGCTCGAACTGCTGGGCCTTTAGAAGCGTTTAATGTTCTAAATTGAATACCTGCATGGTCAATAGCTTGTGCCATTAAACCACCCATCGCATCCACTTCTTTGACTAAGTGACCTTTACCTATTCCACCAATGGCGGGATTGCAAGACATCTGGCCTAAAGTATCGATATTATGCGTCAGAAGTAACGTACGCTGTCCTGTACGAGCGGCTGCGAGTGCGGCTTCCGTTCCTGCGTGACCGCCACCAACCACAATGACGTCAAATGTTTCGTGATAAAGCATGAACGACCTCAGGTATTTATTGAGATAGGGATAAACAAAAGAGACGTATTCTACCTTCTTTCCTAAGCAGAGAAAATCGCTTTTCTACTTTTTTAGCTTACGTGTTAATTAATAATATAAAGAAGATCTATAAAGAGATCTTTTATTAGATCTATTATTACGCAAGAGGATCTCTGTGGATAAGTAGGAAATGATCAACAAGATCATGATCATGTAAGCGATCGGATCATGTGTTCAGACACTGATCAAATCGCGTATTAGCTGGGATCAAAAAATAAACTTATGCACAGGCATAAAAAAGATCTTCGTTTATTAAATAATAACTACCGGTTAATCACCGTATAACGATTAACTTATCCACAGATGTTCGATGGAAAAACAGGGGGAAAATGAATAAGAGTCGATAGGATAAATGAGGAGAAACTAAAAAAGCGGCCCAAGCCGCTTTTTTATCATGTCTACGAACGAAAATCAGAGTTATTGATTTTCTAATAAATGAGGTTTATTGATGGCAATTTTACGTGGTTGCATTGCTTGAGGTATTTCTCGTTCTAAGTCGATGTGCAACAAACCGTTTTCAAGCCCAGCACCAATGACTTTTACATAATCAGCCAGTTGGAATTTTCGTTCAAAATTACGTTCAGCAATGCCTTGATAGATATAATTACGGCTCTCTTCTGGCTGACGTTCACCACGGACAATTAAGGTATTTTCTTGTTGAGTGATATCGAGTTCTTGCTCTGCGAAGCCAGCGACCGCCATTGTGATACGGTACTTATTGTCTTCTTGTTGCTCGATATTATAAGGAGGGTAACCCCCTTGAGTATTTTTATTGTTGTTAGCTTCCATCATATTCAATAGACGATCAAAGCCAATCGCGTTGCGGTATAAAGGAGTAAAATCGACAGTTCTCATAATGCTATCCTCTTAGTAAGCAATAGTCTTAACGAGTTTCGTTAAGGATGAAGCTTATTGTTAACAACTAAGCTCATCAAGGTTGATATTGAGTGACGGGCTTACCTCAGTCAGTGAGCATAACGCCAGTCCAAGTCGAGGTCCTTACGGCATCCTCTTCACTATTTTATATAAGGTCGGTGGTTGAACTTTCAAGTGTAGAAAATCAATTTTTTAAAAAAGCCTAATCAGGTGATTAGGCTTCTTGATAATCAATAAGTTAGAAAAAGGTTATCTGGCGCGACTTTTACGTGCTTTTTCTACTCCGTTCTCAGAGGCTTTTTCTTGTTTCAATTTACGCTTTTCCTTTAAGCTTAATTGAGGTTTTTTCAGGTCTTTTTTACTCATGAGTGAGATCTCCTTCATTTACTGACAAAGTAAGCAACCACATGGCACGGATGTGCGCTGAGGTTGGTATGACTGACGGGTAACTTGAGTGATAACAAAAGAGCGTCGTTGGCCGAGCAGTAGCAGATCAATGACTTCTTGCTCGGTTCGACCAAACAGTGCGGCACCTAAGTAAGAATCGACCGCAATATAGCCTACGGTATGATCACAACGATGATCAGCAACCAGCTTGATTTTAAAGGGACTATTGGTTTCTATATCCAATAGGTGCACGGTATCACCTAAACGAATGCTGGTGGTTCGCGGGCAGCATGGGACATTTTGTTGAGCTTGTCGCTCGAACAATTGAATAAGTAGCAAAGGGGATTGATAGGTGATAAACCCACTGGTTAACCACCACATACGCAACGTTTGTAACCATGATCGGTAAAAGCGGTAAAGCATAGTGATTTTCCTCACTCCTGATAACAAGACAGCCGTTAAGTGCCTCCCGAGAGCAAGTTTGCTCTCGGTCTAAACCAGAAATGCCATCACTATTCCTCCTGCAAACGTTATGTGATTCCCTGTCACCGCTAGTGGCGATTGGGCTATATCGATGAAGTCAGTTGACTATAGCGGGTTAAAAAAAGAAAGCAAAAGCGGTTAGCCAGAGAAAATGGCGTTTTTAAGCAGTAAAGGACAGAAAATGGTAAAGGTAAGATTAATACTAGGACTAAAGGCCAGTTTTATCGAAATAAGAGAATAAAATGGTTATTTTCGCTGTTTATATAAACAAAAACGCAGTGCCAAAGCACTGCGTTAGAGAACTAGGATGTTATGAAAAACTACACATCTAAGTTTGCTACTCTTAATGCGTTGTTCTCAATAAAGGCCCGACGAGGCTCAACTTGATCGCCCATCAATGTAGTAAATAACTCATCAGCCCCAACCGCATCTTCAATGGTGACTTGCATCATGCGGCGCGATTCAGGATCCATTGTGGTTTCCCAAAGTTGATCCGGGTTCATTTCTCCTAGACCTTTATAGCGCTGAATGGCTAAACCACGACGCGATTCTTTGATTAACCAGTCGAGGGCGGCGGTGAAACTGGAAACCATTTGTGTGCGTTCACCACGTTGAATGTATGCCCCTTCTTCTAGAAGCCCGTCGAGCGCCTCAAAAAGATCCGCCAACCGGTTGTATTCTTTAGAATTAAGCAAATCAACACTGAGTAGATAATCGTACGTTACCCCATGGGTACGGACGATTATTTTTGGAGAATAAACACCAAGAGCAGGATTATGTTCGATTGCAAAGTGATACTGACTTGCACCGACCTCTTTCGCGTTTAATTGAGCAACTAAACGTTCTGTCCACGCCTCTACTGCGTCGCTATCTTGGCATTGTTGCTCAGTTAAGCGTGGCATGTAGGTAAACTCATTGAGCATCGCCAGTGGATAACGACGACTCATACGTTCAACCAGTTTCATGGCGGCATTATATTGAACGACAAGTTTCTCTAGTTGTTCACCTGCGAGAGCGGGAGCACTGGTGTTGACGTGTAAAGAGGCATTATCTAATGCTAAAGCGATTTGATACTGCATCATCGCTTCTTCATCTTTGATGTATTGCTCTTGTTTGCCTTTTTTGACTTTATACAATGGAGGCTGAGCAATATAGATGTAGCCACGTTCGATCAATTCTGGCATTTGACGATAGAAGAAGGTCAATAATAGCGTTCGGATGTGCGAACCATCGACGTCAGCATCGGTCATGATGATGATATTGTGATAACGCAGTTTGTCTGGGTTGTATTCATCGCGGCCAATACCACAGCCCAGTGCGGTGATCAGCGTGGCCACTTCCTGTGAAGAGAGCATTTTATCAAAACGCGCTTTCTCAACGTTAAGGATTTTGCCTTTTAGCGGTAAAATAGCTTGATTCTTACGGTTACGCCCTTGTTTAGCAGAGCCTCCGGCTGAATCACCCTCGACAATATACAGTTCAGACAGCGCTGGATCTTTCTCTTGGCAATCGGCTAGCTTACCTGGTAAGCCTGCTAGATCGAGTGCGCCTTTACGGCGCGTCATTTCACGCGCTTTACGTGCCGCTTCGCGAGCTCGAGCAGCATCAATAATTTTACTGCACACCATTTTTGCTTCAGAAGGATGCTCGGCTAAAAACTCATTAAGCTTTTCACCCATCGCCGATTCAACCGCCGATTTCACTTCAGAAGAGACCAATTTGTCTTTGGTTTGGCTGGAGAACTTAGGATCGGGAACTTTAACAGAAACAACCGCCGTTAAGCCTTCACGAGCATCATCGCCTGAGGTCGCGGTTTTGGCTTTCTTGCTGTAGCCTTCTTTTTCCATATAGGTGTTAAGCGTTCGAGTCAGTGCGGCACGAAATCCAGCTAAGTGAGTCCCGCCATCACGCTGTGGGATGTTATTGGTAAAGCAGTAGATGTTTTCTTGGAAGCCATCATTCCACTGCATTGCTACTTCAACGCTGATCCCATCGTCACGTTCTTGGTTAAAATGGAAAACCTTTTCATGAATGGGGGTTTTGTTTCGATTCAAATGGGTAACAAATGCTTGAATTCCCCCTTCGTACATAAAGTGATCGTGTTTATCCGCTTCACGTTCATCTTGTAGACGAATAGAGACGCCTGAGTTTAAAAAAGACAGTTCACGCAGACGTTTGGCTAGAATTTCATAATGAAATTCAATATTGGTAAATGTCTCAGCACTTGGCCAAAAACGCAGTGTAGTACCTGTACGTTCGGTATCACCAACCACCGCTAACGGGGCTTGAGGTACACCATGACGATAAGTTTGGGTATGAACTTTGCCACCACGATAGATGGTTAACACGACTTTTTCAGACAACGCGTTGACGACAGAAACCCCAACGCCGTGCAAGCCGCCAGATACTTTATAAGAGTTATCATCAAACTTGCCCCCAGCATGCAAGACGGTCATGATGACTTCCGCAGCAGAGACGTTTTCTTCAGAATGCAGTTCCGTTGGGATACCACGGCCATCATCGCTGACCGATACCGAGTTATCTTCATGAATTGTCACGACGATATCTTTACAGTGACCCGCTAACGCTTCATCTATTGAGTTATCCACCACCTCAAAAACCATGTGGTGAAGACCGGTGCCATCATCGGTGTCGCCGATGTACATTCCTGGACGCTTACGTACCGCGTCTAGACCCTTCAGTACCTTAATACTCGATGAATCGTAATTATTCGACATGAGTGACTCTCTCAGTAGTTATCCTTGCTCTATTGTGCCATGTTCGACATGAAACATCTTGCTATTCGGCTCGATCATGTCGGTGACTTGACTTTCAGTAATAGAACTTACAAAAACTTGAGCCCCCGTCGTTTTTAAGCAGTCTGCAAGACGCTGACGACGTTGGCTATCGAGTTCGGAAGCAAAATCATCAATCAGATAAATGCATTGCTTCCCGGTCAGCTCGGTTAAATGTTGACCTTGTGCTACGCGCAGGGCGCAAACCATCAACTTAAGCTGGCCGCGAGATAGAACATCTTCTACAGGTGTCCCATTAACTTTTATTTTCAAATCCGCTTTGTTTGGACCACTGAAGGTGTAACCTAACAATTGGTCACGGGCAAAGTTGTTTTGTAATATCTCTTTATAAGGCGTTTGTTTATCCCAACCTCGATAATAGGTTAAGCTTATCGAAAATTCGGGTAAGAAGCTTTGACACAATGCTTCAGCCACTTTTTTCATTTGTTCAACATAGATCTGACGCCACTGATCTATCTGCTCGGCAAGTTGAGCTAACTCTTGATCCCAGTAGCTGATCTCACGATAGCTTTTGGCGGTTTTAAGTAATGCGTTGCGTTGTTTATTTAAGCGTTTAAATCGCCCCCAAGCATCAAAAAAAGCCGGTTGAGAATGAAAAACTCCCCAATCAATAAAGGCTCGACGTTGTTTCGGTCCATCGGTTAACAGTTCAAATCCTTCCGGATGAATTAACTGTAATGGTAAGACCTGTGCCAGTTGAGCTAACTTCTGTCCTGATTGACCGCCTATTTTAACCTCTGTAGAGCCATCTCGCTGCTTATTAATGCCAATCGGTAGCTCAAATTGATCCGAGTTCAAAAAACGGCCATGAACAAATAGCTCTGAGCACTCATTTTGAATCACTCTTCCAGTTAATGAGCTCTTAAATGAGCGACCATGGCCCAATAAATAGATAGCTTCTAGTACACTGGTTTTACCGCTGCCATTGGGCCCAATGAGAAAGTTAAAGCCTGATGACAGGGTTATATCACAGGCTTTAATGTTACGAAATTGCTGAACGACTAAGCGAGTCAATGGCATGATATGTTCTTTATCGGTCAATTAAAGACGGATAGGCATGACCACGTACATAGCACTGTCGTCCTCAACGTTTTCGATGAGCGCACTGGCATTGGCATCTGACATTGAGATGCGAACCTGGTCACAGCGTAAGGTATTGAGCACATCAATCACATAGCTGACGTTAAAACCAATTTCTATCGCTTCACCGCTAAAGTTCACATCGAGCATCTCTTCTGCTTCTTCTTGCTCTGGGTTATTAGCGGTAATGCGCATCGTACCTTGAGCAAGATTCACGCGCACACCACGAAATTTTTCATTGGATAAGATAGCCGCACGTGAGAAAGCTTGACGTAATTCATCACAGCCGGTGAGCAATGTTTTATTGGTATTTTGTGGTAAAACTCGGCGATAATCTGGAAAACGGCCATCAACGAGCTTCGATGTGAAGACAAAATTATTGACTTCAGCACGGAGGTTGGAGGCACCAATTTGCAACACAACGGGTTGTTCTGGCGCATCAAGCAATTTTACGAGCTCTAAAATACCTTTACGAGGAACGATGATTTGTTTGTTTGCCAACGCTTGAGTGATGGTTGTTTGAGCGACAGCCATACGGTGACCATCTGTCGCTACGGCACGTAAGGTTGTCCCATCGATTTCAAACAGCATACCATTGAGATAATAACGTACGTCTTGGTTGGCCATAGAAAACTGAGTCTTCTCAATCAGCCCACGCAATTCAGCTTGGGTGACAGTAATATCGATATCGCTCTGCCAGTCTTCAATGTTTGGGAAATCATTGGCTGGTAAGGTGGCTAAAGAAAAACGGCTACGACCAGAGCGAATCGAAATGCGGTCCCCTTCAAGTAGTACGGTAATCACCGCACTGTCTGGTAAACCACGGCAGATATCCAAAAACTTACGCGCTGGAACGGTAATACTACCGGCTTCAAAATCGCCTTCCAACGTCACTCGACTGATTAACTCTACTTCTAAGTCGGTTGCGGTGATCGAGAGTTGGTCATTCTCAATTTTTAATAATAAATTACTTAAAATGGGTAATGTTGCTCGCCCACCTAATGTACCGGAGACCTGTTGCAGGGGTTTAATAAAGTGACTACGTTCAATGGTAAATTTCATAGTGAGATCTTAACCTAACGATATGGAATAAAACGGTACCAAGTGAGCCTTCAATATAGCGCAAAAACTTATGAAGAAAGGGTACGAATTAAATTGGAATAATCTTCTTTTATGTCGTGACTTTCTTCACGCAATTGTTCGATTTTTCGGCAAGCATGCAGGACCGTCGTATGATCTCTACCACCGAACGCATCGCCGATTTCTGGTAGGCTATGGTTGGTCAGTTCCTTCGACAGTGCCATCGCCAGTTGGCGAGGACGAGCCACAGAGCGAGAGCGACGCTTAGATAACAAATCAGCGACTTTGATTTTGTAGTATTCAGCGACGGTCTTTTGAATGTTATCAATAGTGACCAGTTTCTCTTGTAAAGCGAGCAGATCGCGCAACGCTTCACGGACAAAATCAATGGTGATCGGTCGACCGGTAAAATTGGCATTGGCGATCACTCGGTTAAGTGCCCCTTCCAATTCACGAACATTAGAACGTAAGCGTTTGGCAATAAAGAACGCGACTTCATCAGGAAGATGAATTTGATGATCTTCCGCTTTGGTCATTAATATGGCTACGCGAGTTTCTAATTCCGGAGGCTCAATCGCAACGGTTAATCCCCAGCCAAAACGAGATTTCAGGCGATCTTCTACCCCATTGATCTCTTTAGGATAACGATCCGATGTTAAAATGATCTGTTGATTACCTTCAAGTAATGCGTTGAAGGTATGGAAAAACTCTTCTTGTGAACGTTCTTTGTTGGCAAAAAATTGAATGTCATCGATCAATAAAGCATCGACGCTACGATAGTAACGTTTAAATTCTTCAATCGCGTTATTTTGTAGTGCTTTAACCATATCTTGCACAAAACGCTCAGAGTGCATGTAGACCACTTTCGCATTGGGTTTGTTATCGACAATCGCATTGCCCACCGCGTGCAGTAGGTGAGTTTTACCCAAGCCAGTTCCCCCATATAAAAACAATGGGTTATAAGCTGCACCTGGGTTATCGGCCACTTGACGCGCGGCAGCAAGGCCGAGTTGGTTCGACTTACCTTCAACAAAATTATTAAACTTATGTTTAGGGTTTACGTTAGAGCGATGATTAATATCGCTAGCGGCAGAATCGTCGTCCCATGTTTTATTTACTGGTCTGCGCTGAGCTAATTGCGCTGGTGCTGAGGATTCAGCCGCGACATCTGCCGCGGTTCTCACTGGCGTGGCAGCGACTGGCACCGAGGCTGTTACTCGTCGGCTACCGACTTCAAAGCGTAAACTCGGCGCATTGTGACCACAATGCTCTCTAAGCAACCGGTTGATGTTATTTATGTATTTATCACGTACCCAATCGAGAACAAAGCGGTTTGGGGCGAACAAAGTGAGAGTATTGTCATTGAGCTCCGCTTGTAACGGACGAACCCACATGCTGAATTCTGTGGCTGGTAGCTCTTCTTGAAGCTGTTGCAAACACTGCAACCAAAGCGAAGATGACACGGTTCCCTCACTCTAAAATTAATGGCTGATAAAGAAGGTGATTCTACCTGTTGATAACTTAGATCGCCAGTGATTGATCGATAAACTCTTGAATAAGATCGAAGTTATACACAAGCTTCTGGGGGTATTTACGAGGATCCTCACAGGGATCGGGGTAATTACCCCCATTATGATCCACATATACTAAGATCTTGTTAAGTTATCCCCAATAGCGATTTTTACTATCTTACTTTGTATTAATCGCCAATAAGCTATGGCTAACTCGGTATAAGATGTGCATCAGATGCAGTGGGATCCGTAAATTAAGAGTATGGAGAAAAAGTAGATTGAGTAAAAAAGCGTGAAGATCGACCGAGGATCCTTGAGATTTCATCGATACTCCGTATAATCGCCCGACCGGAAAGAATGGGGAGGTAAAGGACTTATTGAAAAATGAGTAACACTTCGCCACCCCAAGTCATTGACACTTTTTGTGACTGTGATTACAATTCCGCCTCTTTGTTGAGAGGCGTCGGCGTCTTTACGAAGACACATATCCCACGCCGGGTTAACTTAAGAACCTAACACTACTGATCAGTAAAGGTAATAATAATGTCTAAACGCACTTTTCAACCTTCAGTTCTAAAGCGCAAGCGTACTCACGGCTTCCGTGCACGCATGGCGACTGCGAACGGTCGTAAAGTAATCAATGCACGTCGTGCAAAAGGCCGTAAGCGCCTGTCAAAATAATCACTGAATTATTTTGAATACGTACGCGTTCAATCGGGAGTTACGTCTGTTAACTCCCGAGCATTATCAAAAAGTCTTCCAGCAAGCGCATCGTGCTGGCTCTCCTCACTTTACCATCATTGCTCGCGATAATAACCTTTCTCATCCTCGTTTAGGATTAGCTGTCCCAAAGAAGCAAATTAAAACGGCTGTGGGTCGTAATCGCTTTAAACGCATTGCTCGTGAAAGTTTTCGTCTCCATCAACATAAACTTGCTAACAAAGATTTTGTTGTGATCGCGAAGAAAACCGCGCAAGATTTAAGCAATGAAGAACTGTTTACTTTATTCGACAAGTTATGGCATCGCCTATCTCGCCCTTCACGTGGTTGACTATTGGTTTAGTTAAACTTTACCAATGGATCATCAGTCCGCTCATCGGCCCTCGTTGCCGGTTTACGCCGACTTGCTCAAATTATGCGATAGAAGCATTGAGAGCTCACGGTTTTATAAAAGGGTGTTGGTTATCTGGCAAACGTCTATTAAAATGCCACCCTTTGAACGAAGGGGGATATGACCCCATTCCACCAGTCAAAAAACCAGACAGAGACAAATAACGATGGATTCTCAACGTAATATCCTGTTAATTGCTTTGGCGCTTGTTTCTTTTTTACTTTTCCAGCAATGGCAAGCAGCAAAGAACCCAGCCCCACAAGTGATTGAGCAGGCTCAAACCAGCACCACGGCCCCAGCACCTTCATTTGCAGATGAATTTGATCCTGCTCCTGAGCAACATCGTGCTGCTGCACAAACCGTGACGGTCACCACGGATGTTTTGACTCTGTCAATTGATACCGTTGGTGGGGATATTATTCATGCTCAGCTCAATCAGTACGCTGATGAACTTAATTCATCAACCCCATTTACTTTGCTAAGAAATGACCCGAATCACTTGTTTATCGCTCAAAGTGGTTTGATTGGTCCGCAAGGTATCGATTTGAGTAGTAATCATCGTCCGGTTTATCACGTTGATAGTGATCATTTTGTTTTGGCGGATGGTGAGCAGGAACTGCGTATTCCGATGACCTATCAAGCAAATGGCATTGAGTACGTGAAAACCTTTATTGTCAAACGCGGTGATTATGCAATTGATGTTACTTTTGATGTGATCAACCGTTCTGGTAATAACGCGACACTGGGCATGTATGCGCATTTACGCCAAACCTTGCTTGATTCAGGCGGCAGTTTAGCGATGCCAACTTATCGTGGTGGCGCTTACTCTACCGAAGATACGCGTTATAAAAAATTCAGCTTCAAAGATATGCAAGATCGTAACTTGTCACTTCCTTTACCCAATGGTCAGGGATGGGCAGCGATGATCCAGCATTACTTTGCTAGCGCATGGATCCCTCGCAATGAACCTGGTACTAATCTGTATTCTCGCGTGATTGGTAACGTTGGTGATATTGGGGTTCGCATGCCGAACAAAACTATTGCTGATGGTGATGCGACTCAGTTTACCGCGACCTTATGGGTTGGCCCTAAATTGCAAAATGAAATGGCCGCTACCGCTCCGAATCTAGATTTGGTGGTCGACTATGGTTGGTTATGGTTTATTGCTAAACCGCTGCATACTTTGTTGTCATTTATTCAGAGCTTTGTTGGCAACTGGGGTGTCGCAATCATCTGTTTGACCTTTATCGTCCGTGGTGCCATGTACCCACTGACCAAAGCGCAATACACTTCGATGGCTAAAATGCGTATGCTGCAGCCTAAGTTGCAAGCTATGCGTGAGCGTATTGGTGATGATCGCCAGCGCATGAGTCAAGAAATGATGGAATTGTACAAGAAAGAGAAAGTGAACCCTCTGGGTGGCTGTCTGCCTATCTTGTTACAGATGCCAATCTTCATTGCGCTTTACTGGGCACTGATGGAATCGGTTGAATTACGTCATTCACCGTTCTTTGGTTGGATTCATGACTTATCGGCGCAAGACCCATATTACATCTTGCCACTCTTGATGGGTGCCAGTATGTTCCTGATTCAGAAAATGAGTCCGAACACTATTACTGACCCTATGCAGCAGAAGATCATGACCTTCATGCCAGTGATGTTTACCTTCTTCTTCCTGTTCTTCCCATCAGGCTTAGTGCTTTACTGGTTGGTATCGAACATCGTAACGTTAATTCAACAAACGTTGATTTACCGTTCACTTGAGAAGCGCGGTTTGCATTCTAAGTAAGGCTATATATCGTGAATGAAGGCGACCTTTTGGTCGCCTTTTTGTTCGCCGCTGATTACAATAATCACTCATCGATCGTTAAGTAGGTAATAGTATGACCACCGATACCATTGTCGCGCAAGCTACCGCTCCTGGGCGAGGCGGCGTTGGCATCATTCGTGTTTCTGGCCCACAAGCCGCTTTTGTGGCCAAACAAGTAACCGGGATGGACCTTAAGCCTCGTTATGCGCAGTATCTGTCTTTTAAGGATGCTGATGGTACTGAACTAGACCAAGGCATCGCGCTGTATTTTCCAAACCCCCACTCCTTTACTGGTGAAGATGTACTAGAACTACAAGGTCATGGCGGACCTGTGGTGATGGACATGTTGATCAAGCGTATCTTAGCGATTCCAGGTCTTCGTCCAGCACGCCCTGGAGAGTTTTCCGAGCGCGCGTTTTTAAACGATAAGTTAGATTTAACTCAAGCCGAAGCGATAGCGGACTTAATTGACGCCAGTTCAGAGCAGGCGGCAAAATCCGCTCTTCAATCGCTGCAAGGGCAGTTTTCTAAACGCATTAATACTCTAGTCGAGTCGTTGATTCATTTACGCATTTACGTCGAAGCAGCGATCGATTTCCCGGAAGAAGAAATTGATTTTCTAGCCGATGGGAAAGTTTCTGCCGATTTACAAACCATCATTGATAATCTGGCCGCGGTTCGCCAAGAAGCCAACCAAGGCGCGATTATGCGTGAAGGGATGAAAGTGGTGATAGCTGGGCGTCCTAATGCCGGTAAATCGAGTCTGTTAAATGCGTTATCGGGTAAAGACTCGGCAATTGTCACCGATATTGCTGGTACCACGCGTGATGTATTGCGTGAACACATTCATATTGATGGTATGCCGCTGCATATTATTGATACTGCAGGTTTACGTGAAGCATCGGACGAAGTGGAAAAAATTGGTATTGAACGCGCGTGGGAAGAAATTAAACAAGCCGATCGCGTTTTATTTATGGTTGATGGTACAACGACTGAGGCAACCGATCCGAAAGAGATTTGGCCTGATTTTGTCGACCGTTTACCGGATCATATGGGTATGACAGTGATCCGTAATAAAGTCGATCAGACCGGTGAAACTCTTGGTGTATGTCAGACAAGCCAACCAACCTTGATCCGTCTTTCGGCCAAAACAGGTCAAGGTGTCGAAGCGCTACGCACGCATTTGAAACAGTGCATGGGCTTTACCGGTAATCAAGAAGGTGGTTTTATGGCGCGACGTCGCCATCTTGATGCGTTAGAGCGTGCCGCTGAACACTTAGCGATTGGCCAGCAGCAACTGGAAGGTTACATGGCTGGTGAGATTCTTGCCGAAGAGTTACGCATTGCTCAGCAGCACTTAAATGAGATCACCGGCGAGTTCAGTTCTGATGATCTCCTTGGCCGTATTTTTTCTTCGTTTTGTATTGGTAAATAGATTAGTCAGTTGTTGTCTGCCATTATGAACTGTAGGGGTATTCGTCCTAATTCAGACCATCTTAAGGCAAACAACCTCTTTTTATATTCGTTAATCGAGTAATGCACATGATTCATATTATTACCGGAAGTACCTTGGGTGGGGCTGAGTATGTAGGCGATCACATTAGTGACGTACTGCAGCAAGCGGGGTTGGATACTCAGATTCATAACCAGCCCGTATTGGCGGATATTCCAGCACAAGGCACATGGCTGATTGTGACCTCAACCCACGGTGCTGGGGATTATCCTGATAATATTCAGCCTTTTATTCATGATCTGCAGCAAACGCCACCGAATACTCAGCTGTTATCTTACGCGGTGGTTGCGATTGGTGATTCAAGTTATGACACCTTTTGTGCGGCGGGAAAACACGCTGATGATTTATTGGAAGACATTGGCGCAACACCGATTGTAGATTGCTTAACCATTGATATTCAGCAACATCCTGTCCCTGAAGATGCGGTTGAAGAGTGGTTAAGTGAATTTATTCAGCGTGTGGCGAAGTAACCTGAATATGCGGTAAGTTAGTCGGCGGATTGAACCTGGGCGCATTTACGGTTTGCACATAAGTGTTTCGTTCCGCTGGCAAATTTTTTCTCTACCAGTAACGGAAAGCCACAAGCTTGGCATTGTCCTGCTAATGGCTTCTGGTTGACGGCAAATTTGCATTTTGGGAAGGCATCACAGGCATAAAAGGTTTTACCAAAGCGTGATTGACGCTCCACTAGATGGCCTTGATGACATTCAGGACAAACTAGGTTCGTCGTATGGTTTTCGTTCGGTGTTGTCGCGGTTGGTGACTCGATATGGTGACAGATTGGGTAGTGACTACAACCGATAAACATGCCGTAGCGACCTTGGCGTAGCACCAGTTCATGTTGACATTCAGGGCAAGCGACTCCGAGTTGTTTGACAATTTGTCCATCGTTGTGATGTAAGGGTTTAATATAGTCACAGTCGGGGTAGTGCTCACAGCCTAAAAATGGACCAAGCTTAGCACGACGAAGCTGCAACGCTCCGCCGCACTTAGGGCATGGTTGATGGCTGAGTGCCTGTTCATGAGCCGAAAACAGCGCAGGATCTATAGAGTTACTCATAGCTGTCTAATGCAAAATACCTTGTTCTTTGCTGTATAGCAGCTCTTCCATCATGGTATAGGCATTTTCATTGCCTGGAACATTAAACAGCACCATTAAGATAATCCATTTCAAGTCATCGAGTTCGAATTCATTGGTTTCTAAGCCCATGACTCGATCAATAACCATTTCTCTGGTATCAGAGGTTAATACTTTGATTTGTTCTAAAAACAATAAGAATCCACGCGCTTCAATATCCAAACGTTCCATTTCTTGGCCAGTGAATATTCGCATTGACGTGGTTGCACTGCTGGCAATGGCGGAGTGAGTATCGGTTTGTTGCAACGCCGCCAGCTCTTCGAGCCAATGTAGTGCCTTGTATATGTCTGGTTGATGAAAGCCTGCTCTTAACAATTCATCTTCGAGTTCGTCTTGATCCACTTGCAATTCAGCATCGCTATGGATATACGTCTCAAATAGATACATCAAAATATCCATCATCATAGCTTGCCTCTCCCCTTACGAATATAGCCACCGGAAACGGCAACAACATGGCCTAAAAGCTCTAACTCTAGTAGCTGCATCATGACTTCTTGCACGGGGATATGGGTCCGTTGTGCCAAAATATCAACTGGTGTCGCTTCTACTCCTACGTTAGCTAACAGCTCGGGAAATGGCAATTGTTCTTCATCATTTGGGCAAGAAAAAAGTTCACCTTGTGTCGTCGAGGATGAATCTTTGCACCAATTGAGCACGTTTTCTACTTCTGCCAAAATATCCTCAACATTTTGTACGAGGCAGGCTCCTTGACGGATCAGTTGATTACTGCCTTGGCTATTGGCGCTGGTGATTGGACCGGGAATCACAAAAACGTCTCGCCCTTGCTCTATTGCATAGCGGGCGGTGATTAATGAGCCACTTTTTTCAGCCGCCTCTACGATCAACACCCCAAGTGATAAGCCACTGATAATGCGATTACGCCGAGGAAAATGCTCGGCACGCGGTGGCGTATTCGGGCGAAATTCAGAGATTAATGCTCCATTGGCTTTGATCCGCTCAGCAAGAGTCTTATGTCGGGCAGGATAAAGATAATCAAGCCCTGAGCCTAATACGGCTAAGGTTGCGCCCCCCGCTTTCAGGGCACCATCATGCGCATAACCATCAATACCTAAAGCCAGTCCACTGGTGATCACGACATCGTGTGCGACTAATTCACCAGCAAATTGTTGGGCGATGTGTTGATTATCAATCGTCGCATTGCGGCTGCCAACAATGGCGATTTGAGGTTGTTTTAACCAGTGTCGTTGCCCTTCAACAAACAATACTTTGGGGGGCGAGGGAATTTCACGCAATAAGGGAGGATAATTGACCTCATCATAGAGAGAGATGATATGACGCTGTGTGGCTTGTTGCTGCCAGATTAAACACTGTTCAACGTCCTTCTTACTTTGGTTAAGCAGATAATCCACTTGTTGAGCGGTTAATCCCAGAGCCAGCCATTGTTCGGCACTGTAACCAGCAAGGTTGGTCAATCCATCACGACTCAGTAATCGGCTTAAGTTCTTTTGGGTTAACTTAGGCGTAAAACAGAGCGCAAGCCATATGGCTAAATCATGCTGGTTGGTTGGCATCATGGCTCTATTGAAGAAGTGAACTGAATGTCGATGTTGCGGTATCCGATACTTCGGGAGGCAGGAGCAATGTCTGATTATCAATCGCAGCTTGGCTACTGGTGATCAGCGCTAAACTCATGGTTGGATAAGGACGAATGACCATGAGAGTACCGATTTTTTTCTCTGGTAACGTAATTGCTTTGCTAGCACGCTGTGCTACGTCGCTATATTGCCCTCCTTTTTGGTAAACCGTTTGGCCGACTTGATAAAGTTCAAACATACTGCCTTGCTCTAGACCTTCTTGTTGTCCATGGTCGATGACCACCACATGGTGTTTAGCTGCATATTGACTGCCTTCCAACGTGCCGAGTAATCTAGGGCGTGCATCACGTGGTGCTGGGTGAGGGAAAAAAGTCGTGCTTAGTAACGA
This sequence comes from Vibrio injensis, assembly GCF_001895205.1. Classification (GTDB taxonomy): domain Bacteria; phylum Pseudomonadota; class Gammaproteobacteria; order Enterobacterales; family Vibrionaceae; genus Vibrio; species Vibrio injensis. The sequence continues at coordinate 31,733 of NZ_BDJF01000022.1, read as the reverse complement.
CTCTAGATTGATTTCTGGCAAAGCGATATCGTTGGTTCGGATCTCTTGGTTCATTTCGTCAATGGTTAAGGCTGTGATTGAGTCCGTACTGCTAACTCGCTGTGCAGTTGCCAAGCGCCGTAAAGCCCACATCGAGTGATCAGCGTGATGAAACTCATTCATCGCTCGATAGATACCCCAATGTTGCGCCTCATGTTGACCTTCAAGGTATAGCGTATCTTGTTGACTCAGGTATTGTTTGCCTTGATTCGATCCAAGAATGCGTAACTGGTCGTTCAACTCTTGGGAGGGAATCAGTCTATCAACCTGTAAATAAGGTAATAGTAATTGTTCTTTGATGGTGGTGACGGGGGACTTTTCGAGTATCCGAGCCTGTGGGCTGAGTTTGATCATCGGCTTGAGAGTTAGAGCCGGTTGACCGCCGCGCCAGATTAACGTCAGTTGATCGCCAGGGTAAATTAAATGTGGATTTTTGATCTCAGGGTTTGCTTGCCACAGGCGTGGCCAGAGCCACGGACTGTCTAAATACAGGGCAGAAATATCCCACAGTGTGTCGCCTTTGACCACGGTATAAGTTCGTGGTGCAGAGTCTTTAATGGTTAAGGGGGATGCATAAGCTAACGTATTGATGGATAAACTGAGAACAACGAAACCGAGCGATCTGAACAATAACCACAGAGAGCGATGTCGAGTCATTAATACGGCCATCATCTGACTTCCTTGCTGGATGAATGAGAAAAAGGTTTGTGAGAAATATGGCAGGATGCTGTCATTTAGGTCATAAAATGTCTAGAATTGACCCAACCAGCATTAAGCTGTTTCGGCACAGTTCAATTTTTCGAGTGTATATGTCTGTATTACAAGTATTAACATTCCCTGATGATCGTCTTCGCACCGTTGCCAAGCCGGTTGAAAAGGTCACGCCTGAGATCCAAAAAATCGTTGATGACATGTTAGAAACCATGTACGACGAAGAGGGCATCGGGCTTGCAGCGACTCAAGTCGATATTCATCAACGTATCGTAGTGATTGATGTCTCGGATAGCCGAGATCAACCTATGGTGTTGATTAACCCGCAAATTATTGAAAAGCGCGGTGAAGATGGTATCGAAGAAGGTTGTTTATCGGTACCGGGTTCGCGAGCTTTAGTGCCTCGTGCCGCTGAAGTGACCGTAAAAGCGCTTAATCGCGATGGCGAAGAATATACCTTTGAGGCTGATGATCTATTGGCTATCTGTGTTCAGCATGAGTTGGATCACTTAGAAGGTAAGCTATTTGTCGATTACCTATCGCCATTAAAGCGTAAGCGTATCAAAGAGAAGTTAGAAAAGATTAAGCGTTTCAACGAGAAACGCGCTTAATACAAGAGAGGTCAGCGTGAACCAATCATTACGTATTGTGTTTGCAGGAACTCCGGACTTCGCCGCCCGTCACTTGGCGGCGTTGTTGTCTTCGGAGCATGAGGTTATCGCGGTGTATACTCAGCCCGATCGACCAGCCGGGCGCGGTAAAAAACTCACTGCCAGCCCAGTTAAACAGATGGCGCTTGAGCACTCCATTCCTGTCTATCAGCCTGAGAATTTCAAAAGTGATGAAGCCAAACAAACCTTAGCCGATCTTAATGCCGATGTGATGGTGGTGGTGGCTTACGGTTTGTTATTACCGAAAGCTGTGCTCGATATCCCTAAATGGGGTTGTATTAATGTCCATGGCTCAATTTTACCTCGCTGGCGTGGTGCAGCGCCAATTCAGCGCTCGATTTGGGCCGGTGACAGTGAAACGGGCGTGACCATCATGCAGATGGACGTTGGTCTTGATACCGGTGATATGCTGAGTATCGTTCGCTTGCCAATAGCAGCCAGTGACACCAGTGCCTCAATGTATGACAAATTGGCTGAGCTTGGCCCACAGGCTTTGGTTGCTTGCCTTGATAAGTTAGCTTTAGGTCAACTTAGTCCAGAAAAGCAAGACGATGCTTTGGCAAATTACGCCCAAAAACTGAGTAAAGAAGAAGCGAAAATCGATTGGACCCAAGAGGCAACGTTCATTGAGCGCTGCGTGCGAGCCTTTAACCCTTGGCCAATCAGCCATTTTGATGTCGCTGATAACACGATTAAAGTGTGGCAAAGCCGTGTCGATGAGCGCGAGTCTACTCATGCGCCCGGTACTATTATTCAAGCAGATAAATCGGGTATTTATGTGGCGACAGGCCGTGGTGTGTTAGTACTAGAGCAGATCCAAGTGCCAGGTAAAAAAGCCATGCCAGTACAAGATATTCTTAATGCTCGTGCCAGTTGGTTTACGGTGGGTACCCAACTTAGCTAAACCTTTACGAGGGCAGAGATGCTCTAATTGATTTTCTTTTTAATGTGGTATTACTCATGAATGTTCGCGCAGCTGCGGCCAATGTTTTATTCCAAGTGGTAGATAAAGGCCACTCTCTGTCACACGCTTTGCCTGCGGCGCAAAAAACCATCCGTCCCCGCGATCATGCTTTATTACAAGAGATTTGCTACGGAGCATTACGTTATTTGCCTCGTTTAGAGTCGATAGCCGGCCAGTTAATGAATAATCCATTAAAAGGTAAAAAACGCGTCTTTCATCATCTGATCTTAGTCGGTTTGTATCAGTTGAGCTTTATGCGTATTCCTTCCCATGCCGCGGTGGCGGAAACGGTAGAAGGCACCAAAACTTTGCGGGGCCCAAGTTTAAGCGGTCTGATTAATGCCGTATTGCGTAGCTACTTGCGCGATCAAGAAGCCCTTGATGCTTTTTCGGTTAGTCATAATGCAGGATTATATGCCCATCCAAGTTGGTTATTGAAACTACTGCAAGAGGCTTATCCTCAACAATGGCAAGCGATCATTGAAGCCAACAACAGTAAAGCCCCGATGTGGCTACGGGTTAATCGCCAGCATCATAGTCGTGAAGCATACCTTGCGCTGCTTGATAATGAGCAGATCGCATATAGCGTACATCCACAGGCGGCAGACGCGATTAAATTGGCAACTCCTTGTGATGTGACGCTATTGCCCGGTTTTGATCGTGGCTGGGTATCAGTGCAAGATGCCGCTGCTCAGTTGGCGGTGGATTACTTACAACCGCAAGATGGTGAGCTGATTTTAGATTGCTGCGCGGCACCTGGTGGTAAAACCGCGCATATTTTAGAGCATACTCAAGATACTGAAGTGGTGGCGATTGACAGCGATGCGACACGTTTGGAGCGAGTCTACGATAATTTAGAGCGTCTACAACTGCGCGCAGATGTGATTTGCGGCGATGCGCGTTACCCCGAAGAGTGGTGGCAAGGTGAGCAGTTTGATCGTATTTTGCTGGATGCGCCATGTTCAGCCACGGGAGTGATTCGTCGTCATCCTGATATAAAATGGCTCCGTCGCGCCAGTGATATTGAGGCTTTGGTTGAGCTACAGAGTGAAATTCTCGATGCGATGTGGAAGCAACTCAAAGTCGGTGGCACTTTAGTCTACGCAACGTGCTCGATTACTCCGCAAGAAAACAGCCAGCAAATCAAAGCCTTTTTGGCGCGCACGTCTAAGGCACAGCTGATCGACTCTGATCCCGATCAGCCGGGGAGACAAATTTTGCCGGGTGAGCAAGATATGGATGGCTTCTACTACGCCGTTTTACGCAAACAAGCCTGATCACAGAAGACTTTTTTAGTGAAGGCTCAAGGTAATCAGAGCGCAAGGTACATCCGTTGGATTACGTGAAGACAAGAGAGTAAGGTATGAAAATCATCATTCTTGGTGCTGGGCAGGTCGGTGGCACGCTAGCAGAAAACTTGGTCGGTGAAAATAATGATATTACCGTTGTTGATCGTAATCCTGAACGGCTGCGTGAGTTACAAGATAAATACGATCTACGAGTCATCAATGGTCATGCTAGTCATCCGAGTGTGCTACGTGAAGCGGGTGCACAAGATGCTGACATGTTAGTGGCCGTGACCAATACTGATGAAACCAATATGGCCGCTTGCCAAGTGGCGTTCACTTTGTTTAATACCCCAAATCGAGTGGCGCGCATTCGTTCACCTGAGTACTTGTTGGAGAAAGAGGCACTGTTTCAATCGGGCGCGGTGCCCGTTGACCATTTGATTGCTCCAGAAGAGCTGGTAACCAGCTATATTGAGCGTTTGGTGCAGTATCCGGGGGCATTGCAGGTGGTGAGTTTTGCCGAGGAAAAAGTTAGCCTAGTAGCGGTAAAAGCCTATTATGGCGGCCCGCTAGTGGGCAATGCATTATCGGCATTACGTGAGCATATGCCGCATATCGATACGCGCGTGGCGGCGATTTTTCGACAAGGTAGACCGATTCGACCGCAAGGTACGACGATCATTGAAGCTGACGATGAGGTCTTTTTCGTCGCGGCAAGCAATCACATTCGTGCCGTCATGAGTGAGCTACAACGGTTAGAAAAGCCTTATCGACGGATCATGATCGTTGGCGGCGGTAATATCGGCGCGAGCTTAGCCAAACGTTTAGAGCATACCTATAGCGTGAAACTTATCGAGCGTAATTATCAACGGGCGGAGCAGTTGTCTGAAGAGCTGGAAAATACCATTGTATTTTGTGGCGATGCGGCGGACCAAGAGCTACTGTCGGAAGAAAACATCGATCAAGTGGATGTATTTATTGCTCTGACTAACGAAGATGAAACCAATATTATGTCCGCCATGCTAGCAAAACGCATGGGCGCGAAAAAAGTCATGGTGTTGATTCAGCGTGGCGCTTACGTTGATTTAGTACAAGGAGGCGTGATTGATGTGGCGATCTCGCCTCAACAAGCGACCATCTCGGCGTTATTGACCCATGTGCGTCGTGCCGACATTGTTAACGTTTCATCTTTACGACGCGGTGCCGCGGAAGCGATTGAAGCCATTGCTCACGGTGATGAAACCACCTCTAAAGTGGTTGGACGCACGGTGGGTGAAATACGCTTGCCACCGGGAACGACCATTGGAGCGATTGTCCGTGGTGAAGAGGTGCTGATCGCTCATGATCGCACCGTAATTGAGCAAGATGATCACGTCGTCATGTTCTTAGTCGATAAAAAATACGTGCCTGACGTGGAAAGCTTATTCCAGCCAAGCCCTTTCTTCTTATAGTTATAGGTAATTGGCGTTATGTTGAATATACGCCCGATTTTATTCGTGGTAGGGCTGGTGCTGTCAAAGCTAGCGCTATTTATGTATGTCCCGACATTGGTGGCCTTTTTTACTGGCACTGAAGGGTTTATCGATTTTGCGCAAGCGTTAGTGATCACCCATCTTGTGGCATTTGTTTGCTTGAGTGTGGGTCGCACAGCCATATTTCGTCTTAATGTCCGGGATATGTTTTTGATCACCAGCTTGGTTTGGACGATTGCCAGTGCCTTTGCGGCATTACCGTTTGTGTTCATCAACCACATCAGTTTTACCGATGCGTATTTTGAAACCATGTCCGGTTTGACCACCACAGGCTCTACTGTGCTCTGTGGCTTGGATTCTATGGCTCCGAGCATCCTACTCTGGCGATCGATTTTACAATGGTTAGGTGGTGTCGGTTTTATCGTTATGGCGGTGGCGGTGTTGCCGATGTTGAACGTTGGTGGGATGCGTCTGTTCCAGACTGAATCATCCGATTGGTCTGATAAAAGTAGCCCGCGCGCTAAAACGGTAGCGAAAAATATTGTCGGGGTTTACTTAGTATTAACTGGCCTGTGTATCCTCGGTTACTTATTGACGGGCATGGGATGGTTTGATGCGGTTAACCATGCGTTCACCACCTTATCCACCGGAGGTTATTCAACCTCTGATGGCTCAATGAACCATTTCTCTCATGGTGCTCACTGGGTAGCGATTGTGTTTATGTTTTTGGGTGGGCTGCCTTTCCTATTATTTATTGCCGCCCTGCGTAAACGCAGCCTACAAACCATCATTCAAGACGCTCAAGTTCGCGGTTTTTTCTTATTATTCATCATTACCAGTTTGGTGATTGCGTTGTGGTTAACGATACATAATGGTTACTCGTTATTAGATGCACTGCGTGTGGCGATGTTCAATATTGTCTCGGTGGTGACTACCACAGGATTTGGACTGGATGACTTCACCGCATGGGGGGCCTTGCCTGCAACGTTGTTTGCTTTTTTGATGGTGTCAGGGGCATGCTCCGGATCCACCTCCGGTGGGATCAAAGTCTTTCGTTTTCAAATCGGTTTTGCTTTGCTCAATAAACAAATGTTGAAACTGGTTCATCCGTCGGGTGTGTTTGTGCAGCGCTATAATCAGCGACCAGTTAACGAAGATATTGTGCGTTCCGTCGTCGCTTTTGGTTTGGCATTTTTCATTACCATTATCTTGCTTGCTGGTGCTTTATCGGCGATGGGGTTGGATGCCGTAACCAGTATTTCTGGAGCGATCACGGCCGTCGCGAATGTGGGTCCAGGCATGGGCAATGTGATTGGCCCAAGTGGCAATTTTGCCCCGTTACCCGATGCGGCGAAGTGGCTGCTCAGTATTGGTATGCTGATGGGGCGATTGGAAATATTGACGATTTTAGTGCTATTTTTTCCGGCTTTTTGGCGACGGTAGAGGGTTGAGCCTATCCTTCGCTGTGTCTTTATGATGCTGGCACATAAAAATAAATCGCTAAAAAGTGGCAAGCGCAGCCGACCAAAACAAACACATGCCAAATCGCATGATGATAAGGGATGCGCTTAGCAACATAAAAAATAACGCCCAATGAATAAATCAACCCGCCTAATGCCAATAGCAATAAGCCCCCGAAAGGTAAATTAGCGGTTAGTTGATAAATCACGATCAACGATAACCAGCCCATACTTAAATAACTAAACAATGAAAAGCGTTTAAAGCGCTGCATAAACGCGACCTTCATGATGATTCCTACCACAGCAATCGACCAAATGATCACCATTAAGCCTATCGCTAAAGGCGTACGTAAGCTGACCAATAAAAAAGGCGTATAGCTGCCAGCGATCAACAGATAAATCGCGCAGTGGTCAAATACTTTCAAGCCTTGTTTGATTTTTTGATCAGAAACCGCATGGTATAAAGTGGAAGCAAGAAACAGCACTATCATGCTACTGCCATACAGCGCCATACTGGTAATAGTGAGTGGATCAGCCTCATAAGCGAGAGCTTTATTGATCAGCAAAATCAAACCAATAATCCCCATCAATAGGCCAATCGCGTGACTGATGGTGTTGGCGATCTCTTCTTTATAAGGATAAGTGTGTGTGGCCATGCTCTTTTTACCGATGAGTGTATTTGTTTTTTGAGTATCGCACATTAAGCTTACACGTGTAAGTTGATTTTTTGTTAGCAAAAATGTTGGTTAACTATCGATCAATGGTTGAGTTGGTGCTAATCTATCATTGATATGCAAACATATCGTCATTCCTAAATAGTTATTTGGATTGGCACTGCCAGAATGAGCCACTTTTTAGCCATGATTGGATAAAAATTAACTCATAATTATTTAGGCTATACCATTGGCAATGGATATGCCTGACCGTTAGGTAAGTTAATGCGCCCAACAGCTGTCAGGTTTTCGCACACTAACCGTAGTGCAATGCGCCGTCGTAGTGGTTTTACTACTGCATTGGTTGCAAAAAAAATCGCGTCTGCACCGACTCTTGTCGAACAACGTGCGTTTATCGCATCGAATGAAACAAAAGTGGTTCAGGCCGCTTAAGTTAAAAAGCGCAGCTTATTTTCTGCGCTTTTTTTTGTCTTTTGCTCCCGACTTTCGAGTTTTTCCACTCTGGCTATCTCCATAGATAGGACTATGGCTGATTGATTTTGCGTTGATGGCGCTTTATCTCTCTACTTAACTCGCTTACGCTTCCCTTGCTGATTGTTTGCTCGAAAGCAATTTGCTACTTTAGTGAAAAACCATCACAACCATGTGGAGACGAGCATGAAATGCCATCGTGTTGAAGAATTATTAGCTTTATTAGAGCCAGAATGGCACAAGCAGTCTGAACTAAATTTGGTTCAGTTTATTGAACTATTAGCTCAAGAGGCTGGTTATCAAGGCGATCTGAGTGAGTTAACCGATGATGTACTGATTTATCATTTAAAAATGCGCAATAGCAGTAAAGATGAAGTGATCCCTGGCCTTAAAAAAGACTACGAAGATGATTTTAAAACAGCGATCTTACGTGCGCGTGGGATTTTGCCAGAATAAAAATAAATGAATAATTAGCAATGGCTACCTTGAGTTTTCCTTGGTATAAGCCGACCAATACGTTTTCACTATGGCAAAGGGCCCAGTAATGATCCCTTTTATGCAATGACGCAAGCAACTTTCCATTTTGATGCTCTGACACCGGATTTAATTTGGTATGCGCTAGAAAGTATCGGTATTCGTGCCGAATCAGGCTTTTTAGCCCTTAATAGTTATGAAAACCGAGTCTATCAATTTACCGATGAAGAGAACCGACGCTTTGTCGTTAAGTTCTATCGGCCCCAACGTTGGACAGAACAACAAATCCAAGAAGAGCACGATTTCGCTTTAGAACTCGCTGCGGCAGAAATCCCATTAGCGCCCCCTTTAGTGATCAATGGCAGTAGTTTACATCGCTATCAAGGTTACTACTTTGCACTGTTTACTAGCATGGGTGGACGTCAGTTTGAAGTAGATAATCCGCAGCAATTAGAGTGGGTGGGGCGTTTTTTAGGGCGAATTCATAAAATAGGGGAGAGTAAAACCTTTATTCATCGCCCAAACTTAGGATTAGATGAGTATTTATATCAACCGAAACGGATCTTAGAGCAAGCGTCGTTTATTCCATCACATTTACAAAATACTTTTTTTAATGATCTCAATTTGTTAATAGAGCGCATTGAACAGTATTGGCAACCAACGCAGAGCGCTATTCGCTTGCATGGTGACTGTCATCCCGGCAATATTTTATGGCGAGATGGGCCAATGTTTGTTGATTTAGATGATGCGCGTAATGGGCCTGCGGTGCAAGATTTATGGATGTTGCTCAGTGGCGACCGCCAAGAGAAGCTCGTTCAACTGGATATTTTATTGGAAGGTTATCAAGAGTTTTGTGATTTTAATCCACAGCAATTGAAACTTATTGAGCCATTGCGTGGTCTACGCATGGTGCATTATATGGCTTGGTTGGCTAAACGCTGGCATGATCCAGCGTTTCCACTCGCTTTCCCATGGTTCAATGATCCAAAATATTGGGAAGGTCAAGTGCTTGCGTTTAAAGAGCAGTTATCTGCCTTAGAAGAACCGTCTCTATCACTGATGCCAAATTGGTAACTTGCCTCATCAAAGGAATAATGGAGTTTAATCATGAAAAAGCTGTTTGCACTGGTTGCAACCCTAATGTTAAGCCTTTCAGTTCACGCTGCTCAGTTTAAAGAGGGAGTGCACTACAAAGTGCTTGATTTACCCAAGGCTAGCCAGCCTAGTGTCAGTGAATATTTTTCGTTTTACTGCCCACACTGCTACTCGTTTGAACCTATTATTCAACAGCTTAAAGAACAATTACCTGCAGAAGTGCGTCTACAAAAGAATCATGTATCTTTTATGGGCGGTAATATGGGTAAGTCGATGAGTAAAGCGTACGCGACGATGTTGGCTTTAAATGTTGAAGAGCAAATGTTGCCAGTGATGTTTAATCGTATCCATAACCAACGTAAAGCACCGAAAAACGATCAAGAGTTGCGTCAAATATTCACCGATGAAGGGATCGATGGCGCAAAATTTGATGCGGCGTTTAATGGTTTTGCGGTCGATTCTATGGTACGTCGTTTTGATAAACAGTTCCAAGATAGCGGTTTAACTGGTGTACCTGCTGTGGTGGTGAACAACCGTTACCTAGTGCAAGCTCAGGGTATCAAAACCGTTGATGAGTATTTTGAGCTAGTCAACTATTTGTTAACACAGTAATTATTTATTAACGCAATAGTTTTTCAGGCATCTCACATTGTCGTTGGTCAACCGAATCATGCATTGCTGAGTAGAGCAATGCATGATTTTTTATACACAACTCCACGGTGTCATTTAGCCATATTTTCCGATTATTGAGTGATGGTTAAACGGCCTGCGCAACCAATTGTTTGAGCAGCCTATCCATTGCACGGTAACCGAGCGCTTCCGCCAGATGTGATCGCTGAATATCGGCTACGCCCTCTAAATCTGCGATAGTCCGTGCCACTTTAATGATCCGGTGATAAGCGCGGACGGATAAGCCTAAGCGATGCAATGCGGCTTCTAAGAACTCTGCATCCGAACGAGCTAATGGGCAAAAAATATCAATCTCACGACTTTGTAGCAGCCCGTTAACCTTGCCGCTGCGTGCCAGCATCCGCTCGCGCGCTATCTGTACTCGTTGCCGTACGACTTCTGTTGTTTCTCCTCGATCACCGCCTTGAGATAGCGTCCCTTTTGGTAGCGCGGGAATTTCAATCGACATATCAAATCGGTCTAGCAAAGGGCCAGAAAGTCGACTTAAATAGCGCAGGATCACTTGCGGGTTAACCCTTGCTTGATTGCCTTCATAGTAGCCGGTAGGACTGGGATTGAGTGCGCCCACCAGTTGAAAGCGGGCCGGAAAGCGAGTCTTACCTTGGGCGCGTGAAATAATGATCTCTCCTGATTCAAGGGGTTCGCGGAGTGAATCAAGCACTTTTCGTTCAAATTCCGGCATCTCGTCGAGAAATAATAGGCCGTTATGGGCTAAGGAGATTTCTCCTGGCCGTGGAATCGTACCGCCGCCCACCAAGGCCGCCATCGAGCTTGAGTGGTGTGGTGACCGAAAAGGACGACGTTTCCAGTTGTATTGATTGATTTCTTGTTGAGTCAGTGAGGCAACCGACGCGGTTTCCATCGCTTCCTCTTCATTCATTTCTGGTAGTAAATCACACAGCCGCGAAGCAAGCATGGTTTTGCCTGTACCGGGAGGCCCTAAAAACAGTAGGTTATGATTACCTGCTGCGGCAATTTCCAGTGCTCGTTTACCTTGTTGTTGGCCAATAATATCTTGTAGATCTCGAGAGTGATCGGGTGGTTGTACAATCGGTTCGCTTTGAAAGAGCGTTAAGTTTTTTTGACCACATAAATCCGCGCAAACTTCTAACAGGGTTTGTGCTGATTTATGGTTGCTTTCACCGACTAACGCCGCTTGATCACCGTTATCTTGTGGTACCACCAAACTGCGTTGAGCATGATTCGCTGCCAATGCTGCGGGCAAAACCCCCTTCACGCGCCGTATTTCTCCTGACAATGCCAGCTCACCAATAAACTCATAAGCGGCTAAATGAGTGTGAGGAATTTGTTCTGAAGCCGCTAAAATCCCTAGTGCAATGGGTAAATCAAACCGTCCTCCCTCTTTGGGGAGATCGGCAGGTGCCAAGTTAACCGTGATTCGTTTAGCGGGAAACTCGAAGCGTGAGTTAATGATCGCACTGCGCACTCGGTCTTTGGATTCTTTGACCGTGGTTTCGGGTAGACCGACTAAGGTGAAGCCTGGCATGCCGTTACTGATGTGTACTTCCACCGTAACTTCTGGTGCTTGGACGCCAATGCTGGCTCGGCTATGAATAATCGCAAGGCCCATTTTTTCTCTTTATCGTTAGGTTGATTTCTAGTGGCAATGTGCCTGAAAAACGTTTGAATAATCAGCATGCTGAGGATAAAAATGGTGATATTTCGATAGAAGCCGCACAAATAAGCTTAAGAGAATGTGAAAAAATAATCAGTTTTTGCTTGTCATGTAACAGATATGTGTGTTACCACTAGAACTGCAAACAATTACGTACTCAGTACGGCAACATATAGAACGATTATTATGAATTTTAACGCTCGCATTAACGCACTAATTAACCTGCTGATCGTGGTCATTATTATGACGGCGCGGGGGCTTGTGGGCGCAAAATAACACACAAATTTAAAAAGACCCCCGCACTGAAAAGTTCGGGGGTTTTTTTTCAACTATTTAACGACATAGTGCAGTCTGCTGGGTGATTATCCAATCAGATATGGACAGGAAGAATGGGAGCGGCACATGAAGTGCAAACACAACAACGTTAATGGCGCAATGCGCGTTTCAGGAGGGGCACAATGACGGGAGCACAACTTGTCGTTGCCGCCTTACAGCAGCAGGGCATCAAAACCGTTTTTGGTTACCCTGGTGGTGCCATCATGCCTATTTATGATGCACTCTATGATGGTGGGGTGGAACATATCCTTTGTCGCCATGAACAAGGAGCGGCGATGGCGGCCATTGGTATGGCTCGCTCAACCCAAAGCGTGGCGGTCTGTATGGCAACCTCGGGACCTGGAGCGACCAATTTAGTCACCGGCCTTGCGGATGCTTTTCTTGACTCGGTGCCTCTAGTGGCGATTACTGGCCAAGTGGCGAGCTCGCACATTGGTACGGATGCTTTCCAAGAGATGGATGTGATAGGGATGTCGCTTTCTTGTACCAAACACAGTTATCTGGTGACCGATATTGGTGAATTGGCGGCGACATTGGCGGAAGCGTTTGAGGTGGCAAAAACCGGTCGTCCGGGGCCGGTTATCGTTGATATCGCGAAAGATGTTCAGTTAGCCCAAGCGCCAAGTTTTACCTTGCCTGTATTTACACCACCAGCGATGCCTGAAGCTTGCCCTGAGCAATTGCACACGGCGCAGCAGCTATTGTCTGCCAGTCAGCGTCCAGTGTTGTATGTGGGTGGTGGTGTGCAATTGGCGAAAGCGACTGCTACGGTGCGCGAGTTCTTGCGTTTAAATCCCATGCCTTCAGTGAGTACCTTAAAAGGGCTCGGTACGATAGAACGGCATGACCCGCATTATCTGGGTATGTTGGGTATGCATGGTACCAAAGCCGCTAATTTAGTGGTGCAAGAGAGTGATTTATTGATTGTGGTGGGCGCGCGTTTTGATGACCGAGTCACTGGCAAGCTGGATACTTTTGCACCGCATGCGAAAGTGATTCATATCGATATTGATGCCGCTGAATTTAATAAATTACGCCGAGCCAACGCCGCTTTGCGTGGCGATATTAATCGCATTCTTCCACAACTGGAGTTAAACCATGATATTTCCTCATGGGCCGATTACAGTGAGAACTTACGCCGTGATTTCACTTGGCGTTACGATCATCCCGGAGAGCTGATTTTTGCGCCACTGCTACTTAAACAACTCTCCGATATGATGCCCGACAGTGCGATGGTTTCCACCGATGTTGGTCAGCACCAAATGTGGGCCGCGCAGCATATTCAGCCCCGAGCGCCAGAAAACTTTATTACCTCTGCGGGTCTTGGCACCATGGGCTTTGGTTTACCTGCTGCCATGGGTGCCGCGGTTGCTCGTCCAGAAGACCAATCAATCCTAATCTCAGGCGATGGCTCTTTTATGATGAATGTTCAGGAGCTAGGCACACTTAAGCGGCGTCAGATCCCAGTAAAAATGGTGTTACTTGATAACCAGCGCTTAGGCATGGTTCGCCAATGGCAATCGCTGTTTTTTGATGGTCGTCATAGTGAAACGATTTTGGATGACAACCCAGACTTCGTGATGCTGGCCCAAGCCTTCGGTATCCCGGGTAAGACCATCACTAAAAAAGAGCAAGTGGAGCCGGCATTGCAAGAGATGCTGGCCAGTAAAACCGCTTATCTATTGCATGTTTTGATCGATGAAGAAGAAAATGTTTGGCCTTTAGTACCGCCTGGCGCCTCAAATAGTGATATGTTGGAGAACACCTAATGGAAAGATATTTATTAGACATCAAGGCCGATGATAAACCGGTGTTACTAGAGCGCGTTCTGCGGGTGGTGCGTCATCGCGGCTTCATTATCAGACAAGTGGCGGCAACACAAAACCATATTAGTCAAGTCGCCAGTGTTGAAATCATTGTCGATAGCGATCGGCCGATCAGTACCTTGGTTAACCAAATTGAAAAATTATGGGATATTCGTAGTGTCGACGTTACCCCTTTAAATCTCGATGAACTCCCCAACAACAATTTACAACAAAAGATTTGTGCATAAGGAAGGCAAGCAATGGCAACAAAAACAGCAGATTACATTTGGTTCAACGGTGAAATGGTGCCATGGGCCAATGCCAATGTCCATGTACTGACTCACGCAATGCATTACGGTACCTCAGTCTTTGAAGGCGTGCGTTGCTATAACACCCCGAAAGGTCCAATCGTTTTCCGTCATCGCGAGCATGCTCAGCGTCTGAAAGATTCGGCAAAAATTTATCGTTTTCCAATTCCCTATACAATTGACGAAATCATGGAAGCAACACGGGAAACGTTGCGAATTAATAAGCTCGATTCGGCTTATATTCGCCCGTTGGGTTTTGTGGGCAATGTCGGCCTTGGGGTTTGCCCGCCGGTGAATACTGAGATGGAGTTGATCATCGCCGCTTTCCCTTGGGGCGCTTATTTAGGTGATGAAGCATTAGAAAATGGTGTCGATGCGATGATTTCTAGCTGGCACCGCGCTGCGCCGAATACTATCCCAACCGCCGCTAAAGCGGGCGGTAACTACTTATCCTCTCTGCTTGTCGGCGGTGAAGCGCGTCGTCATGGCTATGCCGAAGGTATTGCCTTAAGTGTGGATGGTTATTTATCTGAAGGTGCAGGCGAAAATATCTTTGTGATCAAAAATGGCGTACTGCTGACTCCGCCAACTACCAGCTCCATTCTGCCTGGCATTACCCGCGATTCGATCATGACCCTTGCCAAAGACATGGGCTACGAAGTGCGTGAAGTGAATATTGCCCGTGAAGCGCTGTATTTGGCGGATGAAATATTCATGACCGGAACGGCAGCGGAAATCGTTCCGGTACGCAGTGTCGATCAAATCACGGTTGGTGAAGGTAAACGCGGACCGATCACTAAAGTGATGCAAGAGGCGTACTTTGGCCTATTCAACGGCACCACAGAAGATAAGTGGGGTTGGTTGGATTATGTCTACCCAGAGAAGCAATCATAGAGGATAACGGACAATGCCAAAGTATCGTTCAGCAACGACCACTCATGGTCGTAATATGGCCGGAGCACGTGCCCTATGGCGTGCAACCGGTGTTAAAGAAGAAGATTTTGGAAAACCGATCATTGCGGTGGTCAACTCATTTACCCAGTTTGTACCGGGTCATGTGCATCTTAAAGACATGGGACAATTGGTGGCGGGGGAAATAGAGAAAGCTGGCGGTATCGCCAAAGAATTTAATACCATTGCGGTGGATGATGGTATTGCCATGGGCCATGGTGGCATGCTGTATTCCTTGCCATCACGGGAGCTAATTGCCGATTCGGTGGAGTATATGGTTAATGCGCATTGTGCTGATGCCATGGTCTGTATCTCGAACTGTGACAAGATCACTCCAGGAATGATGATGGCGGCGCTGCGCTTAAATATTCCGGTGATTTTTGTCTCCGGCGGTCCGATGGAAGCGGGCAAAACCAAATTGTCCGATCAAATTATCAAACTTGATTTGGTTGATGCCATGATTCAAGGAGCCGATCCTACGGTTTCTGATCAGCAAAGTCAGCAAATTGAGCGCTCGGCTTGTCCGACTTGCGGCTCTTGCTCGGGGATGTTTACCGCTAACTCAATGAATTGTTTAACCGAAGCATTAGGGCTTTCCCAGCCTGGTAATGGTTCGATGCTGGCGACTCATGCCGATCGCGAAGCGTTATTTATCAATGCCGGTAAACGGATTGTTGAACTGACCAAGCGTTACTATGAGCAAGACGATCACTCGGCGCTGCCACGTAATATCGCCAATAAAGCGGCGTTTGAAAATGCCATGGCGCTGGATATCGCTATGGGCGGCTCCACCAATACGGTTTTGCATCTCTTAGCGGCGGCGCAAGAGGGAGAGATTGATTTCGATATGACGGATATTGACCGCATGTCACGTCAAGTGCCGCATCTCTGTAAAGTGGCGCCATCGACCCAGAAATATCACATGGAAGATGTCCATCGCGCT
Source organism: Vibrio injensis (assembly GCF_001895205.1). Classification (GTDB taxonomy): domain Bacteria; phylum Pseudomonadota; class Gammaproteobacteria; order Enterobacterales; family Vibrionaceae; genus Vibrio; species Vibrio injensis. The sequence continues at coordinate 15,744 of NZ_BDJF01000022.1, read as the reverse complement.
GGAGGCGTTATGGCAATTTTGGGCGAGTTAGATCGCGCAGGATTGATCAATAACCAAACCCATACTGTGTTGGGGATGACCTTGCAACAGCAATTGGCCCAATACGACATCATGCAAACGGACGATCAAGCGGTGCTCGACTTTTTCCGTGCTGGTCCGGCTGGCATTCGTACCACCAAAGCATTTTCACAATCTTGCCGTTGGGATCGATTAGACGATGATCGCACCTCAGGTTGCATTCGCAGTAAAGCCCATGCCTTTAGTCAAGATGGTGGTTTGGCGGTGCTTCGTGGCAACATTGCCCTTGACGGTTGTATTGTTAAAACTGCGGGCGTCGATGAAGACAATCTCACTTTCACGGGACCAGCGATTGTGTTTGAAAGCCAAGATACGGCGGTAGAAGGTATTTTAGGTGGCCAAGTTAAAGCTGGGGATGTAGTCGTGATTCGCTACGAAGGCCCTAAAGGCGGCCCGGGTATGCAAGAGATGCTTTACCCAACCACTTATCTTAAATCAATGGGGCTTGGTAAGGCTTGTGCCTTATTAACCGATGGCCGTTTTTCTGGTGGTACTTCTGGCTTATCGATTGGTCATGTCTCTCCTGAAGCCGCTAATGGTGGCACGATAGGTTTGGTCAATAATGGCGATAAGATCGCGATTGATATTCCTAATCGTTCGATTCGCCTACTGGTTTCAGAAGATGAGTTGGCTGAGCGTCGAGCCGCGCAAGATAAGCAAGGCTGGAAACCGGTTAATCGTCAGCGTGAAGTCTCTTTAGCGCTCAAAGCTTACGCGAGTCTGGCAACCAGTGCTGATAAAGGCGCAGTGCGAGATAAATCGAAACTTGAGGGGTAGTGGATGAGTGCAAGCAAGCAAACCGGCGCGGAGTATTTACGGCAAATTTTGCGTGCACCTGTTTACGACGTGGCGTTAGTGACGCCACTGCAAGCAATGCCGCGCCTATCAGCGCGCATTCAAAACCGAGTGCAATTAAAACGAGAAGATCGCCAGCCAGTACATTCTTTCAAATTACGTGGTGCTTACACCATGTTATCCAGTCTATCTGATGCGCAGAAACAAGCCGGGGTGATTGCCGCCTCCGCCGGTAATCATGCGCAAGGAATGGCATTATCCGGTACCAAGCTAGGCATCAAAACCACCATCGTCATGCCCAAAACTACCCCTGATATTAAAGTGGAGGCGGTTCGTGGATTTGGCGGTGTCGTGATGTTACATGGCAATAATTTTGATGAAGCGAAAGCAGAAGCTGAACGTTTGGCAGCGCAGCATGGCTATACTTTTGTGCCGCCCTTTGATCATCCATTAGTCATTGCTGGGCAAGGAACCATAGGCATGGAGATGCTGCAGCAAAATGGTCATCTCGATTATATTTTTCTGCCCGTGGGCGGCGGCGGACTTGCGGCCGGAGTGGCGGTGCTGATCAAGCAATTGATGCCGGATATCAAAGTCATTGCCGTTGAACCAGAGGATTCAGCATGTCTGAAAGCTGCGTTAGATGCTGGTGAACCTGTGGTACTTGAACAAGTGAGTTTGTTTGCTGATGGGGTAGCGGTGAAGCGGATTGGTGATGAAACCTTCCGTTTGTGCCAACAATACCTCGATGGCCATATCACCGTTTCTAGCGATGAAATTTGCTCGGCAGTGAAAGATATTTTTGAAGACACGCGCGCGATTGCCGAGCCTTCAGGGGCACTGGCTTTAGCTGGGTTGAAGAAATTTGCCGAGCGTCACCAACTGGTGGATAAACAACTGGCTACGGTATTATCTGGTGCCAATACCAACTTCCATGGTTTACGCTATGTCTCTGAACGGTGTGAACTCGGTGAGAAGCGTGAAGGTTTGCTGGCGGTGACCATTCCTGAACGTCCTGGGGCATTTTTTGAGTTTTGCCATATTATCGGTGGTCGAGCGGTTACTGAGTTCAACTATCGCTATAACGATGACCAACTGGCTAATATCTTTGTTGGTGTTCGTTTATTAGGAGGGCAAGAAGAATTACAGCATATCGTCCATGATTTGCGACAGGGTGGTTATCCGGTGGTCGATCTGTCTGACGATGAAATGGCTAAGCTGCATGTGCGTTACATGATAGGCGGTAAACCTTCGAAGCCACTCAAAGAGCGTTTATATAGCTTTGAATTTCCAGAGTATCCGGGAGCCTTACTCAAGTTTTTGAGTACCTTAGGCACTCATTGGAACATTAGCTTATTTAATTATCGTAACCATGGTGCGGATTACGGACGAGTATTGTGTGGCTTCGAGTTAGCAGAAAGTGATTTAGTGCGATTTTCTGCTCATCTCTATGAGCTTGGCTATCAGTATAAGGATGAGACTAATAATCCGGCTTATCAATTCTTCTTATCCTAAGTCCATTTTACTTTCACATGCCAGTCATACGACTGGCATTTTTTATCCGTTCGCTTTGTGATCATGGTAGCGGTAATCTAATTGTACATAACAACATTTCATTATGGGTTTGCGTATACTGAAGCCATTGTGTGGTGATTATCCCCTTTATACTTGAAGCTGCAGGATGTTGGCTAGGTTCGTTTATGCCAATCACAGGCTATTGCACTTTCACTCGTTATATTCAGCCCGGAGACCAATATGTTTAAAGCGCTAATCCTCAACCAGCAAGAAAAAAACACAACCGCGACCATCGAATCACTCGATGAGATTCAATTGCCTGATGGCGACGTTTTGGTTGCCGTGGAGTACTCTTCACTCAATTATAAAGACGGTTTAGCCATTACTGGTAAAGGTAAGATCATTCGTAACTTTCCCATGGTGCCTGGGATCGACCTCGCGGGCCAAGTGATTGAGTCTAAGGATGCTCGTTACCAAAGCGGCGACCAAGTGGTATTAACCGGATGGGGAGTCGGCGAAAACCATTGGGGGGGGATGGCTGAAAAGGCTCGTCTGCAAGCTGATTGGTTGGTGCCTTTAGTGTCTGGATTGGACAGCAAACAAGCGATGATGATTGGTACTGCTGGCTTTACCGCGATGCTCTGTGTTCAAGCTCTGTTAGATGCAGGCATTAAAGCAGAACAAGGTGAAATCCTAGTGACTGGTGCCAGCGGCGGCGTTGGTTCCGTTGCGGTAACACTATTAGCTAACCTAGGTTATAAAGTTGCGGCGGTAACCGGTCGTGTTGAACAAAATGGTCCACTACTAGAAAAACTCGGTGCCAGCCGAATTATTGATCGCAGCGAGTTTGAACAGCCCGCTCGGCCATTAGAAAAGCAGCTTTGGGCTGGGGCGATTGATACCGTAGGCAGCAAAATATTAGCTAAAGTGCTCGCTCAAATGGACTATAACAGTACCGTTGCGGCATGCGGTTTAGCCGGCGGCTTTGATTTACCGACGACAGTGATGCCATTTATTTTACGTAATGTACGTTTGCAAGGGGTCGATTCAGTCTCTTGCCCAGCAGAAAAGCGCCTTGCGGCATGGCAAAGTCTCGCGCAATATTTACCTGCCAGTTATTTTGAGCAAGCGTGTCACGAGATCTCTCTTGAGCAGGTACCTGAATTTGCACAAGCGATTACGCAAGGCCAAGTGACAGGCCGCGTAGTGATTAAACTCTAACAGAAAGGAGACGTGGTTAATGACAACCAAGACGCTGCACGGTTTGCTACGTCTTAGTTTTGCGCTTAGGGTCTGTTTATCTTTCACGGTTAAATTTTGTTCGAGATAAAAGTGTTTTAATCGCGGCGAGAGGGTTTTGCCTAGCTATTCTAGGCAAAACCCTAAATAAATAGCAAAAAAAATCCCGCCATACAGCGGGGAAGCCCAAGAAAAATGGAGAGTTATTATATTGGAGCGCTTGTTAAATGTATGTTAATAAAGGTAGTGGTTAAAATGAGTTTTGCCAAGTGATTATTGAATATTTTTCTTTCAGTCGTATTATCTACGCCTTATTTTGCTACTCGATTAGGTTTTTGCATGACATTTGACTCAACATTAGCGACCCATTCCCTTGATGCGCAAGGACTGCGTTGCCCTGAACCAGTAATGATGGTGCGCAAGACCATTCGTACCATGCAAGCTGGCGATGTGTTATTGGTGATGGCGGATGATCCTTCCACGACTCGAGATATCCCCAGTTTTTGCCGCTTTATGGATCATCAATTGTTGGCGCAGCAAACCGAGCAACTACCTTATCAGTATTTGATCAAAAAAGGCTTAGCTTAATCTTGCAGTCTTTGGCAGCCATGGTTGATTGCTGGGGATTTAGCCGATGAAAGAAAGTAAGGCTAGATAATTCGCCCTACTTTATTATCTTTAGAGTAATCAGCATGCATATTGATGATATGTGCTGATTGCGGGTTAAGTTTATTCTTGGTACTCAATCGCTCGGATTTCTGCTTGTAGTTTATTCACTTGTTGTTGCAGTGCTCTTAACTCATTGTGCATTGGAATAATGTAAGCGACTCGGATCCAAGCCTCGACCGTTAAGGCCGCCATAATAATCGCTCCCGCGACCATGGGTAGCCACATATTGGTTAACGTCATACCTAATAAGGTGAGTAGAAACCCAAAAGTGAATAAGTAGCTCTGACTTTTGGCTGTCATTCCCGTATAGCGTGTCAGCATAATCAACCCTCTTACCGCATCACGATATGGTTAACCTAGCATGGCAATAGTGATACGAATATGGCGAACATCACGCTCTTAATGGCTTTTGGTCAAGAGCGTGATCCAGTGCTAACAATTTTTATCGAAACAACGAGATCTGTTCTAGAACAGCGCGGCAGCAATCGCTAAGCCGATAAATAAAACAGCGGTGACTTTGCGGATCAAACCAAGTGGCAGCTTATTGGCCGACAATTTGCCGATCATCACCACAGGAACATTAGCCAGCAGCATGCCAATCGTGGTGCCTAAAATGACCCACAATAAAGCATCAGCATATTGAGCTCCTAAAATGGAAGTGGCTATCTGGGTTTTGTCGCCGATTTCAGCAATAAAAAAGGCGATAAAGCTGGCAACAAAAGGCCCACGGTTAGAGATAGACTCCTCTTCATCCAATTTATCAGGGATTAATACCCATCCGGCCATGATTAAAAAACTCACCACTAAAACCCATTTTAAAATGTCGGGCGACAAATAGTCGGCAACAACCACACCAAGCCAAGCGGCTAAGGCATGATTCGCTAAAGTGGCAAGAAATATCGCCGCGATGATAGGAACAGGTTTTCGGTATCGACTGGCTAACAACAAAGATAGCAGTTGAGTTTTATCGCCAATTTCAGCTAAGGCGACGGTAGTAATTGAAATAGCTAATGCGCTCACGACAGGCTCAGTGGGGCGGGATAATTATAATAACCATAGACAAACGCCACGCCCCACCCCGGTTCGCTTTGTTTGTCTAAGGTCTTGCTAAGCTAAAAAGATTTTTAGCCTCGAACGCCATGGTGATGTGGCACCAATTATGTTGACGAACGAATCGTTAAGATTAGGTATCTTAGCGATAAGCTACTCCCCAAAGACGGCGCAATTCTAATCAGGCTGGCAATAAATCTCAAGCCACAAATGACCCCAAAGTTTACTTTTGGCATAATTTGCCACAATCGATGGGAAAAATTGCCTTAAAAGGGATTTTTGACCATTAATTAAGCAAGATTACCCCTACTCGCTGAGCGAATATCTCGGTATACTTGTTCGCTATTTCTTATCAATTCAGACAGAAGAATCGCGCGAACCTGACTATGCAAAAATACGACATCAAAACCTTTCAGGGTATGATCCTCGCGCTGCAGGATTATTGGGCCCAACAAGGCTGTACCATTGTTCAACCATTAGATATGGAAGTTGGTGCAGGTACCTCTCACCCAATGACATGCCTGCGAGCTATCGGCCCAGAGCCTATCGCTACGGCGTATGTTCAACCTTCTCGTCGTCCAACCGACGGCCGTTATGGTGAAAACCCGAACCGCCTACAGCACTACTATCAATTTCAAGTCATCATCAAACCATCGCCGGATAACATTCAAGAGTTGTACCTTGGATCACTGGAGGTATTAGGTGTTGACCCGCTGGTTCACGACATTCGTTTTGTTGAAGACAACTGGGAAAACCCAACCTTAGGTGCATGGGGATTGGGCTGGGAAGTATGGCTGAACGGCATGGAAGTGACTCAGTTCACTTACTTCCAACAAGTTGGTGGTCTTGAGTGCAAGCCGGTAACCGGTGAAATCACTTACGGTATCGAGCGTCTAGCGATGTACATTCAAGGTGTTGATTCTGTTTATGATTTAGTCTGGACAGATGGTCCATTAGGTAAAGTAACCTATGGCGATATTTTCCACCAAAATGAAGTAGAGCAGTCAACCTACAACTTTGAGCACGCGGACGTGGATTTTCTGTTCACTTTCTTCGATCAGTGCGAGAAAGAGTGTCAATACCTGCTTGAGCTTGAAAAACCACTGCCACTACCGGCTTATGAGCGGATTTTAAAAGCGGGCCATGCCTTTAACTTGCTTGATGCTCGTAAGGCTATTTCGGTCACTGAGCGCCAACGTTATATCCTGCGTATTCGCAACCTCACGAAGGCGGTTGCTGAAGCGTATTACGCTTCTCGCGAAGCGCTAGGCTTCCCAATGTGTAAAAAGGGTGAGGAGCAATAACATGGCCAAAGAATTTCTAATTGAACTGGGTACGGAAGAGTTACCACCGAAGCAGTTGCGCACTTTAGCAGAAGCGTTTGCCGCCAATTTTAGTGCAGAGCTCGCCGCGGCAGAGCTGACTCATGATGGCGTAAAATGGTTTGCCACTCCCCGTCGTTTGGCGCTGAAAGTGACTAATCTTGCTGAAAAACAAGCGGATAAGGTACTTGAAAAGCGTGGCCCTGCGGTGTCAGTGGCTTTTGATGCAGAAGGTAATCCGACGAAGGCAGCACAAGGTTGGGCACGTGGTAATGGGATCACGGTTGAGCAAGCTGATCGCCTCAAAACTGAGCAAGGTGAGTGGTTGCTGTTCAAACAAGAAGTGAAAGGCCAAGCAGCGAAAGCGATTGTGGTTGAGCTGGCTGCGAAAGCATTGGCCAACTTACCTATCGCTAAACCAATGCGTTGGGGCGATAAAGAGACTCAATTTATCCGTCCAGTAAAAACCTTGACCATGCTGCTTGGTGAGGAGTTGATCGAAGGCGAAATTTTAGGCGTGGCATCAGCACGTACCATTCGTGGTCACCGTTTTATGGGTGAGAAAGAATTTACTATCGATTCTGCCCAGCAGTACCCAGACATTTTAGAGCAACGCGGTAAAGTGATTGCCGACTACGAGACGCGTAAAGCGACGATCATTGCTGGTGCTCAGCAAGCGGCACAACAAGTGGGTGGTATTGCAGAACTCGATGACGATTTAGTGGAAGAAGTCACCGCGCTAGTCGAATGGCCAGTGGTTTTAACGGCTAAATTTGAAGAGAAGTTCCTCAATGTACCATCGGAAGCCTTGGTGTACACCATGAAAGGTGACCAAAAATACTTCCCAGTGTATGACGCCAATAAGCAATTATTACCTAACTTTATCTTTGTGACCAACATTGAGTCTAAAGAGCCACGCCACGTTATCGAAGGTAACGAAAAGGTGGTACGTCCACGTCTGGCTGATGCTGAATTCTTCTTTAATACCGACCTCAAGAGCAAGCTGATTGATCGCTTGCCACAGCTTGAAACGGCTATTTTCCAGCAGAAATTGGGCACAATTAAAGATAAGACTGACCGCATCACAGAGTTAGCCGGTTATATTGCAGAGCAAATTGGCGCTGACGTTACACAAGCCAAACGTGCAGGTTTGCTCGCTAAATGTGATTTAATGACCTCAATGGTGTTTGAGTTTACCGACACTCAAGGTGTGATGGGCATGCATTATGCTCGCCATGATGGTGAGCCAGAAGCGGTAGCATTGGCGATGAACGAGCAGTATATGCCGCGCTTTGCTGGTGATCAGTTGCCGAGTGACGGAGTTTCTTCTGCGCTAGCGATGGCAGATAAACTGGATACCATCGTCGGTATTTTCGGGATTGGCCAAGCACCAAAAGGTTCTGATCCTTTTGCTTTGCGCCGCGCTTCTTTAGGTGTACTGCGGATCATCGTTGAATACGGCTACAAGCTTGACTTAGTGGATTTGGTCGCGAAAGCGAAATCCCTCTTTGGTGATCGTTTGACTAATGAAGCGGTTGAACACGATGTGATTGAATTCATGCTGGGTCGCTTCCGCGCTTGGTATCAAGACGAAGGCTTCAGTGTTGATGTTATTCAAGCGGTGTTGGCGCGTCGTCCAACCAAGCCGGCTGATTTCGATCAGCGGGTAAAAGCCGTGTCACACTTCCGTGAACTCGAAGCGGCAGAAGCGTTGGCAGCAGCCAATAAGCGGGTTGGGAATATCCTCGCGAAATTTGCTGGTCAGTTACCTGCTGAGGTTGATCTCGCGTTATTGCAAGAACCCGCAGAGAAAGCCTTGGCACAAGAAGTCGCGGTGATGAGCGAAGCCCTTGAACCAGTCTTTGCGTCAGGTGATTATCAGCAAGCACTGAGTCAATTGGCCTCACTACGTGAACCCGTTGATGCGTTTTTTGATAATGTGATGGTGATGGCTGACGATGAAGCGCTAAAGCAAAACCGTTTAACTTTGCTTAACGACTTGCGTAACTTATTCCTGCAAATTGCTGACATTTCTCTGTTACAAAAGTAATCATTAGCAATAAACCATACGGTTTGTGATTGAAGCCCAACTCAAATGAGTTGGGCTTTTTTTCAACTGAATACTCTGGTGTTCAAAAATAGTACTTTGATAGGTAAAAGCATTGCGGTATGTTCAAGGATTGATCGATGAGCATGGCATCGTTTTATGCTCCTTTAGGCAAGTTAATACAATTATGAATTAGGCAGTCAGCAATGCAGTTTTCAAAATTTGGTGAAAAATTTAATCAGTATTCCGGTATTACCCAATTAATGGATGATTTGAATGATGGTCTGCGCACCCCCGGAGCTATTATGCTCGGTGGCGGAAATCCTGCCGCTATACCAGCGATGATCGACTATTTTCATCAAACCAGCGCTGAGATGCTGAGCAACGGTGAGCTGATCGCTGCGCTGAGTAATTACGATGGTCCGCAAGGGAAAGATCGTTTCGTTAAATCGCTCGCTGCGCTGCTAAAAACGACTTATGGCTGGGAAATTAGTGAGAAAAACATCAGCTTAACCAATGGTAGCCAAAGTGGTTTTTTCTATTTATTTAACTTATTCGCCGGTCAGCAGCCCGATGGCTCTCATAAGAAGGTTTTACTGCCGTTGGCTCCGGAATACATTGGTTATGGCGACGCAGGGATTGATGACGATCTGTTTATCTCTTATCGACCCGAGATTGAAATGCTTGATGATGGGTTATTCAAATACCATGTCGACTTTAACCAGTTAAAGGTGGATTCTTCAATTGCAGCAATCTGTGCCTCTCGACCGACCAATCCAACCGGTAATGTCTTGACCGAAGATGAGATCCATAAGCTCGATCAGTTAGCGCGGGATAATGGTATTCCGTTGATCATAGACAATGCTTATGGTGTGCCATTTCCTAATATCATTTTTGAACAGGTTGAACCGTTTTGGAATGACAATACCATTTTATGCATGAGCTTATCCAAACTTGGATTACCAGGCGTACGTTGCGGCATTGTCATCGCCAATGAAATGGTGACTCAAGCTTTAACCAATATGAATGGCATTATTAGTTTAGCCCCCGGCAGTGTTGGCCCCGCGATAGCTCAGCATATGATTGAGCGAGGGGATTTACTGCGCTTGAGTGATGAAGTTATTCGCCCATTTTATCAACAAAAATCACAAACCGCGGTGAAGTTACTTCAGCAGGCGATACCTGACTCGCGCTTTCGGATCCACAAACCTGAAGGGGCGATTTTCCTATGGCTGTGGTTTGATGAATTGCCGATCAGCACTATGGCGCTGTATCAGCGTCTTAAAGATCGAGGAGTATTGGTTGTTCCTGGTGAATATTTCTTTATTGGCCAACAGGAAGACTGGCCACATACTCATCAATGTCTACGGATGAACTATGTGCAAGATGATCAGGAAATGCAAAAAGGTATTCAGATTATCGCCGAAGAAGTCGCTAAGGCTTATCAGCAAGTTGAGCAGTCATCGATCTGCTGAAGGTGTTAGGGGCTGTTATCACCACCGCCAGCCTAATGTGTGGCTGGGGTGGTTTTAGGCGATGAGTCAGCGTTTAATCATGTTTGTGCAGCGCTGGAAAATTCTCTTTATCTAATAGCTGGCTAAGGCGCGCAAGGCGTCTTTGCAGTTCACCGCTATAATCGGCACTGATATTAATATGGCCCATCTTACGCCCCGGGCGTTTTTGTTTGCCATACCAATGGACATGACACCCTTCCATAGCAAGCAACGCGTCCGGCAGGCTATCAAGGCCTAAGACGTTAATCATGGCTGTCGGGCGGATCAGTTGCGTGCTGCCTAATGGTAAACCACATACGGCGCGCAAATGATTTTCAAATTGACACGTTTCGGCACCTTGTTGTGTCCAGTGGCCGGAGTTATGTACTCGAGGTGCAATTTCATTGACCAGCAGCTGCCCGTTGACATCAAAAAATTCTAAAGCCAGCACACCCACATACTCTAATTGCTCAGCTACCGCGCGAAAGATGCTTTCGGCTTGTTGTTGTAGCGCGAGATCATCCAACGAGGTGGATAAACTCAACACGCCATTGGTGTGCACATTTTCCGTCAGGGGATAGGTCACTATGCTGCCATCTTGTCCTCTCGCGCCAATTAACGAGACTTCGCGATCAAAAGCGATAAATTGCTCGGCAATGATGGTTTGTTGCGCTGAGCTTGCTAAGCAGTCTTGTAGTTCGGGCCAAAGACTATCAATATCTTGTGCTTGTTTGAGACGCCATTGCCCCTTGCCATCATAACCACCAAGCGCGCTTTTTAAAACCATCGGTAGTCCAATGGTTTCGATAGCAGTGAGCAAATCGTCACGAGATTGTACGATGGCGTATTGAGCACTATTTACAGCCGCTTGCTTAAGTAATGCTTTTTCACGTTGTCGATTGCCACCAGCTTTAATCGCGGTTTGATTGGGAAGCAGCTTGCCACTTTGCGCGCATTGCTCAAGTATATCATCAGGAATATGTTCAAATTCAGCGGTAATCACATCCGCTTGCTCAATGGCCATCGCTAGCCCTTGGCCGATGACTTGGCCTGTGATCGGCTGCACGATATTACCGGTTGTTACATCAAACGCATGGATCTCAATATTCAGCGGAGTGCCTGCTAGCGCCATCATGCGGGCTAATTGGCCAGCCCCTAAGACTAAAACTTGCATCTGATTAGTCCTCTGCTGGATTAGGGTTGGCGAGCACGGTTTCGGTTTGCGCTAAACGAAAGGCATCGATTTTCGCCATGATCTCTTGATCATGGGTGGCGAGGATTTGTGCGGCTAATAAGCCGGCATTAGCGGCCCCCGCTTCGCCGATAGCCAGCGTTCCTACCGCAATGCCTTTTGGCATTTGCACGATAGAGAGTAGTGAGTCCATCCCGTTAAGGGCTTTTGATTGTACAGGCACGCCAAGTACAGGCAAGCTAGTAAAGGCAGCCGTCATGCCTGGTAAATGCGCCGCGCCGCCGGCGCCAGCGATGATAACTTTAATACCTCGTTGCTGAGCGCTGCTAGCATAATCCGCCAGTAGTTGAGGAGTTCGGTGAGCAGACACCACCTTGGTTTCATAATCGATCCCAAATTGCTGCAACATTTCTGCTGCTAGCTTCATGGTTGGCCAATCGGATTTCGAACCCATAATAATCGCCACTTTCATTGTAAACTCCTTCAAACATCATCACATTAGGGTGAATGGGTTATTTGCGCGCATTATACGAGTATTTTTTTCTTAGGAAAACGTTTGCGTTGTGGTTATTTTGTCAAAGATACCATTTGTCAGTAAATAGCTTTAGCCTGTTTTAACCAGAATTTGTAAACTCAGTGGGTCGACTAGATTTCACAAGAGAAAGGTATCGTGGATAATTTTCAACTCTGTTTACAGGCATTACGTGATGGTGATGTTATCGCCTATCCAACCGAGGGGGTATTTGGTGTTGGATGCGACCCAGATAACTCACAAGCGATTGAAAAGTTATTAGCTTTGAAGCAGCGACCGGTAGAAAAAGGCTTGATTTTGATTGCGGCCTCTTATCAGCAATTGTTGCCATATATTGATGAAAGCCAGCTAAGCGCCGAACAATTGGCGACGATTCATGCGACTTGGCCGGGCCCCGTTACATGGGTGATGCCTGCTAGTCAGAAAGTCTCGTCATGGGTCAGCGGTCAGTTTGACTCGATTGCGGTGCGAGTGACGGATCATCCACTAGTACAACAGTTATGTAATGCGTTCGGTAAACCGCTTACCTCGACCAGTGCTAATTTAACAGGGCTGCCGCCGTGTATGACCACTGAGCAAGTTGAGCAGCAACTGGGTGAGCACCTGCCAGCTATTTTACGTGGTGAAACTGGTGGTAGAAATAAACCGAGTGAAATTCGTGACGCGAAAACGGGTCAAATTTTAAGACAAGGTTAAGCAAGGAAATCGACGATGCCAGACATTGATAAGCAAGCGGTAAAGCAGTTTTTGCTTGAGTTACAAGACAGTATTTGCCAGCAATTAGAACAGGCCGATGGCAAGGCTAAGTTTGTCGAAGAAATCTGGCATCGTGAGCCGAGCGAACGCTTAGGTGGCGGTGGGCGAACACGAGTCATGACCGACGGTTTGGTTTTTGAACAAGGCGGCGTTAATTTTTCTCATGTTACTGGTCAACAAATGCCAGCATCCGCCACCGCACACCGTCCTGAGTTAGCTGGTCGGCGTTTTGAAGCGATGGGGGTGTCGTTAGTGATGCATCCGCATAATCCTTATGTGCCTACCTCTCATGCTAATGTGCGCTTTTTTATTGCTGAAAAAGAGGGAGAAACGCCCATTTGGTGGTTTGGCGGTGGTTTTGACTTAACGCCGTTTTACCCATTTTTAGAGGATGTGCAAGCATGGCACGCGACGGCGCGGACCTTATGTGCGCCTTTTGGTGATCAGGTTTATGCTGAACATAAGGCTTGGTGTGATGATTATTTCTTCTTACCGCACCGTAATGAAACTCGCGGTGTGGGTGGGCTCTTTTTCGATGACTTAAATCAATGGCCATTTGCTCAGTGTTTTGCCTACATGCAAGCGGTTGGTAAAGGTTACACAGAGGCTTACTTGCCGATTGTTGCGCGGCGTAAAGACACAGCTTATGGTGAAGTACAGCGACATTTTCAGTTATATCGGCGCGGGCGCTATGTTGAATTTAACTTAGTCTATGACCGAGGGACGTTATTTGGTTTACAAACCGGGGGCCGAACAGAGTCGATTTTAATGTCGATGCCTCCGTTAGCGCGTTGGCAATATAACTACCAGCCAGAGCCTAATAGCGCTGAAGCGCATTTGGCCGAATTTTTAGTGCCAAGAGAGTGGTGACAGTCAAGCATGGCAGTGATAGGGTCAAGTCAGACCCTTTTTGTTAATTAGGTTAATGATATGGAATTTCAATACGATCGTTATGCGGTCTTCGGTAACCCTATTGGCCACAGTAAATCGCCTTTTATTCATACCTTATTTGCGCGTCAAACCAATCAAAACATGACTTACACTGCTCAATTGGCAGCGGTCGACGGTTTTGAGCAGGCAATGAATGATTTTTTTGCGCATGGTGGTAGAGGGTGCAACATCACCGTACCATTTAAAGAACAGGCTTTTCAGTTAGCGGATCGCTTAACAGAACGCGCCCAGTTAGCCGGCGCGGTCAATACCTTGAAAAAACTGGATGATGGTGTGCTACTTGGTGATAATACCGATGGTGAAGGGCTGGTTCAAGACTTACTGCAGCATCAAGTTGCGTTGACGGGGGTGAAAATCTTATTGATTGGTGCCGGCGGCGCAGCGCGAGGCGTCATCAAACCTTTGTTAGATCAGCATCCTGCTGATTTGGTGATCACTAATCGCACTTTCTCTAAAGCGGAAGTGTTGAGTCAACAGTTCGCTGCCTATGGTTCAGTGGTGGCTCAGCCGATGGAGACACTGGCAACCTCATTTGATGTTGTGATTAACTCCACCTCTGCCAGTTTAGAGGGGGAGATCCCTCAGATATCGCCACTGATTTTTGCTAACCATAGCGTCGCTTACGATATGATGTATGGCAATCAGCTTACGGTGTTTAATCAATGGGCAAAGGACAATGGCTGCTACTCAGTTTATGATGGTTTAGGTATGTTGGTTGCCCAAGCGGCAGAAAGCTTTATGTTGTGGCGTGGCCTGCGCCCTGGAACTAAGCAAGTCTTACGTGAATTAAGAAAAAATTTATCTGGTGGCGTATGAACCAAGCGATTTTATTTACCGATGATCAAAAGTGGAATGAGCAGCTACAAGCGGTTGATTTTTCCGCGCAGCAGAGTGGCGCGCTCATCGGCTGTTTTATTTCGTTATCTGAGCTGCAATCTTGGTCTGGGGTGACGATTACCAGCCCACAGCAGGCACTGACGGTGTTTAGTGAGTGGCGCTTTGATATTGAAGAACAAGCGGAGCAGCTAATTGAAGAAGAGTGCTTCACTTCAGCCGGTATGATTGAGGTGCTAAAACCGTAAACACCTCATGGGCGGGCTCGAAAGGTCAATAGACCTAGAACAATGATGTAGCTAGAGTTGCGATGGTTCAGCTAAGTACTCATTTTTAGTTTGTACATAGTTACTTGCTGATTGCAGTAAAAATTGTCGCTCTGCTTCAGTTAGCTTACGGGCTTGTTTCACCGGACTTCCGACGTACAGATAGCCGCTGACCAAGGTTTTTCCGGGCGGCACTAAGCTACCCGCACCTATCATTACCTCACTTTCAATGATGGCACCATCAAGAATAATCGATCCCATCCCCACCAGAACTCGATCGTGAATGGTGCAGCCATGCAGCATGACTTTATGGCCAATAGTGACATCATTACCGATCAAGAGCGGATAGCCATTAGGATTGTGGCTATTTTTATGGGTGACGTGTAAAACGCTACCGTCTTGTATATTGGTGCGTGAACCGATACGGATGTGGTTAACGTCACCGCGTGCAGCAACTAAAGGCCAAATACTGGAATCACTCTCGATAGTGATATCGCCCACTAAAACCGAACTGTTATCTATATAGACACGTTCATTTAGCGTCGGTAATACCCCTTTATAACTTCGGATAGAACTCATCAAACCATCCTCAATAGGCTTAAATTGCGGTAAATAAGCTAAGAATAGCACTAGAAATGGCATTTTTGAGCAATAATCGCTCTGTTGAGCGAGAAATCATAAAAAAAGTAAAAAAGCACTTGCCAAGTTAAACAAACTCCCTATAATGCGCCCTCACTGACACGGCAGATGCCACAAGGCTTCAAGCAATGTTAGTTGAGAGAAAGCTTCTAAAAAAGAAAATTTGAAAAAGTGTTTGACTCTTCAAATTAACTCGCTAGAATTCACCTCCGCTTCGAAGCTCAGTGAGCCTCACAAGCAAGCTCTTTAACAATTTAAACCAATCAATCTGTGTGGGCACTCGTTGATGATAATCAAAATGCTTAGCAATAAGCACTTAGGTATCAATGAACTGAGTGACCAATTGATAGCGCTTTTAGCACTATC
>NZ_BDJF01000021.1 GCF_001895205.1 Vibrio injensis | reverse complement strand
CCATGTGAGAGTAGAACATCGCCAGGCTTTAATACTGGTTTTTAGACTTAAGGTCTGAAGACACAAACTCAATAAAGCAGCCAATCAGACTTTATCGAGTAACAATTTGTGGAGAGATGGCTGAGTGGTTGAAAGCACCGGTCTTGAAAACCGGCGATGGTTAATAGCTATCCTAGGGTTCAAATCCCTATCTCTCCGCCACCATTTAAAAAGCCGCTAATTTATTAGCGGCTTTTTTTCATTTCCCTCGATCATAGATAATACTACTACCAATCTCTTTTGTACCAATCTGGCTTCATCCTGAAACCAGACATCAACACGCTCTAAAGCAATATGTCCTGGGATCTTAAGGATCGTTTCAATTTTAAATTTTTTAAAATCGTCTTGGATTGGCTGGGATTGATGAGGGGGCTTGGAGCGAGATGTTATCCAAGAGAAGCCCATGTGATCGAGCAGGCAATAGATAGAATCAGGGTGGTAGTGCTGGCCAAATTCTTTCAAGATATAGGCATAGATATCTACACCAGTAAGCCGTCCACCCTGCGTATCATGAGCTTTATCTTTGATGTATTGGCTCAATTGCTCTCTTTGCTTGGAAGTTAAGAATGGTGGTCGTCCCGTTCTTGGCTTTTCTTTCAGCCCTTCTAATCCTTCCTCAAGAAAAGTTTGAACCCACTTATTAACACTGGTTCGGCTGACCTTAAGAAATATGACGATTTGGGTGCGAGAGTGTCTATCTTTGAAATGGGCGAGGGCCAGCAATCTCATTTTCATTTGAATGGATTTTTGCTGATTGGCGAGCTTTTTAAAGTCGATATTATTAAGGCTATTAATGGCGAATGAGGGTAGTAATTAAATAGCCTTAATCAGATCATATTTTTATTTAGATTAGTATTAAACAGCAGGGAACCTCGTTCCATACCAAACTTAAGGTTTAGGCAGAAATAAACCTTATTTCAAGTATTGTTTAATGCTATTGGTTAGGTAAAATAATATCAGGTGATGATGTTCCACCTAGCAGTTATGCTAAACCGCTTTTTAAGCTGATGACGTCTGTACATGCAATGATAACAAGATAGGTTCTTGTTGTGTCTGTGTACAGCTCATTTAGCTCATCACAGAATCATTGCGTTTTATCCCTTTTATTAAGAGTGAAGCAATGATGCACACTTCAACGATTCAATTTTATCCTTACATCCTTTATTGCTTATTATTCAGTTTGATAAAGTTAATCCTTTTTAAAGATGTTTAATCAGTGTTTTGCCACGTTATTTACATTAATCACGACTATTATTATGCCTGTTATCTATTTAGTTAGAGCTGGATTTCGTTATTGAATGATGATTGGCGGAAGTGTAGCAAATCATTGGGAGTATAAATTTTGTTGATCAAATCTCTGGATCATTTACCTCACGTTGTACTACAAACATTACGTTGGACATTGCTAGTGACGCCATTAGCAATTTTAGTCGGTTTAATGAATGCTTTTTTCTTATGGGCTTTGGAAGTTGCCACTCAGACTCGTGTCGACAATCCGTATTTAATCTATGGACTTCCTATTGCTGGTTTGGGGTTGGTATTTTTTTATCGCCAATGGGGAGGTCTTTCTGAGCGCGGTAATAATCTGATTATCGACCAAATTCATCAATCGAATGAGAAAATTCCTTTTCGAATGAGTGTTTTTGTACTTGTCGCTACAGTGGTTACCCATTTATTCGGTGGCTCTGCGGGACGGGAAGGTACAGCGGTGCAAATTGGCGGTGCGGTATCGGCTTGGTTTAGTCGCGTGTTTAAACTGGATGAATCTGATCACCGCTCCATCTTGGTAGCAGGAATTGCCGCGGGGTTTGGCTCGGTGTTTGGAACCCCGATTGCCGGAGCCATTTTTGCGGTAGAAGTATTGTCAGTCGGTAGAATTAAATATCAAGCATTACTGCCGGCATTGATTGCTGCGGTTTTAGCGGATGTGGTATGCAGTGCGGTAGGGGCTCATCATACTCACTACAATATCGGCTTTGCTCAGTTCAGTAGTTTGTTTGAGCACCCTATATCGATTGATTTTATTTTAACTGGCAAGATATTGATTGCTGGCGTGATATTTGGCTTAGTGGGTTTGTTGTTTAGTGAACTAACATCAGGCTTGAAAGCTTGGTTTATCCGTTGGTTACGCAATCCATATTTGATCGTGTTCTGTGGCGGTTTGTTAGTCGTTGCTATCGTTAAGTTAATTGGTAACTATGATTATATAGGCATTGGTGTTTACCCTATACGCGAAGGAGGAGTAAGTATCACTTCTGCTTTTGAGGCCGGTGGCGCTGAATGGAATAGTTGGATATTGAAGTTGATTTTGACGGCTATTACTCTAGCCGCTGGCTTTAAAGGTGGTGAAGTTACTCCCTTATTCTTTATTGGAGCCACATTAGGTAATTTCCTCGCATGGCTAATGGGGGCTCCGGTTGAGCTATTCGCTGCGCTAGGTTTCTTAGCGGTGTTTGCTGCCGCCGCCAATACTCCTCTAGCTTGCATCATTATGGGGGTTGAATTGTTTGGGGCCGATCATCTTATTTACTTTGCTTTAGTCTGCTTCATTGCCTATTACGCCAGTGGTCATAGTGGTATTTATGGCTCACAACGTATTGCGGTGGCTAAACGCATTTCTCCTTATCAACCAGCCAAACTAAACCAAACCGTTGGCCAAGCGATGGCGAGTAAAAAGAACAAGCAATAACTATTAACTATTTTACGAGTCTATCGAGATTGATAAATTCATATAATCTTGTATGCTAGTTTTCACTTGTCGGAGTGCCATATGGCTGAGACCGTTTATTCGGGATCCGTTGAACCTGATCAGGCTAATACCTGCGAAGGGAACAAGAGAAGACAATTTATGGTGTCTTATCATTAGTCCTATCTATATACACCATTAATCTGTTGATCCCCTCTTGTCGCATCTTTCCGTCAAGCATTATCCCTAATGAATAACACAGGAAAATGCTATGTCGATTCGTAAACAAGCGAGACTGGAAGCAAAACAGTTTATTGATTCACTTTCAGTTCAACCTTATCCAAATTCTAACAAGATTTATATTCAAGGCTCTCAACCAGATATTCGCGTACCAATGCGCGAAATTACTTTGGCTGACAGCTTGATTGGTGGCACTAAACAAGCACCGATCTATTCAGCAAATCAACCGATCCCTGTTTATGACACCTCAGGTGTGTATACCGATCCAAATTATACGATCAATTTAAAGCATGGCTTACCTAAGCTGCGTGATTCATGGATTGCAGAGCGTGGTGATACTGAAACGCTACCGGTGATGAGTTCAGAGTTTGCTCGTCAGCGTTTAGCCGATGAAACTCTCGATGAGCTGAGATATGGTCAGTTACCTGACATTCGACGCGCTAAAGCGGGTAGACGAGTCACTCAGTTACATTATGCTAAACAAGGCATCATTACTCCTGAGATGGAGTTTATCGCCTTACGTGAAAATATGGGCCGGCGAGAGTATCAAGATCAGCAGCTTAATCATCAGCATCCAGGTGAAAACTTTGGTGCTCATTTACCTGCTGAAATTAGCGCTGAATTTGTCCGTCAAGAGGTTGCGGCTGGACGAGCGATCATTCCTTGTAATATCAATCATCCTGAATCTGAACCCATGATTATCGGCCGTAACTTTTTAGTCAAAGTGAACGCGAATATTGGTAATTCTTCAGTGAGCTCTTCTATTGAAGAAGAGGTGGAGAAATTGGTCTGGGCTACCCGTTGGGGGGCAGATACGGTGATGGATTTATCCACTGGACGTAACATTCATGAAACTCGGGAGTGGATTTTACGTAATAGCCCAGTACCTATAGGCACGGTTCCTATGTATCAAGCGTTAGAAAAGGTTAACGGGGTTGCTGAAAATCTGACCTGGCAGGTGATGCGCGATACCTTGTTAGAGCAGGCGGAACAAGGGGTCGATTATTTTACCATTCATGCTGGCGTACTGTTACGTTATGTACCGATGACCGCAAAACGTGTTACTGGAATTGTTTCGCGTGGAGGCTCTATCATTGCCAAATGGTGCCTTGCTCATCACCAAGAAAATTTCTTATACACCCATTTTCGTGAGATTTGCGAGATCTGTGCCCAATATGATATTTCTTTATCACTTGGTGACGGCTTACGCCCTGGCTCGATTGCCGATGCGAATGATGAGGCGCAATTTGCCGAATTAAGAACCCTTGGTGAACTGACTAAAATTGCTTGGGAGTATGATGTTCAGGTGATGATCGAAGGCCCTGGGCATGTACCCATGCATATGATTAAAGCCAATATGGACGAGCAACTTAAGCATTGTCATGAAGCGCCTTTTTATACCTTAGGTCCTTTAACCACGGATATTGCACCGGGTTATGATCACATCACGTCAGGAATTGGTGCGGCGATGATAGGCTGGTTTGGTTGCGCCATGTTGTGCTATGTGACGCCTAAAGAGCACTTAGGATTACCGAATAAAGAAGACGTAAAAACCGGCTTAATCACCTATAAGTTGGCGGCTCATGCGGCGGATTTAGCTAAGGGCCACCCCGGTGCTCAGGTGAGGGATAATGCGTTATCCAAGGCTCGTTTTGAATTTCGTTGGCAAGATCAATTCAATCTGTCGCTTGATCCGGTAACTGCTAAGGCTTTTCATGACGAAACCTTACCGCAAGAATCTGGCAAAGTTGCTCATTTCTGTTCAATGTGTGGTCCCAAATTTTGCTCGATGAAGATCTCTCAAGAAGTGAGAGAGTACGCTAACGATGCACAGCAAGTGGCAGCGGATCAGGCTATTTCGGTCACTATGCTGGAAAGTCCTTTACAAGGTATGCAGCAAAAATCGCAAGAGTTTCGAGCCTCCGGCTCACAGTTGTATCATCCGGCGGTGACAGTGGAGGAGTAAAGCGTGAAACTATTCATCCCTGCTCATTGTATTGAGTTAACGGGAGCCGTGCAGCAAGTCTTACTACTTGCTAAGCAGCAAGGTTTTGCGATCGAATCGATTGAGTTGGGCGTTAGTCCAACCCAATCGATACAGCTGCTTGGTCAGCATCGTTACTCGTTGCAGACGGATCTCTTTCCTTCTTTCTCAGGCTCAGAACCATCACGGCAAAACTTGGCAGCTATTGCCATTGGCTATCAGTCGAGTACGAGCGATAGTGATATTGATAACCTAAGCCCAGCTACCTTGCTGATTGGCGCTACCTATAAAGGTCAGCAAAGGGATATTTGGCGTCACACCGATGGTGAATTAAGGTTCCTATCGGGGGCGACGTTATCTCCAGCTCAGGCTTGGCATCATTTAGCGTGGTTGGTAACGGCACTGTGTTTAGAGTTTCCCCTTGAAGATGCCCTATGTCTCGCTCGGGCAGCGCTGAATGTTTCACGTGAAACATGGCCAAAGGAGTATGTGTATTTCCCAACGGTGCAGTCTTGCTTGAGCGAGGAAACTGAACAAACGGTAGCGTTCAGCTTTCCTTCACTGGCTAAACAGAGTTTAGGTCTTTATCCGGTGGTGGATAATATCGCTTGGCTAGAAACCTTGCTTAAGCTCGGCATAAATACACTTCAGCTACGGATAAAAAATCCTCAGCAAACGGATTTAGAACAGCAAATTGTTCGTGCGATTGAATTGGGCCGTCAATATCAAGCTCAAGTCTTTATTAATGATTATTGGCGATTAGCACTTAAACACGGTGCATTTGGCGTTCACTTAGGCCAAGAAGATCTACAAACAGCCGATCTTCATGCTTTAGCTAAGGCTAACATTCATCTAGGGCTATCAACCCATGGTTACTTTGAATTACTCACCGCGTTAAAAATTAGACCGAGTTATATCGCATTAGGGCATATCTTTCCTACCACAACCAAGCAAATGCCTTCACGTCCTCAGGGGTTGGTTCGTTTGGCGCTATACCAGCAGTTAGTAGCTAGCGGTAGCCACTATTTATCTTCAGCGCCCGCTAGCGATCACAAGTCATCCATAGAGCAAGCCATAGCCTTACCAACGGTAGCGATCGGTGGCATTGATGTAACCAATATTCGATCAGTGGTGGAATGTGGCGTTGCCAGTGTTGCCGTCGTCCGTGCCATTACTGAGGCCGATGATGTACACGCCGCAGTTAAGCATCTCCAAGCTGAACTAGCCAGTAAGCCGCAGGAGCGAAAGCTATCAACTCAGGAGGTGGCCGATGTTAACGGATAAGCAATTTTTACGTTATCAACGTCAGATTTGTTTGCCTGATATTGCTGAGCAAGGGCAAGCCACCTTGCTCGCGAGCAAGGTGTTGATTATTGGTTGTGGCGGTTTAGGCAATGCGGTTGGCCAATATCTTGCTGCTGCAGGGGTTGGCCAACTGATCCTTGCCGATGATGATACGGTGGAAATTTCTAACTTATCTCGACAAATCGCTTTTCACACTGATCAAGTAGGAATGTCGAAAGTCTCTGCTTTACAGCAATCTCTACAGTGCTTAAACCCTGAAGTACGCATCCGTTGCGTCAATCGGCGGATGGATGAGGCGCTATTAAATTTAGAAGTACCGATGGCAGATATTGTTGTCGACTGTAGTGATAATAGTGTCACGCGCTTTGCGATAAACCAAGTTTGTCTCCAGCATGGTGCTGTACTGATTTCTGGTTCAGCGATTGGTTGGCAAGGTCAATGTATCGCGTTTGATTTTCGCCAGCCACATACCGCTTGCTATCGTTGTTTAGTGGCCGAACATCTTTCAACGCGCAATTGTCGTGACAGTGGGGTCGTCGGACCGGTCGTCGGCATGATAGGTAATCTACAGGCCTTAATGACCTTACAAATCTTGCTCGATATTGGCCCGGTTAAATTTCAACAGCTGCACTATTTTGATGGACACAAGTTAAGTTGGCAGCAATGGCGACTAGCGACTGATCCTCATTGTCCGGTGTGTAATTCATCATCTTCAACTGCAACGTCATCTTGTCCTGAACATTTTCACCAAGCGGAGATTGCCCAATGACGATCAATGTCACCATCAATCAACAGGTGCAGCAATTAGCACAACCGATCACCATTGCTGAATTACAACAGCAATTACAGTTACCCACCGTGGGCAGTGTATTTGCACTGAACGATGGCATTATTCCCCAAGGTTTATGGGAGCAAACCAAAGTTAACGACGGTGACACGATTGCCGTATTTCAAGCCATCGCAGGAGGTTAATGATGTTAACTATTGCAGGAACTCAGTTTCAATCACGATTATTAACTGGCACTGGCAAGTTTGCCAATCGTCAGACCATGGCAGCTGCGATAGCCGCCAGCCAATCGCAACTGGTGACGATGGCTTTAAAGCGAGTCGATTTACAGCATCGAGAAGATGACATTCTTGCACCTTTGATCGCGGCTGGTGTCCAGCTATTGCCCAATACGTCGGGAGCGAAAACCGCCCGTGAAGCGATTTATGCTGCCCATCTTGCTCGAGAGGCGCTGCAAACCCATTGGCTTAAATTAGAAATCCACCCAGACCCGAAATACTTAATGCCTGATCCGATCGAAACTTTACTGGCCGCTGAACAGTTAGTGAAAAAGGGATTTACTGTTTTGCCTTATTGCCACGCCGACCCGGTGCTATGCAAACGCCTAGAAGAGGTGGGGTGCGCGGCAGTTATGCCATTGGGAGCACCGATTGGAAGTAACCAGGGGTTAAGAACACAAGACTTTTTACGGATCATCATTGAACAAGCCAAGGTACCGGTGATTATTGATGCCGGCATTGGTGCGCCTTCTGATGCGATGTTAGCGATGGAAATGGGCGCCGATGCGGTATTAGTCAATACAGCGATTGCTACTGCCGCGGATCCCGTTTTAATGGGGCAGGCTTTTAAGCAAGCGGTCGAAACCGGACGCTTAGCTTATCAAGCTGGCCTTGCTGTTCGTGGTCAACAAGCGATGGCATCAAGTCCGTTGACCGCTTTTTTGGATTGATATTATGAGCTTCCTAAATCGCTTTGCTGAGCTTAATTGGGATGATATTAAGCTGTCTATATACAGCAAAACAACTACAGAGGTTGAGCGAGCATTAGCCAAGCCAGTTAGAACATTAACGGATTTTCAGGCCTTGCTGTCACCTGCTGCTGAGCCATATCTTGAGCAGATGGCGCAGCTGTCCTATGCCGCGACTCGACAACGTTTCGGACACACCATGGGCTTGTACGTGCCGCTGTATTTATCGAACTTGTGCGCCAATAGTTGCAGCTATTGCGGCTTTTCGATGGAAAATCGCATTAAGCGGAAAACCCTCGATGCTGAGGAAATAAAGCGAGAAATTGCGGCGATTAAAAACATGCACTTCGATAGTGTGTTATTGGTGACGGGTGAGCATGAAACTAAAGTCGGCATGAATTATTTTCGGCAAATGTTACCGTTAATTAAGTCCGCTTTTCACCATGTTGCGATGGAAGTGCAGCCGTTAGCACAGGAAGAATATGCGGAATTAAAAAGCTTAGGTTTAGATGCGGTGATGGTTTATCAGGAATCGTATCATCCCTCGACATATGCTCAACACCATTTGCGCGGCAACAAGACCGATTTTAATTACAGGTTAGCGACTCCCGATCGCCTTGCCAAAGCAGGGATTGATAAAATTGGTTTAGGCGCTCTAATTGGGTTGGACGATTGGCGCACAGAAAGTTTTTACGTTGCAGCCCATGTTGATTATTTAGAGAAAACCTATTGGCAAAGTCGTTATTCTATTTCATTTCCACGTTTACGTCCTTGTGCGGGAGGAGTGCCACCCAAGTCACTGATGACAGATAAACAGCTGGTGCAGCTTATTTGTGCTTTTCGCTTGTTCAATTCACAGTTAGAGCTTTCTCTGTCTACTCGAGAGTCGGCGCAATTTCGTGATAACGCTATGCGCCTCGGTATTACCAGTATGTCGGCAGCCTCTAAAACCCAGCCGGGCGGCTATGCCGATAACAAACCAGAACTGGAGCAATTTTCGATTAGTGATAAGCGAAGCGCAGCACAAGTGGCGGCTATGATAGAAGCGCAAGGGTTAGCTGCAGTATGGCAAGATTGGCACTCGGTGTATTCTGGAGGGTATGTTTCACGTGAAACATAAGCCCGCAAGAGTTTGTCATCACTTTGACGAAGACTGTGACACTTGAGTGGAATTGTGGAATTAATGTGTCATTTGAGCCAAAACACTGCTGAAGTGATGCTTGTTAAGCACGGGCTATAAAGTAAAGCACCAAGACAAAGAATAATGGTCTTGGTGCTTTTTTATTAACTATACCCTTCCTTCTTGAAGCTGCAGGGGTGTTGGCTACTTTCGTTCGCCCCAATCACATAGTCTATCTAGGCTCATGGGGATTATGAGAGCCATCCGTGGCTCTCACCACAGGCCAGCCTACGGCTGTTCAAATTTGTTCCAGACAAATTTGTCACTCTCTTGCCGCCTACCTGCAACTCCAAGTGGTTTGGGTATATTTTTGTTAACTATGGATAAATAGGCTATTCACTAACAGCGATAAGTCACAAAGAGGTTAAGCAGCTTGATGATATTTACCCAATAACGCATGATAAAAGTCATCGTCATTTAGCGTGCCAACAAGCTGTTGCTTATCGATTAGTAGGATAGGTAGACCGGTTTTGTAGCGGATCTCTATCGCATCGCGCATACTGATTTCAGGACTGGCCATTACTAAAGTGGTCGAGTTTAGTTCCGTGGTTGGCATTCCCGATTGCCACGTCATCAGCTGAAATGATTGTGCCGCATGATTAGCATCGGTTAATTGCCAATTTTGTTCCTTATGTTCTAACCATAAATCGCGTTGCGCACAAACTTGCCAGCGTTGTTGATCTTGACTGAAGGATGATGTGTCTTTCATTAACGAACGACCTTTCAGTACATTCAATGGATTGGTATGAGCGACGAAATCTTTGACGTATTGATTGGTTGGCGTTAATACAATCTCTTCAGGTGTGCCATGCTGGATCAGTTCTCCTGATTCCATAATCGCGATATGGGTGCCGATTTTTAACGCTTCATCGAGATCATGGCTGACAAAGACGATGGTTTTATTGAGTTTTTTCTGCAAGCTTAATAGTTCATCTTGTAGCTGACTACGAATTAAAGGATCAAGAGCAGAAAAAGGTTCATCCATTAATAGTATGTCACTATCCATAGCAAAGGCCCTTGCTAACCCAACCCTTTGCTGCATTCCGCCTGAGAGTTCGTGTGGGTACTTGTCTTCCCACTCTTGTAGATCGACCATTTGTAGCTTTTCTCTGGCTTGCTGGCGACGTTGTTTTTTACCAACGCCCTGCATTTCTAAACCAAAAGCGACGTTATCCAGCACCGTTAACCAAGGCATTAAAGCGAACTTTTGAAATACCATCGAGACTTTGTGCATTCTCAGTTGACGGAGTGTGGTTTGATTACAATCGGCCAGATTAATTGACTCTTGACCATCTTGCACCAGTAGTGAACCGCGAGAGACAGGATTTAAACCATTGATAGCGCGCAGTAAGCTCGATTTACCAGAACCAGACAGCCCCATGAGTACGCAAATTTCACCTTGTTCAACATCAAGGCTTACGTTATTAACGCCAACTACAGTGCCAGTTGCAGCATTAATTTCTTGGCGTGACTTGCCTTGATCGAGTAAATCCAATGCAGGTTGAGGATTGTCGCCAAAGACGACATCAAGGTTACGTATCGTGATCGCATTCATTAGCTGTTTTCCTTACGTTGCGGCGTCTTACATAAACGGTCAAGAATGATGGCGACTAATACGATAGCGAGACCGGCTTCAAAGCCTTGGGAAATATTTACCGTATTGAGAGCGCGGATGACGGGTTTGCCGAGACCATCAGCACCGACTAAGGCCGCGATAACCACCATCGACAGTGACAACATTATGCATTGGGTGATACCTGCCATAATGTTAGGCAGGGCGGCGGGCAGCTCGACTTTAAATAGCAATTTCATTTTGCTAGCGCCAAAAGCTTTGCCCGCCTCAAGCAGCTCTTCGGGAACTCGGGTTATTCCTAAATAGGTCAGACGAATCGGGGCGGCAATGGCAAAAATAATGGTTGAGATCAGTCCTGGCACAATACCAAGGCCGAATAAAACTAGGGTAGGGATCAGGTAGACAAACGTTGGAACGGTTTGCATTAAATCGAGAATCGGCCTTAATAGGGTATATAGCCAGGCGCGATGGGCGGCCATAATTCCAATCGGCACGCCAATTAATACGGAAATCGTTGTTGCGGCAAACACCAAAACAAAGGTTTCCAGCATTTCTTGCCAGTAGCCAAGGTTAAGAATGAGTAGTAATGAAGCTATGATAAAAATGACCAGAGAGAAGCTGCGATGTAGCCACCAAGCCAAAGCGGCGGTGATCAAAATGGGAGCGGCGGGTGGCATGGCTTTAAATAGATCAATTAACAATAAAATACTACTTTCTAATACAAAAGCGATCACATCAAAAAATCGTTCTCCATGAATAGTCAGCCAGTCAACAAACGACTCCATCCATTGTCCGAGAGGAATTTTGTGTTCAGTAATCATAAGCATAGTTCCTTATTCACTTGGCGATAGCCGGTGAAGCTACCGCTAAGTGAGGGGTAAAAATTAGCGAGATAAATATAGATTTACAGCAGCAAGAGCTGGTTGGCCGTCAATGGTGGTCACATTATCGAGCCAGCGGCTTAGCGTCTCAGGGTTCGCTTGTAGCCATTGCTGAGCTGCTTGTTC
This sequence comes from Vibrio injensis, assembly GCF_001895205.1. Classification (GTDB taxonomy): domain Bacteria; phylum Pseudomonadota; class Gammaproteobacteria; order Enterobacterales; family Vibrionaceae; genus Vibrio; species Vibrio injensis. Next base: position 15,616 of record NZ_BDJF01000021.1, on the reverse strand, counting down.
AGGGGATTGATTTTGGTTGAGGATGGCATCCATTAACTCATTCTCACTTTCTAAGCTAAAGACGAGGTTAGTTAAGAAGTTACCAACATTTTCACATTCATTAAGATAGTTTTGACGCACGTTAGTGTGAACACTTGCCCCGCCGTAATTAGGGCCAAAATAATCATCACCACCACTTAAATAAACCATATCAACCATGGTATTCATTGGGTGTGGTTCCCAACCAAGAAAAGCCACCCATTGTTGACGGCGCACGGAACGTTGAACCTGTGAAAGCATGCCCGCTTCACTCGATTCAACAATCGAAAATTCACCCAGTCCATAGGCGTCATCTGCAATCATAGATAGCAAAGTACGGTTACCATCATTTCCGGGCTCTAAGCCAAGAATGCGGTTACGAAACTTATCACTGTGCTTAGCGAGATCAGCGAAAGAGGTAATCCCCGCATCATAAACATATTGAGGAACGGCTAGGGTATACTTTGCTCCTTCAAGGTTGGCACGGACGGTTTCGACTGTACCCGCTTGACGATAACGAGCGATATCCGCTTCCATGGTTGGCATCCAATTGCCAAGGAATATGTCAATATCCCCATTAGCCATTGAAGAGTAGGTGACCGGCACGGATAATAATTGCGTGCGAGTTTGATAGCCGAGTCCTTGTAGAATTTCGCTGGCTACAGCGGTGGTGGCGGTAATATCTGTCCAGCCGACATCAGCAAAGCGAACCGTTTGACATTGGTTAGCATAAGCATTAAATGATAATGCGGCGACGGAGAGATAAGCGGTCATTTTAAGCATAATTTTTCCTTGTCATTGAACTCTTTTCCTGAGGTGTTGAGCGATCCATCGGACGAATGGCTGCCCGTGAACGCTGCTTACTCTGCCAATTGTCTGAAATCCACACTGGTGCGGGTTCAGCAGGTAACAGCGATTTATTGAGGATCATATCGGCTGCACGTTCTGCAACCATGATTGTTGGAGCATTTAGATTACCGTTCGGTATGGTGGGGAAGATGGAGGAATCCACAATCCGTAACCCTTGAATACCAAATACTCGGCATTGGTTATCCACGACGGCCATGGCATCATCAGCTGAGCCCATTTTGCAGCTACAAGACGGGTGATAGGCACTCTCAACATTTTGTTTAACCCAATTATCAATCGCTTCATCGCTGCTAATGGATAAGCCGGGTTGAATTTCTTCACCGCGATAGTCATCTAATGCGGGCTGCGCGAGTAACTCACGAGTTAAGCGAATGCAGTCTCGCCAATCTTGAATATCTTGTTGGTGTGATAAATAACGGAATAAAATTGCGGGCTTTTGCTTTGGATCGCTGGAGCGAATCCAAACCCGGCCGCGACTGTGCGGTTTATTGGGACCGACATGCACTTGAAAGCCATGACCATCAAACGCGGTTTGTCCATCGTAACGCATGGCAGCGGGTAAAAAGTGGTATTGAATATTTGGCCATTTGAGCCCAGCCCGTGAGCGAATAAAGCCACAAGATTCAAAGTGGTTGGTGGCGCCTAAGCCTTGTTTGGTCAAGATCCATTGGGTGCCGATCATCCCTTTGCTGATTAAACCGAGCTTGCTGTTTAATGTGATCGGTTGTTGGCAGCGATACTGAAAATAAACTTCTAAGTGATCTTGCAGGTTTTCACCGACGCCGGGCAGTTCATGTTGCACCTCAATGCCAGCGCTTTCTAATACATCGCGTGGACCAATACCTGATAATTGCAGTAATTGCACGGAACCAATTGAGCCCGCGCTGGAAATGACCTCTTGATTAGCAAACACCACCTGGGTTTGGCCGCCTTTTTCAAACTCGACGCCAATCGCTCGTTTATCTTTAAGTAGTACTTTACGCGTCAGGACGCCTTTAAGCAGGGTTAGGTTAGGTCGAGCTAAAGCACGCTTTAAATAGGCATTGGCGGTTGAAGCGCGAACTCCGTTATTAACCGTCATGTGCATTGGCCCAAAACCTTCTTGCTGATAACCATTGTAATCGTCGGTTTTTGGGTAGCCTGCTTGTTCACCGGCTTCAATAAAAGCTTGGTAAAGGGGATTTAGCGTCATTTCATTACCGTTGCAGGTGGCGACTGGGCCGTCACCGCCTCGATAGGTATCGGCTCCTTGACTCCATGATTCAGCACGCTTGAAGTAGGGTAAACATGATGCGTAATCCCAGCCTTGTGCACCGTGCTGTTGCCATTCATCAAAGTCGCAAGCATGGCCTCTGACATAAACCATGCCGTTGATGGAAGAGCTGCCGCCTAAGACCTTGCCACGTGGACAATGTAACTGTCGACCATCGAGTCCGGGTTCGGCGAGAGATTCAAATTGCCAAGCGTATTTGGCGCTATTCATCGGATAAGACAGGGCGGTTGGCATTTGAATAAAAATGCTTTTATCACTGCCGCCAGCTTCAAGTAATAACACCGAGTTATCTGGCTGTTCACTTAATCTATCGGCTAACACACAGCCAGCGGATCCGGCACCGATAATAATATAGTCATAATGCTGTTTCATGATCACTCCTTAAGCATAAGGGCCGACGAAGTCATCGAGTTCGATTAACACGCTTTTGGTTTGGGTATAGTGAGTTAAAGTTTCGATACCATTTTCTCTTCCTACTCCCGATAGTTTGTAACCACCGACAGGCATTTGCGCAGGAGAGTCACCCCAGGTATTGATCCAGCAAATGCCCGCTTGTAGCTGGTGGATAACACGATGAGCGCGCGCTAGGTTTTGCGTAAACACCCCTGCGGCTAAGCCATAGTCTGTGTTGTTGGCACGTTGAATGACCTCTTGTTCATCCGTAAAACTCAGCACTGCCATGACTGGGCCAAAGATCTCTTGTTGGACAAAGGCCATTTCATCGTCACAATCGACAAACACTGTGGGAGCAACAAAGTAACCCTTAGCGCATGAACCTTCAGTGACCGCTTTTCCACCAGTGAGTAGGGTGGCTCCATTTTGTTTGGCGCTATCGATGGCTGAGAGCACCTTGTCGAAATGTGGTTGAGAAATGAGCGAGCCTACTTGGGTAGTTGGGTCCATCGGATCGCCAACAACCAGAGCTTCTGTGCGCGCTTTGAGTTGCTCAATAAACGCTGGATAAATGGATTGATGCACAAACACTCGCGTGCCGTGAGTACACACTTCGCCTTGGGTATAGAAGTTAGCGGTCATCGCCCCCGATACGGCCTGATCTAGCTTAGCATCATCAAAAATGATCAAGGGTGATTTACCGCCTAGCTCCATGGTCACTGATTTTAACGTTTTCGCGCTATCGGCCATCACGGCTTTACCGGTTCCACTTTCTCCAGTGAAAGAGACTTTAGCTATTTCAGGGTGGGCAGTGAGCATTTGTCCCACTCGCGCATCCCCTTGCACTACGTTAAACACGCCATCAGGTAAACCGGCTTGTGTAAAAATTTCCGCCAGTTTGAGTGCGCTGAGCGGCGTTTCTTCCGATGGCTTAAAAATCATCGCATTACCCGCTGCTAGAGCAGGCGCGGATTTCCACATGGCGATTTGGATAGGATAGTTCCAAGCACCAATTCCAGCACAAATGCCTAGAGGCTCTTTACGGGTGTAAAAAAACTGACTGTTTGAGAGTGGTTGCTGTTCACCCTGCAGAGTGGGCGCGAGACCGGCAAAGTATTCGATCACATCGGCGCCCGTGGTGATATCAACGGCAAGTGCTTCTTGGATCGGTTTACCGGTATCTTGGACTTCGAGTTTAGCTAGCTCATCGTTACGTTCACGCAGGATGGCGACAGCTTTTAACAAGATTCGGCTACGCTCGGTCGCGGTCATGGCTGACCAAATCGCAAATCCCCGTTGAGCTGAGTCAATCGCGGCTTGCACGTCGCTGGCGCTAGCGTGACCTAATACTGCCAGCGGCTCTCCGGTTGCGGGATTGTAGCTGGTAAAAGTTTCTCCCGATGACGCGTAGCGCGGTGCGCCATCGATATAAAGCGAAGCGATTTCCATATGATAAAGACCTATTGAGTAAGTGCTGCGTGTTGAGCGAGTTGTTGTTGTAAGTAATCGTTAATTAAGCGCTGGGCTTGGTCGGCATTAATTCCGTTGGGATTAAGTGCACCACGTAGCCAGAAGCCATCGATAAGAGCGGCAATACCTTGCGCGACTCGTTGAGCATGAGCTTTTGGGAGTAATGCTTTGAGCTCAATGTGCAAATGAGAGATCAGACGTTTTTCATTCACCCGTTGTAAACGGTTGAGTTGTGGGTCATGCATTGAATATGACCAGAAAGCTAACCAAGTTTTGACGACGTGGCTTTGGGTTTGAAAGCCGGCGAAGTTGGCTTGCACTATGGCATTAATTCGCGCTTGATGAGCGTCCTTTTTAAGTTTGCTTAATGCATTCATCACAGTGAGTGAGTGCTCACGAAGGATCACGCGCATGGTTTCTTCTAATAAACCGTGCTTACCACCAAAATAATGATTAATGATCCCGGTTGATACCCCAGCTTCGCGGCTGATCAAGGCGATGCTAGCGGCGTGTAATCCAACTTGTTCAATCACCGTCATGGTGGCCTGTACGAGTTGTGGTTTTCGTATATCAGGCATTCCAATCTTAGGCATTAACACTCCCTGTTATCTTTAATTGAACGATTAGTTAACAATAACTCTACTTAAATAATCGTTAGATCTCAAACTATTATTTTTGTTTTACATGGCGAGCTAGTAATGGTTGTTTTTATTTTTTATTTTAAATCAATAGGTTATTTTCTCTGCTTGATTGTTGGATTTTTATTAATAATTAGAGGTGATTTAGTCTGTTGAGGTATTTATACCCGTTCTACTTGAAGCGGCAATGCTACGTTGTTTGACGACAGATAAGAGAGCTGTTGGGTATAAAAAATCCCTTAACCAAGAGGTTAAGGGATGCAAATGAAAGCTGAGTTGGAGAATAGAACACTAAGCAAATTGGTGTAATCAGAGTGGTTGGTTTCAGCGTTCAGACTGGTTTACACTCGGATTTATCCGCTTATAGAGTGATTGGCTGAGTGGCTTTTTCTAACCAGAGTTTTACTTCGCCCTCGACCAATGGGCTAATGTCGCGCCACACCTTCTGATGGTAGTCATTAAGCCAAGCAATTTCATGCGCGGCTAATAAACTAAAATCAATCACCCGGGTATCGATTGGGCAACGAGTCAGCGCTTCAAAGCCCAGCATGTTTTTATCTCCTTGGGTTGGGATCTCAACCACTAATTCAAGGTTTTCAATCCGGATGCCAAACTCGTCAGCTCGGTAATACCCTGGCTCGTTAGACAATACCATGCCGGGGCGTAAAGCGACGGGGTTGTGCACTTTACTGATCCGTTGTGGCCCTTCGTGAACACTTAAAAAGTGTCCGACACCATGGCCTGTACCGTGATCGTAATCGTAGCCTTCTGCCCATAAATATTGGCGTGCAAGCGCATCCAGTTGATGGCCACAAGTGCCTGCTGGGAAGCGAGCTTGAGCTAAGGCGATATGCCCCTTAAGTACTAAAGTAAATTGGTGTTTCATCTCTGCGCTTGGCTGACCAATCGCAATGGTACGGGTAATATCGGTAGTACCGTCGAGATATTGACCGCCTGAATCGACTAAATACAAACTATTTAAACTCAGTTCACCGGGCTGTGGCTGATTGAGATGATTGTAGTGACACATGGCGGCATTGCTACCAGCGGCGGAAATCGTATCAAAGCTAAGATCAGCCAATGTCGGGTCTTGCGCGCGGAAAGTATAAAGCTGGTCGGCTAACTGAGCTTCATTATAAAGGCGACCAGAGGCAACCTCATTATCTAGCCAAGCAAGAAACTTACTCATCGCCACACCATCACGGATATGGGAGGCTTTCATTCCTGCCACTTCCGTCGGGTTTTTGGCCGCTTTTAGTAATAAGCATGGATCGCTATCTTGGATTAACTCTGCGCCAGCATTTTGTAGTACTAAGGTAAACCAAGCATTGCTGGTCGCTGGGTCGAGCATCACTCGGCGGCCAGTAAACTGTTCTAACTGAGCTTGTAATTGCTCGGGGTGATAAACACGAACTCCCGCACCCACGTGTTGCTCAAAACCGGTCGCTAAGCGTGATGGGTCGAAGAAAAAATCAACGCTTGCATCAGCATGAATGATCGCGTGTGAGAGTAACACGGGTAGGCGAGCGACATCGAGGCCACGAACGTTTAATAACCAGCAAATAGAATCTAGCTCAGTGAGTATCGCGCAGTCGGCTTTTTTAGTTTGCAATAACTTGGCAATGGTTTCTCGTTTTGTCTGACAATCTACCCCGACTTGATCCACCGCCATCAGGCGCATCGCCGAGGTCACGGGGGCTGGACGGTCTTGCCATAATAGGTCAATCGGGTTTTCAGTGATGGCCACCAGTGAGTATTCACCAGCGAATATCTGTTGAGCGCTGGTTAACCAGCTAGCTCGGTGCATTCTTGGGTCATAACCGATTTTACTGCCTTTAGGGAGCTGTTCGGTGATCCATTGTAGATAAGGCTCTTCAATTAAATGACGATACTGGAAAATGTCGCTAGGTACTTGCTTCGGCACCTGCACCGTGTAGCGGCCATCAGCAAAGATAGCGGCGTTATCGCTGGTGATCACGGCAGCACCGGCCGAGCCAGTAAAGCCAGTAACCCACTCTAAGCGTTCGTTTTGAATCGGTACGTATTCCCCGAGATACTCATCTTCATGAGGAACAATTAGGGCATCTAAGCCTTGTTGAATCAGCCAATGGCGCAGTTCAGTAATACGTTGAGCAATGGGGTGTGACATGAGGTAATCCTTGTTAACGGTCCTTGATAAAGGCTCATGGCGAGAGAAAGCCAGAGATAATATAAGCTACCTCTTTTGCTATAGGCGTGCAAATCTGTCTGATTTGGCTCAGTAGATAAGCCTTAATTGATACGTTTACTGAGCTTGTCTTAATTTTCTATTCAACGCCATAACCGTGTTGACGAAGATGCGTAGTTTTACTATCGATGATTTGTCGTAACCAACTGAGCGCAGGGTCATCTTCTCGATCACGGTGCCAAAATAGCGTGTAGGCCATTGGTGGAAATTCCAATGGGATAGGTAAAACCACCAGATTCATCTGCCGAGCAATCATGTAAGTAAAGTGCCGTGGTGCGGTAAACACAAAGTCGGTATAGGTACATAAGCTGGCAGCACTATTAAAATCAGGCACAGTGATAGCAATATCTCGTTCTAAGCCGATATCAGCGAGTCGATAGTCGAGTAACCAACGATCGTTGCCATCACAGCGCACTTGAACATGACGTAGGGAGAGGTAGCTTTCTAAATTCCATGAGCGTTGCAATACGGGATGATCTTGGCGTACGGCACACATCTGGGTATCGCGAAAAACTTCTTGTTCACAAATGTCTTTCGGAGGCAGCATGGTTAGCCTTGCATCATTAATATCAATGTCTTTACCAGTGATCCCTAAATCTAATTCGCCGAGTTGTAATTTTTTGAAGGTTTGATCGCTCCAAGCATGAGTACTGATATTCAGTTTCGGCCCTTGACTAAAAATAGCCGGTAAGAAGTGTGGCAGAATCAGCGAATACACACTTTCCACAGCGGCAATGTGAAAGCGATATTCACTCGATTGGGGAGAAAAGACTTCCGGCTGATTAATTAACTCTAATTGGTTGACCAAAATATCCAGTTTGGGCTTGAGAAATAGCGCTTTGGGCGTGGGCTTTAAACCATGTGAACTGCGAATAAATAATGGGTCGGTAAATTGAATGCGTAATTTAGCCAATGATTTACTGACCGCCGACTGGCTAAGACAGAGTCGATTTGCGGTGCGGGTGACGCTGAGCTCTTCGATCAATACCTTTAAGCAGACCAATAAATTGAGGTCGAGACGCGCTAAGCTTTCAATCTTCATCTGTTTTTCCATTTGGGAATAATGGTGATGAGTATACGCCATTTCTATTCATATCTGTTTCTCGCTATGATACGTACCTCTCAATTTATACCCTTATTGATGTGGAATCATTCCGTGAACGTAACTGCTTTACCGACGCCAAGTCGCCTGCAAATGGTGCTACTGACACTGTTAGTGCTGTTTAGCCCTCTGGCGATTGATATTTATTTACCTGCTTTACCGAAAATTGCCCAAACGTTTCACGTGGAACATGCATTAGCACAAGATACGATCACTTGGTTTTTATTTGCGATGGGTGTTGGACAGCTGTTCGCTGGACCACTCGCAGATAAATATGGACGTCGAACTGTTGCATTAGTTGGAATCAGTATTTATGCCTTGAGCGCTTTATTGGCGTGGAGTGCACAAAGTATTGAATGGATGCTGATTGCTCGGTTGTTACAAGGCTTAGGTGCGTGCGCGACATCGGTAGCAGCCTTTGCAACAGTTCGCGATCTTTTTGGCCCAGAACGCAGTGGCAAAATGATCAGCTACTTAAATGGTGCGATTTGTTTTATTCCCGCTCTGGCGCCTATTTTGGGCAGTTGGTTAACCCAGCAATTCGGCTGGCGCGCTAATTTTAGTTTTATGGCCGGTTTTGCGATGACGATTGGGTTGCTGATCCTGTTTAGTATGAAAGAAACCAACCCAACGACTGAGAAGCAAGCTTACTTTGCTTGGTCTCGTTATTGGTCAGTATTAAAAACCCCTTCGTTTTTGTTTCATGCATCGTTATGTATGCTCGCGATGGCAGTGATCCTTGCCTATGTTGTTTCTGCGCCTTTAATACTAATGGGCCGCTTAGGGCTGAGTATGAACCAGTTTACTTTTTGGTTTGGAATTAACGCATTAGTGAATATCGTCGCTTGTTTGTCGGCTCCGAAAATGATGGACCGCGTTGGTACGCATCGCACGTTGGTGTTGGGTATTCTCGCGCTGCTGGTGGGGGGAAGCGTGATGGTGATGTTAGCTGAGGTTACCACCGCGTTAGCATTTATGTTGCCAATCTTTATTTCATCCATAGGCTTTGCATGGATTCTCGGTGCAGCAGCGGGCAAAGCGTTAGCTCCGTTTGGTGACCGAGCGGGTACCGCAGCCGCTTTATTAGGATTATTCCAAATGAGTGGTTCAGGTTTACTGGTTGGTACACTACAACGTTTAAGTTTTGAACCACAAATTTTGATAGCTTTGCATATGTGGTTGGTGGCTCCGGCACTGATTATTTTGTTTTCAAAAGTGGGTCGTCGTTGGCATCAATGGGCGCTCAATTCTTAACGTTATCGGGTACGCTAAAACATAAGCGTTCAGAACACGCCATATTTGGCCTGAAAATAGACGGGTTAGCTATTTTCTAAAGGGTGGAAGATGTGTATATTGTTCACTCTTACTTTTGAACGATATTTTTGGAATACGATACGATGTCAATGACCACTTATGAAATGGCTCGCATTTGGGAACAGCTGGATGAATCACCGGAAAAAGTGATGTTTGGCAAGTTACTTAATGAACTGGGTAACCAAAGTAGTGAACGTATTCGTAGTGCAGCTAAGCAAGTACCGGTTCCTGTATTGCGTGACTTGGTTTATCAATTTGAACAAGTCATCGAAGCTCGCAAAGGGGAGCAAGTAGAATTACTGGCCAAGCAGCTTTCTGAGCAAGGTATTTCTGCGCAAGATCTGTTGAACTACCTCAATAAATAAACACTAGCACCGCTTATCATCAATCACCCCAATCGTTCTGGTTGGGGTGATTGCGTTTTAAGGATTGACGTTGCGGTTAATCGGATTTTGCAACGAGATTAAGGTCTCGGTCGATTGTACTTCATCAATTGCTTGTAGCTTATCGATCAACACATACTGTAGCTCTTCAATCGATTTACACATTAATTTGACAAAAATATTGTAAGCGCCTGTCGTGTAGTAAGCTTCAACCACTTCTTCTAACGCATTCAACTTAGCCAGTGCAGAGTGATAATCACGAGCAGCGTTAAGATTAATGCCAATAAAACAACACACGTCGTAACCGAGTTTTTTGGTATTGACTACCACTTCAGTGCCTTGGATCACCTCGGCCGCTTTCATTTTCTCAATTCGCACATGAATCGTGGCGGGACTGACCGAAAATTGTTTGGCCATCTCGGCGTAAGGGGTACGTGCGTCATCCATTAAAATTTTTAAAATGGCGCGATCTAAATCATCTAATTTTGTTGAGGCGGTTTGCATATCCGTTCCTAAATTCAGCGTCAGGCGATGGGCCATCTGCCGTTGATAGACCTTTTGAGTTGAAGCGGTAGCGCTATGATTATCCGACTTATTGTATGAGCTAAATAGGTTGGTCTACAGCATCAGCTCTGTTGGATATAGCATTATTTACCGTCGCTGCCAACCGTGGTTTTACTCTACGCCTTAAGCTGATTGAGCGGACTTGTGAAAATATCGCGGTTCCATTGAAAATTCGCTACACTGAGCGCTGTTTTTTCTCTCTGGAGTGACCCTTTGCAGCTACAACTGATATGTGAAGCCCCACAACGCTCGGCAGAGCTTGAGCAACTGGCGCAGCGCTGGCAACTGACTCATAGTAACGAAAGTGTCTTTGCTTTAGTGTTAACTGAGCAGCGTTTAGAGCTACGTAAAACGGATGAGCCAAAGCTGGGGGCGATCTACGTCGATTGGGTAACCGGTGCTGTCGCTCATCGACGCAAGTTTGGTGGCGGTAAAGGGCAGTCGATAGCCAAAGCGGTTGGCTTAAATAAAGGTATACTCCCGACGGTATTAGATGCGACGGCTGGCTTAGGTCGAGATGCGTTCGTTCTCGCTTCATTAGGTTGTCGAGTACAAATGGTCGAGCGTCATCCTGTGGTGGCGGCTTTGCTTGACGATGGGTTAGCTCGCGCTAAACAAGACCAAGAAATTGGTCCGTGGGTCAGTCAGCGGGTAACGATGCTCCATGCATCAAGTCATGCCGCTTTGCAGCATTTAACTCTCGACAGTCAGTTTGAGCAACCGGATGTGGTGTATCTCGATCCTATGTATCCACATCCAGAACATAAGAAAAAAACCGCACTCGTTAAAAAAGAAATGCGAGTTTTTCAATCTCTGGTTGGCGCAGATAATGATGCTGATGAGCTACTGGCTCCCGCATTACAGTTGGCGACTAAGCGGGTAGTGGTCAAACGGCCGGATTACGCTCCTTGGTTAGCGGAGCAAAAGCCAAGCATGACGATTGAGACCAAAAAAAATCGCTTTGATGTTTATGTACTTGCCGCCATGCAAGCAAATAATCGGTAGATTGGAGAAAAAATCGCCTTGCCTTTGTGAATGGTTCGCGGTATATCTAACTGCGAATTATTAGCATTATTAGTCGGAGTTGTGTTTCTTATGGTCAAGCGCTTATGTAAATTAAATCGTCATGATATACGTGCTTCACTGGGAGACATTCATCGTTTAGTGGCGCAAACCAATTACGTTTGTGGTTCGTGCGCTCGCAGCTCTGCTGAAAAAGGGGCGCTGTGCAAGCCACAGCCATTACTTAAAGCGGTTAAGCAGAGTCAAACTGTAGCTGCCTCTTTATCGGTATCCGGTCAGGTTGAGAATGCGGTTTTAACACCGAATAAGAAAACGCTGAAAAAGCAGAAAAAATATCAGAAAAAATTAGCAAACGTATTAAAAAAGCAGCGTAAATTACTGAAAAAACAACATGCAATAAACGCAAAATTTGCTCAGTTATCCGTTCATCCTGCTAATCCATCGCTTCATCTGGCTCAAGTTCATTAAACCTTCTATCTAAGCATATTTCCCGCCGTATTGATTAGCGCAGACGGACTGGTTCGCTCTGCGCATTTTGCGGTTTATTTGCTGAGAGTGGTCGCATATTGTGTCGCAACACGACGTTTCACCCAAGTTTCGTTTACCCATAATGACAGCAAAATAATCGTACCGCCCACCGATAAGCGCAACAGATCCGCCTCTCGGTTCCAAATCACGATATTCACCACTAATCCTGCTGGCACTAATGCGTTGTTCATGATCGCTAATGCTCCGGCATTCACCAGACAAGCGCCCTTATTCCAAGCAAAATAGCCAAGCCCTGAAGCGATAAGCCCAAGATAAATCAGGACACTCCACTGTAATGTGTTGGTGGGGAGTTTCTCCGTATTTCCTAAGAGGAAGAAAGCCACACTCGCTACCACCAACGCGCCGAGATAAAAATAACCAAATACCGTATGTTGTGATAACTGAACGGGCTCTTTTTCCATGACATATTTATAGCCAACTTGGCCCAGTGCAAAACATAGGTTGGCCCCTTGCACGACTAAAAAGCCACTTAAAAAATGTTCATTGATCCCTGAGAATTGAATAAATGCCGTACCGAGCACGGCAATCGCGGCGGTTAATAAATACCAAGGAGAGAAGCGTCCTTTCAACCCGTCATAAATGAGCGTGACATAAATCGGAGTAAAGATGGTAAATAGCAGTACTTCAGGGACAGAAAGTAATAAAAAGGACTGGTAGTAAAAGCAGTACATTAAACCTAGTTGAATGCCACCAATCGCCATTAACTTGGCGATCAGAGGCCATGGTACCTGTTTGATTTTTAAAAAAGGTAAAAAAACAAGACTAGCAAGGGCCACTCGCATCCAAACGGAAAACCAAGCGTCGACTTGACCGGCAAGATAAACGCCAATCAAGCTGAATGAGAAGGCCCAAAGTAGGGTCACCGCAGATAAGTAAAGCATAAGATGTAATCATGGATAAAACGTGTCTGCAGTGTAGCGGAGTTTTTAAGGCTCGTCAGTCGTTGAGTGGTACTACCAACATGTCCACGGGTGAGCAGTTGATCAGCTGACGAGTGGAGGAAAGGATCTTACTCCAGAAGTCTTGATGATGACCACACACCACGAGATCAATATTGAACTCACCAATGGTATCACACAGCTCATTACTCAAATCGCCACTACCGACTAGGGTGTGTTTAATCGGGTAATTGGCGTAAGTGGCCAATTCTTGTAACTGCTTTTGCGCTGTTTCCATCGAGTGGTGCTGAGTTTCCGCTAAGTTAATATCAATCAATCCCGTATACAGTTCAGCATAATTGACATCGATATGAATAAAAGAGATCTCCGCATTCAGCGGCTTAGCCAGTGCCACGGCTTTATCGATCAATAGTTTGCTGTCTTCCGACAGATCGACCGCAACCAAAATATGTTGATAACTCATTATGCTCTCTCCTTGCTGATGACATGATTAGGTTAGCACTTTGAGCCAGACATTTTTGCTAAAGTGATCTCATATCTATCGTCACTCGTAATGGTAAAAGCGCAATAAAGCGGGATCATGGTATAGTGATCAGAGTCATAGACCAAACCATTAGGAGTCATCCATGCTTTCACCTGCCATGATTGATCATTTGAATGAGCAAATTAATCTCGAATTTTTTTCATCCAATCTATACTTACAAATGAGTGCTTGGTGCGAAGACAAAGGATTTGAAGGTGCCGCTGAATTTTTACGGGTTCATGCAGTAGAAGAAATGCAGCACATGCAGCGTCTGTTCACTTACGTGAGTGAAACTGGCGCAATGCCAATCCTTGGTGCGATTGCTGCACCGAAACACGATTTTGCCAGCTTAGGGGAAGTGTTTCGTGAAACTTATGAACACGAACAGATGATTACCCAAAAGATCAACAAACTGGCTCATGTTGCGTTTACTGCACAAGATTACTCAACGTTTAACTTCCTTCAGTGGTATGTGGCGGAGCAACATGAAGAAGAGAAGTTGTTTAAAGGGATTTTAGACAAGCTAGAACTGGTCGGCGAAGATGGAAAAGCGTTGTTCTTTATCGATAAAGATCTAGCAGCATTAGCCAAAGCAAGCTCATCGTCGGTAATGGGTGCCCCTGCTGAGTAACCTCAGCAAAAAGAAAAACTGAAGCGCAAGTGGTCGTCTTTTTTTCTGGGCATGCTTACATGAGATGTAGGGAGGAAAAGATGATCAGTGGAGATACTATTTTACTTGGGCTCATGATAGTGACGGGCATTAATATCGCTAGATACTTAACGGCGTTACGTTCGCTCATTTATATCATGCGTGAAGCTCATCCATTGTTGTACCAACAAGTGGATGGACGAGGATTCTTTAGTACTCAAGGTAACGTGACCAAGCAAGTACGTTTGTATCATTACCTGAAGAGCAAAGAGTATCACCACCATCATGATCCCGTCTTTACCGGAAAATGTTCCCGAGTAAGAGAGCTCTTTGTGTTGTGCTGCGCTTTAGTTATGGTGACCTCATTGGCAGCTTTTGTTCTCTAAGGGGATGGATTGGCAAGCCAGACGTTTATCGTTAGAATAGTCACCCTAGTAAGGATGTGCTGGTCGCACATCCTTTTTTTATTCGCGTGAGAGTAGTGGATGAGTGAACAAGTAGACGTGATTGTCATTGGTGCTGGTGCCGCGGGGCTAATGTGCGCGGCGCAAGCGGCGCAGCGTGGTCGTCAAGTATTAGTAATGGATCACGCCAAAAAACCGGGCCGGAAAATTTTAATTTCTGGTGGCGGGCGGTGTAATTTTACCAATTACCATGTCTCGGCAGCGAACTACTTGTGCCGTAATCCACATTTCGTAAAATCAGCGTTATCCCAGTACAGCAACTGGGATTTTATCTCACTGGTCAGTAAACATGGGATTGAATTTGAAGAGCGTGAACATGGTCAGCTGTTTTGTGTCGATTCAGCGAAAGAGATTGTTAACCTATTACTGGCCGAGTGCGATCAGCCAACGCTGAAGCAGCGTTATCAAGTCGATATCCAAACCATTAGTCAAATCGCGGACGGCTTTGTACTGCAAACCTCACAAGGTACTTGGCAGTGTCAATCGCTGGTGATTGCCACTGGAGGATTGTCAATGCCTAAATTAGGGGCAACGCCGTTGGGCTATAAAGTGGCGGAGCAATTTGCGATTCCCGTATTACCGACTTGTGCGGGGTTGGTGCCATTTACCCTGCATGTTGCCGATAAAGAAGCCTTGGCTGAGCTGTCGGGTATTGCGCTGCCGGTTGAGATCCACGCCCCTTGTGGTACCAGTTTTAAAGAAGCATTATTATTTACTCATCGCGGCCTATCTGGGCCGGCGGTGCTGCAAATTTCCTCTTACTGGCAGCCAGGCCAAACTCTGACCATTAACTTATTGCCCAATGTGGACGTGGATCATGCCTTAGCCGAGGCTCGTGAACAACACCCTAATCAAACCTTAAAAACCACCTTGTCGCGCTTATTGCCTAAGCGTTTGGTGGAAGTGCTTATTGAGCGTGGTTTATTGGTTGATAAGCCGATGAAACAGCTAACCCCTACTGCGCTGAAACAAACAGCGCAAGCCTTGCAAGAGTGGCAAATTGTCCCTAATGGAACGGAAGGGTATCGCACTGCGGAAGTGACGTTAGGTGGGGTGGATACCGACTGGCTGTCTTCTAAAACCATGGAATGCAAAACCGTACCCGGTCTGTTTTTTGTCGGTGAAGTGATGGACGTGACAGGCTGGCTCGGTGGGTATAATTTCCAATGGGCTTGGTCAAGCGGCTATGTTGCCGGTCAATGGGTGTAATTGTTTTGGAACAATAAAGTTTGTACACTGTTGAAAAAGTTTGTACAT
>NZ_BDJF01000020.1 GCF_001895205.1 Vibrio injensis | reverse complement strand
ATTATTCCAAGCTTTGATTAGTGTACAAACTTTATTGTTCCTGAACAGTAATACCTGACCCGCTGCGCTGGTGGGTTTTATGGCCGTGCTTTCGTTGGTTTAGTGCGGGCTGAGAATTTCATTTGCTGGATCACTAACCCGCTAATAATAAACACTAAACCGATAATGGTGGTGGGATGAATGCGCTCACCGATAATAGTCGCTAATAAAATCAAAGAGATAAATGGCGAGGCAAAAATAAGGTTACTGATCCGCGCGGTATTTTGAGTGCTTTTCAAAGCGCTTAGCCAGAGCACAAAGGTAATTCCCATCTCAAATAAGCCAACATAGCTCACCGCCAGCCAGCCTTGCCATGAAATCGTCAGCCATGATGCTCCCTCATAAAGGCTTAAGCCGATCGCGCAGGGAATGGCAACCAGAAAGCCGAGCAGTAGGCCAACCACCGGATCCGCTTGATTCTTAGTATTTAAAATCCAATATCCTGCCCATAATAACGTTGAGCATAAAGCCAGAGTGACGCCCAGTGGGCTTTCAAATTGTAATTCCAGTAAGTTGCCTTGAGTGGCAATCACCAGTACACCAAAATAACTTGCAGCGCAGGCGAGCCAATCTTGTTTGCGGATTTTTTGGCCCAGAAATAGCGCCGCCATTAACGTGAGTGTAATCGCCCAACTGTAGTTAATCGCTTGTGCCTGAGAAGCGGGCAGTAAAGCGTAGGCTTTAAAGAGCAATAAGTAATAGGCGAGCGGATTAATCAAACCGAGCAAGCAATAGTAAAACGGATTGGCGATAAAGGTCGGGATAAGCTGTGCCAGTTTACCTTGTAGTCCACAAATGACCGCCAAGGCGCACGCCGAGACGATGCTCGCCATAGTCAGCATTTGAATTGGGGTCAGCTCAGCTAAAGTGAGCTTGAACGCAGTCGCCACCGTTGACCAAAGTAATACGGCGGATAATGCCAGTCCAAGGGCTCGGCGCTCATTCATGCTTATACTCCCTGTTGATGATCAGCGACCTAGATTAGCTTCTCGCTGTTGTGACACGTCATTGTGTGGTTACTTTGTGCAAAGAGCTAATCTACGGTGGAAAAACCAGTCAGTAAACTGGACATTTATCCAGTATCGCCATACCATTTTTAATTAAAGTGATAATTGATGAAGTGCTTGATATGCAATGGATCATGGAACATGCGACGACTTGGCTGGCTGCGCTCTCTGCTGCTGGCGTTGCCGCGATTACCACTGGCTGGTGGGTAAAGCAGAAAATGCAGTTCTCACTGCAACTACTAGAGCAGCAATTGGCGAGTGAAGCCCGTTGGCATCAACAACAAAAAACGCAGCTAGAGCAGTCGTTACAGCAAGCTCAGCAAGAGTTAGATGAGCTCGATCAGCAGCGAGATAAAGCGGAATTTGAGTTAAAACAAGCCCACGGCAAGATGATGGCGGTAATGGAAAAATTACGTCATTTTGAAGCGGTCAAGCAAGAGCGCTTGGCTTATGCTGAGCAATTAAACCAGATGCGCGATCTCAAAACGCAATTGGAAGTGCAGCTTCATGAGCAGCAAGCCCGACATGAACAGCAACTCGCCGCTAGCCAAGATAAGCTGCAATTACTTGAGCGTGCTGAAGAGCGGTTAAAGCAGCAATTTGAGCAGCTTGCCAATCAGGTTTTTGAACACAAAACCGCGAAAGTCGATGCGCAAAACCAACAAAGTTTAGCTGGTTTGCTTAACCCACTGAAAGAGCAGCTCGAAGGGTTTAAAAAACAGGTCAATGACAGTTTTAACCAAGAAGCGAAAGAGCGGCATACCTTGGTCCATGAGCTGCGTAACTTGCAGCAATTGAATGAGCAAATGGCCAAAGAAGCGCTCAACCTCACCCAAGCGTTAAAAGGGGACAATAAGCAGCAAGGTAATTGGGGCGAAGTGGTGCTTGCTCGGGTATTGGCCGAGTCCGGTTTGCGCGAAGGGCATGAATATCACACCCAAGTCAGCTTACAAAATGCCGCGGGTAAACGCTATCAACCGGATGTGATCGTCCATTTACCACACGACAAACAAGTGGTGATCGACTCCAAAATGGCGCTAGTAGCCTATGAGCGTTATTTTAATGCCGAGACTGATAGTGAACGCGATCGCGCTTTGCATGATCACTTAGCGGCGCTACGTAATCACCTGAAAGGCTTGAGTCAAAAAGATTATCACCAGTTGAAAGGGCTACACAGTTTAGATTATGTGCTGATGTTCATTCCGGTCGAACCGGCCTTTCAGGTGGCGATTCAAGCCGATCCAAGCCTAGTCAAAGATGCCCTTGAGAAAAATATTATCTTAGTCAGTCCAACCACCTTATTAGTTGCTTTGCGTACGATTGATAATTTATGGCGTTACGAGCGCCAAAATCAAAATGCGCAGGAAATCGCAGAACGAGCCAGTAAATTGTACGATAAGCTGCGTTTATTCGTAGAAGATATGCAAGGTCTAGGCGGTGCACTGGATCGCGCCAACCAGAACTATCAGTCGGCGATGAATAAACTGGCCACAGGGCGTGGGAATGCGATACGTCAGGCGGAAAGTTTTAAGCAGCTTGGGGTGGAAATTAAACGTTCGATAGCGAGCGAATTGGTTGAACAAGCACAGCGTGAATCGGATCCTGATTTTGCGCCTTTACTAGAAAGACATCCCGCTGAGGATAAAGTAAACTAATCGCCCGCAGTTGCAGTTTAGGTGTAGGACTGCCCAAGAGGAACAATAATGACGGATATCAGCGTGCAAACCAATACAACAATAGACAATCAAGAAACCACTCATTTCGGTTTCACTACCGTCGCTAAAGACGAAAAAGTCACCAAAGTGGCGCAAGTATTCCATTCTGTTGCTGCCAAATACGACATCATGAATGACATGATGTCTGGAGGTATTCATCGTTTATGGAAGCGTTTTACCATTGATTGTGCGGGTGCGCGCCCAGGACAGAAAATTTTAGACCTAGGTGGTGGTACGGGCGATTTAACGGCCAAGTTTTCGCGCATTGTCGGTGACAAAGGCCATGTCATTTTGGCTGATATTAATAATTCAATGCTCAATGTGGGCCGTGATAAGCTGCGTGATCGAGGCATTGTCGGTAACGTGCATTATGTGCAAGCGAATGCGGAAGAATTGCCGTTTCCTGATAACTACTTTGACTGCATCACCATCAGTTTTTGTTTACGCAATGTGACCGATAAAGACCAAGCGTTACGCTCGATGTATCGAGTGTTAAAGCCTGGTGGCCGTTTACTTGTGCTCGAGTTTTCTAAACCTGTCCTTGACCCGCTCTCCAAAATATACGATGCCTACTCGTTTCATATCCTGCCTAAAATGGGCCAATTGATTGCAAATGACGCAGAAAGTTATCGTTATTTAGCGGAGTCAATTCGCATGCATCCTGATCAAGAGACGTTAAAAGGCATGATGGAGAATGCGGGCTTTGAGCAAACCACTTACTATAACCTTACTGGTGGTATTGTGGCGTTGCATCGTGGTTACAAATTCTAAGGGGCCTTATGCCGTTGCAATCTTTGATCACTGCGGTGATGGAAACGACGCTCAATAAATTAATTGAGGATGATCCCCAATTGCACCGTCGACTGACTCGTTTAAAAGGGCAAGTGATTCAGCTGCATATTAAAGAGCTCGATCAAACCTTTACCTTTGTGTTCAGTCAACAAATTGATGTGCTTGGTGCTTATGAAGCGCAGCCCGATTGCTACTTGTCGCTATCATTGACAATTTTGCCGGAGCTGCGTGAGCAGGCCAACATCACGCAGTTAATCAAACAAGATAAACTGGTGTTACAAGGGGATATTCAGTTAGCACAGAAATTTGCGCAATTATTGACCGAGAGTAAGCCCGATCTTGAAGAGTGGTTGTCACGCATCACAGGTGATGTGGTCGCTCACACCGTTGTACAAGGTATTAAGGATGTGCATCAACAATTGACGGCTCACTTTGTCAAACAACAGCATTATGTAGCCCAAGTCCTTACTGAAGAGTGGCGTATTGCTCCTCCGCCACTCGAAATCGCCGACTTTTGTGATCAAGTGGATGAAGTCAAAAGCCATGCCGCTCGTTTAGAAGCCAAATTGCATCAGTTATTGGGAAGAGTATGACTCCTGCAGAAGTTAAGCGTTTATATCGCATCATCAAAGTTCAGCTTGAATATGGCTTAGATGAGCTTATTCCACAGCACCAATTAAGCCAAGCTCCATTATTCGCCCGTAAAATGTTGTTTTGGATCCGTAATCAGCACGTGGATAAACCACTGGGTGAACGGCTACGTCTTGCACTACAAGAGCTGGGGCCAGTGTGGATTAAATTTGGTCAGATGATGTCGACTCGACGAGATTTATTCCCGCCTCATATCGCCGATCAATTGGCACTGCTGCAAGATAAAGTTGCTCCGTTTGATGGCCTCTTAGCCAAACAACACATTGAGCAAGCTCTTGGTGGTCCATTAGAGACATGGTTTGATGAGTTTGATATCCAGCCCTTAGCGTCGGCTTCAATCGCCCAAGTCCATACTGCGAAACTGAAATCTAATGGTCGCGACATTGTACTGAAAGTGATCCGCCCTGATATCCGTCCCGTTATTGATGCAGATCTAAAACTGATGTACCGCCTAGCGCGTATTATTGCCAAAGTAACGCCAGAAGCTCGTCGTTTAAAACCAGTTGAAGTCGTGCGTGAGTATGAAAAAACCTTATTGGATGAACTTGATTTACGTCGAGAAGCCGCCAATGCCATTCAACTGCGTCGTAATTTTGAAAATAGCGAAGAGCTGTACGTCCCAGAAGTGATTACCGATTTTAGTAATAAAACCGTGATGGTTTCTGAACGCATTTACGGTATTCAAGTGTCAGATTTGGCGGGATTAAAAGCCAACGGGACCAATATGAAGCTGTTAGCGGAACGTGGCGTGACGGTATTTTTTACCCAAGTGTTTCGTGATAGTTTTTTCCATGCTGACATGCATCCTGGCAATGTGTTTGTTAATCCTGAACATCCAGAGAATCCGCAATGGATAGGGCTCGATTGCGGTATTGTTGGCACTTTAAATGCTGAAGATAAGCGCTACTTAGCTGAAAATTTTTTGGCGTTTTTTAACCGTGATTACCGAAAAGTGGCGCAGTTACACGTTGACTCCGGATGGGTACCTTACGATACCAATATCGATGAATTCGAAGTGGCGATTCGCATTGTTTGTGAACCAATTTTTGCTAAGCCGCTGTGTGAAATCTCGTTTGGTCACGTGTTATTGAATTTGTTTAATACCGCTAGACGGTTTGAAATGGAAGTGCAGCCTCAGCTGGTCTTACTACAAAAAACGTTATTATACGTTGAGGGATTAGGTCGTCAGCTTTATCCGCAATTGGATTTATGGCAAACCGCAAAGCCTTTTTTAGAAAAATGGATGCGCAATCAAGTCGGCCCTCAGGCGGTGATTAATGCGGTGAAAGAGAAAGCACCATTTTGGGCGGAGAAGCTCCCAGAATTGCCTGAACTCCTCTATGACAGCTTAAAACAGGGGAAAAACCTCAATCTTCGCATGGAGCAATTTTATCAAGGCTACTGCGCTTCGAAGCGCCAGCAGTCAACTGGGCAGTTTTTATTTGGTGTTGGCGCCACTTTAGTCGTATGCTCTGCTTTATTGTTAACCGACTATCCTTCATTAGCGTTGGGGTCGGTGATAGCGGGGGCAATCAGCTGGTGGTTAAGCTGGCGAGCGTATCGTCGATAACTTGGATTCACTGAAGAATTCATCATTGTGTAACACATAACCCGAGGTAGAAAAAAATGGGTGGTATCAGTATTTGGCAACTGCTTATTATTGCGGTCATCGTCGTTTTATTATTTGGCACCAAGAAATTACGTGGTATAGGCAGTGATTTAGGCAGTGCAGTCAAAGGGTTCAAGAAGGCGATGGCTGAAGATGAAGAGCCAGCGAAAAAAGACGCCGATTTTGAGCAGAAAAATCTGCAGCAACAGAAAACAGAAAGCACGGCAGACGCTAAAAAAGACCAAGAGAAGGTATAAGCCGTGTTTGATATCGGTTTTTGGGAGCTGGTATTGATCTCGGTGGTCGCACTGGTTGTGCTGGGGCCTGAGCGCTTACCCCATGCCATACGCAGTGTGGCTAAGTTTGTTGCTACCGCAAAAGGGATGGCCAACAGCGTTAAAGAAGAGTTAACCCAAGAGCTAAAAGTACAAGAACTGCAAGAGCAATTACGTAAGGCTGAGCAAATGGGGATGAAAAATCTATCACCAGAACTGCAAGAGTCGGTCGATACGTTAAAAAAAGCAGCTCAGGATGTGCAGCGTTCTTATGGTGCTAATGCTGAGAATCTCACTGAACAAGCAGGCGCAGCGTTAAAACCAGAAGAACCAACATCAAACTCATCCGTATCGGAAAAAACACTCAGCAAACCGCCATCAGATTAAGTCGAACCGCTTGGTTTTACCGAGACTGCGATGCTGTTGGTGCAGTATGGCGCCACCCCAAAGCGGTCTCTTTCAGTGATTGAACAGCCATGCTGATGCTGATCATTTATACTTCATGCTAACCGAGGTTGTTATGTCATCCGTTGAACAAACCCAACCGCTCATCGCTCATTTACTTGAATTACGTGACCGTTTATTACGCAGTATTGCGGCGGTGATTGTGGTTTTTATTGGTTTGATTTATTTCTCAAATACAATTTACGAATTTGTTTCACGGCCTTTGGTTGAGCGTTTGCCTGCTGGCGCGACGATGATTGCTACCGATGTTGCTTCGCCATTTTTTACGCCGCTGAAACTGACGTTAATTGTCGCTGTATTTTTGTCGGTGCCCTATATTTTGTATCAAGTCTGGGCGTTCGTCGCTCCCGGTTTGTATAAACATGAACGTCGATTGATTTTTCCACTATTGGTCTCGAGTTCTTTACTGTTTTACTGTGGTGTGGCCTTTGCTTATTTCGTCGTTTTTCCATTGGTATTTGGCTTTTTTACCGCAATTTCGCTGGGCGGTGTACAATTTGCTACCGACATCGCCAGCTATTTAGACTTTGTGTTGTCGCTTTTTTTAGCCTTTGGCATTGCTTTTGAGGTTCCCGTGGCGATCATTTTGTTATGTTGGGCTGGCGCGACAACTCCGAAAGCATTAGGTGAGAAGCGGCCATACATTGTGGTTGCCGCGTTTGTGATCGGTATGTTACTCACGCCACCGGATATTATTTCTCAAACGTTATTAGCGGTTCCGATGTGCTTGTTATTTGAAATTGGACTGTTTTTTGCGCGTTTTTATGGTCAGCGAGAGCCTCGCGAGGCGCAAGAGTAATCGGGAGCGTAGGCTCCCTTAGGCATTCTGATTATAATTTAAATAAGGCTTTGGCATTAGCTGTGGTGAGTTGGTCCACTGCCTGTGTACTTAGGCTGCGTAATTCAGCAATACGTTCTGCGACCAATCGGGTGTAGGCGGGTTCATTACGCTTACCGCGATGCGGCACTGGCGCGAGGTAAGGACAATCGGTTTCTAATACCAGATAGTTCAAATCGAGCGCGGGAATCACTTTATCCATTCCGCCATTTTTAAACGTTGAAACTCCCCCTAACCCTAAATGGAAACCAAGGTCATTAATGGCTTTGGCTTGCTCAACCGTTCCGCCAAAACAGTGGAAAACACCGCTCAATTGACCATTTTGCTCTTGTTTGAGCAAAGCTAACGTTTGATCAATCGAGTCACGAGTATGAATCACTACCGGTAAGTTAAGACTTTTCGCCCAGTTAAGTTGGGTAATGAATGCCATCTCTTGTTCGGCTTGGTAGGTTTTGTCCCAGTACAAATCAATGCCAATTTCACCCACGGCAATAAAATCGCGTTGGCTAAACCAGTGCTCTATTCGCTCTAACGTTTGTTTAACATCGGCGTTTACATAGCAGGGGTGCAGCCCCATCATTGATCGACATAAATCAGGATAAGCCGCTTCGGTAGCAAGCATAGGAGCGATAGAGTCGAGATCGATATTGGGTAATAAAATGCGCTCAATACCTTGTTCAATGGCACGTTGTATGACTTGGTCGCGGTCGTGATCAAATTCACTGGCGTAAACATGGGCATGGGTGTCAATCATCATGATCTCTTTATGGTTAGTTACTGTAGTCGCTTTCGAGTTATCGTCTGTGGAATGATATCGGAGCAATGAGCAGTATACGCGAGTGTATCATGCAGATCATTTTTCGCCTTTTCTAGGATTGATCCTAGCGCCAAGTTATCAGAGTGATATGATTTCACGACTACACGTTCCAATCACGTCCGCAGGTGATCCTATGATGACTGTGCGGTTCGACAAATAAGGAGAGTCGAGTGTCTGTATCAATCCAAGGTCAGTTCCCTGGCCGTCGCTTACGCCGTTTACGTAAACATGATTTTAGTCGCCGTTTAGTGGCTGAGCACCGTATTTCAGTCAATGATTTAATCTATCCAATGTTTATCTTGATGGGCAAAGATCGCCGTGAAGCGGTAGAGTCGATGCCTGATGTTGAGCGTTTATCTATCGATTTGATGTTAGAAGAAGCACAATATCTGGCGAAATTAGGTGTTCCAGCGATTGCTCTATTTCCTGTTGTGACTCCAGACGCCAAAAGCCTCGATGCTGCAGAAGCCTACAATCCAGATGGATTAGTACAACGGGCGGTCAAATTACTCAAAGAGCACGTTCCGCAAATGGGTGTGATTACTGACGTGGCTTTGGATCCTTTCACTACTCATGGTCAAGATGGGATCATTGATGAAAGTGGCTATGTGCTCAACGAAGAAACGACAGAAGTGTTGATTAAGCAGGCTTTGTCTCATGCTCAAGCGGGCGCGGATGTCGTTGCTCCTTCCGATATGATGGATGGACGAATTGGTAAAATTCGTCAAGCACTTGAAGAGGCTGGGCATATTCATACTCAGATTATGGCTTACTCTGCTAAATACGCGTCTTGTTACTATGGACCATTTCGCGATGCCGTCGGCTCGGCAAGCAACCTAAAAGGGGGCAATAAGAAAAACTATCAGATGGATCCAGCCAACAGCGATGAAGCGTTGCATGAA
This sequence comes from Vibrio injensis, assembly GCF_001895205.1. Taxonomy (GTDB): domain Bacteria; phylum Pseudomonadota; class Gammaproteobacteria; order Enterobacterales; family Vibrionaceae; genus Vibrio; species Vibrio injensis. The sequence continues at coordinate 55,445 of NZ_BDJF01000020.1, read as the reverse complement.
GTCGCGATGGATATTAATGAAGGGGCGGATATGGTGATGGTGAAGCCAGGGATGCCTTATCTTGATGTCGTACGCCGAGTAAAAAGTGAATTACAAGTGCCCACTTTTGCTTATCAAGTCTCTGGTGAATATGCGATGCATAAAGCGGCGATTTTAAATGGGTGGCTAAAAGAGCGTGAAACCGTTATGGAGTCACTATTATGTTTTAAACGTGCTGGCGCGGATGGCATTTTGACCTATTTTGCGAAACAAGTTGCCGAATGGTTAGCCGAAGAGCAAGCTCAAGCGGCGCAACATTTACGTCAGGAATAACCATAAAATAAAAGTGGCCTAGATCAATAAATGAGATTTTTTCTCATTTGACTGTTGACATTAAGATGAGAACGATTATTATTAACCTTGTCTTAGGGGATAAGTCGAGCTCAACAACCGACCTACTTATGATTTTAGCTTTCTCTATTGCTAATCAATAAGCAGAAGTTATTGGGCAACACCAATTCTTTTTGACACGACATTGCTCACATTGCTTCCAGTGTAATATTTAGCTTTTTGGGGAGTTGATTTTACCATTAGCTTCACCAGCATACGGCTAGGCGACATCTTCGGGTGTCGCTTTTTTTATGCATTGAATTTGGCGTGTGTATAGCTATATCTATCGATGTTACGTCATTGGGTTAGCGAGTTAGGATGAGATTGCTGCAATTATCATCAGCAAATTTCGAGTAAGATCTCAGCCCGAGCAAAAGGGCAGCAAGTATTTTTTCCACAATTGATGATCGTAAAAGGATCATTGTTATCTTTATCGATCTTGATTAATTCTTTTAAATATCAATTAATTATAATTTAATTTATGATGATGAAAGCGGTTCTTATCACTTGTGGATAAAATCTATAAACAGACTTATCCACAGATGGGTGGGTGTCAGAAGCGATAACGGTGTACGCTTCGAGAGAGAGTCAGCTTGATCAGCATGGAAACCAAGCAGCAGTCATGGCATCCTAGGCGCTTATTGTTTCTGATCGGATAGTAAAACTATGGCTCGTATCCCTGATAATCCCCTTATTTTGATCGATGGCTCCTCTTATTTGTACCGCGCTTTTCACGCTTATCCAGGCACCATGACCAATGGTGAGATCCCGACCAATGCGGTGTATGGGGTTGTCAATATGCTGCGTGCCATGATGCGCCAGTTTGCTTCTGAGCGCATGGCGGTCATTTTCGATGCGAAGGGTAAAACCTTTCGTGACGACATGTATGAGCAGTATAAAGCCAATCGTCCTCCTATGCCGGATGATCTCAGGTGTCAAATTGAGCCTCTACATCAGATTATTCGTGCTATGGGGTTACCGCTGATTTCGATTGAAGGCGTGGAAGCGGATGATGTGATCGGCACTTTAGCGGCGCAAGCATCACAAGCGGGAATGCCAGTGCTGATCAGTACTGGGGATAAAGATATGGCCCAATTAGTCAACGATCATGTCACTCTGATTAACACCATGACTAACGTCGTGATGGATCGTGAAGGCGTGATTGAAAAATTCGGTATTCCGCCAGAATTGATCATCGATTACCTCGCTTTGATGGGGGATAAAGTTGATAACATTCCCGGCGTTCCTGGTGTTGGTGATAAAACCGCCACCGCCTTGTTGCAGGGGATCGGCGGCCTTGAGGCGTTATATGCCAATTTAGATAAAATTGCCGATTTAGGCTTTCGTGGTTCAAAAACCATGGCGAAGAAGCTGGAAGACAATCGTGACAATGCTTGGTTATCCTATCAATTAGCGACAATTAAACTTGATGTGGCACTGGATTACACCCCTCAGTCCTTGTTAAAAACGTCCCCAGACTGCGACGCCTTAATCGCCTTATATGGAAAAATGGCGTTTAAGTCTTGGTTAACGGAACTATTAGACGGCGGTACTGGCGTGGTTGAAGCGCGTGAACCTATTGCCCAACGAGAGATTGCTTCTGGTCAAGCACACACGGCCGTGAGTGAGCACTCAGCGGTAACGATTGATCGCAGTCAGTATCAAACCATACTCGATGAACAGAGTTTTGCGGTATGGATAGCTAAGCTCAAACAAGCCGAAGTGTTTGCCTTTGATACCGAGACAGACAGTCTCGATTATATGGTAGCTAATTTGGTTGGCCTTTCGTTTGCCGTAGCAGAAGGCGAAGCGGCGTATGTGCCCGTTGGGCATGACTATCTTGATGCGCCTCAGCAACTGGACCGTGATTGGGTACTGGCGCAGCTAAAACCGTTATTAGAAGATCCTCAATTGGCTAAAGTTGGTCAAAATCTGAAATACGACGCCAGTATTGTGGCGCGTTATGGGATAATGATGCGTGGTATTGCTCATGATACGATGCTGGCTTCTTATGTCTATAACAGCGTCGGTGGTAAGCAGGATATGGATAGCTTAGCGCTACGATTTTTACAGCATAGCTGCATTTCTTTTGAGCAAGTGGCCGGTAAGGGTAAAAATCAGCTGACTTTCAATCAAATCGATCTTGAACAAGCTGCGCCATACGCGGCTGAAGATGCCGATGTGACATTGAGATTGCACCATCGTTTACAAGCTTTGCTTGAAGCGGATGCGCCATTATTAACGGTTTATCGCGATATTGAAGTTCCATTGGTTCCAGTATTATCACGTATGGAGCGCACTGGCGTATTGATTGACGATCAATTACTGGCGATTCAATCTCAAGAAATTGCCCAGCGCTTGGTTGAGCTAGAGCGCAAAGCCTATGAGCTGGCTGATCAAGAATTTAATTTAAGTTCACCAAAGCAATTACAAACGATTTTGTTTGAGCAGATGAAGTTACCAGTGGTGAAAAAAACGCCATCAGGTACCCCATCGACCAACGAAGAAGTGTTGCAAGAGTTGGCGTTAGATTACCCGTTACCCGCAGTGATTCTCGAGTATCGAGGGTTAGCAAAACTTAAGTCTACTTACACTGATAAACTACCAAAGATGATCAACCCAACGACAGGACGCGTACATACCTCGTATCATCAAGCGGTGACGGCGACAGGGCGTTTGTCTTCTACTGATCCAAACTTACAAAATATTCCCATCCGTAATCAGGAAGGGCGGCGCATTCGCCAAGCCTTTATTGCTCCAGCGGGCTGGAAAATCATGGCGGTCGACTACTCACAAATTGAATTGCGCATCATGGCCCATCTTTCGGCCGATCCTGCGTTGCTGGAAGCCTTCCAACAAGGTAAGGATATTCATGCCGCAACGGCAGCAGAAATCATTGGTGTGAGTATTGATCAGGTAACCAGTGAGCAACGTCGCCGCGCTAAAGCGGTCAACTTTGGCCTTATTTATGGCATGAGCGCCTTTGGTCTGGCTAAGCAACTCGGTATTCCGCGTTCTGAAGCACAGCATTACATGGATAAATATTTTGAACGTTATCCAGGAGTGCTGCGCTATATGGAAGAGACGCGCAGTATGGCCGCAGAGCAAGGGTACGTGGAAACTTTATTTGGTCGCCGTTTGCATTTACCTGAAATTCAATCGCGCAATGCGATGCGTCGTAAAGCGGCAGAACGAGCAGCGATCAACGCTCCAATGCAAGGGACAGCCGCGGATATCATCAAAAAAGCGATGTTACTGGTGGATAATTGGATCGAAAACGAAGGTCAGGGACGAGTGAAGTTGTTAATGCAAGTACACGATGAACTGGTTTTTGAGGTACAAGAGTCAGCGTTATCCGAAATTGAAAGTAAAGTACAAGAATTGATGGAATCTGCTGCGCAACTTAACGTGCCATTAGTGGCTGATGCTGGTCACGGAAATAACTGGGATGAAGCCCATTAATGTCGATTTAGCATAAAATCAAGCGATTATTCTAGCCAGTGCCTTGTCGCTGGCTTTTTTTTAATCGAAAAAAAGTAAGTGGTTTTCAAGTGTTTATGTATTTTAATAAAATTTTAATGAAAAAAAACTACAAAAACTATTTTCATTTCTGATCAGTTGCTGTAGATTTAATTCCGTAGGGTACAGAGGTAAGATGTTCTATCTTTCAGACCTTTTGTTTCACGTTATTGGATTAGGCTGATTCAGCCGCCCCAGTCGATTATTGACTGGGGCGTTTTTTATTGCGCGCTTGCCACCTGTTATCTATCCCATTCTTACTGGCTATGACCAAGACACTTTGATTATTTCTGCCAAGTTGTTCGGCAATATAAAGAAAACTTACGATAGTTTTTGATCAATGTTGTAATTAAATGTCATTCACACTTTCGATTCTTTTTACCAAAAAACCAAGTCAATGATGTGCGGTACTTTTATTTTAATTGATTGATTAATAGGTGAAATAACAGAAATTATGCGATGGTGGTGAGTTAAGCTTATGCTGTGTGGTGTCTTGTAATTTCGGCGGGATTGAGGAATGCTAACGCTATAACAATAATTACTTCCTATTTCTCTCCCGTTGCCCCACCAGGATGGTGGGGATTTTTATTACTGGCTGTGGTAACACTAAGCGACAGGAGGTTCGTCGGTCGATAAAGGTTGCTCAGTACGACGCAGCACTTCAGGCATAAACCAACTATCGAGTTTGCTGCGTAAGGTATCAACCCCTAGACCATTCAGCGATGAATACACATCGACACTCACATCACCACCGAACGATAGCGACTCTTCTCTGATTTTGTTGAGCTGAGCTTTACGTGCACCACTTTTTAGTTTATCGGCTTTAGTGAGCAGAACCTGAACGGGAATCGCGCACTCTACAGCCCACAAGACCAATTGTTGGTCAAGATCTTTCATTGGATGGCGGATATCCATTAACACCACCAAACCTTTAAGACTAGAACGTTGTTGCAGGTATTCACCCAGTGATTTTTGCCACTTCTTTTTCATTTCTAGTGGTACTTGTGCAAAACCATAACCCGGTAAATCAACGATATGGCAGCCATCAGTCACTTTAAATAAGTTAATTAACTGAGTTCGTCCGGGGGTTTTACTGGTTTTCGCCAAGCTTCTTTGATTGGTTAAGCGATTGAGAGCGCTTGATTTACCCGCATTTGAACGTCCTGCAAACGCAATTTCGATACCGTCATCGGCGGGAAGATGGCGAATGTCTGGCGCACTGGTAATGAAATGCGTGTTTTGATAGTGAATTTTTACGCTCAATGTTAACTCCATCTCGACTTTGCGTAGTCGATTGATTGCTTTTATAAAAACTTAGTCGAAGAATCGTACTCGGTACAAGATCGGTGATTGTATCATGAGTGCAGAGGTAAGCTGGATAATTATCAATCGTGTGATAGGAAGAAATTGATTTCCTCGTTGTAAGTGAATTTTTGGTACTTGATATCAATCGCTTATCTGAATCGAGAGAAATGGTCTTCTTCGATGGGCTAAGAGTAAATGCAGTGGATTTTGATGTTGGGTATGGCGGATAGCTCATAAGCTGCGGTGAGGCTTTTCATTGTGCGATCAATGGATTGATGATCTTTTTACAAGAATTGCTCTGTTTTTGAACAAAGAGACTCCACACTATCGCCAGTTTCTGGTATGTTGCGCATCCCCCAATCAGGAGGCGACCATGCATACTTGTCCTTTATGCCACAGCGCTCAAACCCACGCTTACTTTGCCGATAATCATCGCGCTTATAGAGAGTGTTCGGTTTGTCGATTGGTGTTTGTACCTCCTGCTGATCGACTGAGTGCTGAGCGTGAGAAAAGCATTTATGATTTGCACGACAACAATCCCAGCGATCTGGGATATCGCCGTTTCTTATCTCGTCTCTCTCAGCCAATGTTGGAGAGGCTCGCTCCTCAATCTCAGGGGTTAGATTTTGGCTGTGGACCAGGGCCAACCTTGTCAGTCATGCTTGAAGAAGCAGGACACGATGTCGCGTTGTATGACTTCTTTTATTATCCACAACAAGAAGTCTTACAAAGAGACTATGATTTTATAACTGCCAGTGAAGTGATTGAACATTTACATGATCCTCACCGTATTTGGCAGCAATGGCTGAATTTAGTTAAGCCAGGCGGCTGGATTGGTATTATGACCAAGCTAGTGAAAGACGTAGATGCGTTTGCTGGATGGCACTATAAAAATGATCTTACTCATGTAAGCTTTTTTAGTTGTGATACCTTTCAGTTTCTGGCCGAGCGGGATAAGCTCGAACTTGAATTTATCGGAAATGATGTAATTTTACTGAGGAAACCCCAGTAATGTCTCGTACAAAGAAAGCAAAAACCGGCTTTAACGGTGAACTGATCGTGGCTCGTAAACGTAACCGTAGTGAGGCTGATTTAGAAAGCCGTGAGCGCAAAAAATTAAAAAAACGTAAAGGACTGAAAAGTGGTAGTCGCCATTCTGATGGTGGTGAGCACAGTCAACGTTCCACTGAGCAAGCTCGTGATCCACGTTTGGGAAGCAAGAAAAAAATTCCCTTGATCGTGGAAACCGGGAAAAAAGCCAGCAAACAGCAGCGCCGTTTAGATGCTGAGCAAGAGTTAGCGATGCTGGAAAATGATGCTCAATTGAACGTCCTGCTCGATAGAATCGATAGTGGTGAAAATCTAGGGGCTGGTTTACAAAAATACGTCGACGAGAAACTGGATCGGATCGAAGTATTGATGAAGCAACTAGGCTTGTTTGATGATGCTGCCGACGAAGATGAGGAGCTTGACGATGATTTTCCTATCCCGCAAGCGGCTCAGTCTAAGACACGTAAAGTGCAATCTGATGATGAGTTGTTGGCGCAATTTGAAAATCTAGATGTGGATGGATACAAACAGTAGGGCAATGGTATGAATACGCTTTTGTTGGTGATGGTTGGTGGACTGATCATTCTTGGTTTGGCAAGCTATGCCGTTTACTTGTTATTACAAGTAAAAAAACAAACTCAGTTACAGCAGCAACATCAAACATTGGCTATAGAAAAACGCAATGCCAATATTTTTGATAGTGTGAATACACTCTGTTTGGCCGGTATTCAAGGTCAGTGTGATTTATCCGAAATTGCCATTCGCGTCTACTGCATCATGGATTATGTGCAGGGTGAACAACGGGTCGATTTTGAACGTGACTATCCAGCGACGGCTGAGCTGTACCACATTGTCAAAGATATGCCTCGTGGTGACGCGCGACAAGCAATGCCAAAACAAGAGAGAATGCGCCATAACTTAACTCGGCAGAAAGCTGAAGTTCGTCTAAATGACGCGATTGTGGCGGAGCTGAAAGCGTTACAACAGCGTATTCGTCCGTTGAATCAACAGATCCCTATTCAATTCGTTTAATCTATTTATAGGCTCTTAGCGAAAGCTTTCGATAAGGTACGTTCGTCGCCTAATACCTCGAAAGTCGCTAAGATGCCGATAATGGTCTAGTCCCACTTCCATCATCATTTAACGAGTAATAAGAAGTGATCCGGCTAGCAATTTAGACTATTTTATCGGTAAATCTTCTTTTGCTTCCCGACGCCATGCCTTGTCGTGTGGCAGAATAATCAGTCCACGTTCAATAACGGAAGAGTCACTATGTTGTCGCCAGTCGTACCCAGTCAGCAGATTGTTTGGGATCAAACCATTTTAGACAAGTACAACTACTCGGGGCCGCGTTACACTTCCTATCCAACTGCGGTGGAATTTCACGAAGCGTTCACTATTGCTGAATTTGATATGGCTTGTGCACGTTATCCACAGCGGCCGTTATCTCTATATATCCATATTCCTTTTTGTCACAAGCTTTGTTACTACTGTGGCTGCAATAAAATTATTACTCGTCACTCGCATAAAGCGGATGAGTACTTAGATGTGCTGGAGCACGAAATTCGTCAACGTGCACCATTACTATTGTCGCGTCCTGTTACTCAATTGCATTTTGGTGGTGGTACGCCGACGTTTTTAACTAACGCTCAAATTAGTCGATTAATGGCATTATTGCGGGCGGAGTTTAATTTTCAGCCGGAAGCGGAGATCAGCATTGAAGTCGATCCGCGTGAAATTGAGCTGTCGGTACTCGATCATCTGCGGAGTGAGGGCTTTAATCGCATCAGTATTGGTGTGCAGGATTTTGATAAACAAGTTCAGCAGTCTGTGAATCGTGAACAAGATGAACAGTTTATTGTTGATTTAGTGGCACGCGCTAAGCAACTGGGTTTTCGCTCCACCAACCTCGATTTAATTTACGGTTTACCCAAGCAGACCGTTGCCAGCTTCCACGCGACGTTACAGCAAGTGATTGAGATGCGCCCAGGCCGTTTGTCGGTGTTTAACTACGCTCATATGCCCGAGTTGTTTGCCGCGCAACGGAAAATCCAATCTGACGACTTGCCATCGGTAGAAGAAAAGATGGCTATTTTACAAGATACCATTAGCACTTTAACTGAAGCGGGATATCAGTTTATTGGCATGGACCATTTTGCGTTACCCGATGATGAATTAGCCGTGGCGCAACGTAACGGTGTTTTACATCGTAATTTTCAAGGTTACACCACGCAGGGCGATTGTGATTTGCTGGGATTTGGTGTCTCTGCCATTTCAATGGTTGGCGATGTGTATGCCCAAAATCAGAAAGAGCTGAAGCGTTATTATCAGCAAGTGGATGAAATGCGTCACGCGCTGTGGAAAGGGGTATCATTGGACAGTGATGATCTGTTGCGTCGTGAAGTCATTAAACAACTTATTTGTAATTTTCAGTTGGATAAACAGGCAATAGAACAGCATTTTAAGCTGCGTTTTAATGACTATTTCCAGCAAGATCTCGCGTTATTACAAACCTTTATTGATGATCAATTGGTTGAGGTTGATTCCCGTTTTATCCGTGTCACCTTACGTGGCCGATTACTGATCCGCAATATTTGCATGTGTTTTGACAAGTATTTACGTCAGCGTGCCCGCCAGCAGCAGTTTTCTCGGGTTATTTAATTTGTTCAAAAAAGACAATAGAGAGAAAGCGGTTCGTCGATAAGAGGAACCGCTTTTTTTGATTAAGCTGTAGTCAGTAGGGATAAAGCTTTACGACTGACATCGTGCGCCGCTTGTGGGCGATCTTGCTGCTCTAATGCTTGAGCTAAACAGGCGTAATCTTCAATATTTACTCGAAGTGATAGGGCTTGTTCAAGGTGCTGCTGAGCTTGTGCCCACTGTTTCTCGTGAAGCAGAACTTGCCCTAGCGCGCTGTGGGCTTCAGCATTATTTTTATCGCGACGTAGCTTGTCTTGCAGTAAGGCGATGAGCGGCTGTTTATCTTTTAGCGTTAACTTAGGCAGAAAACGATATAACTCAGTCGTAGGCTGCTTATTTAGCCACTCTTTGAGTAATTTAAACGCCGCTAGGTCGGCTTGACGCTGTAATAACTGTTCAATCACTTCAACCATTAAACGGGTTTCGTGTTTAAGAGCTTTTGGGAGAGATTGCCAGTAGGCCAATAACCCTTCGCTGCCTCCTTGTGTTGCTACAACGCTGAGCATTGCTTGTTGAGCTTGTAAGGTCAGTGCATCAGCCTGTGATGGAGTGATTAATTGGTTTTTAGTGAGTTTGGGAATCAACGCCAGTAGCGGTTGCCACTGCTCTAGGGCGAGATAGGCTTGCTTTAAGCGCTTTAAGACTAAAAGGTTATTAGGGTAAGCCTGTTCTAATCGAGTCAGAATATCAACAGCCGCTTGCCATGCTTGGTCACTTAATAACTGTTTGGCTCGAGTTAATTCAACCGCAAGAGTGGCATTCGGCTGCTTGGCCGCTAACGCCAAATAGTCGTCTCGTTTACGCTGTTCGCCTTGTGCATGAGCGGCCGCCGCCGCGGCCAAATAACAGAGTAGCGGCATATCATGATGATTCGCCCAGCGAGTGACTTTTTTCTCGGCTTGTTTCCAATCCCCTTCAAGCAGCTTAATCATGCCTTCGTCGGTGTAACGGCGAGAGCGACGATGCTTACGAATGGTAAACCAGTTCCATGTGCTGCTACTGGCTCGAAGGATTTTTTTTATCAGATATTCAAGAAAAAATAGTCCAGCCAGTAAGGCGACCATCACAATGATCAGCGTGGTGACGCTCATTTCGATGCTGGTATTAGCGATGGAAATTAAGACATAACCTTGTTGGCCTGCGTATTGGGTACCTACAAATAAGCCAAGGCCGAGGACAACCAGTAAAAAGAGTAAACGAATCATTGTTGTCCCTCCGTCATTATTGGTGCTACAGAGCGACGTAACCGTTCACGGATCACATCTGAGAGTGGCTGTTGAGCCGTGAGCTGAGGCGTATCAAGCTGAATGTGTTGCTCTGCCAGTTGCTCAAGACTAAGGTTAAACGCTTTGACCTGTTGATCGTATCGATTGAAGTAATCCCTTGACCACTCTAGGGCCATGTTAAGGGAGAGCGTGTAAATGTCTTGCTGTTCGCTATAGACGGCTTTAATTGCAGTATCTAATTTTGCTTTAAGGTTTTCACGAAGGTAAAGATGTTGCTGTGGTGATAACAGCGGTATCGCTTGTCCATCTCTTACGCGAAAGGTAATAAAGTTATCGGCAAAAGCTTGTAAAGAGGTACGGAGATTGGTTTTCCAATCAGCAATATCTTCTGAAACGGTTGGTTGGCTAGGTTGAGCTTCCTCTGGCAATAGTGCATTGGCGAGCGGTAGTCGGTCGATACGCTGTTGTAGGCTCATCAGGCGCAGCACTAAGCCGTCTCTATCGATGATCGGCATGGCTTGTAATTGAGCAATATCGTAACTTAGCGCTCGACGCAGTGAGGTTAAGCTTGGGTCATTGAGTTCAGCAACACGTAAATCGGCTTCTTGGACTAACTGGGTTGCCGTTTCAATATCGCGCTCTAAATACAGCTTGCGTCCAGCCAATTTAACTAAGTAGTCGGCTTCTGCCAATAGCCAATCATTGGGACGTCGACCTTGAATTTCGGCAAGTGCGAGATGCAAACTATCGACACTCTGTTTTTGCTGGTTAAGTAACGTTTCAGCTTGAGTCGCGATATCACGAGTTGCGCCAATCGCTTGTTCTTTCGCTTCGCTAAGCTGAGTATTGATGGTGTTGCGAGCTTGATTGAGTTCTGCACGTAGCGCATGCATTTGCGCCTGATAGTCGGCGCGTTGCTGTTGCATATGCAAAGTGATACCGCCACCAAACAGTACGGTTAATACAATCGCAATCGTGGCCAGTGTACTACCACCGTTCGTTGGGCGATTAACGGATGGGCTCGTTGGCGGATTGACAGTTTGCGGCGGATTTGAGCGGCTCGTTGATTCTGCCTTACGCTCAGTCTTTTTTGCTTTGCTGCTTGTATCGACCGGATCGCCAGATTGAGATGAAGTCTGTTCCGGTTTTTGTGGAGAGGGTTGGTTATTATCTGTCATGGCTAAATCCTGTGTTAAGGCTAAACAGCCGCCACTAAATCGCGGTTTGCCGCACTTCCTGTTATCACAATATGTTGAAATCCTAATTCTCGTGCTTGTTCAGCGATACGTTGACTAGGGACCAATAAGCGTAATTTCCTTGTCCAAGCATGAGCTTCAGGAGGCAGTTGTGAACAAAAAAACGCCAGCTGCTCACCGCTGGTAATGATTAAGGTATCGACATTGGCTGCTTGCCAACGTGTTAAAGCCATTGCACCGTCAAAAGGTAAGGGGTGTCGCTGGTACATTTCACGGTAATCAACGTTAGCGCCTCGTTGGTGCAGTGTTTGGTAAATTAACTCTCGCCCGCCATTACCACGCCAGATCACCACGCGTTTTCCGGCTACCGATTGTAGCGCTGGCAACGCCAAAAGATGTTCACTATCACTGATCTCGGGGTAGTGTACGAGTTGTTGACAGGCTTTGCTTAAAACCTGTGCGGTTTTTTGACCAATGGCAACATAAATAGCTGCAGTAGGCCACGAGAGGTGCTCGGCTTGGAGCGTGCGTTCAACCCAACTGACCGCGTGTTGGCTGGCGACAACAATCACCTCATAGTCAACCAGTTCTGAGCTCAGCAAAGCTAAGTCCGTTCCGGCTTCGATACGGATTAACGGATGATGTAGCGCTTGGTGCCCATGCTGCTGGAGTAATTGGCACAGTGCTTTGCCTTGTTGATCTGGGCGGGTGACCAATATTGCCATGGTTTACTCGTGGTCAGCATAGAGTTTATTGAGGATATCACGCGCACCTTGGTCAAGCAGTTGCTGAGCTAATTCAACACCAAGGCGTTCAGCTTGTTGGCGTGGGCCACGAATCTCACCACGGATGATCCGTGAGCCATCTGGCTCGCCAACCAAAGCACGTAACCAGATCTGATCACCGTCTAACTCGGTGTAACTACCGATAGGCACTTGGCAGCCACCTTGTAAGGTCAGGTTCATTGCACGTTCGCAGATCACGCGATCATAGGTGTCGGCATGATTTAAGGGTTCGAGTAATGTGAGGAGACGTTGGTCATCGAGGCGACACTCGATACCGACAGCGCCTTGACCGACTGCTGGGAGCGATTGTTCTGGGGAAATAAAACTGGCGATACGTTGTTCCAGCTCCAAACGTTTTAATCCTGCGGCGGCAAGGACAATCGCATCAAACTCCCCAGCGTCTAATTTTGCTAGGCGTGTCCCTACATTGCCCCGTAATTCTTTAATGATAATATCAGGACGCGCTTCCTTAATTTGACATTGACGGCGGAGGCTGCAAGTCCCAACAGTCGCACCATGAGGTAGATCTGCCAGTGAATGGTAGTGATTAGAGACAAAAGCATCACGAGGATCTTCACGTTGACAAATCGTGACTAACCCCAATCCGTCAGGAAAATCCACCGGCACATCTTTCATCGAATGGACGGCTAAATCAGCGCGTCCTTCCAGCATCGCGACTTCCAATTCTTTCACAAACAGGCCTTTTCCGCCGACTTTGGCCAGAGGCGTATCCAATAGCACATCACCACGAGTGACCATGGTCACCAGTTCTACCTCTAAATGTGGATGAGCGGCTTGCAAGGCATCTTTGACAAAATGCGCTTGCCATAAAGCGAGTGGGCTTTGCCGAGTGGCAATACGAATTGGAGGCGTGGAAGTCATGATAATCCCGATAAACAGTCAACAATACTGACATCCTAACATTGTGCGCAGGAAAGTTTTAATACTAGATGGCGATGATGCTCATTTGTGACTAAATTGATGATTTTTAGTGAAAATAGTGTGATGGGCTTCTCGTTGGGATCGCACTTAGTCTTGCTTTGCTGACGAGAGAGGATCTTCAAGTTGAGTGGTGTTTGTGGCGATATCGAGTAAAATAGACAGTAAATGACTAGTACTGCCGCGTTTATGCCCTAGGGTATTGATTTGGTAAATCAATTACGACTTTAGTATGATAGAGAGTGCAGATGGCTTTACCCAGCGGATTTAAAGTGTTAAATTGATCACGTTTTGTTTAGTCTGTCGTACAAAACATATCCAAAGCGGGCGTTAATGTTTCAACCAAGGAACCAACCTTGCAGGCTTACACAAAAACCTTAATTCAGCGATTAGATAATCTTAACCGGCAACGCACTGAGCGTGCGCTGGCGCTTATGGATTTACAAGGTCAGCGTGTTTTTCATCTGATCCCCGCTTTGCTGCACTACAACCATCCTTTGATCCCCGGCTATTTTGAGCAGCAAGTTCCACACGGTATTGAGTGTTTTAACCTAGATCCGATTCAGCAACAATTAATCGATGATACGCAATTGGCTTTGGGAGCAACACTGCCCGTACCTAGTCAGCCGAGTATTTTAGGCTTATACACTATGGGTAGCACGTCATCGATTGGCCAAAGTACCTCAAGTGATTTGGATATTTGGGTATGTGTGGCGGCCAGCATGAGCTGCGAACAGCGTGAACGATTAAGCAATAAATGTTTGCTGATCACCGATTGGGCAAAAAGCCAAGGTGTCGAAGCGAATTTCTTTATTATGGATGAACAGCGTTTTCGCCATAATCAATCGGATCAAATGACCGGTGAGAACTGCGGTTCTTCTCAACACCTTTTGTTGTTGGATGAATTCTATCGTTCTGCGGTTCGTCTGGCGGGTAAGCGCTTATTGTGGCAAATCGTACCTCCGGAAATGGAGGAGTGTTACGATGAATACGTCAATTTATTGTGTGCTAATCACTACATTGATTGCAGTGAATGGATTGATTTTGGGCGCCTAAACCGAATTCCTGCCGAAGAGTATTTTGGTGCCAATTTATGGCAACTGTATAAGAGTATTGACTCACCGTATAAGTCGGTCTTAAAAGCGACTTTATTAGAAGCTTACTCTTGGGAATATCCCCATACTCAATTACTCAGCATTGATACTAAACGACGTTTTTTTGCCCATGAGCCTGATCTGTATGGGATGGATGCGTACTATTTGATGTTGAAAAAAGTCACCCGCTATTTAGAGCGAATTGGTGACCGTTCACGACTCGATTTAGTTCGTCGCTGTTTTTATCTCAAAACTCATGAGAAATTATCGCGTGAACCGGGGGCGGGATCTGTTGCTTGGCGACGAGAAGCCCTAACTGAAATGGTTCAAGATTGGCAATGGGACGAGGCAACGATTCAACAACTGGATAACCGCCGTCATTGGAAAGTTGAGCAAGTGAAAACGGTTCATCATGCCTTATTGGATGCGTTGATGCTCAGTTACCGTAACTTGATTCAATTTGCGCGTCGTCATGACATCACTTCTGCGATCAGCCCACAAGATATTTCTATTTTAGCGCGTAAATTGTATGCCGCGTTTGAAGTGCTGCCTGGCAAAGTGACGCTGCTTAATCCACAGATCTCCCCAGATTTACATGAGCCGGATCTGACTTTTATCGAGGTTCGTTCGGGGCGAGCGAACCCTTCAGGATGGTATCTGTATAAACAGCCGCCACTGGCCGAGCGGATGATTGGTCAGCGCTGTTTAGATCATCATGAATATTTAAGTAAACTGGTTGCTTGGTCTTTTTTTAATGGCTTGATTACCGAATCGACCCGTTTGCATTCGGTTGTCCGTGATGCGCATCTCGACCTCGATAAGTTTTATCAAATGGTCAGCGACTTAAGAAATACCTTTTCATTGCATAAACGTCGCCCGACCATGGCGGCGCTGGCGAGTCCTTGTGAAATTAGCCAACTGGCGATGTTCATCAATTTTGAAAACGATCCAACGACTCAGTTAACTGGTAAGTCGCTTAAGGTTGATGTTAAGCGTTTAGATATTTTCAGTTTTTCTGAGCAGCAGCAGTGTTTGGTTGGCAGTGTTGATTTGGTATATCGCAACTCTTGGCAAGAAGTACGCACCCTGCACTTTAAGGGCGAAACCGCGATATTGGATGCTCTGAAAACCGTATTAGGTAAGATGCACCAAGATGCGATTCCTCCAGAGTCGGTGGATGTCTTTTGTTACAGCAAGCATTTGCGTGGTGTGATGCGTAATTTGATTTATCAATTACTGGCCGAGTGCATCGATTTACGCCTAAAGCCCGTTGAGCAAGAGAAACGCCGTCGGTTTAAAGCGATGCGGATTGGTAAGCAGATGTATGGCCTATTTTTTGAGCGGCGAGGCGTTTCAGTGCAACGCTTAGAAAACTCTGTCGATTTTTATCGCAGCATATCCAGTAATAAACTCAAAGGTTCACCATTACTGATGTTGGATCGTGAGCAAGATTATCAACTGCCCGATGTAGTGGATGGTTTTGCCAGTGAAGGATTGGTGCAGTTCTTTTTTGAGGATACCGAGCAGGGCTTTAATATTTACGTACTCGATGAAGCGAATCGGATCGAGGTGTATCATCAGTGTAGTGGTGAAAAAGACGAGATGATCAACAGTGTTAATAGCTTCTACACGTCAGTGAAAGATGATAATCAGATCGCGGCTAAATTAATTAACTTTAACCTGCCACAGTATTATCAAATCATTCATCCTGAAGAAGGAGAAAGCTACGTTGTGCCTTATCGTAATGACTCCTCGGTTTATTCTCGCCCTTCAAAAGTGATCAACGCTTAGTCCTCTTGACGTTGATTCTCGCTCTGCTATCAGCAATGTCTACGGATTTGGAATGTCTAGCTTTTTGTTATTCATTGCCCATCGAATCGGCTCTGGTCGGTTAAGTATAATTTTTTAGCTAATATAGCCCAACTGATACCGATTCCCCGTGATTTATCTGCTGTATTTTGATTGATGCTCAAGCTGGAGCGGAAATTCAGTTTCGTTCATCCTGTCTATGCTATTGCTTTTCCTGATTGTGGTGCGATTATAGAGAGCATTGAGTCAATAATAACGATATGCAAAATGAAAACAGCCATCACAACTCTATTTTTGTTCTCTGCTCTTGCGTTAGCAGGGTGTGGACAAACGGGGCCGCTATATCCGCCTGATCGTGCTCAACCGAGTGAACAGAATCAGTAAATTCAAGACATTAGATTAAGGGACATTATTTTGGATTACTTTAATTATCAGGAAGATGGTCAGCTTTGGGCAGAAAACGTCTCCCTCACACAGTTAGCTGAGCAATACGGCACCCCGTTATACGTTTATTCCAGAGCCACACTTGAGCGTCATTGGCATGCTTTTGATCAATCTGTTGGTGCGCACCCGCATTTGATCTGTTACGCGGTGAAAGCGAACTCCAATTTGGGCGTACTGAATACCCTCGCTCGCCTAGGGTCGGGATTTGATATTGTCTCGGGTGGCGAGTTAGAACGTGTATTAGCGGCTGGGGGTAACCCAAGTAATGTGGTTTTTTCTGGTGTTGGCAAAACTGCGGCAGAGATGAAACGCGCACTGACACTGCAGATTAAGTGTTTTAATGTTGAGTCGGAACCTGAACTACTGCTATTAAATCAAGTGGCTGGGGAGCTTGGTGTTAAAGCCCCTGTCTCATTACGTATCAACCCAGATGTTGATGCGCATACTCACCCCTATATTTCGACAGGTCTGCGCGACAATAAATTTGGTATTGCCTTTGAGCGTGCGCCGGAAGTGTATCGTTTGGCGCACAATCTAGAGCATATCCATGTGCGTGGTATTGACTGCCATATCGGATCTCAATTAACGGCACTTGAGCCATTCATTGATGCTACCGATCGGCTACTGGCGTTGATTGACCAATTGGCTGCTGAAGGGATCACTATCGCGCATTTGGATGTCGGTGGTGGTTTGGGGGTTGTCTATCGTGATGAGCGTCCACCTCAGCCGGGGGATTACGCGAAAGCCCTGCTGGCTCGTTTGCATAAGCATCCGCATTTAGAGCTGATTTTTGAACCCGGTCGTGCCATTGCAGCTAATGCTGGAGTGTTATTAACGCGGGTTGAGTTCTTAAAACATACAGAACATAAAAACTTTGCCATTATTGATGCAGCAATGAATGATTTGATGCGTCCTGCACTCTATCAAGCTTGGCAAGATATTGTGCCTGTTGCACCGCGTGCAGGTGAAGCCATTATTTATGATTTGGTTGGTCCAGTATGCGAAACGGGTGACTTTTTAGGGAAAGATCGCCCGTTAGTGTTGGCCCAAGGCGATTTGTTGGCGGTTCGTTCTGCTGGTGCGTATGGGTTTGCCATGTCATCGAATTACAATACTCGAACCCGAGCGGCAGAAGTGATGGTGGATGGCGATAAGATTCATCTTGTTCGTCAGCGTGAATCGTTGGCTAGCCTTTGGGCGTTAGAAACTATTTTGCCGGAGTAAAGTGACCATTTATGCATTTCCATTTTTCTAAAATGCACGGTTTGGGCAATGATTTTATGGTCGTTGACTGTATTACCCAAAACGTGTTCTTTTCTCCTGAGCTGATTCGCCGTTTGGCGAATCGTCATACTGGGGTCGGATTTGATCAGCTTTTGGTGGTTGAAGCACCGTATGATCCAGAAAGCGATTTTCATTATCGGATTTTTAATGCTGATGGTAGTGAAGTGGAGCAGTGCGGCAATGGCGCACGCTGTTTTGCGCGTTTTGTACGAATGAAAGGCTTAACCAATAAGTACAGTCTCAGTGTCAGTACTAAAAAAGGCAAAATCATCTTGAGCATTGAAGAGGATGATCAGGTGTGCGTGAACATGGGCATCCCTGAGTTTGAGCCGAGCAAAATTCCATTTCGCGCTAAGCAAGCAGAAAAAACGTACATTATGCGTGTCGATGAACAGACGCTGTTTTGTGGCGCGGTTAGCATGGGCAATCCCCATGTGGTGACTGTTGTCGAGGATATTGCTACCGCAGAAGTGGAACGAATCGGTCCTTTGTTGGAGTCGCATGAACGTTTTCCTGAGCGTGTAAATGCTGGATTTATGCAGGTTGTCAATCGTCAGCAAATTAATCTGCGGGTTTACGAACGTGGTGCTGGTGAAACTCAAGCGTGCGGTAGTGGAGCTTGTGCTGCTGTTGCGGTCGGTATCCTGCAAGATCTGTTGGATGATACCGTGACGGTTAATTTACCCGGTGGTCGTTTAGAGATCAGCTGGCAAGGTCCGGGACAGCCTCTCTATATGATAGGGCCGGCAACCCATGTGTTTGATGGCCAAGTTTCTTGCTAAAGTAAGGATGTGTTTTGTTACAACCACAAGTAGAAGCTCTGACGGCAGAGGTCGTCGCTGAATATTTAACTGATCACCCTGATTTTTTCCAGCACCGTTCTCAATTGGTGGAGCGTTTATCCTTACCGCATCCACAAGCTGGTGCGGTTTCTTTGGTGCATGTTCAAATGGCTCGTCAGCGACAGCGGATTGAAGAGCTGGAAGAAGAGATCACGGCTTTGATGTCTCTTGCTGCGAACAATGATCGCACTTTCCATGAATTTATGGACTTACAAGAGCAGTTATTAAAGTGTTCTTGTTTATCAGCGGTATGTCGCGCGATTGAAACGACCGCTCAGCGACTTGGGTTAATCGCTTATCTACGTTTAGTGGATGCAAGGCTGGCAGAATACGGTATCAGCCAAGAGCAATTACAACGCTTTTCAACCAATCATTTTAATGGAAAACAAGCCTATTTAGGTCGATTGCGGCAAGCCGATCGCTGGTTGTTACTTGGTGAGCAGTGCACGGCACCCGAAATGGGCTCTTATGTCGTATTGCCTCTTGGCCAGAATGCAGCGCAAGGGATTTTAGCCTTTTCTAGCCCCGATGGGGGTCATTTTCAACCTTGTATGGATACGCTTTTTTTGCGTCATTTGGCGCTATTGTTAAGTCACTTGATTACGGTGTTGCCTTGGCAATCTGATCATCATGAGTGAGCAAGATTCGGCATTACCTAACACGTTGGCTCAGCCACTATTGCGCTTTTATGAGTACTTGCGCAGTGAGAAGGGGTTGAGTTTGCATACTCAGCGTAATTATCAGCAGCAGCTACAAGCCATGGCTGGACACCTTCATCATCTCGGCGTGAGCGAGTGGCAACACGTCGATGCGGCTTGGGTTCGTCAGCTAGCCAGTAAAGGAATGCGTGATGGGATGAAGGCCAGCAGTTTAGCGACGCGTTTATCCTCTTTACGTAGCTTTTTTGATTTTTTAATTTTACGTGGTGAGCTGGCGGCTAATCCAGCCAAAGGCGTCTCAGCACCACGAAAACAGCGACCATTACCGAAGAATCTCGATGTGGACGAGATGGCTCAGTTGCTTGAGGTGACCGATGATGACCCATTGTCGATTCGTGATCGAGCGATGATGGAGTTAATGTATGGCGCTGGTTTACGTTTGGCAGAGCTGGTGGCGATTGATCTTAAAGACCTCAGTTTTAGCCGCGGCGAGATTCGAGTGATCGGTAAAGGCGATAAAGAACGAAAAGTACCCTTTGCAGGGCAAGCCAAAGAGTGGGTTGGTAAGTGGTTGAAAGTTCGTGGTTCGCTATTGAAAGGCGATGAAGTGGCGCTATTTATTTCTAAACTTGGTGGTCGAATTTCTCATCGCAGCGTACAAAAGCGCATGGCAGAGTGGGGACATAAGCAGTCGGTAGCCAGTCATATTAGCCCTCATAAATTGCGTCATTCCTTTGCCACTCATGTGTTGGAATCGAGTAATAATTTGCGTGCTGTGCAAGAGTTATTAGGCCATGAGAACATTTCAACCACGCAAATTTATACTCATCTTGATTTTCAACATCTTGCTCAGGTGTATGACCAAGCTCATCCACGAGCAAAAAAGAAAGCCAAGGAGTAGTTGATGCTGTTTTACCGTCAGTTAGGACCAATTCGAGCCATGAGCTTTGATTTGGATGACACCTTATATGATAACCACCCAGTGATTGAGCATTTAGAGCAGCAGGTGACGCAATGGTTGCATCAGCAACATCCGTTGACTGCTAGCCAACCTAAGGCATGGTGGGTAAGCCTCAAGCGGCAGGTTGCGATGCAAGATCCTTGGCTGCGTCACGATGTTACGCAGTGGCGTTTTGAACAGGTAAGACAAGGATTAGTGCAGTTAGGCTACTCTGTATCTTTGGCGCAACAAGTTGCAGAAGAGACAATCCATGAAGTATTACGCTTACGCAATTTGGTCGATGTACCATTAATGACGCATCAGGTATTGAGCTCTCTAGCGGAAAAGCTGCCGCTGATTGCGATCACTAATGGTAACGTTGATGTTGAGAAAATTGGTTTAGGTGATTATTTTCAGAGCGTATTGAAGGCAGGTGCCGATGGGCGAGCCAAACCTTACGCGGATCTTTTTGATAAAGCGAGTCACAGGTTAGCGCTTCCAGCGCGAATGATTTTGCATGTTGGCGATCACTTGGTGACGGATGTGCAAGGGGCGAAGCAAAATGGTTTCCAATCGTGTTGGTATAATGATCAAGGTCTCACTTTGCGTGAAAACTCTCGCGCAACGGTTTTGCCAGATATTGAAATTCATCGACTAGAGCAACTTAATCAATTGATTTCTTGAATAAACATTGTGATTTCCATGGTTAATCATTAACGTAGTTGCACAAATGATACAAGTTGTATTCGCAGTCTGAGTTAGTGAGAACATGTTCACAACATCGTTATTTTTTCCGGCACAATCTGACGTTCCAGAATTACCGATTCATCCCGCTTTGACCAAGGCGGGTCAATTGTTGATCCAATTGCTGTCGAGTGAATCGATAGAAAGCGTTCAAGCATGGGTTGATAGGTTATTGGCCCTTTATCCTGAGGCCAAGATAATCGGTTTGAGCGCTGAGCCGATGATTCATGATGGACAGTTGTACCACGACGGTACTTTATTGATTTTCAGTCACTTTTCTAATACTCACCTCACTTGCTCAGCACAAACCCTTTCCCTGTCTGGAAGAAAAGACACTCAAGCGTTGATTGATGGCTTGAAGTTACAGTCCGACTCTCAGGCAATGTTGTGCTTTATCAGTCAAACCCATATCGATGATAAGGCGCGTTTTCATGCCTTGAATACCTTTGCTCCGGGGATTGTCGTCGCTGGGGGATTAGCCACCGAAACCCAGCAAGGGCAGTGGGTATTATTGGGACGACAGTTATATCATCAAGCGATGGTGAGTGTTGCCTTGCATAGCGAGAGCTTACACGTTCAAACTGGGGCTTACACGGAGTGGAATCCGGTTGGGCGAACCTTTCGGGTCACGGCTGCCACTGGCTGCATGGTACAACGAGTCGATGATATACCCGTTCGTCAATTGTATGACCGTTACTTAGGCAATGGTCAATCGGTGCCGCTGGAAAGGTTGAGCCATTTCCCACTGCTGAAAGGTGAAGTCACGCTACAAGACGTCTACGTTCCTCTTGCTGAACAAGATGGCGGCTTGATTTTCAACGCACCATTATCGGTAGGAGATGAGGTGCGCTTTTGTTTCGATCATCCATCGATAACCTTAGAACAAATCTCGATCGGTGCTGAGCGGCTACGTGAGTTCCAAGCTGAGCAAATGATTATCTATAGCTGTACTTCACGTTTGGACTTTATTGCTGGTAACCAAGAACTTCTGCCTTTACAAAACCAAGTGGCCACTCATGGTGGCTACTTAGCGGGTGAACTGTGGCATGACGGACAGTCACAACGCATGCTTCATCACAGTATGACTTATCTTGCGCTACGTGAAGGCGTGCCAGCTCAGGCTACGTTAAGCCCTGCTTATGTTACCAAACACGATGAAATTGCCCCGTTATTCAGTCTGATTCGTAATGCGTTAGATGATTTGGACGAGATGAATCGTGATTTAAGCAAGAAAATTCAAGATCAAGCCTCATTACTCACGGCTAGTTATCGCGTTGATCGACGTACTGGCCTAGCCAATCGTGTGGTATTGCGTGAACGGTTATTGCAGATGGTGAACGGTGAACACTTACTCGCGCTAAAATTGACCAACTTCCATCAGATTAATGAGAAGTACGGTTATCAAGTTGGTGACCAGTTATTGGTTGATTTAACTGGGCATTTTCAAGAGTACTTAACTGAGCATCTACCGGGCCTGAGTTCATTGTATGCGATTGGTGTTGGCGAGTGGGCGACCGTGTTTAGTGCTGATCGCGATGAAGAAGAGATTCATCGCCTGTTTTCACAATTTGTTGAGCAGCTTGAGCATGTCAATTTTGAACCTTATGGCTTACCAGAAGTGGATTATGTTTCTGTTTCGTTGTGCGCGGGATTAGTCAGTCGTAAAGAGTTTCCGGCTGAAGATGCGGACGATTTATTGCTGCGCGCGATTGAAGCTCGTCGGCACGCCTTTCAGCGTAATCGGCATTTTTGCAGTGCAACGCGATTACGTGCTCAAGATGAATTACGTCAAAAACGATTGGGCTGGTTATCGTGTGTGAGCCGGGCGGTTCTGGATAATAATGTGTTGGTGTACGGCCAACCGATCGTTCACGCTCATTCTCATCAACTGGCTTCCTATGAGTGTTTGGTGCGTATTGAAGACGAAGGGGAGATTATTCTACCGGGACGATTTTTACCGATCATCGAAGGCAGTCATCTTTACACGCGCCTAAGTCGGCAAATGATAAAAAGTACCTTTGATATCATGCGTGATCGCCAGGAAGCATTTTCAATTAATCTCTCTCCGCAAGATTTAATGAGTGAACGCACGTTATTGCGTCTTGAGGCCGCGGTGAAGTCATTGGCTGATCCCTCTCGAGTGGGGTTAGAAGTGCTCGAAAATGAACAGATCAAAGATTATGGTCAGATGATTGAGGTATGCGAACACTTTAAGCGTTTAGGCGTGCGAATTATTGTTGACGATTTTGGCAGTGGTTACTCGAATATTGACGAGATTATTAAATTAGAGCCGCAAGTCATTAAGTTAGACGGCAGCTTAATTTGTAATATCGATCAAGACATTAAGCAGCGTAAAATTGCGCAGCAATTGGTTAAGCTGTGCCAAGTGCTGAATGCCAAAACGGTGGCTGAATTTGTCCATAACCAAACCGTCTGTCAGATAAGCGAAGACATGGGGGTTGATTACTTGCAAGGTTTTTATTTAGGTCAGCCTGTGCGTTTACGTCAGCGAGTGATCGCGTAATCGATGGCCGCTTTTATCGGCCTGGAGGGTTTTCATAAACGTGTCGAGAAAATCAGTTAATGCCTGAGCTTGCTGAGGTTGGTGGATGTGCTTGAGCAATTCACTGGCCACCTCTAAAGTGCATAAATGTCCCGTTTGTTGATTACGTCTTAACTGGTAGTGGGACGTCTGTGTGGTTGTTAAATGGGCATGGGGTAGGTTTAACCAGTCGCTTTTGCGCAGCATTTTTTTCGCCTCCTGCCAAGTGCCATCTAAGACAATAAAGTGAGGGATTTGCCCGTTATCTTGTGCATGTTGCAGATGCTGCTCGATAGGCTCACTGTGCTCACTAGGGTAGATGAGCAGTGAATAATAATCTGGGTCATTAATGCGATCGAGTAAGGCTGGTGGTGGAGTGCGTCGCTGCCAGAGATAGTCTGCGCAATCGGGCAGGGCTTTGGTCAGCCAGCGACCCGTATTGGTCTCGCGTTGATATTCATTTTCATGCATCAGTAATGAGAGGATCAATGGACTGCTGAGGCTGGGAACCACCGAACACAGACACTGCCATTCGAGACCACATTCTAAGCAAGCCATTATAATTTCACTCCACTTTTGGGTGCTAATCCATCGGCAAACAGTGTGACACCGCTGATCTGTGTTGTTTGCGCCGGTTGAGCATCACGAGTGGTGGCTGGATAACTGATGCCATTATAAGACAATTGGTAATGCTGACTTTGCGGATCACGTCTGAGAGTTAAAATCAGATCTTGCCAACCATGATGAGCCAGCTTACCGAGTTGAAAAGGCGTAGCGACCTGATTGATGCGGCTGTTAAAACGCCACTCTCCGGCTTTTTGCTCGAAAATCAGTAAGGTGCATTGCTCTTGCTGGCACCAATCCAGTTGGACGAGCAGTTCTGGTGTTTGATTGCCATTTAAGTCGTACTTCAACCAGCGATAATGGATATGACTCGGGTCGGTTTTGTGCAACGCAAAATAGCGTTTGATCGCTTGGTCAACTTGCTCATCATAATCACCACGAGAAGAGATCGATTGTGGATGGTCATCTAAGTTACGTTGATTGAGGGATGTCTGCTGATCGGCGATGCTTTTTGCTTGAAAGAGCGTCAGTCCCCCCTCACTGATTGGATAGACTTGGTGGCCAATTTTTTCTTTATCAGCATGCAACTGGAAGCCATCACGAGTATAAATCCGTTCTGATAGTAAATATTGCTGTTGATGGTGGGTCATGACCACTTGTACTTGCTTAGGATTCAGCTGTTGCCAATAGCCTTTTTCAACCAGTTCCCGTTCACCACTCAGATAACGATAACGTGTGATGGCACTATGATCAGCGTTCAGTTCTAGCGTGACACCAAAGCCGCGTTGATCACTGGCGCTCGCAAAATAGGTACCCGCCCAAGTTTGTGTGGTATCGACGTTACTTAATGTCGCACAGCCTTGATAAGTGGTTGCGGATAAGGTTAAGGTCGACCGCCAACTGTAAAGCGTATCACTCATATTATCGGAGCAAACGGCGCGTACTAAACTGAGCTTGCCTTCGGGAAATTGATAATGACGTTGTTGGGTCGACAGTTGGCTATTCTCAATCATAAAGTGTTGCTTATCACCGCCTAAAGGCTGAAATTCTAGTCCTTGAGGCGTGAACTGAATGGACCAAAATGGCTCAGTACCAAAAGCGCGAGTTGGACGTGGGGGATGCTGGCAGCGCTGAGGATTTTCCGAACTCAGTTGGTTGATCTGCTGGACGACAAAGCGAGCGGTATAATCACCATTAAATCCTGTTTGACTCGGTGGGGTCAGATAACCGATGACTTCACCATAAAGAGCTTGATAAGGTTGATGAGCCACAGCTCTCGCTTGTTGTTTGAGCTCAGGTGATAAGTCTAGCCAATACTGGTTATTGCTATCACAAGGGGTTAATGAGCTGACATCTGGGCCAAGAACGACTTCACCTCGTAGAATAAAGGTTTGCATTTTGATACTGGCAGGATTATCGAGTGTCGCCTGTGTCCGCTCTGGGTTTGGCGTTACCTCTGATTGCTCAGGTGGCGTTGATGAACATGCTTGGATGGCAAGCAGCGCGAAAAGGGCGGCAGGTCTTGTTAGCTGCTTCATGTTATCTCTTCCTCGTGGCAGAACATACAAAAATATAGGGCTTTATTATGGCATATTGGTTGTTTAAAACTGAACCGGATACCTTCTCTATTGACAGTTTACGAACACAAAAGGTTTCACCTTGGGAAGGGGTACGCAATTATCAGGCAAGAAATTGGTTACGCGATGCGGTAAAAGAAGGTGATCACGTACTGATTTACCATTCATCTTGTCAGAATATTGGTGTGGCGGGCATTGCTCAAGTGGTACGGGAAGCTTATGTCGATCATTTTGCGTTTGATCCAACCAGTGAGTATTTCGACCCTAAATCGAACCCAGAGTCACCGCGCTGGTTGATGGTTGATGTTGCGTTTGTACGTAAAACTCAGCGCGTGATCCCACTGTCAGAGCTAAAACAGGTGCGGGAGCTGGCGGCATTACCTTTGGTGAAAAAGGGGAATCGGTTGTCGATCATGCCGCTCAGTGAGTCAGAATGGCAAGCCATCATCAACCAAGAAAGGGTTAAGTCAGGATGACTCGTTAATATTCGCGATTGATTGTTCTTATCAGAGGTGCAGCATAAAGGGGAAGCTAACGACAACTGTTAGACGTAGTTATCCCCTTTGGTGTGACTGCATATGGTTTGTTGATGTTATTGCTGGTTATGGCTCAGCAAGTGCTGCTGTAGGTAATGAGCGACGGCGTCATCAGCGTGACTGCCGATAACGGTGTTATTAGGTAAGGCGCGAAATACTTTTTCATGTGCCGTTCCCATCACTAATCCTTTACCTGCCATTGAAAGCATTTCCACATCGTTCATGCCATCACCAAAAGCGATACAGTGTTCAAGTGTTAAGCCTAGAGATTGAGCAATCGCTTGCAACGCTTCGCCTTTCGATACCTCCGCTCCCATCACTTCTAAACACCAAGGGGTTGAGAAAGCGACACTCAGTTGTCCGGCGAAATGTTGGTTAATTAAGTTTTCGTAGTGGACGAGCTGTTCATGAGCTTGTTTGGTATTAGTAAAGAAGATTTTAGCGACACCTTGATTTGGCGCGGCATTAACGTCAAATACTTGATAAGTAAAACCGGAGTCTTCATGGAAATGACGTAATACTTCATCTTCACGATTGAGTAACCAATCTTCATCACGATAAATATGTACATAAATATCGTCATCGTGTTTAACCAGATCGATGATCGCTTGGACTAAATCTGCAGGTACATTTTTACTGTACAGTTCTTTGTCATGCTGATCATGCACACGAGCGCCATTTGAGGTGATCATATAAGCAGGAATACCAGCAATTTCACGAATACCGGCAACATCAACATGGTGTCGCCCGGTGGCAAATACGAAGGTAAAACCTTGTTGATGAAGAGCCTGCAGCGTCTGCTTGGTCACTTCACTTAATTGATGATTAGGCGCTAACAAGGTGCCATCGAGATCGGAAGCGACGATACGTACCGGTGTTGTTTGTTCAGTGGTCATAAAACCCTCGTTGTACTGCTAAAATGCCAAGACATAACTGTGGCAGACTAGTGTAAGTGAAAATGATTGTCCAAAAGAGGGTAAACCTAGGCATGGTTATTTTCCTCTATTGGCGAGCTTTCGCCACCATTGGCATGCTGTGCAAAAAAAGCCATTATTTTATCGAGAACTGGGGTACGGTAACGATCACTTTCAAACAGTAACTCATGCCTTGCACCATCAATAATCTCGATCTTGGCTTGAGGATTGCTGCGTGCTAATTGCGTCATGAAGCGAGTTTGAGCGTGATTACTGACAATCGTATCTTGTCCCGCTTGCAGTAATAACAGTGGTAGACGAATATTTTGCATCTCTGCAAAGCAACGTTTGATAGCCAGCAGGCTTTGCCAAACCCAATGTGCACTTGGCCCCCCTAATTTCAGTTGCGGCTGTTGTTCATACAGATCACGAAACCATTGGTAGCGAACAGCGCTGTGGGTCAGTTGGTTGATAGCAAAAGGTTTTGGCAGATAAGGCCCATAGCCGGGAGCGTAACGGGGAGTTGCATAGGAGGCGCTGAGCAGTTTGGTTAGTGTCAGAGCGATCGGCCGCAGTTGCCAAGGCATATTGATCCCCAGCATGGGTGCGCTGAGTACAGCCGCATCAAAAGGGTGGTTTGGATAACTTTCTAGGTAGCGTGTGGTAATGGCACCACCCATGGAATGGGCCAACAGATAGCGCTGCGCGTAGCTTTGTAATCGAAATGTCGTAATAAGCTCATCCATATCACGCACATAATCATCAAACTGCATCACATAGCCCATTTGTGGGTCATCAATCAGTCGCTCTGACAGTCCTTGGCCTCGATGATCAAAAGAGTAAACGTCATACCCTTGGTGAAATAAGTCATAAAACAATTCTTGATACTTACACGCTGATTCAATACGGCCATTAACAATGATAATCACTTTATTGTGCTGTGCAGCGGTGAGGGAACACCAATAGAGCCGTTTATTATCAAGCGTCAGGTGATAACCTTGCTGACGAGATTGCCAACATTGCGTGATATCGTGCTGCATCGCGTGTTGAAAATGGGTTTCTTGAGTATAAGAGTTTGGCATGAGCTTATCTAATCTATGGATGATGAGGTGCCGTCTGTAAAGAATCGACTTGGCTAGCATAAGCCAGTCAACCAGAATTGCAATGCCTACCTGCAACACCAAATCGTTTGTATTAAAGGCACGGCAATAGTGGTGCAGCGTCCATTCACTGTGTTGATGAATTCGATCCGCCAATAAAAAAGACCGTACGCTTATTCATCCTTGTCTTTGGGGAGAGAATAAGCGCCGGTCAAAAGGGTGGTGATTATTTATGGATAGTTTAATGGTTCAGTAATTGTTATTTGTTTAAAAGGCGACTTCGGTTTATTGCAACCAAGCGTTAAGCATCCAAACCAGTTTTTCTTGCTCACGAATGTAGTCACCCATTTGTGCGCTGGTGCCTTCATCACCGACTTCAGCCGCAAAAGCGAGGATCGCGCGTTGTTGATTGATTAAAGCGCCAAAACCGTTGACGAGACCATGCATGGTTGTTTGACCGTCAGTGGCATTGATGTGTTCTTCGATTTCAGCCGCTTGTAAATAGGCACTAAAACTATGCAAAGGCTGAGCACCAAGCGTTAAGATACGTTCGGCTAACTCATCAATTTTGCTTTGCAGGTCGGTGTAAATCTCTTCAAATTTACTGTGTAACTCAAAAAAGGCTTTGCCTTTAATGTTCCAATGGTAGCCGCGAGTATTCATATACAGCACTTGGTAATTGGCCAGTAATTGGTTTAACGATGCTGCGAGTTGCTGGCTTTGATGACTGTCTAGGCCGATAAGATTGGTTTTCATACACTCACCTCATTAATTTTTTATAACTATCGATGGTAATCGATGACAAGATTTTGCTGTTTTGCAAACGTTGAAGCTATGCTATCGCCTGATGAGGTGTTAAGAAAGTCGGTTGTGGGTATTGTTTTAATAGGTTAAACCGATGGAACTGGGTTGCGCATTGATTGATGAACTCATCATTGACAGACGATTGGCTTTATTTTTACCTCTCTTTTAAATCAATTTGTTATGGTTATATTCTTATTAGGGATAACTCTAAATTCATCAGTCTATGCTTTAGGGGAAGCGGGATTGTTGCTTATTCACCACCTCTAGAGCATGTTATGACTAAGCGAGTGATTTTTTTTGATTTGTTGCGTTGTGTTGCTGCTATTGCGGTGATTGCGATCCATGTCTTAGCGCCTTATCGGCAGATGATGGGGACCATTCCTGATCCACAATGGATCAGTGCGGTGACGATTAATGGCCTTAGTCGCTGGGCTGTGCCGATTTTTATTATGATTTCTGGCGCCTTGATGTTGAGCGACCCTAGGCCATTTGATTTACGCTATTACCTTCAGCGAAGATTAGGCAAAGTGGTGGTTCCCTTTGTGATTTGGTCGCTGTTTTACGCTTATTTAAGCGGATGGAGTCGCCATGGATTTGATATCAATGTTGTAAAACAAACGCTGTTGGATAGTCCCCATCAAGAAACCTATTACCATTTAGGGTTCTTTTACTATTTTATCCCGCTGTATTTACTTATTCCTTGTTTACATTGGTTAGTCAATCGAGTCGATGATGGCTTTTGGTACAGTTTGGTGACGATATGGTTAATGACAACAGGCTTGTACTTATTCGGTATTGACGGGCCATGGAGTCATGAGATTTGGCTCTATAGCGGTTATTTGCCTCTAGGTTACCTGCTGTACCAAAAGCTGCGGCTATCGTCTTTTAGTCTATTATTCGTCATAATTCTGGGCTCGTTTGCACTGTATATGACGGTCCAAGCGGTACTGGAATTGAGTCTGACACACGGGCGGTATACGGTTGGGCGTTGGTTATCGTATAAAACGCTTAATGTCGTTGCTGCGGCGATCATGGTCTTTGTGTTGTGTCGCTCATTAGCTGAACAATTACCAAATGCAGTACAGCGTTGGGTGGTGATCATCAGCCAGCACAGCTTAGGCATTTATTTATTGCATCCGATTTTTCTATGGCCAATGAAAACCTACGCATGGTATGACGGTCATCCCTTATGGGTAATCCCACTTTGGGTACTATTGAGTGGTGCGGGGGCATTACTCACTAGTTATGCTTTATCTCGGTCGACAGCTACACGTTGGTTGCTACCTTAAATTTTCAAAGCAAAGTGGAGAAATTTTCGTCCTTGGTAGGTCAATATGCCTTGATCGCCTGGATTTAAAGCGTGGTAGTAATGCGGGCCAATTTGAAATTCTCGTTTCGGGCCCAATGTCCCTTTTTGGACATAAATCCAATATTCTTGTTCCTCTTGGTCGGGAAGTGGGTTATCTATAACCACGATTTGTTTGTCTAAAACGGTGACTAAGGCGGTACGTTCAGGGGCATTTTCACCTTGAAAATGTTGACGAAAAAAACGACTGAAGAACCATAAGCCAACCAATAAAAGGATGAGTATAGTGACGATAAGTAATAGAGAGGGTGACATCATATTCTCCAGAAAACCGCTGAACTAAGCCCATAACGGATGTCGATAATAGTCAAAGAGTGAAGACTGATTTTACCGAAGTGGTTGACTTTAGGGGCAGTAAAACGAAATTGCGTGATTAACCCAGCATTGAACAACAAGATTTTTCGGTTGGGTTCACACTTTGGTGGTGGGATTTTTTCTGGCATGACAATTCAGTCGTGCTGCGCTTGACGATCAGTAACAATGAGATCGTGGTAGTGTATATCCAAACCACTTGGAGTTGCAGATAGGTTAACGTAGCCAACCCGCTGCAGCTTCAAGTAGTAAGGGGATAAGCAAGGAGGCAGACATGTCCGAGATAGAACAAGTCGTATTACGAACGAGAAGATTAGAAACCTTATTGCGTCAGCGTTATCACGCTCAAGGTAAAGGGCTGCATCAGCTTATTTCGAGCTGCGAGGAGCGGCTACCGCATGATATTATTG
Organism: Vibrio injensis; assembly: GCF_001895205.1. GTDB lineage: Bacteria > Pseudomonadota > Gammaproteobacteria > Enterobacterales > Vibrionaceae > Vibrio > Vibrio injensis. The sequence goes on along the minus strand of NZ_BDJF01000020.1, from coordinate 24,415 downwards.
AAAAACTGAGATACATAGCCACGATTCGCAATAAAATTGTCCATGAAGATCATTTTCATTTGCCGGATAGAAAAGCATTTTTTATCACCTGTGTTCAGTGTGAAAAAGAGCTGGCTCCACGTAGCGGGCGTTTTATTTGGCGCGTTGCTGTAATGTTGATGTTATTGATGACTATGGCTGCGGTAACGTTTTATTACCTCCATTGGGATGAATTATCAAAGTTTTTCCCTCACTTTTTACCGAAGAGCTAGCGCGATGGCGTAGTTTTTCTCTGAAAGTTAGATATTTATTTTGCTACTTGATCAGAGTGAAGCTTGTTGAGCTGTAAGTATCATCTTTGCTTAATCGCGGATCAGCCAAATAAAAAAGCATATAAAAAGGACGCTAGGCGTCCTTTTTATATGCTTTTTTATTTTTTGTTTTAAAACAATGAATTAGTAGAGTAGAGGCAGTGTCATTAAGCCGACGATGACTGCGATCATTACCAATCCCTGTTTTTGAGATGAAGAAATCATAACACTGCTCCTCTGTTGTCTGTCTCATCTTGTTAATCAGAATAGCTTGCTTTATTGACTTGATCAAGGGGATCTTGGTGAAAGTCTTAAAAGTGGTTGTTAAAGTGTGATGATTTTTCCGATTATAGCGAACTAAGGCGGGTGTTATTGGTTGGTTGTCTCTTGTTCTTATCGGTGGTTAATTATTCTGATTTTTATATATATGTTTGAATTTTAATGCTTTTTTTATGTTGTTTTTATGTTTTATTAATGTGTTTATTATGGTTTCTGGTGCTACCTGTCAAGTTGTGTCATTTTTAAGTTAATTCCTATTTTTTAAATAAATCATTAACACTTTAATGATATGAGTTATCATTTACATCTGGTTGGATGAGTTTATATGGATTTATTATGTTTATTTGTTTTGATTTAATGGAATTTCCTGCAAAATCTAATTTTTGTTGATTTTTGTTTTTAATTGACTGATTTTAAATGTCTTTTATTAATTTTTTTAATTTATCATTGGTTTTTTTTGGTTTTTTATTACCATGTTTATTGTTTAAAACAATGTTTTTTAATGTTTGGTTGTTATGTCTGTTGTCTCATTCAGTTAAAGAATAGTCCACGAGCGATGAATGCTGATAAGTTTTAAACGATGAATTTAACGTGATTGAATCGCAATCAAGATCCAATTTTTGCAGTTCGCTTCTGGACTTCATGGATGACATGCCTACACTGGCGGCAGAATTGATAAGAGGTATCGACATGTGGAGCTGGATTTCTGTGGCATTATCGGGATTCATCAGCATTTCTGCGTTTGAAAACCAGCATAGACGGCAAGCAGTATTGTTTAAAATGGTCAGTTTAGTGCTATTGCTTGCGATGATCATTGAACCGTTATTTTCTCGCTCTATGCCTGCGCTATGGATAGCAATTGGTTTAGTCATCGCGATGTTGGCTGATGGGTTACATACGTTTCATTATCGGCCCAAATTGTGTTTTTTTGGCTTTCTATTTGCCCAGCTCTGTTACAGTAAAGCTTTTTGGATTCAATTATCCGGTAATATGGTTTGGTGGTTACCTGCCTTATTGATTGCAACCAGTGTTGTCACCTTTTTCCTTCTGCTACCACAAATCGATACGTTACTTTTTCCTGTTACGATAATGGGGCTGGTGCTGGTACAATTAGCTTGGGCCTCCGGCGAGGTGTTGCTGCAGAGTCCATCTTTGGCGTCTTTGGCAGGGTTTTTGGGTAGTTTGCTGTTTATTTTGTCGGCGCTATTATTGGCGATTCATGACTATCGACACTCTTTACCTTGGGGACAGTATTGGATATCTGGGAGCTATTTGCTCGCTCAATCTTTGATTGTCGCTTCGGTTGTTTTACTCTCTTAATTCCGTCTTCCCTGCTGCGGGCATGCCTATCTCTATCACATCCTGTGTCTATTGAGGTTTTATGGAAATTTTATCTGCGGCAACCATGCTATTTTTAATCATGGATCCGCTGGGTAACCTACCAGTCGTGTTATCCATTCTTAAGCATCTTGATCCTAAACGTCGCCGTAAAGTATTGATCCGAGAGCTGTTGTTTGCTTTGGTGATCTTGATGTTATTTTTGTTTGCAGGGCGATCGATTCTTGGTTTCTTACATGTTCAGCCTGAAACATTGAGTATTTCTGGCGGCATTATTCTGTTTATTATTGCGATTAAAATGATTTTCCCCAGTGCGGGTAGCATTACAGGTTTAGCCGCAGGAGAAGAGCCATTCTTAGTTCCGATGGCCATCCCGATGATTGCTGGGCCTTCCGTCATTGCCGCACTGCTTTTACTTTCAACTCAGCATCCACAACACATGCTTGAGCTTTCTGCAGCGGTGATTATTGCCTGGTCAGGAACTTTTATTATTTTGATGTTCTACAATTTTTTCCATCGTGTATTAGGCGAACGGGGGCTAAAAGCTGTCGAACGCTTAATGGGCTTGTTGCTGGTGATGATTTCGACCCAAATGTTCCTGAATGGTGTGAAAAGCTACATGGGTGCGGCGTAGGGCGTAGTGGAGAACGGATAGAGCGCTCGCTATCATCGGACGATAAAATGATAGCGAGCATCGGTAAGGTTATGCTGAGGTTGTTTGTCTGAGGTATAAGTGATAACAGACTTGACCGGCAGTTTTTTCTCGATGCAACTGCCAGTTGTCAGGTAGCTCGTTCAATGAGAGCTCTTTTTCACATTCAATGTAAATAATGGCTTGTTCTGCCAACCAGCCGTTGGATTCAAGTAACGGCACTACTTGGTTGATCAATCCTTGGTGAAAGGGGGGATCAATAAAAACCACATCGTATTCGCTGGCAGATTGTTTGAGATAGTGCAACGTATCGCCATGCACCGCGTGGATGTTGCTGGCTTGTAAGCTAGCGATGTTACTCTTCAACTGATGGTAAGCCGCTCCGTTGAGTTCGAGCATCGTAACTAAGCTCGCTTGACGGGAGGCGCACTCAAATCCCAAACTGCCAGAACCAGCAAATAAATCTAAGCATTTCGCTTTTGCGATGTCTTGCGCCAACCAATTAAACACGGTTTCTTTGACTCGGTCAGTGGTGGGGCGCAATCCCTGAGCGTCATGCACCGGCAATTTTCGTCCCCGCCATAATCCACTGATAATGCGAACATGGCCACTGGGGAGGCGTTTTTGTGATAGGGTTTGCGGGCGACGTTTTAGCATAGATTTTTTGACCGTGAATTAAGTGTTACTATATGACTGTTCTATTTAGCTTGTGTTTAAACATTGAGATAAATAGCCAGCAGAATTCAATATTATGACAAAGTTTATCAAGCGAACGAGAAAGTTTTCACTGCTTTGTCATTTTTCTTTTCTTAAAGGGATAATCTTGCAAGAAAAGAGTCATCGTTATGTCAAATTCAGGATAGCTCCCAATGACAGAAAAAAAGAAACGTGGCTTATTGTCATGGTTAGGGTTTGGGGATGAACAACCAAACGCAACAACAGTAGTGGAAGAGAACGAATCGGTAAAAGAAGCGGACGATCCTGCTTTAGAACCATCGACCTTACCCGTTGAGCATCACCAAGCCAGTACCGAAACTCGTCTAGAAACAGAAACAGAAACAGAAACAGCACCTAGAATTCAAGAGCAAGAAAAACCGAGTGAAAGTTTTTTTGTGCGTCTCAAGCTTAGTTTGAGCCGTACTAAAGCGAACATTGGTGCTGGCTTTTTTGGGCTGTTTCAAGGTAAGAAAATCGATGATGAGCTATTCGAGGAGCTTGAAGAGCAACTATTGATGGCCGATGTGGGTATGGAAACGACGGTTAAAATCATCACCAGTTTAACCGAAAAAGCGTCTCGCCAGCAGTTACGTGATGGGGAAGCACTCTACACGTTATTAAAGCAAGAAATGGCAGAAATGTTGGCCAAAGTAGAGAAACCTTTGCAGATTGATAGCCAAACGATGCCTTATGTGATTTTAATGGTCGGTGTTAACGGCGTCGGTAAAACGACGACGATCGGCAAATTAGCCAAACAATTCCAAGCGCAAGGTAAAAAAGTTATGTTGGCGGCGGGGGATACGTTTCGCGCCGCTGCCGTTGAGCAATTACAAGTTTGGGGAGAGCGCAATCACGTCCCAGTTATCGCTCAACATACAGGAGCAGATAGTGCTTCGGTGATTTATGATGCGATTGAAGCCGCTAAAGCTCGGGGTATTGATGTGGTGATTGCCGATACGGCAGGCCGACTACAAAATAAAGCCAATTTAATGGAAGAGCTGAAGAAAATTGTTCGTGTAATGAAGAAAATTGATCCGCAAGCGCCACATGAGATCATGTTAACCCTTGATGCGGGAACTGGACAAAATGCCATTAGCCAAGCCAAGTTGTTTAGCCAAGCTGCGCCACTCACCGGGATAACCCTGACCAAGTTGGATGGTACCGCGAAAGGCGGTGTTATTTTTGCTATTGCTGACCAATTTCAAATTCCCATCCGTTATATTGGTGTTGGTGAAGGGATTGATGATTTGCGTCCGTTTGTTACTCAAGAATTTATCGACGCGCTATTTAGCCGAGAAGAGTGAGCTTGGCGGTGTTGAATCTGGCGATCATGTGTGGCTGATTTGCCCGCATGTCGCCGTTAAGGTGTTTAGTCAGCGATACGTTATGTGTCATAGAGGGATCACGGGTGATTAAGTTTCAACAAGTCAGTAAAGCTTATCGTGGCGGTCGGCAAGCCTTACAGAAAGTCGATTTTCATCTGCGTCGGGGGGAAATGGCCTTTTTAGGTGGCCACTCAGGAGCGGGTAAAAGTACCTTACTCAAGCTGATCTGTGCCATTGAGCGTCCCAGTGACGGAAAAATTAGTTTTAATGGTCATGATATTACCCGTATTCCTAATCGTGACATTCCTTTTTTACGGCGCAATATTGGGATTGTTTTTCAAGATCATCGATTATTAATGGACAGAACGGTCTTTGATAATGTTGCCTTACCGATGCGTATTGAATCAATCGCAGAGCAAGATATCAAACGGCGCGTTTCAGCGGCATTAGATAAAACAGGCTTATTAGACAAAGCTCGTTGTCTACCAAGTCAGTTATCCGGTGGCGAGCAGCAACGCGTCGGTATTGCTCGTGCGGTAGTCAATCGACCGACCTTATTGTTAGCCGATGAACCGACGGGTAACTTGGATCCTGATTTATCGAATCGTATATTACGGCTCTTTGAGGAGTTTAATCGCGCAGGAGTGACGATTTTATTAGCGACCCATGATATTAATTTGGTGCAATCTCGACCTCAATATCGTCACTTAGAGTTGAACCAAGGCTTTTTAAGTGAGGTGGAAGAGTATGGTCAGCAATAAAGCCAACCCTAAAAAGCGCAGTCAGCCTTACCCAAGAGCGCCAAGAGACAGTTTTATCACTACGCATAGTAAGCAAGCCCAAATGGCATTCTCGGCATTATGGCGACGTCCGCTCGGTAATTTACTGACATTGGCGGTGATATCAATGGCGCTAGCGTTACCCGCCAGTTTATATCTATTAACGAAAAATATTGCTTCGGTCGCGGTCAATGTGACCAGTCCTTCACAAGTTAGTGTCTACCTTCAACAAGGAACGCCTGAATCTCGGGTGATGATATTAAAAGATCAGTTGGAAAATCGCTCCGATATCGCCTTGGTTGATTACATATCCCCACAGCAAGGTTTAGCAGAACTCAGTCAATATGCTGGGTTTGATCAAGCTATCAGCCTACTGGATGAATACGCGCTACCTGGAGTATTGGTCATCACTCCCAGCGTGGAAGACAATCAACAAATCAAACGTATTGCTGAGGAAGCTCGTCAGCAAGCCAACGTAACCGATGTCCGATTAGATGAAGATTGGTTAGCGAGGTTAGATGCAATTCGACATTTAGCCATGATCATCGTGGTGAGCTTATCGATACTCATGTTGTCGTCGATCTTTTTGATTATCGGTAATACCTTGCGTTTTAATGTTCAAGCGAATAAAGATGAAATTCAAACCATGAAATTGATTGGCGCAACCGACAGCTATATTTTACGCCCCTACCTTTATTCAGGGATGTGGCTTGGCTTATTGGGCAGCTTATCAGCTTGGTTGCTGACCGCCCTAGTGACGATTATTCTCAATGGTGCCGTGACTGAATTGGCGGCACTTTATGATAGCCGTTTTCGATTGATTGGCCTTAATTGGGATGAATCGTTGTTATTACTGATGTTGGGAACACTATTGGGCTGTTTGGCAGCGCGTCTCTCTGCGCAGCGGCATTTAAAAGAAATTGAACCGTTATAAAATAGAGCGGTCTTATTGAACGGCCACCATGGCTGAGAGTAAAATTATCGGCAATCAAGGCTTGAAACGAATTGATTTTCGGTTCAAGATTGTCAGGTTAAAATTAACTCAAAATCACAGATTGATGAGGATTTGAATGACTAACCAAGCGTATCCAATGGCTCTTATTTCACAAGATAGCTTAGATAGCTACATCCGTTCAGTTAGTAGCTACCCAATGCTAACGGCTGAAGAGGAACGTGAACTGGCTGAGCGGTTACACTACTCAGGTGATATTGAAGCGGCGAAAACGTTGATCTTATCGCACCTTCGATTTGTTGTTCATGTTGCTCGTGGTTATTCGGGTTATGGGTTACCGATTGCGGATCTTGTTCAAGAGGGAAACATTGGTTTAATGAAAGCGGTGAAACGCTTTAACCCAGAGGTCGGCGTCAGACTGGTCTCGTTTGCGGTGCATTGGATCAAAGCCGAAATTCATGAATACGTATTACGCAACTGGCGTATTGTGAAAATTGCGACGACTAAAGCGCAGCGCAAATTGTTTTTTAACCTACGTAAATCGAAAAAGCGTCTCGGTTGGTTTAATAACGGTGAAGTTGAAACCGTTGCTCGTGAACTCGGGGTTGAACCTGCCGAAGTTCGAGAAATGGAATCTCGTTTAGCAGCGCTCGATTCAACGTTTGAATTTTCTGCTGAAGATGACGACAATCCGAATGCCTATACTGCGCCAGTACTGTATTTGGAAGATAAGCAATCCGACTTGGCGGAAAATATCGAAGCGCAAAACTGGGAAAATCATACCAATCATCGTCTCAGTTTAGCTTTGGCCAGTTTGGATGAACGTAGTCAGCATATTGTGCGCTCTCGTTGGCTGGATGACCAAAAGGCGACCTTGCAAGAATTGGCGGATCTTTATCAAGTGTCTGCCGAGCGTATTCGCCAGCTAGAAAAGAATGCGATGAAAAAGCTTAAAGAGGCGGTTGGTGATTTTTAACCGCTAGGCAACGAATCAGAGTAAAGCCGAGATCAATCGATCTCGGCTTTTTTATTGGGATCGACAACATTGATCAACATCTGGTCGATTTTTCTGTGGATAACTCTGTGATGAAAAGTGTCACGAATGATCATCAATGACGATAAATTAAGGCTTGAACGCTGTTTTCTATTTGGGGATATGTTTTTCTTACGCACAGAAAAATAAGGATCATCACAACATGTAGTGGATCTTTTTTGCTTAAGCTACCTTATCAACGCAATCCACAGAATTATCCACAATATTATGCTTAAGGATGATTAGGCATAACCTTACTGTCGCTATGTACTTGTTCAATGTGGGTTAGGTTACAATGTGTGCTAACGAATTATCACTCAACGAGAACCACTTCATGGACCATTTTCAGCATATTGATGTTATCAGTGCGCAACAGCTACTTGAACAATCCAAGGCCATACTGGTTGATATCCGTGATCCGCAGTCTTTTGCGTTAGCTCATCCACAGAATGCTTTCCATCTAACCAATGACACGCTCAATGCCTTTATTAAGGATCACCCACTTATACAGCCGGTTTTAGTGATGTGTTATCATGGCATCAGTAGTCAAGGAGCAGCTCAATACTTGGTTAACCAAGGTTTTGAACAGGTGTATAGTATTGATGGGGGCTTTGAAGCCTGGCAGCATGCTCATTTACCGACGACAACGAGTTAACCCTAATGATAAAATTGATCACCTTAGCTCATCCACGGATGGCGCAAGCTTTCATTGATTACATGGCCTCAAGGCACATCGAGGTACAGATGCAGCCAGAGGAAGGTGGTCAGGTTTCTTTATGGCTCATCGATGAACAGCATCAAATAGAAGCCGAAAGCGAACTTCAGCATTTTTTGCACCATCCTCAAGACCGTAAATATCAAGCGGCTTCTTGGCAGGTCGGGAATACACAACCAACGCCGTTTACTTATCAAGCCCCAAGCCTTCTGTCGCTGGTAAAAGCCAAAGCTGGGCCAATCACATTGCTGATGATGATGGTCTGTATCGGAATTTTTGTTTTACAACAGTTTGGTTTGGCTCGTCAGGTGTTTGCGGCGTTGCATTTTCCGGCTTTCGCTGGTCAGCAATGGCAGTTATGGCGTTGGTTTACGCATGCACTGCTGCACTTTTCCGTCATGCATATAGCGTTTAATCTACTGTGGTGGTGGCAGCTTGGCGGTGATATTGAAAAGCGGTTGGGTAGTCTTAAACTTACCCAGATAACATTGATCGCTGCGGCTTTATCTGGTGCTGGACAATACTGGGTGGAAGGCGCGAATTTTGGTGGTTTATCTGGCGTAGTGTATGCCTTAGTCGGTTATTTATGGTTGCTGGGCTGGCGAGCGCCTCAACTTGGTTTAGAGATGCCTAAACCATTGATTGGTTTTATGCTGATTTGGTTAGTGTTGGGATTTGTTCAGCCGTTTATGGCGATCGCCAATACCGCACACTTGGTCGGCTTAATCAGCGGTATGTTACTTGGGTTACATGATGCCAGTCGGTCATCGAAAGCGTTAGATTAAGTGCGGTTTCGATGACCGTGATTCAGTTTTATTGATAAATATATTTAGTAAACAGTAAGTCAGCGATCAAGGTACGGCCTGTTTCGGGTAGTAAAATGTTATTAATCTCTTCGACGAGAGTTCTGCGTAAATTTTCTCGGCCAGAAAGGGAACGGATAGAGTCCTCGGTTTGTTTACCAAGCTGCTCAATGACCGCATCACGAATCAATGGTTGATGTAGCTCGATTAATGGTAGATCGGCGCTATTGGCGACCATAATATCAATTCTGACCTGAATATAGCCGAGACGATTACCTCGGGTATGGAAGTTAGTGGTCAATTCCGGCTCTAGTGTAAAATAGGCGAATTGGGTTCTATTCTCCGTGGTTGCCATGGCGGAGTAGGAGGCTAGCAGGCCAAAGGCGAGCATTATTTGGACTAGATAACGTTTAAGCATAGTTGTGCCTGTTCTTTCTTCTGTTCACGATATTCGAATCGCCCGACTCTTGTTACAATAGCGCATCTGATTGTAAATAAAATGCTTAATAGAGTCTGAACGCTGCGCGGTTTACCTGCATGTCGGCGTTATTGTATGACGATTAAGCGTCATATTGAATACTAGTATGAATAGAATGACTCCGCTCTATCTTTCTTCATTACGCCAAGTAGATTGGCAATGGCCGGAAGATTTTACTTATCCCTCGGATAACGCCCAATCTTGGCTGTTAGAGCAAGGGTCGTTGTCGCGTCTGATGGCCCAGCGTTGTCAGCAGTTGAGTATTACTCAGCACGATAACCAGTGGCTGGAACCTGCCCAACTGGATTTTACAGAAGTGGCGTGGTTAACGGCGGAAACTTGTTTGCTGCGTCAGGTTATTTTAGCCGGAGATACTAGACCCTGGGTATTCGGTCGAACTCTCATTCCCCAAAGTTCTTTGCAAGGTCAGCCGGATGATTTGACTCAACAAGGGCCTATTCCGCTGGGGCTCACGGTTTTCAACAGTGACCATGTTCGACGGGATGGATTACAAGTTGGGTGGGCGATGACCTCGGATGGCCCGTTACTTGCTCGGCGTTCACGTTTATGGATGAACCATAAACCGATGTTAGTCGCCGAGTTATTTTTACCCGATTGCCCAATTTACGCGAAGGAGAGTGTGTAAATGAACCAAGCAAAAGTTCGTGCCTATTGGCAACTGATGCGTATGGATAGGCCTATTGGTTCGTTGCTGTTGTTATGGCCAACGTTATGGGCTCTGATCTTAGCTGCGCAAGGTATGCCGGATTTTCGTGTACTTGTGGTGTTTGCGATTGGAGTGTTTGCGATGCGTTCTGCGGGGTGTGTGATTAATGATTTTGCTGACCGTCACGTTGATGGTCATGTAAAGCGCACAGCGCAACGTCCGCTACCGACGGGAAAAGTCAGTGAGAAAGAAGCGATTGGATTGTTTTTGGTCTTGGTGATCTTGTCTTTTTTGCTGGTATTAACCATGAATCCTTTGACGATTAAACTCTCTTTAGTTGGAGTGGTTCTGGCTTTTATTTATCCCTTCATGAAACGCTATACTCAAGTGCCGCAGCTTTTTCTGGGCTTAGCATTCAGTTGGTCAATTCCGATGGCATGGGCCGCTCAAGCCAATGAGTTACCTCCTGTTATCTGGTTAGTCTTTGGGGTAAACCTACTGTGGACGATTGCTTATGATACTCAATATGCAATGGTTGACCGCGATGACGATCTGTTGATTGGGGTTAAATCGACCGCGATTTTATTTGGTCGTCGTGATAAAGCGATCATTGGGGTGTTGCAACTGATGACGATCGTTTTATTAATCGCGTTGGGTTGGGTTTATTCACTAGCGGCCAGTTACTATTGGACGGTTTTGATTGCCAGTGGTTTGTTTGTTTATCAGCAGCATTTGATTCGTCATCGACAACGTATGCCTTGCTTCCATGCTTTTTTGAACAATAACTATGTTGGTATGGTGATTACACTGGGGCTGATACTCTCACTATGGTGGTAATTCGATGAACGACTAAGGCATCCCGAGGGATGCCTTAGTGTTATTGGCTTGATGATAATGCGCGTTGTAATAACGATGATGATCAAGCGTTACCACTCAACTTGACAGATACTTTCTTGAATAGTTAAACGGACTTCCGGATAGAGCATCAGGTAAAGCGCGTCGGCAAACTGCTGAGTTTTTTCCAATTGGCAATAACCATCATGTCCTAAGTAGCCCTGTTCGGTTAAGGTGACAAACAGCGCAGAAAAAACACCTTTATCAAAAAATTCTGGTGCATTAATCCCATGTAGTCGTCCCAGTCGCTGGGCAATCTCTTGACTCTTAGCTTCCAGATCCGTTTTGGCTAAATCTGGGTTAGCAACCAGTAGATTCAAGGCAATCGCATAACGTTGCAGCGTTTCGGAAATCGTTCGACCAAGGAGCATCAAGACTTGTGTCTGTGCTTGGTTGATGGTCACCGTTTGCTGCTCAATCGTCACTAACTGTTGGCGTTCAAGCTCGGATAAGTAACGCTCAACAACTTCATCCAAATCATCATCGGGATAGCTTAAAAATAGCTCTTGCTTAAGGAAGGGATAGACTTGAGCAACGGTTTGCTGGATAGCACTGATCGATAATGATTGTTGGCGGATCAGCATTTGCGCAATTAGCGATGGTAGTGCCAATAGATGAATGATGTTATTACGATAATAAGTCATCAAAATCGACTGGTTACGATCTAATGAGATAATGTCGCCAATACTGTCGGTTTCAACCAAAAACTTATCTAACGACTCAGCATGGGTGACCAGTTGTTCTGCGCTATCGCTAGGTACGGTAAAGGTCGTTGAGTACGGAACATTGCGCAGTAAGGCTAAGTAACAGTCGATTTGTTTGACCAAATTATCCCGAGCCAATGCACGCTGCCTTGAAGCTAATAATGCGGTCGCACACAAGGTCATCGCATTGGCGGCGGCGGCATCATTAATGTGAGTCATCATTTTAGTCGCTAATTGATTAACGATAGGCATCATCCATTGTGGTTTGCTGCCCCCCATGGCATCAATGTCTTGAGTCCATTCTGGCGCATGCTCGTTAAGGTAGTGATTAAGAGGGATAGGCTCACCAAAGTTAACGTAGCCTTGGCCAAAGTTACGTAGTTTGCGTAGGGTGCGAAACACTAAGCCAGCATTCTCTTTTTCTTTGCGTTTACCGCGAAGCTCTTTGGCGTAAGTACCCACTTCCATCACGTGCTCATAGCCAATGTAGACGGGCACTAGGGTTACAGGACGGTTCAAGCCACGCAGCATCGCTTGAATGGTCATTGCTAACATACCGGTTTTGGCTTGCAGTAAACGTCCGGTACGTGAGCGGCCACCTTCACTGAAATATTCTACCGAATAGCCTTTAGCAAACAACTCAGCAAGGTATTCGCGGAAAATGGTGGAATAAAGAGGATCGCCTTTAAAACTTCGACGGATAAAAAATGCCCCGCCACGGCGAAATATTTGTCCAGCAGGGAAAAAGTTTAAATTAATGCCCGCGGCAATGTGTGGAGGAACTAACCCTTCGTGATAGAGCACATAAGAGAGCAGAAGGTAATCCATATGACTACGATGACAAGGAACATAGACAATTTCATGGCCATCTTGAGCGAGTCGACGCACGGTGGCCGCGTTGTTGATGTTCAGCCCTTGATAAATACGATTCCATAGCCAGCCAAGAACATGATCCCCTTTTTTGATTAAAGAGTACGAAAAGTCGGCGGCGATCTCATCCAAAATATTATGCGCTTCTTTACGAGCTTTTTCTAATGGGATGTTTTTACGATTAGCTTCATCGGCAATCGCTTTTTCTATCGCAGGAGAGTTCATTAGCCGTGAAAATAACTGATGGCGCTGAGGCAAATTGGGACCGGAGGCGGCCAGTTTTTGGCGAGAGAAATGAATGCGAGCCACTCGTGCGAGTTTATGAGCAATTGAACTATCGGTACCGTGAGCGTCGGCCATATAACGTAATGAGACAACCGGACTAAAGCGGACTAAACAGTCACGCCCAGAGATCACCACCGCAATGGCTTTTTGTAACCCGTTTAAAGCTTGCAAGTAAGGCTTTTCTTGCCCCTCTTTACCCGGACGTCTTCCCCATAGCACACTTGCAGGAATCATTTGAACATCCAATTCAGAATCATGCTTATGTAAGGCCAACAGTTCAGAAAAGGTAGTAATCGATTCGTTAGGCACGTTATGGTCGTCTTGCAGTAGCGCTGGACGAGAAGCGATAAAAACATAGCGTTTTAGCGTTTGACCATTAATGGTCAGTGGGGTAAGCGGATCAGGGAGACCTGCGTTAAGCGCATGAGTTTGTAATGTTAGCAGATCAACATTCGAGCGAAACGGTAAGACATAAACAATCGGTTTATGCAGATCAATGGCTAAATCATCAATCGGATTCGATGGGATCGCCGTGCCTTTTACCATTACCGATAGTGGTAATTTTAATAAAGAGCGAGAAAATGAGTGTCCGGAAGACATAAGAGTTCAAGGCCTCAAGATGCTGTACTAAAACGCAAACCGAGAGTGCTCGATTTGAGTCGGTGTCTTTTTTTGAAGCGCAAGAATACCAGAAACTGGTCAAACCTTTTAATACTATTCCGTCATGTCTGGTGATTGTCTATTAGGGTTTTGATTTGTTTCATGATTCCTGATGAGAAAGGCGCTCGATCTTTATCGGCGGTGAAGTAATCAAAAAAGCAGCAATCCACTTTGCTTTTGATTAATTACTGGATATACTCACAGTTGACTGTATAAAAAGACAGGTGAGTCATGAAGCCGTTAACGCCACGCCAGCAACAAGTCTTCGAGCTAATTAAAAGTAAGATCGAAGAAACCGGAATGCCCCCCACTCGTGCTGAAATAGCTCGCGAACTGGGTTTTCGTTCAGCCAATGCAGCCGAAGAGCACTTGAAAGCCCTCGCACGTAAGCAAGTGATTGAAATTGTTCCCGGAGCTTCCCGTGGGATCCGCATTCTATTAGGGGCTGCCAATGATGCAGAGCAAGATCTTGGTTTACCTTTGATTGGCCGAGTTGCGGCCGGTGAACCGATTCTCGCGCAAGAGCATATCGAAGCCCATTATCATGTTGATCCGAGCATGTTTCGACCTCAAGCGGACTTTCTACTCCGTGTTCAGGGGGAAAGCATGAAGGACATTGGTATTATGGATGGTGATTTGCTCGCGGTTCATAAAACTCAGGATGTGCGTAATGGCCAAGTTGTCGTCGCTCGTGTCGAAGAAGATGTAACGGTCAAACGTTTAGAGCGCAAAGGGGCTAAAGTATGGCTGCATGCTGAAAACGACGCTTTTGCACCGATTGAGGTCGACTTGACCTGCCAAGACTTAGCGATTGAAGGGATTGCGGTTGGGATCATCCGTAATACTGATTGGATGTGAACACCTTTCAAACGTCACGCATTAGCTTGCTAATCTAATTGATATTCATTATCATCTTTTTTATGGTGACATAAGGAAGATGATAATGCCCTCTAAGTACACTCATTCATCACCACGTTATCAAGTACCCACTCGTTTAGTGCAGCCACTTTGGTTGCGTAGTCGTGAAAGCTTAGTCGATGATGGCTTAGTTTATGATCCGATAGCCGCTCGTGCCTGTCAGCGTTGTCATCTGGCACCAGATTGTCTCGCGGGCGATATTCCGCAAAAACAGCTCTTACATGTTACGTTGGCTCGACTGTGTGATCAGCAAATACATCGCTTTTTAGCGACTCATCCAGATGGATGGATCATTAATGTTGGCGCTGGTTTGGATACACGTTTTTATCGAGTCGATAATGGGCGCTGTCACTGGGTGGAAGTTGATGTGAGTGAGCATTTGTTATGGCGGCAAAAACTCTTTCATCGTAGTGAGCGTTATCAGCATTGCTGCGGTAGTGTTGATAACCTTGACTGGTTAGAGCGGTTAATCATTCCTGATTCGGCTCCGATATTTATCTTATGTGAACATGCATTATTAGATTGCCATGCAAGACAGCTTTCCTCTTTTATCCGTGCTTTAGGGCTGCATTTTGTTAATGCTCGCGCTTGTTTAGTACTGGCTGGTGATAAAACCATGACTCGTCTAGGACAAAAAATGGGTTCCGGTGATTACCAACATGGTTTTGCCAAACCTGATCAAGCGATACTTAATGCTTTGCCTTGGGCACATAGCGCCTTACTGTTGTCGCCCCTTGACAGGCATTGCCATCGTTGGAAACTTTGGCAACGTTTGGTGAGTAAAATCAATGGATTCAAATATCGCCTAACCCCCGTGGTGGTCCAAGTGCGTTGGTAATATGGCTTTATTGGGATTGACGCTCATTGATCTCTGTCCGTCGTCATAATTTGGGAATGCTGGTTATTTTCGGTACACTGGACGACTGATTTTAAGAGGGTTTCTCTGTGGCGTCGCTAGTCCAAATTCTTACCAACCGCACCATTCATCGTCAAGTCTTACTGCTTTCCATTCCTATGGTGTTGTCCAACATTACCATTCCATTGCTTGGCTTGGTCGATGCGGCGGTGATTGGCCATTTACAGCACGCATGGTATCTCGGCGGCGTGGCGCTTGGCAGCATGCTGATCAGCGTTTCTTTCTGGCTATTGGGTTTTTTACGCATGTCGACGACCGGATTAACAGCGCAGGCTTATGGCGCCGATGATCCGAAGCAACTGGCCTTAGTTTGGGTACAGGGCATGCTAATGTCTCTTGGCTTTGCAGCCGTATTTTTAGTACTGCATCGTTTGATTGGCGAGGGGGTTTTTGCTTTAAGTGAAGCCAGTGAGCAAGTGAAACATTACGCTCAGCAATACTTTATGATTCGGGCTTGGAGTGCTCCAGCGGCATTGATCAACTTTGTATTGCTTGGTTGGTTATTAGGAACGCAAAATGCTAAAGCGCCAATGTGGATGGTGATCATTACCAATCTGACCAACATAGCGCTCGATGTCCTGTTTGTGCTTGGTTTTGGTTGGAAAGTCTCAGGTGTCGCATTGGCTTCTGTGATCGCTGATTACCTCGGTATGGCTTTTGGTTTATGGTGTGTCTGGCGTTTTTGGTGTGCGAAAGGCTTACCATCACCTTGGAGCTTATTGTCACAAAGTACGCAAGGGATCAGTCGTTTTGTACGCTTGAATCGTGACATTTTCTTGCGGTCGTTATGTTTACAGGCTGCTTTTAGTTTTATGACTTTTCAAGGTGCGGCTTTTGGCGATCAGGTAGTGGCTGCGAATGCGGTGCTGATGAGCTTCTTGATGATGATCTCTTACGGCATGGATGGTTTTGCATACGCGATTGAGGCGATGGTGGGCAAAGCGGTAGGAGCGAAAAGCCCGTCGCAACTTAAAGCTTCTATCATTGGCAGTACGTTTTGGAGTTTGTTAATTTGCCTTGGGTTAACGGCCGTTTTTGCGATCTCAGGGTCTAACTTGATTGGTTTCATTACGTCTATTCCAAGTGTACAACAGACCGCGCAGGAATATCTGCCGTGGTTAGTCGCGATGCCGTTGGTGGCGATGTGGTGTTTTTTACTCGATGGGATATTTATTGGTGCCACGAAAGGGCGAGAGATGCGTAACAGCATGTTTATTGCCGCCAGTGGTTTTTTTCTGGTGTTTATACTGTTTTCTGCTTGGCAAAATCACGCTTTATGGCTGGCAATGTTAACGTTTATGGCGCTGCGCGGACTAAGTTTAGGTTGGGTATTAAAGCGACAGTGGCAGCGAGGCGATTTTCTCTAACTCAGGAAGAGACAGTTGAAACTGACGACGACTTTTTTGTTTAAGCCGTCGTCGTCAACCATTGTTAAAATAAACGGTTTAATCCATTCAGTGCGGCAACACGATAAGCTTCAGCCATGGTGGGGTAGTTGAAAGTCGTGTTGACAAAATAGTCGATGGTATTGGCAGGGCCTTTTTGTTCCATAATCGCTTGTCCAATGTGGATGATCTCCGCTGCTCTCTCTCCGAAACAGTGGATACCCAAAATCTCTTTGCTATCGCGATGAAAGAGAATTTTTAAACTACCGATATCTTTGCCGGAGATCTGCGCGCGCGCTAAATGCTTAAATGAGGATCGTCCTACTTCGTAAGGGACTTTCGCTGCGGTGAGTTCTTGTTCGGTTTTTCCAACTGAACTGATTTCTGGGATGGTATAGATACCCGTTGGGATATCTTCGATCAACTTATTTACCGCTTGGCCTTGAGTAATCGCTTGGGCGGTAAAACGGCCTTGATCGTAAGCGGCACTGGCAAGGCTTGGGTAACCAATCACATCCCCAACCGCATAGATGTGCTCAACATCGGTTTGATAATTGTGGTTGACGGTTAATTGACCACGAGCGTCTGCGGCGAGACCAACCGCGGATAAATTCAGTTGATCGGTATTACCAGTACGACCGTTAGCGTACAACAAACAGTCCGCTTTCATTTTTTTACCGGATTTTAAGTGGACAATCACGCCATCATCAGTGCCTTCAATTTTTTGATGAGTTTCATCATTACGAATGACTACGCCACTGTTCCAAAAATGGTAAGAGAGCGCATCAGAAATCTCATTATCTAAAAAAGCCAATAAGCGATCGCGAGTATTGATCAGATCGGTCTTTACACCTAATCCTCGAAAAATAGAGGCGTATTCACAGCCAATCACCCCTGCGCCATAAATAATAATATGCTGTGGATCGTGCTTTAAATTTAAAATCGAATCGCTGTTGTAAATACGAGGATGGCTAAAATCGATATCATTCGGTTGGTAAGGGCGAGATCCTGTGGCAATCACAAATTTATCGGCTTGATAATGTTCGATGCTGCCATCGTGTTTATGGACCGCGATAGTGTGAGGATCGATAAATTCGGCGCTACCAAAAATTAAACTGCATTGGTTTCGGTCATAAAAGCCTTGGCGTAAGCGGGTCTGTTTATCGATAACAGTTTTTGCATGGCCGAGAATGGATGAAAATGTGGCGTGTATGCTAGTATTGTTTTTACAAAACAATGGGTTGCTATTAAATTCAATGATTCGGCTAACGGCGTGACGTAAAGCCTTGGAAGGAATGGTTCCCCAATGAGTGCACCCACCGCCGACGGTGCTTTCCTTTTCTATGATCGCGACATTCATG
Source organism: Vibrio injensis (assembly GCF_001895205.1). Lineage (GTDB taxonomy): Bacteria > Pseudomonadota > Gammaproteobacteria > Enterobacterales > Vibrionaceae > Vibrio > Vibrio injensis. The sequence goes on along the minus strand of NZ_BDJF01000020.1, from coordinate 6,394 downwards.
CCAGCTTTGGCTAATCCCATTGCTGCGCCTTCTCCACCCGGTCCGCTGCCGATGACGATAACGTCAAACTGGTGCTTTTGTGTCATAGGATATCCTTGTTGTTATCGATGCTTATCAGTGCTGTAGCGAGATTGTAACCGATAGTGTTGCTAGGTAAATCCCATTTCCCTGATAGGGTGTTTAGGATCACGACATTTTATAGGATAGCGGCTGGAGAATTTAAGTGTGGTATTTTTGTGTTGTTAAGCCATTGAGAAAATGCTCACATCACAATACAGGTGAGGATCGACAATAATGCCTTTCGCGTTATAGTATGCGGTTGATGATGGGGTTATGAGAATAGGTTCAGTATGAAATCCACAGGAATTCGCGCATTACAAAAAGAAAAAACTCGTCGTTCTTTGATTGACGCAGCATTTAGTCAATTGAGCGCGGATCGCAGCTTTTCTAATTTAAGTTTACGTGAGGTCGCGCGTGAAGCTGGGATTGCTCCCACCTCTTTTTACCGTCATTTCAAGGATATGGATGAGTTGGGACTGACCATGGTTGATGAAGGTGGCTTACTGCTACGTCAATTGATGCGTCAGGCTCGACAGAGAATTGTTAAAGAGGGCAGTGTGATACGTACTTCAGTCGAAACCTTTATGGAATTTATTGAAAGTAGCCCCAATGTTTTTCGTTTGTTACTGCGCGAACGCTCTGGGACCTCTTTTGAGTTTCGCGCCGCAGTGGTACGTGAAATTCAACATTTCTCAGCTGAATTGACTGAATATCTGATCAATACTGGCATGGGACGAGAGGAAGCGGCGATCCAAGCCGAAGCGTCAGTCACATTAGTTTTTAGTTCAGGTGCGCAAGCTCTGGATCTAGAACGACAAGCGCGTGATGAATTGTCAGAGCGACTGATTATGCAGTTGCGCATGATGGCCAAAGGAGCTCTTTGGTATCGCAAAGAGCGTGAACGTAATCGACTAAAAAATGGGATAGAGTAATGAGTAACGAAACATCACCCACTTCCAATAGTAAAACATTGCTACTTGCTCTGATTAGCGGCATGTGTGGCGATGCACTGTTATCATGGCTGACGATCAGCGAGGTCTCTTTTTCCATCTTTCCACTGATCGCTCTCGTGCTATCGGTACAAATGCTATACCAAGACTATTTACGCCATCCGGTAGCTGAAGATATTCCGTTGGTTGGTTTAGCCTGCTTTTTTGTTGGGGCTTTTGGTCACTCGGCGTTTATGAAGGCTCAATACCCCGACTCCGGATCAATCTTGTTCTCAGTGATTGTGGTACTAGGGCTTTTGTGGTGGATCGGTAAAAAGCTCGGCTTCATCGGACGCAAAAATTAACGAGCCTGACGGCTCGTTAATTTTTTATGCTTTACGCTCTAGCATTACACCCGCTTCCATGTGGTGGGTGTACGGGAATTGATCAAATAAAGCAAAGCGGGTGATGTTATGAGTAGTAGATAAGATATCTAGATTCTCTTTTAAGGTCTCAGGATTACAAGAAATATACAAAATACGCTCATACCCCTGTACCATTTTACAAGTGTCGATATCCATTCCTGCGCGCGGAGGGTCGACAAAAATCGTATTACAACGATAGCTTTTGAGATCAATCCCAGCCTCTTTTAAGCGATTAAATTCGCGTTTGCCTTCCATTGCTTGTGTAAAGTCTTCTGCAGACATACGAATAATTTGTACATTATCTATATGATTCGCAGCAATATTATATTGGGCGGACTCAACTGAAGGTTTGGCTAATTCTGTGGCTAATACGCGGTCAAAATTTTGCGCGAGTGCAAGCGAGAAATTACCATTACCACAATACAACTCCAGTAAATCCCCTTGACTCTCTTGTGTACAATCTACTGCCCATTCTAACATTTTTTCTGCGACTTTTCCGTTAGGCTGGGTAAAGCTATTCTCAACTTGTTGGTAAAGATAAGGTTGACCGTTTACGTGAAGTTTTTCAACGACGTAGTCTCGGTCTAGGACAATTTTCATTTTCCGAGCTCGTCCGATCACGTTGAGATTAAAGCCTTCATCGTTCAGTCGTTGTTTGAGTTTCTTGGCCTCAGATGTCCATGCTTCATCAAGCTGACGATGATAGATCAAAGAAACTAATAGCTCGCCACTCAAGGTTGATAAAAAATCCACCTGAAACAGCTTGTGACGTAATGTGTTATTACCTTGCATCAGTTCTATTAATAGTGGCATTAGGTCGTTAATTAAACGGCTGGCGGCGGGGAACTGATTAACTCGATACTTTTCTCGAGTGGTTGGATTAAACATGACGTAATACATTTCATCCCCTTCATGCCAAACCCGAAACTCTGCGCGCATCCGGTAATATTGTTTTGGAGATTCAAATACTTCTAGCTTTGGGACGTGATAGGGCTGAAACATTTCAGTGAGGCGGGTGATTTTCTCAGCCAGTTGTGCTGAATAATGTTCAGGATTTACGTCAAGCGTCGCCATGATGGTATTACCTTTTACTGGTGCATTTATTGAAAGAGCGCAGATTTTATTCAATCTGACCTACATGTCCAGTTTTGTTGGCGATTTACTGAGTTAAGGTAATGACAAATCACTTGATTATCATCAGCGATACTAGACAAGCTAACCATTGGTCAATAGTATCATTGTAGCTGGTGATATTTAGCTGCCTAGATGGCTGAATTCTGAAAAGGGAATCTGGTGTAAATCCAGAACTGACGCGCAGCGGTAAGAGAGAACGAACGCTCATTAAGACACTGCCTAACGGTGGGAAGTCGAGTTACTAGGTCAATGCTCTCGAGTCCGAATACCTGCCAGCAACTGGGCTAGCAGTGGTGTTTTGCTCAGGAGAATCTACGCGTTTTAGGATAACTACATAATGAATAAATCTTATCTTAGCCTGACAATGCTGTCAGCGCTCTCTTATCACCCTCTTACCTATGCCGAAACTGCACCCGTTGATGAGACCATGGTGATAACAGCCAATCGGTTTGAGCAAAAGCAGGCATCGGTACTGGCGGCCACAACGGTGATTGATCGCCAAGAAATTGAACAATATCAAGCGCGATCTTTGACGGAAGTTTTACGTCGAGTACCCGGAATCGAGATAGCTCAAAATGGTGGCCGAGGGCAGAATGCTTCTATTTTTATGCGAGGAACCAATAGTAGTCATGTTCTCATTTTAGTGGATGGAGTTCGGATTGATTCAGCCGCTGGTGGGGTTGCCATTAATCGTTTTCCAATTGGCTTAGTTGAGCGTTTAGAGGTGATTCGTGGTTCTGGTGCCGCGATGTATGGATCTGATGCTATCGGTGGTGTGATCAATATTATCACTCGTTCTCATCGTGGAAATAATCTTAAGCAAGTGACGGTTGGTGTTGGCAGCAACCAATCCCGTAAAGGTGAAGTGGTCACGAGGACGGATGTGAACGAGCTGGGGCATCTACAACTTTCTGCAGGTTTTGAGAAAACGGATGGTTACGATATAAAAAGCCTTCAGACAGGTGTGGACTATGGCTATGAAAGCCAGAACCTGATGGGTGGCTATGAGTATCGCTTCAATCAGAACTGGTTGGGGTATGTATCGGCTAGCTGGTTTGATAGCGATGTAGAATACAATTCTTTCGGTACGTTCTACCACAGTTTCTCCGACAACCAGAGTTTTACTGGGAAGATGAATTACGAAGGGAAGCGCTTAAAAAGTTTGTTGATGCTTAATTATCAGCAAACAGAAAAACTCGATTATACCCAAAGCGAGGGTAAACATAATGCTAATACCAAGGCGAACATCGACCTTACCCAGACGCAATGGGCGAACCTTTATCAGCTGAATGACATGATTCAACTTGGAGCGGGTATTGATGGCCGCCGGGAAAAATTAGACCATGATGCGCTCAGTTATGGTAGTCGTCATGTGTTGGCTGGAGAAAGCCGAGATACCTACGGTATTTTTGGTTCTGGCAAACTGACGGTGAGCGATTGGATTTTTGAAGCGAATATTCGTCACGATAAGCATGATAAATATGATGACTACACCACTTGGTCTTTCGCTGCCGGTTATCAAGTTAACGATCATTATCGTTTGCGAGCCAGCTACGGCACAGCATTTAAAGCACCGAGTTACACCGATTTATCAACGGCACAAGATCTTGAACCAGAAAAGTCTAAGAATAGTGAGATTGGATTCGATATCACTTATCCATTAGCGCGAGTGAGTGTGTCGGCTTATGACAACCAGGTGGATAATTTGATTATCTGGTATTCTGATCCTAACGGTGCCGTGTGTGATGTGGTGAATTGGGGAGGATGCACTTTGAATACCGATGCACGAATTAAAGGGGTGGAATTGGAAGTGAACTTTGATACTGGTCCAATCAATCATACTTTAGTGGCGGAGTACAAAGATCATAAAGATGATAATCATGTGCAGTTGGCTCGTCGGGCAAAAGAAAACTACAAGTGGATTACAGCCATACAATTGGGTAACTTTGATATAAATACAACTTATACCTATACGGGTAAGCGCCTAGACTTGCCTACACCAGAGCCAACCAGTAACGATTATATTCATTCAACCAACTTGTGGGATGTGTCAGTGGGTTACTGGATAAGTGATGCCATGGTCATTCGTAGTCGGATAGAAAATCTCTTTAACGAGCAGTATCAAAGTGCGCTCGGGTATCGTGCTCCAGAGCGGGCTTATTACCTAAATGCCAGTTACCAATTCTAAAATACAAGACCGCCTTAAGGCGGTCTTGTTCAGAGAAGAGCTACCTGACGAACCATCATTTTCTATGATCACTCATAATATTACTGTTTCATTAGGGTGAGAGTGGTTGTCTAATGATAAAGAGGGAGTATGATCACTGACTCTTTATTCTTGGGGTGTAGTATGCAGCAACAGTCATCACATAAGGTTCTGATTTTTGATTCGGGTGTTGGTGGATTGTCAGTTTATCAAGAGATAGTTTCATTACTACCACAGCTTGATTATACCTACTTGTTTGATAATGCTGCTTATCCCTATGGAGAGTTAGCGCAAGAGGTATTGCTTGATCGTGTTGAGCGTTTAATTTTATCGCTAGTCAAACGGCAATCTTTTGATTTAGTCGTGATAGCTTGTAATACCGCTAGTACTATTGTGCTCCCCATGCTACGTGCCAAATTATCCATTCCTGTTGTAGGTGTTGTTCCTGCGATAAAGCCAGCCTCACTCGTTGCTCATAAAGCGATTGGGCTTATTGCTACCCCCGCAACGATTACCAGGCAATACACACATGATTTGATCCGTAATTTCTCGAGTGAAAAAAATGTTGAATTACTTGGGTCGACACGTTTAGTGGATATGGCAGAAGAGAAGCTGCGTGGGCAAGAAGTTGATAAAGATGAATTGGCGGCGATTTTAAGTCCACTGATTCAGCGGATAGATGTTGCGGTATTAGGATGCACCCATTTCCCACTTATTAAAGCAGAGATTCAACAAGTATTAGGTGATGATGTGATGTTGATTGATTCTGGTCAGGCGATAGCACGTCGAGTACAGCAGTTGCTTGATGTAGAATCTGGCTTAAAGCATCAGCATCCGCACACAATTTTCGCCAGTGCGCCCCCTTGGAAAGAGAGCGCTCTGAATGGAAACTTAATTAAAATGGGTTTTAATCCTGTTCGTCCATTTCCTCATCTGGATGTTTTGGATCATTAGCAATTCGTACTTTCAGCGTACGTTGCATATAGTCTTTTTCATTGAGTGCATGAATTGCCGCCGAGGCATGAGCGGTGGCAATGACTACAAATCCAAATCCTCGACGTTTTCCTGTACGTTTATCTTTCATTAGTCGGACCGCAAACACATCACCGTATTGCGCAAACAAATCACGTACATCGGATTCATTCGCTTTATAAGGTAGGTTTCCGACATAAAGTGTTTTTGTATTACCGGATGGCTCATCGATTGATGGAGCACTGACTGATGCTGCTAAAGGATTAGATAAAAGTTGTAAAGTGATCGCGGCAGAAATAACACCAATAACAAAACTTACCGCAGGATGAATCGATAATAGAGAAAAAACCAGTGCACCAATGATAGCCAGTGCAATAATAAATAATGTAGATTTATTCGAGCTCATATTGAAATACTACTTAATCAGAATGAAAGTAAGAGGCGTATCTAAGATTAACAATATAGACACATGAATCTTACGTTTATGCTTGGAGTTTTTCCAATCGATTGCTGTGACCCTCTTCAAATGTTGGAATTTTATTCAAAAATTAATGATCCGATGGCTTTTTGAGCGAACAGAAAATTAATGAAAAAAAGTGCTTGCTAAGGTGAAGATGATCTCTATAATGCGCCCTCACTGACACGGCAGACGCCACAAGGCTTCAGGC
>NZ_BDJF01000019.1 GCF_001895205.1 Vibrio injensis | reverse complement strand
TGGCCGTACAGTAGGCGCTGGTGTTGTAGCTAAAGTTATCGCTTAATTTCGATAATCTTTTGTTATCAATATCAAAAGGGAAGCATTGGCTTCCCTTTTTTATTGCCTGTAAATCTGGTCTTTTCTCAGTCTTTTGCTTTTCACATTCTGTTCATTTTCCGTTTTAAACGGCCTGTCTATCTTTAGTCTGCGGCAAGTATATTTCACTTGCTAAACTACTAGCCATTCTGTACTATTCTCGCTCCTTAATTCTCGGTCAATTTTCATTCGTTCCTTGCTTCCTTTGGATGACCGGGCCAAATCTGGAAGCTGAATAATCCGTAAGGAGCAAAATCAATGCGTCATTACGAAATCGTATTCATGGTGCACCCTGATCAAAGCGAGCAAGTTGCTGGCATGATCGAGCGTTACACTGGTTCAATCACTGAAGCTGGCGGTACAGTTCACCGTCTAGAAGATTGGGGCCGCCGTCAAATGGCTTACCCAATTAACAAGCTTCACAAAGCTCACTACGTTCTAATGAACGTTGAAGCTGATCAAGCTGTGATTGATGAGTTAGAAACTGCATTCCGTTTTAACGATGCTGTTCTACGTAACATGATCATGCGTACTAAAGCTGCTATCACTGAACCTTCAATCATGCTTAAAGCTCGTGACGAGCGTTCTAAGCGTGAAGAAGTGAAATTTGAAGCAGACGCTGAGTAATTTCAGATGACCGTCTGAGTCAACGTTCTTGATCATTAAAGAAGGTTGAATCAAGCTGATTATTGTTAATCGTGGTTTTCCTCTTTTAGTGATAAGTCATATTAGGTTAAGTGAATTTCGATTCTTTAACTTGGGATGTTAGGCAACGGTCAAAAGTATTCACTCATCATTTAGTATTAGACGGTATTGCTATAGAGAATAAATTATTCTCTGATCGGCACCCAGTGTTCGTTATAGCCATACTTAACGTCTACAACATTTTTCAAATTTAAATCAGGAGATAGCCCATGGCTCGTTTCTTCCGCCGTCGTAAATTCTGCCGTTTTACAGCAGAAGGCGTTCAAGAGATTGATTACAAAGATGTAGCGACTCTTAAGAATTACATCACTGAAGCTGGTAAAATTGTACCTAGCCGCATCACTGGCACAAGTGCTAAGTATCAGCGTCAGCTAGCTCGTGCAATCAAACGCTCTCGCTACCTAGCTCTACTGCCATATACTGACAAACATCAGTAATCGGCACCGTTTATTAAGAAAGAGGATTAAGTAATGCAAGTTATTCTACTTGATAAAATCGGTAACCTAGGCAGCCTTGGCGATGCAGTTAATGTTAAATCTGGTTACGCTCGTAACTTCCTTATCCCACAAGGTAAGGCTGTAATGGCAACCAAAGCTAACGTTGAGATGTTTGAAACTCGTCGTGCTGAACTTGAAGCAAAAGTTGCTGAGCAACTTACTGCTGCACAAGCTCGTGCTGACCAAGTTAACGCACTAGAAGCGGTTGTTATTGCTTCTAAAGCTGGTGATGAAGGCAAACTGTTCGGTTCTATCGGGACTCGTGACATCGCTGATGCAGTAACTGCAGCCGGTGTTAAGCTTGAGAAAAGCGAAGTTCGTCTACCTGAAGGTGCTCTACGTACTACAGGTGAATTCGAAGTTAGCGTTCAACTTCATTCAGAAGTTTTCGCTACAGTAAAATTACAAGTTGTTGCTGAATAATTTCAGTTTCTAGACTCGTTTAAACACCAGCTCAGGCTGGTGTTTTTTTATGTCCAATTTATGTCGTTTAGCGATACAAATGGTGAGTTTGGCGAGGTAGGATACTGAGTGTTGATACTTAGAATAAGAAAATTAAACTCACCGATAGCACACTATCGGCTTTACTTAAACCGGTAGGTACTCGGTTATGGTATTGACGTGATTGACTCACTTTAAGAGCAATATCATCGGTAATGTTGTTAATAATGCTGATATCACTATCAAAACGAGTGTTACTTTCGCCGCCAACCAAGGTTAGATCGGTCAGTAATTTAAAATTACTCAGTGCTTGCCATTCTACCTTAAGGTTGCCACGATAAATCGGTTCTTTGACTAAGTGTGGAAAAACGACATCGCCACTGCTAATTTTATCTAAATTTGGCTCTTGATAGCGGTAGCCCGGCCCGACTTCGAGTTCAATCAATAAGTCATCCGTATGAGTGAACTGATAACCAAGCCCTCCAGACCATGTGTAGTCCGAGAAGTAGGCACTATAGCGTGAGTCAGACCCTCTAAAACTGCCATAGAGGTAGGTTTTAGGGCCTAGCTTATAGTCGCTTTGTAAGCTGTAGCTGGATTGCCGTTTATTCTCTTTGCCATTTTTATCTAATTTATAAAAACGCCACTCGCCATTGGTTCGATGACGACCACGGGTATATTCCCCCTTAACTCGAGTGTTAAGGGCTTCTGAATCGGTATTACCGGAGTGCGCTTGATAGCCAAATTCGATTTGACTTTGCCAAGGTGAGGGTGCGTTAATGTCCTTACTGCGATTTGTCTGTTTGTTGGCATAGACATGAAAACTTGTCAACAGAGCCAGACTTAGAAGCCAAGTTTTGGACACATGAAACCTCTCTCAAAGAATAGAATCGCTGAATAATAAGCATCAGTTTTTGAAATTGGGTCATATTAAGGTTAATTCTATCTAAGTCATAGACAAACTTTTCGATGCCTGATTACAAATGTTCTATTCTCGCTATAATGAGCGGTTATTAAAAAGAGTGACTGAGTGAAGTGATGGCTGATCCCCGAACAGATAACCGAAATCGTAAACCTGCCGATGCACAAATAGAAGCAATGAAAACGCCTCCTCATTCATTAGAGGCAGAGCAGTCTGTGATTGGCGGTTTGTTGCTAGATAATCAACGCTGGGATACGGTTTCTGAGCGCGTAATTGCTCAAGACTTTTATAGTCGACCTCATCGGTTAATCTTTGAGGCAGTGAAAACCCTACTTGAATCTGGGCAACCACTGGACTTGATTACCCTTTCCGAATTTCTCGAATTGCGCGAACAGCTAGAAGATGTTGGCGGCTTTGCCTATTTAGCCGACTTGGTTAAGAACACGCCAAGCGCAGCTAATATTAATGCTTATGCAGACATTGTCGCTGAGCGTGCCTTGGTGCGTAATTTGATTGGTGTTGCGAACGAAATCGCTGACGCAGGTTATGACCCTCAAGGGCGCAGCTCAGAAGATTTACTCGATTTAGCCGAAAGCAAGGTGTTTGCGATTGCTGAAGCGCGTAGTAGTGAAAACGAAGGCCCTCAAAATGTTGATACAATTTTAGAGAAAACCTTAGAGCGTATTGAGTTACTGTATAAGACTCCACAGGATGGGGTCACGGGTGTAAATACTGGGTTCACCGACCTCAATAAAAAAACGGCGGGTTTGCAAGGTTCAGACTTAATTATTGTTGCTGCTCGTCCTTCAATGGGAAAAACGACTTTTGCCATGAACTTGTGTGAAAACGCAGCCATGCAGCAAGATAAACCAGTATTGATTTTCTCACTTGAGATGCCTGCGGAACAAATCATGATGCGTATGCTGGCATCGCTTTCTCGGGTAGATCAAACTAAGATCCGAACGGGTCAACTCGATGATGAAGATTGGGCGCGTATTTCTTCGACCATGGGAATGCTGATGGAGAAGAAAAACATGTTTATCGACGATAGCTCGGCGTTGACTCCTACTGAGGTCCGTTCTCGTGCGCGTCGTATAGCTCGTGAACACGGTGGGCTATCTTTGATCATGGTCGACTATCTACAGCTCATGCGGGTTCCTTCTCAATCCGATAACCGTACTTTAGAAATCGCTGAAATTTCTCGTTCATTAAAAGCATTAGCCAAAGAGCTTAATGTGCCTGTGGTGGCGCTTTCACAGTTAAACCGCTCGTTGGAGCAACGTGCCGATAAACGCCCAGTCAACTCCGATTTGCGTGAATCTGGTTCGATTGAACAAGATGCCGATTTGATCATGTTTATTTATCGTGATGAGGTCTATCACCCAGATAGCCCAATGAAAGGTATTGCAGAAATCATTATCGGTAAGCAGCGGAATGGTCCGATAGGCTCGGTACGTTTGACCTTCCAAGGTCAATACTCCCGCTTTGATAACTACGCAGGCCCAGCGTTTGATGATGAATGATAGTATGAACTACATGAAAGCCGCTAAGGCGAGTATTGATTTACAAGCGCTGCAGTATAATTTACAGCGAATTAAACAACAGGCTCCTCGCAGTAAAGTCATGGCGGTCGTTAAGGCCAATGGGTATGGCCATGGTTCTTGTCAGGTTGCTCGCTACGCTCAAGATGCTGATGCTTTTGGCGTCGCTCGAGTACAAGAAGCGCTGCAACTTAGAGTCAATGGCGTTGTTAAACCCATCCTCCTCTTGGAGGGGTTCTATTCTGCTGGCGATCTTCCGGTTTTAGTCGCGAATAATATTCAGACCGTAGTGCACTGTGAAGAGCAACTGCAAGCCTTAGAACTCGCACAATTAGACACGCCAGTATCGGTATGGTTAAAAATCGACAGTGGGATGCATCGTCTTGGTGTGCGTCCTGAGCAACACGCTGAGTTTGTTGAGCGTTTACATCGCTGCCCAAATGTGGCTAAGCCTCTACGTTATATGAGCCATTTTGGCTGTGCTGATGAGCTTGATAGCCCGATCACGCACCAACAGCTTACGTTATTTTTATCGTTAACCGAGGGGTGTAAAGGCGAGCGCTCATTGGCTGCATCGGCTGGATTATTAGCATGGCCGGAAAGTCAGCTAGACTGGGTAAGACCAGGAATCATTCTTTATGGTGTTTCTCCTTTTGCCCATCAGGACGCCCAGGCGATGGGATACCGTCCAGTAATGACCTTAACGGCACCTCTGATTGCTGTTCGAGAGGTGAAGGCCGGAGAGAGCATCGGTTATGGTGCCTTATGGACCGCTCGACAAGACACTAAAATTGGTGTTATTGCAATTGGTTATGGTGACGGTTATCCACGTACTGCCCCGAATGGTACGCCTGTATTGATCAATGACCGTATTGTGCCAATGGCGGGACGCGTCTCTATGGATATGCTAACGGTTGATTTAGGCCCAGAGTCCCAGGATAACGTCGGTGATGAAGCCATTCTGTGGGGGCAAGACCTTCCAGTTGAACGAGTGGCTGAACATATTGGTACCGTGGGTTATGAACTCGTGACCAAACTGACCTCTCGAGTAGAGATGCATTATCTCACCGGAGAAATAGGCTAAACAAGTCAGTGATTAAACAAGTTGAGCCTCCGATGTGGGTTTCACTGACTTATCTCAAAGTCGCGCGACGATGGCTCAGCGATAATGAGTTTATTGAGCAGTGACTCTGCTTTATCGAAATCGAACGATGATGATTTTCTTTTTTGCATTAACAGGGATTCCAACCTAGCTAATAGGCAAGGTAATAAGGAATAAAACCTACCGTAACATTGGGATAGAGAATATGTTGAAAAACATTAATCCAACGCAAACCAACGCTTGGAAAGCACTAACCGCGCATTTTGAATCTGCGCAAGACATGGATTTAACCACTCTGTTCGCTGAGGATAACCAGCGTTTTAACCATTACTCAGCGTGTTTTGGTCAAGATATTCTGGTTGATTACTCTAAGAATTTAATTAACCAAGAAACGATGCAACATCTGTTTGCTTTAGCGAAAGAGACTCATCTCGAAGATGCAATTCAAGCAATGTTTAACGGTGAGGCGATTAACCAAACTGAAGGTCGTGCCGTCTTACATACTGCACTACGTAATCGCAGTAATGCCCCAGTAATGGTCAATGGCCAAGATGTGATGCCAGCCGTTAATGCCGTATTAGAAAAGATGCGTGTATTTTCAGAGCGCGTGATCAAGGGTGAATGGAAAGGTTTCACAGGTAAAGCGATTACCGATGTAGTGAATATTGGTATTGGTGGTTCAGATTTAGGTCCCTATATGGTGACTGAAGCGCTTGCACCGTATAAAAATCATCTGACCATGCACTTTGTGTCCAACGTCGATGGTACTCATATTGCTGAGACATTGAAGAAAGTTGATCCGGAAACCACGCTGTTCTTAGTGGCGTCGAAAACATTCACCACGCAAGAAACCATGACTAACGCCCACTCTGCGCGTGATTGGTTCTTAAACGTCGCGGGCGATCAAGCACATGTGGCGAAGCACTTTGCTGCGCTGTCGACCAACGGTCAGGCGGTGACTGAGTTTGGTATTGATACCGAAAATATGTTTGAGTTCTGGGATTGGGTTGGTGGTCGTTATTCTCTGTGGTCAGCCATCGGTTTATCGATCATCTTATCAATTGGCTACGATAACTTTATTGAGTTGTTGACTGGGGCTCACGAGATGGATCAGCATTTTGTTGATACACCGTTTGAGCGTAATATTCCGGTGATCCTTGCTCTGATTGGTATTTGGTATAACAACTTCCATGGCGCTGAATCAGAGGCGATTTTACCTTACGATCAATACATGCATCGTTTTGCGGCTTATTTCCAACAAGGGAATATGGAATCGAACGGTAAATACGTTGATCGTAATGGTCATGTTGTGACTTATCAAACAGGACCGATCATTTGGGGTGAGCCAGGTACCAATGGTCAACATGCGTTTTATCAGTTGATCCACCAAGGCACCAAGTTGATTCCTTGTGATTTTATTGCGCCAGCATTGACTCATAACACGGTCAGCGATCACCATCAAAAATTGATGTCGAACTTTTTTGCGCAAACTGAAGCGCTTGCATTTGGTAAATCGGCTGATGTAGTGAAAGCAGAATTACTGAAAGCGGGTAAATCGGCTGCGGAAATTGAAGCGTTAGTCCCCTTTAAAGTTTTTGAAGGTAACCGTCCAACTAACTCGATTTTGGTTAAAAAGATCACGCCACGAACCTTAGGCAATTTGATTGCCATGTATGAACATAAGATTTTTGTGCAAGGTGTGATTTGGAATATCTTCTCGTTTGATCAATGGGGCGTAGAGTTAGGTAAACAATTAGCGAATCAGATTCTTCCTGAGTTGGCGGATGGTCAAGATGTTATCTCTCATGACAGCTCAACCAATGGTTTGATCAATGCGTTTAAAGCTTTTCGGGGTTAGTACCACGCTAAGTAGGCTGGCTTTTCGTCGATCTTGAACCAGATTCTTCGTTGATAAGTCTGCTACTACGAATACACAAAAGGGTTGATGCGAAACATCAACCCTTTTCTTTGCTAGATAAGTAAAAGCTATATACTTTGATTTACTCGAAACAGATCTCAATAAAGGCATTTCCCCATTGAGAGGAGAATGGCATGATGATGATCGATCCTTCACATTTGTGTCTTATCGTATGACCTTTACCCGATACCACTACTGGGGTTGCTAGGTCAAAATCGAAGCCACTTTCGGCCAAGATGCGTTTTGCTCCACCGGTAACCATGTTGGTGATTTCACCAACCATATCAGTCACTTCTTCATTTAAGCCATTCGGTCGTTCACCCAACATATTTTCCATGATTTGTAAGGCTAAAGCTTCATCAAAGGTAATCGACATGGAACCGCGTGTTTGAGGCCCAATCATACCGATAAGACCTGACACATCGCCACGAGCAATTTCATCTTTTTTGAGGCGAGGCTTTTGAGGCTTCAATTCTAATGAAGCCATCGTTTTTAGTACATTTAGCAAAGACGCTAAGAACGGATTGACAAATTCAGCGCGCATAACTCTCTTCTATGGTCTAATTCTTTGTTTCTGAAGAACAGGATTGGCAAATACCATGGGATTCAATGACATGGTTAGTAATTGTAAATCCGTGTTGCTCCGCGTTGTTCGCCAGCATTGTTATCAGATTATCATTTTGTAACTCCACAACGTTACCGCATTGGTCACAAATTAACAGCTGAGAAAAGTGCTTATGGGCATTACAAGAGCAGCAAGAGATAAAGCTATTCGTTGACTCTACACGATGAATAAAGCCTTGTTCTAACAGAAAGTCTAAAGCTCGATAAACCGTCGGCGGTTTAGCTTGTGGCTCACTTGCTTTTAAATCTTCAAGCAAATCGTAGGCGCTGGATGCTTTTTGACTGGCGCAAATAAGTTCAAAAACGCGCTTACGTTGTGAGGTTAGACGAACGCCCCTTGCTGCACATATTTCTTCAATTTGTTGGCTAAGCTTCTTGTCCAAATCTATCACCATCATTGCTGGACTCTAGTAATCATATACTATTTCAAGATAAATATCGTTTTGAACATCAATAAATCATTAGTGATTGGTTGACTATGAACGGTATTGTCATAAATAGAGCCTAACTTACCTCATCTAGCGATAAAACGATACAGTGAAGAAAATCGGCGATTTACTTTCCTACTTAACGTTGTGATTATGATCGTAGTTCCTCTTTAATCCCCTTACCCAGTTATCTTTATCGTTGTCCCTAGATCTGCTCATGATTTTCAGTAAGTCGCGCTATCATGTTATTGGGCTTACTATCGAATGTGGCGGGAGCGGTTGGATATATTGTTTTGATTCCCCTAGCATGCCGAGCTTATCTCGCAGCAAAATGTTCAGCCCTCGCTGGATTAGCGGCCGCGTTTGCTGGTGTTGCTGGTAGGTACGTGGATTTCTATCCGAGTAGTTGAGCCACGCTTAGCGCGTTACTCTTGTAAGGGTTTTCCCATTGAAGTGATATTGTGGGTGTACGTTTTTCATCTGCCCCTCGGTGTGGTGTAATCTTGTAGACATCGAGAAAGGTCATCGTCCAGCGCTTTGATGAGTTTTTGCTACATGAGCTCGACACTTGTGTATAATCGGCAAATTATTTTTCATAACAGCCAGTCAGGTTAAATTCGTTTTATCTAAGACTCGCTTATTGCGGAATACAGGCTAACTATTGCAGTTCTTATCGCGCATAAAAGTTAGCTTAAGCTTTTGGCTTATATGACCGCCTCTCAACCAAACGTAAACTATGACTATTTTTACTGACACTGATAAATTTAAAGCTCATCGTCTTTCCGTTGCTCCAATGCTCGATTGGACGGATAGACATTGCCGCTACTTTCATCGTCTTCTCTCTTCGCAAACATTGTTGTACACCGAAATGGTGACCACTGGGGCGATTATTCATGGTAAGGGTGATTTTCTTGCTTATAACCAAGAAGAACATCCCGTCTCATTGCAGCTTGGTGGTTCGAATCCTGCGGATTTAGCCCATTGTGCAAAACTAGCTCAAGAGCGTGGCTATGATGAAATCAATCTGAATGTCGGTTGCCCTTCTGATCGGGTGCAAAACGGTAAGTTTGGTGCTTGTTTAATGGCTGAGCCGCAGTTGGTTGCTGATTGCGTTGCAGCGATGCGTGAGGAGGTGAATATTCCAGTAACCGTCAAAACCCGTATTGGGATTGATGATCAAGATTCTTATGAGTTCTTAACCCGCTTTGTACAGTTAGTCTCCGAACAAGGTGGATGTGAACAGTTTACTATTCATGCCCGTAAGGCTTGGTTAAGTGGTTTAAGTCCGAAAGAAAACCGTGAAATACCGCCGCTAGATTATCCACGTGCTCATCAGCTCAAGCGTGATTTCCCACATCTGACGATAGCACTTAATGGTGGCATTAAATCGTTAACCGAAGCGCTAGAACATTTACAGTACCTTGATGGGGTGATGATTGGCCGTGAAGCTTATCAAAATCCTTATTTACTCGCGGAAGCGGATCAACAGATTTTTGGCCTCGATAAGCCTATTAAAAAACGCTCTCAAGTCGTTCAAGAAATGTACCCTTATATTGAACAGCAACTGACTCAAGGTGCTTATCTTGGGCATATTACTCGACATATGTTAGGGCTTTTCCAAAGCATGCCAGGAGCGCGCCAGTGGCGACGTTATATTAGTGAAAATGCCCATAAGCCGGGAGCAGGTGTTGAGGTTGTTGAAACTGCATTAGCGAAAATTCCTTATCAAGAATTAAATGTGTAATCGGTTGGCGTAGTTGACGAACGGATAAATGCCATCGCCACTATTCAATGGAAGCAATCAGGAGAAGAGATCATCATGAATCAAATCAAAACCATCTTGTGTGGCGTAGCCGTGTGTGTTTCAGGTTCCGTGTTAGCGGAAGAGGGGGCGTATGGTGTGAAAGTGGGCGCTGAAATGTGGTGGGGAAAAACGAAGATTGATAACGTGCGTTATGATACCGCTCAGGTACCTGTGATCTCGTTTGCAGTGGAGCATTCATTCGATTATTGGCCAAACATGAGTTTTCGTTATAGCCATGTTGATGCACAGAGGGTGACCTTTGATAAGTACGATTACACCTTATATTACCGGTTACTTGATAGGCAATCGTTGCGTTTTAATGCCGGGGTGATGCTCAGTCAATATCGCTCCACCGACTATCGAGCGCCAGATAATCAGCACTATGCTTTTAATGATTTGATCTTCAATTGGTTTGGGTATGCAGAGTTAAGTATCCCGAATTCAAATGTTGATATTATTGGTCAAATTGATTTTGGTGAGAGTAAAGGCATTAAAAGCGCGGATATGACGGCTGGTATTCAGTATGTCATCGATAACCCAACTTATCCATTGAGTTTAAAAGCTGGCTATCGTGTGATTGATTTGGAGTTTAGCAATTTAGCAACCCAGTCACCACAAATTGGCGAGTCATTAATCTTTGTTGATGGCTGGTTTATTGGGGCTGAAATGCGTTTCTGATAGTGGATTGCTTAGTGATTGCTTGATGGAAAATTTGCTCTGCTGACTCGCCATTTTGCTCGAAATAAACCATGCTTAATCTAATGGATGAGCAATGGAAGCGAGATTAGCCATGACAATCACGGAACTAAGAAATCTGTATCGGGAACAAATGCTGATCGAAGCAATTATTGAACCCTCATCAGCGGAAGGAACATGGATTGTTGAATTTCGTCACCAACGAGGTGGTTTTGTGCCGCTCACTGATGCTAGTGGTGAAGAGTGCCATTATACCGATTTAGATAGCGCCTCAAAATCTGCTATGGCGGTTGGTTTTAAGCAAGTCAGAATCGAAAGTCGCTTTGATTGAGTGATGACTTTCTTACTTCCAAAAAGTTATAAAACATTCTCTTCTATTCTTTCTTGTTATTAAAGAGAGTGGTTAATCTATCGTCACGCAATGAATAAGGACGTCGTGACAATGTCTTCAGGAAATACCTTACCACAAGAATTGGCCTTATTAGCCAACCCAATCAACGACTCTCAGCTTTCGCAACTTCAGCAAACGGCTACGGAACTTTCGCCGCACCAATTGGCTTGGTTGAGTGGTTATTTCTGGGGGTTAAGTCAAGCGCCTGCCAACCGTGTTGGTACCGCGGTGTCTCAAGCACTTTCTGTAACGTCAACACCGCAAGGACAATTAACGATTATTTTTGCTTCGCAAACTGGTAACGCAAAAGGCGTAGCTAAACAAATTGAGCAAGAGGCTCAATCATTGGGGATTGCGGTTAAGCTATTTGATGCCAGCGATTACAAAGGCAAAGATCTGGCTAAAGAAACGCACGTGATTATTGTCGCTTCAACCAACGGCGAAGGTGAAGCGCCTGATAATGCATTGGTCTTACATGAGTTTTTACAATCTAAAAAAGCGCCTAAATTACCGCACTTAAAATACGGCGTGATTGGCTTAGGAGACTCGAGCTACGAATTTTTCTGTCAAACGGGCAAAGATTTTGACCTGTTTTTGGATAAATTAGGTGCGCAGCGTTTTATTGAGCGCATCGATTGTGATGTCGATTATGCTTCACCAGCAGCGGATTGGAGTGAAAAAGCGCTACAAATTGTTCAACAAGCGTTGAGTGTTGATCAGGCACAAGTGGTTCAGCTTCCTTTAAATCAAACACAGGCTAAACCAGTCCTCTATTCGAAACAAAATCCATATGTGGCTACCTTGTTAACGAGTCAAAAAATTACTGGGCGAGATTCAGGAAAAGATGTACGGCATATCGAAATTGATTTAACCGATTCAGGATTAACCTATCAGCCTGGTGATGCGCTGGGTGTCTGGTATGAGAATAATCCTCAATTAGTACAACAGATCTTAACGCTGGTGGGCTTAACAGGAGATGAACAGGTTGACGTCGACGGTACGGCATACACAATTTATGATGCATTAATTAAGCATTATGAGATCACTACGTCGAATCCTCAGTTTATCAGTCAGTTTGCCGAGTTGTCAGCCAGCAAAAAGCTGCAAAAACTGGCCGTAGATAAAGACAAACTTCGTGAGTATTCAGCGCGGACGCAAGTTATTGATGTCTTAAAAGAGAAGAAATGCTCGTTATCGGCTGAACAACTGGTTGGTTTGCTGCGTCGATTGATCCCTCGTCTGTATTCGATAGCCTCTAGTCAATCGGAAGTGGATGAAGAAGTGCATCTCACCGTTGCTGTCGTTGAATATCCGGTGAATGATGAGCTGCGCCAAGGCGGCGCATCGAGCTTTATTGCACATCAATTAGCGGAAGGCGAGCAGGTAAAAATCTTTATTGAAGCGAATAACCATTTCAAGCTCCCAGAAGATGATAATACACCCATTATTATGATTGGTCCGGGAACCGGAATTGCGCCTTTCCGCAGTTTTATCCAAGAGCGAGATAATCGGGCTGCACCGGGTAAAAATTGGCTATTTTTTGGCGATCGAACCTTTACCCAAGATTTCCTCTACCAAGTCGAGTGGCAGAAATATCTAAAATCCGGAGTGTTAACCCGTTTGGATGTGGCATTCAGCCGAGATCAGCATGAAAAAGTCTATGTACAGCATCGTTTATTAGAACAAGCTGAGCAAGTTTGGCAGTGGATTAATCAAGGTGCTTACCTTTATGTGTGTGGTGACGCTCAGTATATGGCGAAAGATGTTCATCAAGCTTTGATCACGATTGCGATACAGCAAGGCGGTCTAGACAAAGATCAAGCAGAACAATTTATTAATGATTTACGTAAAGCGAAGCGTTACCAAAGGGATGTTTACTAATGAGCACGAAATCGCAAACAAGCCATCAAGAAGTATTAGGCCAAGTGTTAGGTCCATTCTCGGATAACGAACGCTTAAAACGCGAAAGCAATTTTTTACGGGGTACGATCGAGCAGGATCTGCAAGATCGTATTACTGGTGGATTTAGCGCAGATAATTTTCAGCTGATCCGCTTTCACGGTATGTATCAACAAGATGATCGTGATATTCGTAACGAGCGAACCAAGCAAAAGCTAGAGCCGTTACACAATGTGATGTTACGAGCTCGTATGCCGGGAGGGATTATTACCCCTCAGCAGTGGTTAGCGATAGATAAGTTTGCTAGTGAGCATTCTCTTTATGGCAGTATTCGTTTAACCACGCGGCAGACCTTTCAGTTTCATGGAGTATTAAAACCTAATATCAAATTAATGCACCAAACGCTGAATAGCATTGGTATTGATTCGATTGCTACGGCCGGTGATGTAAACCGTAATGTGTTGTGTACTTCAAACCCTGTTGAGTCTGAATTGCATCAAGAAGCTTATCAGTGGGCGAAAAAAATCAGTGAACATCTATTACCGAAAACGCGTGCTTATGCTGAAATCTGGTTGGACGGTGAAAAAGTAGAAACGACAGAAGATGATGAGCCGATTTTAGGTCAGCACTATTTACCACGTAAGTTTAAAACTACGGTGGTGATCCCGCCGCAAAATGATGTCGATGTGCATGCCAACGATCTGAATTTCGTTGCGATTGCCGAGCAGGGTAAACTAATTGGTTTCAATGTGCTGGTGGGGGGCGGTTTGGCGATGACGCATGGCGATACGTCGACCTATCCGCGCCGCGCTGATGATTTTGGCTTTATTCCTTTAGAGAAAACCTTAGAAGTTGCAGCAGCAGTGGTCACAACTCAGCGTGACTGGGGTAACCGCTCTAATCGTAAAAACGCCAAAACTAAATACACCTTAGATAGAGTGGGTGTTGAGGTCTTTAAAGCAGAAGTTGAAAAACGTGCAGGTATTCAATTTGCGCCAAGTCGTCCTTATCAATTTACCGAACGTGGCGATCGGATAGGTTGGATAGAAGGTATTGACGGTAAGCATCACCTAACGTTGTTTATTGAAAATGGCCGTATATTGGATTATCCAGGCAAACCATTGAAAACCGGTGTCGCTGAAATCGCTAAAATCCATCAGGGTGATTTTCGTATGACAGCCAATCAAAACTTGATTGTCGCTGGCGTGGCAGCGGAAGATAAAGCAGAGATTGAACAGATCGCTCGGCTACATGGTTTAATCAATGATCAGGTTAGCGAGCAGCGTAAGAATTCGATGGCCTGTGTGTCGTTCCCCACCTGTCCTTTAGCAATGGCAGAAGCTGAGCGTTTTCTTCCGCAGTTTGTCACCGATATTGAGAACCTTCTGAACAAACATGGTTTGCCAGAAGAAGACAACATTATCTTGCGTGTCACAGGATGCCCGAATGGCTGTGGGAGGGCAATGCTTGCTGAAGTCGGCTTAGTTGGCAAAGCGCCTGGGCGCTATAACCTACATTTAGGAGGCAATCGAGCGGGAACACGTATCCCTAAAATGTACAAAGAGAACATTACTGACCAGCAGATTTTACAAGAGCTGGATGCGTTGATTGGCCGTTGGGCAGATGAGCGCAATGCTGATGAAGGATTTGGTGATTTCACCATTCGTGCTGGGATAATAGAAGAGGTGATTATTTCTAAGAGGGATTTTTATGCCTAAGCGTCCAATTTTAACCCTCGAGCTTGAGCATCTATTAACCTTGAGCAAGGTCGAGCAAACACTCTACCTTGCCGAGTTAAATGGCTATCTTGAGACACTGACCGCTCAGCAGCGCGTTGCATGGGCTTTCGAACATCTTGAAGGGAGTCATGTACTTTCATCGAGTTTTGGCATTCAAGCAGCATTAATGTTGCATTTGGTTTCGCAAATCAAACCTGATATTCAGGTTATTTTGACCGATACTGGCTATTTGTTCCCAGAAACCTATCAATTCATAGACCAATTGCTCGAAAGTCTAAACCTGAATTTGCATGTTACTCGTGCCGAGATCACACCGGCCTGGCAAGAAGCTAAGTATGGCAAACTTTGGGAGCAGGGGATTGATGGCATCAGCCGTTATAACCAAATCAATAAAGTTGAGCCGCTACGTCGAGCTTTTGATGAGCTTAGGGTTAGTACCTGGTTTTCTGGTTTGCGTCGCGAGCAGTCTCAATCGCGAGCCAATTTACCGATTCTTTCGATTCAAAATAATGTTTTTAAATTTTTACCAGTGATCGATTGGAGTAATAAAGAGGTTCATTATTATCTAAAAGAAAATAACCTTCCTTACCATCCATTATGGGAGCAAGGTTATCTTTCGGTTGGTGACTGGCATACCACTCGCCAATGGAAACCAGGAATGAGTGAAGAAGAGACTCGATTTTTCGGTTTGAAAAGAGAGTGTGGCCTTCATGAAGAGACAAAAGAAGTGAATGGTTCAGGCATATAATTAGATTAATGTGCATAACTCTGTGGGTAACATGTTCTTTTTATATTAATAAAATGGGATAAATAAGGCTTTGGCTAAAAAAGACCCCTTTAAGCATTGTTTTGACTATTTTCTTCAAATAAAGCTTGCCAAGATTAAACGGATCTCTATAATGCGACCTCACTGACACGGCAGACGCCACAAGGCTTCAGGCAGTGTTAGTTG
>NZ_BDJF01000018.1 GCF_001895205.1 Vibrio injensis | reverse complement strand
TGCGGAAACTTGGTAGTCGCGTTGTCAGCCCCTTAAGCGGGCGTTATACCTTGCCGAAAAAAGAGGCATTGATTGGTATATTAATCAGTCATCTAGTCGTTTCATTGCGCTACGGTAAACATCACTTCGCTCTCGTTTTCCAACTGCTAAGACCGTTACCACGATAACGTCGTCTTTTACTTGGTAAACAAGACGATAGCCAGACTGACGTAGCTTTATTTTATACATGTTATCAGCGCCAGAGAGTTTTGATGCTGGTACATGTGGGTTTTCTAAGCGCTCAATGAGTTTCTTTTTAAATTGCTGTTGTAGTGTAGAGCCAAGTTTTTTCCATTCTTTTAAGGCGCTCTTTTTGAAATCAAGTTTATAGGTCATCGATGTTTACCGAAATGCTTTCTTCAGACTCTCGTTCTCTTGCAATAGCTAATAGTTCGAGATCATCGAGTCGATCCATCATCATTTCGTATGCTTTTGCTGGAACACAGTAAAAGGCTGGTTCGTTTCGGTTAAGTACAGCGACAGGTTCACCATATGCACTTGTTGCAACTTTCATTGGATTAGCTTTTAATTCAGTAATACTTGCAGCCACATCGGCTAAGATTCTAGCAGTCATTTATTGAGTCCTTTAAGTGGTCTTTATAAAGGTCATTCTAGCGCTATAAGAACGGTATAACAAGGCGTTCAAGAGGGACAGCCAACGCGTGGCATTTTTACTATGCGTTGGTTTTTGTGGTTAAGGTGTTATGCGGAAAGTTGGTAGTAGCGTTGGCTGCCCCTTAACGCGGCGTTAAGTTTATTGGGGGAAATCGTGGATAAATGGCTAGATTTTTACAGACCGTATTTTGGCTCAGAAAAAGAACTTGTTGCTTTCGTTGAGCTGTGTGAGTCCCTTACTCTTGAAGATAAAAATCATCGTGCAAAAATCATGATGCATCAAGGTCAGCGTCTTTCCACTATCTCCTGTGCAATGGAGGGAATTGCTGCTGGAAGAGATCCTCTAAAACTACTTTTTCTGCTAATCGCTGCAGAAAACATCTCCAAACTACACTTATCTACTAATGAAGACGGTCGTTCTAAATTTCATGTTAAGAGATTTTTTCAAACGTTTTGTAGTGGTCAAACCAAAAGAAATTTGATCGATAGTATAGAAGTTATCAAGAAACCAAGGGATCTTGATACAGTCGTAGAGGCACTATATACAATACGTTGTGATGTTGTTCATGAGGGACACTATTGGGGGTTTGATTTTGCTACTGATGCTAGACCATCTGTATTGTCGTCAAAAGATGGCTCTCAGCTTTTAAGAGTTCGTCTAACATTCGCCGAGTTTCAAGAAATAGTAGTTAAGGGTGTTATATCAGCAGTTAGAGATATTCTTTGACATCATAAACTTAACAAACGGTTAAAGAGGGATTCGCAACGCTCGGCATTTTTGTTTTGCGTTGATTTCAGTGGTTACGGTATTGTGCGGTGAGTTGGTAGTTGCGTTGCTCACCCCTTAACCGGGCGTTATGTGTTTTCGCATGTAAAGAGAGATATTGATGTACGAAATAATGTTTATACTTCTAGGTTTCAGCTTTCTAGTTGTCAGTTCTCCTTTATTGAGGGCAAATGATGTTGTTGCAAAATGGCTAGACCAAGTTGAATCATCAATCTTCGGAAGTATATTTCATCTAGCTTACTACTCGCCCAAAGAGGCTCTTACGGTTTTAGTAAAGTATTTCGGGGTTATAGGGGGTGGAGCTACTTTCTTTCAATGCATTATTATGCAAAGGTTTGGTTTAGTTAGTAACACTTTGCTGATTAGTAGTGCTTTAATGGTATATGCATCTTTCTCATTGCACACTTGGATGGTAAGTAGAAAAGAAGTAGTTGGTAAGCTGAAAGATGACTGTATAAAAGGGGTTAAAGCAACTACCAAATGGTCTATGGCTATCTTCTTTGTGATTTTAGTAGGCCATACAGCTATTCAATTTGAAGCTAACCCGCAGTATGAACCAGAGTTTCATGTTCTGGGTTACGTGTTCGCTATAACCATAATGGCTGTGTCATTTTTATTCGGTGTTGCTAGTATGGTTTTTTACTTAATTATGTTTTTACCTGCATTCTTAGTTATTATTTATATTTGGCTAGTAGTATATATTGCAAAATTCTTGGCTAAATCTAACAGAAGTTCAATAAAGTATGCATGTAATATTTATTTCGTGGTTGTAAGTTTATACACTTTTTATCTGACCTATAAAGGCTTAGTTTAAAACATACATAACAAACGGTTCAAGAGGGACAACCAACACGTGGCATTTTTATTATGCGTTGGTTTTTGTGGTTTCGGTGTTATGCGGAAGCTTGGTAGTGGCGTTGTCTGCCCCTTAACCGGGCGTTATGTTTTATTGGGCCTCAGCAAGATCAATTTACAAATTTTAATGGGAAATTTTGGTCTGATTCTAGCGTTTTTCTATCCTAATTAATTGATGTTGTGAATGTATTGTTCTTTTGGGTAGCGATTGAAAGTTGAACGATACTTTTGTGTTTTTGTCGGGTTTTGCTCTGATAAATGGTGTATGCAAAAAGTTCGATTGTTGCTGAAAGGTCTCTTCCTTTGGTGTTGTTTAGCCTTTGATTCCACAGGCTAATTCGCTTCAATTGCTTGCGATCTTATCGACAACAATGATTGCTGAAAGTAGGCTGGTTTATCATTTTGAGTTAAAGTTGCAGTAATTAAGAAAATTGTAAAAGTTTAATATAATCAATAAGTAATAAAATATAACAAATGCTTCAAGAGGGCGTTATGTTTTCGGGATAACTTGAGGAAAAGAGATGGATTTTATTTGGTTGGTTTTAGTTTTAGGCGCGGGCGCAACATTCTACTATTTTGTATCATATTCGAAGCCACAGGATGATGATTGGCAAAAATTGCCGACACTTGAGGATTATTTGATAAAGCATCCCGAATGTAAAACGGCAGATTCAGAAAGTGCGAAATGCTTTAGTTGTGGTTCAGATAAAGTAATTTTTCAACCATTAACAGTTCATGCAGATCATCGTTATAAACATATTTGCTTATCTTGCAAAAAAACACTTTTTAGAAGTAAGGCAATAATGTCTTAAACTAGTTGAGATTTCTAAGTTTATTCTTAACAAAATCAGCTGGTTGGAATAAAACATAACAAACGGTTAAAGAGGGATTCGCAACGCTCGGCATTTTTGTTTTGCGTTGATTTCAGTGGTTACGGTGTTGTGCGGTAAGTTAGTAGTTGCGTTGCTCACCCCTTAACCGGGCGTTAGCTGTCTATGGAGGAATAATTGAGTACAGCATTAATTA
>NZ_BDJF01000017.1 GCF_001895205.1 Vibrio injensis | reverse complement strand
TAGGATTTTTTATATTTTCTTTTAAGTATTGAAATTTTGAATGTATTAATACAGCAATAATAGAAATGATACAGAGCACTACCATTTTTTTATCGCTATTATTGGCTAATGCAATAAATGGAAATAAATATAAATAGGGTAATAAAATAATACCTTGCGTTAGCCAAGATCGAATGTTGTATTGCTTCATTATTAATTACTCTTAGTCGTATAAGGATTAATGTCTGAATCAGGGCGGGTTTTTAATAGACGTAAAATCCACATATATTGCTCAGGACGCTCCGTGACATACGCTTCAATACACTCATTCATCATTCGCGCATCTTGTTGTTCATCACCTGTTGGAAAAGGCAAGGGGGGATAAAAATCCAGTTCATAACCCCCTGTGTCGGTGTTAAACATCGCGAAAAGAGGAACAATTTTCGCTTTACTAAGGCTTGATATACGGCCTAATCCAGCAATGGTCGCTTTTTGAGTGGCAAAAAAATCGACAAACACACTGTGTTCACGGCCTAAATCTTCATCGGGTAAGTAGTAGCCTAAATAACCGTCTTTACGAACCGATTTAATAAATGGCTTTATACCGACACTGCGATCGTAAACTCGCCCACCATATTGCACACGCTGTTTGTGCATCAACCAGTCGGAGAGTAGATTACTTTGGCTTTTTGCCATCGCTGAAACCGGTAATCCACGTGAAGCAAGCAAAATGGCGGGGATATCAATTGACCAAGTGTGGGGGACGAGAAGAATCACGTTCTCACCATTCGCCAGTACCTGTTCAACATGCTCCAAACCACGCACGGTCGTTTGTTTTTCTAGCCACTGTTTACTTCTGAGTGTTGTCGAAGCAAAACTCATCAAAAACATCGTGGAAGTGACGTACATTTTGCTCAGAATAGCTTCTCGTTCAGACTCAGTTTTATCTGGAAAGCACATCGCCAAATTCACTCTGGCGCGGTTATTGGCTTTACTTTTCACGTTAACGGCTAAACGAGCAAGTCCACGTGCTATCGCACGTTTCAAGCCAGTAGGTAGAAAACTAATCAGGCAAGCGATAATAATCGCGAGCCACGTACCCCAGTAACGAGGGTGAAAAAAACGCCATTGAAACTTGGGGTTATAGGCGTATTGATCAAAGTCATTGCGTGGTAAAGACATAAACTACCCAGTATAAAAGCGAGAATATTGTTTGAATTATCAGCGAAGTATAGCAGCTTCCTACAGAGCGTAATAGAAACAATCTGACAAAGTGATAGGTAATACCCTCTATAACGTTACAATAGAAAAGGTACCGTGATGGCCGTGACGCGAGCATGCGCCACGACTATGCAAGAGTAGGAGTAAGGTTAAATTCTATTCAAGATTAATCACTGCCGAACAGATCACGGGTATACACTTTGCTAGCGCAATCTTTGAGATCATCCGTCATCCGGTTCGATACAATCACATCAGCCTCTTGTTTAAAGGCGTTTAATTGGTTGATGACTCGTGAGTGGAAGAAATGACTCTCTTTGAGCACTGGTTCATAGACAATCACTTCAATTCCTTTGGCTTTTAAGCGTTTCATGATCCCTTGAATACTTGAAGCGCGGAAATTATCCGATCCCGTTTTCATGATCAGCCGATAGATACCAACCACCTTTGGATTACGTTTTAGTATTGAATCGGCAATAAAATCTTTGCGAGTGCGGTTTGCATCGACAATCGCACCAATAATATTATTCGGTACTGCTTGATAGTTAGCTAATAGTTGTTTGGTATCTTTGGGAAGGCAATAGCCGCCATAGCCAAACGAAGGGTTGTTGTAGTGGTTACCAATTCGCGGATCCAATCCAACTCCTTCAATAATTTGTCGGCTATCTAAGCCATGCACTTCAGCATAAGTATCGAGTTCATTAAAATAAGCTACTCGCATCGCAAGATAGGTATTGGAGAACAATTTTACCGCTTCGGCTTCGGTGGAGTTGGTCAACAATACAGGAATCTGATCTTTGATCGCTCCTGCCAATAATAGATTGGCAAACACCTGTGCTCGCTCACTCTGTTCACCGACAATAATACGAGAAGGATACAAATTATCGTATAAGGCTTTTCCTTCACGCAAAAATTCAGGTGAAAAGAGAATATTCTCACATTGGAACTGCTGTTTAGCTTGTTCTGTATAACCAACCGGAACGGTAGATTTAATGACCATCACCGCATTAGGATTGATTGCCATTACATCACGAATAACCGCTTCAACAGAGGTGGTATTAAAGTAATTGGTTGTGGGATCATAATCTGTTGGCGTGGCAATAATCACAAAATCAGCGTCCTGATAAGCTTCGACTTTATCAAGAGTGGCAACAAAATTAAGATTTTTGTTACGCAGAAAATCCTCAATTTCGTGGTCAACAATCGGCGATTGCTTTTGGTTAAGCATGGCGACTTTTTCTTTAATGATATCAACGGCAACCACCTGATTGTGTTGAGCGAGTAACATGGCGTTTGATAAGCCTACATAACCGGTGCCGGCAACTGCTATTTTCATGGTTTGGATCCTGACTAGTCTTATTAATTCAGCTATGGCTCTTTCATGGACTCGGTTCAAAGAGCGATAGCTAATAAAAAGGTTTATGATTTCGCTTTACGGAAAGTGTAGTTACCACGTACTTTTCGCCATAGCCCCAGTACATCGGTTTTCGGGAAAATCGCAATCCGACGAATTTGGTAACGGTCTTCATGTATTGCCAATGGACCGCTACTGGTTGCCACTGCAAAGGGATACCCTGCTTGCTTGGCGAGCTGTTTTGATGCTTGGTTATGATCGCCAAAAGGATAAGCAAAAGAGTAGAGTGATTCGCCAATTAAATCCTCTAACTGCTGCTTGTTGACTTCGATTTCTTGTTGTTGTTCTGCATCGGTTAATTGACTTAAGCGAGGGTGAGTTAAGGTGTGCCCGCCAATTTCTACCCAGCCAGAGTCGTGTAAGGCTTTGATTTGTTCAGGAGTCATTAAATCGACACGCTTTTCAGGACGGTTCGGCACTTCGACATCCCAACGATTAAATGACTCTCCAGTAACCACATACACTACCGCTTTAAATTGGTATTTTTCGAGCAATGGTAGGAGCAGTTGGTAGTTATCTTGGTAGCCATCATCGACAGTCAAAATAATATAACGTTTCTTTGGCTGTAAACGATAAATTAAACCGTTATCCGCCAAATCTTTAAAGGTTAGCGTCTCAAAGCCCATTTTTTTCAGTAGCTTGAAGTGTTTCTCAAGCATATCAATATGCAGATAGGTGCCGTGTATCCCTTTTTCGCTATCATCGCGAATAAAGCGATGATACATAATGATTGGCACTTCTCGTTTTAATTTATGGACATAAACGCTTTGATAGACTTGCTCTAAAGACGTGACGATTTCAGTCAGTTCATACGCTGCTTTGACTTGTTCAGTAACGGCGGAGCTGCAATAGCGCTGCGCTACTCCTTGTTCAACCAAATCAGCAATCAGAGAAAAATCGATATCAAGATCTTTCGGGCCAATATCACCAAAATTACTGGCCATTGCGAGCGGTAAATTTTGTTCATCAATCAAGCCGACGCAACTCGCTTCACCAATAGCGAGTGTCGGTCTACCACACAGTAAAGATTCTATCGCCACCCGGCCAGCGCCAATCACTAAATCAGAACTGGCCATAATCCCAGCGACATTCGTCGTATAACCAGGAAACTCAACCTTGTCTTGTAAAGCACGAAAACGTTCGGTCATGGCAGAGCCAGTGATGACTCTAACGTGATAACGCTGTGTATCGATACATTCGGTCAGTAAGCGATAGCAAAGCTCACCTTTAGGACCAGTTAAGCGGCCGACGATGGTGACCACAGGCTTTATATTATTAGGGGCATCTTGTCGGAAAAACTCCGCGGTCGCGATTCCATTACGATTGACCTGCATCGACTCTAGCTCGACGCCTAAATCGCGATGCAGTTGATCGCGAATCGCTTCACAGACCGGTAGCGCCATATCCCCCATAGCATGAAACTTTTTACGTGAAGCATGAACGGGCTGTCGACCATGGACCGTCGTCACCATAGGCGTTCCGGTGAGTTTACAAGCGACATGGCAACTCCAACTTGATGCTCTTGAATGCGCATGAACCAGTTGAATATTGTGTTTTTTGATCAAATAAATCAGATAAGCAACATGCCAAAAGCGGCGCGGTATACTGCGTTTATTAAAACGTAATTTAAAAAAATCGCCTTGGTGTGGTTTCGTCAAGGTATCTGAAACATAAAATACCTTATGTCCACGGCGTGTTAACTCATCGCCCACGGTCGTGGCATACACCTCTGCACCTGTCACTTCAAGTTGCGATAAGGCCATTAAAATATGCATAAAAACTCCCAGAGATGCGAATGGTTAAGGTAAAGAATGCATTAGTTGATTGGTATAGTGTTGAGTTTGTCCGTCAAACAACAACTGCTGCGAGATAAAAGTAAAGGTTTGCGCCTGCTTCCAAATAGATTGAAACTCATCATCACAGGGATGCGCTAACAACGTAACCGTATCCTCAGCAACTTTAGCACACTGCTCAAGTGCGCCAGTACGAGCATTAAAGCGGATAAAATTATTCTGCTCAATCCAGCGAATACTCTCACCTTGTACAAATTGAGCGCCACCTTGGTGTTTCTCGGGGGCAAGTAGTGAGAAGCCGCTAAACCAGGGCACTTCACCACCGAGCCAGTCGAAAATGGTTGGCGTGATATCACGTTGAGAAGTCGAAATATCAAGCGTGTTTGCCGCAATAGAACCGTCGGTTGCGTAGATTAAAAAGGGAATAGAATTGGCAGAAAGGTCATGGCTGGAACCTAAAGCGGTATGATCAGACATCAACACCACCAAAGTTGGGCGTTTTACGGTTTGATTCAGTTGAGTAATAAAGCGTTCTAAAGCGCCATCAGCATGATGCAGGACACTGCGCCGAACTTGATCACTATTGTCTTTGCCAAAGACATACAAAGATTCATCAGGAAGATAGGTATCATGCGTAGTGCCTGTATTGATCGTCACCAACCAAGGTTGAGCTTGTTGCTCTAGAGCAGTAATTTTATTAAGGCTGAAACGATAAATGCCATCATCCATATAGCCCCAGTAATTTTGTTCAGCGGAGAAGTCGTAGTCAGTTTTACCGTAAGAGAACTGATAACCGAGCGATTGAGCAAATTGTCCTACTGACCCTTTACCGCTGCCTTGAATAAAATGGGTTTGCCAACCTTGCTCGCGTAAAAGTTGGGGGAGACAAGAGTAAGCTTTGGTTTGCAGTTGGGTTCCGGCAACACTACTGGATACTGGGTTAGGAAAAGAGCAATGGCTGGCAAAAATGCCCTGCACTGTGCGAAATCCGTTGGCGTACATTGCGTGTGCGCTTAAGCTTTGAGCTCGTAACTGATCAAAAAAGGGGGTAGCATCCACCTGACCGGCATAACTTTGCATATCAACACTGGCCCAGCTTTCGAGCAAAACAAACACAATGTTGGCCTGTTTTAAATGTGCTAGTTGAGCTTGAAGTAAAGGCTGTTTATCGTAGTCTAATGTTATTCGCGGTGTGATTTGCTGCGCGGCATTTTTAGCCCCTTTTGCCAAGTGGTACGTAATGCTATAAGGCGCGCTCCAAGCAATAAAAGCTTGTTCGGAATTACCAATTTTATGAGCACTCATTGGGCTTTGTGGTGCATCAGACCAGCCGCCTCGCACCACCGTTATGGTTGCGGCAAGCAAAATCACACTAAATAAGCTTGAGGAGATAAGTCGCTTGCCACTTAAAGTCAACGGCTGAAAAGGCAGCTTACTGGCTCCAATAATACTCATCACACTCAAAATACTCGCTGCAATGACCAATAGCGGCGACGTTTGTAGCGCAGTGATTAATAGGGCGAATTCAGAATCTTCAGCAGTAAAAACTTCAAAGGTAATATGAGTGCCGGTTTGCATGGTATAAATTGCATCGGCCGCGGTGGTCATAATAATCCATACTGCGGCGATGGCCGCCACTAACTTGGGTAGCCAGCGTAATGGTTTATATCCCCCCGTTCCAAGGTGAACCAGTAGCACAATCACGACAGACAACGTCACCATGACGAGATCAAGACGAGTTCCCCATAATAACGCCTGCCACCATTGATGGCTGGTCATAGAAATAAGTGCAGTATCAGCAAGAAATAAAGCCACTACTTTGCTGAGTAGCGCTGCAGAAAAGAGCAGTAAACTAAGAGGAATAAATACGCGTGGCATACAAAGGTTACTCGTTAGTGGATGGTGTCATTGTCAAAATTAAGTCGTTAGAGAAAACGTATCAGAGAGCGTTAATCTGCCAGATATGAGGATCTCAGTCCAAGATCCTCAGCTTGTCACTTAAGCATTGATGATCGCCATATACTCAGCGACGCCTTCAGCAACGGTTTTGAATGTCACGTCACAGCCCGCGGCGCGTAATTTGGTTAAATCCGCTTGCGTATATTCTTGGTAAGCACCTTTTAGATGCTCAGGGAAGGGAATGGTTTCTACTTGGCCTTTACCGTGATGCTTAATGACGGCATTAGCGACTTCGTTGAAAGATTCAGCGTTACCGGTACCGCAGTTAAAAATGCCTGATACGCCACTGTCCATAAACCATAAGTTGACTGCTGCGACATCGCCAACATAAACAAAATCGCGTTTAAAGTGTTCGCTACCCGCAAACAGCTTTGGATTTTCCCCGGCGTTCATTTGATTATTTAAGTGAAAAGCGACCGAGGCCATTGAACCTTTGTGCTGCTCACGTGGGCCGTAGACGTTAAAGTAACGAAAGCCAGTAATTTGCGATAGCTTCTCTTTATGCTCGGCAGCGTCTTGCCATAGGCGGCGGACATAGTTATCAAATTGCTGCTTGGAATAACCGTAAACGTTTAATGCACCTTCATATTGTGGCTCTTCAATAAAGGTATCGGTATCGCCATAGGTTGCCGCCGAGGAGGCATAAAGGAATGGAATTTCACGGTCGAGGCAGTAATGCAGTAGCTCTTTAGAGTATTCATAGTTATTGAGCATCACATATTTGCCATCCCACTCGGTCGTCGCAGAGCACGCACCTTCATGAAATACGGCATCAATTGGACCAAAATCATCCCCAGCCATAATCTGGGTCAGAAAATCATCACGATCCATATAGTCGGCAATTTTCAAGTCGACTAAGTTTTTGAACTTACGGCCATTTTTTAAATGGTCTACCACTAAAATATCGCTAATGCCGCGTTCATTCAGGGCCTTGATAATATTGCTGCCAATCATGCCAGCACCGCCAGTGACGATGATCATAACCTGTTCTACCTTATGCTAAAAAGTCTCACAAAATAGTAGCAGGAAAGGGAGAGGTGGGGAAGGTTTAGGAATCTAGGGCCTAGGGCTATAGAACTTAGGCCCTAGAACCTAGGTCCTAGGTCCTAGAGTCCTACTTCCTTTATTCTTCTAACCATACCCACGTATAAG
Organism: Vibrio injensis; assembly: GCF_001895205.1. Classification (GTDB taxonomy): domain Bacteria; phylum Pseudomonadota; class Gammaproteobacteria; order Enterobacterales; family Vibrionaceae; genus Vibrio; species Vibrio injensis. The sequence continues at coordinate 60,642 of NZ_BDJF01000017.1, read as the reverse complement.
GTTGGCGTTTCAGCAAGTCTTGTTGATCTTGCTGGGCAGCGATATTTTTTAGGAGTGGGATGTTATCTATAGAAGGATCAATTAGTTCAGATCCTAGAGTTCGCTTATAGAGATCTTGATATTGATATAAGAAAGTTTCTGTTATAGAACTTGACGGTGTTGTTATCCAAGAAACTGAAAAATCTTTAATCTCTTTTAGTTCTTGATCTAAGATTGGACTATCAAACTTCATAACAGGTAGCTCGTTATGATATGGGCTATAGATAGTTTGTTTTATAAATATAGGCAATCCGCTGGGTACAGTTAATTCTGAATCAATGAGTAACCTTAGAATTGTATTATCGATTTTTTGAGTATGAGTAACTTGAATACATTGTGTATTGTTGTGCTCATGACATATCCCCAATGTTGGTGGCTCTGGATTAGGAAAACCGTCTAGAATATTTTCAGCACTTAAATGGCTAGTAATTGAACTTGTCCCTCTTGAGACATGTTGAAATTTCCAATAAGGGGATGATGGAGGAGAAATTTCTTTTCCTTTTAGTTTTAAGTAATAGTTATCTACATTGATTAAGTTTGAGTAACTATATTTATCTTCAGAAGATGTATTTAATGATTGCCATAAATAAGCATAAGGGGCATTAAATTGCTTTCCATCAACAAATAGTTGAGCTGATGATAACTCTACATCAGAAGGTACAGTCCATGGAGTGTCTCTTTGATCAATAATATCAAGGTCAACTTCTTGCCCAAGGCTTCCTAATGCATTGGTAGTTCTAAATTTAAAGCCAAAAAGATTTTGTATAACGTCCTGATTTGTTCGCTCATAAGCGGTTAATAATAGTGGTCTCCCCGTTCTAGAATTCACAGATACATCTCTACCGAGTTTATTAGTTGGCTCGAAGGATAACTGATTAAAGTGATTGAGTGAGAAAAAGAAAAGTTTATTTTCATCAGGGATATGAATAAATGACTTGTAATCACTTGTTTGCGGGTTGCTATTATTTCCGGAACCTATAGATAAACAATTAGAGTTATTGTTTTTATTTTTGGCGTAGATAGAAAAACTTTCTGGAATGAAATCTTTAGAATATGTACTTACAAAATTATCTCTACCTTCTGAGTATACAAAACTTACATATCCATTTTGTGGGACGTCACTTTGTCGAAAACGGAAAGTTGAGCTTAGACCATTCGTTTCAGTGCTATTACTATAACGACGAACAAAATTCCCATGTTCATCATGAACAACAATTTGATAATTATTTTCAGGGGCAGAGCGATATGCCACGATCTTTTTAGTTTTATCTTCGTTATAACCAAAGATTTGACAGTTAGTTTGTGTATTGATAGCTATATTGTCTAAATCCAAAAAGCTTACATTAAAGTACTTAACCGGTGGTGTTGTGTTGCCCGAATTGCCGCTTTCTCCACCGCCACAGCCGAATAGGGTAAGGGCGATAATGCTGGTTATAATTTGTTTTTGCATCGTATGAAGTCTCTGAATGTCGCCTATTGACGTTGCTGAATACTACTGAAAAACAAAGCAAAAATCGGGCCATAAAAAGATCTTAGGGCCTAGGCTCTAGGTCCTAGGAAAAACAAACCCTAGAACCTAGAACCTTCTATCGACTCACCGGCTTTTCATACCACGGGCTTCTTGCATCTGTCATACCAAATAAACCATGTTGGCGAGAGAGCATTTGCCCACCATCACGTTGAATTGGCATCCAACTGATCGCCGCGCGGTTGGTATTATGTTTCGCTGTCATCATCTCTAGTGGGACTGAAATATAAAAGCCTTTAGTAAAACCACCTTCACCAAATTCATCAGCAGAGAGATCGGTTTTCGCCGCAAAAGCGCCAACAATCACGCCACTGGCAAACTGTTTTGAAAACTCGACAGTCACGCCAATATCTTCTGCTAAATAACGTCCAGCGCTGACTTTTAATAGGCTGTTATCCAGTAATGACCAAAATTGTGGCTGCCAATACAACGTGGCATGGCCAGTAGTGGTGCCGGTTTGTACTCGATAATGGCTGTTTAGGGTTTTATCAAACTGGGATTCATCATGGTAAATGCCAAAGGCGGATCCCGCTTCACGCTGCGCGACGTAGTTAATATCAACCCCAAATGCCCAGTTATCATTGAGTGGCCGATAGAGCCATTCGGTTCCGACACCGGCAAACATACTCTCTAAATAACCACCATAGAACTGGTTATACACACCGTGGCCTAAGTGATCAAAGTAAGTTAACTGAGCATGGTTAACTCGAATCGTATCTTCTAAATACTCTCGGCTGAGGGTGCGAACTCGTTTTAAATCGGTACCATCTGGCGGTACGGTATAGTTAAATTTGTCGTAGTTATCGTAAATATTGCCATACAAACTACCAGACAGTAGCCAGTGATCATCTAAGCGCCAACTGGCATCGGCGCGTACGCCAATCGCATACAGATAAAAACTTTCAGAGCCACCAAACGATTGTTGCAATACTGGCGCGAGTCCAAAGTCCCACGCTTTATCTTGATGCGTATGTTGTTCACCGATAATCGGTGACGGCTCTTGCAATGTGCTGGCATCACTAATATGACTACCAATGTAGGCTTGGTTCAGAACCTGATGAGCTTGCTCACGGTTAATGACGACTTCGGTTAATGGCTGTTGATTACGCGTTTCAATGATCCGCACTTCATCGGTATCAATACCGCTATTGAGCACAACGCGCGCGACTCGTTCATGAGCTTCTTGTCGATCTCGATAGCGCTTTTGTTCACCCGTCACTGTCACCGCATCATCACTTTGGTAGAGCCGAACCGATTGATAACCCGCGACTTGAGCCACTTCTTCGGTCAAGGCTTGCCATTCTTCGTTGCTGAGCTGCGCGCGTGGTGCATTCGGTTGATAAGCGGGTTTAGGCTCATCAAGCCACAATGGTTTAATGTAAGAGAAATTGCTGTGCAGTCTAACCCCTAGATTAAGCGTATTACCGCGCTCATAACTGAGACGAAGGCTGGCCCAATCGGTCATTGCATAATTAAGCCCAAAATTCCATGGTGTTGATTGGGTCATTGAGGTTTTACCCCTTTCGACCGGAAAATCACTGCGATAATCATTGCCATCGTATTCGATTTTTAAGGTCAACGGCTGATAAGGGGTTTGATATTCAATGCCACCAAACAGAGCCATACAACCGCTAAACATACGATCGATATTAAAATCGCCGCCACCGGTTTTAAAGCTGGTATCTCGTCCACAGTCAGCCGATAACGATTTATCACCGCGTAGATTGGCTCGGTTACCGACATATCCCCAGCCAATACCAAGGGTAACATCAAGAGGTCCCCAGCGTTTACTGGCCGCAAGGTATTCACCATCAAACAGTCCTGTGCCTGCAAAGTCTTGAAAACCAACGGAAACTTGAGGTAGCCAGTAGCTCTCTTCCAGCAGGCGTACCTTCATATCAAACGATTTATCGGTGTATTTGGTATTGCCGCTAAAAGAGGGGTCTTCGCTATACAACAGATCGTGCGCTTGAGCGTAACGAGCGGTGGTTTCTAACCATGGAAAGAGCTGGACAGTAACGGTATAAAAATCATAGACATCGTTATGGTTAAAACCAACGCTAAATTCCCCTTCTGGCTGCATGCGCGCGCTGGGCATTTGCATTAATCCAGTGCCACCAAAGTTCGATTGAGTGTACTGATGCGCGGTGGTGGGGAGGGCCAACAATAAAACACCAGTGTAGCTTAAATATTTAAAGAAACCGTTAGTTAATATCATCATGGTTACTCAGTGGGCAAAAGGTGGCGAAGCAATTCAACCACTTGCTGATTGGTTTGATCTAACTCTGAGCGTGACAGAGAAGCGAACAGGCTGCGTGTAAAGGGAACGTAGATAATCGCACCAGGTTGAATGGGCAGAGACTGTGATTGCCAATAACCAACAGGGTGAGATTGCACATCGCCGTTTGGCTGAATCACCACCAAGGTACTTAATCTTGGGTTTATCCACTGTGCCTGCTGGGCATAATCTTTGGCACCGAAATTGGCTTGCCATTCAAAACGGGTAGGCTCGTTAACCGCTCCCCATACTGAGACACTCGTTTGGTCGCTGAGCAGTGGTAAATGAAGGGCAAAATGTCCCTTCAATAATGGGTTGTGCCGATCAACAACACGAATCACATCCGGATCAAGAGGGATAAACTCACGCTGAGCAAATTCACTGCGTCGCAATTGGTTACGTAACTGCTCCCAAGCTCGAGCTTGATCCGCCGATATATTGTCTTGTTGCAGGGCCAGTTGTTTTAATACTTGCGCTTTATGAGTAAAAGAAGCATGGAGCGAAAATAGGGTTGCACGCGGCCAATCGACCTGTAAGGTACTTAAGATAGGGTGTTGGGCGTGCAGTGCCTCCATCATCATCGCCTCTAAACGTACTGGGCCTTCGGCAACCAAATTAAGCATCGGTGGAGCGGTTGAAATTGCCACTTGTGCGCTAAAGGTTGAATCATTACTACGAGAGCCTGAAATAGGATAAGAAACCGATGTGCTTGCCAAGCTAGATTGACTGACCAGAAGCCAGAATGGCACGAACAATAACGCAAAGCGCATGGTTTATTCTCCTGCAAAAGGTTTAGCAATGGATAAGGCCAGTTGAGACCCGTTTGGTCCCAAACGCTGTTCACTGGCAATCACTTTGCCGTTCGTTGGATCTAGCCAATAGTGATTGGTGTAGCGTTGCTTGGCGAGTGGCAATGAAACCTGCTCTTCGACCCAAATCAGAGACTTAGTGGCATTAGGTAAGGTTTTTTCTTGTTGCGGATGGATAGTAAACGTCGAAACTGCGGGTTGCTGATGGCGCTGAGTATCTTGCCAGCTCAATTGATAACGCCAAGTTTTCGGTGTGCTATCGAGCAACAGATTTTGACTTAGCGGATCGGGTTCATTGGCGTAGAGGTGCTGAATATTACCGACCACCAAATTAACCGTTTTGGTAATGCGTCCCGCTTCAGTAACAATGAGCTCTTGCTGAGCGGAAATCCATTTTAAAGCTAGTGCATCATGTTGACCAGGTTCATCCCAAGCTAACACTAATAGAGCATGAGGCGCGTTATCTAAGCTAGCAAATAAAGACGCATAAGGCAGCGTTTGAGCGTAATCCACGGTGGCGCGTTCATCACTGACCCCAAATAAAGCCACTGAGAGTGTTTCTGAAATATGTTGCGTTTGCGGCGCGCAGCCGCTAAGCACAAGCGTAACAATAAGCAAGCCGTGATGGGCTAAGCGCATATCACAATCCTTAATACAGGCAAGTCGACAGAGAATAACGGTAATGTGGTGAGTTAATCAACAATATCAGAGGGATACTTACACAATTTATACACCATCACTAATATCTTGGTAGAGATAATAAAAACAAAGCCGCACAGGGCGGCTTTGTTTACTGATAACACATCATAATTATTGCTGTGCAGTAACCGTTGTGGTTGTCACTGTATCGTTATCGCTTGCTGCAATAGCGGCTACTGCTACGGCTGCTGCCATTACCGCAGCCGCGGTGCTCGCTGCCACGCCGCCAGCCGCTGCGCCAGCGCCTGCAGCGCCTGCAGAACCTGCGCCAGTAGTAGCTGTAGTACCAGTTGTGCTACCTGCAGTACCTGTTGTTTCAGCTGCAATTGCACCTTGTGCCATTGCAAATGCTGCCAGCAAAACCATTGCTGTTTTTTTCATAACTATACTCCCTAGGGTTTTTCTTATTTACATCGATGTATGAAATGTCTGACACTTCATACCTATTGTAAGAGGAAAAATTCAACAATGTAAATATCTAATGCAAGTTATTGCCTAAATACAGAGTAACTGATGGTCTGCTTTTTATGCAACTGATTAGCTTGTTTTAGAGAGACCTCATCAAATGTTTTTATCATAGTTGAAGAGTCTCTACGATTAAAATTTAAAGGTTATGTCAATTATCCAAACATTGACTTAAAGCATAACGTTTCGAATGTTGCTAGCGCATTACTATGTGTGCATAATCTCCGGTTAATATAAGCAAGCGGATCATCATTAACAAAGATTCGTTTGCTTTTAATCGGCTTATGCGTTGTATTACGTAGGGCGGTAGCGTGCCTAATGTTGTGATGGCTTCTGTAGCGGAGTAAGCTAACTACATGATAAGGATGGTTTTTCACTACTATGCTCAATAAAATGAAACTTAATATGAACTCAGTGATTCAAGTAACCAAAAAACCACTTATTGGTGCCTTTTGTTTAACCCTCAATCTAGTGGCTTTCTCGGCACAATCTGATGGCTATGCCGGAGTGAGCGCAGCGTATAGCGATAGTGAATACCGAGCCTCTACGGGGTGGTTAGACTCATCTCCAGTACTTGCTCAAATTCAGTTTGGGTATTTTTTTTCCGATTATGTCGCTATTGAAGGTCGCTATGCCACTAGTGTTAAACGCAGTGATGATTTGGCGATTGATGGCCTAGCCAGTGCATTAATTAAAGCCAATATGCCAGTCACCGATCGGCTCGCCTTATACGCTTTAGCGGGTTATTCGTATGTTCGAGCGGATTATCAGCACCAAACGACCAATGATAGCGGCGCAACTTTTGGCGTCGGGTTGCATTATGCGCTCAGTGGAAAAACAGCGATTACGGGCGAGTTTGTGAATTATCTTGCTGGTGATGACCTACGCTTGACCGCTTTACAATTTGGTATGCAGTTTAGGTTTTAAAAGACCCTAGGACCTATAAACCTAGAACCTACAACGTACCACTTTCCCATTCAACTATCGGAAAACACCATGTTTCACGGACGCTCTATCTTCTTTTCTTCGCTGTTGTTAGCCCTTTTTGCTTTTTCGTCTAATGCTCAAAGTCCAACACCTGAGCAGTTGCGCATGTTTCAAAACTTGCCTGCCGATCAACAGCAAGCCTTAGCTCGGCAATATGGGATAACCTTACCAAGTATGAATAATAGTGGGGCTAGCCAACCACTTCCTACCGCCGATATTCGTACTCCTCGTCCCGATAAGGCCGAGTTAGACTCGTTTAATAAACAAGACCAAGAGAAAGAACCTGAACTAAAACGTTTTGGATTAGATCTTTTTTCAGCTTCCCCAACGACCTTTGCACCAGTCAGTGATGTCCCTGTACCTAGCGATTATCGGGTGGGTCCGAATGATGAAATTATTGTTCAATTATTTGGCAAAGATAACAGCACCCACCGTTTACGAGTTAATCGTGAAGGCGTGATTAACTTTCCTTCTCTTGGTCCTATTTCAGTGGCGGGTTTATCATTTAGTGAAGTTCGTACCAGCCTAATGCAGCGGGTACAAGAGCAGATGATTGGTGTGCGCAGCGATATCACCTTAGGTGAACTGCGCAGCATGCAAATTTTTGTCATGGGCGATGCTTATAAACCTGGCGCTTATACCGTCAGCGCATTAACAACCATCTCGCAGGCCATATACTACAGTGGTGGCTTTAGTGAAAGTGGGGCTTTGCGTAATGTTCAGTTAAAGCGAAATGGCCAAGTGGTGCGTACGCTTGATTTATACGACCTGCTGTTAAAAGGCGATAGTCGTAATGATGAACGTTTAATGCCGGGTGATGTGGTTTGGATAGCGCCAGTGCAAGCAACCATCAGCATTCAAGGTGAAGTGCAGCGCCCAGCCATTTATGAGATCAAACCCGGTGAAACCTATCAAGATATTTTGACGCTATCTGGCGGAGTGACTGCTCATGCTTATTTAGAAAGAGCGACCATTAAGCGAGCGAGTTCTCACGGCACTCGTGATGTTCATTCACTGGACTTAACACAGCGAAAAGCACTCCAACAACCCGTGCGTAATGGCGATGATATTACCGTCGCTAAGCGCAGTGAATTATTACAAAATTATGTGCAATTACTGGGGGATGTGGCTCATGCGGGTTATGCAGAGTGGCGTGATAATTTACGCATCAGCGATCTCTTTCATTCTGCCGATAGTGCGTTTAATGCTACCGCCGATTTAAATTATGCGTTGGTTATCCGTGAAGTTAATTTGCAGCGTGATGTGGTGGTCTATCAGTTTAGCTTAGCGAATGCCTTACTTAATCCAAACAGCGCAGACAATTTATCATTACAACCACGAGATCAAGTACTGGTATTTAACCGCTTAAGTGCTGAGGATTTAGAAGAGTTGCTGACACCAAAAGACGATAGCCGTGAGATTGAACAAACTCAGGTGAAAAGTTTAGAGCAGGCTCAAGCATTGGCTCGTTCTGAAGCAGAGAGAGAGCAACAACGTCAGTCTCTTCTGCCAAATGGAACTAACGAATTTGATAAAAGAAAAGCCGATGAGCCTATTTTCTTCCAAGGCCAAATGATTACTCAAGAGCAAGCTAAAGCATTACAAGAAAACTCGCGACAGTTTTTGCTCGCTTCATTACTGGTTCGTTTACAACAACAATCCAGTTATGGTCAGCCAGCGATGATTGCCGAAGTGTTTGGTGAAGTAAAATACCCTGGGCGTTATCCTATTTCTCAGCACAATACTGTGCAGGGGTTGCTCGCTGCTGCGGGCGGATTAAGCGCCGATGCTTTTAGTGCCAATGCAGAATTAGCACGCATAGAATCATTAGGTAATGGGGTACGTACGGAGATCAAAAATATTGATCTCAGTGCTGTGATACAAGGTGACCGCCAAGCTAATCGAGAGATAAAGCCGCGAGACCGGTTAAATGTGTTTGAGCAACCAGGTATTAAGCAACAAAATACCGTGGTACTGCAAGGCGAAGTGAAGTTTCCTGGTACTTATACGTTACGTCGTGGAGAAACACTAGCCCAACTTCTAGAAAGGGCGGGAGGCTTAACTGAGTTTGCTCATCCACAAGGCGCGATTTTTACTCGCGAAGCCTTACGTTTGCAGGAACAAAAACTACTGACTCAATACGCGGCAGATATGCGCCGTGAAGTGGCGAAAAAAAGTTTTAATGTTGATAGCCGAGTTTCCAGTGTTATTAGTGACCCTGATAAGACCTTAGCGTTTATCGAAGAAGCAACCAATAGTCGCGCATTAGGGCGTATGGTTGTGCAATTGGATCAAATTATTGATGGTAATAAAAGCGCCAATTTTATGTTGGAAGATGGCGATTTCTTATTTATTCCAATGTACCGCAATACCATTTCGGTGATGGGTGAAGTGCAAGTGGGGATCACTTATCTTCTTGACCCAAGTTTGACAGTGAAAGATTACATTAATCGCGCTGGTGGTATGAAAAAGCAAGCTGATGATGACCGTATCTTTGTGGTGCGAGCCGATGGTTCTGTCTTTAAACCCAACACCGGTTTTTGGTTTGGGCGCCGCGGTGAAAGCCTCAGACCAGGTGATACTATTGTCGTTCCAGTGGATACCGATTACCGCGATGCGCTTAACGTCTGGACCGCTGCGACGCAAATCCTTTATCAAACTGGTGTAGCGGTGAATGCGTTAAAATAGTAGAAACGAGAGCGTTGCTAGCGCAACTTGCTAGAGCGGCCTAACGGCCTACTAGAATCTATAATGGCCTTTACACCTTTTATAGAATCTAGTTTCTCGCAGTCGCACAGCGACACTCTAGCAGGGCGCAGCTCGCTCTAAATCTAGAAACGAGAGTGTTGCTATCGCAACTTGTTAGAGCGGCCTAACGGTCTGTTAGAATCTATAACTGCTTTTGCGCTTTTATAGAACCTAGCTTCTCGCAGTCGCGCAGCGACGCTCTAGCAGGGCGCAGCCCGCTCTAAATCTAGAAACGAGAGCGTTGCTATCGCAACTTGTTAGAGCGGCCTAACGGCCTGCTAGAATCTATAACTGCCTTTACGCTTTTATAGAATCTAGTTTCTCGCAGTCGCGCAGCGACGCTCTAGCAGGGCGCAGCCCGTTCTATATCTCATAAGGATCACCCATGCGCTTTGAGCAACTGGATGTTTGGAAAAGAGCATCACGACTCTCATGTCAAATATATAAAATGACAGAGTCAGTCAGTAATTGGGGATTTAAAGACCAAATCACTCGTTCTGGACTTTCAGTTCCTTCTAATATTGCAGAGGGTGAAGAGCGCGAAACTCTAAAAGATCAAATTCGCTTTTTGTACTATGCCAAAGGTTCACTTGGTGAGTTAGTCACTCAACTTTATATCGGTATTGAGATTGGCTACTTAGATAAAGACCCGGCCTTAGGTATGGTCCAAGAAGCAAAAGAATTAGCCAAAATTTTGGGCGCAATAATTAAACAAAAGCAAAGAAAGATGTAAGGACGAGAACAGCTAGAGACGAGAGCGGCCTAACGGTCTGTTAGAGTCTATAACTGCTTTTACGCTTTTATAGAATCCAGTTTCTCGCAGTCGCACAGCGACGCTCTAGCAGGGCGAAGCCCGCTCTTTCTTCACTAGACCCTAAACCTGAAGAACCTATGAACACACAAATAACCCAAAACAATCCGCCATACCAATCAGACGCGCAATTCGCGCCGCTGCCGCGGCACGAAGACGAAATCGACTTACGCGAACTCTTCATCGCCCTCTGGAAAGGCAAATGGATCATCATCGGCACTACTTTTGTATTTGCTGTTGGCTCGGTCTTATTTGCGCTTAGTCAGCCAAATATTTATAAAGCCGATACACTATTAGCTCCTGCTGAAAGCAGTGGCGGTGGTGGTTTAGCAAAAATGGCTGGGCAACTTGGGGGCTTAGCTGCTTTAGCGGGGGTAAACCTTGGTAGTGGTGAAAGCAGTCAAACCGAGCTTGCTGCTCAAGTGATTAAGTCTCGCCGTTTTATTGAACATTTTATTGAAAAGTACGATATTTTGGTCCCGCTAATGGCGGCTAAAGGGTGGGATTTAACCACCAATCAATTGATTATTGACGATACGGTATACGATGAGCAAACCCAAACATGGTTGCGTGAACCGAAAGGGCTACGTGGTGCAAAACCGACCGCTCAAGAAGCGCATGAAACGTTTATTAATAATATACTCACCGTCTCTACCGATAAAACCAGCGGTTTATATACCGTTAGTGTTTCACACTACTCCCCTTTTATTGCTCAACAGTGGGCTACATGGTTAGTGGCAGAAATTAATCAAGTGATGCGTGAGCGCACGATTGCCGAAACCACTCAAAACCTCAATTACTTGCAAGAACAGCTACAAAGAACCTCTGTAGCGGATATGCAAGCCACCTTTTATAAACTAATAGAAGAACAAACCAAAAGCCTGATGCTGGCTGAAGTGCAAGATGAGTTTGTATTTAAAGTCGTTGACCCAGCTGTAGTGCCAGAGCTAAAAGACAAACCGAAACGAGCACTAATCGTTGTGCTAGGCACCTTACTCGGCGGTATGCTTGGCGTGGCGATGGTTTTGGTGCGTTTTGCGTTTAGAAGGGAAGAAGAAGTTGAATCGAGCAGCTAGAGCGGCCTAACGGCCTGCTAGAATCTATAACTGCCTTTACGCTTTTATAGAATCTAGTTGCTCGCAGTCGCGCAGCGACGCTCTAGTAGGGCGCAGCCCGCTCTTAGTCTTATAGGATTAATAATGAAAATTCTTGTCACCGGTGGCGCTGGTTTTATTGGCTCTGCCGTTATTCGCCATATTATTCAAAATACTCAAGATAGCGTGGTCAACCTGGATAAGCTGACTTACGCAGGTAATTTAGAATCGTTAGCGTTGGTTACAGATAGTGAACGCTATGCCTTTGAGCAAGTGGACATTTGTAACCGCACTGAATTGGATCGCGTTTTTGCTTTGCATCAACCGGATGCAGTCATGCACCTTGCTGCTGAGTCCCATGTTGATCGCTCTATCGATGGCCCAGCCGCGTTTATTGAAACCAATATTGTAGGTACTTATACACTATTAGAGGCCACTCGTAGCTACTGGAATACCTTAGAGGATAAGCGCAAAGCCGTATTTCGTTTTCATCATATCTCTACCGATGAAGTATATGGCGATTTACCACATCCAGATGAAGTCGCCGATGGTTCTAAGCTTCCTCTGTTCTTAGAAACGACACCATATGCTCCATCAAGTCCTTACTCCGCATCTAAAGCATCGAGCGATCATTTAGTTCGTGCATGGCTACGTACTTATGGCTTGCCAACGATTGTAACCAATTGCTCTAACAACTATGGTCCATACCATTTCCCTGAAAAACTGATCCCCTTGGTGATTCTGAACGCGCTAGAGGGTAAAGACCTTCCAATTTATGGTAAAGGCGATCAAATTCGTGACTGGCTATATGTCGAAGACCATGCCCGTGCGTTATATAAAGTTGTAACGGAAGGTAAAGTCGGTGAGACCTACAATATTGGCGGCCACAATGAAAAGAAAAACGTTGAAGTAGTAGAAGCAATTTGTGCCATTTTAGACGCTTTAGTGCCGAAAATGACATCTTATGCTGAGCAAATCACTTACGTGCAAGATCGCCCAGGGCACGATAGACGCTATTCGATTGACTCAAGTAAAATGCAAAAAGAACTCGGTTGGACACCGCTCGAAACGTTTGAAACCGGACTACTAAAAACCGTGCAATGGTATCTAGATAATCAACAATGGTGCCAAAGCGTGCAAGATGGTAGTTACCAACGTGAACGATTAGGCGTAAATTAGCTTTCAAGTTTTTTCAAATCTCTGGTTCTATGCCCTAGCTTTTCCCTAGGACCTAGAACCTAGAAACCTAGGACCTATTTTTTATGAAAGGTATTATTCTTGCCGGCGGCTCCGGCACTCGCCTTTATCCCATAACAATGGGAGTCTCTAAACAGCTGCTACCGGTTTACGACAAACCGATGATCTACTACCCACTGTCGGTATTGATGCTGGCGGGCATTCGTGAGATTTTGCTCATCACCACCCCAGAAGATCAAGCCAGTTTTCAACGTTTATTGGGAGATGGCAGCCAGTTTGGTATTGCCCTTGAATACGCAGTGCAGGAATCACCCGATGGCCTTGCCCAAGCCTTTATTATTGGTGAAGAGTTTATTGGCGATTCCTCGGTATGTTTAGTGTTGGGCGATAATATTTTTTGGGGGCAAGGCTTTCGACCTAAGTTGCAACAAGCAGTTATTAATGCTAATAAGGGCCAAGGGGCAACGGTGTTTGGCTATCAAGTTAAAGACCCTGAACGTTTTGGCGTGGTCGAATTTGATGATAATAAACGCGCTATTTCAATTGAAGAAAAACCAAGCCAACCGAAAAGTAATTTTGCTGTTACTGGGCTGTATTTTTACGATAATCAAGTAGTAAAACTTGCCAAAGAGGTGCAGCCTTCAGCGCGTGGTGAGCTAGAAATTACTTGTCTTAATGAGATGTACTTAAAACGTAATCAACTTAATGTTGAACTACTTGGTCGTGGTTATGCTTGGCTGGACACTGGTACTCATGAAAGCCTGTTAGAGGCCGCACAGTTTGTAGAAACGATAGAGAAACGCCAAGGTTATAAAGTCGCTTGTTTAGAAGAAATAGCCTACAGCCAACAATGGTTATCCACTCTTCAAATGGTAAAACGTGCAGAGTTAATGGCTAACAATGGGTATGGGAAGTATTTACAATCATTAATAAAAAATAATGTAGAATAGAAATAATATGTATATGGAAAATTCAAGCGTAATTAAAGTTTTTGCAACTGGGCTTAAAGGTTTAAAAACGGTACACGGAATTAGAGAAAAAACAGGAAATGTTATAGTTGTTGTTGGTAAAGATACAAAAATATTAAATGATTATTCAGAAGAGATTGTATCGTATTGTAAAAAAAACAACATTCAATACACATATGAATCACTAGATCATGATCTGGATTTTGGACTTGCGATAGCAGCAGGCTGGCAGAAAATGATTTATAATATACCATCTAATTCATTAATTGTTTTCCATGATTCATTATTACCTAAATATAGAGGATTTAATCCGTTAGTTACAGCATTATTAAATCAAGATGATTATATAGGTCTTACAGCCTTAACTGCTGCTGAAAGCTATGATTGTGGTAATATACTATATCAAGTTAAAATTCCCATATCATATCCAATTTTAATTGAAGATGCGATTAATAAGGTTAGTGATGCTTATTATGATGTCGCAAAAATAATTTATGAATTATTTGTTGAAAATAAATTAAATGGTGTTCCCCAGGATGATAATAACGCTACTTATAGTTTATGGAGAGATGAAGAAGATTATTTAATTGATTGGTCATCAACCGCAGAAGGAATACAATTAAAAATTAATAGTTTAGGCTACCCATACCTAGGTGCATCAACCACTGTAAATAATGAGTTGGTTAGAATTAAAAAAAGCACACTGTTAAATGATGTTCTTATAGAAAATAGAATACCCGGAAAAATAATTTTCTTTGCTGATGGGAATCCTGTGGTTGTCTGCGGAAAAGGCCTTCTAAGATTGGATGAAATTGAAAATAACCATGGAAAAAAAATAACAATTACCAAAATGAGAACAAGGTTTAAATAAATATGATTCCCTTCAATAAGCCATACCTGCATGGTAAAGAGTTAGTTAATATTGCACAATCTGTCGCTACAGGAAAAATATCTGGGGACGGAGAGTTTACCAAAAAATGTCATGCATTTTTTGAGCAACGTTATCATTTCAAAAAAGTATTAATGACTACATCGTGTACTGATGCCTTAGAAATGGCTGCTATTTTACTAGATATTCAGCCTGATGATGAGGTAATTGCGCCATCTTACACTTTTGTTTCTACCGTAAATGCCTTTACCTTGCGCGGTGCAAAAATAGTTTTTGCTGATAGCTATGCCGATCATCCTAACATTGATCCTCAGCATATCGAGAAGCTGATTACGCCCAAAACAAAAGCCATTGTTGTTGTTCATTATGCCGGTGTTGCTTGTGATATGGACTCCATTATGGTTTTAGCTAAGCAATACAACATACCAGTAGTAGAAGATGCTGCGCAAGCGATTGATAGTTATTACAAAGGTCGTCCCCTTGGTAGCATTGGCACCTTTGGTACATTTTCTTTCCACGAAACTAAAAACATCATTGCAGGGGAAGGTGGTCTTCTCGCTATTAATGATGAAAAATATATTCAGCGTGCTGAGATAATCCGTGAAAAAGGTACTAACCGTTCATCTTTCTTCCGTGGTGAAGTAGCCAAATATGGTTGGGTAGATATCGGCTCATCATTTTTACCATCCGATATTATTGCCGCGTATCTTTATGCTCAGCTTGAGAATATTGATGATATTCAAGCAAGACGTAAAGCGATTTGGCAGCGATATTATGACAGATTAAGCCAAGTGTTAACTGGTTCAGGTATTGAGTTACCGTCAGTTGCAGATTATTCTACCAATAATGCACATATGTTTTATTTGGTGTGTGAAAGCCTTGAGCAACGTAGCGCATTAATTCAATTTTTGAAAGATAATGGCATACATGCTGTTTTCCACTATTTGTCATTACATCAAAGTGAATATTATCAAACTAAATATAGTGGAAGTAATTTGCCAAACTCTGACCGATTTACAGACTCCCTGGTTAGGCTACCGTTGTTTTATGAGTTGACTGATCAACAGGTTGATTATGTTTCTAGTATAATTTCAAACTTTGTTCAAACTCTTTAAATATGAGCGGTTTTATTAATCAAGGGTATATAAAGAGTTTAATATTTTGAATATTAAAAAAATTATGCAGTTTTCGGTAGGTCCTATCGGATCTGCCGCATTAAGCTTAATCACGTTACCTTTTATAGCGTGGTTTTTTAGTGTTGAGGATGTTGGCCGTTTAACCATGCTACAAGTAACGTTGGGTTTAAGCGTGTCATTATTTAGCCTAGCCATGCATCAAGCTTATGTACGTGAGTATCATGAAGAGGATGATAAAGCTGCATTATTTAAACATGCAGCTTTACCTGGTTTAGTTGTTTTAACTCTATTCTTATTAACCATACTGCTTTCACCATGGTCAATTTCTAAATTGTTATTTGATGTTGATTCAACTTTACTGACTTGGTTACTAATTCTTGGCATATATTGCAGCTACTTTATTAACTTTTTCGCTCATGTTGTACGTATGGAAGAGCGGGGCTTAGTTTTTTCAGCAACCCAAATTCTCCCTAAACTATTGTTACTTATTTTTATTGGCTTTATATTTTTACTTAATTTACGCGCTGAATTTCAAACACTGATGCTAATGAATATACTTGCCGTCGGAAGTTCGGCCGGTATTTTTGCATGGTGGACAAGATCAACGTGGTTACCCGCTATACTAAAACCTCTTGATCGTGAACTCTTATATCGAATGCTAACCTTTAGCTTACCACTTGTTGCTGGCGGTATTGCTTACTGGGGGTTGACAACTATGGACAGGTTCTTTTTACGTAGTTTTTCTGGTTTTGAGGAGCTAGGAGTCTATGCTCTATCAGTATCACTTGCTGGAGCAGTATCAGTTATATCAACAGTATTTTCAAATCTTTGGCATCCAGTTCTCTATAAGTGGGTAAAAAACGGCGTTGATAAAGCCAAGGTGTTAAACGTCATTGAATGTATGTTACTTACTGTGTGTTTAATCTGGTCTCTAGTTGGAATGTTCTCTTTTGTTTTGGTTTATTTTTTACCACCAGAATATTCGACTATTGAATATTTAATCGTCGCTTGTATTGCGATGCCACTCTTTATTATGTTATCAGAAACGACAGGTGTTGGTATTGGTATAACTCGCCGTTCTTCTTTTTCTATGCTTGCATCAATATCAGCATTTGTAGTTAATGCAATATTAAATTATATCTTAATACCTGATTTTGGGGCATCTGGTGCCGCAATTTCGACACTACTGGCATTTTTTACTTATTTTGTTGTAAGGACAGAAGCAACTACAAGGCTTTGGTGGCGTTTCCCTAGAGTTAAAATATATTTAATTATTATTTGCTATATAATATTGACTATTTTTATGGTTATCGATAAGTCTCACTTTAAACATTTAATGGTTGCTTGGATTTTATTGTTTTTATTAACATTAATTTGTTATGGTAATAGGTTAAAACTAGTCTCATTCGAAATAAAAAAAGTTATCAAAGGTTTATAATATGTTATTCATTTATGGTGCATTACCAGTCGGTGGTATTGAAACTTTTTTCGTAAGAATGGCAAAAGAGCGGTTTAAAAAAAACTTACCCACTTCCATTTTATTATTGTCTAAAGCAGAGCAGAGTAATGATGAGTTGATTTCAGAAATAAAAAAATACGCAAATGTGATTTTCCCTGAGGATGTTTTCTATGGTCCTTCATTATTTTGTCGTAGGTTCCCACTTCTTTTACCATTAAAACAAAAAATAATCTTAGATAGGCTGAAAAGAATTGAGCAAATACATGTATTTGACGGAATGCATGCATTACTCGGCTATAAGATCTCTAAAGAACTTAATAGAAATATTCCCATTACTATTGGTTTTTATCATTACATAAAGTATTTATGGGGTGGTGATAAAGTTGCTTGGCATGAAAAAGTAAATAGAAGTTTTATATTTAACTATCTACCCGATGAGTCGTTACTTTTCTTCTCTGAAGGTAACCGTAATCTCTACAGAAAGCATAAAAAAAAATCATTTGATAGATCTAATACATTTAGGCTGGGTGTTATCGACAAAAAGGAGGTAACGCTTATAGGTAATTTAATAGTGCCACTGAAAATTGTAGCTATTGGACGATTGGTTGAATTTAAAACCTATAATTTTTATATGGTAAATGTTATCAAAAATCTAATTGAGAGAGGAATTGATGTTAAGTTTGATGTCTATGGAGACGGTCCTTTAAAGCAGGAAATTCAAGAAAAAATAAATAAATTCAACTTGCAAGACAACTTTTTTTTAAAAGGAACCTTAGACTATTCAAGTTTTGACTCAACTGTATCGCACTATGATTTATTTATTGGTAGTGGTACGGCAATTATTCAAGCCTCATCATTAGGAGTACCGTGTATTACTGGTGTAGAGAATATGATAGAACCAAAAACATATGGGTATTTTTGTGATATATACCAGCATGAGTATAACTTGAAAGGATTAGAGCTACCGCTTTTTAATGTTGAAGATATCATATGTGAATACATCCGCATGTCCAATGTTGACAGAAAACGCTTAAAAGAAAAGCATCTTGATTGTATTGATGAATTTACAAATGAAAGCTGTCAACAGTTAATGGATAATTTAAAAAACATTGAAATGCCAGAAAAAAAATTTCAATTTAATCAATGGATTTATGAACTCTCTAGAGTATTTGATAGATTAAATATGAAGTTCAACAGCAAGCACCCTAGACGAACTCAATTCGAAGATTTTAGGAATATTTAACGATAATAAAAATATGTTTTTTATGAGTTTTATAAATCAAGTTCTAGGTTGTGAAACTATAAAATAACGGATAGAGATATTATTTCTGTATGACGGAAAAATAATAGAGTACTTTATGTATGATTAATAATTATGCGATTGGAGACCTAGATTTAAATCTTAAGTCGGATCTGGCTGGTGAGTCTCCACTATACCTATACTGGTCGAAAGATAAATTGAGCTTTATTTACTCAGATTCTATAACCGAGTTGTTAAATAATGATTTAATAGTTAAACCATTAAAAGTCAATAATGAGGGGCTATCATTTTTATTGCAAAGTGGCGTAGTTCCACCACCGAAAACTATTTATGAAGATATTTATATTATAGGTATCGGTGATATTGCAAAAGTCTCATCTATTAATGGGAAGATTGAAGTCAAATTTAGTCATCAATTTCCCTTTATGAATGCTAATCGACTTAAAGCCGATGAGATGCAACCAGATGAAGATTTAATCCTACAAATGCTAGCCGAAGCGACCATTAGCCGTATTGATGAATCCAAGCCGAGCTTTTTGTTTCACAGCGCAGGGAAAGACAGCAACAGTATTGCGTTAGCTTTAGCAGAAGCGGGTTGGCAAAATAAGGTTACTTTAATTACCCAAAAGTCAAAAGGCTACTCCGATGAAAGTGAAATTAGTGCAAGAGTAGCCAAAAAACTAGGCTTTCGGCATCATATCTTGAATGAAGTAGATCAATTAAAACATGAGCATAAATTATCAATAGATGAATATTTTATTAATGCCCCTTTTCCGTGTACTGATGCTGTAACGCTGGCATACCCTTTATACACTTATCAAGTACCATCATTAAAGCATGCTAATATAATTTTTGGTGATGGAAATGATAGCCATATGATGTCGCCACCTGATAAAAAACAGAGATCTGTTATACCAACTTCGAAATGGACTTCGAAAGCCTATATTTTGAGATCTATGATTAATTCTGAGAATAAACTAAATGCTGTTATTCGAACTCCCTCAGAATGGTTTGGTATGTCAGGTTTTTCATTTAAAGATAGTAAGAAAATATTTAGTTCGTCTACTTCAGTTTATTCATACTGGTCTCATGAATCCAAGATAAGGAAGCATTGGGATATTTTTGACTATAAATCAGATATATATTCTACCAGGGCTATTACTGAAAGGATGATTAGAAAGTTGCATAATTTTGTTGATGTAAATAATTCATCGTTAATCTTGCCATTTGCAAGTGAAAAAATCGCAAGTTATTTTTCTAATATGCCAGAAGAATATTTATTTGACCGAGAACGCCTGAAAAACAAACTTATTTTAAGGAAAATACTTAAAGAACGATTGCAATTAGATTCAGATGAAATTGGAAAGATGGGGTGGACTTATGATTCTTCAAATGTAGTCCTGAATAATTGGCGATGGATGATGGAGGAAATAGGATCATGTAAATTATGGGATAATGAAAATGTATTTCTTGTCTGTGAACGTTTGAAAAATAAAATGCAAACTAACCATAAATACGCAGATTTTTCGGGTAGTCTTATATATAGGATTTATCTATTATCCGCGTGGTATAATAAGAATAAATATATCAATGTTTGAATCAAAAAGAATAACCCTACTTATCAGTTCTCTTGCTGGTGGTGGTGCTGAAGGTGTTTGTGTTAACGTCGCTAATGGTTTGGCTGATCATGGCTGGCAAGTTAATTTGCTTGTTTTACACACCAATAATGTAGCTTACTTAGAGCGTGTTAGCCCAAAAGTAAACTTAGTCGTGCTGGGGATTAACCATGCTCGCCATGCACCGTTGCCATTATTACGCTATATCCGTCAGCATAAACCAGAAAAAATGCTGGTATTTAATTACGAGTTGGCTGTGTTAGCGGTTATGTTGCGTAGCCTATTTCGTTTTAAAACTAAAATTATTGCTAGAAATATTAATACCTTTTCAAAAAACACAACTCAGCTACAAGGAATATGGCGGCGTTATATTGTTACACCTTTGATTAATTATTTTTATAATAAATGTGACCATATAATCAACCAATGCCAAGCAATGCGCGATGACTTAATCTCGGTATTTCCACATTTGGCAGATAAAACTAGCGTGATTTATAATCCAGTCGCAAAACATGTTGAGGATTACGCAAAAGCGCACGATTTAACCCAAGTGGAAAAAAAAGATTATTTGCTTTGTGTCGGAAGGTTAGAAAAACAAAAAGCCTTTCATTATGCCATCGAGAGCTTTGCCGGCATTGCCAATGATTTTCCCAATCTACGACTAAAAATTGTCGGTCAAGGAAGTTTAGAGCAGTCACTAAAGCAATGTGCGATAGATTTTGGTGTTACCGATAGGGTTGATTTTGAAGGCTTTCAAGCTGATATGATCCCTTATTATCTTTATGCAAAAGTCACATTACTCACTTCACTCTATGAAGGTTTTCCAAACGTATTGATAGAATCGATCACCTTAGGTACACCTGTAATTGCATTTGATTGCCCAAGTGGACCGAGAGAAATTATTCAAGAGGGAGTGAATGGGTATTTGGCTGATTATTTGTCAGTGGAGGATTTACAGAAAACATGTCGAAATGCACTAGTAAATCTATCGGAGAATAAATCAGTTCATATGTTTGCTTATGATTATTTTGGTAAAAATATCATAGGGGAATATCATAAGCTAATTATTGGGCTTTAATGGTTTTTATGATGAAAAACATCAGCAGTAATAAAAGCTACTTAAATCGCTATCTTATTTTACTTTTCGTATTATTTTTATCGTGTACTGAATTTTTTCCATACATGTCCAGGGTTTTTTATTTCCCCTTGGTTTTTGTTTTCTCTCTTTTTTTCTTTGTGCTTTTTATTAAACCCAAGTTGAAATGGCATATTATAATTTATTCGCTATCTGTTTTTTTATTGCTATTAATTTTCTTAATTAATGGCGAACGTGTTAATGGGTTGCTTTTGTTTCCAGTTTTATCTTATTTTTCATATACAATACTTTACAGAAGTATGGATAATGAAGAGGTAAAAACAGTTTTTGATGTTTTGTTGAAGTTTATCATTATTTTCCTTATTCTTTTCTCTTTGTTTGAAATTTTAACAAAGTTGAATATACTGTCTTTTAGTTATTATTCTGATTTTATTGAAAACTATGGAGATAGAAGATTTGATGTGCTAAGAACAAGAGTTTTATGGGGATCATCTTTGAGCTCTTCAGCTGTTGGTATTTTTTTTGCTTTTTACTTTTCCTTAGTCAGAAAAAACATCCCGTTTTTGCTTGTTACTTTTATTTACATAATTTTAACAGGTTCACGGACAGGAACGGTTCTTTTTGTTTTATTGTTATTCGTGTCACTAACAAAATATTGGAGTTTTTGGCGGTTGAGATTATCAAAGAAAACATGCCTATCCTTATTTTTTATGGCTCCTTTCTTTATGTCAACATTAATTTGGATGCTAAATTCAAGTATTGGAAGAATCGTTAATCGTGCATTTACTATAAAAGCAGATGATTCATTTACTGGAAGAAGTAATACTACAGGGGCAGTCTTTGATAGATTATTATCAGAGTTGCCAGGAAGTCTATTTTGGGGATTAAAAAACACCAGTTGGATAAGTGATTCTGCATTCACATCAATAGCAGCACAAAGTGGGATCTTGCTTCTATTTGTATTTTTAGGTTACTTTTTTTACTTGTTGTTCAACACATCGTTAGACGCCATTACAAAAATAATATTTATCATTGTTGCTACTCTAGGGGGCTGGACTATTGGAGACTTTTTTATTCCAGTTGTGACTTTTTTATATACTTTAACGTTCCTTATTTATGAAAAAAATACTACACATTATCACCGGGCTCAGTGACGGTGGCGCAGAAGCTGTCCTATATCGCCTATGTCATCACGATAAGGAAAATCAACATATTGTTATCTCTTTAATGGATAAAGGAAAATATGGACCGTTATTAGAAGATATGGGTGTTCAGGTTTATTGTTTAAATATGCCAGCCGGGAAAATACGGTTTTCAGCATTAATTAAGCTATACAAGCTTATTCGTCAGCTTAAACCTGATGTGGTGCAAACGTGGATGTATCATGCTGACTTAATCGGTGGGATAATTGCAAGGCTGGCTGGGGTAAAAAACATCGTTTGGGGGGTGCATCATACCACTTTGGTAAAAGGTGAATCTAAGCGTTCTACGATCCTAATTGCAAAAATCAACGCCTTAATCTCTTCTTTTATTCCTCGTAAAATTATTTACTGCGCAGAAAAATCACGTCAGGTGCAAGAGTCGATTGGTTTCAGCCCCAAGATTGGGCACGTTGTACCGAATGGTTACAATATTGATAATTTTAAGCCCGACTTTAATTCGGGAGTGGCTTTTCGCCAAGAAGTTGGGTTAGCGGACGAGAAGTTTTTAATTGGTCATGTTGGGCGGTATCACCCATTTAAAGATTATCCAACATTGGTAAACGCTGTCAGTTTGTTAACTAAAGAAAAGAGTGCCTTAAAAGTGGTAATGGTGGGAGGGGATTTAACCACTGATAACACTCAACTTAATCAGTTGATAAAAGATAATATATGTACTGAACGTATCACGTTACTCGGCAGAAGAAATGATATAACAGCGGTGATGAATGGGTTTGATCTTTTCGTGCTTTCTTCTGTTAGTGAAGCTTTTCCTAATGTATTAAATGAAGCCATGGCCTGTGGTACCCCTTGTATTACTACCGATGTAGGTGATGCAGCAGTGATTGTCGGTGATACCGGCTGGGTTGTGCCACCTAAAGATCCACAAGCCTTAGCGAAAGCGATGTTTGCAGCTATGGAAGAACAACAAGACAACCTGCAAGCGTGGCAAGCCAGAAAAAAGGCCTGCCGCGAGCGAATTGTAAATAATTTTAGTATTAAGAAGATGGTAGAAGGTTACCATCAGGTTTGGTTTAATTAATGAATATTGCACTTGTTTCTCAAAATCATTCTCCAGGCCTTTTAATCTTTAGGCGTGATTTTATTCAGTATCTAGTAAACCAAGGTCATACTGTCTATGCCTTTGCTTTAGATTATACACCAGAGGCTAAAGCTGCCGTTTTTGCTTTAAGGGCGATTCCTGTAGATTATACGTTGAGTAAAACTGGTGTTAACCCTATCCGTGATTTAAAAGACACACTGGCACTGGCTAAAAAACTTAAAGCTGTTCAGCCTGATGTGGTTTTTAGTTTTTTCGTTAAACCGTCTATTTATGGGACGTTAGCTGCAAAGTTAGCTGGTGTGCCACGGCGTATCGCTATGCTTGAAGGTTTGGGGTATATCCATACGCCGAGCAAGTCTGGTTTCTCTCTAAAAAAACGGCTATTGCAACTCGTGCATGGCTGCTTGTGCACTATAGGTTATGCTTTTGCCGATAAGGTACTATTTCTGAATCCTGACGATCCGGATGATTTAGCCAAAAAATCACTGCTAAATCGTGAAAAGTGTCAGGTTTTAGGGCCGATTGGGTTAGATTTAGAAGCTTATCCTTATAAACCTATAATCACTTTTGAGCCGATACGTTTTATTTTTATCGCGCGCCTACTTGCTGAAAAAGGTATTTTTGAGTACTTACAAGCCGCGAGGTTAGTCAAGAAAAGTCATCCAAATACCGAGTTTGTTGTGCTGGGTGGACTTGACCCGGATAATCCAGCGGCACTGTCTTCAGCCCAGTTGGATGAGGTGATCGAAGAAGGTATTATCACTTATCCGGGTCATGTTTCTAATGTGTCAGAGTGGATAGCTAGTGCTCATGTGTTTGTTTTACCCTCTTATCGAGAAGGTTATCCACGTTCAACACAAGAAGCTATGGCCATTGGTCGAGCGGTGATTACGACGGATGTACCCGGTTGTAGGGAAACGGTTATTGACGGCGTCAATGGTTTTATCGTTCCTCCATTTGATTCTGCTATCTTGGCCGAAAAAATGCTTTATTTGATTGAGCATCCTGATGAAATACAACGAATGGGGGATGAAAGCTATCGTATTGCCACAGAGCATTTTGATGTACATAAAATAAATCCTGTTTTAGCTGATATACTTACGCGCTAATTCGTTAATTTTTTTAATATAAATATACAGAGAGAGCAAAATGCCTAAGTCAATTTTACTGACAGGCTTAACAGGATTTGTTGGTACTAATCTAGTAAAGTCACTGACATTGAAGTCGGATTACATTGTTAAGTCTGCTGTGCGTCATGCTATAAATAAAGATGATGGGTTATTGTTTGAAGTTGGTGATATTAACGCTTCAACTGATTTTGAGCTTCCCCTCAAAAATACCACAGTTGTTGTTCACTGTGCAGCACGTGCCCATGTAGAAAATCATGCTACAGTTGATTCTTTAGCGCAGTTTCGAGTCGTTAATACCGAAGGCACTTTAAACCTAGCTCGTCAAGCTGCTGAGGCTGGTGTTCATCGTTTTGTCTTTGTCAGTTCAATCGGTGTAAATGGTACATCAACCAAAGATAAACCTTTTACCTCGAATATGAAAGTTGAGCCGCACAATCATTATGCTCAATCAAAATATGAAGCTGAACTTGGTTTAAAAAAAATTGCCGAGGAAACAGGGCTTGAGGTGGTTATTGTTAGGCCTACATTAGTTTATGGCCCTAAGGCACCGGGTAACTTTGGTATGCTGACTAAGCTAGTAAGAAAGCTGCCTGTTTTACCTTTTGGGCTTGCGAATAATCGTCGTGATTTTATTGCAGTGCAAAACCTAGCGGATTTACTGGTAACATGTGCTACTCATCCAGATGCAGCAGGACATACTTTTTTAGCTTCCGATGGTGAAACGGTTTCTATTAAAGAATTTACCAATGCCATGGCTAAAGGATTAGGTAAGAGAGTGGTTCAACTACCAATCCCAGTTGGTCTAATGCATTTAATTGGTAAAGTAACCGGTAAATCAGCGATGATTGAACAGTTATTTGGTAATTTAGAAGTGGATTCTTCAAATATCCAACAAGTTTTGGGTTGGACTCCACCATTCACCATGGAACAAGCCATGGCTACATTAAAAGACTCGGATAAATAATGTCATGATTCGTCTAATAGATTTCTTAGCTGCTTTTTTCGGTTTATTTTTTTTATGGCCAGTTTTACTTATCGTCACTCTCATTGGTCTGTTCGATACCGGCTCGCCGATTTTTGTCCAAGAGCGTGTTGGTCGAAATAAAAAACCATTTAAACTGATCAAGTTTCGCACTATGTCAGTAGATACCCAGTCAGTGGCTTCGCATTTGGCCAGTACCAGTTCCATCACTAAGTTTGGTGCGTTTTTGCGCAAAACTAAGATTGATGAGCTACCACAATTGATTAATGTGCTGAAAGGTGAAATGAGCTTAGTGGGTCCACGTCCCAATCTTTTTAACCAAGAAGAACTGATTAAAGAGCGTGATGCTTTAGGCGTGTATGACGTACTGCCCGGTATTACAGGCTTAGCACAAGTACAAAATATCGATATGTCTACCCCAGCGTTACTGGCACAAATAGACCGTGAAATGATTGATACTTTAACCATAAAAAACTACTTTAAGTATATAATCATGACAGTAACTGGTAGTGGTTCGGGTGACGCTATCAAAAAATCTTAACTTACGATAAAAGTGATCAGTATTTATGGACAAGTTGGCTTACCTTTGGTCCTTACCCAGAGCTTATAAACGTTTAATTAGCTTAGCGATTGACACCCTGTTAATCACAGTGTCTTTTTTTGCGGCGCTGTGGACAAGGTTAGGTGAAGTCGTTATACCTCCCTCATCTTCAACTACGTCGGTTTTACTCGGTACTGTTGTTGTCACGTTAGTGGTTTTTACTCGTTTGGGGCTGTATCGTGCGGTGCTTCGCTTTTTAACCTTCCATGCGCTGATGGTAATTTTCGCTGGTGCATTGATATCCTCATTGGCGTTAACATCATTTTCTTATTATCTTAATGCTGCCATTCCTCGGACCGTTCCGCTGATTTATCTCACATTTTTAGTGTTGCTTTGTGGTGGTGCTCGAATGTTGGTGCGTTCAATGATAGTACAAACCCAGTGCCGCAATAATGATCGCGCCCAAGTGTTAATTTACGGTGCAGGTAGCACGGGGCGGCAACTTGCTATTGCACTGCGCAACTCACCTCATTATCAAATTAAAGCATTTTTAGATAATGATCTGACGCTGGCCAATACTATTATTCAAGGGGTCACGGTTTATCCTGCGCACATAGCGGATAAATTAGTTACGAAATATCAAATTGATAAGATTTTGCTGGCTATCCCTCGTACTTCACGAGCACAAAGAAAACAGATTATTGATGAGCTATTGCATTTGCCAGTAGAGGTTCTGACTGTACCTGATTTTACCGATATCGTTGAGGGGCACGCTACCGTTGATGAATTAAAAGATGTCGCAATAGAAGACTTACTGGGTCGTGATCCGGTTACTCCAGATGTGTGTTTAATGAAGTCAAATATTTACAATAAAGTGGTGATGGTGACAGGGGCTGGAGGTTCTATAGGTTCCGAGCTCTGCCGTCAGATCGTGATGCAAAAACCCAAATCGTTGATCTTATTTGAACTGTCAGAGTTTGCTTTGTATCAAATTGATAAAGAGTTATCTCTGTTTGTAGAAACAGAGCAGTTGGCGGTAGAGATAATCCCACTACTTGGCTCTGTGCAACGCATTAATCGCTTATCTACGGTGATGAAGGCTTTTGATGTACAAACGGTTTATCATGCTGCGGCTTACAAGCATGTTCCTTTAGTTGAGTACAATGTGGTTGAGGGAGTGCGTAATAATGTCTTTGGCACTTATTACTGCGCGACAGCAGCAATTGAAGCCAACGTTGAATCTTTTGTGTTGATTTCAACCGATAAAGCAGTGCGCCCAACTAATGTAATGGGTGCCACAAAACGAATGGCTGAGCTGGCATTGCAAGCCTTAGCTCAGCAAGAAGCGCAAAAAGCCCGTGGTACGCGTTTTTGTATGGTTCGTTTTGGTAATGTATTGGGCTCTTCTGGCTCTGTTATCCCATTATTTAAACGTCAAATTGCGGAGGGTAAGCCGATCACTGTAACTCATCCGGATATTATCCGCTATTTTATGACTATTCCTGAGGCGGCGCAGCTAGTCATTCAAGCTGGCGCAATGGGGAAAGGCGGTGATGTGTTTGTTCTGGATATGGGTGAGCCAGTTAAAATTGTCGATTTAGCGAAAAACTTGATTCGTTTATCCGGATTAGAAGTGAAAAGTGTTGAAAACCCGAATGGTGATATTGAAATTAAATTCACTGGTTTACGTCCAGGTGAGAAGCTCTATGAAGAACTCTTGATCGGCGATAACGTTGAAGGTACGGAACATGAGCGGATCATGACAGCGAATGAGCGTTTCTTACCATTAAATGAGTTTGCGATTATCCTTGACAGTCTTGATAAGGCTTGCCATCACTTTGATCATGAAGCGATTCGCCAAATTTTATTAGACGCACCAACAGATTTTGACCCCACGGATGGTATTGGTGATTTGGTCTGGAATGAAAAACAAAAAAAAGACCAAGCACAATCGAATATTGTAACACTGAAAACGACACAGATTGCCTAAAGTGATCAACATACATAAAGTAGGATGAAATGGGTTTTACCCTCAATAATTACTACTTTTTTCGATTATTTCTATTATCTTTCGTCATCCCCACCAATGCAGGGAGAGGATTTAAGAACATAAGGTCCACTCCCATTTTTCCTAGCCTAGTATCCCTTAATACCTAGGTTTTCTCTTAAATTTTTTCGAGACTTAAACATGAAATATCTAGTCACCGGAGCAGCGGGCTTTATTGGTAGCGCCACTGTTAAAAAATTAACTGAGCAAGGCCATCAGGTGATTGGCATTGATAATATTAATGATTATTACGATGTTAATCTAAAACATGCCAGACTGGCGCGTATTGAGCACCCGCTATTTCGTTTTATCCAACTAGATATCGCTGATCGTGATGCTATAGCGCAGCTTTTCGAACAAGAGAAGTTTGATCGTGTGATCCATCTCGCTGCTCAAGCTGGGGTGCGTTATTCACTCGAAAACCCTCACGCTTACGCTGATTCAAACTTGGTCGGACATCTTAATATCCTCGAGGGCTGCCGACAAAATAAAGTGGGCCATTTAGTCTACGCTTCATCCAGCTCAGTGTATGGGTTAAATGCTAAAGTCCCCTTCGCTACTTCTGACTCGGTCGATCACCCTGTTTCGTTGTATGCCGCCACTAAAAAATCCAATGAGCTAATGGCACACAGTTATTCTCACCTTTACGATATTCCTACCACTGGCCTGCGATTTTTTACCGTGTATGGTTCTTGGGGGCGTCCTGATATGGCTCCATTTATCTTTACTCAAAAGATTTTAGCGGGTGAAAGTATCGATATTAATAACCACGGTGATATGTGGCGCGATTTTACCCATGTCGATGATATTATTGAAGGTGTAGTGCGCATTGCTGATGTATTACCGAATCGCACCCCATCATGGACCGTTGAATCTGGTACGCCAGCCACTAGCTCTGCACCTTACGCGATTTATAATATCGGTCATGGTTCTCCGATTAATTTAATGGAATTCGTGAAAGCCATTGAAGATGAACTGGGGATTGAAGCTAAGAAAAATTTCCGAGGTATGCAGCCGGGCGATGTGTATCAAACTTATGCTGACACTGAAGATCTGTTCGTTGCCACTGGCTATCGCCCTCGTATCGGTGTGAAGGAAGGAGTTGCGGAATTTATCACTTGGTATCGCGAGTTTTATCAAGTTTAGTTTTTTAGCTGGGGCGAGAGTTTAGAATCTAAGTTTTGCTGTTCTTTAAAATCGAGATTCTAGGATCTAGCCCCTACAATATCTCACTCCCCTCCCTTTCCTGCCAACTGCCTCGAATTTTCCCTCCCCCTTCCACCTTGCTTTTTATTTGCTGTGCTAGTGTGCACTTATTGAGTCTGTGAATAAGGCAAAGGATATGCAAATACTTCATCATGGCGGTAAACATACTGTCACCGGTTCTTGTCATGAACTTCGTGCTGACGGTATGGCGGTATTAATCGATTGTGGATTGTTCCAAGGTAAAGATGCAACAGACGTTGAGTTGGATTTTCCCATTGAGCATATCGATGCACTGATTGTGACTCATGCCCATATTGATCATATTGGCCGCGTGCCGTGGTTGCTTGCTGCGGGTTTTATGGGGCCGATTTATTGTACGCCAGCCAGTGCAGAGCTGATCCCATTAATGTTAGAAGATGGGCTTAAATTGCAATTGGGCCTGAATCGCGGGCAAATTCAGCAAGTTTTACAAGCCATAAAACAACGGTTACGTCCTCTTTGTTATGGCGAGTGGTTAACGGTCGAGTGCCATCGTCCGGAGTCCGCTACTCTTGAACTTCGTTTTCAACCAGCAGGGCATATTTTAGGTTCCGCTTATGTTGAGCTTCGTTTAGCTAACGGTGAAGTGGTGGTGTTTTCAGGCGATTTAGGGCCAAGCAATACGCCATTACTGCCTGATCCGCAATCGCCTCAGCGGGCGGATTATCTAGTAATAGAGACGACTTATGGCAACCGAAACCATGATGATGTGGCAGGTCGTGCTGAGAAGTTACGCGAAATCATCCAACGTTCATTAGAAAATGGCGGCACGATTCTAATTCCCGCCTTCAGTGTTGGTCGTACGCAAGAATTACTGTTTGATATTGAACGTTTGATTTTTGAGCATAAAATTGATGCCGATCTGCCGATTATTCTTGATTCCCCAATGGCTCAACAAGTTACTCAGTCTTACCGTCGTTTTAAAACCCTATGGGGAGAGGAGGCAAAGCAGCGTTTAGAGATGCATCGTCATCCTTTAGCTTTCGAACAGTGCGTACAAATTAGTGATTATCGTACTCATCAGGCGTTAGTGAATCGTTTAGCCTCAACCGGTGCTCCCGCGATTGTGGTTGCCGCATCAGGAATGTGCCAAGGTGGACGAATTGTTGAATATTTAAAAGCGTTGCTGGGAGATGAGCGTACCGATGTGATTTTTGCAGGGTTTCAAGCGGAGGGCACCCTAGGTCGAACCATTGCTCAAGGCGATAAATCGATTTGTATTGATGGGGAAGAGATTGATGTTAAAGCCAATGTTCATGTGATGTCGGGCTATTCCGCTCATGCGGATCAATCTGAATTACTGGCATTTATTAAAGGCATCGACCAGCCACCAAAGGAAATACATTTGATTCACGGTGAACCACAAGTACAGAGTGCATTCAGAGCGTTATTGAAGAAAGAGAATATTAATATTACCGTGATATAACGAATATGGCTTGAGCAAGATCTTGCCCGGGCGAGCAAAAAGTTGCCCAGCTGGGCAAGATCTTGCTCAGCTTAAATTGGGCTATTTTTAACTAATTGAAATTGTTGATATTTATTTTTGGCATGCTCCTTGCTTTGTTGGTGTTGCATATTGCGACGATGTGCGTCGCGTTTATTCACACAATAAGGAATTTGCAATGCCAACTCCATGTTATATCTCTATCGAAGGCGAAACTCAGGGTCTTATCACAGCGGGTGCTCTGTCTACTGATTCTATCGGTGATGCATTTGTTGAAGGTCATGAAGACCAAATGCTGGTTCAACAATTTGACCACGTGGTGACGGTACCGACTGACCCACAATCAGGTCAGCCTTCAGGTCAACGTGTCCACAAACCATTCAAATTTACGGTAGCACTGAACAAAGCGGTTCCTCTTCTGTACAACGCATTGGCGTCTGGTGAGAAGATGAAGTCGGTCGAGCTTAAATGGTACCGCACCTCTATCGAAGGCAAACAAGAGAACTTCTTTACCACCAAACTAGAAAGTGCTTCTATTGTTGATATTCGTTGTGAGATGCCGCACTGCCAAGATCCAACGAATTCTGATTTCACTCAAAACGTGACGGTTTCTATGTCTTACCGCAAAATCCTATGGGATCATGTGAACGCAGGCACGTCAGGCTCTGACGATTGGCGTAAGCCAGTTGAAGCGTAATCACGCTAAGTAATGTGGGGCGCTCATCCGTATTTCATATCCTTGGGGTGAGCGCCCCGTTTTAAAAACCTTAAGCACAATACCGAGTGGTG
The DNA here is from genome assembly GCF_001895205.1 of Vibrio injensis. Lineage (GTDB taxonomy): Bacteria > Pseudomonadota > Gammaproteobacteria > Enterobacterales > Vibrionaceae > Vibrio > Vibrio injensis. The sequence goes on along the minus strand of NZ_BDJF01000017.1, from coordinate 29,122 downwards.
GCGGTGTTGTGCTTAAGGTTTTTCGACATTGATGATGTAGATGGAAGGAAAGAGCAATGGCAAGGTTACGTTTTCGGCTAAAAGTGGATGGGTTGGCAGACGATGTCTTGATGGTGCATAAATATCAAGGTGTCGAATCGCTGTCGGACAGCCAGCAGGATGGTCAGCATTGTTATGGTTTTCGTTACCATATCCAGCTTGCCAGCCGCCGCTCAGACTTAACCGCGCTAGACTTTGTTGATAAAACGGCGCAGTTAGAAATGTGGCGTGATGGCCTACTCGTGCAGCGGGTGCATGGTATTGTCCGTCAATTTAGCCAAGGCAACATTGGGCATCGCCATACCTTTTATGGATTAACGCTGGTGCCCGCTTTAGACCGTTTATCGCTGCGCCATAACAGTCGCATCTTTCAGCTCCAGACGGCTCCCGACATCATCGCCACGTTATTAGAAGAGATGGGCATTACCGATTACGCCTTTTCCTTGCAGCGTGACTGTGTTCAACGTGAGTTTTGTGTTCAGTATCGAGAAACCGACTTGGCTTTTCTGCATCGCTTAGCGGCGGAAGAGGGGCTGGTGTACCACTTTATTCATGAAGACGAGAAGCACACCTTACTGTTCACCGACGACAGCCAAGGGCTCCCCAAACTGGATACGCCGATCCCTTTTAATGCACTCGCGGGGGGCGTGATAGACAGCCCGTATATTTTTGCTTTTGAGCAACACACCCAAAGTCACGTCAGTCACACCGCCTTACAAGATTACAGCTTTAAAAAGCCGAGTTATTCCTTTGCTCAGCAAGCACACGGGCAAGGGATAGATTATCAGCGCGACACCTACGAACACTTTGATGCGCCAGGGCGCTTTAAAGACGATGTCAGTGGCAAAGCCTTTAACCAGATACGTTTAGAGTACCTACGTCGAGACGCGCGCACCGCAACGGGAAAAAGTAACCATCCAGCCTTACAAGCAGGCGCTAAGTTTGATTTACAAGAGCATCTCGATGAGAGCGTGAACCGTGATTGGGTCGTGGTCCACGTGCAGCATGAGGGGCATCAGCCCCAAGTGTTGGAAGAAGAAGGGGGCAGCGGCGCGACCACTTACAGCAACCAATTTACCCTTATTCCAGCCGAGGTGAACTGGCGTGCGACGCCTCAAGTGAAACCGCAAATGGATGGTCCGTGTATCGCGATGGTGGTCGGTCCGGAAAACGAAGAAATCTTCTGTGATGAACATGGCCGCGTTAAGCTGCATTTTCCGTGGGACAGATATTCGAACGGTGATGAGCACAGCTCTTGTTGGGTGCGAGTGTCACAAGGTTGGGCGGGCAGTCAATACGGCATGATGGCTATTCCGCGAGTGGGTCATGAGGTGATAGTTTCGTTTTTAAACGGCGACCCAGACCAGCCTATCGTCACCGGTCGCACCTATCACGCGACCAACCAACCGCCTTACCCTTTGCCAGAGCACAAAACCAAAACGGTGCTGCGCAGTGAAAGTCACCAAGGGGAAGGCTTTAACGAACTGAGTTTTGAAGACCAAGCTGGGCAAGAGAAAATCTACCTGCATGCACAAAAGGATGTTGAGGGGGTGGTGCTTAATGATGCGACGATGCACATTAAACACGATAAGCATCTGACGGTAGAGAACGACCAGTTTAGCCATATCCACCATCATCAGCACTTAACGGTGGATGGCAATGGTTACGAGTCGGTAAAAGGTAACCAAACCCTGACAGTCGATGGCTCGTTATACATAAAATCGGGTCAAGTCTGGGTGAGCGAAGCGGGTGATGAAGTTCATATTAAAGCGGGTCAAAAAGTGGTGATTGAAGCTGGCTCTGAAATTACCGTTAAAGCGGGGGGCAGTTTTGTCAAAGTCGATCCGGCGGGTGTGCATCTAGTGGGGGCGGGCGTTAATCTTAACTCAGGAGGCAGCCCTAGTAGCGGCAGTGGCTTTAGTGGTGAAATACCAGCATTGCCTGGGGGCTTAGAACCCGCGGTAACTCTGGCTCCACCGCAAACTATTTCTTATCAAGCTTTGCTCAAAGCCGAAGAAGCTAACGTTGCTGCGGTGAAGGTGTGTCCTTTAGCGGGAGCAAACTCATGATTCAACAGTGGTTAGTAGAGCAAACCACACCGGTCTTTTGGTTATTAGATCAGCAAGCCTTTAAACAAGTTATTGCGGCTAATAATGGGTTAGTGTTTGACTGCACTCAGATTCTATTTCACGGCGAGACCTTTGCTCCTGTGATGAGTTTGTCCCCTTGGCTAATTCCTGTCTCAGATAAGGTGTTGGCATTACCGGATGAGCTGTTACAGCAAGGCATTTTCTTAACCAGTCATCGTTCCTCGATTGAATTATTAAATCATCTTCAAAGCCTTTTGATTGCCGCACTAGAAGGCGAAGAGGTGCTGTTTCGTTTTTATGATACCGACGTTATTTGGCCTATGTTGGATGCGATGCGAGAGCTGGAACGTAACGACTTTTTAGGGCCGGTAGAACGGTTAGCCGCCGTTAAGCAAGGAGTATTTCAGGAATGGGGAAATACGCGCAGTGCCGAGTTTATCTATCAGCCTGCCCCTTGGTGGAAAATACAGCCTCAGCATCTCGCCGATCTCTATAAGGTGGAACAACATGCCTTTAGTATCAAACGCCGTTTATGGGCAATGTGCCCGACAATGATGGAAAAAGTGGTTGCACCACAGTCGATGATCATCGAAGGCTTAGCCGCTGCTCAGCAGCATGGATTAACAGCCGAACAAGCGGAGATGCTTGTGTTACGCACGTTACAAAAACATACCTTAACCGCTGAGGATGAGCTAGTGACGGTTTTTCGTTTTACCCAAGCAGAGTATGAAACCTTTTTACATATTGAGGAGAAGCTAGCATGAGCAGTATTGGTGCAAATCCTCATTGTATCTCTTGTGAGCGCTATGAAAATTGGATAGAGCTTGATCTTAGAGACGAGCATAATCGCTCTTTTGCTGGGCAAACTGCGCTAGTGACCGATGCAACCGGTAAAGAAGTCAGCGTAGTATTGAGTGACCAGCCCAGTTTGATTACCGATTTAGCGGTTGGCCCCGTCACGGTCAAACTGGCGACTCAAGCTTGGTTGAAAGAGGCGCAATCACGGGCCGCATTGGCTGCCGATCAAGTCAGCCCACTCGCTGAGTATGTGATACAAGTGGGTTATAACCAAGTGGTGCGTGAGCATATTAAGGTGACGTCTGGTGAACTATGTCTCACCGAGCCCGATTCGCCACTACCGGAGCGCCATCAAGCTGGGCAAGCAGAGCTGCGGCTTTTTACCAACCACTCGTATGTGTTAGAAGTGCAAGGCTATCAAATCAGCACCTTGCGGATAGGGGTATTTTTTGATGGTACAGCCAATAACAGTTTTAACCACTTGCAAGGCAAAAACTATATTGAAGCCTTTTTAGAACAGTGCGATGACCCAGAGCAGCGTGAAGCCTTGCGGCGTCAGTGTGAAGCTGGGGAGATCCCAGTCGAAGATAATAGCCAAGGCAACGATATCACCAATATTGGTAAAGCCCATTCGCTCTACAGTCCAGCAACCGAAGGCGCATTAACCGTTGCGGTATATATAGATGGAATTGGCACCACGCGTGAAGGGAGTGATGCTATGTTGGGCCAAGGTTTTGACCTTGGCGATACCTCCAGCTTAGGTCAAGTGCAACGAGCCTGCCGTACTTTAATTGTACGTGAGATCAAAAGGCAATTAGCTCGATTACTGGCCGAAGTTGAATTGATTCATCGAATTGAATTTGATGTGTTTGGCTTTAGCCGCGGCGCTTCGGCTGCGCGGCAGTTTGTTAATCTGATAGATGCCAATGCTGAACATGCGTTAGCAGAAGCCCTCGCCAATGAGCCAAGTATTCGCTTAACCTCAGGCTTTAACTGGGCGAGCCGCGATGAGGTACGAGTTGAGTTTGTCGGCCTTTTTGATACTGTGGTCACTTCGCAATTTAATCGCCGTCAGGTGACGTTACAGGCCGAGCAAGCCGCGCGCGTGGTGCAATTGGTCGCCAATGATGAGTGGCGAGTCAACTTTGCGCTGACCAAAATCAGTGATCAACAGACCATTGCGCCTAACTTTACTGAAGTGATTGTTCCCGGTAGCCATTCGGACGTCGGTGGTGGGTATTATAGCCGTTGGAGCCTGTCACAGCCCCATCAAGCCACGCCATTGTTAACGGAAAAAAAACGCCTTAAGCGTTTTACCAGCATTGAATATGATACAAGTCAACCTGAACGCAGTCAGGCTTATCGCCGTGCTCTTGCCTATGCTGAACAGAAACTTGCTCAAGGTTGGGCGAGCGGTATCACCGTTCAACATACGCGTAGAGCTGAGCCAGTTGCCGGCCAATTAACATTAGCAGTACGGACGGATACCCATACGAGCCGAGAAAAAGACAGCCAACGCATCACGGTTAGTGTTTGGTTACATCGTATTGTGGAAGGGGAATACTCACGCATTCCATTGCATATATTAGTGGAAGCGGCGCGCGATGTGGGCGTACCATTTAGAGAGTGGGATACTTCCGATGATGCTTTAAAATTAAACAGTGTCGCTAATCCAAGACCCAATTTCAATTTACAACAGTTAGATGTACTCTGGTCCGCCAGTGCGAAACAGGCGGGGCAAATTATCGATCTCACTCGTCAATTATCGAATAATGAATACCGTGCTTTACGCCGTGACTACTTGCACCATAGTGCTGATGCGGGGATTGTTAATGCCCCTAATCAGCGCCAAGGTCAGGAGGTGCGCCGCCAGATAGATAACCAACAAGGAGGCAAATAAATGCGCCGTTTTCTACTTGCTCTATGTGCGTTGCTGCTTGGCGCTTGTCAAAGCTCGGCATCAACCACAGCCATTACCATGGATTGGAGCTATATGGTTGGCTCTAATGCCGATGAAATTTGGCATACCAAAGCGAATTTCTATCGCCAAGGGCAGGCTGCTCATGGTTCATCAAATGGCTCGGCTGGTTTTGTTGGTCCCAAGGCTTTAAAGGCTAAAGATTATCGCTGGCGGGTTGGTAAAGGCCGAGGGCTTTATAATCAACCTGTTCCCGATTTGGTGGAGATTGAGTGGGTCTCGTTTCATGATAAAAAACGTTATGCGATTCGTTTAGACTTGCCGGCCGATCTGGCTGAGCAGATGCGTCAAGTTTATCGCGTTAAAGTAGGTAATGAATGGCGGGAGACTCGTCGAGATAATATTGGTTTAGGTTTGGCGACGGGGGGATATGTTGAGGTTTTTTTGATGGATTCTTCCCCCTATCTTAGCCCTGATATTTTGTTAGCCAGAGGATTAGCCCATGAGGTGACGGATGAGGAGTATGACCCTTCAGGTCTTCGAGATCCGTTATCAAGTCAATTTAAAAATCGATGGGCAAGATTTGAGGCCGAATTTGCTGACGCTTATCAACAATACCCGATCCCTAGCGGAATGGCATGGGCACCTATTATGGATGCCTACCGTGCGGCGCAGCCGAAAACTGATCAATATCCAGTGAAATAAATGCGCCGTTTTCTACTTGCTCTATGTGCGTTGCTGCTTGGCGCTTGTCAAAGCTCGGCATCAACCACAGCCACTAGCATGGATTGGAGCTATATGGTTGGCTCTAATGCAGACAAAATTTGGCATACCAAAGCGAATTTCTATCGCCAAGGGCAGGCTGCTCATGGTTCATCAAATGGCTCGGCTGGTTTTGTTGGTCCCAAGGCTTTAAAGGCTAAAGATTATCGCTGGCGGGTTGGTAAAGGCCGAGGGCTTTATAATCAACCTGTTCCCGATTTGGTGGAGATTGAGTGGGTCTCGTTTCATGATAAAAAACGTTATGCGATTCGTTTAGACTTGCCGGCCGATCTGGCTGAGCAGATGCGTCAAGTTTATCGCGTCAAAGTAGGTAATGAATGGCGGGAGACTCGTCGAGATAATATTAGTTTAGGTTTGGCGACGGGGGGGTATGTTGAGGTTTTTTTGATGGATTCTTCCCCCTATCTTAGCCCTGATATTTTGTTAGCCAGAGGATTAGCCCATGAGGTGACGGATTACTGGTATGATGAGACGATGCCATTAAATCGGCAATATGCGATTGATGAATTTTGGGCCGAATTTGCTGATGCTTATCAACAATACCCGATCCCTAGCGGAATGGCATGGGCTCCTATTATGGATGCCTATCGTGCGGCGCAACCGAAAACTGATCAATATCCGGTGAAATAAATGCGCCGTTTTATCACTGTGTTTGTTTACTTGCATGTTATTTAGCGACGACGTTAAGTTGCTTGGCATAAGGACAAATTGGATAAATAAAGAGAATAAGCTTAAACAGCCTTGGGTAGCTGGCGCTAAGTAATCGCTCATCTGTTATTGATGTAATCAACAAACCTGACAAGGAGAAAGCAATGGCAAAAGGTGCATTAGTGGGAGACCTAGGATCGGAGCATGATGGGTTCCCTCCAACCCCGATCATCGCAGGTTCACCGACGGTAAAAATCGATGGCAAAGCTGTCGCAAGGCAGGGTGACCCATTAGAACCTCATGATAAACCGAAAAATCCTAGCCATCCAAGAGCCATTAAAGGGGGCTCTGGCAGCGTAATGATCGATGGTAAACCGGCAGCAAGAGTGGGTGACCCGATAGACTGTGGTGGTGTGATTATTGGTGGTTCAACGGTTAACATTGGATGAAGCATTATTTCACTCTAGAGCAAGTCAGCTGATTGATAACCTGTGCTGGTTATTGAGTAAATAGATAAATAGAAAGGATAGTACGTGATAAGAGGCTCTATTCATGTGGTGTAAAGTGAAAGCTAGTTTATTAATTTTATTGTTCTCAATGTCTTCAACGGCGGTTTTTGCGCAGTTAGAGAGATATGAGCTACGTGGTATGTCTCCAGAAGAGGCTTATGAGACAGGGCGGTTACTCCGTGCACAGTATAAAAACCTAGAATCACGTCCTTACCTTCAATACGCAGCGGATAACGATATACCAGCGGCGGCATTTTTGTATGCAATGGAATTGTCTAACTACAAAACGACGATCAGAACCCCCCTTGCCGCAAGAAAGTATTTACTCAAGTCTGCTGAATTGGGTAACCGCCGAGCAATGCACCAACTGTATAGTGATGCTGAGTGGTTAAGTGACCGTGAAATTGATTACTGGAGAAATAAATATTACGAAAGCTTGATACAACTGGGAGCCAGTAATCCATCTCAAGCGACCTACGAACTATCGCGTTACTACAGAGATAATGATAGGACTTTATCTTTATACTATCTCGATCTCGCCGTAAGTTTTAAACATCCTAGAGCGCTGATGGATAAAGCGTTACTTATCGAGCAGGGACACGGTATTTCTCTTATGCCAGGGGCAAGAGAAACGACAGTAAGGGAGCTATATTTAGCTGCCGCTAAGACAGGGTACATTCCTGCGATCAGACATTATATTGGTTTGCTAGAGAGTAAAGGCCGTTTTGAAGAAGCCTACGAATGGCGTTTGGTTGCATTAAACCAGGGGGATCTGATCTCATTAGCGAGTGTGGCCAAAATTTTACTTGGTCAACGCGCCTCATACGAGTTTGTTACGCCTAATCCTATTCAAGCAAAAGCTTATGTTGATTTGTACCTTGCTTCTGCTGGAAAAGATCGAATGCAAGCTGTCTATGAGATGTTTGAATTAGATCAGCAATATATTTTTAGTCAGGTAATTTTCGATATGGATAGAGAGGCAGAAACCTTGGTCGGTGATTATAAAAATATACCTACACTTTTCCATTACGATATTTTTTGGGATATTAACTAATCAATACATTAGCATTATGATACGCTTACTTTTTGGAATCAATGTCATAATTTGATAGTTTTTTACATGGAATTGTTTAAAATTTGAATAGAATATGGAACTTAAAATTTTATGGTGGCTAACTGACGCTAGCCGAATGATAGGATGATCTTATAAGATAGGATGTATTTTAGTTATCATTTAATTAGGCTAAGCTAATTGATTTTATTGTTTCATCTATCAATTAGGATGGTGGCGTGAGAAATTAACATTCATTTAATTTTTAAAGATCAATAATTTATAGAAATAGTTTTTACAACGTTATGTATCACTGGAAGAGATGGTGTTTTTTCTTTTCTATTCAGTGGTTTGGACAATGATTGGTATAGGTATTGGAGACGTAATATGTCTAAAGAAGGAAGTGTAGCTCCTAAAGAGCGGATTAATATTAAGTATATTCCAGCAACAGGAGATGCACAGGCTGAAGTTGAATTGCCGTTAAAAACATTGGTTATTGGTGATTTTAAAGGTCATTCAGAAGATATTCCGGTAGAAGAACGACAAACGGTTTCTATTGATAAAAACAATTTTGAAGCAGTAATGCGTGAAAGTGACTTGAAACTGACGACCACAGTTCGTAATAAGTTGAGTGATGATGAAAATGCTGAATTGCCGATTGAACTCAGTTTCAAGTCTCTTACTGATTTTGAACCAGACTCTATAGCGACTCAAGTTCCAGAATTAAAGAAATTGGTTGAACTTCGTGAAGCTCTTGTAGCCTTGAAAGGTCCATTGGGAAATATCCCTGCATTTCGAGAGCGTTTACAAGATCTCCTTAACTCAGAAGAGTCACGTGAAAAGCTTTTGTCCGAACTAAATTTGGTCAGTGATGCAGAAGCGCCTCAAGCTTAATCAATAGTATTGTTATTTAATTCAATTTAGGAACGAAATCGATGTCTACTACAGAGGCTGTATTAGAAAGACAAGGTACTACCCAAGGTCAAGGTAGCTTACTTGATGAAATCATGGCACAAACGCGTATTGCGCCAAATGAAGAAGGCTATGATCTGGCCAAGAAGGGCGTCGCTGCTTTTATTGAAAATTTGATTGGTTCACACCAAACAGAAGAACCAGTTAATAAATCACTTGTCGATCAAATGCTTGTTGAGCTTGACAAGAAAATCAGTGCTCAAATGGATGAGATTTTACATGAAGAGCGTTTTCAGCAAATGGAGTCGTCATGGCGTGGTCTGAAGCTGTTTATTGATCGTACCGATTTCCGTGAAAATAATAAAGTTGAGCTACTGCATGTAACTAAGAGTGAATTATTGGAAGACTTTGAATTCGCTCCTGAAACAACTCAGTCTGGCCTATATAAACATGTTTATTCATCAGGTTATGGTCAGTTTGGTGGTGAACCTACAGGGGCAATTATCGGTAACTTTGCTTTTACTCCATCTACACCGGATATGAAGCTTTTACAGTATATGGGTGCTCTTGGTGCAATGGCTCATGCTCCTTTCATTTCCAGTGTTGGCCCTGAATTTTTTGGTATTGATTCTTTTGAAGAACTACCAAATATTAAAGATCTTAAGTCGACATTTGAAAGTCCAAAATATACCAAATGGCGTTCTCTTCGTGAGTCAGAGGATGCTCGCTACATCGGCTTAACTGCGCCACGATTCCTGTTGCGTGTTCCTTATGATCCAATAGAAAATCCAATTAAAAAATTCAATTATGTAGAAAATGTGAGTCGTTCACACGAGCATTATCTATGGGGTAATACGGCTTTTGCTTTTGCAACCCGTTTAACAGATAGCTTTGCTAAATACCGTTGGTGCCCAAATATTATCGGGCCACAAAGCGGTGGTGCTGTTGAAGATCTACCTGTGCATGTATTTGAATCAATGGGTGCTTTACAAAGTAAGATTCCCACTGAAGTTTTAGTGACTGATCGTAAAGAATTCGAACTTGCGGAAGAAGGATTTATTGCCTTAACAATGCGTAAAGGCAGTGATAATGCAGCATTTTTCTCTGCAAACTCCATTCAAAAACCGAAAATATTTCCAAATACTAAGGAAGGCAAAGAGGCAGAAACTAACTATAAGTTAGGCACTCAACTTCCTTATATGATGATCATCAATCGTCTTGCTCATTACGTAAAAGTATTACAACGTGAGCAGATTGGTTCTTGGAAAGAGCGTCAAGATCTTGAGCGTGAGTTGAATGGCTGGATTAAACAATATGTTGCCGATCAAGAAAACCCACCAGCAGATGTTCGCAGCCGTCGACCTCTTCGAGCTGCCAAAATTGAAGTGATGGACGTTGAAGGAGAACCAGGTTGGTATCAGGTTTCTCTTTCTGTTCGACCTCATTTCAAATATATGGGTGCGAATTTTGAACTGTCGCTAGTTGGCCGGCTCGATCAAGCATAACGATGACTTATATTGCACCTGAAGAGAGTGCATTTGGTGTCAGCTTCTTTGAACGTTTAGAAGCTGGCACTAATCCTATGTCTTTAACCCAAGGGCCAAATGCATGGGATGTACTCCAGTCAATTAAGCGTAATGTATCCAATATCTTAAATACTCGCATGGGAGAGGCACAGAGTGCGCCAAGCCTAGGGCTAGTAGATTTTAATGACGCGACATTAGAGACACTGGATTTATCTTTACGGATAAAACTCTCTATACAGCGTTGTTTAAGCCTGTACGAGCCTCGTTTGCGAAATATTGTGATCAGTACAGATGTAGATACGTTTCATCCTTTAACGCTACGCTTTTATATAACAGCTGAAATTAACAGCGATGCGTTACATGATAAAGTTCAGTTTAATCTGCTATTGGATCAAAACAGAAAATACCGAGTGTATTGATAATTATGGCTCAAGATAAGTATTTCCGAGAAGAGCTTGCTTTCCTTAAAGAACAGGGAAAACACTTTACTGAAATTCATCCTCAGTTGTCTCGTTTTTTGCACGGTAGAAACACAGATCCTGATGTCGAGAGACTATTAGAAGGGTTTGCCTTCCTGACTGCTCGTCTGCGTGAAAAAGTAGAAGATGAGTTTCCAGAGCTAACCCACTCAATTATTAATATGCTATGGCCAAATTATTTGCGTCCAGTGCCAAGTATGAGCATTGTTTCTTTTACTCCGCAGAGTATTAGTGAGAAACAAACGATCGCACGTGGCACGCAGCACGCAGTTAGATAGTAAGCCAGTATTTGAGACTAAATGCCATTTTAGAACATGTCGTGATGTGGAGATTTATCCGTTGGAATGTATGGGAGTTACAGCACACCATACCCGTGAGGCAACGGTTATTGAAGTTTCTCTCAATATGATAGATGAGGTGAGTGTTGGTGATGCTCATCTCAATGATCTGCGTTTTTATTTAGGAGGAGATAAATATAGCTCTCAAATGCTGTATTTATGGCTTAATCATTATCTCGATAAAATCGTAATTGACGTTGCAGGGACAGAGTTTACTCTTCCCCCAAATACGTTCAAAACAGTTGGTTTCAATAGTGAGCAATCATTGTTGCCCTATCCATCGAATGTCTATGAAGGCTATCGAATATTACAAGAGTATCTTGCTTTTCCTGAAGCCTTCCATTTTTTTGATATCACGCGTTTAGCGAGTGTGGTACCTAAGTCAGTATCAGGAACGTTCAAATTAAAGATTTGTTTTTCTAAAACTCTGCCTGCAGACGTTAGAGTACGACAAGAGAACTTTCAATTATATTGTACCCCAGTGATCAATTTATTTGACCACGATGCAGATCCTATAGATTTAACAGGTAAACGTTCAGAATACCGGATTGTTCCATCCAGTCGTTATCCTTCACATTATGAAGTATTTAGTGTTGATAGTGTTTATGGATGGCAAGATAAAACGCAGGATAGCCAAAGAATTCGTGGTGAAAAACGTGTTTATTCTGCATTTGAAAGCTTTCAACATGAAGTTGAACGTGTTCGCCATCGTGAAGCGCTGTATTACCGAACTCGGGTTAAGGATAGTATTCGAGGAGACGGTTTTGACAATTTTATCTCATTTATTCGTGGTGATGAAACTCAATCCATGCAGATTGATGAAGCGGTATCAATCAAACTGACCTGCACTAATCGTTTACTACCATTAGAACTTGGTATTGGCGATATCTGTCAACCGACCGATAGCTCACCACCATTTGCAACGTTCAGTAATATTACTATTCCATCTCAATCACTACGGCCGGTGCTTGATGGTAGCTTGCTATGGGTGTTGATTTCTAATTTATCGCTCAATTATCTTTCTCTTCTTTCAAAAGATGCATTAAGTAGTGTACTTCGTGCTTACGACTTTAGAGCGTTGGTTGATCGACAAGCAGAACGAGTTGCGCGTTTACGCCTTGAGGGTATTCAAAAAATTGAATCACAGCCCGTTGATAAAATCTTGCGCGGCTTACCTGTAAGAGGTTTGCAATCTACGATTCACATTGATCAAAATTGCTTTGGTTCAGAGGGAGAGTTATACCTGTTTGGTACGGTACTCAGTCACTTTTTTGCTCTTTATGCCAGTATTAACTCTTTTCATGAGTTAATAGTTATTAATGCATCTAATCAAGAGAAGTACACATGGGGAACACAAACAGGAATGCAGCCATTAATATAGAGATGCCGATGTTGCAAGAGTCTTCTGCTCAGTTACCTAATGATGTAAGAGTGTATAATTTTTATCAATTGGTTGAGCTACTTCAAAAACTTTACTCTTCTAATCCGGAATCAGAAGATTGGGAACGAACTTGTCAATTGGTATTCAGTGCGAACCCGAGTTTAGGCTTTGCACCTTCGGATGTAACAGAGCTATATGAACGAAAAGATGATCGCTTAATTCTGCAAACAAATTTTTTTGGTTTAACTGGTGCACAGTCTCCTCTCCCTGGTTTTTTTTTACAGCAATTAGTGGAAGAAGAGCCCGGAGGATTTAAACGTCCGTTTTTAGATTTTTTTAATAATCGACTGATTAGCTTAGTTTATCGAGTATGGCGGAAATATCGCTATTACGTGCGTTTTCAAGTTGGAGCTCAGGATCAATTTTCATCACAGTTATTCTCTTTAGTAGGCTTAGGTGATGCAGATCTTCGAGGAGAAACTCCGATTAACTGGTGCAAGATGCTCGCTTATGCGGGTACTTTGGCTGGACGAAGTCGTTCTCCTCAGGTTGTGGCGGGAATCATAGCTCATTGCTTCGATTTAAAAGAGGTTAGTATTCGCCAGTGGATAAGAAGAAAAGTCAATATAGCAACTGATCAGCAAATGAGTCTAGGTAAGCAGAATGGTGAGTTGGGTATTAATACTATGTTAGGTGAATCAGTAATGGACTGTAATGGTAAATTCATTATTTGTATAAAAAACTTAACTCGCGAACGATTCGCAGACTTTTTACCGTCAGGTAAAGAGTATCAGCCACTATGTAAATTAGTTGAGTTTATTTTACGAGAGCAAATGGCGTACGATCTTGAATTAACGATGGATGAAAGTGAAGTTCCGGTGATGAGTTTATCTCGTGATAGTGGGGTAGCGCTAGGTTGGTCATCTTTTCTAGGTAGTGAAGCCTCTGACAAGAATGTGCTTATACAGGTAAGGCAGTAAAACATGCAGAAGAATCGGACGCTTTCTATGATAGTTACCAATACCCAATTACTTGAGTCGGGACTATCAGCACAATGTGTTTTTACAACGCAAGGTGGAATTATTGGATCTGAAAATAATAATGTAGATTGGTATCTGATTGATTCAAAAGGTCAAATACATCCTAGACACTGTGGTGTTAGTGTTATAGATGGTGCTTTCTGTCTTCAGGATTTATGTGGTCATACCTATATCAATGGTTCTCACATGCCTTTAGGGAGAGGATCGTTTGCCAAGTTAGAGCATAAAGATGAGGTTAGGATTGGATCTTATTTAATTCGAATCATTTTGGAGTCTATTGGCGAGAGTGATTTATTAGCTCATGGATCTCTTGAGGAATTGTTCGAAAATAATGGGATAGAATTACTTAAAGACGCTGATTGGCATGAAATGCGTAGTATTGATGTTGATGTTCAAACAACCTTTGTAGACCCTCTAATTGCTCTAGATAATTTAATAAATGAGACAAATGAAGAGCAATCATTATTAGATGACTTACCAAAGAACGCTGAAAAAAAAGAATGGTTAGCATCTAATTATGATGAAGGAAGTGCATCGCTTCAATTTACACCACAAGCAGATAGTGAGTACGAAATGACATCATCCATTCGTTTAAAGAAAATTCTTGGTTTAGGTAAAAAGAATCGCATTGAAAATGTTGCATCAGTGGATGAGGCTTCTCAGCAATCAACATCTTTTAATGCTAACCACAGTAATGAAAACGCATCAGAGGGCTTAAATATGGACGAAAATGTATTAGATTTATTAGAAGAAGAAGTCGCTAAAAATTATCAACCCCAAAAAGAAGTAGAGAGTGCACAGCCAACGAGCGTGAATCATTTACTCACCGGTCCGATGTTAACAGGATTGGGGGTGGAAGTAGCGAACAGCCATGATATGGCTAGAATGCATATGTTATCGGAAGAACTTGGACAATCATTACAAGCTTGTGTGAAAGGTTTGCTAGAGTTGCATCAACAAGCCAGTGAAAGCCGCTTCGGTATGATGAACCGTAACTTGCAACCGATAGAGGACAACCCACTTCGCTTAGGATTATCTTATGCAGAAACTATTCGAACACTCTATGATGCAGATAAAAGCTTAGTCCATTTATCTGCACCTGCCGCTATTTCTGAGAGTTTAAAAAATATTCGTAATCACAATGAAGCAATGCAACACGCAACCAGTGAAGCTTTAAATCAAATTCTTAATGCATTCTCCCCACAAGTACTATTACGTCGTTTTGAGCATTATAAACGAAATAGTGATAAGCAAAACCAAACATCAGACTCATGGGCATGGGATATGTACTGCCATTATTACCAAGAGTTGACCTCTCATCGTCAGAAGGGTTTTGAAAAGTTATTTTGGGAAATCTTTGAGCAGTCGTACGATAAGAAAATTCGCGAAAAGCAATTGGAGCTATAGTGTGAATAAAAGGTCTTTTATTCTGTTGATACTATTGACGATGTTAAGCGCGTGTAGTTCATCAGAAAAATATGAACCGGCTAAACAGCCTACGAAGGTTACATTTAGTTTGGTTAGTGATGAAGGAACTAATCCAAATATTTGGGGAGAAGCTTCCCCGGTAGAAATACAAGTATTTGAGCTTAGAGATGACTCAATGTTTATGTCAGCAGATTATGACCAAATTAAAGCAGATTATAAAAAAGCATTGCGTAGTAATTTTATTGCTATTTACGATTATGTGTTGACACCCGATCAATTTAAATTCGTTAACTCTTTTGAAATTAATGAAAATACTAATTATATCGGAGTGATGGCGCATTTTTCTGAACCAGAATTAAGTGAATGGAAAAAAGCAGTAAAAGTATTGAATAAGGGTAGGGAGTATCATCTTTTGATGTATTTCAAAGACTACGATGTAAAACTGAAAAGAGTGGAGTAACAAGATGTTTGCGCGTAATCGTGTCATTTGGAATGAAGGACTGTTTATTAAGCCCCAGCATTTCCAGCAGCAACAACGTTTTTTAGAATATCATATAGATGAGCGAATTTTATCCGTAAGTCGCTATTTACATGGTGTTTCTGAGTTATCACTTAACCCTGAGTATCTCTCTTTCGGTCGTATCGCTATTGAACGTGCAGTTGGTATTATGCCTGATGGGACGGTTTTTCGTATTCCTCAAGAAGACGTATTACCTGATGCTTTAGAAATTGAAGATGCTTCTCTTGCTAACCAACTCGTCTACCTAGCTATTCCATTACGCAGTGATTCATTGATGGAGATTAATTGGCCTGAAGAAAGAGGGACTGGCCGATTTGTTAGCAGCCGTTTAGAAGTGCGTGATGTGCATACCGTTAGAGGCGATACGACAACGTTAGATGTCTCTCCAGTTCGTATTCAGCTAATGCTCGAAAAAGAAGATCGTAGCTCTTATGCCTCTATTGCGGTTGCGCGTATTATGGAGAAACGTCCTGATGGAAGTATTGTTTTAGACCCTGATTTTATTCCGTGTCATATTAATGTAGCAAGTAATCCGTCACTTCACCGTTTTATTAATGAAATCTCAGGATTAATGCGAGAGCGTGCCAAAAATATTGCACAACGTATTAGTGCACCATCACAAGGTGGTGTGGCTGATGTTTCGGATTTTATGTTGTTACAAGCACTAAACCGTTTACAACCACAGATGCAACACTTAGCTGAGCTACGTAGTTTACATCCTGAACGTTTGTTTGAATGCCTTGCGAGTGTTTGTGGAGAATTGGCAACCTTCACTGATGAAAGTCGATTACCACCAACGATTCCAAGTTATAATCATGAAATGCCGAGTCAGTCTTTTCAACCTTTAATTCGTAGTTTAAGACAAAGCCTAAGCATTGTTCTAGAACCGAGAGCGGTTTCTATTCAACTAGACAAGCGTAAGTATGGATTAATGGTTGCCCCAATTCATGACCCTCAGTTGATCGAAAGTGCTGAATTCATTATTGCGGTGAAAGCTCGCATGCCACTTGATGAATTACGTCGATTATTTACCCAGCAGACGAAAGTATCATCGGTGGAAAAAATCCGTGAGCTTATTTCTCTTCAACTGCCAGGTATTCCAATTACAGCATTGCCTGTCGCTCCTAGACAATTGCCGTATCACGCTGGTTATACTTATTATCAGTTGGATAAAACGAGTTCGGCATGGGCGATGTTGGCCCATTCAAGTGGCTTTGCTTTCCATGTGGCGGGAGCGTTCGATGATCTTGATCTTCAATTTTGGGCAATTAGGAACTAATCATGGAAGTGAATAAAAAAAATACTCAATATAGTGGGCTTCTGTTCGATAGTGCTGAACAAATGAATCATGACCAAGATTATTGGTTTCAATTACGAGGCAATAATTCAAATAGCTTAATTGATGCTGCGACTCCTTTATTTGGTCTAGCGTTGCGTGTAAGAAGCTTGACTGAGTGTGCCAATATTGAGCAAATTTATAAACAGGCAATTGAAGAGATCAAGGCTATTGAGATTGAATTGACTGAACAAGGCTTTGATCACGCTATATTGATGGCTTATCGCTATATTTTGTGTGCTGTTCTTGATGAAGCGGTTATGGGAACTGATTGGGGATCTTCAAGCTTGTGGGCTGAGCATTCAATGTTATCGCGTTTTCACAATGAAACGTGGGGAGGTGAAAAGGTATTTACTATTCTCAGCCGTTTAGAAGGTGAGCCTGAACGTTACCGCCTGTTACTAGAGTTTATTTATCATTGTTTGATTTTAGGTTTTGAAGGTAAATATCGTGTAATGGATAATGGTCGTAATGAGCGTGAAAAAGTGATCAGTCGTTTACATAATATTATTAACTCTCTTGATGATAATGAGCCAAAAGAATTAACCTCTGCGACTGAGCATGTTGTGAAATCTAAATATAAGTTAAGTCGACAGTTGCCTATTTGGTCAGTTTTGCTCGGCTTCTTAATTATTTGGGGGGGTGTGTTTTTAGGTTATTCTTATTTGTTACATACTAAATCCTCTGATGTTTTAAATCAATTAAACCAAATACTCTAATTATAAAGGCTAGGTTATTATAATGATCCGTATTGAATTACCCACGTTAATTTCAAAACTTAATGCACAAAGTAAGCTAGCACTGGAGCAAGCTGCGTCTTTATGTATTGAACGTCAGCATCCAGAGGTGACTTATGAGCACTTTTTGCATGTGTTGCTTGAAAACCCACTTTCAGATGTACGTCTTATAGCTAAGCAAGCTAATTTAGATGTGGACGCGATTAAGCATGCGATTAGTGCTAGTTATGCTCGTGAGCAAGTGTTGGATACTTATCCGGCATTTTCCCCACTTTTGGTTGAGCTATTGCAAGAAGCTTGGCTACTTTCCACGACAGAGCTTAATCAAAATCAACTCCGTTCCGGTGTGATATTTTTGGCCGCGTTAATGCGGGCGGATCGCTATCTACCACTAAATTTGATCCGTATTTTTGACAATATTAACAAAGAGAGCCTAAAAAAAGGCTTTGATACCTTATTACAAGATTCTGCAGAATCGGTGGTTGATAAAAATAAATCAGGTTCTAAGGGGGTGATGCCGCTGGATTCGGCATCTTCTTCTCCTTTACATAAATACTGTACCAATATTACTGAGCAAGCTCGTAATGGTGAGTTAGATCCAGTCTTATGTCGTGAAAACGAACTCAATTTAATGATTGATATTTTATGCCGTCGACGTAAAAACAACCCTATTGTGGTCGGCGATGCTGGTGTCGGAAAGAGTGCGATGATTGAAGGTCTTGCACTTCGTGTCGCCTCAGGTAACGTACCTACGCAACTGCAAAACGTGGAGTTGTGTTCGCTTGATTTGGGTTTACTACAAGCAGGGGCATCGGTAAAAGGTGAATTCGAAAAGCGCCTCAAAGGCGTTATTGATGCTATCAAAACCTCCCCGAAACCCATCATTCTATTTATCGATGAAGCCCACACTTTAATTGGTTCTGGTAATCAAGAAGGTGGGAGTGATGCGGCTAATTTGCTTAAGCCAGCCCTTGCTCGAGGCGAGCTGAGTACCGTTGCAGCGACCACTTGGAAAGAGTACAAAAAATATTTTGAAAAAGATCCAGCTCTGACTCGTCGTTTTCAATTGGTGAAATTAGAAGAACCAAGCATTGGGCAAGCCGTCGATATTCTACGCGGATTGAATCGTGTTTACGAAAAAGCCCACAACGTATTGATTACTGATGATGCATTGAAAGCTGCCGCGGAGCTCTCAGCTCGTTACCTTTCAGGTAGGCAACTTCCGGATAAAGCCATTGACGTGTTGGATACGGCGTGTGCACGTATTGCTATTAATATTACCACTCCTCCTAAGCGTTTAGCCCAACTTGAAACTGCCTGTCATCAACGACAGTTAGAAATTGATATGCTTAAGCGTGCTCAATACTTAGGCCAAGTTGTAGATACGCATCGTTTAGACGAGTTATGTAATCAGGAAGCCAGCGATGAAGCTGAAAAAGCAGAGTTAACGCAACGTTGGCAAGAGCAGAAAACGATCATTGGTCGGATTATTACACTGCGCGAACAGCTTCTTGATGACTCGGGTAGTCAGAGTGAAGAAACTCAAGTGGAACGTGATGAGTTATTGAGCCAACTACGAGCGGAGTACCAAACATTAGATAATATTCCGCATTCGGAACGTTTAATGCATCCACAAGTTGATGCCCAACAGATCGCAGAAGTGATTGCTGATTGGACAGGTGTGCCTGTTGATCAAATGAACAGTGATGAGTTACATAAAATTACTCATCTCACCTCTATTTTAAGTGAAGTCATTAAAGGACAAGACACGGCTATAGGGCGAGTTCATCACCATCTCTTAACCGCTCGTGCAGATTTGCGTCGCCCTGGACGTCCCAAAGGAGCCTTTTTATTGGTTGGTCCTAGCGGTGTGGGTAAAACAGAAACGGTTGTCCAACTTGCTGAACAATTATACGGTGGAAAGCAATTTTTAACCACAATTAATATGTCTGAGTATCAGGAAAAACATACGGTTTCACGTTTAATCGGTTCTCCACCTGGTTATGTAGGCTATGGTGAAGGTGGTATTCTTACCGAAGCCATTCGTAAAATGCCTTATTCTGTTGTGTTATTAGATGAAGTAGAAAAAGCGCATCCCGAAGTGCTCAACTTGTTTTATCAGGCATTTGATAAAGGTGAATTGGCTGACGGTGAAGGTAGATTAATTGATTGCCAAAATATTGTCTTTTTCCTTACTTCCAATCTCGGTTATCAAACTATTGTTGATTATGCTCAGCAACCTCAATTATTGGATGAACAGCTATATCCTGAATTAGCTGCATTTTTTAAACCTGCATTACTTGCTCGTATGGAAATTATTCCTTACTTACCACTCAATAAAGAGGTTTTAGAACAGATTGTACGAGGTAAATTGACTCGACTCGAACAACTATTTAAACAACGGTACTCAGCAGAGGTCGTGATTAAAGATAGCTTGATCGAAGAGATCTTAAATCGTGCGACACGTTCTGAAAATGGAGCTCGTATGCTTGAAGCGATTATCGAAGGGCAATTATTACCGCCCATTTCATTAGCTTTATTAAATAAACTTGCTGACAAGCAGCCAGTTCAACGTATCTATTTAGCTGCCGAAAATGGTGAGTTTATTGGAGAGGTTGAGTAATAATGAACCACTGGTTAGCTTTTGCAACCGAGCTTATTGTAGCCAAAAAAACTAGCCAATTAGCCGCGCTATTCGTGGAAATAATCCAGCGAGAGCAAGGATTAGATACCTGTCTTTTTCTTGCTCCTAGCGCAGATGGTCGCACTTTAGTGCCTCAAAATGATTCACTCAATTTCAGTTGGTCTGTCACTGATTTTGAGTGTCCTTTTGCGCATGTTTTACAATCAGCTAAGCGAATGCATTTGACCATCAATGAATTGGTGTTTTGGCGTTCTAACCATTATTTTAGTCAACTGACTGATCGAGTCGGTAGGCAAGATAGCGTCGTCATACATCCACTAATGAATGATGATAATCAAGTTCATGCCATATTGTTCTTAATTGGCCAGCATAGTGTGTTGAGAGGATTGTTTGAACAGCCACCATTTATTAAATATTTAGAGGTATTTAATCATCAATGGTTATTGTTGAATAAAATTCTACGTGAGGAACAAAGTCGTTATGAACTATCAGAGTCTTTGTCTGATGTACGTAATGATCATGTTCATCGCACATTGCTTGCTAATTTAGCAACCACATTGATCGGAAACAGTTCCGTAATGCATAAATTACGTGAACAGGTTATTAATGCAGCGCCCTCACAGCTATCAGTTATGATTCAAGGGGAAACAGGTACAGGAAAAGAATTGGTTGCTCAAGCAATACACCAGTTCTCTACTAGAAATAAGGCGCCTTTTATCGCGATTAATTGCGCTGCAATTCCTGAAAATTTATTAGAGAGTGAATTATTTGGTTATTGTAAGGGGGCGTTTTCTGGTGCTGATAAGGATAAACAAGGCTTAATCGCGCAAGCCAATGGCGGAACCCTGTTTTTAGATGAAATAGGTGATATGCCACTTACGCTGCAAGCTAAGTTACTACGTGTCCTTGAAACGCAGTTATTCAGGCCTCTTGGAAGTAAGAAAGAGCAGTCTTCTAACTTTCGTCTAGTGTCTGCAACCCATGTCAACCTGCTGGATCAAGTGCGTAAGAAAGCATTTCGTCAGGATCTATATTACCGTTTATTTCAATATCCTATTATCTTGCCTCCTTTAGCTACTAGGCTCGATGATATTGAGTTACTCAGTCAATATTTTGTAGATGGCTTTAATTTGCGACATAAAACTAATATTCGAGGGTTACATTACCAAGCGCTCGACTGCCTTAAGTCTTATGACTTCCCAGGCAATGTTAGAGAGCTGAAGCATCTTATTGAGTTTGCTTGTGCACAAACCGCTGATGGTACGCAAATAGAAGAACCGTGTTTTAGTCATCGTTTATCGAGCATGACTACTGTGTCAGAGGATTCGTTCTCTTCACAAGAAATTATTGAGGATGAGGGCAAGAAATTAAATCATGTCGCCATTGGAGATCTAAAGCAAGCTGTTAATGAGTTTGAATCTCGAATCATCCGTGAAAGATTACAATATTTTTCTGGTGATAGAGCTAAGGTCGCGGAAAGTCTGGGTATTCCTAAACGTACATTGGCTTACAAATGCCAAAAATTGGAGATTAAAACCCCATGAGTAAAATACGTTTCCTATTTTTCATCAGTGTGCTTTTTAGTCTCTCGATGACCTCTGTCAGTGCATCTAATCAAGTGTTGGAGCAAGCAAATGCCTGTACAGTCATTACCTCACGTTTGGATAGGCTTAATTGTTTTGACTCCTTATTTGCGACACCAGTGAATCAAATGCTTCCTAGAGTGATAGAAAATAATACGCCATTGTCATGGCAGCGTGCGTTTAATAGTTTGAGTGAATATCAAGAGGGAGATGCTTATCATCTGACAACCGAAGGAGAGGGTGAGAAAACGAACGCCTGGATTACATTGCTCGCCTTAAATCAAACCACTCACTTTCCGGATAATGCTAAACCAGTATTGCTGATGAGCTGTATCGATAATTTAAGTCGAGTAGAATTGGCTCTGCCAAGTGCGATTGATGATCCTCGTATCCAACTTTCTATTGCTAATACGGAAGTCCAGTATTGGCGCAGTGACGATTTGGGGCTGTTATTTTCATCAGGAAGAGGAATGCCAGCTATTGATATGATGAGAGCCATGGCTAGTGGAAAAATGCTTATGCTACGTTCTAATTCTCCATTTATCGATGGTTTGCGATTTGATACTAGTGAGCTTTCGCAATCGTTGGGTGCATTAAGAACACGTTGTGGTTGGTAAGGAGCCCAAATGGAATTAACTGATTATCGACGTTGTGTCACTCAACCAATCCAAGAGGCTAACCCTGTTGGTGAAAGATTGATTGACGATCCATTGTTTGACTTTGTTGAAGATCAAATGATGAAGGTAGGGTCACTTTCTCATGCCAGCGTTCAATGGGATGAAGTTGAACACAGTTCGCTTAAATTACTCAGTGAGAGAAGCAAAGATCTTAAACTGCTTATTTATTTATTGCAGTGCCTTCATTATCGAGTTTCTCCTGCGCGTTTTATCGTTTCACTACAAATCCTAAACGACTTTATGACTTTATATTGGGAGGAGTGTTTTCCTGCGCCAGGAAAAAGAGGGGCGCTGCCTCGCCGTAAATTCTTTAGTCAAATTGTTCAACGCTTATCGTTAGTGATTGATAAATTAGATTTTTCTCAATTTGATATGCAAGAACGTGATGATTTAACGGTGGCTCTGGAGTCATGGAAAGCGTCAGTCACGAGACTTGGACTCATGTCCGATAGTATCGATAGCCTTATGAGCCAAATTCATAGCAAGCTGCAGCGTACTATTGAGCGAGAGCAAGTAACAAAAACCGTTCAACCAACTCAGGATATTGAGCGAAAATCGGTAACGACACCCAGTGTGATCTCCATAGATAGCTCAAGTGATAAAGCAACAAAGCAAACCTTACTTAAAGTGGCAGAGTTTCTTTCGGAACAGGAGTTTGGAAGTGCCTTGGCAATACGTATCAGACGTTATGCGGTATGGTCGTCGATAACCTCTTTACCTGAACACGATGTGCATGGTGAGACTTTACTCCGCGCGATGGCACAAGAGCGAGTAAAAGAATACCACGATCAAATGCGCAGTCCGGATTTAGCACTATGGAGAAAAGTCGAACAAAGTTTGACGATGGCACCCTATTGGTTCGAAGGACAGATGATGAGCTATCAGATTGCGCATAGCTTGGGTAAAAAAGAGTGGTGTGAGGCGATTTTGACGGAAACTCAGCAATTTATCGCTCGTTTGCCCACATTAATCGATTTGAAGTTTAAAGGTGGAGAGCCTTTTGTTAATCATAGTGTAAAAGAATGGTTATTGAGTCAGCAACAAACGACTACTCAAGGGCAAGTCGCTGGTGATTGGCAAGAAAAGCGAAAAGAAGCACTGACATTGGCGAAAGAGGGGGGCATTGCTGTCGCCCTGTCTATGCTAAATGATGGCTTAGTGAGCGCTAGTGAACCAAGAGATAAGTTTTATTGGCGACTATTATCTGCTGATTTATTAAATACTAATAATTTAGATGCGATGGCGAAAGAGCAGTACCAAACATTACACACTCAAATTACAAAAATGAGTGTGACAGATTGGGAACCCTCATTAGTTGAGCAATTAGAACGATACACAACGTCAGAGTAAACGAAGGACAAAAACCCATGTGGAAATATATTGTTGGGATCGCGAGAAAATTAAAGCCTGGTATCGCAGCTGCAATGCCTATTTTGTTATTCAGTATTTTTATTTTGTTGAATGTGGCCATTTGGTGGATGGGCCCTTGGGTGGAGATTTCGGGTAATAAGCCACTTGACTCAGTAGCAGCGCGAGCGGTGACAAGTAGTTTATTTACTCTAGGTTCTCTGGCTATATGGGGCATTTGGCAGTGGCAGAAACTGCAGGGTTTTAAAGCAGAACAAAAACGTGAAGAGCAGTTACGCGAAGACCCTATAAAAGCTTATGAAGAGCGTCAAGAGGTTGAATTAAATCAAGTCATGCTTAGCATGAAAGAAAACCTTAATAAACGTAATTACCTCTATGCTTTACCATGGTATTTGGTGTTGGGACTAGAAAATGCAGGTAAAACTAGCTTAATTAACCGTTCTGGACAAAACTTTGTTTTTTCTTCCGTGATGAGAGCATCGGGTAAAAAAAGTGAGAATCCGTACTCATTTGATTGGTGGATCGGTGATGAGTCTGTACTTATTGATCCTGATGGTGAATTACTGACACAAGGTAAGCAGAGTGATGAAAATGATGGTGTTATGGAACGCCGGTTATGGCTTCATTTTGTTAATTGGTTGGAAAAAACACGCAGTCGTCGACCACTCAACGGTATCGTATTAACATTAGATGTTTCTCATTTGGCCACTGCAACCGCCACGGAACGCAAAGCTTATGCTAACCTGTTGCGTGCGCGTTTGCGTGAATTAATGGAGACACTCTCCACTCGTTTACCAGTTTACATTGCGTTAACCAAATTAGATTTACTGCATGGTTTTGAACCGTTCTTTAAAAACTATTCACGCAGTCAGCGTGAAGATGTATTAGGTTTTACCTTCTCGTTGGATTCGATCAATGACTTAGATAATTGGCTCAATGAGTTTACCGATGATTATAGCCAATTTATAGAAAGAATTAATGATGCTTTACCTCATGCAGTATCGACTCCAATGAGTTTGGATGAACGTAATGCTATTTACAGTTTTACTCGCCAAATCTCTGGTCTGAAAGATATTTTATTGCAGTTTTTTAATGATGCTCTCGCCAGCGATCAGTTTTCTACCTCTGCTTTAGTTCGTGGAGCTTACTTTACCTCTGTATATCAACAAGGGGTGCCGACTAATGCTTTTGATGATGCAGCATCACGCCGTTATGGCTTAGAACATGCTATTAATAAGGCTCAACAAGCAAAAAACTCAACCGTTTATTTTACTCAGAAACTATTTAATAACATTATTTATCCTGAAGCAGGCTTGGCGTCAGATAATTTTCGAGTAGCTAAGCAAAAACGTCGTTTAATTGGTTTGTCACTGTTAGCTTGTTCTATTGCAACCGTTTTATTAATTGGCAATTGGCATCGTTATTATCTAAATAACGTAAAACAATCCGATGCAGTATTGACTAAAGTTAATGAGTATAAAAATGAGTTCCCATCGAATATTTATTTATCATCTCAACAAGATGTATTGCAGCCATTAAATAAAATTCGTCAAGCGACTTTAGAGTTTGGTTTCTTTCGAGATAAACCGAAGTACATTTCCGATTTTGGCTTATATCAAGGTCATACTATTGGACCTATGGTTGAGGCGACTTATCTTAATTTATTAGAAAGTCGATTTTTACCTTTACTCATGGCCGACGTCGTTGTCCAGCTTAATAAGGCAACAACGGATGAAGAAAAGTTGGCAATATTAAGAGTTTATAGGATGATGGTTGATAAAAGTGGTCGCTATAAAGACTATGTCCTTGATTATTTTGCTAAGTATTGGCAACAAGAGTTTGCAGGACAGCGCTCAATTCAAGAGGAGCTACTTGGCCACTTAGATTATGCCATGCTGCATACTGATCTTGCTGGTCACAGGGAGAATGGGGATCATAATGCTGATATGGTGATGAAGCCCTATGATCGGGTGATCGCTCAAGTTCAGAACGATCTTGGCTCTATGCCTAATGATCAACGGGTCTATCGTAATTTAAAATTAAATGCACAGACGGTGCTCGGTCCATCGGTAAATTTACGTAATCTTATTGGCCCAGTATTTGATGTCGTTTTTGAAGAAAGAGTCATTAATAGCAGCGCCTTATATATACCACAAATGCTTACCAAAAAAGGCTTTGAAGACTACTTTATGCCTCAGTCTGAATCAGTATCTGAGCTAGCTTTGATTGATAGTTGGGTACTAGGTCAATCTAAATCAGCTCAATTTAGTGAAGCAGATAAACAAGCATTACGTGAAAAAATAAGAAATCTATATGTGGCCGATTATGCGAATACGTGGCGAACGGCGTTAAATGAAATTAACGTAAAATATTTCCGTGATATTAATGATGCTGTATCGGTATTAGAAAACTTGACCGGTAATATTGAACCTATGCAGCGTTTACTGCGTGCATTAGAAAGTAATACACAAATGTATACTACGCTTCCTAGAGATGAAGCCGCACAAAGAGAGTTACTCAGAAATCCTCGTTATCAGGTTGCTTCTTTGATTTATGCGCCTTTCGCTGAACTTAACACGCTACTCAAACCAGTTGGTGATCGACCTGCTTATATTAACGAAGTTCTTCTTGCGGTTGAAGAGTTGCAAAACTACCTAAAAGCCATTCAACAAGCTCCTGATGTTGGAATGGCTGCTCTTGATGCCACTAAAGCACGTGTTAGATTAGTCAATTCTGACCCTATTTACACGGTTAAGCGGGTTGCTTCTGGTTTACCTAAACCATTAGACACCATGATAGCCAAACTGGCTGATGAAAGTTGGTATGTTGTCAAACAAGAAGCCATAAAGCATTTAGAAGTTCGCTGGCATGATGATGTTTACAAAGTCTTTGAAGAAAAATTGGCTGGGCGATATCCGTTTAATTCCGATTCTAGTAAAGATAGCTCATTATCTGATTTTGAGGCTTTCTTCGCGCCTAACGGTACATTGGATAGCTTCTACAATAATCAGTTAAGAATGTTTGTTGAGGAAAATATCGCTGTTCACGATGATGACAGTGCCCAGTCTATCATTCGTAAAGATGTCCTTGAACAGCTCAAACAAGCGAAAAAGATACAGCAGGCATTCTTTAATCGTAAAGGAATTGTTGATGTTAGCTTCTCAATTGAGCCATTACGCCTCAGTAATAATAAACGTCGCAGTGTACTCAATGTTGATGGTCAATATTTGGCTTATGGTCATGGTCCTAGAGAGAGTGTAGAACTAATTTGGCCAAATACATTACGTGAATCAGCCGTATCTAGAGTTACACTGATACCAACTCAAAATAACATGTCTCCTCGGAGTATTAATATTCAAGGACCATGGGCGTTCTTTCGTTTACTTGATCAAGGGGATGTTGTCGGAGCTAGCCCTACTTCGGTTGATTTCAAATTCATCGTGGATGGTGGAGAAATGATCTACCGACTGAATTCTGAAGCCGATGTGAATCCATTTACAGAACGATTGTTTAAATCATTTAAACTCTCTAAAACACTATATTAAACCTTTATGAGGAGTGATGATGAATTACTCCTCAAATAACTCAGGACGCTGTAGCTATGTCCATTTTTGTATTTACTGATCAAGTTCGTTTTCATTTAATAGATGATGCTTCTGGTATCCGGAATATCGATCTTTATCAAAAGATCAGAGATGAGATCAACCGTCGTAACAACCCTCTCTCTGGTGGAACTGATTGGTCATTGGTAAAAGATGCCTGTGAAACCTTAGCGAAAGGTCCAGGTATTGATCTTTTATTATGTAGTTATTACACCGTTGCTTGTTTAAAAATACAAGGATTAGTCGGTTATGCAAATGGATTAGAGTTACTTAATAGTTGTTTAAGTAACTTATCAGAACCAGATATAAAATCAGCTAAAATGCGTAAAGAAGTGTTAGATTGGGTTAATGCTCGTGTTGTTAGAGAGTTAAAGGATTTATATCCAAACTATGAATCTTTACGAGATCTCTATCGTTGTGAGCGATTTCTTGAGCGTATTTATGCTATTTTAGAATCTCAACAGCCAGATAATTTAGTTGATTTTGATGGCGTAGGATTTGCTATTTTTGAGCATATTGATCGTTTAGAAACGCAATATCAGTCCTTACTTAAACGTCACGAACAAACTGATTTGGTTGTTCAGGAGAAGTATAGAAAACGTTCGTACGTTATGTATACCATCTATTTTTCTATAGGGGTTTTAATCTCTGCACTGCTGTATGGTTTAGTCGCCTATTTACCGGATCTTCAAGCTCAGTCTTATGCGCAATCTAGGTTAATGCCAATATTAAATAGTAGTGAAAAAGTGATGCTATTCGAACAGGAAAACTCACCCGCAAAAATTAACCAACTATCTATTGATATCGTACCTTTATACCGACAGGTTATCGAAGAAAATATGGATTTACCTTTTGGGGCGGCTCGTGTTGAAGCGAGAGCTTTATTAGATACTTTATTACGAGTTTATCCAAATGTAGATACTGTGATAGAAATTGAACAACAATTTTCAGCAACAAAACAAGAGGCTCTGCGACAAACTGAGCGATTTATTGAACAGTTTAGTGAAACACGAACTAAAATGGCCAATATCTCATTACTTGCTCAGCAAGGGAGATTGTCTGAATTGCAAAGAAAAACCAAATCGTTAGAAGATTTTGCAGTCAGCTTATCACCCATCTATGGTCGAGTGGCTTATGTAGAGGATCTGATAAAAAAAGGTCAGATAACTCAGGCAAGTGAAGAATTTATGATTTTAAAATATCGATTAAATAATTTGACCTGGAAAATGGCTGAGCTTGAACAGAAGCTTCAGATGATTGAATAACACCTTTTATCAAATAGTAATTTATCTAACATTACAATAAAAAAGAAAGGAACACAAAATGGCAAGGTTACGTTTTCGGCTAAAAGTGGATGGGTTGGCAGACGATGTCTTGATGGTGCGTAAATATCAAGGTGTCGAATCGCTGTCGGACAGCCAGCAGGATGGTCAGCACTGTTATGGTTTTCGTTACCACATCCAGCTTGCCAGTCGTCGCTCAGACTTAACCGCGCTAGACGTTGTTGATAAAACGGCGCAGCTGGAAATGTGGCGTGATGGCTTACTCGTGCAGCGGGTGCATGGTATTGTCCGTCAATTTAGCCAAGGCAACATTGGCCATCGCCATACCTTTTATGGATTAACGCTGGTACCCGCTTTAGAGCGTTTATTGCTGCGCCATAACAGCCGCATCTTTCAGCTCCAGACGGCTCCCGACATCATCGCCACGTTATT